>NZ_BLIN01000005.1:1187500-2421991 GCF_009811555.1 Streptomyces caniferus | reverse complement strand
GGTGCGCAGGGCACAGGCCGCGGGGCCCGAGGTGCTGGTGCTGGACCTCAACCTGCCCGGGCTGCCCGGCGTGCGGGTGTGCAAGGAACTCGTCGGCGCCAATCCGGCGCTGCGGGTGCTGGTGCTGTCCGCGAGCGGTGAGCACGCCGATGTCCTGGAGGCGGTCAAGTCCGGCGCGACCGGCTACCTGCTGAAGTCGTCGAGCACCGAGGAACTGCTCGACGCGGTACGGCGCACGGCCGCCGGCGATGCGGTGTTCACCCCGGGCCTGGCCGGTCTGGTGCTCGGCGAGTACCGCAGGCTGGCGACCGAACCGGCCCCCGCGGCGCCGGACGAGCCGGGCGCACCGCAGTTGACGGACCGGGAGACCGAGGTGCTGCGCCTGGTCGCCAAGGGGCTCTCGTACAAGCAGATCGCCGAGCGGCTGGTCATCTCGCACCGCACGGTGCAGAACCACGTCCAGAACACCCTCGGCAAGCTCCAGTTGCACAACCGCGTGGAGCTGGTGCGGTACGCGATAGAGCGCGGCCTCGACGAGGCGTGACCGGCGCGCACCGCCCGGCCGGGCCGCCACCCGGAAGGAGCCGCTCGTACGGGTGAACGCCCCGCACCAACTCCCCGGAAAATCACGGACATCACGTTTGTCCCATCCCGAAGTGACCCAGATCACCATTAGCGTGACCGGCGTCGGCTCACACACGGCCGTGCGCGGCCACTGACGGGATGTAGGTGAAGCAGCGATGCGGGTCGGAGTACTGACCGGCGGCGGCGACTGCCCGGGTCTGAACGCGGTGATCAGGGGTGTCGTCCGCAAGGGCACCCAGGAGTACGGATACGAATTCGTCGGCTTCCGGGACGGCTGGCGCGGGCCGTTGGAAGGCGACACGGTCGCGTTGGACATCCCGGCGGTGCGCGGCATCCTGCCCCGCGGCGGCACCATCCTCGGCTCCTCGCGGACCAACCCCTTCAAGGAGAACGACGGCGTCCGCCGGATCAAGGAGACGCTCGCCAAGCAGGAGATCGAGGCGCTGATCGCGATCGGTGGCGAGGACACCCTCGGCGTCGCCGCCCGGCTCTCCGGCGAACACGCCATCCCCTGCGTCGGCGTCCCCAAGACCATCGACAACGACCTGTCGGCCACGGACTACACCTTCGGCTTCGACACCGCCGTCGGCGTCGCCACCGAGGCCATCGACCGGCTGCACACCACCGCCGAATCCCATATGCGGGTGCTGGTCGTCGAGGTGATGGGCCGGCACGCCGGCTGGATCGCGCTGCACTCCGGTCTCGCCGGCGGGGCGAACGTCATCCTCATCCCGGAGCAGCGCTTCGACATCGAGCAGGTCTGCCGCTGGATCGAATCCCGCTTCAAGGTCCGCTACGCCCCGATCGTGGTCGTCGCCGAGGGCGCGATGCCCAAGGACGGCCAGATGGTGCTCAAGGACGACTCCACCGACTCCTTCGGCCATGTCCGGCTCTCCGGTGTGGGGGAGTGGCTGGCCAAGGAGATCGAGGCGCGTACCGGCAAGGAGGCGCGGACGACGGTCCTGGGGCACACCCAGCGCGGCGGCACGCCCAGCGCCTTCGACCGCTGGCTGGCCACCCGCTTCGGGCTGCACGCCATCGACGCGGTGCGCGACGGCGACTTCGGGAAGATGGTCGCGCTGCGCGGCACCGACATCGTCCGGGTGCCGATCGCGGAGGCGACCGCACGGCTGAAGACCGTCGACCCGTCGCTCTACGCCGAGGCCGGCGTGTTCTTCGGCTGAGCCGGGCCCGCCGCCGGGCCCGCCACCGTTCCCGTCCCCGCGCCGGCCGCCGCCGTCCCGCGCTCCGGGCGGCACCTCCGGGCGAGCGGCCGTATATTCGCCCTACGCGATATGTCCGGCCACTCGCCCCATGGGTGGTGGTGCACAGCCGGCCGGAGAACCGGGAGAGCTCGTGGAGATCGTCGCCTTCGGGGTGCAGGCAGATGAGCGGCCGTTCCTGGAGAAGGCCTTCGCCGGCCGTCACCAGGTCCGCAGCCTGGATGTCTTCCTCAACCGCGACACCGCGCCCATCGCGCACGGCTACGAGATCGTCAGCTCCAGCGTCAACGCCGATCTGGGCGCGGACGTCCTGCAGACCCTCGCGGCCGGCGGGACGAAGCTGATCGCCCAGCGCTCCACGGGCTTCAACAACATCGATCTGGAGGCCGCGGCCGACCTCGGGATGAGCATCGGCCGGGTCTCCTTCTACTCCCCCCACGCGGTCGCCGAATTCGCCTGGGCCCTCGCGCTGGCCGTCAACCGGCGGATCGTCCGGGCCACCAACCGCACCCGCAACTTCGACTTCCGGCTGGACGGCCTGATGGGCCGCGATCTGCGCGGGCGGACGGCGGGGGTGCTCGGCACCGGCAAGATCGGCGAGGCGTTCACCCGGATCGCCCATGGCTTCGGGATGAACCTGCTGGGCTGGGACCTCGTCGAGAACCCGCGCTGTGTCGGACTGGGCATGAAGTACGTCCCCCGCGAGCGGCTGTTCGCCGAGGCGGATCTGGTCAGCCTCCACGTCCCGCTCGTGCCGGAGACCCGGCGGCTCGTCGACGCCGCCGCGCTGGCCGCGATGAAGGACGACGCGATCCTGGTCAACTCCAGCCGCGGCGGGCTCGTCGACACCGCGGCCCTCGTCGAGACGCTCAAGGCCGGCCGGCTCACCGGCGTCGGCCTGGACGTCTACGAGGAGGAGGCCAAGTTCTTCTTCTTCGACAAGTCCCTGGACATCGTCGACGACGACACCCTCGCCCGCCTGATGACCTTCGGGAACGTGCTGGTCACCTCGCACCAGGCGTACTTCACCGAGGACGCGGTCGGCCAGATCGTCGAGGCCACCGTGGCCAACGTCGAGGACCACCTGGCCCACCGCACCAACGAGAACATGCTGGTCACACGAGGACAGCTGCCAGCAGTTGCGCGGTGACCGCGGCGCCGTCCAGGGTCAGCACCGACTCGGGGTGGAACTGCACACCGGCGAAGCCCGGACCGCGCAGGGCATGCACCTCCCCGGTGTCCGCGTCCCGGCTCAACTCCACGCGGTGCATGGCGAGTTCCTCCTCCGTGCGGTCGTCGCAGCGGGCCGTGAAGGTGTTGTAGAAGCCGACCGTCTCCGGACGCCCGAAGAAGTCGATCCGCTCCTGCGCGCCCTGGTAGGGCACTTCCTTGCGGACGATCTCCAACCCCAGCTCGGCGGCGATCAGTTCGTGCCCGAGGCAGACCCCCAGCAGGCCCTCCGGCCGCCCGCCCGTACCGCTCGCCGCGTCCGCCCCGTGCCGCAGCGGCGAACGGTGCCCGGCGAGCAGCTCGGCGGTCAGCGACCGCAGAAAACGCATCTTGGGGTCGGTGGCGTCCGACGGGTCGCCCGGCCCCGGGCCCAGCACGACCGGGCCCCGGTGCGCGCGGGCGGCCTCGCGCAGCCCCGGCTCGTCGAAGCGGCGCACGGTGACCGTCAGTCCCGAGGTGCGCAGCAGATGCGCCAGCATCGCGGTGAAGGTGTCCTCCGCGTCGACGACCAGCGCGTGCCCGCTCAGCCCGGCGATCGGCGCGGTGGTCTGCATCCGCAGCCAGAAGGGCGCGAGGTCGGCGCGGCGGGCGTCCAGCGCGGCCCGCACCCGGGGGTCGTCGGCCAGCCGCTGCCGCCGGTCCCCGCCCGTCGCGCGCACGGGCGCCGGCACGGCCCCCAGCGCGCTCAGCACGCCCGCGGCCTTGGCGTGCGTCTCGGCGACCTCGCTGTGCGGGTCGGAGGCGCGGACGAGGGTGGCGCCGACCGGCACCCGCAGCCGGCCGTCGGCGGAGATGTCGGCGGTACGGATCAGGATCGGCGAGTCCAGCGTCTGCGCGCCGCCCGCGTCCCGCCCGATGAGCGCCAGCGCCCCCGCGTAGTAGCCGCGGCCCCGCCCGTCGGCGCCCACCGGCTCGTACCGCTCGATCACCCGGCAGGCGTTCTGCACCGGCGACCCGGTGACCGTCGCCGCGAACATCGTCTCCTTGAGCACCTCGCGCACATCGAGCGTGGACCGGCCGCGCAGTTCGTACTCGGTGTGCGCGAGGTGCGCCATCTCCTTGAGCCGGGGCCCGATCACCACCCCGCCCCGGTCGCCGACGGTGCACATCATCTTCAGTTCCTCGTCCACCACCATGGACAGCTCCTCGACCTCCTTGCGGTCGCCGAGGAACGCCAGCAGGCTCTCGGCCGTGGGGCCGCCCTCGGGGTAGCGGTAGGTGCCGCTGATCGGGTTCATCACGACCGTGCCGGCTTCCCGCCCGCCGTCCTCGGAGGGGAGCGGCCCGCGCTCGCTCCTGCCGCCGGTCATCCGGACATGCACCTCGGGGCTGGCGCCGACCAGGGTGCGCACCCCGGGGCGGTGCACCACGTACGTCCAGTACGCACCGCGCTCACCGGCCAGCAGCCGCCGGAACAGCGCCAGCGCGTCGGCCGCCGAGAAGTCCTCGATCGTGCCCTCGAACGTCCTGCGGATGACGAAGTTCGCGCCCTCGCCGGTGCCGATCTCGTCCCGTACCACCCGCCCGACGATCTCGGCGTAGGCGTCGTCGTCCACGTCGAAGGCCCCGTCCGTCACCCGCACCTCCTGGGTGGGCAGCGCCGCCAGCACCTCGTCGAGCGGCAGCTCCGCGCTCTCGCGGGGGCGCAGCACGGCCAGCGGCGTGCCGTCGTCGTGGGCCCGGAAGCCGCGCTCGCGGATCTGGCGGAACGGGATCAGCGCGAGCGCGTCGGTCACCGGCGCGTCCGGCACCCCCTCGCCGAGCGGGATGTCGGCCAGCCGCCCGACCTCGTCGACGTCACCGATCAGCACCTCGACGGTGGGGGAGGCCGCCTCCCGCCCGGGTGAGCGGCGGTGGAGCAGGGCGAAGGGCGGGCAGGCGGGGTCGAGCAGCCGCTCGACGAGTGCGGCGGCGTCCGGGCGGGCAGGGGCCTCGCGGTGCATGACGGGGTTCCTTCCAGGAAGAGGAGGAACGGCCGCCGCAAAGGCTGAAGGCCGCCCCTCGGGCGGCCTTCGCGAAGTGTGTGGTGTGCGCGCGAATCAGTGGGCCGCCGGATGAGCGGTCCACCACCAGTTGCTGTTCGTCGCCGGTCGCGTGCACATGAGGGGCACCCTACCGGACCGTCCGAGTGCAGTGCGTCTCAAAGTCCGGATACCGGGACGGACACTCTCCCGGGACCCCGTAATGTGGGCAGTGTGACCGTGAACGCTGAAACCCACGCCGGTGGCCACACCTGGCGAGACCTGCCCGCGGCGCAGCAGCCTGACTGGCCGGACCAAGAGGCTCTGCGCGATGTGATCGCGGAGCTCGAGTCCTATCCGCCGCTCGTCTTCGCGGGCGAGTGCGACCAGCTGCGCGAGCGCCTGGGAGCGGTCGCCCGCGGTGAGGCGTTCCTGCTTCAGGGCGGCGACTGCGCGGAGGCCTTCGACGCCGTATCCGCCGAGCACATCCGCAACAAGCTCAAGACGCTCCTCCAGATGGGCGCCGTACTCACCTACGCCGGGTCCGTCCCGGTGGTCAAGGTCGGCCGGATCGCCGGCCAGTACAGCAAGCCGCGCTCCAAGCCCACCGAGACCCGCGACGGGGTGACGCTGCCGACCTACCGCGGCGACTCCGTCAACGGCTTCGAGTTCACCGAGGCGGCCCGGATCCCGGACCCCGAGCGGCTCAAGCGGATGTACCACGCCTCCGCGGCGACGCTGAACCTCGTGCGCGCCTTCACCACGGGCGGCTACGCCGACCTGCGGCAGGTGCACGCCTGGAACCAGGACTTCGTGAAGTCCTCGCCCTCCGGACAGCGCTACGAGGCGCTGGCCCGCGAGATCGACCGCGCGATGAACTTCATGAACGCCTGCGGGGTGGACCCGGAGGAGTTCCGCACCGTCGAGTTCTTCGCCTCCCACGAGGCGCTGGTCCTGGACTACGAGTCGTCGCTGACCCGGGTCGACTCGCGCACCGGCAACCTCTACGACGTCTCCGGCCACATGGTCTGGATCGGCGAGCGCACCCGTCAGCTGGACGGTGCGCACATCGAGTTCGCCTCGCGCATCCGCAACCCCATCGGCGTCAAGCTCGGCCCGACGACGACGCCGGAGGACGCGCTGACGCTCATCGAGCGTCTCGACCCGGAGCGGGAGCCGGGCCGGCTCACCTTCATCACCCGCATGGGAGCGGACAAGGTCCGCGACAAGCTCCCCGAGCTGGTCGAGAAGGTCACCGCCTCCGGCGCGCAGGTCGCCTGGATCTGCGACCCGATGCACGGCAACACCTTCGAGGCCGCCTCCGGTCACAAGACCCGGCGCTTCGACGACGTGCTGGACGAGGTCAAGGGCTTCTTCGAGGTCCACAAGAGCCTCGGCACGCACCCGGGCGGTATCCACGTCGAGCTGACCGGTGACGACGTCACCGAGTGCGTGGGCGGCGGCGACGAGATCTTCGTCGACGACCTCCACCAGCGCTACGAGACCGCCTGCGACCCGCGGCTCAACCGCAGCCAGTCGCTCGACCTGGCCTTCCTGGTGGCGGAGATGTACCGCGACCAGTGAGCCGGCGAGCCGCTGACCTGCACTGACGAGCAGGGGACGGACGAGAGTGGGGCGCGGATCTGTGATCCGCGCCCCACTGCGTTGTGCAGCCCCCGCCGCGGCAGGTAAGGTAAGGGTTACCTCACCCAAGATCAGCCGGATGGATGAGGTGCCGCCACGGAAGGTGAAGCCGCGTGTACGTCTGCTCCTGCTTCGGGATCACCGAGCAGCAGGTCCGTGAGCACGCGGACACGGGTGCCTGCACGCCCCGGCAGATCGCCTCCGCCTGCAAGGCCGGCACCGACTGCGGCGGCTGCGTCCGCCGCATCCAGGCACTGCTCGGCCGGGGCGCCTGCCCCCGCCGGGAGCTCATCGAGAGCGGTGCGCCCGAGCCGCTGGGCGTGGAGGCGGACGCCGTGGCGCCCGCGGCGCTTTCGGAGGCCGCCTAGCCCTCAGGGGCGACGGGGATCCCCCGCGGCCGTTCCGAGGCGGGCAGAGGGTGGGCATCCGGCCGCTCGCTCAGCTCGGCTGCTCGATGACCTGGGCGATGTAGAGCGCCTCTCCGAGCTTCTCCACCAGCTCCAGCTGGGTGTCGAGATAGTCGATGTGGTGCTCCTCGTCCGCGAGGATGTCCTCGAAGATATTCGCCGAGGTGATGTCGCCCTTGGTACGCATGAGCTCGATGCCACGCTTGAGCCGGTCGATGGCCTCGACCTCGACCTGCCGGTCGGCCTGGAACATCTCCGTGACGGTCTGGCCCACCCGTACGTGGAACAGCCGCTGGTAATTCGGCAGAGCTTCGAGGAAGAGAATCCGGTCCGTCAGGATCTCTGCGTGCTTCATCTCGTCGAAGGACTCTGAGCGGGTGTACTTCGCGAGCTTCGTCCAGCCGAAGTTCTCCTGCATCTTGGCGTGCAGGAAGTACTGATTGATCGCGGTGAGCTCGGCGGTCAGCTGCTCATTGAGGAATTCAATGACCTCGGGGTCGCCCTGCATGGCTGCGGGCTCCTTCCACGCGAGTAACTGGGCAGGTGCCGCATCCTCGCACCGCCCGGAGCGGGGCGTCCAGTAAGTGCATGCTTAGTGCGAGTTGCCCGAATCCCGCTCTCCCTGGTCATCGGCACCCCTTCCGGTCTGACAACATGGAGGGCATGGGTCAGCCGGAAAGCCGCGAAGAGGAGCATCCTCAGCTGCCTCCGGGACAGCGGTTGCAGCGGGGCTGGCCGGTGACGCATTACGGGCCGGTGCCGAAGTTCCGCGCCGAACGCTGGGAGTTCCGGGCTTTCGGCGCCACCGCCGACGGCGAGAAACACTGCTGGTCGCACGAGGAATTCACGGCGCTGCCGTACACCACGGTCGTTGCCGATATGCACTGCGTGACGAAATTCAGCATGCTGGGAGCCGAATGGGGCGGGGTGCGCACCCGGACGATCCTGGAACTCGCACCCCCGGCACCCGATGTCACCCATGTCATGGTGTGGGCCGAGTACGGCTTCAGCTCGAATGTGCGCATCGAGGATTTCGCCGCCGAGAAGTGCCTCTTCGCCACGCACCGCTCCGGTGAGCTCCTCACCGCGGAGCACGGCTTCCCGGTGCGCCTGATCGTGCCGCATCTGTACGCCTGGAAAGGCCCCAAGTGGGTCCGCGGCATCGAGTACATGCGGGCCGACCGCCGCGGCTTCTGGGAGGAGCGCGGCTACCACAACCTGGGCGACCCCTGGCAGGAGCAGCGCTACTCGTACCAGGAGGAGCCCGGGGACGGCCCCGAGCTCTGATCCCGCCGCCCGCCGGACGGGGCGGCCCGGCAGACCCGGAACACCCCTTACGGCGACCGACCGCCCACCCCGTCCACGAAGCCGTCCGGATCGCGGACACGCCGTGGCCGACGGGCTCCTTACCCGCGCAGCTCCTTGAGCCGGGCCACGTCCGCCGCGTGCCCCTCCTTGCCGCCCGGGGTCTCGACGACCAGCGGCACACCGTCCGTCGCCGGGTGGCGGAACAGCTCACCGAAGGGCTCCGCACCGATGTGACCCGCGCCGATGTTCTCGTGCCTGTCCTTGTGGGCGCCGACCACGTCCTTGGAGTCATTGGCGTGGATCAGCTTCAGCCGCCCCTCGCCGGTGACGTCCACCAGCTCGTCCAGCAGCGCCTTCATACCGCCCGGCGCCGCCATGTCGTGCCCGGCCGCGAACGCATGACAGGTGTCGAGACAGACCCCCAGCTTGGGATGCCGGTCCAGCGCGTCGAAGTACGGCCCGAGATCCTCGGCCAGCGCGCACAGCGACGCCCCCTGCCCGGCCGTCGGCTCCAGCAGCAGCCAGGGGTCGTCCGGGTGCGTCAGCTCGTCGAGCAACGGCCGCATCCGCTCCCTGACCTGCGCCATCGCCGTCGCACGCGGCCGCCCGCCGGTCGCCGATCCGGTGTGCACGACCACGCCGCGCGCGCCGATCTCCCGACCGCGGCGCAGCGAGTGCCGCAGCGAGTCCACGGACCGCTCGACGGTCGCCTCGGTGTGCGAACCGAAGTTGATCAGATACGGCGCATGGACGTACGCCGGAATCCCCTCCAGGGCGCAGGCCGCCCGGAACGCCTCGTCCTGTTCGGGGCTGCCGGGCAGGGTGGCCCAGCCGCGCGGATTGGCCACGAAGACCTGGACGACCTCGTCGCCCATCTCGCGGGCGTAGGGCAGGCCGGTCTTCGCCAGGCCGCCGGCCACCGGCACATGGCCGCCGACCGGGTTACGTGCACGGGCGCGACGCTCGGCGCCCTCGGGGGAGGTACTCACCCTCCCAGGGTGCCAGGTGCCCCGCGCCCGCCGGACGGCAGCCGCGGGACACCGCCGGCGGGCCCTACAGCGCGCCCTTGAGCTCGATGGTGATCGTGCCGCCCTTCGGCGCCTTCTTCCCGGCCTCGACGGACTGGGAGTCGACCGTGTCCTGCGGGAACAGCAACGGCTTCTTCACCTCGACCTGGAAGCCCAGGTCCGTCAGCTGCTTCTTGGCGTCGTCGACGTTCTTGCCGGTGACATCCGGGACGGGGATCATCTCCGGGCCCTTGGAGAGCGTGAGGGTGACCGGGTCGCCCTTGCCGAGCCTGCCGCCCTCCGCCGGGGTCTGCCGGGCGACGGTGCCCTTGTCCTGGGTGGAGAAGACGGGCTGGTCGGCGAAGCGGACCTGGAAGCCGGCCGCGCGCAGGGTGGCCGCCGCGTCCGCGCGGTCGTTGCCGAGCACTCCGGGCACCTCGACCGCGCTGCCCCGGCTGACGGTCAGCCCCACCGCGGTGTCGGGACGCCGCTTGCTCCCGGCGTCCGGGTCCGTACGGATCACCGAGCCCTTGGCGACCTCGTCGCTGAACTCCCGGGTGACGGTGCCGGGCACCAGCCCGCGGTCGCGCAGCTTGCGCTTGGCGTCCGCGACCGGGGTGCCGGACAGATCCGGGACGTCGACGATCTCCGGTCCGCGGGAGATGGTGACGGTGACCGTGCCCGTGCCGCGGATCCGCTTGCCGTTCGCCGGATCCGTCTTCATGACATGGCCGCGCTCCACGTTCGAGCTGAAGCCGCGCACCACCTTCACGCCCAGCCCGTCGTCCCGCAGGGTCTTCTCGGCCTTGGCCTGTGTCATGTCCAGCACCGCAGGGACGGTGGTGAACTGGCCGGAGTTGATGTACCAGACGCCCGTGCCGACCCCGAGGACCAGCAGGACGGCCGCGATGACGGTGGCGAGCCGCCGCCGCTGGAGCAGCCCGCCACGGGGCGCCTCCTCGGCGGGCACCGGCCGCAGCCGGGTGGTCTGTTCGGAGGCCTGTGGCACCTCCAGCCGGCTGGTGCGGTCCAGCCCCGCCTCGCCGGTCTCCGGCAGCGGCAGCTGGACGCCGGCCGTACGCGGTATCACGTCCGTACGCTCCGAGCCGTCGCCCGCGGCGAGCTCCCTGGCCTCCGGCGGCACGATGTCCAGCTGGGCGTCGGTCAGCTGCGCACGGGCCTCCTGCGCCCGGGACAGCAGCGCCACCGCGTCCTGCGGACGCAGCTGCGGATCGCGGGCGCAGGCCAGCGCCACCAGCTCGTCCAGCTGCGGCGCGAGGCCGGGCACCAGCCCGGACGGCGGCAGCACGTCCTCGTGCAGATGCTGATAGAGGATCTGGGCCACGGTGCCGCCGGTGTGCGGCTTGCCGCCGGTCAGCATCTCGTAGAGCACCACACCGCAGGCGTAGACATCGACCCGGGCGTCCGCGGTGCCGTGCTCCAGCTGCTCGGGGGCGAGGTAGGAGACGGTGCCCAGGACCGAGCCGGTCGAGGCGGTGGTGTTGGTGTCCACCGCGCGCACCAGACCGAAGTCGGCGACCTTGACCCGGCCGTCGTCGCCGATCAGGACGTTCTCCGGCTTCATGTCGCGGTGCACCAGGCCGGCGCGGTGCGCGGCCCCCAGGGCGGCCAGGATCGGCTCCAGGACGTCCAGCGCGGCCCGCGGCTGCAGGGCGCCCCGCTCGCGCAGCACGTCGCGCAGCGTGCAGCCGGCGACGTACTCCATGGCGAGGTACACGTACGTGCCGTCCGCGCCCTGATCGAAGACGCCCACCACATTCGGGTGCGACAGCCGCGCGACCGACTTCGCCTCACGGATGAAGCGCTCGACGAACGCCTCGTCCGTGGCGAGCCCCGGGTGCATCACCTTCAGCGCGAGCACGCGGTCGAGCCGGGTGTCCATGGCCTGATAGACCGTGGCCATACCGCCTGCGGCGATGCGCGCCTGGACGCGGTAGCGGCCGTCGAGCAGCTGGCCCACGAGCGGGTCCTGAAGGGTCGTATCCACGGGGGACGAGTCTACGGGTCGCGGCGCTTGGCTTGCCTCCCACGTCTTTGTCTTTGCCGCCGTGGGGGTTGCTCGCCGTTTGTCGCCCGCTGACGCGGTGCCCGGCCGCTGCGCTTTGCCTGTCCGCTGCGCTTTGCCTGTCCCGCCGTGGTGGTTGTTCGCCGTTGCGCCTGCGGCGGGCGGGGCCGCTGCGCGGGGCTGTCGGGGTGCGGTGACGGGCCTGCGCGGGTGGGGGTGTCCGGACTGCTTCGCTTTACGTCCGGACACCCCCACCCGCTCCGACCCGTCCCCTCCCGTGGGTGGGAGGGAGAAACGGTGGTGGGGCTGCAGGTAGGTGGTCCGGTGCACCTCGTGGGTTACCTAGAAGCGGTGATGGGTGGCCCGCCCCCACTCACCGTCACTTACTTCCCCCACGGGAGGGGACGGGCCGGAGGGGCAGGGGTGTGGGACGTAAAGCGAAGCAGTCCCACACCCCTGCCCCGCAGGCCCGTCACCGCACCCACAGCCCCGCGCAGCGGACCCCGGCCCGCCGCAGGCGCAACGGCGAGCAACCACCACGGCGGGACAGCCGACAACGTGGGAAGCAAAGCCAGTCGCAACCACAACGGCGGGAAAGAAAAAACGTGGGAAGCCGAAACCCGACAGGGAATTCAGAACGCCGGCCGTTCCGGGTCCAGTTCCGGCATTCCCTCCGTGGGGGAGGACGCCAGGGCGAAGTGGCGCCGGGGGATCCGGCCGGCGCGGTGCGCCAGTCGTCCCGCCGCGACCGCGTACCGCATCGCTTCCGCCATCAGCTCCGGTTCCTGCGCACGGGTCACCGCGGATGCCAGCATCACCGCCGCGCAGCCCAGCTCCATGGCGAGTGAGACGTCCGACGCCGTGCCCGCGCCCGCGTCGAGGATGACCGGGACTCCGGCCCGTTCGGTGATCAGCTGGAAGTTGTGCGGATTGCGGATGCCCAGGCCGGAGCCGATCGGCGAGCCCAGCGGCATGATCGCGGCGCAGCCCACGTCCTCCAGCTTGCGGGCCAGTACCGGATCGTCGTTCGTGTAGGGCAGCACCGTGAAACCGTCGTCCACCAGGGTCTCGGCGGCGTCCAGCAGTTCGATCGGGTCGGGCAGCAGGGTGCGCTCGTCGGCGACCACCTCCAGCTTGACCCAGTCGGTGCCGAGCGCTTCGCGGGCGAGCCGGGCGGTGAGCACCGCTTCGCCCGCGGTGAAGCAGCCCGCCGTGTTCGGCAGCACCTTGATCTTGTGCCGCTCCAGTACGGACAGCACCGAGCCCTGCACGGTCGGATCCAGCCGCCGCATGGCGACCGTGGTCAGCTCCGTGCCGGAGGCGAGCAGCGCCCGCTCCAGGACGTCGAGGCTGGGCGCGCCGCCGGTCCCCATGATCAGACGGGACCCGAAGGTGGTGCCGCCGAGGGTGAGGGCGTCGGAGCCCGCGGCGAAGCCGCTGTCGGATGCTCCGGGGTCCGTCCCCCGGAGCGTTGCGGTGTCGGCCATGTCTGCGGATCAGCCTCCCTGGACCGCGGTGAGCACCTCGACGCGGTCGCCGGCGCCGAGCGGGGTGGTGGGCCACTGGGTACGGGGCACCACGACGTCGTTGACCGCCGCGGCCACCCCGGAGGGCGCCTGGGACAGCGTCGCGACGAGCCGGTCGAGGGTCAGCCCGCCGGGGATCTCGCGGGCCTCCCCGTTGACGGACACCGAGACGGGCGGGGTGGAGGGGGCGGCGTTCATACGGGCTGCTCCTGTGGGGCACGGGTGCGCTCGGGACCCGGGGCGGCGAGGGGGGTCCCCGCGGGCCGTTCGGGCGTGGGGGAGAAGCGCGCGGGGGAGAAGGGACGGGCCTCTTCGGGGAGGAGCCCGGTGGCCAGGACCTCGGCCATCGCGTCACCGGTGACCGGGGTGAGCAGCACTCCGTTGCGGAAGTGGCCGGTGGCGAGATGGAGGCCGGGCAGGGCGGTCGGCCCGAGCATCGGGGCGTTGTCGGGGGAGCCGGGGCGCAGCCCGGCGCAGGTCTCGACGAGCGGCAGCTCGGTGATGCCCGGGACCAGCTCGTGCGCGTCCCGCAGCAGCTCGTAGACCCCGCCCGCGGTCACGGTGGTGTCCCAGCCCAGCTCCTCGCTGGTGGCGCCGACGACCAGCTCGCCGTCCTCCCGCGGGACCAGGTAGAGCGGGCCGCCGCGGACGACCGCCCGTACGGTGCGCGAGAGGAAGGCGGGGCTGTCCGCGGGCATCTCCGGCAGCCGCAGCCGCAGCACCTGGCCCTTGACCGGGCGCACCCGCGGCAGCACCTCGTCGGGCACGCCGTCGAGCCGGCCGCTGTAGCTGCCCGCGGCCAGGACGACCTGGCCGGCCGGCACCCGTGTGCCGTCGGCGAGTTCGGCGCCCGCGGCCCGCCCGCCGTCGACCGTCAGCCGTACGGCCCGGCTCCGGTGGAAGGCCACCCCGGCGCGTTCACAGGCCGCCAGCAGCGCGCTCGCCAGCCGGCGCGGATCGACCTGGTGGTCGCCGTCCACCCGCAGGCCGCCGCGTACGCCGGGGGCCAGCATCGGCTCCAGCCGTCGGCACTCGCGCCCCGTGAGCCACTGCGACTCCAGGCCCGAGCGGGTCTGCAGGGTGTGCAGTTCGCGCAGGTGGGCGCGGTCGTCGGCGTCCAGCGCGACGGCCAGGGTGCCGCACCGCCGATAGCCGACGGTCCGGCCCGCGGCCTCCTCCAGCTCTTCGACGAACCGGGGGTAGCGCCGCGCGGAGGCCAGATTGAGGCCCAGCAGGGTCTGCTCGCCGTAGTGGAGCTCGGTCACCGCGGCCAGCATCCCGGCCGCGACCCGGGCGGCGCCGCCACCGGGCGCGGGGTCGGCCACCGCGGCACTCAGCCCGCGCACGGCCGCCCGCCAGGCGGTGACCAGGCCGATGATGCCGCCGCCGATGACGAGCACATCGGGGCTGCGCGGGGTGGGTTTCGATCGTGTGGCAGCTGCCTGCATGGGCATCCAGCCCCTCCCTTCGCCGGCATGACCCGGATCAGGTTCGTACGGTCGGAGGCCGGCCAGCCTCCCTCTCAGCCCGGTGCGTCCGGGCTCCCGCGAGTGCGTGTATCCGTCACCCTAATACGGGGCCACGACGCGCCGTAAGGCAGCGCCCCGGCCTCCCGGGGGCCCGCGCCCCGGGCCGGTCCGGCGGTGACGCTGTGTCAGAGATCTCCTTGCGCGCTGCTGCGAGCCGCGTCACGCCCCGTCCTAGAGTGATCGGGTGAGCGAGCAGAGCAAGTCCTCCCAGGCCCCTGACCGCACGCCGCACGTCGTGATCGCCGGCGCGGGAATCGCGGGTGTGCAGACCGCTGTCGCCCTGCGCGAACAGGGCTGGCCCGGCGCGATCACGCTCCTCGGCGACGAGCCCCACCAGCCCTACGACCGTCCGCCGCTGTCCAAGGCGGTGCTGCTGGGCAAGGCCGAGGGCTCCGCCTTCGACGTCGACTTCGCCGGGCTCGGCATCTCCCTCCACCTCAGCCGCCCGGTGACCGGCCTGGTGCCGGACGCCCATGTGATCGAGACGGCCGAGGGCCCGGTCCCCTATGACTACGCGGTCCTCGCGACCGGCGCCGAACCGATCGTGCTGCCCGGCAGCGAGGGACTGCCCGGCGTCCATCTGCTGCGCACCCTGGACGACGCCGAGCGGCTGCGGCCGGTGCTCGCCGCCCAGCACGAGATCGTGGTCGTCGGGGCCGGCTGGATCGGCGCCGAGTTCGCGACCGCGGCGCGCGAGGCGGGCTGCGCGGTCACCGTCGTCGAGGCCGCCGACCGCCCGCTGGCCGGTGCGCTGCCCGCCGAGGTCGCCGCCCACATGACCGGCTGGTACGCGGACGCGGGCGCGGAGCTGCGCACCGGCGCCCGGGTCGCCTCCGTCACGGCGGGCGCGGTCACCCTCGCCGACGGCACGGTGCTGCCCGCCGACGCGGTGGTCGTCGGGATCGGCGCCCGTCCCGCGACCGGCTGGCTGGCCGGCTCGGGCGTCGAGGTCTCGCCGCAGGACGGTTCCGTACTGGCCGACGAACAGCTGCGCACTTCCGTCGCCGATGTCTACGCCGTCGGCGACTGCGCCTCCTTCCCGTCGGCCCGCTACGGCGCCCGTCTGCTGATCCACCACTGGGACAACGCGCTCCAGGGCCCGCGCACGGTCGCCGAGAACATCGCCCGCGGCGAGGCGGAAGGGGTGGCCTACGACCCCGTCCCGTACTTCTGGTCGGAGCAGTTCGGCCGGTTCGTGCAGTACGTCGGCCACCACGGGGACGCCGACGAGCTGGTCTGGCGCGGCGACCCGGCCGGGGCCGCCTGGTCGGTGCTCTGGCTGCGCAGTGAGGGGGGTGCGCGCGAAGCGCAGTCGGATCGGGGCGGTGGCGGCCGACGGGCGGGAAGGCTCGTCGCGCTGCTGGCCGTGGGGCGGCCGCGGGACCTCGCCCAGGGGCGCAAGCTGATCGAGCGGGGCACGCTCCTGGACCGGGAGCGGGCGGCCGACGCGTCGGTGCCGCTGAAGGCCGCGGCGCGGTAGCCGGGTGCCGCGGCGGGCGTCGTCGCCCGGGTGCCCGCCGTCACCCTCCGGTGTGCAGGAAGCCCTTGATGGCGATGCCCGGCTACCGGCTGTCAGTGTGAGGTGGCAGGCTTGTCCTGTGACCGAGATTGACGCAAACATCGATGGACTCGTCCCCGCCTGGCTCACCCTCCCCGACATCGCCGAACAGCTCGGCGTCGAGGTGACGCGCGTCCGGCAGCTGGTCAAGGAGGGCCAGCTGATCGCGGTGCGCCGCGGCGAGAACAGGGCACTGCACGTGCCCGCCGATTTCATCCAGGACGACAAGGTGGTCAAGGGCCTCGTCGGCACCCTCACCCTCCTCAAGGACGACGGCTTCACCGACGCGGAGATGCTGGAGTGGCTGTTCACCCCGGATGAGACCCTGCCCGGCACGCCCGCCCAGGCGCTGCGCGAGAATCGCGGCACGGAGGTGAAGCGCCGGGCCCAGGCGCTCGCCGTCTGACGCCTCCGGCGCGGCCCGCACTCCGCGGGCGAGCGCACCAGCATCCGTAACCGCATCCGCGGGGCGTACGGACCGGAAGGCCCGGGCCGTACGCCCCCGACCTGGGGAGAAGCCGCCCGATGACCACCGCACGCCCGGCTCTGTCCGACGCCCGGCTCTACCTCTGCACGGACGCCCGCCGACGCCAGGGCGATCTGCCGCAGTTCCTGGACGCGGTGCTCGCCTCCGGCGTGGACATCGTCCAGCTGCGGGACAAGGGCATGGAGGCCGGCGAGGAGCTCCGGCACCTGGAGGTCTTCGCGGACGCCTGCCGGCGGCACGGGAAGCTGCTCGCGGTCAACGACCGCGCGGATGTCGCCCATGCGGCGGGCAGCGAGGTGCTGCACCTGGGACAGGGCGATCTGCCGGTCCCGGCCGCCCGCGCCCTGCTGGGCCCGGACGTCCTCATAGGCCGCTCCACCCACGCCGAGGCCGAGGTGGACGCCGCGCTCACCGAACCCGGCGTGGACTACTTCTGCACGGGCCCGTGCTGGCCGACCCCCACCAAGCCGGGCCGCCACGCCCCCGGCCTCGGCCTGGTCCGCTACGCCGCGGCCCGCGCCTCCGAGCGCCCCTGGTTCGCGATCGGCGGGATCGACGCCGGAAATCTGGACGAGGTGCTGCGGGCGGGAGCCCGCCGGATCGTGGTGGTCCGCGCCCTCACGGAGGCGGACGACCCGGGAGCGGCGGCCGCGTCTCTGGCCAAGCGCATCCGCACCTGGGACGACGAGGGCTTCTCCGCGCCGTCGGACCCGGCCCGCGGCGACGGGTGACGAGGATCACTTCGTGCGGTGTCGGGCGCCGGGCGGTGTCCTGACGTCCGGGCGACCGGAAAATGTCCACCCAGTGGACATCAACCCGACCAACCAGGCATTACGCCGGACGCGGTTGGTGTGCGCCCGGCCGGTGGTTAACCTGCCGGTATGGCCCTAGGTACAGCTTCCACCAGGACTGATCGCGCACGCACGGTGCGCGACCTGCTTGCTTCCGGCAAGCAGTCGTATTCGTTCGAGTTCGCCGCCCCCAAGACGGAGAAGGGCGAGCGGACCCTGTGGAACGCCATTCGCCGCATCGAGGCCGTCTCGCCGACGTTCGTCTCCGTGACGTACGGCGCCGGCGGCACCTCCCGTGACGGCACGGTGCGCGCCACCGAGCGCATCGCCACCGACACCACCCTGACCCCGGTCGCCCATCTGACCGCGGTCAACCACTCCACGGCCGACCTGCGCAACATCATCGGCCAGTACGCCGACGCCGGGATCCGCAACATGCTCGCGCTGCGCGGCGACCCGCCCGGCGACCCGATGGGCGAGTGGGTCAAGCACCCCGACGGCATCGGCTACGCCGCCGACCTGGTCCGGCTGATCAAGGAGTCCGGCGACTTCTGCGTCGGCGTCGCGGCCTTCCCCGAGATGCATCCGCGCTCGACGGACTGGGACACGGACGTGGCGCACTTCGTCGCGAAGTGCCGGGCCGGTGCGGACTTCGCCATCACCCAGATGTTCTTCTACCCCGAGGACTACTTCCGGCTGCGGGACCGGGTTTCGGCTGCGGGTTGCTCGACGCCGATCATTCCGGAGATCATGCCGGTCACGAACGTGCGCCAGATCGAGCGGTTCGCTCAGCTCAGCAACGCGGCCTTCCCGCCCGAGCTGGCCGAGCGCATCCTCGCCGTCAAGGACGACCCGGCGGCGGTACGCTCCATTGGTATCGAGTACGCAACGGAACTGTGCGCACGCTTGATGGCCGAGGATGTTCCCGGGTTGCACTTCATTACCCTGAACCACTCCACGGCGACCCTGGAAATCTACGAGAATCTGGGGCTGCACCAGCAGTCCTGATCACTGTGGCCGGCGAGCGGCGGAAGAGGGGCGTATATGGGCTGGACGGTCCTCTACATCGCGTTCGGCCTGGTTGCTCTGTGGCTGTTGGGTGAGGTACTGCTCCAGAACAAGGCGCGGCTGCGCTGGCGGCTGCTGGCCTTCGCCGGTTTCCTCGCCGTGGTCGTCGGCGTCGTCATCCCGTCAATAGCCGTGATCGGGCTGGGACTTGTCGCCTTCGCCATCGGCCAGACGAATGTGACGCTCTCCTTCCGCCGCGGTTTCACGACCGGCTGGGCGCTGCGCGGCAAGGCCGGGGCGTCCGGCGAGGGCGGCGGGCGCCGACGGGCCCGCTCCTCCGCACCGCCGCCGGCCGAGCCGACCCTGGAGGTCTCCGGCCTGGAGGCGGTGCCGCCCGGCGAGGGCCTCGGCCGGTTCGACGACGGCGGCCCGGACACCTTCGAGAGCACCGGCGGCTTCCAGAGCGTGGACCCCTCGCGCAGGCAGAACGCCTCCGGCGGGCAGGACCCTTACGCGGGTCAGGACACCTATGCCGGACAGGAAACGTATGCCGGGCAGGGCTCCTACGGCGGGCCGGGCTCCTACGCGGGGCAGGACGGCTTCGCCGCGCAGAACACCGCCGCGGGGCAGGAGGCCTTCGCCGCGCAGGAGACCGTGATCGGGCAGGGTTTCTACGACTACACCGCCGGCGACGACTACCGCGGCCAGGACCCGTACCAGGGGCAGCAGCAGGACCAAGGCGCCTACGCCACACAGGCGTTCGCCTTCCCGGACGACTTCGCGCGGGCCGACACCACCGCCGTCTACGCCCCGCAGCCGATGCCCGAGGAGACCGGCCAGTACGGCGTCTACAGCCCCGACGCCCGCGGCCAGCAGCCCGACTACAGCGGCTACGACGCCTACAACGGTGCCGCCGGCAACGACGCCGGCAACGGCAACGGCTATGCGTACGGCGGCGGTTACGACCAGACCGGAGCCGGCCAGGACCCCTACGCCGACCCCTATGCGGCGTACGGCGACGGTTCGGGGCAGGGCCAGGGCCAGCAGGCGCCCTACGCCGACCCGTACCTCGGCGCCCAGCAGTACGCCGCGTCCTACGACCCCTACCAGCAGGGGGACCCCTACCAGCAGGCGGACCCCTACGCCGCGTCTCCCTATGCGGCCCAGCAGTACGACGCCCAGGGGCAGCCGCTCGGCCAGGGCTACGGCGAGACCCCGCCCGGCGGTGTCTGGGTCCCCCAGCAGCGCGACGGCGAACTGCCGCCCGAGCAGCAGCCCTACCCGCCCTACCAGCAGCCCGGGTACGACGGGCAGCAGTACCGCTACTGACCCGGCCGCTACTGCCCCGCTGGACGCACGGCCGGCCGGACGGACGGGGATGCACGGCCGGACGGGCGCACGGCCCGACGGCGTCGCGGCGGGTGCCGCCGCGACGGGCTCCGGCTCCGGCCCGTTGGGACAGCCGGACAGCCGGGGGCCGCGCCGCTCAGGTGGAGCCGTGCCAGTCGTCGCCGTTCACGATGAGTCCCGCGACGATCGCGCCGGACATCCCGGCATGCGCCGGACCGCCGCCCGGGTGCGACCAGCCGCCGACCGCGTAGAGCCCTGGTATGCGGGTGCGGTTGCCGGGCCGCAGAAAACGCCCTTCGCGGCCGGCCAGCGCCGGCCCCGGCACCAGCGTCTCCGGCGTCGGAGGCAGCGCCTCCCGCCACAGCACCCGCTCCCGCAGCCCGGGAACGGCGGCCTCGGCGATCTCGGTCATCCGCTCCGCATCGGCCGCCACGGCCTCTCCGTCGAGCCAGTCGACCGGGCCGTGCGGGGCCACCGTCGCGGTGAGGGTCACCGCTTCATGGTCCGCGTCCGGCCGGGACGCCGGATCGTCCGGCCGCAGCACCGTCACCGTGGGCCGGTCGCAAGGATCCCGCAGCCCCGGGCCGTCGCCGAACACGCCCGCCAACTCGGCCTCGCGGTCCGGGGCATGGACCACCGTGCGGTGCACGGCGTCCGCGGGGCGCGCGCCGCGCAGGGCCAGACAGACCGTCAGCCGCCCCGTGGCCCGGTCACCCGGGCCCAGGTCGGGCCGCACCTCGTCGGCGCCCCAGGGCTCCCTGCCCCCGCAGAGCTCCACGAGCCGCACCGGATCGATGCCCGCGACCACGAACTCCGCCTCGGACACCCGGCCGTCGGCCAGCTCGACGCCCGCCGCCCGGCCGTCCTTCTCCACGATCCCGGTCACCGCCGTGCCGAAACCGAACTCGACCTTGCGCGCCAGGCAGCGTTCGTACAGCGCATCGGCCAGCGCCCGCATCCCGCCGCGCGGATACCAACTCCCGAAGGTCTGCTCCATGTACGGCAGCACGACGGCGCTCGCCGGGGCGCTGCGCGGATCGAAGCCGTACGCCAGCGCATGGCTCTCCAGCAGCGCGGTCAGCCGGGGGTCGGCCAGCTCGCGGCGGGCCACTTCGGCGAGCGTGGCGGTGGTGGGGCCCTTGCCCCGGCCGAACAGCCCGCGCCGGCGCACCGCCGGATACGGATCGCGCCCCAGCACCCGCCAGTCCTGCCACAGCGGCTCCTCCAGGAGCGGCCGGCGGGTGGCGTCCCAGGCCTCGCGGGCACGGCCCATCAGCGCGCTCCAGCGTTCACCGCAGCCCGCGCCCAGCGCCTCGTCCAGGGCCGCCAGCACCCCGGCCCGCGAGGCGTTCGGCAGCGATACGGCCGTTCCGTCGGCGAAGACATGGCGGCTCGCGGGGTCGACCTGGGACAGCTCGACGCAGCTCTCCAGCGGCTCGCGGCCGGTCTTGAGGAAAAGATCGCGGTAGACGGCCGGCAGATGCAGCAGGCCGGGCCCCGTGTCGAAGGCGAAGCCGTCCCGTTCCCACCGCTGCAGCGCGCCGCCGTGCGTCGCGCCGCGCTCGAAGACCGCCACCCGGTGGCCCGCGACGGCCAGCCGGGCGGCGGCTGCCATCGCGCCCATCCCGGCGCCGATCACCGCAATCCGTGCCATGCCTGCGACTTTATCCGGACCCACTGACAACGCCGGCACGGCCTCGGGCCCGGTCCGGCCGCGGCAGCGCCGCAGCCGGTGGCGGCACGCCGTCAGACCGCCGGTGGCAGCGCCCCGCCCGCCGCGGCCATCCGCTTCTCCTCGCGCCGCTGCCGACGGCGCCTGAGGTAGCGGCGGATCCGCGACCACAGGAAGACCACCAGCGCGATGCCCGCGGCCAGCAGCGTCGCCGCGATGGCCGCCGCGGCCACCGGATGGAACACGGCGAAGGCGAGGAGCCCGGCGACGCCCAGATCCTCGGCGAGGCTCAGCACGATGTTGCTGGCCGGCTCCGGTGAGGTGTTGACCGCGATCCGGGTTCCCGCCTTGACGAGGTGGCTCAGCAGCGCCGTGGAACCGCCCACCGCGCCCGCCGCCAGCTCGGGCAGCGAACCGTTGTGGCCGGCCAGCAGCGCCGCCACGACGGCGCCGGCCACCGGCCGGATCACCGTGTGCACGGAGTCCCAGACCGAGTCGACGTACGGGATCTTGTCGGCGACGGCCTCGCACAGGAAGAGCACTCCGGCCACGATCAGCACATCGGGGCGCTGCAGCGCCGCGGGCACCTCGTCGGTGACCCCCGTCGCGCCGAGCAGGCCGAAGAGCAGGACGACGGCGTAGGCGTTGATCCCGCTCGCCCAGCCACTGGTGAACACCAAGGGAAGTACGGACACGCCGCAAAGCGTAGGCCCCCGCTGGGGGCCGGTGCTCACCTTTGAGTATCCGTACTCAGGCCCCGAGATGAGTAGGTACGCGGATGGGCCGGCACCCGCCCGGAAGGAAGAGTGGGGACCACGGAAGGGAAGCGGCGCCGCACCGCCGACACGGGGCGGCGGAACGGCGTGGCTCCCGGACGTGACGGGGGAACACGGGGGAAGCACGGGGGAGTACGGGGGAAGCGCTGTCCTGGTCGGATCGATGGGGGAACGATCCGTGCCAGGGCAGCGCACTCTTTTGTGCGGGCCCCGGGGGAAGAAAAGCGGTGCGTGTCGAACCTGACCATGCGGCGCGCACCGCCTCTCTCCCCCGGGAAGCACCGCCCGGCTACGAGGGCCGGCCGCTGACCCGCCCCTGGAGCAGCCGCGACAGCGCCGCGTGCACGTCGTCGATCGACCGGTCCGGCTGGTAGGACTGCCAGTCCAGGGCCGCCACCAGGACCATCCCGAACAGCGCCGAGGCGGTCAGCGGGATGTCGATCTCCTCGCTCAGCTCCCCGCCCGCCACCGCCTCGCGCAGCACGTCCTCCACCACCGTGATGGCCCGCTCGCGCACCACCATCAGCGTCGACTGCCAGGCCCGGTTGGTGCGCCACAGCTCGGCGACGTAGAGCTGGGTGAGCGCCGGGTAACGGGAGATGAAGTCCAGCCCCGCCCGGATCATCGCGTCCAGTGCGTCGATCCGGCTGCCGCCCCGGCCGGTGACCTCCTCGGCGGCCTCCTGCAAGGAGGTCGCCAGCATCTCGATGCCGTGCCGCAACAGCTCTTCGAAGAGCACGTTCTTGCTGGCGAAGTTGTAGTAGACCGTGCCCTTCGCGACGCCCGCGCGCTCGGCGATCTCGTCCACCGTGGTGGACGAGAAGCCCTGTTCGGCGATGAGCGTGACCGCGGCCTCGAAGAGCTTGCGCCGGGTGGCGTCGCGACGTGTATTGGAGCTGTCCATGGGGGCGATTGTGCCGGTCCCCGCCGATCGACGCGCGGCGCCCGGCTCCCCCGGCAGGGCGGTGGTGGCCCGGGGGCACCTCCCGGCGGCAGCCGGGGGAAGGCGGGTGCTCACAGGCTCAGCTCCGGGTGGAGGTCCTTCATCCGCACCACCTGGCGGCCGCGCGCCGTCAGGGACGTCAGTACGAGCGCCCCCGCGGTGAACGCCGGCAGCACCACACTGCCCTGCCATACGGGCGCGAGGTCCCCGCCCGTGATGAGCCGGCGCAGCCCCTCCACGATGTAACTCATCGGCAGGTAGGGGTGGATGGCGGCGAAGAAGCCCGGACTGGTCTGCACGGGGTAGGTGCCGCCCGCCGAGGTCAGCTGGAGCATCAGCAGCGCCAGCACCAGGATCCGGCCGGCCGGGCCGAACTGCGCGTTCAGCCACTGCACGATCGCCGAGAAACAGGCCGTGACCAGGACGAGGAAACCGATCGTGCCGGCCGCCCGCACCATCTCCAGGCCCAGCCCGAAGTGCAGTACGGACATCAGGGCCGCGGTCTGCAGCACCCCCACACCGAACACCGGCAGCCACCCCGAGACCGCCACGCGCCAGGAGGGCGCGCCCATCGCCAGGGCCCGCCGGTTCAGCGGCTGGATCAGCATGTACGCCACCATGGCGCCGACCCACAGGGACAGCGGGATGAAGTACGGGGCGAACCCGGTGCCGTAGTTCGGCGCCTTGTGGGCGGCCTCCGAGGCCAGCTGCACGGGGTCGGACATGACCTGGGTGCGTGCGTCGCGGTCCTTCTTGCCGTAATCGGGGATCTGCTGCGCCCCGTCGTGCAGCCCGCCGGCCAGCTTCTGCGAGCCGTCGGAGAGCTTGAACATGCCGCCGTTCAGTGTGTGGGCGCCGTCCTTGAGCCTGCTCACACCGGAGTCGAGGTCGCCCATACCGGTGACGGCGCGGCCCGTACCGTCGTGCAGCTCGTGCGCGCCGTTGTCGAGCTTGTCCGCACCGGCGGCCAACCGGGCGTTGCCCGCGGCCAGTTTGCGCGCCCCTGCGGACACCTTGTGCGCCCCGTCGTTGAGGTCGTTGATCTTCTTGACGGCGGCGTCCATGTCGGCGCCCAGGGTCGGCCCGCGCTGCGCCAGCTCGCCCGCCAGGGAGTGCAGCGTGTCCAGGTCCCGGCCCAGCTGGTCGAGGTTCTTCTGGTCGTGGACGTACCCGCTGACCTCCTCGGCCTTGTCCGCCGCGGTGGCCGCCTGCTCCTTGAGCTGCTTCAGCTCCGTGCAGGAGGTGTCGAGCGGCACCGCGCTCTCGCAGCGCAGCCGGTAGTAGGCGGCCAGATGGTCGGAGATCCCACGGGAGAGCTCCGCTCCCGTGGACGCCGCGGCGGGGAGCTTGTCCAGATGGTCGCGGACCGCCTGCGAACCGTCGGCGACGAGCCGCGCCGCCTCGCCGATCTCCTTGCCGTGCGCCCGGATGAAGGGCCCCACCTTGCCGACGACTCCGTTGACCGTGTCGGCCAGCTGCTGGGTCCCCTGCGCCACCTGCCCGGAACCGTCGGCCAGTTGGCGCGAGCCGTGGGCGGCGGTCCCGGCTCCCCGGGCGAGGTCGGAGCTGCCCTGGGAGAGCCGTCCCGCCCCCGCGTCCAGGTCGCCCAGGCCCGCGACCAGCTTGCCGCTGCCGTCCTTCGCGGTGCCCAGGCCGTCGGCGAGCTTGCCCGCGCCGTGCCGGGCCTGCCCGATCCCGTCGTTGAGGCGGTCGGCGCCGTCCGCGGCCTGTTCGGTCTTGCCGTGCAGCGTGGAGAACGAGACGAAGATCTTGTCCAGGAAGGTGCGCGACGACTTCACCGAGGCCGCGGAGCGCACCTCGGAGAACACCGTCCGGGAGATCTGCCCGACGATGTAGTTGTTCGCGTCGTTCGTCCGCACCTTGAGGGCGCCGGTCTCCGGGTGGTCCCCGGAGCTGGAGGCGATCCGCCGGCTGAAGTCCTTCGGGATGGTCAGCGAGAGGTAGTACGAGCCGTCCTCGACGCCCTGATCGGCCCCCTTGGCGTCCACCGGGTGCCAGTCGAAGGTACGGCTGTCGCGCAGCCCCGAGACGATGCTGTCACCGGCCGAGAGGTGCTTCCCGTCGACGGCCGCGCCCTTGTCCTCGTTGACCAGCGCCACCGGAATCTTGTCCAGTCGGCCGTACGGGTCCCAGAAGGACCACAGGTACAGCGCGCCGTACAGGAGCGGCAGCAGCAGAAGAGCGGCCAGTGCGGCGCGCGGCAGCTTCCCCCTCCCGAACCGCTTCAGCTCAAGCGCGGCCAGCTTCGGCGAGCGCATCGGCCGCCCCCTCCTCGTCGTCGGGTCCCTGCTGCTTGTCGCGCTTGGTGCTTTCGTTGCCGGTGGTGCCCGTGCTGTCCGCGTGGTCTGTGCTGTCCGTGCTGTCCGTGCTGTCTGTGCTGCCCGTGTTGTGCTTGGGGCTCTTGCTGTCCGCGGGGGGCGTGGCGTCCGTGGTGGCGGGGGAGGTGCCGGGCGCGCCCTTCGGGGCGTCCCGTTCGGGGCGGCTGCCCGTGTGCACCAGCACCACGCCCTCGCCCTCCTCCGGCGGTTCGCTGCACACCGCGAGCACGGTGGTACCGGCCGCCGCCAGGCCGCGCAGCAACTCCCAGGCCGCGGCGCGCTCGTGGTCGGACAGCTTCAGATCGGTGTCGTCGACGGCCAGCAGCCGCGGACCGCCGATCAGCGCGAGCGCCACGGAGAGGCGCAGTGCCTCCAGCCGTTCCAGGTCGCGGACGGACGTACGGATCCCCTTGGGCAGCGACTCCAGGTCGAGACCGGCCGCGGTGAGCGCGGTGTCCACCAAGGCGCGGGCCTCGGCCCGGCGCTCGCGCCGAGGCCGCAGCAGCGCACGCAGCGAGCCGCCGAACCGGCCTTGCAGCAGGGCGCGTTCCCGCAGGTGTTCGCCCACGGTGAGGGCGGGATCGAGCTCGGCGACCCCTGGCACATGGGCGAGCGCCGTGACGGACCGGACGGCGGACATCTTCTTCGGCAGCGGCAGTCCGCCGACCTCGGCGGTGCCGGCGGCGGACTTCATCCGGCCGGTGAGCGCGAGCAGCAGACACGTACGGCCCGAGCCCGAAGGGCCCTGTACGGCGATCACTGAGCCGGGTCCGGCGGTGAGGTCGATGTCCCGGAACGCCCATCCGCGGGGGCCCTTGACCCCGAATCCCGCGGCCGTGACCGCCGCTCCGTGCGGGGTGCTGTCCACGATCCCCTCCTTGAACTGACTGGTCAGTTCAAAAAGTATCGGTATTCCGTCCCCGGTCCCGCAAGGGGGTGGGGGGAACCGATCGCGGGAATTCGCCGCGGAGCGTGTCCCCTTTCCCACGTAAGTGCAGGTCAGTGCCGATTGTCAGTGGCGTACGTCACGATGGCTTCATACGGTCCCGAATCGGCATTCGGTCCCGAACCGGCATGCGACGACAGGAGGTTCGTCATGGCAGCTCGTCCCCCTGGGGGCAGCTCCGCTGCGTACGGTCCCCCGAGCGATGTCCACCCCGTCCTGCGACGGGCGGCCGCGCCACCCGCCGCCCTCAGCCTGCTCGCCCAGGCCCAGCAGGGCCTCGACGAGGCACAGACCCTGGAAACCCCCAACGAGCAGTTCGCCACGGCCCATCTGGCCGCGCTGCGCACCGCCGCCGCCGTCCTCGCCGTCCGTGGCCGGCCGGAGACCACCGTGCGCCGCAGGCAGCGTATCCGCAGCGCCTGGGAGGTCCTTCCCGAGGTGGCACCCGAACTCGCCGAGTGGAGCGCCCTCTTCGCCGCCGGGGCGGCCCGCCGGGCGAAGGCCGAGGCGGGCATAGCCGGCGCGGCCTCCCGCCGGGACGCCGACGACCTGCTGCGCGACGCCGCCATGTTCCTGCGCCTGGTCGAGCGCATGCTGCTCCTCCAGCCGTCCCTGCCACCACAGCGGGCGGGATAGGGAGCGATAGCGCGGGCGGCTGACGGCTGACCGGTGACGGCTGACCGGGGCGCCGAGGAGTCGGCGAGAAGCCGGCGAGGAGTGGGTGAGCGGCCGGCGAGGAGTGGGCGAGGGGGAGCGGGGTGGGTGCGGGCGGGGGCCCGGGGGGGAGGGGAGGGGGAAGGAGGGAAGGCGAAGAAGCCGCACTCACCCGTCCGTCCGCCGGGTGTCGACCCCGCCGACCTGCCTCTCCCCGGCACGCAGCCCCGGTGCGCCGCCCGTTGCCGCGGGCCGCAACCAGCGGCCCGCGCCTCCCCGCACGCTGCCGCGCCGCGCCCAGCCCCTTAGCTGTTGCCTGCCCCTGGCTTGCCCGCTGCCCGCTGCCCCGCCCGGCAGTCGCACCCCACCCTTCCGTCGCCCCCTGCCCCAGCCCGCCCGGCGCCCATCTCCCCGCCCGGCGTCCACGTGTCCAGTCCCTCCGCCGCCCCCTGCCCCGGCTCGTCTACCGCCCCTGTCCCCGCCCTGGCATCCCCGTGCCCGGACCTCCGCAGCCCCTGCCCCGGCTTGCCCACCGCCCCTGTCCCTGCCTCGACGGCCACACGCTCCTCCGCTCACACGCTCCTCCGCTCCCGCTCCGACTCGTCCGCCGCGCTTCCCTGGCCCGTCCAACCCCGCCCTGCCTACGCCCGTAGCCCTCGTCCCCGCCCGCAGTCCGGCCTGTGGCCCCGCCTCCGCCCGTAACCCCTGCCCGTCCCCGTCCCCGCACGCGGCCCGCCCTTATGCCCCCGCCCGCACCCCCGCCCCGCCCCCACCCAGCCTCCCGCCCCTCGCCACCGCCCGCTCGGATGGCTCCGTAGGCGGCGGAGGGCGCGGGACGGAATAGGGTGGTGGGCGCCTAGACGTTCATGCCCCCGCCGAGGAGCCACCCGCCGTGTCTGACCCGCTGCGCCCCCGCGCATCCCTTCGTACCGCCGTGGTCTGGGACGTCCTCAAGGACGCCCTGGAGCGCCGGGTCAAGGCCGCCGGGCGCGACGCCCTGGACGTCCTCGACACCGGCGGCGGCACCGGCAACTTCGCCGTGCCGGTCGCCCGCCTCGGCCACCGCGTCACGGTCGTCGACCCCAGCCCCAACGCCCTCTTCGCCCTGGAGCGTCGCGCCGCGGAGGCGGGCGTCGCCGACCGGGTGCGCGCGGTGCAGGGCGACGCCCACGGTCTCTTCGACGTCGTCGAGCGCGGCGGCTATGACGCCGTGCTCTGCCACGGCGTGCTGGAGTACGTCGACGACCCGGCCGAGGGCATCCGCAACGCCGTCGACGCGCTGCGTCCGGCCGGCACCCTCAGCCTGCTCGCGGCCGGTCTGGGCGGTGCGGTCCTCGCGCGCGCCCTCGCGGGTCACTTCACCGAGGCCCACCACGCCCTCACCGACCCGGCCGGACGCTGGGGCGAGGGCGACCCGATGCCGCGCCGGTTCACCGCCGACCAGCTCACCGAGCTGGTGTCCGCCACCGGTCTGCAGGTCGGTGCGGTGCACGGGGTCCGGGTCTTCGCCGACCTCGTCCCCGGGGTGCTGGTCGACACCGAGCCGGGCGCCATGGAAGCCCTGCTGAAGCTCGAAGCGGCCGCCGCGGAACAGCCCGCCTTCCACTCCGTGGCCACTCAGCTGCACGTCCTCGCCGAGCGCGACTGACCCACGCGGTACACCCGGCTACCGCGTGCAGTCGGCCACAGACCACCCGATCAGCCCCTTCGCCCCGTATGATCGGGGTACGACGTTCCGGCATGGCGGACGGGCGGGTGGGGAATGCAGGCAGCATCACCACCGGTCGCCGCGGCGGCCCGGACAGTGAATTGGCGTCGAGGGGCGGGTTTCACGGGGACGATTCCCTGCCTATCCTGAAAGGGTCGCACCCCGGTCGCCCCCCGCGACCGACGAGTAGGAGGACTCCGTGCCGCTCTCGGAGCACGAGCAGCGCATGCTCGAGCAAATGGAGCGAGCGCTGTACGCCGAAGATCCCAAGTTCGCGACAGCGCTTGAGGGAAGCGGGCTGCGTACGTACACCCGGCGACGGGTCTACCAAGCGGTCGCGGGCTTCCTGGTGGGTATCGCCCTGCTCATGGCCGGCATGGTCGCGCAGCAGATCTGGATCAGCGTGGTGGGATTCCTCGTCATGCTCGGCTGCGCGGTGCTGGCGGTCACGGGCTGGCGCAAGGCTCCCAAGCACGGTGAGCAGCAGCCCGGCGCGGGTTCCGGAGGTGGTGCGCCGGCGCGCCGACCGGCCAGGCAGCGGCGCTCGATGATGAACCGCATCGAGGACCGCTGGCAGCGACGCAGGGACGAACAACAGGGCCACTGAGCCGACGGAGCGGCGGAGTCCGTCGGACCGCCTTCACCGGGTCCCCGGAGTCGCCGCTCCCCGCTCCGTTTCAGCGAGCCACCGTGTCCTGCGGCAGTTAATCCGGCCTTTTGTTTCGCATCTCTTTCTTGTGCTGCTTTTCCGGCATTTCTTCCGAGTGGATTCTTACCGCTCTCCCCGCAGCTCTTTCCCGCCACGACTTCTCGGTGCGCCGAAGGGCGAGCCGTTCGCTTCCGTGTCGATCCCGGCGTTCGGGTATGTGCCGGCCATGGTCGTGGGCAGCGGGATTCTCCATGCTGTGGTGTGGCCGCCCGAACCGAGTGTCCGGGCGGCCACCGCACGTTTCCGTGCCACCTGCCCTATGGCTAGGCGCCCTGACGGCCCGGCCGGAGGGCGGCCGCCGCGCGCCGTGCGGCGGCCACCGGGCGGCTGTTGCGGCACCGGAGCAGCCACGCCGCCCAGCGGGCGGACCAGGCCCAGCGGAGGCGCGCCACCGAGCGCGGGGCGAGCTGGGCGCGCCACCGCAGCACACGGGTCGCGCCGTCCCGCAACCCGGCCCGCACCCGGTGCACGTCCAGGGCGAGCCCGGACACCGGCTGCGGTTGCGGTGCGTACAGGACCTGCTCCACCGCCGCCGCCACGCGCCGGGCGGCCGCGGCGGGCTCCGGTTGCAGTTCTCCGAGGCGGATGATCCGCTCGGCCGCCTTACGCGGAGTCAGCGACTCGTCCGGCAGGATGCCGAAGTCCCAGGCGGTGTCCAGCAGCTCCCGCCAGGCGGCGAGGGTGCCCGTCGTGAAGTCCCCGTCCGGGCCGTCGTCCGCCAGCCGTCGGGAGCGCGTGCGCAGCCGCCACAGCAGCGGGGCCGTGGGCAGCAGCAGCACGAGCACGACGCCCAGCGCGATACCGGCGGCCGCCCAGGGGGACGAGCCGCTCTCCGGCGGGCGGGTGCCGGCCTCCGTGGGCAGCGCGATGCATCCCGGGACGGAGCCGGACCGCTGTCCCTCGGGGCCGCACGACGGGGCCGCGGAGGGGTCCTTGGAGGGGGCCGTGGACGGGGAGGGCGCGGGGTCCGGGTTGCTGGGGTCGGTCGTGCCCGGGGTGTCGGGGTACGCGTAGTCAGGGATGCTGCCGCGGCTGGGGGTCGGCTCGAAGCGGGTCCAGCCGATGCCCTGGAAGTACAGCTCGGGCCAGGCGTGCGCGTCCTTGAGACCGACCGAGGTCGTGCCGTCGGGCTGCTTGGTGCCCGGGGTGAATCCGACCGCGACCCGGGCCGGGATGCCCAGGGTCCGGGCCATCGCCGCCATCGAGAAGGAGAAGTGGACGCAGAAGCCCTCCTTCTGCCGCAGGAACCGCGCGATGGCCTCGGCCCCGCTGCCCGCCCGGACGTCCGTGTTGTAGCTGAAGCCGCCGTTGACCGCGAACCAGTCCTGGAGTTTGACGGCCTTGGCGTAGGTGGTCGGTGCGCCGCGGGTGACCCGTCGTGCGGTGTCCCGTACGACGGAGGGCAGCGAGTCCGGGACCTTGGTGTACTCGCGGAGCAGGTTCGTGGGCGGGGCCGGCGCGGCGGCCAGCTGCCCGGAGGTGGGCCGTACTTGCAGGCTCTCGACCTGGTACTGCAGGCCGTGGGTGTTCTGCCCGCGGTCCCCGACGAGCGTGCGGCCCTTGGGCTCGAAGCGCCAGCGCCCGGAGATGTCCACCTTGGACGCCGGGTAGGGCAGCGGCAGCCAGTTCTGGGCGTACCACCCGGCGGTCGAGATGGAGGTGTTGATCCGGGTGAGGTCCACCGCGGAGCTGAGGCCGGGCGGTCGCGGAAGCCGCTCGGGGACGTCCGTGACCGTGCGTTCGGAGGGCTTCCACGTCGTGCCGTCGAACTGGTCGAGGGCGACGATCCGCAGGTACAGGTCGCGGGTGTCGGAGGCGGTCGTGCGGTAGTTGAGGACTTCCTTGTCCTCGGGCTGGTTGAGGCTGTCCTGCAGCGATACCAGCGGGTTCACCGCGGAGATCGTGCCCCCGCCGCTGCCGGGTCCCGTGCCGTTGCCGGAGCCGCCCAGCAACCCGCCGTCGAGGGAGGGCAGCACGGCGGGCACGACCACGGCGAGCCCGAGCGCCATCGCGCCGATCCTGCGACCCGTACGGACCGGGGCGGACGCCGGCCCGTCGGCGCCGGCGGCGAATCCCCGCCCGCCGCCCGGCCGGTCCGCGCCGGTCCCCGGCCCGCCGAACACCCGGCCCCACTGGGAGAGCCGGTCGCGGCCCTCGGCCAGCAGGAGCAGCAGATAGCCGGCCGCCGCGATCAGGAACAGCAGCCAGCCCGCACCGCCTTGGGACAGTCCCGCCGCCACCGAATACAGCGCGAGCAGCGGCAGTCCGGCGGGTGCGGCGCTGCGGTAGGTGACTGCCAGCGCGTCCACGGACAGGCCGATCACCAGCACGCCGGAGATCAGCAGCAGCCGGATCCCGGGGGTGACGGGGGCGGGGATGGCGTACTGGCCGGCGTCCCGGAGACCGTCCTGCAGCAGCCGGCCGAACTCCGCGAGGGCGTCCGGGCCCGGCAGCAGTCCGAGGATCGCTTCGTTCCGGACGAACAGCAGGGTCATCAGCGGCACGAGGGCCAGGGCCTGTACGCCGATGGTCAGCGGCCCGGCGAGCGGGACCCGGCGGGCGGCCGCGCCCACGCCGGTCATGAGGGCCAGCAGGACCGCCGCCTCGAACATCCAGGTGATCGGATCCACCAGCGGCAGCAGCGCGCCGGCGGCACACAGGGTGGCCACCACCGCGCACAGCGCCAGTCGCGCCCGGCCGCTCATGCCCGTGCCTCGTTTCCCTCGGGGGCCGGGCACCGCCCGCACCAGCCGCCGGCCCGGACACGGGGGCCCGGCCTGCCCGGCCGGCCGTCCCCTTGCCGCCGCCCGTCCGTGACCCCTGCGATGTCCCTGCCCCCGTTCATGACCAGCCCCCGGCCACCGTCTTCGGCGCGTCCGCGGGTGCGTCTGCGGCCGCCTGCCGCTGCGGCTCTGCCCCGGTACGGTCGGCGGCCGCACGCCACAGGTCGGCGAGCGCGTCGCCGGGGGCCACCGGCAGCGCCGTCCAGCCCGCCCTGCGCAGCAGCCGCAGCCGTTCGGCCACCGGGACCTGGCCGGCGGAGAACCTGATGCCGCCGGGGCCCCGCGTCCAGGCGTCGCCGTCCAGCACGAAGGCGACGGCCGCGCCGCTGCGCTGCCGCATCCGTCCGGCGACCGCCGCCTGTTCCTCGTCCAGATCGCCGAAGAAGGCGATCAGCAGTCCTTCGTTGCCGCCGCGCACGGCGTCGTACGCCGCCGACAGGCTCTCCTCCTCGGAGTGGTCCACGACGGCGAGGGTGTCCAGCAGCAGGCCCACGGCGTCGGCGGATTCGGTGCCGCCCGCGAAGCCGCCGGCGCCGTCGGGGCCCGGCACCGAGGTGCCGGTGTCGGTCAGCAGCCGCACCGAGAAGCCGCGCTCCAGCAGATGCACCGCGGCCGAAGCGGCGCCCGCCACCGCCCACTCGAACGGGGCGTCGGGGCCCGCTCCCGGGTGGGCGATCCCGCGGGTGTCGAGCAGGACCGTGCAGCGCGCCTTCTGCGGCTGCTCCTCCCTGCGGACCATCAATTCGCCGAAGCGCGCGGTGGACCGCCAGTGGACCCGGCGCAGATCGTCGCCGTGCCGGTAGTCGCGCGGGATGAGATCGTCCTCACCGGCCAGCGCCAGGGAGCGCTGCCGCCCGTCGCCGTACCCGGCGGCCTCGCCCGCCAGCCGCACCGGCGGCAGCGGTTCGACCCGGGGCACCACCGTCAGGGTGTCGACGGAGCTGAACGAACGGGTCAGCTCGCACATCCCGAAGGGGTCCGAGAGCCGCAGCTGCAGCGGGCCCAGCGGATAGCGTCCGCGCAGGTCCGAGCGGACGCGGTAGGAGACCTCGCGGCGGCCGCCGGCCTCGACGCGGTCCAGCACGAAGCGCGGCCGGGGACCGAGGACGTACGGCACCCGGTCCTGGAGCATCAGCACACCCGTCGGCAGCCGGGAGATGTTCTCCATCCCCAGCCGGACCCGGGACTCGGCGGCCGCGGACACCCGGGCGGGGGCGAGCGTACGGCTGCCCGCGACCCGGTAGCGGGTGCGGTGCAACACCAGGACGCACACCAGCGGGAGGGCGGCGAGCAGCAGACCGACCCGCAGCAGATCCGCCTGTCCCAGGAGGTAGGAGCACGCCACGGCGGCCACCCCGGCCGCCAGGAACGATCTGCCCCTGGTCGTCAGCCCCCCGAGGGCCGCCCGCAGTCCGCCCCGCTCCGCCGTGCCCTCGCCGCCCCCCTCGGACATCACAACCCCCGTAGGCAGGGCGGCTGCTGGCCGGGCATTCGCCATGCCGGCGCGGACGGGTCGGGGACCGGGACGCGCTGCACGATCTCCCGCACGATCTGTTCGGCCGTCCGGCGGTTCAACTGGGCCTGGGCGGTGGGCAGCAGCCGGTGCGCGAGCACCGGCGCGGCCAGCGACTGGACATCGTCCGGGAGGGCGTACTCCCGCCCCAGGAGCGCGGCCGAGGCCTTGGCCGCGCGCAGCAGGTGGAGGGTCGCCCGCGGTGAGGCGCCGAGCCGCAGCTCGGGGTGGCTGCGGGTGGCCGCCACCAGGTCCACGGTGTATCTGCGCACGGTTTCGGCGACATGGACCGTCCGTACCGCCTCGATCAGCTTCAGGATCTCGTGGGCATGGGCGACCGGCTGGAGGTCGTCGAGCGGCGAGGCGCCGCCGTGCACGTCGAGCATCCGCAGCTCGGCCGCCGGGCTGGGGTAGCCGATCGACACCCGCGCCATGAAGCGGTCCCGCTGCGCCTCGGGGAGGGGGTAGGTGCCCTCCATCTCGACCGGGTTCTGGGTGGCGACGACCATGAACGGGCTCGGCAGCTCATAGGTCTGCCCGTCCATCGTGACCTGGCGCTCCTCCATGGACTCCAGGAGCGCCGACTGGGTCTTGGGCGAGGCGCGGTTGATCTCGTCGCCGATCACGATCTGGGAGAAGATCGCGCCGGGCTTGAACTCGAAGTCCCGCTGCTGCTGGTCGAAGATGCTGACGCCCGTGATGTCCGAGGGCAGCAGGTCGGGCGTGAACTGGATACGCCGCACCGAGCAGTCGATGGAGCGGGCGAGGGCCTTGGCGAGCATGGTCTTGCCGACACCGGGCACATCCTCGATCAGCAGATGTCCCTCGGCCAGCAGCACGGTCAACGCGAGCCGTACGATCTCCGGCTTGCCCTCGATCACGCCCTCCACCGACCGGTGAACACGCTCCGCGGTGGCGGTCAGATCTCCCCTTGAGCTCGGTTCCTCCCCCACCCTCGGCTCCGCTCGGGCGGGGGGACCCCCAAGGCTCGCTCGTTCGTCGTACGCCGTCACTCGGCCCTCCTCGGCCCCGAACTACGGGCCGATGCCCCCTTTGCGGACCGGCCCACCCCGAACGTGGCGCCGCACCCGGCCTCGGCCGGTAACGACGTCACCCCCGCATTCTTGCCGCCCGCGCGGCTTCGCGTCATGACCTGTGGATAACTCACAAGGATAAGTCCCGGCCTTCGCGACGAAACCGACGTTCCGGGCCGACCCGCACGTCGGACGGGCCGGCCCGGGTGGCCTCAGTGCTGCGGATCGATCTCCCGCAGCAGGCCCGTGGTGACGTCGAAGACGAAACCGCGGACATCGTCGGTGTGCGGGAGGAAGGGCGAGGTGCGCACCCGCTGCATGGACTGCCGCACGTCCTCGTCGAGGTCCTTGAACGCCTCGACCGCCCAGGTCGGACGCTGTCCGACCTCGGCAGCCAGGTCGTGGCGGAAGTCCTCGGTCAGGCCGAGCAGGCCGCAGCCGGTGTGGTGGATGAGCACGACCGAGCGGGTGCCCAGGGCGCGCTGGCTGATGGTCAGGGACCGGATGATGTCGTCGGTGACCACACCGCCGGCATTGCGGATGGTGTGGCAGTCACCGAGTTCGAGGCCGAGCGCCTTGTGCAGGTCGATCCGGGCGTCCATGCAGGCCACGACGGCGACCTTCTGGACGGGCCGGGCATCCATGCCGGGGTCGGTGAAGGCGTCGGCGTAATGCCGGTTGGCTTCGACGAGACGGTCGGTGACGCTGCCACCCGCACGGGTGGCGGCGCTGTCGGCGGACGGGGGCAGCGGCTGCGATGCAGGTATGGGCATGGATTCACGGTAATCGCAGCCCGCCTCGCCGGCCGCGTGAGAGGAGGGGCATAGGGGGCAACATCACCCGTTGTGAGGTAATCCACAGGGCCGTCCGTGGCGCCCCCGTCCGGGTGACGAGCCCGTGGGGAAGGCGGCGCGAAAGCCGTCGCGGGACGCGCGGAACCGGTTGATTGACCGGGGCGACCGGTGGACTAAAGTGGCGCGAAGTGGGAGGCGTGACGCTCTCCTTGGATACCGGATTCCTCGCGTGCGCGCATCGTACGTACGGCTCGGCCTCCTCCCGCTCCCTTGGTCTTCCGACGTCACTTCCCCGTCGCCGGAGGGCCACTTCCCCTTCAGAGCGGGCGGGGACCAAGCGGTACGTGCGGCATCCCCCAGCCAGCGGCCGGGGACCCACCTGCCGCCCAGCCCATCGGAAGGCACATGAGCCAGCGTAGCGAGCGATTCAGGAAGCGGTGCGCGCACGCCGCCCGCAGGCGGACCGAGCGCAGCGGGGCCGTCGCATGACCAACAACACTCGCCACGTCCCCGTCATGCTCCAGCGCTGTCTGGACATGCTCGCCCCCGCCCTCGCCGAGCCCGGCGCGGTCGTCGTCGACTGCACGCTCGGCCTCGGCGGGCACAGCGAGGCGCTGCTGTCCACCTTCCCGGCGGCCCGGCTGATCGCCCTCGACCGTGACCCCTCGGCCCTGAAGCTCGCGGGCGAACGGCTCGCCCCGTACGGAGAGCGCGCCACCCTGGTACACGCCGTCTACGACGAGCTCCCCGAGGTCCTCGACCGTCTCGGGACCCCGCGCGTCCAGGGCGTCCTGTTCGACCTCGGCGTGTCCTCCATGCAGCTCGACGAGGCCGACCGCGGCTTCGCGTACGCGCAGGACGCCCCGCTGGACATGCGGATGGACCAGACGACCGGCATCAGCGCCGCGGACGTCCTCAACACCTACGCGCCCGGTGAGCTGGTCCGGATCCTGCGTGCCTACGGCGAGGAGAAGCAGGCCAAGCGGATCGTCGAGGCCGTCGTCCGGGAGCGGGCCAGGGAACCGTTCGCCAACAGCGGGCGGCTGGTCGAGCTGATCCGCGACGCGCTGCCGCAGGCCGCCAAGCGCACCGGCGGCAACCCCGCCAAGCGCACGTTCCAGGCGCTGCGCATCGAGGTCAACGGTGAGCTGGCGAGTGTCGAGCGGGCCGTTCCGGCCGCCGTGAAGGCGCTCGCGGTGGGCGGCCGGATCGCCGTGCTCTCCTACCACTCGCTGGAGGACCGGCTGGTCAAGCAGGTCTTCGCGGCCGGAGCGGCCAATACGGCGCCGGCCGGGCTGCCGGTCGTCCCCGAGCGCTACCAGCCCCGGCTCAAGCTGCTGACCCGCGGCGCCGAACTCCCCACGGAGGAGGAGGTCGCCGAGAACCGCCGCGCCGCCCCCGCCCGGCTGCGCGGCGCGGAGCGTATCCGCGAGAACGTGGAGGACACCGCGTGAAAGGCCAGGGGAGACCGCGCGGCAGACAAAAACGCCTTGCCGCGCTGTTCCCCTCCGGCGGCGGGTCCGCCGGCACCGCGGCGCGCACGCCCTTCGTGGTCCTCATCGTCGTCCTGCTCGGCTCCGGCCTGATCACCCTGCTGCTGCTCAACTCGGCCCTCAACCAGGGGTCGTTCGAGCTCAGCAAGCTGGAGAAGAAGACCGACGAGCTGACGGACGAGCAGCAGGCGCTGCAGCAGGAAGTGGACGCGTACTCCGCCCCCGGCGCGCTGGAGCGGCGGGCCCGCCGGCTGGGCATGGTGCCGGGCGGCAGCCCCGCGTTCCTGCTCCCGGACGGCACCGTCCGCGGCAGGACGAGCGCGGCCACGTCGGAGGGCGCGCCGCTGAGCACCTCCGCCGAACCCTCGGCACCGGGCCCGTCCGGCCACCGGGCCCCGTCCGCCCCGCCGGTGCCGGCCCTCGCCGGCGGGCCGGCCCCGGACAGCGCCGCGCTGACACCCGGCGAGCCCGCTGCGGCCGCCCCCTCCCCGACGACCCCCGGCAGGTGACCGCGGCATGACCGAGCCCAGGGACCCTCGCCGAGTGCCGCGCCCCGCCCAGCGCGGCGGCCAGTCCGGCGGCCGCGCCGGGCGCCCGCCCGCCAAGCGCCCCGCGCCCCGGCCGGGCCCCAGGCCACCCGCCCGGCGCCCCGTACGCCCCCGCTCCGGGACACCGGCGCTCCGCCTGGGCAGCCCGCGCCCCCGGCTGCGGCTGGTCTCCCTCGCGCTGACGCTGGTGATGCTGGTCTTCGTCGTACGCCTCTTCCAGGTGCAGGCCGTGGACGCCGGGGCGTTCGCCGCCAAGGCCAACGAGAACCGCTATGTGCCGGTCAAGCTGGCCGCCGAGCGCGGCGCGATCACCGACCGGAACGGTGTCGACCTCGCCACCACCGTCGACGCGTACGACATCACCGCCGACCCGAGCCTGCTCGCGCCCGCCAAGACCAAGATCGACGACGCTCCGCAGCGGGCCGCCGCGCTGCTCGCGCCGATCCTCGGCGAGGACAAGGCCACCCTGGCCGCGAAGCTGGACCAGCCCAAGGCGCGCTACGTCCTGCTCGCCCGGCAGCGGACCCCGCAGGTCTGGAAGCGGATCAAGGACCTGCGCACGGGCCTCGACGCCAAGGCGGCGGCCGCCCCCAAGAGCGCGCCCCGCCCCGATGTCCTGGTCGGGATCTTCGCCGACAAGCACAGCAAGCGCCTCTACCCGAACAAGGAGCTCGCCTCCGGCGTCCTCGGCTTCGTCAACGGCACCGGCAAGGGCGGCGGCGGCCTGGAGGCGCTGTTGAACAAGCAGCTGGCGGGCAAGGACGGCAAGCTCGTCTACGCCCAGTCCGGCGGCCGCCGGGTGCCCACCGCCGACACCCAGGAACACCCCGCCGTCCCCGGCAGCGACGTCGAGCTCACCCTCGACCGCGACATCCAGTGGGCGGCCCAGCAGGCCATCACCGAGCAGGTCGCCAAGTCGAACGCCGACCGCGGCTACGTCGTCGTCCAGGACACCCGCACCGGGGAGATCCTGGCGCTCGCCAACGCCCCCGGATTCGACCCCAACGAGGTGTCGAAGGCCGATCCGGAAGCGCTGGGCAACGCCGCGCTGTCCGACGCCTTCGAACCGGGGTCCACCAGCAAGCTGATGTCGATGGCCGCCGTCCTGGAGGAGGGCGTCGCCACGTCGTCCACCCGGGTCACCGTGCCCAACCGGCTGCACCGCGGCGACCGGCTGTTCGCGGACGACGTCGACCACGCCACCTGGCATCTGACGCTCAACGGCGTGCTCGCCAAGTCCAGCAACATCGGCACGATCCTCGCCGCCGGCCAGCTCGGCAAGACCCAGCCCCGGGCCAACCAGGTCCTCTACTCCTACCTGCGGAAGTTCGGCATCGGGAAGCCGACCGGGCTCGGTTTCCCCGGGGAGACCGACGGCATCCTGGCCAAGCCGCAGGACTGGAACACCTCGCAGCAGTTCACCATCCCGTTCGGCCAGGGGCTGTCCCTCAACGCCGTACAGGCCGCCTCCGTGTACTCCACGATCGCCAACGGCGGCGAGCGCATCGCGCCCTCGCTGGTCCGCGGCAGCACCGGACCCGGCGGCCACTACGCACCGGCGCCCCGGCCCGACCGGACCCGCGTGGTCAGCCCGAAGACCGCGCGCACCCTCGCCACCATGCTCGAATCGGTGGTCGACGACGAGGAGGGCACCGGAGCGAAGGCGAAGATCGACGGCTACCGCGTCGGCGGCAAAACCGGAACGTCCAACCGGGTGGACCCCAAAACCGGCCGCTACCACGGCTACACCGCGTCCTTCGCCGGCTTCGCACCCGCCGACAAGCCCCGCATCACGGTCTACTGCGCCGTTCAGAACCCCACTACGGGCAGTTACTTCGGAGGCCAGGTCTGTGGTCCGATCTACCAGCAGGTCATGGCCTTCGCGCTGAAAACCCTCCAGGTCCCGCCGACCGGCGCCAAACCCCCGCGGCTGCCGGTCACCTTCACGCCAGGCCAATGAAATCGAGGCAATCCCGCCGTGACGACCATCACCCCCGACGGCACCCCGGACGGCACCCCCGTCCCGGGCGACTGCTCCTCTCCACGGCCCTCACTTCGCCCCGGGCCGGTGGTGCCCGGTACGCTCACCGCCGTGTCACACGCTGATCAGTCCCCGAAAGCCCAGCACGCCGCGAAGGGCGGGCCCGGTACGTATCCGGGAGCGCCGCGCCCTGAAACGGTCCGCCCCACCCCCCTGGCGGACCTCGCCGAGCAGCTGGGATGCCCCGCCCCGGATCCCGGCCGTCCCGATGCCATGGTCACCGGCATCACCCATGACTCCCGGGCGGTCCGCCCCGGCGACGTCTACGCCGCGCTGCCCGGCGCCCGTCTGCACGGCGCCGATTTCGTCGCCCAGGCCGCCGACCTCGGCGCCACGGCGGTCCTGACCGACCCGTCGGGTGCCGAGCGCGCCGTGGCGACCGGCCTGCCGGCCCTCGTCGTCGAGAACCCGCGCGCCCGGATGGGCGCCCTGGCCGTCTCGATCTACGGCGCGCCGGGCGAGGACCTCCTCCAGATCGGCATCACCGGCACCTCCGGCAAGACCACCACCGCCTACCTCATCGAGGGCGGGCTGCGGGCGGCTGCCGCGAAGCGGGCCGACGGGGGACTGACGGGCCTGATCGGCACCGTCGAGACCCGTATCGGCGACGAGCGCATCAAGTCCGAGCGCACCACCCCCGAGGCCACCGACCTGCAGGCGCTGTTCGCCGTGATGCGCGAGCGCGGCGTCCGCGCGGTCGCCATGGAGGTCTCCAGCCACGCCCTGGTCCTCGGCCGGGTCGACGGCTGCGTCTTCGACGTCGCGATCTTCAACAACCTCAGCCCGGAGCACATGGAGTTCCACTCCGGGATGGAGGACTACTTCCAGGCCAAGGCCCAGCTGTTCACCAAGGCCCGCAGCCGGGCCGGCGTCGTCAACCTCGACGACGAGTACGGCAAGCGGCTGGCCGAGGGCGAGTCCGAGGTCCCGGTCACCACCTTCTCCGCCGAGGGCCACCCGGACGCGGACTGGCGGGCCTCGGACGTCGAGGTCGGTGCCCTCGGCTCGACCTTCACCGTGCACGGCCCGGACGGCCAGACCCTGCGCGCCGCCTCCCCGATCGCCGGCCCGTTCAACGTCGCCAACGCGCTCGCCGCGATCACCTCCCTGGTCGTCGCCGGCATCGACCCGCAGACCGCGGCCGACGGCGTCGCCGCGGTGCCCGGTGTCCCCGGCCGCCTGGAGCGCATCGACGCCGGCCAGCCGTACCTGGCGGTCGTCGACTACGCCCACAAGACCGACGCCGTCGAATCGGTTCTGCGCGCGCTGCGCAAGGTCACCGACGGCAAGCTGCACGCCGTCCTCGGCTGCGGCGGCGACCGCGACCCGCACAAGCGCGGCCCCATGGGTGCCGCCGTCGCCCGGCTCGCCGACACGGCCATCCTGACCTCCGACAACCCGCGCAACGAGGACCCGCTCTCGATCCTCGCCACCATGCTCGCGGGCGCCGCCGAGGTCCCCATTCATGAACGCGGCACGGTGCTGGTCGAGGAAGAGCGGGCCGTCGCCATCGCCGCCGCCGTCGCCCGCGCCGAGCCCGGCGACACCGTGATCGTCGCGGGCAAGGGCCACGAGCAGGGCCAGGACATCGCCGGAGTGGTACGCCCCTTCGACGACCGTCAGGTGCTGCGCGGCGCCATCGAGGACTCGTTGACCACACCGCAGTCGCAGCAGTCACCGCAGCCGAACCACCAGGGATGACACACCGCCATGCGCGCACAACCCCTTTACCGTCACCGCCCGCCCCTCGCCGGGGGTGACCTGTGATCTCCCTGTCGCTCGCCGAGATCGCGAGCATCGTCGGCGGCCGGCAGCACGACATACCGGACGACGGCCGCCGGGTGACCGGACCGGTCGTGGCGGACTCCCGCGCGGTATGTCCCGGCGCCCTGTTCGTGGCCTTCGCCGGTGAACGGGCCGACGGCCACGACTTCGCGCCGGGCGCCGTCGAGGCAGGCGCGGTGGCCGTTCTGGCCGCCCGCCCCGTCGGCGTCCCCGCGATCGTCGTCGACGACGTGGTCGCGGCCCTCGGCGCGCTCGCCCGCGCCGTCGTCGGGCGGCTGGGCACCACCGTCGTCGGCCTTACCGGCTCGGCCGGCAAGACCAGCACCAAGGACCTGATCGCCCAGCTGCTGCAGCGCTCCGGTCCGACGGTCTGGCCGGAGGGCAACCTCAACAACGAGATCGGGCTGCCGCTGACCGCGCTGCGCGCCGATGAGACGACCCGTCACCTCGTCCTGGAGATGGGCGCCCGCGGCGTCGGCCACATCCGCTACCTCGCCGGGCTGACCCCGCCGAGGATCGGTGTGGTGCTGAACGTCGGCAGCGCGCACATCGGCGAGTTCGGCGGCCGTGAGCAGATCGCCCTGGCGAAGGGCGAACTCGTCGAGGAGCTGCCGGCGGCCGAGGACGGCGGGATCGCGGTGCTCAACGCCGACGACCCGTACGTGCGCGCCATGGGCCCCCGCACCCGCGCCCGCACGGTCCTGTTCGGCGAGTCCGAGGACGCCGCCGTACGCGCCGAGAATGTCCGGATCACGGAGGCCGGTCAGCCTGCCTTCACGCTTCACACACCCTCCGGGTGCAGCGATGTGACCATGCGGCTGTACGGTGAGCACCACGTGTCGAACGCGCTCGCCGCGGCCGCCGTCGCCCATGAGTTGGGCATGCCCGTAGACGAGATCGCCACTGCGCTCTCCGAAGCCGGCACGCTCTCCCGCTGGCGTATGGAGGTCACCGAGCGCGCGGACGGCGTGACGGTCGTCAACGACGCCTACAACGCGAACCCCGAGTCCATGCGAGCGGCGCTGCGAGCGCTGGTCGCCATGGGCGCAGCCGCCAAGGCGAAGGGCGGTCGTACGTGGGCGGTGCTCGGTGAGATGGCCGAGCTCGGCGGGGAGTCGCTCGCCGAACACGACGCGGTCGGGCGCCTGGTCGTCCGGCTCAACGTCAGCAAGCTCGTGGCAGTCGGCGGCAGGGAAGCGGCCTGGCTCGACATGGGCGCCAAGAACGAGGGTTCGTGGGGTGAGGAGTCGGTGCACGTGTCCGACGCGCGGGCGGCGGTCGACCTGTTGCGCAGCGAGCTGCGACCGGGAGACGTCGTGCTGGTGAAGGCGTCCAGGTCGGTGGGGCTGGAGCGGGTTGCCGCGGCTTTGCTGAACGACGAGGGCATTGCGGGCGCAGCGGGCGCTGAGGGCGGAGTCGCGTCCCGATGAACTCGATGAAGCAGATCCTCTTCTCCGGAATGATCGGGCTCTTCCTGACCCTGATCGGTACCCCGGTGCTGATCAAGCTGCTGGCCAAAAAGGGATACGGGCAGTTCATCCGTGACGACGGCCCGCGCGATCACCACAGCAAACGCGGTACGCCCACCATGGGTGGTATCGCCTTCATCCTGGCCACGATCATCGCCTACGTGCTGACCAAGGTCATCACGAGCAGTGACCCCACCTTCTCCGGTGTGCTGGTGCTGTTCCTGATGGCGGGCATGGGCCTGGTCGGCTTCCTCGACGACTACATCAAGATCGTCAAGCAGCGTTCGCTGGGCCTGCGGGCCAAGGCCAAGATGGCCGGTCAGCTGATCGTCGGCATCGCCTTCGCCGTGCTCTCGCTGCAGTTCGCCGATCTGCGCGGGCAGACCCCGGCGTCCGACCGGCTCTCCTTCACCCAGGACTTCGGCTGGCAGATCGGCCCGGTGATCTTCGTGATCTGGGCGCTGTTCATGATCCTGGCGATGTCCAACGGCGTGAACCTCACCGACGGCCTCGACGGCCTCGCCACCGGCGCCTCGGTGATGGTCTTCGGCGCGTACACGTTCATCGGCATCTGGCAGCACCAGGAGTCGTGCGCCAACCAGATCACCGCGGGGCCGGGCTGTTACGAGGTACGCGATCCACTCGACCTCGCGGTCGTGGCCTCGGCCCTGATGGGCGCCTGCTTCGGCTTCCTGTGGTGGAACACCTCGCCCGCCAAGATCTTCATGGGCGACACCGGTTCGCTGGCCCTGGGCGGCGCGCTGGCCGGTCTGGCCATCTGCTCCCGTACGGAGCTGCTGCTGGCCATCCTCGGCGGTCTCTTCGTCCTGATCACCATGTCCGTGGTCATCCAGGTCGGCTCGTTCCGGCTCACCGGTAAGCGGGTCTTCCGGATGGCGCCGCTCCAGCACCACTTCGAACTCAAGGGGTGGTCGGAAGTCCTGGTGGTGGTCAGATTCTGGATCATCCAGGGCATGTGCGTGATCGTCGGACTCGGCATCTTCTACGGCGGCTGGCAGGCCGCGAAGTGAGCACCCCGAGCCCGGCGGACTTCGCCGGTCAGCACATCACCGTCGCCGGCCTGGGCGTGAGCGGCATCAGTGCCGCCCGCGCGCTGGCCGGCCTCGGCGCCCACGTCACCGTCGTGGACGGCGGTGACGGCGAGAAGCAGCAGGCCGCCGCGCGTGAGCTGGAGCATTGGGCAGCGGCGCAAAGCGCCTCCGGCAAGGGCGGTGGTGGGCGACGGGTGGGCGGGATCACCGTCCGCCTCGGCGACGGCGCGTCCCTCCCCGAGGGAACCGACCTCGTCGTCACCTCGCCCGGCTGGAAGCCGGACAGCCCGCTGTTCGCGGCGGCCGAGGCGGCCGGGGTGGACGTGGTCGGCGATGTCGAGATCGCCTGGCGGCTGCGGGGCCCGGACGCCGCGGCCTGGCTCGGGGTCACCGGCACCAACGGCAAGACCACCACGGTCCGGATGCTGGCCTCGATCCTGGCCGCCGAAGGGCTGCACACCACGGCCGTCGGCAACATCGGCACCCCGATCATCGATGTGATCCTCGGCCAGGGCAAGGACGGCGAGCGCCCCTACGACGTGCTCGCCGTCGAGCTCTCCAGCTACCAGCTGCACTGGGCGCCGTCGCTGCGCGCCCACTCCGCCGTGGTCCTCAACCTCGCGCCCGACCACCTCGACTGGCACGGCTCCATGCAGGCGTACGCCGCCGACAAGGGCCGGATCTACGAGGGCAACACCGTCGCCTGCGTCTACAACGTGGCCGACAAGGCGACCGAGGACCTGGTGCGCGAGGCCGATGCCGAGGAGGGCTGCCGTGCCATCGGCTTCACCCTCGGCACCCCCGGCCCCTCCCAACTGGGCGTCGTCGAGGGCATCCTCGTCGACCGCGCCTTCGTGGAGAACCGGCAGCAGCAGGCCCAGGAGCTCGCCGAGATCTCCGACATCGCGCCCGGTTCCGGGACCCCCGCCCCGCACAACATCGCCAACGCCCTCGCGGCGGCGGCGCTGGCCCGTGCCTTCGGCGTCCGGCCCGCCGCCGTACGCGACGGGCTGCGTGCCTTCCATCCGGACGCCCACCGCATCCAGCACATCGCGGAGCTCGACGGCGTCACCTACATCGACGACTCCAAGGCCACCAACACCCACGCCGCCGAGGCGTCGTTGGCGGCGTACGAGCACATCGTGTGGATCGCCGGGGGCCTCGCCAAGGGCGCGACCTTCGACGAGCTGGTGCAGAAGTCGGCGGCCCGGCTGCGCGGTGTGGTGCTGATCGGTGCCGATCGGGCGCTGATTCGCGAAGCCCTGGCGCGACACGCCCCCGATGTCCCGGTGGTCGACCTCGACCGGACCGACACTGGGGCGATGCCCGAGGCGGTCAGGGAAGCGGCTCGCCTGGCCGAGCCCGGTGACACCGTCCTGCTGGCTCCGGCCTGTGCCTCGATGGACATGTTCGTCAATTACAACAAGCGGGGCGAGGCCTTCGCCGACGCGGTCGGTGAGCTGACCGCACGGGACCACTAGACCGTTTCTCCCCGCTGCCGTCGTCAGCCGGCGGCGAGCGCACCTGTGGAGGAGGGGACGAGGATGACGGCCCGATCGGCGAAGCCGGCCCCGTCGCGTCCGCGTCGGCCGTCCACGGCGCGGACGCCGCGTACAGGCCGCGCACCGGGCGGTCCCCGGGGGCTCCGCACCCGTCTCCAACGGGCCTGGGACCGCCCGCTGACCGCGTACTACCTGATCCTCGGCGGCAGCCTGCTGATCACCGTCCTGGGGCTGGTGATGGTCTACTCGGCGTCCCAGATCAAGGCGCTGCAGTCCGGTCTGGCCCCGACGTACTTCTTCCGCAAGCAGCTGCTCGCCGCCGTCCTCGGCGGCGGGCTGCTGCTGGCCGCCTCCCGGATGACGGTCCGGCTGCACCGCACGCTGGCCTATCCGCTGCTCGCCGTCTCGGTGTTCCTGATGTGCCTGGTGCAGATCCCGGGCATAGGGGTCGCGGTCAACGGCAACCAGAACTGGATCAACCTCGGCGGCCCTTTCCAGATGCAACCGAGCGAGTTCGGCAAGCTCGCGCTGGTGCTGTGGGGCGCCGATCTGCTGGCCCGCAAACAGGACAAAAGGCTGCTGGTGCAGTGGAAGCACCTGCTGGTGCCGCTGATCCCGGTGGCCTTCCTGCTGCTCGGGCTGATCATGCTCGGCGGCGACATGGGTACCGCGATCATTCTCACGGCGATCCTCTTCGGGCTGCTGTGGCTGGCCGGTGCGCCGACCCGGCTGTTCGTGGGGGTGCTGGGCAGCGCCACCCTGATCGGAGCGCTGCTGATCAAGACCAGCGCCAACCGGATGTCCCGGCTGGCCTGCATCGGAGCGACCGATCCGGGCCCCGGCGACCAGTGCTGGCAGGCCGTGCACGGCATCTACGCCCTGGCCTCCGGCGGATTCTTCGGTTCCGGCCTCGGTGCGAGTATGGAAAAATGGGGAGAACTCCCCGAACCGCACACCGACTTCATCTTCGCGATCACGGGGGAGGAACTGGGTCTGGCGGGGACGCTGTCGGTGCTCGCCCTCTTCGCGGCTCTAGGCTATGCGGGTATCCGCGTGGCCGGACGCACGGAGGACCCCTTCGTACGGTACGCCGCGGGAGGCGTGACCACCTGGATCACGGCCCAGGCCGTGATCAACATCGGTGCGGTGCTCGGCCTGTTGCCGATCGCCGGTGTCCCGCTCCCGCTGTTCTCCTACGGAGGCTCCGCCCTGCTTCCGACGATGTTCGCCATCGGGCTGCTGATCGCCTTCGCGCGTGACGAGCCCGCTGCACGGGCGGCGTTGTCGGCCCGGTCGGCGCGGAAGCCGGTTTCCGGAAGGAAACCGGCTGGGGTGAGATGGAAGACGATGAGACGGCGCGTCAAGAAGCGGCCGTCCGGAGAGCGGTGAATTTCGGTGCATGTCGTACTCGCCGGTGGGGGGACCGCCGGCCACATCGAGCCCGCGCTCGCCCTCGCGGACGCACTGCGGAGGCAGGACCCCACCGTGGGGATCACGGCACTCGGTACGGAGAAGGGCCTGGAGACCCGGCTCGTCCCGGAACGCGGCTATGAGCTGGGCCTCATCCCGGCCGTGCCGCTGCCGCGCAAGCCCACGCCCGAACTGATCACCGTCCCCGGGCGGCTGCGCGGCACGATCAAGGCCGCCGAGCAGATCCTGGAGCGCACGAAGGCGGACTGCGTCGTCGGCTTCGGCGGCTATGTGGCGCTGCCCGGCTATCTGGCCGCCAAGCGCCTCGGGGTGCCGATCATCGTCCACGAGGCCAATGCCCGCCCCGGCCTGGCCAACAAGATCGGCTCGCGGTACGCCAAGTTCGTCGCCGTCAGCACGCCCGACAGCAAGCTGCGCGGTGCCCGCTACGTCGGCATCCCGCTGCGCCGCACCATCGCCACCCTGGACCGTGCCGCGGTCCGCCCGGAGGCGCGGGCCGCCTTCGGGCTCGACCCCAACCTCCCGACCCTGCTGGTGTCCGGTGGTTCGCAGGGTGCCCGCCGGCTGAACGAGGTCATCCAGGCCGCCGTGCCGGCCCTCCAGCGCGCCGGTATCCAGGTGCTGCACGCGGTCGGTCCGAAGAACGAACTGCCGCACGTGGACAACATGCCCGGGATGCCCCCCTATGTCCCGGTACCGTACGTGGACCGGATGGATCTCGCGTACGCCGCGGCCGACATGATGCTCTGCCGCGCGGGCGCGATGACCGTCGCCGAGTTGTCCGCCGTCGGGCTGCCGGCCGCGTTCGTCCCGCTGCCCATCGGCAACGGCGAACAGCGGCTCAATGCCCAGCCGCTGGTCAACGCCGGCGGGGGGCTGCTGGTCGACGACGCCCAGCTGACCCCGGACTGGGTGCAGAACAGTGTGCTCCCGGTCCTGGCCGATCCGCACCGGCTGTACGAGATGTCCCGCTCGGCCTCCGAGTTCGGCCGCCGGGACGCCGACGAGCTGCTGGTCGGCATGGTGTACGAGGCGATCGCGCAGCACAACAAGTAGCGCACGAGAGAAGGCAGGGGAGCGTGGCCGGACCGACAACCGCCCGGCGCGGCGAGAAGAAGTCACCGTCCGGCCCGCCCTCCGCCGCGCCGCCCCGCGCGCCGGGGTCGCGGTGGGTGCGCATTCCTCTTCGCGCGCCGGGCCGCCGTAGTCTGATCATCATCTTGGTCGTCGCGGTGCTGCTCGGCGCGTTCGGCGTCTGGGCCCTCTACGCCTCGAACTGGCTCCGGGTGGAACGCGTCAGGGCCACCGGCACCCGGGTCCTGACGTCGCATGAGGTCATCGCGGCGGCGCGCGCCCCGATGAACGCGCCGCTGGTCTCCGTGGACACGGACGCGCTCGCGCACCGGCTGCGCGCACGGCTGCCGCGGATCAAGACCGTTGACGTCGAGCGGTCCTGGCCGCACACGATCGGTCTGAAAGTGACCGAAAGGAAGCCGGAACTGCTGATCCGGGCGGGCGGAAAGTTCGTCGAAGTGGACGCCGAGGGCGTCCGGTTCGCCACCGTCAGCACGGCTCCCCAGGGCGTTCCGCTTCTGGAAATGGCCGTATCCGACTCCCCGAGCCTGCATCGGTTCGGAATCGACCGGTTGCGGCGCGCTGCGGTCGAGGTCAACCGGGATCTGCCCACGGCCGTGCGCAAGGACGTGCGCAAGGTCCGTGTACGGTCCTACGACGCCGTCACCCTCGAACTGACCGGCGGCCGCACGGTCGCGTGGGGCAGCCGCGAAGAGGGCGCCGAAAAGGCAAAGGTGCTGACCGCACTGCTGAAAGCGGCACACGGCGGGCGTCACTTCGACGTCTCGGTCCCCAGTGCCCCTGCCGTGTCCGGGAGTTGACGCCCGCAGCCGCAGGCCAGCACCCTGGATGGCTACGACTATGGGTGATCACATAGGGTGAAAAGAAAAACGGGAGGTTCGGCGTGTTCGTTGAACGCGCGCGCCTTGTCGACTTAGTGTCTCGTTCCAAAGGGACTTTGGAACCAAGGAACACAGGCACAGGTAACCCTAAACTTCAACGTTAGGGTTCGGGTCGGCGATACGAACCGTCCCATCGGCATCAGTCGGCGTCCACACGCAGTGCGGCGACGACACGTAACTCGAGGCGAGAGGCCTTCGACGTGGCAGCACCGCAGAACTACCTCGCAGTCATCAAGGTCGTCGGCATCGGCGGCGGTGGCGTGAACGCCATCAACCGGATGATCGAGGTCGGGCTCAAGGGCGTCGAGTTCATCGCGATCAACACCGATGCGCAGGCGCTGCTGATGAGCGACGCCGACGTCAAGCTCGACGTCGGCCGCGAAATGACGCGCGGACTCGGCGCCGGCGCCAACCCGGATGTGGGTCGGAAGGCGGCCGAGGACCACCGCGAGGAGATCGAGGAGGTCCTCAAGGGGGCCGACATGGTCTTCGTGACCGCGGGTGAGGGCGGCGGCACCGGCACCGGTGGCGCACCCGTCGTCGCCAACATCGCCCGCTCGCTGGGCGCCCTCACGATCGGCGTGGTCACCCGCCCGTTCACCTTCGAGGGCCGCCGTCGGGCCAACCAGGCCGAGGACGGCATCGCGCAGCTGCGCGAAGAGGTCGACACCCTCATCGTGATCCCCAACGACCGGCTGCTGTCCATCTCGGACCGCCAGGTGAGCGTGCTCGACGCGTTCAAGTCCGCGGACCAGGTGCTGCTGTCGGGTGTCCAGGGCATCACCGACCTGATCACCACACCGGGTCTGATCAACCTCGACTTCGCCGACGTCAAGTCCGTGATGTCGGAGGCCGGTTCCGCGCTCATGGGCATCGGCTCGGCGCGCGGCGACGACCGTGCGGTGGCCGCCGCGGAGATGGCGATCTCCTCGCCGCTCCTGGAGGCCTCCATCGACGGCGCCCGCGGGGTGCTGCTCTCCATCTCCGGCGGTTCCGACCTCGGTCTCTTCGAGATCAACGAGGCGGCACAGCTGGTCAGCGAGGCCGCGCACCCGGAAGCGAACATCATCTTCGGTGCGGTCATCGACGATGCGCTGGGCGACGAGGTCCGGGTGACGGTCATCGCCGCGGGCTTCGACGGCGGTCAGCCGCCGGCCCGCCGCGATGCGCAGTCGGCGCTGTCGTCCCAGAAGCGCGAGGAGCCGGCCGCCCCGGCGCCGAGCCGTCCGGCCACCCCGCCGGAGCCGCGTTCGTCGTCCTTCGGCGGACTGGGTTCGGTGCCCGTACGCGACGAGGAGCCGGCCCCGGCCGAGTCCTCCGCGCTGGGCGAGGTCCCCTCGCCCCCGGCGAGCGCCCCGCAGGTTCCCCCGGCCCGTCCGTACTCGGACTCCGCGGCCGAGGAACTGGACGTCCCCGACTTCCTGAAGTGACGTAAAGCACCGAAGTGATAGGGCAACAGCACCACGAGAGCGGCGCGCACTTCGCCTTCACCGACAGGTGGGGCGGGGTGAGCGCCGCTCCGTATGAGCAGCTCAACCTGGGCGGCGCGGTCGGCGACGACCCGCACGCCGTACGCGCCAACCGCGCGCGGGCCGCCGCGCAACTCGGCCTCGACCCGGCCGCGGTGGTCTGGATGAACCAGGTGCACGGCCGGGACGTCGCGGTGGTCGACGGACCGTGGCACGGCGACGAGGTTCCCGCCGTCGACGCGGTGGTGACGGATCGCCGCGGTCTCGCGCTCGCCGTGCTGACCGCCGACTGCACCCCGGTCCTGCTGGCCGATCCGGTCGCCGGGATCGCGGGGGCCGCGCACGCCGGCCGTCCCGGTCTGGTCGCCGGGGTCGTCCCGGCGGTCGTCGAGGCCATGGTGCAGCAGGGGGCGCAGCCGGCCCGGATCGTCGCGTACACCGGACCGGCGATCTGCGGGCGGTGCTACGAGGTGCCCGAGGCGATGCGTTCCGATGTCGCCGCGGTGGTGCCCGAGGCCCGTGCGACGACCAGCTGGGGCACCCCCGCGGTGGACGTCACCGCAGGTGTGCGGGCCCAACTCGCCGCGGCGGGCGTGCCGGTGCGTGAGGATTCCCACATCTGCACCCGCGAATCCGCGGACCATTTTTCTTACCGGCGCGACCGTACGACGGGGCGGCTCGCGAGCTATGTATGGCTCGGGGACACCCCCGGCCCGCGGCTGGGGGAGGCCGAGCTGTGACGGACGACCGCAAGAGGCAACTGGCCGAGAACCTGGCCCGGGTGGAGGAACGTATCTCCGCCGCCTGCGCCAAGGCCGGCCGGCCGCGTGACGAGGTGACCCTGATCGTGGTCACCAAGACCTACCCCGCGAGCGATGTCCGGTTGCTCGCGGAGCTGGGCGTGCGGCAGGTCGCGGAGAACCGCGACCAGGAGGCGGCTCCCAAGGCCGCGGAATGCGCCGATTTGCCGCTTACTTGGCACTTCGTTGGTCAACTACAGACGAACAAAGTGCGCTCTGCGGCCGGTTATGCCGGAATTGTTCAGTCGATCGACCGGGCCAGGCTCGTCACCGCGCTCTCCAGGGAGGCGGTGCGTGCCGGGCGTGAACTGGGTTGTCTGATCCAGGTGGCGCTCGACGCGGAGGCGGGGGAGCGGGGCGAGCGTGGCGGGGTGGCGCCGGACGGAGTCGAGGCGCTCGCCGAGGCGGTCGCCGGTGCTCAAGGTCTGCGGCTGGACGGCGTGATGACCGTCGCCCCGCTGGCCGGGCCGTACGCCGGCCGTGAACTCGCCGCTTTCGAACGGCTCATGGAAATCTCATCCGACCTGCGCGCTGCTCATCCTGGTGCCAACATGGTGTCAGCAGGCATGAGCGCGGACCTCGAAGAAGCCGTGGCGGCCGGGGCGACACATGTGCGCGTCGGCACTGCGGTACTCGGAGTCCGACCACGGCTCCGGTAACGTCGCCAAGCAAGTCGGACCACAGCACAAAATATGGTCATTCCCGCAAAAAGCGGGCAGGCCGCGTGGATCCAAGGCCCCTGGTGAGTGACGGAGCCGATCCACCACAGAGCGGAGGACGCAGAGAATGGCCGGCGCGATGCGCAAGATGGCGGTCTACCTCGGCCTCGTGGAGGACGATGGGTACGACGGCCGGGGGTTCGACCCCGATGACGAGTTCGAGCCCGAGCTTGACCCGGAGCCCGACCGGGGGCGGCGTCAACAGCACCCAGTGCAGGCCGAAATTCCCCCCGAAAGGGAGGAACCCATCCGTGCCGTGACACCTCCGGCGCAACGTGAACCGGCCCCGCTTGCCGCGGAAAACGGACGACCCGCGCGAATCGCCCCCGTGGCATCCATCACACCCGAACGTCCAAATCTGGAGAAGAACGCACCGGTGATCATGCCCAAGGTTGTGTCCGAGCGGGAGCCCTACCGCATCACCACACTCCACCCCCGGACCTACAACGAAGCCCGTACCATCGGGGAACACTTCCGCGAGGGCACTCCGGTGATCATGAATCTCACGGAGATGGACGATACTGACGCGAAGCGACTTGTCGACTTTGCGGCCGGTTTGGTGTTTGGTCTTCACGGCAGCATCGAGCGGGTGACGCAGAAGGTGTTCCTGTTGTCGCCTGCTAACGTCGATGTCACGGCGGAGGACAAGGCCCGCATCGCAGAGGGCGGGTTCTTCAACCAGAGCTGAGACGCAACACCGGGCACACCGCGGCCGTGAGGCCAACACAGAGCAAGGCAAGGGGAGAGGGACTGCGCGAGATGAGTGTCTTTGGTCAGGTGATCTACATCGCGCTGTACTGCTTCCTGATCGTGTTGATCTTCCGGCTGGTGATGGACTATGTCTTCCAGTTCGCCCGTTCATGGCAACCCGGCAAGGCGATGGTGGTCATTCTTGAGGCCGCCTACACTGTCACTGATCCGCCACTCAAGCTTCTGCGGCGGGTAATTCCGCCGCTGCGTCTCGGGGGCGTGGCGCTCGACCTGTCCTTCTTCGTATTGATGATCATCGTGTACATCCTGATCACCGTCGTGAGGACGGTGTTGTTGGTGTGAACGATACGGTCTTGCCGATTGCCGACGACTACGTTGAGGTGAAGTAGAGATGCCGTTGACCCCCGAGGACGTGCGGAACAAGCAGTTCACGACCGTCCGCCTCCGAGAAGGCTATGACGAGGACGAGGTCGATGCCTTCCTCGATGAGGTCGAAGCCGAACTGACCCGGCTCCTGCGGGAGAACGAGGACCTTCGCGCCAAGCTTGCCGCTGCCACCCGCGCCGCGGCGCAGAACCAGCAGCAGCAGGGGCTGCGCAAGGGACCGGACCAGCAGCAGGAGCAGCAGCAGCGGCCCGGGGCACCGGTGCCCGCCGCCATATCCGGTCCGCAGCCGGTCCCGCCGCAGCAGCAGCAGGGGATGGGTGGCCCTCCCCAACTGCCTGGTGGTGCACCGCAGCTGCCTCCTGGTCCCGGTGGCCACGGCCCCGGTCCGCAGGGCCCGCACGGCCCCGGTCCGATGGGCCCCGGCGGTCCCATGGGTGGCCCGATGGGCGGCCCCGGCGGACCGCAGCTGCCGCAGGCTGCCCAGCAGGGCGGCCCCGGCGGTGACAGTGCCGCACGCGTGCTGTCGCTGGCACAGCAGACCGCCGACCAGGCGATCGCGGAGGCCCGTTCCGAGGCCAACAAGATCGTCGGCGAGGCGCGCAGCCGTGCCGAGGGCCTGGAGCGGGACGCCCGCGCCAAGGCCGACGCGCTGGAGCGGGACGCGCAGGAGAAGCACCGCGTGGCGATGGGCTCGCTGGAGTCGGCCCGCGCGACGCTGGAGCGCAAGGTCGAGGACCTGCGCGGCTTCGAGCGCGAGTACCGCACGCGGCTGAAGTCGTACCTGGAGAGCCAGCTGCGTCAGCTGGAGAACCAGGCCGACGACTCGCTGGCCCCGCCGCGGACCCCGGCGGCCCCTTCGCTGCCGCCGTCCCCGTCGATGGCGTCGGCCGGTGCCGGCACCATGGGCGGCAACCACACCATGGGTGGCGGCCAGCAGATGGGCGGCAACCACTCCATGGCCGGCCAGTCCAACGGTGGTCCGTCCTACGGCGGTCAGCAGCAGATGTCGCCGGCGATGACCCAGCCGATGGCTCCGGTGCGTCCGCAGAGCCCGCAGCCGATGCAGCAGACGCCGTCGCCGATGCGCGGCTTCCTCATCGACGAGGACGACAACTGACGTCCGCGTAGCGCGCACAGTCGGCAATCAGGGCCGGGCCCCGAGGGAACACTCCTTCGGGGCCCGGCCCTTTTGTGTGTACTTGTCCGTGGGGGCCGGGTGCCTGCGCGGGGACGACGAAGCCCCCCGGTGCGTGCCGCACCGGGGGGCTTTGCGGGCCGTGGTGGCTACGCCTTGCGCAGCTGGAAGGTGAGGGCCAGGCTCTCGTCGGTGAACGCGGGGCCGTAGGAACCGTCCGCCTCGCCGGGGGTGAAGTCGTCGGCGAGGACCTCGTCGGAGATCAGGCCGGTGTGGTCGGTCAGCGCCGTCCGCACCTCCTCGTCGGTGGACTGCCAGCGCAGCGCGATGCGGTCGGCGACGTCCAGCCCGCTGTTCTTACGGGCCTCCTGGATCAGCCGGATCGCGTCGCGGGCCAGGCCCGCCCGGCGCAGCTCCGGGGTGATCTCCAGGTCGAGGGCGACCGTGGCACCGGCGTCGGAGGCCACCGACCAGCCCTCGCGCGGGGTCTCGGTGATGATGACCTCGTCGGGGGCGAGCGAGACGGTCTCCCCGTCGACCTCGACGCTCGCCGTGCCGTCGCGCAGGGCCAGCGAGAGCGCCGCGGCATCCGCGGCGGCGACGGCCTTGGCGACCGCCTGGACGCCCTTGCCGAACCGCTTGCCGAGGGCCCGGAAGTTGGCCTTGGCGGTGGTGTCGACCAGGGAATCGCCGCCCCCGCGACCGGAGGCGGAGTCGGCCAGCGAGGCCAGCGAGCTGACGTTGAGCTCCTCGGCGATCTGTGCGCGCAGGTCCTCGGGCAGGCCGGCGAAGCCGTGGGCCGCCACCAGCGCACGGGACAGCGGCTGGCGGGTCTTCACCCCCGACTCGGCACGGGTGGCACGGCCCAGCTCGACCAGCCGGCGCACCAGCTGCATCTGGCCCGACAGCTCCGGGTCGATGAGCGCCCGGTCGGGGACCGGCCAACTGGAGAGGTGGACGGACGCCGGGGCCTCCGGCGCGACCGGGACGACCAGGTCCTGCCAGACCCGCTCGGTGATGAACGGGGTGAGCGGGGCCAGGAGACGGGTGACGGTCTCGATGACCTCGTGGAGCGTGCGCAGCGCGGCGGCGTCGCCCTGCCAGAAGCGGCGGCGGGAGCGGCGGACGTACCAGTTGGAGAGGTCGTCGACGAAGGACGACAGCAGCTTGCCGGCCCGCTGGGTGTCGAAGGACTCCAGGGACTCGGTGACCTGCTCGACCAGGGTGTTCAGCTCACCGAGCAGCCAGCGGTCCAGCAGCGGGCGGTCGGCCGGGGCCGGGTCGGCGGCGGACGGCGCCCACTGGGAGGTGCGGGCGTACAGCGCCTGGAAGGCGACGGTGTTCCAGTACGTCAGCAGCGTCTTGCGGACGACTTCCTGGATGGTGCTGTGGCCCACCCGGCGGGCGGCCCAGGGGGAACCGCCGGCGGCCATGAACCAGCGGACCGCGTCGGCGCCGTGCTGGTCCATGAGCGGGATCGGCTGGAGGATGTTGCCCAGGTGCTTGGACATCTTCCGGCCGTCCTCGGCGAGGATGTGACCGAGGCAGACCACGTTCTCGTACGAGGACTTGTCGAAGACGAGCGTGCCGACGGCCATCAGGGTGTAGAACCAGCCGCGGGTCTGGTCGATGGCCTCGGAGATGAACTGCGCCGGGTAGCGCTTCTCGAACAGCTCCTTGTTGCGGTACGGGTAGCCCCACTGCGCGAACGGCATCGAGCCCGAGTCGTACCAGGCGTCGATGACCTCGGGGACGCGGGTCGCGGTGCCCTGGCACGTCGGGCAGGCGAAGGTGACCGCGTCGATGTACGGGCGGTGCGGGTCCAGGCCCGACTGGTCGGTGCCGGTCAGCTCGGTCAGCTCGGCGAGCGAGCCGACGCAGGTGAGGTGGTTCTCCTCGCAGCGCCAGATGGGCAGCGGGGTGCCCCAGTAGCGGTTGCGGGACAGCGCCCAGTCGATGTTGTTGTTCAGCCAGTCGCCGAAGCGGCCGTGCTTGACCGACTCCGGGAACCAGTTGGTGTTCTCGTTCTCCCGCAGCAGGGCGTCCTTGACCGCGGTGGTGCGGATGTACCACGACGGCTGGGCGTAGTAGAGCAGCGCGGTGTGGCAGCGCCAGCAGTGCGGGTAGCTGTGCTCGTAGGCGAGGTGCCGGAAGAGCAGGCCGCGGGCGTCGAGGTCGGCGACCAGCGCCTCGTCGGCCTTCTTGAAGAACTGGCCGCCCACCAGGCCCAGTTCCTCCTCGAACGTGCCGTCCGGGCGGACCGGGTTGATCACCGGCAGGCCGTACGCCTTGCAGGTCCTGAGGTCGTCCTCACCGAAGGCCGGGGCCTGGTGGACGAGGCCGGTGCCGTCGTCGGTGGTGACGTACTCGGCGTTGACGACGATGTTGGCGCCGTCGAGCTCGACGAGGCCGAAGGGGCGCTCATAGGCCCAGCGCTCCATCTCGCGGCCGGTGAAGGACTCGCCGGTGGCGCTCCAGCCCTCGCCGAGGGCCTTCTCCAGCAGCGGCTCGGCGACGACCAGCTGCTCGGTGCCGTCGGTGGCCACGACATAGGTGACGTCGGGGTGCGCGGCGACGGCGGTGTTGGAGACCAGCGTCCAGGGGGTGGTCGTCCAGATGAGCAGCGCGGCCCGGCCGGCCAGCGGGCCGGACGTCAGCGGGAGGCGGACGAAGACCGAGGGGTCGACGACGTTCTCGTAGCCCTGGGCCAGCTCGTGGTCCGACAGGCCGGTGCCGCAGCGCGGGCACCAGGGGGCGACACGGTGGTCCTGGACCAGCAGGCCCTTGCCGAAGATCTCCTTCAGCGACCACCACACCGACTCGATGTAGTCGGGGTCCATCGTGCGGTACGGGGCGTCCAGGTCGGTCCAGTAGCCCATGCGGGTCGTGAGCTCGGCGAAGGCGTCGGTGTGGCGGGTCACCGACTCGCGGCACTTGGCGTTGAACTCGGCGATGCCGTACGCCTCGATGTCCTTCTTGCCGTTGAAGCCCAGCTCCTTCTCCACGGCCAGCTCGACCGGGAGGCCGTGGCAGTCCCAGCCGGCCTTGCGGTCGACGTGGTAGCCCTGCATCGTGCGGAACCGGGGGAAGACGTCCTTGAAGACGCGCGCCTCGATGTGGTGCGCGCCGGGCATGCCGTTGGCGGTCGGGGGGCCCTCGTAGAAGACCCACTCGGGCCGTCCCTCGGACTGCTGGAGGGTACGGGCGAAGATCTTCTGCTCCTGCCAGAACTCGAGCACGGCATGCTCGAGCGCGGGAAGGTCTACCTGGGCGGGTACCTGGCGGTACTGGGGCTGCGGACTCATCGGGGGCTTCCTCCGGCGGACACCTGCTGCGTTCTCCGTCCGGAGGGACGAGAGCCTGCGCTCCCGCGGTACCACCCTCCTTGGCGGTGTCGCTGCACCGCCCCCTCATTGGGGTCGCGCTGCCGGTTCTACTCGCGCCGCGGGTGCTGTGCGGGCTTTCTTCCGGCGGCTCCGGGGTGATCTTCGCGTCGCGCACACCCCCGGGCTCCCACCGTCCCCGGGTCGCTGCTGGCTGCGTACGGCGCTACTCGTCCCGTCAATGCCTCTCGCTCGGCCCAGTGTACGGGGCCGAGCCGTCGGTGGCCGACCGGATTTCCGGCGACCGGGGGAGGGTCCGGACCCCGGGGCACCGTACGGGGGCGCCGCCGGCTCCCGCCGTGCCGTGGCCCGGCCTCGCGCCGCCGCTGCGAGCCGGGGCGCGCCGTGACCCGAATGGCGAGCAGACGGGTGCCGCGCCGAGGGCCGGACGACCGCCCGTGGAGCGGGGCACGGACGAGGCGGACCGGACGTCCGGGGCGGGCGGCGGGTCCCGGAGGGCGGTGCGTCCCGTTGCCGCGTGGCGTGCGGCGATTTATCGTTCCCGTCACGATTCGCGAACAAAGTCACCTAGGTGAAGGGGTCGCGGCCATGGTGGCGAAGAAGACCGCCGCGGAGAAGAGCACGACGCCTGCCGACGAGGCCGTCGCGAAGCAGCCTGCACCGAAGAAGACAGCGCCGAAGAAGGCCGCGGCCCGGAAGACGGCGGCCGGCACGACGGCGCCGGGGACGGCCACGGCCAAGAAGGCCACGGCCAAGAAGGCCACGGCCAAGAAGGCCACGGCCAAGAAGGCCACGGCCAAGAAGGCCACGGCCAAGAAGGCGGCCGCGAAGAAGCCGGCCGCGAAGAAGCCGGCCGCGAAGAAGACCGCGAAGAAGACCGCGAAGAAGGCTCCGGCCAAGACGGCCGCGGTGCCCGCTAAGAAGACGGGAGCCAAGACGGTGGTGGCGAAGAAGACTGCGGCCTCAACGGCCAAGGCCCACGGCGACGACTCCGCGGTGCCCATGGCCCGGGTGGCCGCGGCGCCGGGGGAGCTCGCCGTACGGCCCGGCGAGGAACCCTGGACGCCCGAAGAGGTCGCCGCGGCGCGGACCGAGCTGATGGAGGAGACCACGCGGCTGCGCCTGGAGATCGTCTCGGCCGAGGACGCCATCGCGGGGCTGATGCGCGACTCCGGTGACGGCGCGGGCGACGACGAGGCCGACACCGGCACCAAGAACATCACCCGCGAACACGAGCTGGCGCTGGCCTCCAATGCCCGCGAGATGCTCCACCAGACCGAGCGGGCCCTCGGCCGGCTGGACGCGGGCACCTACGGGCTCTGCGAGAACTGCGGCAACCCCATCGGCAAGGCGCGGATGCAGGCCTTCCCGCGGGCGACGCTGTGCGTGGAGTGCAAACAGAAACAGGAGCGGCGCTGAGGCGGCCGGGAACTGTCGTGGACGGCACCCGAACTGCCCGCCCCCGCAGGTGTGTGCCGTACTCTCGTGGTTCAGCCGGGCATGGCCCGGCCGTGGACACAACGGGCTGAGGGACTCACACGTGGCAGAGGCGGAACGCATCACCGGCACGCCGGAACCCGAGCGGGGTTCCGGAGCGGATTCCACGGCGGAATCCGAGGGGGGAGAGGCGGTGACGCCGGAGAAGGACACCGTCCGGGGCAAGCGGCGGATCACCGCGCTGCTGCTGGTCGCGCTCCTCGTCTACCTGCTCGACCTGGGCAGCAAGCTGCTGGTGGTCGCGAAGCTGGAGCACCATGAGCCCATCCAGGTCATCGGGACGCTGCTGCAGTTCACCGTGATCCGCAACCGCGGCGCCGCGTTCAGCATGGGCGAGGCACTGACGATCTTCCTCACCCTCATCGCGGTGGCGGTGATCGTGGTGATCGCCCGGATCGCCCGCAAGCTCTACAGCCTGCCCTGGGCGATCGCGCTCGGGCTGCTGCTCGGCGGCGCCTTCGGCAACCTCACCGACCGGCTGTTCCGCTCGCCGGGGGTCTTCGAGGGCGCGGTGGTCGACTTCATCGCCCCGGCGCACTTCGCGGTCTTCAACCTCGCCGACTCCGGGATCGTCTGCGGCGGCATCCTGATCGTGATCCTTTCCTTCCGCGGGCTCGACCCCGACGGGACCGTCCACAAGGACTGACCGGCCCGCAGGCCGCGCAGGGGCCGACCGGCCCCGACCGCGCTGACGGGCCGTCCGGGGCCGGGTCCCGGCCGCCGGGCAGGGCACCATGGTGGGACTGCCATACTCGTGGGGTGAGCACCATTCCCGAGATCCGCACCCTGCCCGTACCGGACGGCCTGGAGGGCGAGCGCGTCGACGCCGCGCTGGCCCGGATGTTCGGCTTCTCCCGTACGAAGGCGGCCGAGCTCGCCGCCGCCGGCAAGGTCCGGGTCGACGGCTCCGAGGTGATGAAGTCCGAGCGGGTGAGCGGCGGCGCCTGGCTGGAAGTCGAGATGCCGCAGGCCGCGCCGCCCGTGGAGATCGTCGCCGAGCCCGTCGAGGGCATGGAGATCGTCCACGACGACGACGACATCGTCGTGATCGTCAAGCCCGTCGGCGTCGCCGCGCACCCCAGCCCCGGCTGGACGGGAACGACCGTCATCGGCGGTCTGGCCGCGGCCGGCTACCGCATCTCCACCTCCGGCGCCGCCGAGCGCCAGGGCATCGTGCACCGCCTCGACGTCGGCACCTCCGGCCTGATGGTGGTCGCCAAGTCCGAGCGCGCCTACACGCTGCTCAAGCAGCAGTTCCGCGAGCGTACGGTCGACAAGCGCTACCACGCCCTGGTCCAGGGCCACCCGGACCCGATGAGCGGCACCATCGACGCCCCCATCGGCCGGCACCCGCAGCACGACTACAAGTGGGCGGTGACGGCCGAGGGCAAGGCCTCCGTCACGCACTACGACCTGATCGAGGCGTTCCGCGCGGCCAGCCTGCTCGACATCAAGCTGGAGACCGGCCGCACCCACCAGATCCGGGTGCACATGTCGGCGCACCGCCACCCCTGCGTCGGCGACCTGACCTACGGCGCCGACCCCACCCTCGCCAAGCGCCTGGGCCTCACCCGGCAGTGGCTGCACGCCATGCGGCTGGGCTTCGAGCACCCCTCGGACGGCCGCTGGGTCGAGTTCGAGAGCGCCTACCCGGACGATCTGCAGCAGGCCCTCGACACCGTCCGCGACGAGAGCAACTGATCCGGCGGGGATCGCGCGGGAGCCGACACGGCGGGCAACCGCCCTCGTCGTGGCACGCTGGGGTCGGCAAATGATCGAATCCGACCCCGGAGCGTAGCCACCGTGGACCAGCTGGCTCTGATCTTCGTCCTGTTGCTCGGAGCCGTCGTCATGGTTCCGGTCGGCGACCGGCTGGGGCTTCCGTCACCGGTGCTGATGACCGTCGCCGGCGCCGTCCTGGCACTGCTGCCGTTCGTGCCCAACGTCGAGGTGCCGCCCGAGTTCATCCTGCCGGTGGTGCTGCCGCCGCTGCTCTACGCGGCCGTGCAGCGCACCTCCTGGCGGCAGTTCACCGCCAACCTCCGGCCGATCTTCCTGCTCGCGGTGGCGCTGGTCTTCGCCACCACCGCCGCGGTCGCCGCCGTCGCCCAGGCGGTGGTGCCGGGGATGCCGGTGGCCGCCGCGGTCGTGCTCGGCGCGCTGGTCGCCCCGCCCGACCCGGTCGCCGCGACCGCCGTCGCCGGCAAACTCGGGCTGCCCCGCCGGATGGTCTCGATCCTGGAGGGCGAGGGGCTGTTCAACGACGTCACCGCCATCGTGCTCTACCACGTCGCGCTCACCGCGGCGGTCAGCGGAACGTTCTCGGTGCCCGTCGCGGTCGGCCAGCTGGTGCTCTCCGCGGTGGTCGCCATAGCGGTCGGCCTGCTGCTGGGCTGGGTCACCAACAAGCTGATGGGGCTGCTCGGCGACCCGACGCTGCAGATCGGTCTGACGCTGCTGGTGCCGTTCGTCGCCTACGTCCTGGCCGAGAACTTCCACGGATCCGGTGTGCTCGCGGTGCTGACCTGTGCGCTGTTCCTGGCCGAGTACGCGGTCGACCCGGACGACGTGATGGGCCGGCTGGCCGGCTACACCTTCTGGGAGGTCGTCGACACCCTGGTCACCGGGGTCGCCTTCGGGCTGATCGGCCTGGAGCTGCACAACATCTTCGGGGCGGCCTCCCACCGCTGGGGCCAGCTGCTCGGCGCCGGCGCCGCCGTCGTCGGGGTGGTCGTCGGCGTCCGGCTCCTGTGGCTGCTGCCCGCCGCCTGGCTGGCCAAGCGGATGCACAAGCGCCGCGACTACGACGAGGAGATCCCGATGAGCTGGCGGGAGACGCTCATCATGTGGTGGTCGGGGATGCGCGGGGTGGCCTCGGTGGCGCTGGCGCTGGCCATTCCGTACGCGATCGACGGCGGCAACGACTTCCCGGCCCGCGACGACATCCTCTTCATCGCCTTCGCGGTGGTGCTCTCCACCCTCCTCGTCCAGGGCCTCACCCTGCCCTGGCTGGTGCGCAGACTGCGGGTGCGGGCCGACACCGACGTCGTCGACGCGCTGGAGCGGGAGCTGGCGATCCGGGTGATCAAGGCGTCCAAGCGGCGCCTGAAGGAGATCCTGGAGGTCGAGGAGCTGCCCGACGAGGTCAGCGAACAGCTGGCCCGCCGGGCGCACGACATCGGCGCCCGGATCGCGCCGGACATCGTCGACGACGAGCGGCGCGAGCTCTTCGACAAGCGCATCACCCGGCTGAAGAAGGTGCACCGCATCCAGGGCGAGATGCTCTCGGCCGCCCGGCACGAGGTGCTGGCGGCACGCAGCGAACCGGGCGCCGACCCGGAGATCGTCGACCGGGTGCTGCGGCATCTGGACATGCGCAGCCTGCGGGGCGCGCCCTGAGGCCGCGCCGGGCGTCGCGACGGCCGGGCCGGCCGGCGCTCAGTCCTGCGCGGACCGCGCGCCCGGCTCCTCGCCCCGCTCCAGTGCGGGGGTGGCCGGCGGCGCCGCGACGGTGGTGACCCGCGGCAGCGCGTAGGCGTGCTCGGCCTGCAGCCACTCCAGCAGCCGCTCGCGGACCTCGCAGCGCACCGTCCAGAGGGTGTCCGAGTCCCGGGCGGTCACCAGCGCCCGCACCACGATCGTGGACGGGGTGGTGTCGGTGACCACCAGGCTCCAGGACCTGCCGTCCCACTCCGGGCACTCCTGGAGGACCTCCAGCAGCCGCTGGCGCATCTTCTCCACCGGCGCGCTGTGGTCGAGGTGGAAGAAGACCGTGCCGGTCATCTGCGCACCGCCGCGCGACCAGTTCTCGAACGGCTTGCCGGTGAAGTACGACACCGGCATGGTGATCCGCCGCTCGTCCCAGGTCCGTACGGTCAGAAAGGTCAGCGTGATCTCCTCGACGCTGCCCCACTCGCCGTCCACGACGACGGTGTCCCCGATCCGCACCATGTCGCCGAACGCGATCTGCAGCCCGGCGAAGAGATTGCCGAGGGTGGACTGGGCGGCGATACCGGCGACGATGCCCAGCAGCCCGGCCGACGCCAGCATGGAGGTGCCGACCGCCCGCATCGCCGGGAAGGTCAGCAGCATCGAGGCGGCCGCGACGACGATCACCACGGCCGTCACCACCCGCTGGATCAGCGTCACCTGGGTCCGTACCCGCCGCACCCGCGCCGCGTCCCGGGCGCCGGCGGCGTAGCGCGAGTACGACGACTCGACGATCGCCGCCGCGGCCCGGACGGCCAGCCAGGCGGTGGCCGCGATCAGGACCAGGGTCAGCGCCTGGCCGATGCCCGCCGCATGTTCCTTGACCGGATCCAGGCCCGCGTGGTCGAACGAGCCGCGCAACAGGGCCGCGCAGAGGGCCACTTGCAGCGGTATCCGGCAGCGGCGCAGCAGTCCCCACAAGGGGGTCTCCGGATGGGCCGCATCGATCCGGCGCAGTGCCCGGTCGGCGAGCCAGACCAGAATGAGCGCGAGCAGGACCGCGCCGCCGATGACGACGACCGGACGCAGGACGTCCTCCAAGGACACGATTCTCCTCCTCCATGGGGTGCGAGGGGCTGTGGTGTGCTGGTACCCGGTCCCCATGACCGTAACTGGCACGATGGGGGCAGATCGATCCAACTTCAGGGAAGTGATGTCAGTGCCGGCCTCCACCGAGTCCTCGACCAGCGGACTTTCGACGATTGTCCTGATTCATTCGGTGTGCGGGCTGCGTCCCGCGGTGCACGCGGCGGCGGACCGGCTGCGCGCCGCGGGGCACGAGGTGATCGTCCCCGATCTGTTCGACGGCCGGACCGCCGACTCGGTCCCGGACGGCATTCTCATCAAGGACGAGATCGGCAAGGACGAGCTGCTCAAGCGCGCCGTCATGGCCGTCGCGCCCTACTCCGACCGCGGGCTGGTCTACGCCGGTTTCTCCTTCGGCGGCTCGGTCGCCCAGAACCTCGCCCTGGGCGACGAGAAGACCCGGGGGCTGCTCCTGCTGCACGGCACCTCCGACATCGCGGAGGGCGCCGTCGCCGACGACCTGCCGGTGCAGCTGCATGTCGCCGACCCCGACCCGTACGAGCCGCACGACTGGCTGAACGCCTGGTATCTCCAGATGCGCCGGGCCGGCGCGGACGTAGAGGTCTTCCGCTACGCCGGCGCCGGCCACCTCTTCACCGACCCCGATCTGCCCGATTACGACGCGGAGGCGGCGGAGAGCGCCTGGAAGGTGGCGCTGGGCTTCCTCGCCGAGCTGTGAGCCGAACGGCCCGCCGGGCCGGGGCGGAGTCCTAGACGAGCGGCTGTTCCGCGCGCTCCACCTGCTGGGTGCCGGACCGGGTCCGGTACGAGCGCAGCAGGGTGCTGGTGGCGTTCGGATCCGTCTTGTCGGAGATGCCGAAATAGTCCATCTGTGTCCGCTCGGCGGTGACGTCCAGGACCCCGTAGCCGTGCGAGTCCATGTCCAGCCACTTCACATGCCGGTTGGCGGCCTTGATGGCGGCGACCCCGGCCAGGGAGAGGGTGTGCGGGGCGACGTGCAGGAAGTCGTCCACGTTGTCGGAGGTGACGGAGGTGACCACGAACTCCGTCGCCACCGCCCGGTTGGCGGGGTAGGTCGCGGCCTGGAGCGGTACGTCGTTGGCCCAGGCCATGTGGATGTCGCCGGTCAGGAACACGGTGTTGTCGATACCGCGGTCGCTGAGGTGGCTCAGCAGCTCGCGCCGGTCGTCGGTGTAGCCGTCCCACTGGTCGGTGTTGATCGCGAGGCCCTCCTTGGGTATCCCGAGGATCTCGGCGAGCGGTCCGAGCAGCTTCGCGGGGACGGCGCCGAAGGCGACCTGCGAGATCATCACCGAGGTGCCGACCAGCCGCCAGGCGGTGTCCGAGCGCTCGAGTCCGGACTTGAGCCAGTCCAGTTGGGCGCGGCCGGTGATCGTACGGTTCGGGTCGTCGACCTCACCGCTGCCCGGCTTGGCCTGGGCGTCGCGGAACGAGCGCAGATCCAGCAGATGCAGATCGGCGAGGGTGCCGAAGCGCAGCCTGCGGTAGGTGGTGCCGGCGATCGAGGGGCGCACCGGCATCCACTCGAAGTAGGCCTGCTTCGCGGCGGCCATCCGCGCGGACCAGGGGCCCTCGGTGTCCGCCGTGTGGTTGACCGCACCGCCCTTCCAGGCGTTGTCGGCGAACTCGTGGTCGTCCCAGATGGCGATGACCGGGTGCGTGGCGTGCATGGCCAGCGCGTCCGGGTCGGTCTTGTGGACGCCGTGCCGGATGCGGTAGTCGGCGAGCGTCAGCAGCTCATGGGCGGGGGAGTGCGGGCGGACGACGTACTTGAAGTCCGGGTACTCGCCGGACTTGTACTCGTAGAGGTAGTCGCCGACGTGCAGCACCGCGTCCAGTTCGGTGCGGGCGGCCAGGTGCCGGTAGGGGGAGAAGTAGCCGGACTCCCAGTTGGCGCAGGAGACCACGCCGAAGCGGATGTTGCCCGCCGCGGTGTCGTGGGCGGGGGCGGTACGGGTCCGGCCGACGGGGGAGTGCTGCCCGTCGACGGTGAAGCGGTAGTAGTAGTGGGTGGCCGGGCGCAGGCCGCGGACGTCCGCCTTGACGGTGTGGTCGGAGGCGGCGGAGGTGGTCAGGGTTCCCCGTGCGACGAGGGACGCGAAGCCCTTGTCGGTCGCCACCTGCCAGCTCACCTTGGTCGCCGGTCCGCGGCCGGAGCCGGGGGTCGCCGCCGGGGTCGGCGTGACCCGGGTCCACAGCAGGACGCCGTCGGGGAGCGGGTCCCCGGAGGCGACTCCGTGCTGGAAGAACGAGCCCTGGTCCGCGGCCCCTTGGGCGTGTGCGGTGGCGGCGCCGGCGAACGGCAGAAGTGCGGCGGTGGCGGCTACGGCCGTGACGGCTGTGCGGCGCGAGATCTGGTCATGATCGGTCACGGCCGATCACCTTACTGGCCGGTAAACGGACCTGGGAGGGCGATTTCCGGTATCCCCGAGAAATTCGCCCTCCCGTTGTCCGAAAGGCGCTCAGTGGGCGCCCGAGGGATCCTTTTCGCCCTCGCGGATGCCCTTCGCGCCACCTTCGCCCGTGCTGCCGCCCTTGCCCCGGTCCCCGCCGGCCGACCCCTTCGCCGGGCCGAACTCCTTGTCGATCATCTTCTTGAAGTTGGCCTGGGCCAGCTGGTTGTACTGCGCCTGCGTCATCTGCTGCTGCGGCACCTGCGGCATCACCAGCTTCTTGTCGCCGTGCATGAACGACGGTGTGCCCTTGATGCCCTTGCGCCCGAACAGCGCGGTCATCTCCATCGCCCAGCGGTCGTAGGTGCCCTTCTTGACCGCCGCGGTGAACGCCTTGTCGTTCTTCAGCTCCGGCACGTCGGCGGCGACCTTGAGCAGCTCGGAGTCCTTGGCGTAGAGGTCCTCGCGCTCGTCGGGGTGGTACTTGGCCGAGTACAGCGCCGACTTGTACTTCAAGAACGCCTCGGGGCTGACGTTCAGCGCCGCGCCCAGCGCGCTCAGCGCGTTCTTCGAGCCCTCGCCGCCGCCCTGGGCGTCGTCGATGAAGGTGTACATGGTGAAGCGGGCCCGGTACCGGCCGTCCTCGATGTCCTTGACCAGGGCCTTGCCGCTGCTCTGCTCGAAGGCGGCACAGGCCGGGCAGCGGACGTCCTCGAAGACCTCCAGGGTCTGCTTGGCGTTCTTGTCGCCTATCAGGATCTCGGTGCCGTTCTTGCCCTGGGTGTGCGCGGGCGTGACGAGCTTGGCCTCCTTGGCGGCCTCCCAGCCCGTGGGCTCATTGGCCTTCATCACGGCGTAGCCGATGCCGCCGGCCACCGCCAGGACGCCGATCACCGCGCCCGCCGCCGTCAGTTGGCGGCGCAGCCTCTCCTTCTTCTTCTGGCGTTCCCGCTCGGCCCGGATGCGTTCACGGGCCGCGGTCTTGTTGGCCAGGTTGTTGCGGTTGCTCATGGGTGGTGGGGTCCCCTCGAGGTCGTGCCGGCTTCGGTGTGCTGGTCAGGCGCTGGCCGGGCGGGGCGGGCCGCGGCGCCGTACGCAGTGCACGAGGAGGGGGAGCGGGCGGGCCGGCGGCAGCGGGTGCAGCGGCCGGATCCGCCGGCGGGGCGGGGCGGGGGCGGCGGTGCGCACCGCCGCCGCGGTGCGCAGGGGGCGGAAGGCACCGGCCGCGGCGGCGCGCAGCAGGGCGTCCAGCGCGGCGTCCGCGCGGTGCAGCCAGGCCGCGGCCAGCAGGCCGACCGCGACGTGCGCGGCGAGCAGCAGCCAGGGGGCCGCCGGCGGAACCGGCGGCAGCGGTGAGCTCGGATGGGCGGCCAACCGGGCCAGCGGGGTGCCCCATTCGCCGCCGCCGCACAGCAGGTGGACGCCGACCGAGCGCAGCGGGCCGGTGACCGGGCCGCCGGCCGGTCCGTAACAGGTGTGCTGCCCGGCGGTGAAGACGGTGTCGGCGGCCAGCTCCAGCGGCACCAGGAGCGCGGCGACGGCGCCGAAGCCGCGCTCCCGGCCGGTCAGCGCATACGCAGCGGCGAAGACACCGGCGCAGATCGCGGTGACCCAGGCGGGCGGCAACGGGGCGTGCGAGAGCAGGACATGGGAGGTCGCGGACAGGGTGGTGCACAGCACGGTGAACAGTGCCGCCCGCACCGTCCTGAGCTGGGTCCCCGGCGCGGCCGCCGGCCGGGCCCCGGGACGTACTCCCGTCGCCTGCATGCCGGGAGTCTGCCATGTACACGGCGCAAGCCCGGGTCAAGATTTGGCATCGGCCGGCGTGCGGGGAGCACGCCGGCCGAGAGGCGGGGGACGCGGCCCGGCCGGGAGGGGCGGGCCGCCTGCGTCACTTCTTCAGGGCCTTGTCCACCATGGAGTTGAAGGCGGCCACGCTGGACGGCGCCACCTTGCCCTGCGGGCTGTCCGTGCCCAGCACCGTGTCGTCGAGCTTGATCGTCGGCGTGCTGGTGACGTCCTTGACCGCGCTGAAGGCGTCGGACATCTCCAGCGCCCACCGGTCGTACGTGCCCGACTTGACGGCCTTCTGGAAGGCCGCGTTGCCCTTGAGGGCCGGGACGGTGTCGGCGACCTTGATCAGGTAGCTGTCGTCGGCGAACTTGTCCGGGCCGGTCTCGTCCGGGTGGAACTCCTTCGAGTACAGCGCGTACTTGTACTTCAAGAAGGCGTCCGGGCTGACGTTCAGGGCCGCGCCCAGTGCGCTCAGCGCCTCCTTGGAGCCGGTGCCCTTGAGGTTGGCGTCGAGGAACGTGCCCAGGTGGTAGGACGCCTTGTACTTGCCGTCCTCGATGTCCTTCTCGACGGTGGCGCCGACGGTCTGCTCGAAGGCCGCGCAGCCGGGGCAGCGCGGGTCCTCGAAGAGGTTCAGGGTGTTCTTGGCGTCCTTCTTGCCGACGACGACCGTGGTGCCGTTCTTGCCGCTGGTGTTCTGGGGCTTGACCAGCGGGGCCTTCGCGGCCTTCGCCCAGTCGCCGCTGCCCCCGCTGGCGGCGGAACTGCCGCCGCCCATGTTGGAGACCGCCACCCCGATACCGCCGGCGATCGCCAGGACGCCGACGATGGCACCGCCGACGATCAGCTGCCGGCGGAGCCGGTCCTTCTTCGCCTGCCGCTCACGCTCGGCGCGCAGCCGCTCGCGGGCTGCCTGCTTGTTGGCCTGGTTGTTGCGGTTGCTCATGACTGTTCCTGCTCCGTGGAGATCCGTGGGTCGTCGGATGCGTGCTGTCGAGGGCGTACGCGCGCGGCGCGGGCGTACGCGGGCCGCGTGGCCGAAGGCTCAGGCGGCGAGCGCGCAGGGCGGCCCGCGGCGCACGACGCAGTGCACCAGCAGGGGGAGGGCACGGGCGGGGCGCCCGGACCGTACGGGGGCGGGCGCCGGGCGGCGCGGTGCGGTGGCGGCGCCGATGACCGCGACGGCGACCAGCAGCGGGCGGAAGGCGAAGCCCGCCACCGCGCCCAGCAGCCGGCACAGCGCGGCCTCGCCGCGGCGCAGCCAGCCCGCCGCCAGCAGCGCGGTGCACACATGCGCCGCGAGCAGCACGAGCCAGGTGACCTGCGGGGTGACGTCCTCGTGGGACAGCCGCGCCAGCGGTGATCCCACGGGGTCGCCACCGCACAGCAGATCCACGCCCAGCGAGCGCAGCGGACCGGCGACCGGGCCGCCGGCCTCCCCGTAACAGGTGTGCTGCCCCAGGCTGAAGACCAGATCGGCGGCGAGTTCCAGGGGGACCAGCAGCGCCGCGATCCGCCAGAAGCCGCGCTCCCGGCCGGCCAGCGCATAGGCGAGGGCGAAGACGGCGGCGCAGAGCGCGGCGACGGTGGTCAGCGGCAGCGGCATACGGGACAGCAGCACATGCGACGCCGCGGACAGCGTCACGCACAGCGCCGTGAAGAGCGCCGCGCGCAGTGCCCGCAGGTGTGCCGCCGAGATGTCCATTGCAGCCGAGTGTGCCATGGGGTGGCATAAGCCGCGGCTAAGGGGGTCCGAAGCCGTACGCACCGCACCATACGGTGCGTACGGGCACGCCTCGGACCCGCCGCCGAGCCCCTACAGGCCCGGGATCCGGCCGTTGCGGAAGAGGTCCACGAAGATCTGGTGGTCGGCGCGGGCGCGGGCGCCGTAGGAGTGCGCGAAGTCCACCAGCAGGGACGCGAAGCCCTCCTCGTCGGCCGCGATGGCCGCGTCGATGGCCCGCTCCGTCGAGAACGGCACCAGCGAGTGGCCGCTCTCGTCGTCCGCGGCGGCGTGCATGGTCGCGGTGGCCCGGCCCAGGTCGGCGACCACGGCCGCGATCTCCTCCGGGTCGTCGATGTCCGACCAGTCCAGGTCCACGGCGTACGGCGAGATCTCGGCGACCAGCTGGCCCGCGCCGTCGAGTTCGGTCCAGCCCAGCCACGGGTCGGCGTGGTCCTGCAGGGCGCGCTGCGAGATCACCGTGCGGTGGCCCTCGTGCTGGAAGTAGCCGCGGACCGCGGGGTCGGTGATGTGCCGGGAGACGGCCGGGGTCTGCGCCTGCTTCATGTAGATCACGACGTCGTTCTCCAGGGCGTCGCTGTTGCCCTCGAGCAGGATGTTGTACGAGGGCAGACCGGCCGAGCCGATGCCGATGCCGCGGCGGCCGACCACGTCCTTGACGCGGTAGGAGTCCGGGCGGTCCAGGCTCGACTCCGGCAGCGTCTCCAGGTAGCCGTCGAAGGCGGCGAGGACCTTGTAACGGGTCGCGGCGTCCAGCTCGACGCTGCCGCCGCCCGCCGAGAAGCGGCGCTCGAAGTCGCGGATCTCCGTCATCGAGTCCAGCAGCCCGAACCGGGTCAGCGAGCGGGCGTCGCGCAGCGCGCCCAGCAGCGGTCCCTCGGCGGTGTCCAGGGTGAAGGGCGGCAGCTCGTCCCGGTCGGAGCTCTTGGTCCCCGGGGCCAGTGCGTGGATGCGCTCCCGGTAGGCGGCGGCGTAGGTGCGCACCAGGTCGGTGATCTGCTTGTCGCTGAGCGCCTTGGCGTAGCCGATCAGCGCGACCGAGGCGGCGAACCGCTTGAGGTCCCAGGTGAACGGCCCGACGTACGCCTCGTCGAAGTCGTTGACGTTGAAGATCAGCCGGCCCGTGGAGTCCATGTACGTGCCGAAGTTCTCGGCGTGCAGATCGCCGTGGATCCACACCCGGCCGGTCCGTTCGTCCAGATACGGGCCGCTGTCCTTGCCGCCGTCCTCCTGCGCGGCCTCCAGGTCCCGGTAGAACAGACAGGCCGTGCCCCGGTAGAAGGCGAAGGCGGAGGCGGCCATCTTCCGGAATTTCACGCGGAAGGCCGCGGGGTCGGCGGCGAGCAGCTCCCCGAAGGCGGTGTCGAAAACGGCGAGGATTTCCTCGCCGCGCTGCTCGGCGTCCTGCGCCGGGGCGTGCTGGGACGGCATCGCTGGGTGCCTCCTGAGGTGCGGAAGGGAGTACGGAGAGCCGTGGCGGAGCCCGTCGCGGATCTGCCACTGACAACGCGCGAGGCTACTCGTCGGTGCCCGGCGATTGTCAGTCAGGAGTCGTAGACTTCGAGACCGTCTCATCCATCCGTCGCCGGCCGTCCATCCGCGGTCCGGCCGCCGCCCCTCGCCGAGGCGCTTCGCGCCGCTTCGTACTTCTGGAGGTCCTCCGCCGTGGCAGCCTCGTCCAGGCCCCCCTTCACGCACCTGCATGTCCACACCCAGTACTCACTGCTGGACGGTGCGGCGCGGCTGTCGGACATGTTCAAGGCGTGCAACGAAATGGACATGACGCATATCGCCATGTCCGACCACGGCAACCTCCACGGCGCGTACGACTTCTTCCACTCGGCGAAGAAGGCCGGGGTGACGCCGATCATCGGCATCGAGGCGTATGTGGCGCCGGAGTCGCGGCGCAACAAGCGCAAGGTCCAGTGGGGCCAGCCGCACCAGAAGCGCGACGACGTCTCGGGCTCCGGTGGCTACACGCACAAGACGATCTGGGCGGCGAACAAGACCGGTCTGCACAACCTCTTCCGGCTGTCCTCGGACGCGTACGCCGAGGGCTGGCTGACGAAGTGGCCGCGGATGGACAAGGAGACCATCGCCCAGTGGTCCGAGGGCCTGATCGCCTCCACCGGCTGCCCCTCCGGTGAGCTGCAGACCCGGCTGCGGCTCGGCCAGTTCGACGAGGCGCTGAAGTCCGCGTCCGAGTACCAGGACATCTTCGGCAAGGACCGGTATTTCCTGGAGCTGATGGACCACGGCATCGAGATCGAGCGCCGGGTCCGCGACGGCCTCCTGGAGATCGGCAAGAAGCTCGACATCCCGCCGCTGGTCACCAACGACTCGCACTACACCTACGCCCACGAGTCCACGGCGCACGACGCGCTGCTGTGCATCCAGACCGGCAAGAACCTCTCCGACCCGGACCGCTTCCGCTTCGACGGCACCGGCTACTACCTCAAGTCCACGGACGAGATGTACGCCATCGACTCCTCGGACGCCTGGCAGCAGGGCTGCGCCAACACCTTCCTGGTGGCCGAGCAGATCGACACCGACGGGATGTTCGAGAAGCGCGACCTGATGCCGAAGTTCGACATCCCGGAGGGCTTCACCGAGGTCACCTGGTTCCAGGAGGAGGTCCGGGTCGGCATGCAGCGCCGCTACCCGGGCGGTGTCCCCGAGGACCGGCAGAAGCAGGCCGAGTACGAGATGGACATCATCATCCAGATGGGGTTCCCCGGCTACTTCCTCGTGGTCGCCGACTTCATCATGTGGGCCAAGAACAACGGCATCGCGGTCGGCCCCGGCCGAGGTTCCGCGGCCGGTTCGATCGTGGCGTACGCCATGGGCATCACCGACCTCGACCCGATCACGCACGGACTGATCTTCGAGCGGTTCCTCAACCCCGAGCGCGTCTCCATGCCCGATGTCGACATCGACTTCGACGAGCGCAGGCGCGTCGAAGTGATCCGGTATGTGACGGAGAAGTACGGCTCCGACAAGGTCGCCATGATCGGCACCTACGGCAAGATCAAGGCCAAGAACGCCATCAAGGACTCCGCGCGCGTCCTCGGCTACCCCTACGCCATGGGCGACCGCCTCACCAAGGCCATGCCCGCCGACGTCCTCGGCAAGGGCATCGACCTCAGCGGCATCACCGACCCCCAGCACCCGCGCTACAGCGAGGCGGGCGAGATCCGGGGGATGTACGAGAACGAACCGGACGTGAAGAAGGTCATCGACACCGCCAAGGGCGTCGAGGGCCTGGTCCGGCAGATGGGTGTGCACGCGGCCGGCGTGATCATGTCCAGTGAGCCCATCGTCGACCACGCCCCGCTCTGGACGCGGCACACCGACGGCGTGACCATCACGCAGTGGGACTACCCCCAGTGCGAGTCGCTGGGCCTGCTCAAGATGGACTTCCTGGGCCTGCGCAACCTCACGATCATGGACGACGCGGTCAAGATGGTGAAGGCCAACAAGGGCGTCGACCTGGAGATGCTCTCCGTACCGCTCGACGACCCCAAGACCTTCGAGCTGCTCTGCCGCGGCGACACCCTCGGCGTCTTCCAGTTCGACGGCGGCCCGATGCGTTCGCTGCTGCGGCTGATGAAGCCCGACAACTTCGAGGACATTTCCGCCGTCTCGGCGCTCTACCGTCCCGGCCCGATGGGCATGGACTCGCACACCAACTACGCGCTGCGCAAGAACGGCCTCCAGGAGATCACCCCGATCCACCCGGAGCTGGAGGAGCCCCTCAAGGAGGTCCTCGGCCTCACCTACGGCCTGATCGTCTACCAGGAGCAGGTGCAGAAGGCCGCCCAGATCATCGCCGGGTACTCCCTCGGCGAGGCCGACATCCTCCGCCGCGTCATGGGCAAGAAGAAGCCCGAGGAGCTGGCGAAGAACTTCGTGCTCTTCCAGGAGGGTGCCCGCAAGAACGGCTTCTCCGACCAGGCGATCCAGGCCCTGTGGGACGTCCTGGTCCCGTTCGCCGGCTACGCCTTCAACAAGGCGCACTCCTCCGCGTACGGCCTGGTCACCTACTGGACCGCCTACCTCAAGGCCAACTACCCGGCCGAGTACATGTCCGCGCTGCTGACCTCGGTGCGCGACGACAAGGACAAGTCGGCGGTCTACCTGAACGAATGCCGCCGCATGGGCATCAAGGTGCTGCCGCCGAACGTCAACGAGTCCGAGGCCAACTTCGCCGCCCAGGGTGACGACGTGATCCTCTTCGGCCTCACCGCGGTCCGCAACGTCGGCCAGAACGTCGTCGACTCGATCATCCGCAGCCGCAAGGCGAAGGGGAAGTACCTCTCCTTCCCGGACTACCTCGACAAGGTCGACGCGGTCGTCTGCAACAAGCGGACCACCGAATCCCTGATCAAGGCCGGCGCGTTCGACGAGATGGGCCACACCCGCAAGGGCCTGACGGCGCACTACGAACCGATGATCGACAACGTCGTCCAGGTCAAGCGCAAGGAGGCCGAGGGGCAGTTCGACCTCTTCGGCGGCATGGGCGACGACAGCGCGGACGAGGGCCCCGGCTTCGGTCTGGACGTGGAGTTCTCGGACATCGAGTGGGACAAGACCTACCTCCTCGCCCAGGAGCGCGAGATGCTCGGCCTCTACGTCTCCGACCATCCGCTCTTCGGCCTGGAACACGTACTGTCCGACAAGGCGGACGCCGCCATCGCCCAGCTGACCGGCGGCGACTACTCCGACGGTTCGATCGTCACCATCGGCGGCATCATCTCCGGCCTGCAGCGCAAGATGACCAAGCAGGGCAACGCCTGGGCGATCGCCACGGTCGAGGACCTGGCCGGCTCCATCGACTGCATGTTCTTTCCGGCGACCTACCAGCTGGTGTCCACCCAACTCGTCGAGGACACCGTGGTCTTCGTCAAGGGCCGCCTCGACAAGCGCGAGGACATCCCGCGGCTGGTGGCCATGGAGATGATGGTCCCCGACCTCTCGGAGGCCGGTGCCAACGCCCCCGTGACGATCACCATTCCGACGGTCAAGGTCACCCCGCCGATGGTCGAGAAGCTCGGCGAGGTGCTGAACAGCCACCGGGGCGCCACGGAGGTGCGGATCAAGCTGCAGGGGGCGCGCAAGACGACCGTGCTCCGACTGGACCGGCACCGGGTCACGCCCGACCCGTCGCTGTTCGGTGATCTGAAGGTGCTGCTCGGCCCGTCCTGCCTGGCGGGCTGATCCGCGGGCTCCGGCCCTGCCAACCCCGAGGGGCGCGCCCGAAGTGGACGCGCCCCTCAACCTCTGTACGGCGTGGATCAGTTGTGACCGAAGCGCCGCTGGTGCTTACGCGCAACATCTGCCGGGCTGCCCTGCGCCTGCGACCGCGACTGGGACTGTGCCTCCAGGCTCGCCTTCTGTGCTTCCTGCTGGCCGCGCTCGGCCGCGGATGCCGTCTTCTGCTGCTGACTGCGGTCCTGCTTCTTGTCCTTGGCCATGATCGTGCCTCCTGAGGGGGGAATCTGGGATCGGGGCCGGAACCCAGACTTACATGGCGGACAGACCGCTGCATTTCGGGTAATTACCCTGCGTTATACGGTTGATCACGCGCTGTACTCGAGATCCCCGCCGAATCCGCCACGCCGATGATCGAGTTCGGGCAGATAACGCCCGTAGGGTCGGGCAGACTCGAAGCACAACCGAAGAGAACTCGTGCCACGGGCCGAGCCGGGGGGCGACCGGACATCAGCACCTCAGGGAAGAGGGTGGATCGTGGATCGCTGTGTCGTCCTGGTGGACGCCGGGTATTTGCTCGGCGCCGCGGCGAGCCTGCTCGCCGGAGAGCCCGCCCGTTCCCGGATCACGGTGGATCACGCCGCCCTCATCCAGGGCCTGCGCCAGCGCGCCGAGGCGGACACCGAACGTCCGCTGCTGCGGATCTACTGGTTCGACGGCGCGCCCGACCGCGTCCCGCAGCCCGAGCACCGGCGACTGCGGGTGATGCCCCGGGTCACCGTCCGGCTGGGCGCCCTGACCCGCAGCGACGGACGCTGGGCGCAGAAGGGCGTGGACGCCGCGATGCACGCCGAGCTGACCGAACTCGCCCGTAACCGCGCCTGCTCCGACATCGTCCTGGTCACCGGCGACGGCGACCTCCTGCCCGGCCTGATGTCGGCGAAGGAACACGGCGTCGCGGTCCACCTGTGGGCCGTCCAGGCCGCGGACGGCGACTACAACCAGTCCGAGGACCTGGTCGCCGAGGCCGACGAGCGGCGGGTGCTGGACCGGACCTGGATCACCCGCGCGGTGCGCGCCAAGGAGCTCGGCGGCCCCTGCGCGCCGCCGCCGGTACCGCGCCCCGAGATCGCCGCGATCCTCTCCGCCCCGCTGCCCGAGTCCGCGGTCGCGGCGGCTGCCGCCGCGGCGGCAGCCGCCACCGGCCCGGAGTCCGTCGAGCACGCCCGGGAGCGCAACGGCGCCAACGGCGTCTCCCGGCCACCGGCCGGCACCGAGGGCGCACCGGCCGCCGACGACGAGCCCGGCGCAGTGGGCTCCAGGGGCGTCCCCACCCCCAAGGACCTGGCCGGGCTCGGCCGGGCCCACGCCGCGGGCCAGGGGGCCGCGGGTGCCGGCGGCTCCGCCCCGCAGGCACCGGCGGCCGGCGCCACCCTGCGCTGGTCGTCCGACAAGGGCTGGGTCGAGCGCGGCGGGCCGGTCGGCGAGCCCTCCGAGACCGCGGCCCTGCCCACCCTCGCCCAGCTCACCAGCGCCGAGCAGCGCTGGGCCGACCGCGAGGAGGACATCACCGCCGTCAGCGGCGACCCCTTCGAGGTCGGCCAGGTCTTCGCCCGCCGCTGGACCGACCGGCTCTCCGACACCACCCACCTCCAGCAGCTGTCGACGGAGTACCCGCGCATCCCGCACCGGATCGACGGTGAACTGCTGCGCTACGCCGCCCGGTTCGGCCTGCTGGCCCACAAGGACGATCAGATCGACGAGCACGACCGCTATGCGATCCGGGCCGGATTCTGGCGCGAGGTCGATCTGCGGACGGCCGCCGAGCACGCTCCGGCAGGCGACTGACCGGCCCGACGGCAGCCTCCTTGGGCCCGCCCGCCGAGCCCCGCGGCCCGGAGGCGGGCCGGGGACGCGTACCCTCATAGCTCGTGAGGACGGGCGCAAAACAGGTGGAGCGCGGGGTGCCGGTGTGCGCCGTGCGGGACCTGGTCAAGACGTACCCCGCGATGCGCGGGCGCCGCGGGGCGGCACGGGCGACCGCCGTACGCGCCAACGACGGCATCACCCTGGACGTGCGCCGCGGCGAGATCTTCGGGCTGCTCGGCCCCAACGGGGCCGGCAAGTCCACCCTGGTCCGCCAGCTGACCGGACTGCTGCGCCCGGACTCCGGCAGCATCTCCGTACTGGGCCACGACCTGGTGCGTCACCCGGAGCGGGCCGCCCGGCTGCTGGGCTACCTGGGCCAGGAGTCCACCGCCCTGGACGAGATGACGGTCGCGCTGGCCGTGGAGACCACCGGACGGCTGCGCGGGCTCGGTGCCCGCGAGGCGCGCGCCGAGCGGGACGACGTGATCGGCGAGCTGGGCCTCGGGGACCTCACCGGACGGGCCCTGAAGAAGCTGTCCGGCGGGCAGCGGCGGCTGGCCTGCCTGGCCACCGCGCTGATCGGCGAGCGGCCGCTGCTGGTGCTGGACGAGCCGACCACCGGGATGGACCCGGTCGCACGGCGCGCCGTGTGGGCCGCGGTGGACCGGCGCCGGGCCGAGCGCGGCGCCACGGTGGTGCTGGTGACCCATAACGTCCTGGAGGCCGAGAGCGTGCTCGACCGGGTCGCGGTGATCGACCGGGGCCGCGTCATCGCCTGCGACACGCCCGGCGGACTCAAGGAAATGGTGAGCGAGGAGGTCCGGCTGGAGCTGGTGTGGCGCGACCGCCCGCCGCTGGAGGTGCCCGAGGTCGCCGTCCTCGAAGCCGTCGCGCACACCTCCGGCCGCCGCTGGACCCTGCGCCTGCCCGCCGACCGCGCCCGGTCCGCCGTGGCCGCGGTCACCGCGGGACCCGCCTTCGCGGCCCTGGACGATTTCACGCTGGCCACGCCCAGCCTGGAGGACGTGTACCTGGCCCTGGGGGGCCGGGCGGAGGGGCTGGTCAAGGCGTGAAGAGCGGGACGGCGTGAACGGGGACCGCCGCGGCGGACGTAAGGAAGACCACGGGGGCAGCGAGGAAGGCTTGGTGACACGGTGAGTGTGGTTCCCGCGCAGGCGGTGGCCGGGGCGGTCCCGGGCACGAGCGGGGCGCGGCCCGAGGAGGCCGCCCCGCTGGCGCCGCGCGCCCGTCTGGTGCCCGCGCTGGTCGCCGTCTACCGTGCCCAGCTCTCCCGGGCCCGGGTCGCACGGATCCCGCTGCTGTTCGTCGCCACCTTCCAGTCCATCGGGATCATGGTCCTGCTGCGCGGGGTGGTCGACGGCGGGGACGCGGCCCGGTCCGTGGTCTCCGGCTCCAGCGTGCTGGTCGTCGCCTTCGTGGCGCTCAACCTCCTCGCCCAGTACTTCGGCCAGCTGCGGGCCGGCGGCGGGCTCGACCACTACGCCACGCTGCCGGTGCCGCCGGCCGCCGTGGTGCTCGGCGCCGCCGCCGCGTACGCCTCCTTCACCGTGCCGGGGACGGTGGTCACCGCGGTCACCGGCTGTGTGCTCTTCCAGCTGCCGATGGCCCACCTGTGGGTGCTGGCCGCCGTGCTCCCGCTCGCCGGGGCGGCACTGGCCGGTCTCGGCGCGGCCCTCGGCCTGCTCGCGCCCCGGCCCGAACTCGCCACGCTCTGCGGCCAGTTGGGCATGTCCGCGGCGCTGCTGCTGGGGGTGCTGCCGGCCGAGCGGATGCCCGAGGTGATCGGCTGGGCCCGCGATCTGCTGCCCTCGACCTACGGCGTGGAGGCGCTGGCGCGCAGCTTCGACCCGCATCCCGACTGGGTTGCGGTCGGCGCCGACCTGGGGGTCTGCGCGGCCGTGGGAGTGCTCTCGCTGGCCGTCGCCACATGGGCGTACCGCCGGGCGGCGTCCCGATGACGGGCGCCACCACACCGAACGGCCGTCCTGCTTCGGGTCCCACCAGCCCCACCTGGCACGATGACGGGGTGACCGCACCGCTGACGCCACCCGACAACCAACCGCCCGACGAGCCGCAGCACCCCGAGGCCGCGCCCGTCGCCGACCACGGCGGCCTCGGCGGCCCCGAGCTGGCCCGTGAGCTGCGCGAGGGCGCACTGATCGCGCTCGTGGTCGCGGTGAGCGGCGTACTGCTCGGCGTGCTGTGGAACTGGCTCGCGCCGCACATCCCGCTGATCGCGGACACCCGCAACGTCTATCTCAAGAACACCGAGGGCGAGGAGGCGATCGGCGCGGACGGCACCTTCGTCCTGCTGTCCCTCGGCTTCGGCGTGCTCACCGCCGCCGCGGTCTTCCTCTTCCGCCGGCGCGGCGGGATCCCGCTGGTCGTGGCGCTGGTCGTGGGCGGGCTGCTCGGCGCCGTGCTGGGCTGGGTGACGGGCATGTGGCTGGGCCCCACGCCGGACGTGGCCGCACACGCCAAGCAGGTCGGCCCCGGGGTGACCTTCGACGGCCCGCTGCGGCTGCAGGCCAAGGGCGCGCTGCTGGCCTGGCCGATCGGCGCGATGCTCACCCAGCTCGCACTGACCGGGCTGTTCGGGCCGCGCGACCCGGAGCCGGAGGCGCCGCACTGGCCCGGGGACGAGCCGACGCCGCAGCCGCCCGCCGCGGACTGACCTGCGCAGACGTACGGGGCGGCCGGTCCTCTGGTCGCCCCGCCGTGCGTTTCAGCCGCGGGCGATCGGCGCGAGGTGCGCCCCCGTGAGCGCCACCAGATCCTCCGGCGACAGCTCGACCTCCAGCCCGCGCCGCCCCGCCGACACACAGACCGTCGCCCGGCCCTCGGCCGAGGCGTCCACGACCGTGCGCAGCCGTTTGCGCTGCCCCAGCGGCGAGATCCCGCCCAGGACGTAGCCCGTGCTGCGCTCGGCCGCCGCCGGATCGGCCATCGTGGCCCGCTTGCCGCCCACCGCGGCCGCCAGCGCCTTGAGGTCCAGCGACCCCGACACCGGGACCACGGCGACCGTCAGGGTGCCGTCGACGTCCGCCAGCAGCGTCTTGAACACCTGGTCGGGCGCGACACCGAGGGCCTCGGCGGCCTCCTCGCCGTACGACGCGGCGGCCGGGTCGTGCGCGTAGGCGTGCGTGGTGAACGCGACGCCCGCCGCGGTGAGGGCCGCCGTGGCAGGCGTGCCGACGGATTTCCTGGACTTCTTCGCCACCGTCTTCGTGCCTCGCGTGGGTCGGGCCGGTCGGTCAGTTGGGGCTGGTCGGCTGCCGGGTCAGGTCCACCGCCGGCAGCGACGGGAGCTTACCGAGCAGCGCCGACTCCTGGCGAAGCAGTTTCAGCTCCTGCCCCAGCCGGGACGCGGTGTCCGGCGCCTCCAGCAGCCGCTGCTTGGCGGGGACGTCCAGCACGGCCGCGGCAGCGACGAGGTACGACAGCACCGACGGGTCGGCCGGCAGGTCCTGTCCGCTCGACAGGGTCCGCTCGTTCGCCCAGGCCAGCCGCTTCTGGTAGGTGCGGAAGGCCCGTACGACGCCCGAGGCGAGCGCGCCCGCGCCCTCCCCGTCGCCGTCCTCCAGCTCCTCCAGCTCGCCGGTCAGATACGGCCCCGAGGTGTCCACCGACAGCAGCCGGAAGCGGGTGGTGCCGGTGGCGAGGACCTCGTAGCCGGTGTCGTCGTCGGACGACTTCTCCCGGATGGTCGCCGCGTCGGCGATACAGCCCACGGCGTGGAACGCCTGCATGGGGTCGTCGCCGAAGCCCGCCGTGGGGCCCTCGGCGGAAGGCAGCGTGGCGTCCGGCATGCCCTGGGCGGTGGCGGCGACCTCGCGGCCGTCCCGGATCGCGATCACGGCGAAGCGGCGGTCGTCCTCGGGCACCGCGCTCAGATCGCGCATCATCGCCCGGTACCGCGCCTCGAAGACGTTCAGCGGGAGCACGAGGCCCGGGAACAGCACCGAGTTCAACGGGAAGAGCGGTAGGCGCACGGAGGTCACAGCCCGTAAGCCTAGACGCTGCGCTCTGCTGTGTTCCCACGTGGTCGGGAATCCCGTCGTTGTGGTTGCGACTGGCTTTGCTTCCCACGTTGTCGGCTGTCCCGTCGTGGGGGTTGCGCTTGGCTTTCCTTCCCACGTTGTCGACTGTCCCGTCGTGGTGGTTGTTCGCCGTTGCGCCTGCGGCGGGCGGGGTCCGCTGCGCGGGGCTGTGGGTGCGGTGACGGACCTCCGGGGCCTGGTGTGTGGACTGCTTCGCTTTACGTCCACACACCAGGCCCCTCCGGCCCGTCCCCTCCCGTGGGGGAATGAAGTGACGGTGAGTGGGGGCGGGCCAACCGTAAGCCGCTTCTCTGCGACCCACGAGCCGCACTGGACCACCGACCTGCAGCCCCACCCACGTTTTTCCTTCCCACCCACGGGAGGGGGCGGGTCGGAGCGGGTGGGGGTGTCCGGACGTAAAGCGAAGCAGTCCGGACACCCCCACCCGCGCAGGCCCGTCACCGCACCCGACAGCCCCGCGCAGCGGACCGGCCCGCCGCAGGCGCAACAGCGAGAAAGCCAAAAGTGAGCCGAGGCAAAGCGCAGCGGCCGGCACCGCGTTAGCGGGCGGGCAACGGCGAGCAACCACCACGGCGCGAAAGACAAAAACGTGGGAAGCCTCAACCTACTGCCTGCGCAGCAATCGCGACGCGCCCGCCGCGACCGTCGTGGCCAGGACCCAGCCCGCCAGGATCAGGAGGGCGGCCGCCCACTGTGCGCCGCCCTCCGGCTTCCAGGCGGCTCCCTGGTTGAGGTCGATCACCGGCAGCAGCAGGTCCAGGGAGTAGAGGTACGGGTTCCAGGGGGGCGCCTCGCCCGCCTTGAGGGGCGGGGGCGGGGACATCGAGAAGTAGACCGTGCCGATCGCCCACAGGATGGCCATCCACACCGCGGCCCGCCCCGGGCGGTAGCCGTAGGCCACCGTCCAGTCCTGGAGGAACCCCCAGGCCTTGGCCGCCAGCGGCAGCGTCTCGCGGCGCCGCCGCTGCTTGGCCAGCAGCACCTCGCGGGCGTCGGAGTCCTCGCCGGTGGTGCGCAGCGAGGTGGCGAGCATCTCGTACGGCTCGGGCGCGTACTCCGGGGTCGCCGCGGCCACCCACTGCAGCCGCATCGCCAGCGGGAAGGGGCCGCGCGGGATCAGCGTCTCGTACGAGAAGCCCGCCATCCACAGTCCGCCGAGCCCCGGCCAGCTCGCCGACTTGTCGATGAGGTTGACGACCCGGGCACCGGAGAGGATCACCCGGCCGCGCTGCGGGCGCTCGCCGAGGAAGCGCAGCTCGGGCGTCTGGATGCGGCGCAGCGACAGCTCCTGGTCGGACTCCATGACGAACCGGGCGTGCTCGAAGTCGACCGCGTCGCCGAACCGCCCGTCGTCCAGCCGCATCCCGCCCTCGCACTCGAAGCGCTGCATACGGGTGCCGCGCGAGGGGGTGTGCGCGATGCCGTACGGGGGCGTGGCGGTGCTGGAGAACGGCGAGTTGGCCAGGCCCGCCGCGGTCAGATGGAGGGTGCGCTCGACGGTCAGCTGCGGGGCGTTCAGCGCCCGGCGGCCGAAGGGGTTGCTCAGCCGGCTGCCGCGCAGGCTCAGCGACCCGCCGATGGTCGCGCCGCGCAGCGACAGCTCGCCGTAGGACTCGGTCATCTCGGCCTGCAGGTCCTGGGCGACGGTCATCCCGTCCGCCATGATCGACCGGCCCTGCCGGTCCTTGTGCACCACGGTCTGGTTGAGCATCAGGTCCGTGCCGATGTGCGCGTCGCTGAGCCGGATGCCGGAGTGCACCACGCAGCGCGGCAGATGGAGATCGCCCTCGGTGTGCAGCCGGGCCGCCTCCAGCCGGGGTATCGCACAGTTCACCATCCGCAGCGTGGTGAACCGGCTCTCCGGCAGCACCACCTCGGCCTCGAAGCGGCAGTCCCGCAGCTCGACGAATGGCTTGATCGTGCCGCCCGCAAGGTCGAGAGTGTCCGTGATGTACGCGCCGGTGAGCTGGAGCGCGGAGACCCGGCCCGGCTGCGGCGGCGGCCCGTCGAGCAGCAGCAGCGCCACGACCCGGGCCCGCACCCGGCGCTCCGGGCCCCACAGATGCTGTCCGTGCGGATCGTCGCGGGCCGGGTCGCCGATGTGCAGGTCGCAGGTGCTGCCGTTGCGGAAGGCCTGCCACATGCTCCATTCCGCCGTGGTCAGCTGCAGGTCGGCGGGCGCGTCGCCGTCCCCGGGCTCGGTCACTGTGGTTCCCCCTTGTGTCTCCCGTGGTGTGTCGCAACCTGTTCGGACGCACTTCGTGCACGGGTCGTGAGGCGTCCCACAGGCGTCCCCGTACGCCGTCACGTGGCCCTTGCCCGCCCCGTGACTGCTTGAACACGCGTGGTCAGGGCCAACTCCGGTCAACTTCCGGGGGCCGGGTGACGGCGGGTGGGGAGCGTGTGCCGCTGTGTATCACTGAGTGATACGGCCGCATGGGCCCATGAGCGGGTCTGAGACACTGGGAGGGTGATCTCCCGAATCGATCTGCGCGGTGACGCCCTCCCCGAGGGCGGCGCCCTGCGCGACCTGCTGCCCCGTGCCGAGTTCGACGTGGAAGCCGCCCTGGAGAAGGTGCGGCCCATCTGCGAGGACGTGCGCCATCGTGGCACCGCGGCGCTGATCGATTGTGCGCGGCGGTTCGACGGCGTCGAGATCGAGCGCGTACGGGTGCCCGCGGAGGCACTGCGCAGCGCCCTCGAGGAGCTGGACCCGGCCGTGCGCGCCGCCCTGGAGGAGTCCATCCGGCGCGCCCGGATCGTCCACCGCGAACAGCGCCGCACCGACGTCACCACCAAGGTCGTCCCCGGCGGCACGGTCACCGAACGCTGGGTCCCCGTCGAGCGGGTCGGCCTCTACGTCCCCGGCGGCCTCGCGGTCTACCCGTCGTCCGTGGTCATGAACGTCGTCCCGGCGCAGGAAGCGGGCGTCACCGGCATCGCCGTCAGCTCCCCGCCGCAGAAGGAGTTCGGCGGCCGGCCGCACCCGACCATCCTCGCCGCCTGCGCCCTCCTCGGCGTCGACGAGGTCTACGCCGCCGGCGGTGCCCAGGCCGTCGCGATGTTCGCGTACGGCACGGAGGAGTGCCTGCCGGTCAACCTCGTCACGGGCCCCGGCAACATCTACGTCGCCTCCGCCAAGCGCCTCCTCAAGGGCCGGATCGGCATCGACGCCGAGGCCGGGCCCACCGAGATCGCGGTCCTCGCGGACGCCACCGCCGACCCCGAGCACGTCGCCGCCGACCTGATCAGCCAGGCCGAGCACGACACCCTCGCCGCTGCCGTGCTGGTCACCGACTCCGCCGAGCTCGCCGACGCCGTCGACGCGGCCCTCAAGCGGCAGGTCGCCGCCACCAAGCACATCGAGCGGATCACCGAGGCGCTGGGCGGCCGGCAGTCCGCGACCGTCCTCGTCGACGGCATCGACGAGGGCCTCCGGGTCGTGGACGCCTACGGCGCCGAACACCTGGAGATCCAGACGGCCGACGCCTCCGCCGTCGCCGCCCGGGTCCGCAACGCCGGCGCGGTCTTCGTCGGCCCCTGGGCCCCGGTCTCGCTCGGCGACTACTGCGCCGGGTCCAACCACGTCCTGCCCACCGGCGGCTGCGCCTGCCACTCCTCCGGCCTGTCCGTGCAGTCCTTCCTGCGCGGCATCCATGTCGTGGACTACTCGCGCGACGCGCTGGCCGAGGTCACCCACCATGTGGTGACCCTCGCCGAGGCCGAGGACCTCCCGGCCCACGGCGCCGCGCTGAAGGCCAGGTTCGACTGGAAGGTCCCACAGAGCAAGTGAGCAGGCACGTGACCCGTAACCCCGCCGTGTCCCGCATCGACCGGCTCCCCATCCGGGACGAGCTGCGCGGCAAATCCCCCTACGGCGCGCCGCAGCTGGACGTCCCGGTGCGCCTGAACACCAACGAGAACCCCTACCCGCTGCCCGAGCCGCTGGTCCGGCGGATCGCCGAGCGGGTGACCGAGGCCGCCCGCGAGCTCAACCGCTACCCCGACCGGGACGCGGTCGAGCTGCGCACCGAGCTGGCCCGGTACCTCACCCGCACCGGCGGCCACGAGGTCGCCACCGACCAGGTCTGGGCCGCCAACGGCTCCAACGAGGTCATCCAGCAGCTGCTGCAGACCTTCGGCGGCCCCGGCCGCACCGCCCTCGGCTTCGAGCCGTCGTACTCCATGCACGGGCTGATCTCCCGCGGCACGGGCACCGGCTGGATCTCCGGCCCGCGCAACGACGACTTCACCATCGATGTCGAGGCGGCCACCCGCACCATCGCCGAGCAGCGGCCCGACGTGGTCTTCATCTGCTCGCCGAACAACCCCACCGGCACCGCCGTCGGGGAGGCGACCGTGCTCGCCCTCTACGAGGCGGCGCAGGCGGCCCGTGCCGACGGCGCCGGCGCCCTGGTCGTGGTCGACGAGGCCTACGGCGAGTTCAGCCACCGGCCCTCGCTGCTGCCGCTGATCGAGGGCCGGCCGAATCTGGTGGTCTCCCGGACCATGTCCAAGGCCTTCGGCGCCGCCGGGCTGCGGCTGGGCTACCTCGCCGCCGACCCCGCCGTGGTCGACGCGGTGCAGCTGGTCCGGCTCCCGTACCACCTCTCGTCCGTCACCCAGGCCACCGCGCTCGCCGCGCTGGAGCACACCGACACGCTCCTGAAGTACGTCCAGCAGCTCAAGGCCGAGCGGGACCGCCTGGTCACCGAGCTGCGGGCGGCCGGCTGTCAGGTCGTCGACTCCGACGCCAACTTCGTGCAGTTCGGCCTCTTCGAGGACGCGCACGCCACCTGGCAGGCGATCCTCGACCACGGCGTGCTGGTCCGTGACAACGGCGTACCGGGCTGGCTGCGGGTCACCGCCGGCACCCCGGCCGAGAACGACGCGTTCCTCGACGCGGTTCGCGCAGTACTGAAGGAGAGCAAGCGATGACCCGCGTAGGACGCGTGGAGCGCACGACCAAGGAAACGTCCGTGCTCGTCGAGATCGACCTCGACGGCAGGGGCGAGGTGGAGGTGTCGACCGGTGTGGGCTTCTACGACCACATGCTCGACCAGCTCGGCCGGCACGGCCTGTTCGACCTGAAGGTCAAGACCGACGGCGACCTGCACATCGACACCCACCACACCATCGAGGACACCGCGCTGGCCCTGGGCGCCGCCTTCAAGCAGGCCCTCGGCGACAAGTCCGGGATCTACCGCTTCGGCAACTGCACCGTCCCCCTGGACGAGTCGCTCGCCCAGGTGACCGTGGACCTCTCCGGCCGCCCGTACCTGGTGCACACCGAGCCGGAGAACATGGCGCCGATGATCGGCTCCTACGACACCACGATGACCCGGCACATCTTCGAGTCCTTCGTCGCCCAGGCCCAGATAGCGCTGCACATCCACGTCCCGTACGGCCGCAACGCCCACCACATCGTGGAGTGCCAGTTCAAGGCGCTGGCCCGGGCCCTGCGCTACGCCAGCGAACGCGACCCGCGCGCGGCCGGGATCATCCCCTCCACCAAGGGAGCCCTGTGAGCGAGGCACGCGCGGCCGCCGGGCCGCGGACGACGACGCCCGCTGCTCTGCGCGGCGCGGGCGCAGAAGCAGACCGGAGGGTGCAGTGAACGGCCTGTCCACCGTTTTCATCCTTGTCGGGCTCTTCCTCCTCGGCGGTGTCTACTCGTTCTGGAAGCAGCAGCTGCCCAAGGGCCTGATCGTGCTGCTGTCCGTCGGTTCGGCGCTCTGCCTGCTCGCCGGCGTGCTGCGGCTGGAGGTATGGAATTGACCCCCTCGGCATGTCCTAAGAACGTCGTCGTCTTCGACTACGGCTTCGGCAACGTCCGCTCCGCCGAGCGCGCCCTGGCACACGTCGGCGCCGAGGTGGAGATCACCCGCGACTTCGACCGGGCGATGAACGCCGAGGGCCTGCTGGTCCCCGGCGTCGGCGCGTTCGCCGCCTGCATGGCCGGGCTCAAGGAGGCCCGCGGCGACTGGCTCATCGGACGCCGGCTGGCCGGCGGGCGCCCCGTGATGGGCATCTGTGTGGGGATGCAGATCCTCTTCGGCCGCGGCATCGAGCACGGCGTCGAGACCGAGGGCCTGGACGAGTGGCCCGGCACGGTCGGCCCGCTCAAGGCCGACGTCGTCCCGCACATGGGCTGGAACACCGTCGACGCCCCCGAGGACTCGCGGCTCTTCGCCGGGCTGCCCGCCGACGCCCGCTACTACTTCGTGCACTCCTACGCGGTGCACGACTGGGAGCTGGAGGTCGGCAACCCGCACCTCACCGCGCCGGCGGTCACCTGGGCCACGCACGGCGAGCGGTTCGTGGCCGCGGTCGAGAACGGCCCGCTGTGGGCCACCCAGTTCCACCCCGAGAAGTCCGGCGACGCCGGTGCCCAGCTCCTGACCAATTGGATCGAGACCCTGTAATGCCGAACGCTTCGAAGCTCGAACTCCTCCCCGCCGTGGACGTCCGCGACGGCCAGGCCGTCCGCCTGGTGCACGGCGAGTCCGGCTCCGAGACCTCCTACGGCGACCCGCTGGAGGCGGCTCTCGCCTGGCAGCGGGCCGGCGCCGAGTGGCTGCACCTCGTCGACCTGGACGCGGCCTTCGGCACCGGTGACAACCGGGCGCAGATCGCCGAGGTCGCCCGCACCATGGACATCAAGGTCGAGCTGTCCGGCGGCATCCGGGACGACGACACGCTCGCCGCGGCCCTGGCCACCGGCTGCCGCCGGGTCAACCTCGGCACCGCCGCGCTGGAGACCCCCGAGTGGGTCGCCAAGGTCATCGCCGAGCACGGCGACAAGATCGCGGTCGGTCTGGACGTCCGCGGGACGACGCTGCGCGGCCGCGGCTGGACCCGCGACGGCGGCGACCTCTACGAGACGCTGGCCCGCCTCGACTCCGAGGGCTGCGCCCGCTACGTCGTCACCGACATCAACAAGGACGGCACCCTCCAGGGCCCCAACGTCGAGCTGCTCCGGAACGTCTGCGCGGCCACCGACCGGCCCGTGGTCGCCTCCGGCGGCGTCTCCTCCCTCGACGACCTGCGGGTGCTGGCCTCGCTGGTACCGGAAGGTGTCGAGGGCGCGATTGTCGGCAAGGCGCTCTATGCGAAGGCGTTCACCCTCGAAGAGGCGCTGGCAGCAGTGTCGTAACGGCGAACGAAAGGCCGCATGATGACCATCGAGCGCGTACGGACCGACAATCCCTGGGAAGAGAAGCTCGGCTTCGCACGCGCCGTGGCGGCCGGCGACCGGGTCCTGGTCGCCGGCACGATGCCACTGGTCGACGGCGTCCTGCAGGGTGAGGGCGACCCCTACGAACAGACCAGGGCCGCCTTCACCAACGCACTGGCCGCGCTCAAGCCGTTCGGCCTCGGGGCCGACGCGGTCCTGCGCACCCGTGTGTACCTCACCCACCTGCGCGATGTGGACGCGGCCGGCCGCGCCCACCGGGAGCTCTTCGCGGCACAGCCGCCCGCCTCGACCCTGGTCGTGGTCTCCGGCTTCGTCGACTCCCGTGTGCTGGTGGAAGTAGAACTGGAAGCCTTCCGAGAACTGTCAGAGAGGCCTGAACCGACATGACCCTGGCGGTCCGAGTCATCCCTTGCCTGGACGTCGACAACGGCCGGGTCGTCAAGGGCGTCAACTTCCAGAACCTGCGCGACGCGGGCGACCCGGTGGAGATGGCCAAGATCTACGGCCAGGAGGGCGCCGACGAGCTGACCTTCCTCGACATCACCGCCTCCTCCGGCAACCGCGAGACCACCTACGACGTGGTCCGCCGCACCGCCGAGCAGGTCTTCATCCCCCTCACGGTCGGCGGCGGCGTGCGCACCCCCGGGGACGTCGACAAGCTGCTGCGGGCCGGCGCCGACAAGGTCGGCGTCAACACCGCCGCGATCGCCCGCCCCGACGTGATCCGGGAGATCGCCGAACGCTTCGGCAGCCAGGTCCTGGTCCTCTCGGTCGACGCCCGCCGCACCGACGCCGGGACCCCGTCCGGGTACGAGGTCACCACCCACGGCGGCCGCCGCGGCACCGGCATCGACGCCGTGGAGTGGGCCCACCGCGCCGCCGAACTGGGCGCCGGCGAGATCCTCCTGAACTCCATGGACGCCGACGGCACCAAGGACGGCTACGACGTCGAGATGATCGGGGCCGTCCGCAAGCACGTCACCGTCCCGGTGATCGCCTCCGGCGGGGCGGGCCGGCTGGACGACTTCGCCCCGGCCGTCGCGGCCGGCGCCGACGCGGTCCTGGCCGCCTCCGTCTTCCACTTCGGGGACCTGCGCATCTCCCAGGTCAAGGACGCCCTGCGGGGGGCGGGCCACCCCGTGCGCTGACCGGCTCGCGCCCGTAGGCTCGCCCCATGAGCCGTGTCAACGATGTGGGTGGCCAGGCCGGGTTCGGGGCGCTGGAGATCGAGGCGGACGAGCCGGCGTTCCACGCCGACTGGGAGGCGCGGGTGTTCGCACTGAACTCCGCGCTGGTACGCAACGGTGTCTACCGCCTCGACGAGTTCCGGGACACCGTCGAGCGGATGGCCCCGCAGGAGTATCTGGCGGCGTCGTACTACGAGCGGTGGCTGTACGCGATCGAGAAGCTGGTGGCCGAGCGGGGGCTGCTCGGTGACGCCTGAGTTCCGGGCGGGGGAGCGGGTGCGGGTGCGCGCCGTCGACCCCGTGGGGCACACCCGGGTGCCGCGGTACGTGCGCGGCCACGTGGGGCGGATCGTCGAGTGCCAGGGCCGCTGGGCGCTGGCCGACGACCGCGCGGCGGGGGTCGCCGAGCCGCGGGTCGAGCCCGTCTACACCGTGGCGTTCGCCGCGGGTGATCTGTGGGGCGCGGGCGGTCACGAGGTCACGGTCGACCTCTGGGAGTCGTACATCGAGCGGGTGCGGAGGGACGGGTCATGAGCGGCGAGCACACGAGTGTGCCGGTGGCGGCGCGGGTCAGGCGGCTGGAGGAGCGGCTGATCGAGGCCGGTGTGGTCGGGCAGGCGCAGCTCGACGAGGCGCTCGGCGCGATGCTGAAGGGCGCCTCGCCGGTCAACGGGGCGCGGATCGTGGCGCGGGCCTGGTGCGACGCGGGCTTCCGGGAGCGGCTGCTGACCGATGCGAACGCGGCGCTGCCCGAGGTGGGGCTCTCGATGGCGGGCGGCATCCAGGAGCAGCGGCTCAAGGTCGTCGAGAACACCGCCGGTACGCACCACGTCCTGGTGTGCACGCTGTGTTCCTGCTATCCGGTCGGACTGCTGGGGCCGTCGCCGTCCTGGTACAAGAGCGAGGCCTACCGCTCGCGGGTGGTGCGCGAACCGCGCGCCGTGCTGGCCGAGTTCGGGCTGGAGCTGCCGGACGACACCACGATCCGGGTGTGGGACTCCAGTGCGGAGAGCCGCTACATGGTCCTGCCCCGGCGGCCCGAGGGCACCGCGGGCCGGAGCGAGCCGGAGCTGGCCGCGCTCGTCACCCGGGAAGGGCTCATCGGGACCGCCGCGGTCTGACTCAGCGCCCCTTGCGCGCGGCCCGGACGAACTCACGGTTCATCGTGGCGATGCTGAAGAGGGGAATCCCCTTGGGGCAGGCGGTCGCGCACGCCCCGGTGTTGGTGCAGCCGCCGAAGCCCTCGGCGTCCATCTGCTCCACCATGTCCAGGACGCGGCTCTCCCGCTCCGGGGCGCCCTGGGGAAGGGAGTTGAGGTGGACGACCTTGGCGGCCGTGAAGAGCATCGCCGAGCCGTTGGGGCAGGCCGCCACGCAGGCGCCGCAGCCGATGCACTCGGCGTGCTCGAAGGCGGTGTCGGCGGCCGGTTTGGGCACGGCGGTGGCGTGTGCCTCGGGGGCGGCGCCGGTCGGGGCGGTGATGTAGCCGCCGGAGCGGATGATGCGGTCGAAGGCGGAGCGGTCGACGACCAGGTCCTTGACGACCGGGAAGGCGGCGGCGCGCCAGGGTTCGATGTCGATGGTGTCGCCGTCCCGGAAGGACCGCATGTGCAACTGGCAGGTGGTGGTGGGCTCGGGGCCGTGCGCCTCGCCGTTGATGACGAGCGAGCAGGCGCCGCAGATGCCCTCACGGCAGTCGTGGTCGAAGGCGACCGGATCGTCGCCGGCCAGCAGGAGTTCCTCGTTGAGGGTGTCGAGCATCTCCAGGAACGACATGTCCTGCGAGACGTCCTCCACCCGGTAGGTGGACAGGGCACCGGGGGCGTCGGCGTTCCGCTGGCGCCAGATGCGCAGGGTGAGGTTCATGCGTAGCTCCGCTGGGTGGGGTGGACGTACTCGAAGACCAGGTCTTCCTTGTGCAGGGCGGGGGCCGCGCCGGTGCCGGTGAACTCCCAGGCGGCCGCGTAGGAGAACGCGTCGTCCCGGCGGGCGGCCTCGCCGTCCGGGGTCTGCGACTCCACGCGGAAGTGGCCGCCGCAGGACTCGGCGCGGTGCAGGGCGTCGAGGCACATCAGCTCGGCGAGCTCCAGGTAGTCGACGATGCGGTTGGCCTTCTCCAGGGACTGGTTGAACTCTCCCCCTCGCTTCGCGGGGGGTGCCCCCACGCCGGTGCCGGGCACCTTGATGCGGCGCCAGAACTCGTCGCGGATCTGCGGGATCCGGTCGAGGGCCTTGCGCAGCCCCTCGTCCGTGCGCGCCATCCCGCAGTACTCCCACATCAGGGCGCCGATCTCGCGGTGGAAGGAGTCGGGGGTGCGGTCGCCGTCGACGGCCAGCAGCCGCGCCAGGCGCGCCGTGGTCTCCTCGATGGCCGCGGCCGCCGCCGGGTGGCCGGCGTCCACGTCGTCGGCGAGCGGATGGCGGGCAAGGTAGTCGTTGATGGTCGACGGGAGGACGAAGTAGCCGTCGGCGAGGCCCTGCATCAGGGCGGAGGCGCCGAGGCGGTTGGCGCCGTGGTCGGAGAAGTTGGCCTCCCCGATGGCGAACAGGCCCGGGACGGTGGTCTGCAGGTCGTAGTCGACCCACAGGCCGCCCATCGTGTAGTGCACGGCGGGATAGATCCGCATCGGCACCTCGTACGGGTCCTCTGCGGTGATCCGGGCGTACATGTCGAAGAGGTTGCCGTACTTCTGCTCGACCGCGGCCCTGCCCATCCGGGCGAGGGCGTCGGCGAAGTCGAGGTACACGCCCTGGCCGCCCGGCCCGACGCCGCGGCCCTCGTCGCAGACGTTCTTGGCGGCGCGGGAGGCGATGTCGCGGGGGACGAGATTGCCGAAGGAGGGGTAGAGGCGCTCCAGGTAGTAGTCGCGCTCCTCCTCGGGGATGCGGCCGGGCGGGCGGACGTCGCCCTTGGCCTTCGGGACCCAGATACGGCCGTCGTTGCGCAGCGACTCGCTCATCAGCGTGAGCTTGGACTGGTGCTCGCCGGTGCGCGGGATGCAGGTGGGGTGGATCTGGGTGAAGCAGGGGTTGGCGAAGTACGCGCCCCTGCGGTGCGCCCGCCAGATCGCGGTGGCGTTGGAGTTCATGGCGTTCGTCGACAGGTAGAAGACGTTGCCGTAGCCGCCGGACGCCAGGACCACCGCGTCCGCGAAGTGGCTGTCGATGCGGCCGGTGACCAGATCGCGGGCGACGATGCCGCGGGCCCGGCCGTCGACGACGATCAGGTCGAGCATCTCGGTGCGGGCGTGCAGGCGGACCGTGCCGGCCGCGATCTGCCGGGAGAGCGCCTGATAGGCGCCGAGCAGCAGTTGCTGCCCCGTCTGGCCGCGGGCGTAGAACGTGCGGGAGACCTGGACCCCGCCGAAGGAGCGGGTGTCGAGCAGCCCGCCGTACTCGCGGGCGAACGGCACGCCCTGGGCCACGCACTGGTCGATGATCTCGACGGAGATCTGCGCGAGCCGGTGCACATTGGACTCCCGGGCCCGGAAGTCGCCGCCCTTGACGGTGTCGTAGAAGAGCCGGTGGACGGAGTCGCCGTCGTTGCGGTAGTTCTTCGCGGCGTTGATCCCGCCCTGGGCGGCGATGGAGTGCGCCCGGCGCGGGGAGTCCTGATAGCAGAACTGCTCGACGTGGTAGCCCTGTTCGGCGAGTGTGGCACCGGCCGCGCCGCCCGCGAGTCCGGTGCCGACGACGATGACGGTGTGCTTGCGGCGGTTGGCCGGGTTGACGAGCTTCGCCTCGAAGCGGCGGCGGTCCCAGCGCTCGGCGACCGGCCCGCCGGGGGCCGCCGCGTCGGCGACGGGCGCACCGGTCGTGTAGTCGGCGTAACCGCCGTACGGCGTCGTACCGGCGGTCGGGGTCGGATCGGCGGTCGAAGTCATGTCAGCTCACTACTCCGGTCATCACGGAGACGGGGACGGCGAGGAAGCCCGCGGTCAGGACGGCGGCGAGCGCGTTCGCGAGGGCCTTGAGCATCCGGTCGCGGCCGGGCCGGTTGGCGCCCAGCGTCTGCGCGGCGCTCCAGAAGCCGTGCCGGACGTGCAGGCCCAGGGCGAGCATCGCCACGACGTAGACGGTGTTGCCGTACCAGGTGGAGAAGGACGCCACCACGTTCGCGTACGGGTGGCCGGCCTCGGCGCGCGGATTCACCGTCAGCGTCGTCAGGTCCAGCAGGTGCCAGACGAGGAAGAGACCGAGGATGACCCCGCCCCAGCGCATCGTCCGGGCGGCATAGCTCGCGCGCCGGCGCCGCAGGAGGCGCGGCGCCGGGCGCCCCGGCCCGGGGCGGTGGCCGGGCGACGGGCGGGCGTAACCGGTCGGCCGGGCGGCGAGGTCCCGGCGGCTGAGCTGGTAGGCGGCCACCGCGTGCACCACGACCGCGGCGACCAGCACCACCCGCGCGATCCACAGGAACCACTCGTGGTGCAGGAACGGCTCGCCGATGGTGCGCAGCCAGGCGGCGTACCCGTCGAAGTCCGCCGCCCCGAAGAAGATCTTGAGGTTGCCGAGCATATGGACGACCAGATACAGCAGCATCACGAGGCCGCTGACGGCCATCGCGGTCTTCTTGCCGACGGTCGAGCGCCACAGGAGGCCCGCGAAGGACGGCCGTCGGTCCGTCCGTGTGTCCAGTGCCATGGGTCCCGACGGTAGGGACCGGCCCCGTCATCAGTCCAAGACATGGTCCGGCTCATCTCCATAGGCGATGCCTATCACCGCCTACCATTCCTGGTATGCAGCTGCAGCAGCTCCGCTACTTCGCCGCCGTGGCCGACACCCGGCACTTCACCCGCGCCGCCGAGCGCGAACACGTCGCCCAGCCCTCGCTCTCCCAGCAGATCCGTTCGCTGGAGCGGGAGTTGGGTGCGGAGCTGTTCCACCGTGCCCGCGGCCACATCACCCTCACCGACGCCGGCGAGACGCTGCTGCCGTTCGCCCGGCGCATCCTCGCCGATGCCGAGACCGCCCGCCGCGAGGTCCAGGAGGTCGCCCGGCTGCGCCGCGGGCGGCTGCGCCTCGGCGCCCCGCCCAGCCTGTGCGCCAGCCTCGTCCCCGACGTCCTGAGGGCCTTCCACGCCGCCTATCCGGGCGTGGAGCTGCTCGTGACCGAGGACGGCTCGCAGGACCTCGTCCGGGCGCTGGCCGACGGCGCGCTGGACCTGGCCCTGGTCATCACCCCGCTCCCGGTCCAGGCCCCCGCCCTGACCACCTCCGACCTGCTGCGCGAGGAACTCGTCGTGGTCTCCGCACCCGACCGCCCGGCCCCCGTCGGCCGGCGCGCCCGCATCCGGGTCGAGGACCTGCGGGGCCGCCCGCTGGCCATGTTCCGCCGCGGCTACGACCTGCGGGAATTCACCACCGCGGCGTGCCGGGCGGCCGGCTTCGAGCCCACCTTCACCGTCGAGGGCGGCGAGATGGACGCGGTCCTCGGCTTCGTCCGGGCCGGGCTGGGCGTCGCCGTGGTCCCCAGCATGGTCGCCGCACGCTCCGGCCTGCGCGTCACCCGCTTCTCGACGCCCGGTATGCACCGCGTGGTGTCCGTCGCCCACCGCGGCGACGTCTCCCCGCCGCGCGCCGCCCGGGAGCTGGAGCGCATCCTGCTGGACCACCCGGAGGCGGGCGGGTCCTTAAGCGGGGACGGCCCCGCCGGGCGGGGGAGTCCGGACGGTGCCGGGCGCGGCCCCGTGGCAGGCGGCGGTGGCCGGTCGTAGGCTGGCCGCATGTCGACCCATGCGAAGCGTGAACGGCTCCTCCTCGCCGACCTGTTGGAGAGCGCCGGCCCCGAGGCGCCGACGCTGTGCGAGAACTGGAGCGCGCGGGATCTGGCCGCACATGTGGTGGTGCGCGAGCGGCGCGCCGACGCGGCCGGCGGAATCCTCGTCAAGCCGCTGGCCGCACGGCTGGAGCGGGTGCAGGCGGAGTTCGCCGGCCGGCCGTACGAGGAGCTGATCCGGCTGATCAGGACCGGGCCGCCGCGGATGTCGCCGTTCGCCCTGAAGCAGATCGACGAGGCGTCCAACACCGTCGAGTTCTATGTGCACGCCGAGGACGTACGGCGGGCCCGGCCGGACTGGAGTCCGCGGGAGCTGGACCCCGTCTTCGCGGACGTCCTGTGGTCCAGGATCGAGCGGATGGCCCGGGTGCTGGGCCGCAAGTCGCCGGTGGGCCTGGTGCTGCGGCGCCCGGACGGGCGCACGGCGGTGGCCCACCGCGGCACGCCCGTGGTCACGGTCGTCGGCGAGCCGGGCGAGCTGACGCTTTTCGCCTTCGGCCGGCAGGACGTCGCCGAGGTGGAGCTGGACGGCGACAAGGAGGCCATCGAGCGGCTGCGGGCGGCGAAGCTGGGGGTGTGACCCCGGAGTCCCCGAAGGCCCCGTGGGGGCCGGCCCCGCCGCCGTCTCACGAGTGGAAGACCACCACCGCGACGACCACGCCGACCACCACCGCCGCCAGGAACACCGCTCCCAGCACCCGCGCCGCCACTCGCGCGGCGCGGTCCGGGTCCGGCGGCGGTGGTGGCACGGGCGGCTGCTGATGATGCATATCTGCAGGATGCCGCACGGCACAATGGACACCATGAGCAGCCGCGCCTCCACCCCGGACACCACCCCCGCCCTGGACCCCGCCATCGCCGCCCGCCTCAAGCGCGGCGCCGACGGCCTGGTCCCCGCCATCGCCCAGCAGTACGACACCGGCGAGGTGCTGATGCTCGGCTGGATGGACGACGAGGCGCTGCGCCGCACCCTCACCACCGGCCGCTGCACGTACTGGTCCCGCAGCCGCCAGGAGTACTGGGTCAAGGGCGACACCTCCGGCCACGTCCAGCACGTCAAGTCGGTGGCGCTGGACTGCGACGCGGACACCGTCCTGGTCCGGGTCGACCAGGTCGGTGCCGCCTGCCACACCGGCGACCGCACCTGCTTCGATGCGGATGTACTGGCCACCGGGCCCGGCCGGGACCAGTAGGCTCCGCTGCCATGACCACGGGAACCACCGGCACCGCCACTCCGGACCTCGACAGCTTCCGCACCCTCGCCAAGGACCGGCGGGTCATCCCCGTCACCCGGCGCCTGCTCGCGGACGGCGACACACCGGTCGGGCTCTACCGCAAACTCGCCGCCGAACGCCCCGGCACCTTCCTCCTGGAGTCCGCCGAGAACGGCCGTACGTGGTCGCGCTACTCCTTCATCGGCGTCCGCAGCGCCGCCACCCTCACCACCCGCGACGGACAGGCGCACTGGCTCGGCACCCCGCCCGTCGGCATGCCCACCGGCGGCGACCCGCTCGAAGCGCTGCGCACCACCGTCGAGGCGCTGCACACCCCCCGCGACCTCATCGAGGGCGAGGGACTGCCGCCGTTCACCGGTGGCATGGTCGGCTACCTGGGCTACGACATCGTGCGCCGTCTGGAGAAGGTCGGCGAGCAGACCGAGGACGACCTCGGACTGCCCGAGCTGACCATGCTGCTCACCTCCGACCTCGCCGTCCTCGACCACTGGAACGGCACGGTCCTGCTGATCGCCAACGCGATCAACCACAACGACCTCGACACCGGGATCGACGAGGCCTACGCGGACGCGGTGGCCCGCCTGGACGCCATGGCCGACGACCTCTCCCGTCCCGCGCCCGCCAGTGCGGCCGCGCTGCCGCCGTCCGAGGTCCCGCCGTACACCGCCGAGTGGGGCGGCCCCTCCTTCCAGGAGGCCGTCGAGGACATCAAGGAGCGCATCCGGGCCGGCGAGGCCTTCCAGGTCGTGCCCTCCCAGCGCTTCGAAACCCCCTGCACGGCCAGCGCGTTGGACGTCTACCGGGTGCTGCGGGCCACCAACCCCAGCCCGTACATGTACCTCTTCCGCTTCGAGGGCTCCGAGGACGGTGCGCGGCCGGCCTTCGACGTCGTCGGCTCCAGCCCCGAGGCGCTGGTGAAGGTCGAGGACGGCCGGGCCATGGTCCACCCCATCGCCGGCACCCGCCCGCGCGGCGCGACGGTCCAGGAGGACCAGGCCCTCGCCGACGAGCTGATGGCCGATCCCAAGGAGCGCGCCGAGCACCTGATGCTGGTCGACCTGGGCCGCAACGACCTGGGCCGGGTGTGCGAGCCGGGCAGCGTTGAGGTCGTCGACTTCATGTCCGTCGAGCGCTACAGCCATGTGATGCACATCGTCTCGACGGTCACCGGCCGGGTGGCCGAGGGCCGCAGCGCCTTCGACGTGCTCACCGCCTGCTTCCCCGCGGGCACGCTCTCCGGCGCCCCCAAGCCCCGCGCCCTGCAGATCATCGAGGAGCTGGAGCCGACCCGGCGCGGCCTGTACGGCGGCTGTGTCGGCTATCTCGACTTCGCCGGCGACTCCGACACCGCCATCGCGATCCGCACGGCCCTGCTGCGGGACGGCACCGCCTACGTCCAGGCGGGCGCCGGCGTGGTCGCCGACTCCGACCCGGCGGCCGAGGACACCGAGTGCCGCAACAAGGCGGCCGCGGTGCTGCGGGCGGTGAACACGGCCAATCACCTGGGGACGTAGTGCGCCGAGGGTGGTCCACCGGGCGGGACCACCAACGGCTCCTGCCCCGGTTCACCCCGTCGCGGGGTGCCCCGAGTGCCCAACAAGGCGGCCGCGGTGCTGCGCGCCGTGAACACCGCCAGCCACCTGGGCCGGTAGCCGGCCGGTACCCCGCGCGCCGGTCGCCGCCGGCCGGTGCGCGATAGTGGTACGCGTGAGTGCCGTACCCCAGACCCCTGCCGAGACCGAGTCCTCGGCCGCGCCCGGGCCCCCGCAGGCCCGGCCCGCGTCCCGCGCGAAGCGCAGTCTCGCCCTGGCGCTGCCGGCCGGCGCGGTCGGCGCCGCCCTGGCGCTGCTGGCCTCCGGCCGTACCTGGGCCGAGGGCACCGCGGTGCTGGCCCAGGGCGAGCTGCCGCGCAGCGTGACCGGTGCCGATGTGACCGGTGTGCCCGGCGCGCTGGCCGTCGTCGGCCTGGCCGCGCTGGTCGCCGTCTTCGCGGTGCGCCGGGCCGGCCGGATCGCGGTCGCCGGTCTGCTCGCGCTCAGCGGCGTGGGCATCGTCGTCGCCGCGGTGCTGGGCAACTCCGACACCTCGGCGCTGCGGGAGAAGGCCGCCACCGCGGTCGGTCTGACCGGAGCCGATGTGCATCACGTCACGCACACCGGATGGCCGTGGGTGGCCGCCGCCGGCGGTCTGCTGCTGCTGCTCGCCGGGCTGCTGGCGCTCGCCCAGGGGCGCCACTGGCCCGCCATGTCGGGCCGGTACGAGCGCACGCCCGGCGGCGCCCGCGGCCCGCGGCGCGCTCCGGCCGCGCCCGATCTGGACCGCCCGGAGGAGATCTGGAAGTCCCTGGACCGTGGTGAGGACCCCACCCGGTAAAAAGGCCCCGCCCGGCATCGGTGACAATGGGCGCTGAGGATCACCGCGCCCCGACCCCGGCGCGAGAGAGCAACGAGGAGCATTCATGTCGAGCAGTGGCCACGGACACACCCCCGCCGCCTGGACCGGCGTCATCATCTCGTTCATCGGCTTCTGCGTCTCCGGAGCCTTCATCGTGCTGGCGAACGTGCCCGGCTTCTGGGCCGGCATCGTGCTGATCGGCCTCGGTGCCGTGGTCGGCGGTCTGATGCGTGCGGCGGGCCTGGGCCAGGAGCCCAAGCGCTCGGCCAAGCCGCGTCCCCAGGCGCAGGCGCAGCCGCAGGAGGGCTGAGCTCCCGCTCGTGTGGCGCCGCGGCCCGGCGCCACCCTCGTGGCACCCCTCGAAGGCGCCGCTTCCCGGCCCGTACGCACCCGTGGTGCCGTACCCGCCGTCCGTGCCCCATTCCGTACGGCGGCCGAGAAGCTGCGCCTTTGCGCGTACGGCCGCACAATCGGCACGTGAGCGAACCCGCGGCACGGCACCGGCCCGAAGCCCGACTCCACGGCGGCCTGCCCCGCCGTCTCGCGGCACCCCTGGGCGTCCTGGCCGCCGCCACCGCCGCCTTCGCCTGGCTCGGCGCCGTGGACCCGAACGAGCCCGGCCACTACCCGGTGTGCCCGCTGCTGCACCTCACCGGTCTCCTCTGCCCGGCCTGCGGCGGCCTGCGCAGCGCCCATGCCGTCGCCCACGGCGATCTCGTCGCGGCGCTCGGCGCCAACGCCCTCGCGGTGGCCGGATACGCCGCCTGTGCGGTCCTCTGGGCCCGCTGGCTGGGCCGGGCGGTGCGCGGACGCCCCACGGCGGGTCCGCGGCCGCGAGCGGCCCACTGGTGGGCCCTGGGCGGTCTGCTGCTGGTCTTCACGCTCGTCCGCAACCTCCCCTTCGGCAGCGGGCTGGCACCGTGACCCGCCGGCCGTGCGCCGCCGCCGCGCATCCCACCACGCGACCCCGAGATGTCCAGGTCGTGGGACCGGAGTCCACCGGATGTGAGACCTGCCTCCCCTGGCGGATACCATCGGAGTGCCGGACGGGACGGTTCGTCCCCCAGGCCACTGTCCACCTCCACCGCTCAAGAAGGAGGCCGCTCGCGTGAGTGTGCTCGACGAGATCATCGACGGCGTCCGCGCCGACCTCGCAGAGCGGCAGGCGCGCGTCGGCCTCGACGAGCTCAAGGAGCGGGCCCAGAAGGCGCGCCCCGCCAAGGACGGCGTCGCGGCGCTGAAGGGCGAGAGCGTCACGGTGATCTGCGAGGTCAAGCGCTCCAGCCCCTCCAAGGGCGCGCTCGCCGCGATCGCCGACCCGGCCGGCCTGGCCGCCGACTACGAGGCGGGCGGCGCGGCGGTCATCTCCGTGCTGACCGAACAGCGCCGGTTCGGCGGTTCGCTGGCCGACCTGGAGGCCGTCCGCGCCAAGGTCGACATCCCCGTCCTGCGCAAGGACTTCATCGTCACCGCCTACCAGCTGTGGGAGGCCCGTGCCTACGGCGCCGACCTCGCGCTGCTGATCGTCTCCGCGCTGGAGCAGGAGGCGCTGGTCTCGCTGATCGAGCGCGCCGAGTCGATCGGGCTGACGCCGCTGGTCGAGGTGCACGACGAGGAAGAGGTCGCCCGCGCGGTGGACGCCGGCGCCAAGATCATCGGCGTCAACGCCCGCAACCTGAAGACCCTGGAGGTCGACCGCGGGAACTTCGCCCGGGTCGCCCCCGAGATCCCCGACCACATCGTCAAGATCGCCGAGTCCGGGGTGCGCGGCCCGCACGACCTGATCGCGTACGCCAACGACGGCGCGGACGCGGTGCTGGTCGGCGAGTCGCTGGTGACCGGCAAGGACCCCAGGACCGCGGTCGCCGACCTGGTCGCAGCGGGCTCCCACCCGGCGATCCGGCACGGCCGGTCCTGAGCGCCCGGGGACGGCACACACCGACATGAGCGCCACCGCCGCAGACAGCCGCTGCCAGGTCCGGGTTCCGTACCCGGGCCCGGCCGGTGTGCGTACCGCGGCGGCGGCCACCCACGTGGGCCCGGCGCCGGTCCGCGGCGTCTGCGCCGCCCACCGCAGCCCCGCCCCGCAGCGCTGTGCGCTGCCCCCGTGGCACCGAGGCTGCCGGGCGCCCGCGCGACGGGTCCACGGACGCAGGGTCAGGTACCACATCGGATCCGAGCCGGGACAGATCAACGGCAGGCGATGGCGACCGGGGTCCGCGCGCTGACGCGTCGGCCCCGTTCCGGCGCCGGGCCGCTTCGGGCCACGGCGGTCCGCTGACCGCCGGCCGGCGGCGTCCTTCCCGACGACCGCCGGTCCGCACCCGACCGTCCGCGGAACCGGTTCCTGCCGTTTCCGTGGTGGCGGCACCCGCACCGCGCGCCCCATACCGTGTTGCCCGATCCCGCATGTCTCCGACACAACCGGACTTCCGGGGCAGCCGCCCCGGCCTAGGAGTGCGTCTGATGTCCTCCGATTTCTTCCTTCCCGACCCCGAGGGGCGCGTGCCCAGCGCCGAAGGCTATTTCGGTGCCTTCGGCGGCAAGTTCATCCCCGAGGCGCTGGTCGCCGCGGTCGACGAGGTCGCCGTCGAGTACGAGAAGGCCAAGGCGGACCCCGCGTTCGCCGCCGAGCTCAACGACCTGATGGTCAACTACACCGGGCGCCCCAGCGCGCTCACCGAGGTGTCGCGCTTCGCCGAACACGCCGGCGGGGCCCGGGTGTTCCTCAAGCGCGAGGACCTCAACCACACCGGCTCACACAAGATCAACAACGTGCTGGGCCAGGCGCTGCTCACCAAGCGGATGGGCAAGACCCGGGTCATCGCCGAGACCGGCGCCGGCCAGCACGGCGTGGCCACCGCCACCGCCTGCGCGCTGTTCGGCCTCGAATGCACCATCTACATGGGCGAGATCGACACCCAGCGGCAGGCGCTCAACGTCGCCCGGATGCGGATGCTCGGCGCCGAGGTCATCGCCGTGAAGTCCGGCAGCCGCACCCTCAAGGACGCCATCAACGAGGCCTTCCGCGACTGGGTGGCCAACGTCGACCGCACCCACTACCTCTTCGGCACCGTCGCCGGACCGCACCCGTTCCCCGCGATGGTGCGCGACTTCCACCGCGTCATCGGCGTGGAGGCCCGCCGCCAGATCCTGGAGCGCGCGGGCCGTCTGCCCGACGCGGCCGTCGCCTGTGTCGGCGGCGGCTCCAACGCCATCGGCCTCTTCCACGCGTTCATCCCGGACGCCGGCGTACGGCTCATCGGCTGCGAGCCCGCGGGCCACGGCATCGAGACCGGAGAGCACGCCGCCACGCTGAGCGCCGGCGAGCCGGGCATCCTGCACGGGTCCAGGAGCTATGTCCTCCAGGACGAGGAGGGCCAGATCACCGAGCCGTACTCCATCTCGGCCGGTCTCGACTACCCGGGCATCGGGCCCGAGCACGCCTACCTCAAGGACAACGGCCGCGGTGAGTACCGTGCCGTCACCGACGACGCCGCGATGCAGGCGCTGCGCCTGCTCTCGCAGACCGAGGGCATCATCCCGGCCATCGAGAGCGCGCACGCCCTGGCCGGGGCACTGGACCTCGGCAGGGAGCTCGGCCCGGACGGACTGATCGTCGTCAACCTGTCCGGGCGCGGCGACAAGGACATGGACACCGCCGCCCGGTACTTCGACCTGTACGACACGGACGCCGCCGTCGAGGCGGACACCGCCACCGCCGACGCGGAGATCGAGGGGGACGTCAAGTGAGCGGGAACATCAAGCTGTTGGGCGACACCCTCGCCGCCGCGAAGGCCGAGGGCCGGTCGGCCCTGATCGCCTACCTGCCGGCCGGGTTCCCGACCGTCGACGGCGGCATCGAGGCGGCCAAGGCCGTCTTCGAGGGCGGCGCGGACGTCGTGGAGATCGGGCTGCCGCACAGCGACCCGGTCCTGGACGGCCCCGTCATCCAGACCGCCGACGACATCGCCCTGCGCGGCGGAGTGAAGATCGCGGACGTGATGCGGACGGTCCGCGAGGCCCACGAGGCCACCGGCAAGCCCGTCCTCGTCATGACGTACTGGAACCCGATCGACCGCTACGGCATCGAGCGGTTCACCGCCGAGCTGGCCGAGGCGGGCGGCGCCGGCTGCATCCTGCCCGACCTGCCGGTCCAGGAGTCCGCGACCTGGCGGGAGCACGCCGACAAGCACGGCCTCGCCACCGTCTTCGTCGTCGCCCCCAGCAGCAAGGACGCACGGCTCGCCGAGATCACGGCGGCCGGCTCCGGCTTCGTCTACGCCGCTTCGCTGATGGGTGTCACGGGCACCCGCGAGTCGGTGGGCGCGCAGGCGCAGGACCTCGTACGGCGCACCAAGGCGACCACCGGCCTGCCGGTCTGCGTCGGCCTCGGCGTCTCCAACCCCGAACAGGCCGCCGAGGTGGCGCAGTTCGCGGACGGTGTGATCGTCGGCTCGGCGTTCGTCAAGCGGATGCTGGCGGCCGACGGCGATCTGGCGGACGGTCTCGACGGGATCCGCGGCCTGGCGGCCGAGCTGGCCGAGGGCGTGCGCAAGCGGACCTGAGCGGATCCGTGCGGCCGGGCCCCGGGCAGTCGGGCCCGGCGGCTGTCCCTCGATAGGGCGAACATCGGTGCGGAGGGGTGCGACGGCACCCCTCCGCTTCGTTGTCCAGGGGCGTGAGCCAGAAGAACCATGAGGGTAAGAGAACCGCCCGCGAGCGGATGCAGGAACAGCGGGAAAAGGAGCGGACGCGCGCCCGGCGCCGCCGGCAGGCCGTGGCCGCCGGATCGGTGCTGGCGGTGCTGGCGGTCGCCGGCGGCATCGCCATCTGGGCGACCTCGTCCGGCGGCGGCAAGAGCAGCTCCGACAACGAAACCGCCCGCCCGAAACAGGCCAGCGGCGGCAGCAGACCCGCCATTCCCGTCGGTGCGCCGAACGCCCCCTCCACACTCACCGTGTGGGAGGACTTCCGCTGCCCCGCCTGCCAGCAGTTCGAGACCGCCTTCCGTCCGGTCGTCCATGAGCTGGAGGACTCCGGCCGGCTCAGGAGCGAGTACCACCTCGTGACGATCATCGACGGGAACGCCGGCGGCAAGGGATCGCTCAACGCCGCCAACGCCGCCCTGTGCGCCCAGGACGCGGGGAAGTTCCGCGCGTACCACGACGTCCTCTACTCCCACCAGCCGCCCGAGACGCAGGACAAGTTCGCCGACAAGCAGTACCTCCTCCAACTGGCCGGCAAGGTCAAGGGGCTGGTGACCCCCGCCTTCACCACCTGCGTCAACGACGGCAGGTACGACCGCTTCGTGCAGAAGTCGACCGACGCCTTCGCCACGTCCGGATACCGCGGCACCCCGACCGTCCTGCTCAACGGCAAGGACCTCGCCAAGGAGAAGGGCGGCCGGTTCACCCCCGCGGACCTGAAGAAGATGGTGCTGGACGCCGACAAGGGCAAGCAGCCCGGGAAGAGCGCCTCACCGCACACCGGCACCTCGCCGCACCCGGGCACCTCGACCCGGGGAAGGCCGGCCGGCCCGGGCGCCTCGGCCCGGGAGCAGCAGAACGGACCGGGCGCCTCGACCGAGGGGAAGCCGAACGGAACGAACCCTTCCGCGCACGGGAAGCCGAACGGCACGAGCGTGCCGCCGGGGTCCTAGCGGGTTCCGCCCCGGTGTCCCCGGTGGCGCTGCCGTCCTCCCGGACACGCAGCGTCATCGTCCGAGCGCGGCGTCGTTACGCAGCCGTTGCCGGGCGGGTTGTCGCCGACCCCGCCCGGCGCGGTAGCGTCGACCCTGCCATGGACCTCGCATTCATTCCCAGCCCGTCGGTCGGCGTCGTACATCTCGGCCCGATCCCGCTGCGCGGCTACGCATTCTGCATCATCATCGGCGTCTTCGTCGGCGTCTGGCTCGGCAACAAGCGCTGGGTAGCGCGCGGTGGCCGCTCCGGCACCGTAGCCGACATCGCCGTATGGGCCGTGCCCTTCGGGCTGGTCGGCGGACGCCTCTACCACGTCATCACGACGTACGAGCCGTACTTCGGCCCGAACGGCCACCCGCTCGACGCCTTCAAGGTGTGGGAGGGCGGCCTCGGCATCTGGGGCGCGGTCGCGCTCGGCGCCGTGGGTGCCTGGATCGGCTGCCGCAGGCGCGGCATCCCGCTCCCGGCCTACGCCGACGCGCTGGCGCCGGGCCTGGCCATCGGGCAGGCGATCGGCCGCTGGGGCAACTGGTTCAACCAGGAGCTGTACGGCAAGCCGACCGACGTCCCGTGGGCGCTGAAGATCAGCTCCGACCCGGCCATCGGACGCATCGGCGGCACCTACCACCCGACCTTCCTCTACGAGTGCCTGTGGTGCCTCGGCGTCGCGGCGCTGGTGATCTGGGCCGACAAGCGCTTCCGGCTCGGCCACGGGCGGGCCTTCGCGCTGTACGTCGCCGCCTACTGCGCCGGCCGTGCCTGGATCGAGTACATGCGGGTCGACGAGGCGCACCACATCCTCGGCCTGCGGCTCAACGTCTGGACCGCGCTGATCGTCTTCGTCCTGGCCGTCGGCTACTTCGTGATCTCCGCCAAGAAGGCACCCGGCCGGGAAGCCGTCGTCGAGCCGGGGGCCCAGCCCGCCGGGGACGAGGACGGCGAGGGGACCGACGGCGCCGAGGGTGCCGGCGGGACCACCGAGTCCTCTGACGCCGGCGCCGCCGATGACGCCAAGGTGTCGGTCGAGAAGCCGTCGTCGAAGGCAGCGTCGCAGGACGACGCCGCGGAGGCGGGCGCCGACGGCACCGCCGAGGCGGCCGAGTCCGGCAAGGAGGCGGAGTCCGCGAAGGACACGTCCGACGGTGAGAAGGGCGAGGACGGGGCGGACGCCCCCGCGGCGGACGCCGCCAAGCCCGCCGGAAGCGGCAGCACCAAGAAGTCCTGAGGCGGCCACCGGCTGCCCACCGCGCCGGGCGGACCCGAAACGTCGGGTCCGCCCGGCGCGGTGCTGTCCGGACCCGGCGGCGCGAGTGGGGGTCAGCGCCGGCGTTCGGCCAGCTCCAGTACCCGCCGGGCCCCCGCGACCACCGCCGCGTCCACGAACCGGCCGTCCGGCAGCGCCAGCGCCCCGCCGCCCTCCGCCGTGGCCGCCCGCACCGTCTCCCGTGCCGCCGCGATCTCCTCCGCCGAGGGGAGGTACGCGGCCTCGATGACCGGGAGCTGACGGGGATGGACCGCCGCCCGGCCCAGGAACCCCAGCGCCCGGCCCTCCGCGCAGGACCGGGCCAGCCCCTCCAGGTCGTGGACGTCGGGGTAGACCGACTGCGGCGGCGGGGCCAGCCCGGCCGCGCGGGCGGCGACCACGGTCCGGCTGCGCGGCCAGGCCAGCCCCGCGTCGTCCCGCACCCCCAGTTCCCCGCACAGATCGGCCTCACCGAGGGCGATCCCGCGCAGGGCCGGGTGCGCGGTGGCGATGGCGAAGGCGTGCTCGATGCCCAGCGCGGATTCGAGCAGGGCGTACAGCGCCGGGGCGGCGGGGAGAGCCGTGGGGGCGGCGGCCGCGGGGGCCAGGGTGGCGGTGCCGGCTCCGGTGGCCGTGGGGGGAGGGGCGAGGCGGCCCGCGAGGGCGTGCCCCGCCGGGCGCACGGCCCCTTCCGCGTCGTGCCGGAGGTGCCGTGCGACGGGCCCGGCCGCCGTCGTCGCCCAGTCGGCGGCGCGCTGGACATCCGCCGGGCTCTGCACCTTGGGCAGCCGCAGACCGGCCAGGCCCGGCAGCGCGGCGAGCGTGCGGATCTCGGTCTCGGCGAGCGGGCCGTCGAGCGCATTGACGCGCACATGGACCGGGGAGCGGCCGGGGCGCGGGTCGGCCAGCAGCTCGGCCGTCGCGCGCAGCGCGTGTTCCTTGCGGTCCGGGGCGACCGCGTCCTCCAGGTCGACCACGACCACATCGGCTCCGCAGCCGAGCGCCTTGGCGACCACCTCGGGGCGGTCCCCGGGAACGTACAGCCAGGTCAGCGGGGTGGAGGCGGCCGCAGGCCGAGGCGTCGGGGGAGCCGGCCTCACAGCACACCCGCCACGCGCAGCGCGTCGATCTCGGGACCGGTCAGCCCGATGCCGGCGAGCACCTCGTCCGTGTCCGCACCGTGCGGGCGCCCCGCCCACCGGATGCCGCCGGGCGTCTCGGAGAGCCGGAAGAGGACGTTCTGCATCCGGACGGTGCCCAGCTCCTCGTCCGGGACCTCGGTGATCGAGTCCAGCGCCTGATACTGCGGATCCGCCATCACCTCGCGGATGTCGTAGATGGGCGCCACCGCCGCCTCGGCCTTCTCGAAGGCGGCCAGCACCTCGGCGCGGTCGTGCCGGGCGATCCAGCCGGCGACCGCCCCATCGAGCTCCTCGGCATGACGGGCCCGCCCCGCGCCGGTCGCGAACCAGGGCTCGTCGATCACCTCGGGCCGGCCGACCAGCCGCATCACCCGCCCGGCGACCGACTCGGCCGACGTGGATACCGCCACCCAGGAGCCGTCGGCGGTGCGGTAGGTGTTGCGCGGCGCGACATTGGCGGAGCGGTTCCCGGTCCGCGGCTGGACGTGACCGAGCTGGTCGTACCAGAGCGGCTGCGGGCCGAGGACGGTCAGCATCGGTTCGATCAGCGCCAGGTCGATGACCTGGCCGCGCCCGGTGGCCGTCCGCCGGTGCAGCGCGGCCATCACGGCGTACGACGTGGTCAGCGCGGCGATCGCGTCGGCGAGGCCGAACGGCGGCAGGGTCGGCGGCCCGTCCGGCTCGCCGGTGATCGCGGCGAAACCGCTCATCGCCTCGGCCAAGGTCCCGAACCCGGGCCGGCGGGCGTACGGGCCGAACTGCCCGAAGCCGGTGACCCGGGCCAGCACCAGCCCCGGATTGCGGGCCGACAGCTCCTCCCAGCCCAGCCCCCACCGCTCCAGGGTCCCCGGCCGGAAGTTCTCGACGACGACATCCGCGCCGGCGGCCAGCCGCAGCAGGACGTCCCGGCCGTCCGGGTGGGAGAGGTCGAGCGTGACGGTCTTCTTGTTGCGGCCCAGCAGCTTCCACCACAGGCCGACGCCGTTCTTGGCGGGGCCGTGGCCGCGCGAGGGGTCGGGCCGGTGCGGATGCTCGACCTTGATCACCTCGGCGCCGTAGTCCCCCAGCAGGGTGGCGGCGAGCGGACCGGCGAACAGGGTGGCGAGATCGAGCACCCGCAGCCCGGCGAGCGGACCGGGGGAGGGGGGCTCGGGGGCGGTGCGGCCGCCGGCGCCGGGCTCGGGCCGCCCGGACAGGGACGGATCGGTCATGGTGCGGATGCCTCCGGTCGGTCGGGTGAGGGGTCCGGCACGGCCAGTGCCGCGGTACGGGCCGCGAGGGCGTCGAAGCCGATGCCGTCCAGCCCGCCGATGCTGGTGGCGAGCCGGTTGCGCAGCGGTGCCGTCCAGCGGGCGGGCAGCGCCCGGGGCGATCCGGCGAGCAGCCCGGCCAGCGAACCAGCCGTGGCGCCGTTGGAGTCGGTGTCCCAACCGCCGGACACCGCACGGCAGATGGAGCCGCTGAAGTCACCGTCGGCATGGGTGAGCGCGGCGGCGAGCAGCGCCGCGTTCGGCACGACGTGCACCCAGTGGTGGTGCCCGTACGCGGTGTGCAGCCGGTCGACGACGGCGGCGAAGCCGTCCGGCGTACCGGTGGGCTCGTCGTGCGCGGCGGCGATACCGGTGCGGACGGCCCGCGCGAGCCGGGAGCGCGCCGGGACCACGGCCAGCCCGGCCTCCAGCGCGCCGTGCACATCGGCGGTGCCGCCGGCCGCCGCGGCGAGCGCGGCGGCCGTGAACATCGCGCCGTACACCCCGTTCGCGGTATGGCTGAGGGTGGCGTCCCGCCAGGCCTGCGCGGCGGCGGCCACCGGGTCGCCGGGGTGGGTCCAGCCGAAGACGTCGGCGCGGATCTGCGCGCCGATCCACTCCCGGAACGGGTTGCGGTGGCGCGCGGTGTGCGGCGGCTCGATGCCGTCCAGGAGGTTGCGGTACGCGAGGCGCTCGGCGGTGAAGGTACGGCCGGCCGGGAGGGTGTCCAGCCACAGCCGCGCCACGTCGGCGGTGGTGAAGCCGTGTCCATGGCGTTCGAGGAGCAGCAGCGCGAGCAGCGGGTAGTTGAGGTCGTCGTCCTCCGGCATGCCGTCGATGTTCCCGGCGAGCGAGGTGGCGCGGCTGCGGCGGTTCCACGGGTACCGCGCGGCCAGTGCCGGATCGAGGCCGGTCTCGCCGAAGTACGCGGACGGCGGCCAGTTCCCGGTCGAGCGGGCCAGCGCACGGATACCGCGCAGCGGCAGCTTCTCGACCGGCTTGCCGAGCAGACAGCCGGCCGCCCGTCCGAGCCAGGCGGCCTCCAGCCGGGCGGTCAGGGCGCGGTCGTCCGGCCGGGGACCGCGGCGCACCGGCGCCCAGGTCGCCTGGATGTCCGTCAGTCCGGTGGGCTCGTCGCGCTCCGACGGGCAGGGCAGCAGCGCGAGTTCGTCGAGCAGTGTCCCGGCGAGGGTGCGCAGGGCCGGGTCCGCGGGGCCGGGGGAGGCGCCCGCCCGGCCGGGTGCCGTCGCCCCGCCCGCGGCCCGCCACCGCCGCGCGATCCCGGCGGCGTCCCGGCCGTCCTCCGCCGCCTGCCGCAGCTCATGACCGACCAGGTCCTCGGGCTGCACCCAGGTCACCCGGAGCGGTGCGGCGGCACCGGGCCGGACGACGGCCGCCGTGGTCGTCACCGCCCGCCCGCCTCCGTCATCGCCGGGATGGCCGAGATCGCGGTGAAGGCCTGTTCGTGGGTGCGGGCGCGGGCCCGGTCACGGGTGAAGACCTCGCGGGCGACGGTCGCCAGCGCCGCCCCGGGCGCCTGCAGATCGAGCCGGCTGGCGCGGGCGACCTCCTCGCTCCACTCGGCCGGCACCGCCGCCGCCCCCCGCAGCGCGCCGACGAGCGCGCCGCTCATCGTGGCGATCGAGTCGCAGTCGCGGCCGTAGTTGACCGCGCCGAGGACCGTGGCCCGGAAGTCGCCGCCACCGATCAGCACCATGCCCAGGGCGATGGGGAGTTCCTCGACGGCGTGCAGCCGGGAGGGGCGCCGGGCACCGAGCGACGGGTTGCGGTAGTCCGGACCCACCGTGTCGAAGGGGGCGATCGCCGCACGCAGCGGCATCAGCGCCGACTCGGGGTCGGTGAGCGTCGCCGCGGCCTCGCAGACCGCCTCGATCGCGGCGCGGGTGCCGTCCTTGGCCAGCCGCAGCGCCTGGACGACGACGGAGGACGGGGTGGCGTCCGGCATGAACGCGGCGGCCACGGCCGCGGCGAACACCCCCGCCGCCTCCCGCCCGTAGGAGGACTGATGGGCGGCGGAGATGTCCAGCGCCTCGGCGTACGCCCGGTCCGGGTTGCCGGCGTTGACGATGCCGACCGGTGCCATGTACATCGCCGCACCGCAGTTGACGATGTTTCCGACGCCTGCCTCGCGCGGGTCGGCGTGCCCGTAGTGCAGCCGCGCCACGATCCACTTCTCGGCGAGGAAGATCCGCTGCAGCGGCAGCGCCTCGGTCTCCAGCTCCGGGATCCAGCGCGGGGTGCCGATCAGATCCGGTACGAGGTGGTCGGCGATGTCGTAGGCGTCGAGGTGGTCGCGCACCGTTTCGTAGACCCGCACCAGCGCATGCGTCATCAAGGTGTCGTCGGTGACGTGCCCGTCGCCCTTGTGGTACGGCGCGATCGGGCGGGCGGTGCGCCAGTCGTCGTGGAACGGTCCGACGATGCCCCCGACCCGGCCGCCGTGCCGCTTGACGATCTCCTCCGGCGACCAGCCCTCGACGGGCCCGCCGAGCGCGTCGCCGACGGCGGCACCGACCAGCGCGCCGACCGCCCGGTCCTCCAGGGACGGCGGGGCGGGGACGACGGGCGGCACCGGACCCGGGGGCGCCGGCGTGGCGACCGGGGCGACGGTGATGGCCGGCCGGACCCGGGCGGCCCCGTCGGCCTGTGCGCCGGAGGCGTTCGGGGCGTCCGGGGCGTCCGGGGCGTCCGGCGCCGCGGCCGGTGTCTGCTCGCTTGCGTGGGTCATGTGCGGGTGAGTCCTTCCACGGTGGGGGAGAGGGAGACCGGCAGGGCACCCGGGACGGCTTCCGGGAGGGCTTCCGTGAGGGCCGGGGGGACGGCCGGGGGAACAGCCGTCCCCGCGGCTTCGGGGGCGGTCAGCTCCGTACCGGCGAGCAGCCCGGCCAGCTCGACGAGGTCCGTGCCGGCCAGCCGCGGCAGCGCACAGCCGGACAGCACCCGGCAGGCGTCGCGCCAGGTGCGGGGCAGGGCGTGGGCGCCGCCGAGCACTCCGGTCAGCGCCCCGGCCAGGGCCGGCGCGGAGTCGGCGACCCGGGAGAGGCAGGCGGCGGCCGGTACCGCCTCGGCGACCAGCCCGTCCGTGGCCAGCGCGAGCGCCAGCGCCACGGGGACGGTCTCGGCCGCGGCGATGCCGTAGCTGTAGACGTGGTCGACGATCTCGTGCTCCAGTACGGGCACCAGGGCGAAGGCCGTGCCCGGGGGCCCGGAACGGCCCCTGCCGTCCGTGGCGAAGGCCCGGGCGAGACGGACCGCGTGCAGGGCGTTGCGGCGGATCTCGGTGCCCTCGGGGAGCTGCTCCAGGGCCGCCTCCACACAGCCGCCGGCCGCCGCACCGCCCAGCGCGGCCGCGACCGCGGCGGCCATCGCACGGGCGCCGTGCACCCCGTCGCCGTCCTGGGTGTAGCGCGCGTCGTACTCGGCCAGGTCGGCGGCCGCGGACGGCTCGCCCGGATGCACCACGGCCAGTACGGCGGCACGCACACACGCCGCGTCGTCGAAGAAGTGCGGGTTGTCGTGGCCGGTGGCGGGCGGCCGCAGCCCGGCGGCGAGGTTGCCGAGCCCGGCCCGTACCGAGATCCGGGCGCGCAGCGGCAGCACCGCGGACTCCACCTCGGGGGCCCGGTCGGCGGCCGCGGCGACCTCACCGGCCAGGGCGTTCCAGGCGAGATCGATCGCGGCCCGCATCCGGCGGTCCCGGCCCAGATCGCTGAGGAGCGCACCGGCCGCGGTGAGCACCGATTCGGCGGTGAAGGCGGCCCACTCGGCGTCGTCGGAGGGGCCCAGCCGCAGCGGTTCGGGCGGCTGGTTCAGCGCGATCGGCACCGGCAGGGTCGTGGTCGCGTTCTGCTCGGCGAAGGTGTCCAGCTCACGGGTGAGCCGCCGGGTCCACTCCGGCATCCGCGCCGCCCGGTGCCGGGCCGCGGGCCACCCGGCGGCGTCGCCCGCGGCCAGCCCGAGCAGCAGCCCTTCGATACGGCTGCGGGCCCCGGCGGTGTCCCGCGGGACGGCCGGGGCGGGGGCGGCGTCCGGCGCGGCACGTGTGCCGCTCATCCGGTCCCCGCCCCGACGCCGGAGCCGGCCCCGCGGCCCTGCCCGGCCCCGGGCCCCGCCGCGGCAGGAGCCCCGGCGGCCGCCCGCGGCGTCAGCAGGTCCGCGATGTCCAGGACGTGGTAGCCCGCCATCGACGGCAGACAGCTGCCGCGCGCCGGGCCGATGGCACCGGCCCAGGCCTCGGGGATCGCGGCGGCGCCGCAGAGCGCACCGGCCAGCGCGCCGGCCACGGCCGCCGTGGTGTCGGCGTCGCGCCCCATGTTGACCGCGGTCAGCACCGAGCCGGCGAAGTCGCCACGGGCCGCCGCGAAGGCGCCGAAGGCCAGGCCGACGGCCTCCGGCGCCAGGTCCGTCCAGGGGTAGCCGCCCACCACGACCGCCGAGCGCACCGCGCGCTCGGTGCCGAGCTGGGTGATGCCCGGGTCGTACCGCGAGCGCTGGGCGGCGCCGACCGCCCGGCGCAGGGAGCGGGCGGTCCAGGAGTCCTCCGGTACGACGGACAGCGCGGCGGCGATCACTGCGTCGGTGTGGGGTGTCCCCCCTGAACCGAGGGGAGACCGGGGGACCGTCGACGGTCCCTGGGGGAGGGCGACCATGGCGGTGGCGACCCCGGCGGCCACCGCCCGGCCGCCGTAGATCCCCTCGCCGTCGTGGCTGACGGTGCCGTCGATGGCGACCAGCCGGGCGGCCTCGGCGGGGCGCCCGGCGGCGAACACCCCGAACGGCGCGGCGCGCATCGCCAGCCCGTCGCTCCAGGCGTGCCGGTGCTGGGCGGAGATCGGGGCGGCCAGGCCCCGGCGGAGGTTCTCCAGGGTGCCGCGCTCGCTGAAGCCCGCGCCGCGGAACGGCCCCTCGTCGCGGTCGGCGATCCACTGGTGCCAGGCCGCCTCGACATGGGCGACGGTCAGCGCCGCACCGTGCCCGGCGAGCAGCAGCCCCGAGAAGATGGCGTACTCGGTGTCGTCGGTGCCGGCCGGGTCGTCCTCGACGTACCCCTCGATCCGGCCCCAGCGGGCCCGGATCTGCGAGGGCTTCATGTTCTCCGCCGGGGCGCCGAGCGCATCGCCGACGGCCAGCCCGAGCATCGCGCCGCGGGCCCGGTCGCGCATCCCGCCGTCCGCGGCGGCGGGCACGCCCGGATCCGCGGGCGGGGAGGGCGCTGCGCTCATGGTGCGTGCCGTTCTGTCGTACGGGCCGGAGCGCCGCCCGGGACCGCGGGGCGCCGGCCGGCTGGGACCGCTGCGCTGTATCCGTGCCACGCGGCGGCCCGGCTCTCCTGTCCCGGGGGGCAGGGTCACCCGGTCGACTCCCTCGGACGGCACCCGGGACGGGAGAGCCGGACGGCCCGAAAAGGGGGTGTGACCCGGATCTCATCGCCGACCCCGGGGAAAAACCGCAGGTCAGCGCGGTAAGTTCGGCCTTCCTTGCTAGCGGCGGAGGGCGATGCGCGCCTAACTTCGAGGTGTTGAAGGGGGAAGCGCCGCCATCGGCCCACACCTCGCTGCAGGGAGTAGGTACCGATATGTCCGTCATGGAGATCATGGATGCCGCGGCGCCGACGCACGCCGCCCACCGCGACAACCACACCCACCGCGATGTGAACGGCGGCTGGCTGCGCCCCGCCGTCTTCGGCGCGATGGACGGGCTGGTCTCGAACCTCGCCCTGATGACGGGTGTCGCCGGCGGTGCGCTGTCGCAGCAGACGATCATCATCACCGGCCTGGCGGGCCTGGCCGCCGGCGCCTTCTCGATGGCCGCGGGGGAGTACACCTCGGTCGCCTCGCAGCGCGAGCTGGTGCAGGCCGAGCTGGAAATCGAGCGCTCCGAGCTGCGCAAGCACCCCAAGGACGAGCTGGAGGAGCTCGCGGCCCTCTACGAGTCGCGCGGGGTCGAGCCGGCGCTCGCCCGGCAGGTCGCGGAACAGCTGTCCCGGGACCCGGAGCAGGCCCTGGAGATCCACGCCCGCGAGGAGTTGGGCATAGACCCCTCCGACCTTCCTTCGCCCACCGTTGCCGCGGTGTCCTCCTTCGGATCGTTTGCGCTGGGCGCGCTTCTGCCTGTCCTTCCTTACCTGTTGGGGGCGTCCGCGATCTGGCCTGCGGTGCTGCTCGCGCTGGTCGGACTGTTTGCCTGCGGGGCGGTTGTGGCGCGAGTGACGGCACGTTCCTGGTGGTTCAGCGGGCTGCGCCAACTGGCCCTCGGCGGCGCGGCCGCGGGTGTGACGTACGCCCTGGGAGCACTCTTCGGAACCGTCGTAGGGTGACGTGTCATACGGGTGACTGCATAATTACCGCGTTACCCAGCGGTTTCGGTTTGTTGACGACCGGGCATAAGGCCCAGGCGTCGCGGGCAATGTCGCTCGACGAACGCCGCCTGGTGGGACGGCTCCGATTCCGTCCGCGTACTGACTCACCGCACTTGCGGTGTCCGCATGTTGGAAGCCCCTTTTCGCTTTTTGAGAAGGGAGCCATCCTGTAACCTGCACGAAATTTCGCGGAGGGCCAACGTCGTCCCTCGGCAATGCCTATGCCACGACGACGTTGGGAGAGCCGATGCGTTTCGCGTCCACGCACTCCGCGACCACCAGCAGCGCCAGCGCCGCCGCCTGGTCGCCCATGGACGGCCGCCCTGCCCAGCAGGGCATGTACGACCCGCGCAACGAGCACGACGCCTGTGGCGTCGGCTTTGTGGCCACCCTCACCGGCGAGGCCAGCCACGCACTGGTCGAGCAGGCACTCACCGTCCTGACGAATCTGGAGCACCGCGGTGCCACCGGCTCCGAGCCCGACTCGGGCGACGGCGCCGGCATCCTGCTCCAGGTGCCGGACGCGTTCCTCCGCGAGAACGTCACCTTCGAGCTCCCCGACGCCGGCGCCTACGCCGTCGGCATCGCCTTCCTGCCGTCCGATGCCCAGGAAGCGGCCGACGCCGTCTCGCGCATCGAGACGATCGCCGGCGAAGAGGGCCTGGACGTCATCGGCTGGCGGGTGGTCCCGGTCGCCCCGCAGCTGCTGGGCAACGGCGCCCGCGCCACCATGCCGGCCTTCTCCCAGATCTTCGTGCGCGACGGTGTGAACACCGGCCTGGCGCTCGACCGCAAGGCCTTCGCGCTGCGCAAGCGCGCCGAGCGGGAGGCCGGGGTCTACTTCCCCTCGCTGTCCGCCCGGACGATCGTCTACAAGGGCATGCTGACCACCGGCCAGCTGGAGCCCTTCTTCCCGGACCTGTCCGACCGCCGCTTCGCCACCGCCGTCGCGCTGGTCCACTCGCGGTTCTCCACCAACACCTTCCCGAGCTGGCCGCTCGCGCACCCGTACCGCTTCGTCGCGCACAACGGCGAGATCAACACGGTCAAGGGCAACCGCAACTGGATGCGCGCCCGTGAGTCGCAGCTCGCCACCGAGCTCTTCGGCGCCGACACCGCAGCCAACCTCGACCGGCTGTTCCCGGTCTGCACCCCGGACGCCTCCGACTCGGCCTCCTTCGACGAGGTCCTGGAGCTGCTCCACCTCGGCGGCCGCTCGCTGCCGCACTCGGTGCTGATGATGGTCCCCGAGGCGTGGGAGAACTCCCCCTCCATGGACCCGGCCCGGCGCGCCTTCTACCAGTACCACTCCACGATGATGGAGCCCTGGGACGGCCCGGCCTGCGTCACCTTCACCGACGGCACCCAGGTCGGCGCGGTCCTCGACCGCAACGGTCTGCGCCCCGGCCGCTACTGGGTCACCGACGACGGCCTGGTCGTGCTCTCCTCCGAGGTCGGCGTCCTGGACATCGACCCCGCGAAGGTCGTCCGCAAGGGCCGCCTGCAGCCCGGCCGGATGTTCCTCGTGGACACCGCCGAGGGCCGCATCATCGAGGACGACGAGATCAAGGCGCAGCTCGCCGCCGAGCAGCCCTACCAGGAGTGGCTGGACTCCGGCCTGATCGAGCTCGCGGACCTGCCCGAGCGTGAGCACATCGTGCACACCCACGCCTCGGTCACCCGCCGCCAGCAGACCTTCGGCTACACCGAGGAAGAGCTGCGCGTCATCCTCGCCCCGATGGCCAAGGCCGGCGCCGAGCCCATCGGCTCGATGGGCACCGACTCGCCGATCGCCGCGCTCTCCGAGCGGCCCCGGCTGCTCTTCGACTACTTCACGCAGCTCTTCGCGCAGGTCACCAACCCGCCGCTGGACGCCATCCGCGAGGAACTGGTCACCTCGCTGATCTCCTCGCTCGGCCCCCAGGGCAACCTCCTGGAGCCGAACGCGGCCTCCTGCCGCAGCGTGACCCTGCCCTTCCCGGTCATCGACAACGACGAGCTGGCCAAGCTCGTCCACATCAACGCCGACGGCGACATGCCCGGCATGAAGGCCGTGACCCTCTCCGGCCTCTACCGGGTCTCCGGCGGCGGCGAGTCGCTGGCCGCCCGGATCGAGGAGATCTGCGCCGAGGCCGACGCCGCCATCGACGACGGTGCCCGGCTGATCGTGCTCTCCGACCGGCACTCCGACGCCGAGCACGCGCCGATCCCGTCGCTGCTGCTCACCGCCGCGGTCCACCACCACCTCATCGGCACCAAGGAGCGCACCCAGGTCGGTCTGCTCGTCGAGGCCGGCGATGTCCGCGAGGTGCACCACGTCGCGCTGCTCATCGGCTTCGGTGCCGCGGCCGTCAACCCGTACCTGGCCATGGAGTCGGTCGAGGACCTGGTCCGCGCCGGCACCTTCCTGCCCGGTGTCGAGGCCGAGACCGCCATCAAGAACCTGATCAAGGCGCTCGGCAAGGGCGTCCTGAAGGTCATGTCCAAGATGGGCATCTCCACCGTCGCCTCCTACCGGGGCGCGCAGGTCTTCGAGGCCGTCGGCCTGGACGAGGCGTTCGTCGAGAAGTACTTCCACGGCACCGCCACCAAGATCGGCGGCGCGGGCCTGGACGTCATCGCCAAGGAGGTCGCGGCGCGGCACGCCAAGGCCTACCCGGCCTCCGGCATCGCCGCCACCCACCGCGCGCTGGACATCGGCGGCGAGTACCAGTGGCGCCGCGAGGGCGAGCCGCACCTCTTCGACCCGGACACCGTCTTCCGGCTCCAGCACTCCACCCGCTCGCGCCGCTACGACATCTTCAAGCAGTACACCGAGCGGGTGAACGAGCAGTCCGAGCGGCTGATGACGCTGCGCGGCCTGTTCTCCTTCGCCTCCGAGCGTCCCTCGATCCCGATCGAGGAGGTCGAGCCAGCGTCCGAGATCGTCAAGCGCTTCTCCACCGGCGCCATGTCGTACGGCTCCATCTCCCAGGAGGCGCACGAGACGCTGGCCATCGCCATGAACCAGCTGGGCGGCAAGTCCAACACCGGTGAGGGCGGCGAGGACCCCGAGCGGCTCTACGACCCGGCGCGCCGCTCGTCCATCAAGCAGGTCGCCTCCGGCCGCTTCGGTGTGACGTCCGAGTACCTGGTCAACTCCGACGACATCCAGATCAAGATGGCCCAGGGCGCCAAGCCCGGCGAGGGCGGCCAGCTGCCCGGCCACAAGGTCTACCCGTGGGTCGCCAAGACCCGGCACTCCACCCCGGGCGTCGGTCTGATCTCCCCGCCGCCGCACCACGACATCTACTCCATCGAGGACCTGGCTCAGCTGATCCACGACCTCAAGAACGCCAACCCGCAGGCCCGCATCCACGTGAAGCTGGTCTCCGAGGTCGGCGTCGGCACGGTCGCCGCGGGTGTCTCCAAGGCGCACGCGGACGTGGTCCTGATCTCCGGCCACGACGGCGGTACGGGCGCCTCGCCGCTCACCTCGCTCAAGCACGCGGGCGGCCCCTGGGAGCTGGGCCTGGCCGAGACCCAGCAGACGCTGCTGCTCAACGGCCTGCGCGACCGGATCGTGGTGCAGACCGACGGTCAGCTCAAGACCGGCCGCGATGTCGTCATCGCCGCCCTGCTGGGCGCCGAGGAGTTCGGCTTCGCGACCGCCCCGCTGGTCGTCTCCGGCTGCGTCATGATGCGCGTGTGCCACCTGGACACCTGCCCGGTCGGCATCGCCACCCAGAACCCGACGCTGCGCGAGCGGTTCAGCGGCAAGGCCGAGTACATCGTCAACTTCTTCCAGTTCATCGCCGAAGAGGTCCGTGAGATCCTCGCCGAGCTGGGCTTCCGCACCCTCGACGAGGCCATCGGCCACGCCGAGCTGCTGAACACCTCCCGCGCGGTGGACCACTGGAAGGCGCAGGGCCTGGACCTGGCCCCGCTGCTGCACGTCCCCGAGCTGGCCGAGGGCGCCGTGCGCCACCAGGTCATCGAGCAGGACCACGGCCTGGAGAAGGCGCTCGACAACGAGCTGATCAAGCTCGCCGCCGACGCCCTGGCCGCGGACACCGCCGAGGCCGCCCAGCCGGTCCGGGCGCAGATCGCGATCCGCAACATCAACCGGACCGTCGGCACCATGCTCGGCCACGAGGTCACCAAGAAGTTCGGTGGCGCGGGCCTGCCCGACGACACGATCGACATCACCTTCACCGGCTCGGCCGGCCAGTCCTTCGGTGCGTTCCTGCCGCGCGGTGTCACGCTGCGCCTGGAGGGCGACGCCAACGACTACGTCGGCAAGGGCCTGTCCGGCGGCCGGGTCGTGGTCCGTCCGGACCGCGGCGCCGACCACCTCGCCGAGTACTCCACCATCGCGGGCAACACCCTCGCCTACGGCGCCACCGGCGGCGAGCTGTACCTGCGCGGCCGGGTCGGCGAACGCTTCTGCGTCCGCAACTCCGGCGCCACGGTGGTCTCCGAAGGCGTCGGCGACCACGGCTGCGAGTACATGACCGGCGGCAACGCGGTCGTCCTGGGCGAGACGGGCCGCAACTTCGCGGCCGGTATGTCCGGCGGCTTCGCCTACGTCATCGACCTCGACAAGGCCAACGTCAACAAGGAGCTCGTCGACGCCGTCCACGCGCTGGACGACGCCGACAAGCAGTGGCTGCACGACGTCGTGCGCCGCCACCAGGAGGAGACCGGCTCCACCGTCGCCGACAAGCTCCTCGCCGACTGGGATGCCACGGCCGCGCGCTTCAGCAAGGTCATCCCGCCCACCTACCAGGCAGTGCTCGTCGCCAAGGACGCCGCTGAGCAGGCCGGACTCTCCGAGTCCGAGACCCACGAGAAGATGATGGAGGCGGCGACCAATGGCTGACCCCAAGGGCTTCCTGAACCATGAGCGGGAGATCGCCAAGACCCGCCCCGTCGACGAGCGGGTCAAGGACTGGAACGAGGTCTACCAGCCCGGCTCCCTGCTGCCGATCATCAGCAAGCAGGCGTCGCGCTGCATGGACTGCGGCATCCCGTTCTGCCACAACGGCTGCCCGCTCGGAAACCTCATCCCCGAGTGGAACGACTACGCCTACCGCGAGGACTGGACCGAGGCCAGCGAGCGGCTGCACGCGACCAACAACTTCCCGGAGTTCACCGGCCGCCTGTGCCCCGCGCCCTGTGAGTCCGCCTGTGTGCTGGGCATCAACCAGCCGCCGGTGACCATCAAGAACGTCGAGGTCTCCATCATCGACAAGGCGTGGGACAACGGCGACGTCACCCCGCAGCCGCCCGAGCGCCTCTCCGGCAAGACCGTGGCCGTCATTGGCTCCGGCCCGGCCGGCCTGGCCGCCGCCCAGCAGCTGACCCGGGCGGGCCACACCGTCGCCGTCTACGAGCGCGCGGACCGGATCGGCGGTCTTCTCCGCTACGGCATCCCCGAGTTCAAGATGGAGAAGCGCCACATCAACCGCCGCATCGAGCAGATGCGCGCGGAGGGCACCAAGTTCCGTACGGAGGTGGAGATCGGCCGCGACCTCGACGCGAAGAAGCTGCGCAAGCGCTACGACGCCGTCGTCATCGCCGCCGGTGCCACCACCTCCCGCGACCTGCCGGTGCCCGGCCGTGAGCTGAACGGCATCCACTTCGCGATGGAGTACCTCCCGCTGGCCAACAAGGTGCAGGAGGGGGACCTGACGGTCGCCCCGATCAGCGCCGAGGGCAAGCACGTGGTCGTCATCGGCGGCGGCGACACCGGCGCGGACTGCGTCGGCACCGCCCACCGCCAGGGCGCGGCCTCCGTCACCCAGCTGGAGATCATGGGCAAGCCGGGCGACGAGCGGAACGCCAACCAGCCCTGGCCGACCTTCCCGATGCTCTACAAGGTCACCTCCGCGCACGAGGAGGGCGGCGAGCGGATCTACTCCGTCTCCACCACCCACTTCGAGGGCGACGAGGACGGCAACGTCCAGTACCTGCACCTGACCGAGGTGGAGTTCAAGGACGGCAGGCCGGAGCCGAAGCCGGGCACCGAGCGGAAGATCCCGGCCCAGCTGGTCACCCTCGCCATGGGCTTCACCGGCACCGACCGGGAGAACGGCCTGGTCGAGCAGTTCGGCCTGGAGCTCGACGAGCGCGGCAACGTCGCCCGTGACGGGGACTTCGCCACCAACGTCCCCGGCGTGTACGTCGCCGGTGACGCCGGGCGCGGCCAGTCGCTGATCGTGTGGGCCATCGCCGAGGGCCGCTCCGCGGCCAAGGGCGTGGACCGCTTCCTGACCGGAGCCAGCGCCCTGCCGGCTCCCATCAAGCCGACGGATCGCGCACTGACCGTGTGATCCGTCCCCCGATGTCCCGTACAACGTCGTGCGGAACAAACCGCGGCGCCTGTCCCCCTCCCCCGACCGGGAGGGCAGGCGCCGCGGGCCTGTGTGACGGGGCCCGGTCCGGTGGACCGGGCCCCGCGCCGTGGGCGCCCTGGGCGCCCCCTAGGGACTGCCGCTCGGGGCGGGGAAGCGCCGCCCCAGCTGTTGTGCCAGTTCCCGCGCGGGCGCCGGCACGGCCTGCGGCGGGGGAGTGCCCGACGGCCGGAAATCGTGCACCGGCGGATGCCACGTCTCCAGATCGATCCGCCCGCCGCCCAGCGGCAGCACCCACCGCGGATCGGCATGCACCCGCAGCACCTGCGCCTCGATCTGCGTCCACGCCCCGTCGGTGACCGTCCGCTCCCCGACCCGGCGCGCCTCCAACTGCACCGGACAGTGCGCCAGTCGAGGCGGCCGCACCAGCTCGGACGGCTCCGTCCACGGCGCGTCCGTGGAGCAGGGCCCGGCGCTCGGCCCCTCCTCGCCCCCCGTCGTGTCGGGCAGCAGATTGAACACCACGTCCGGGCGCACCGCGAGATTCTGCGCGGTCCGGCCGCGGGCCGGCAGCCAGACGCTGGCGACCGGTCCGAGCTCCCACCGGATGCGCAGCTCGACCAGCACAAATGTCCCGTCGTCGTTCTCCGTGGACAGCAGCGCCGGGGCGACCGAACTGCTCTTCTCCAGCGCGACCTTCATGGTTTCGAGGATAGAAGCCGGATGATTCGGCGCTCACCGAAATGTGATCAGAGGTTACTCTGTGTACATGAAACGATGGGACGCCGATCAGGAAAGCGTCGCGGAGACCCCCGATCTCGCCGCCTTGGCGGCACTGCTCGCGGACCGCACCCGTGCCGCCATCTGCATGGCCCTGCTCGACGGCGGCAGCTGGACCGCCGGTGAACTGGCCGAGTACGCCGCCGTGGCACCTTCCACCACCACCGAGCACCTCAACCTCCTGGTCTCCGGAGGCCTGCTCGCCGAGGAGCGCCAGGGGCGACGCCGTTACGTACGCCTGGCCGGACCGGAGGCCGCGGAGACCCTGGAGAACCTCGCCGGCCTCGCCCCCTACCGCCAGGTCCCGATCCGCTCCCTGGCCGAGGCCAACCACCGCCGGGCCCTGCACCACGCCCGGACGTGCTACGACCACATCGCCGGTGCGCTCGGCGTCGCCATCGTCGAGGCGATGGCCGAACGCGGCCTGCTGGGGCGGGACTACGGCCCGGTGCTGACCGTGGCGGGCGCCACCTGGCTGACCGCCCTCGGCATCCCCGACACCGGCCCCTCGGCCGCCCACCGGGCCCATGTCCGCACCTGCCTCGACTGGACGGTGCGCCGCCGGCACCTCTCCGGCGCGGTCGGCGCCGCCCTCTACCGGCACGCCCTGGAGCACGGCTGGGTCGTCAAGGCCGTCGCCACCCGCATCCTCACCGTCACCGCGGCGGGCCGGACGGCCTTCCGGGCGCAGCTCGGGCTGCCCGACGAGGCGTTGTTCCCCTCGCTCGCCTTCGCACCGCCCCGCGCCTGACCGGCCGGGGGCTCAGTCCTCGCCGACCTGGCCGATCCGGTCGTCGCCGAGCTTGCGCTGGGTGTCCTGGAGCAGGATCCGCAGCAGACCGGCGAGCTGCTCCTGCTGCTCGGGGGTGAGTCCGTCGATCAACTCGGCCTCACGGCAGAGCACTCGGTCGACGGTCGCCTCGATCCGCTCATGGCCGGCCGGGGTCAGCTCGACCAGGACCGTGCGCGGCCGCCCCTCGCCGGGCCGTCGGGTGACCAGCCCCTCGCGCTCCGCGCGGGTCACCCGCTGGGAGACCGCCCCCGCGGTGATCAGGGAGCGGCGGCCGAGCTCACGGGTCGTCAGGGTGTACGGCGCGCCGCTGCGGCGCAGCACGCTGAGCAGGTCGAGGGTGGCCGGGTCCATCCCCGCGTGGGCCAGCACCCGGCGCCGGTCGTCGCCCAGCAGCTTCGCCAGCTGCCAGATCGGCGTCACGATGCCGATGGAGGAGACCGGGGTGCCGGGGCGTTCGCGCTCCCAGGCGGCAGCGATCTCCGCTACGGGGTAGGCGGGGGCGGCCGGACGGCCGTTGCCGTCGTCCGCCTCGGATTCTCTTGCCACGGGCCCTCCGGGTGATGTTATGTTCAGCTCTAAATTTAGACCTGAACGTATTGGACGGAGCTCAGCATATGTCACGCACCATCCTGGTCACCGGCGGCGGAACCGGCATCGGACGCGCCGTCGCCCACCACTTCGCCGACGACGGCGACGACGTCATCGTCACCGGCCGGCGCCCCGGACCCCTCGACGAGACCGCGGCCGGCCGCCGGACCGTCCGCCCACTGGTGTGCGACCACACCGACCCCGACGCGCTCACCGCCCTGCTGACCGCACTCCCCGAGCGGATCGACGTCCTGGTCAACAACGCCGGCGGCAACACCGACCTCGGCACGGACGGGGCCACCGGCCTGGCGGCCTACGCCCGCCACTTCCGCGCCAACCTCGACGCGAACCTGCTCAGCGCCGTGCTGACCACCAAGGCGGTGGACGACCGGCTGGCGGCCGGCGGCGCGGTGGTCCACCTCGGATCGATCGCCGCCGACCAGGGCTCCGGCGGCGCCTACGGAGCGGCCAAGGCCGGCCTCGCCTCCTGGAACATCGGGCTGTCCCGGACGCTCGGCCCCCGCGACATCACCGCCAACGTCGTCTCGCCCGGCTATGTCGCCGGGACCGACTTCTTCCACGACCGGCTCACCGACGAGCGCCGCGACCACCTGGTGGCCGCCTCCGCGACGGGCCGCCCCGGGTCCCCGGACGACATCGCGGGGACCGTGGCCTTCCTGGCCTCACCGGCGGCCCGGCACCTCACCGGCCAGGTGCTGAACGTCAACGGCGGTACCCGCGGCACCCGTTGACGTCTCCCCCGGCCGGTGCGCCGGGCCGCGGCAGGGCGGGCTACTCGTCGCCGTCCTCCGTGAGCCGGGCCGGGAAACCGCCGGTCGCGACCGGCCCCCAGCGCAGCGGCGTCACCCGGATCAGCGACTTGCCCTGCTTGCGCATCGCCTCCCGGTACTCATCCCAGTCCGGGTGCTCGCCGGCGATGTTGCGGTAGTACTCGACGAGCGGTTCGATCGCATCCGGCGCGTCGATGACCTCGGCCTCGCCGTCGATCTGCACCCACGGCCCGTTCCATTCGTCGGACAGCACGATGACGCTGACCGAGGAGACCCGGCGGGCGTTGCGGACCTTGGCGCGCTCCGGATACGTCGACATGACCAGCCGCCCGGAGTCGTCCACCCCACAGGTCAGCGGCGAGCCCTGCGGGGTGCCGTCGCTGCGGCGGGTGAGCAGGATCGCGCGGTGACGGGGGCGGACGAACTCCAGCAGCTCGGGCAGCTCGACGCGGGTGTTGCGGGCGATGGAAGGGCTCATGCCGCGAGCCTAGGGGGTTCGAGCGCGCGCACACGCGAACCGCGGAGCACACGCGCGCGCACGCCGTCCCCGCCGTCAGCCCTTCAGGAGCTGCTTGCCGGTCGCCGCGTCCACGACCTTGCGGCCGTCCAGTGCGCTCTTGAGGTGCACCGTCACCTTGTCGGTGGCCAGTTGCTCGGTGCACATCCCCTTGGCGCTCTTCCGCTTGCCCCAGCCGGTGATCACCACCAGGTCCTTCGACTCATGGCTGCGCGCACCGAAACGGACATCGCAGGCGCTGTGCCCGACGGTGACGGTGATCTCCCGCGCCGCCTTCTTCCCGGGGCGCTCCGCCGTCACCAGCGGCAGCAGCGCCTGCTGCCGGCCGTGGACCGGGGAGACCTTCGGCCAGTCCCGCACGATCTGATCCGCGCGCCGCTCGAACGCGTCCTGCTTCTTCGGCGGCGCCGCGGGGGCCACCTTCTGCTCCTTCTGGCCACAGCCGGACAGGGCGACGGCGCCGGTCGTCGCCAGCGCGAGCACGGCGGTGAGGGTACGGGTGCGGGAGAGGTGGGATCCTCGCATGACATTGCCTCCTTGTGTCACGGATGGGACGTGCCAGGCGCAAGACAGGTTCCGGCCCTTTCCGTCCCTGCCGCCCGGGGCCGGGCGGCAGGCTCCAGCACCCGCGCTCCGGGCTCCGCCCGCGGCGAACACCCGGTGGCGGCGCACCGCCCGCCCGCTAGCGTCCCGGTCATGGACGCACCGACCGAGATCACCCCCACCGTCTGGCAACTCCCCTTCCCCGTCGGGCATGTGTACCTCGTCGCGCTGCCCGACGACGGTTACGCGCTCGTCGACACCGGCATCCCCGGCTCGGCCCCCGCCGTCCTCGACGCCCTCGCCGCGCTCGGCGGCCGCCCGGAACAGCTGCGGCAGATCGTGCTCACCCACTGCCACGTGGACCACATGGGCTCCGCCGCCGACCTGGCCGCGGCCACCGGCGCCCGCGTGCTGGCCGGAGCACTGGACGCCCCGTACATCCGCGGCACCGCCCCCGAACCCACGCCGGTGCTGACCCCCGCGGAACGGTCCCTGCACGAAGGGGTCATGGCGGACCTGGCGGCATCCGGGATGCCGGCGCTGCGCCCTGCCGAGGTCGACACCGTCCTGCACGACGGGGACACCCTCGACGGCTGGGGGGAACCGGTGCGGGTGCTGCACGTCCCCGGGCACACACCCGGCGGGATCGCGCTCCACCTCCCCGAGAGCCGGCTGCTCTTCCCCGGCGACCTCATCGCCACCGCCCCCGACGGCCGCCACGCGGTCCTCGGCCCGTTCAACGTCGCCCGCGAGGAGGCCGTCGCGTCCTTCCGCCGGCTCGCCGCACTCGACGTCGACACGGTGTGCGTCCCGCACGGCGTACCCCTCCGCACCGGTGCACGGGAAGTACTGGCGGCGGCGACGCCGGAGAGCGACTGGCGCTGACGGGCCGAGCGGGCGGTCCCTGCGCCGCCCGCCGGTCCGCGGGGCGCCCGCAGCGGCGCGACAGCGCGACGGCGGGGGCGCCCGGCAGAGGGCCGTGCAGGTCAGGACCGCGGCGGACAGGGGCGGGGCGCGCCCGTCACGCCTCCTTGCGTGTGTAATCTCGCGCGGGTGCGGCCCGGTCCGGGAGCCGGGCCGCGGACCATCGGCAGGCGGCGCGCACGGGAACCGAGGAGAGGCACGGGCATGCAGCTGCACACCCACGAATGGGGCACCGGCGAGCGGACCGCGGTGCTGGTGCACGGGCTGATGTCCGATCACCGCACCTGGCACCGCGTCGGTCCGGAGCTCGCCGGCCGGGGCTATCGCGTCATCGCCGTCGATCTGCGCGGCCACGGCCGCAGTCCGCGCGGCGACTACAGCACCGAGCTGTTCGCCGAGGACCTCGTGGAGACCCTGCCCGCCGGCCCCGAGGTCGTCATCGGGCACTCGCTGGGCGGCCTGGCGCTGTCCCTGGCGGTGGAGCGGCTGCAGCCGCGGCGGGCGGTCTACAGCGATCCCGCGTGGTCGTTCCCCGCCTTCCAGGAGCCTGTCGACCCGGCGCTGTTCCTCACGTTCAAGAGGGCCGACCGGGCGATGCTGCGCACCTTCAATCCGCGCTGGAACGACGCCGATCTCGACATCGAGCTGGCCACCGTCGCGGAGTGGGACACCGGCACCGCCCTCGCGCTGTCCGCCGTGCACCGGGAGGACCATGTGCCCGAGAAGCCGGTCGTCCCGTCGCTGGTGCAGTTCGCGGGGGAGGGGTTCCTCTTCTCCGAGAGAGCGGCGGACGAGCTGACCGGCCGCGGGTTCGAGGTCCGTACGGTCCAGGGCGCCGGACACACCATCCACCGCGACGACTTCGACGGGTTCATGGCGGGCCTGGACGGGTGGGTCTAGGGGCGTGCCGAGCGGTCCCGCCCGGTCCGAGGACGGCCCTCCGCCCTGCGACCTAGTTCCGCCGCCGGATGTGACGGAGCGTCGCACGCCATAGCCTCCCCGCATGACGACAGCCGACTCTCGCCCCGGCGGACCCCGCAGCCCGGAACAGCGCAAGCGCGAGGCGCTCGCACGGCTCGCGCGGGACAATGACGTATGGGCCGCCACGGCCGACGCCACCGGTGAGCCCTGCCTCGTTCCGCTGGCCTTCTGGTGGGACGGCGAGGCGGTGTGGCTCTCCACCCGCGACACCAACCCGACCGGCCGCAATCTGTGCGCCTCGGGCCGGGTCCGGCTCTCCTTCGGCCACACCCGGGACGTGGTCCTGGTCCACGGCACCGCACGGATGCTGACCCGTGAGGAGCTCCCGGCCGGGGTGGGCGACGCGTTCGCCGCCAAGGACGGCTGGGACCCCCGCGAGGACCACCCCTCGTACGTGTTCTTCCGTGTCGCCCCGCAGGTGCTGCAGGCATGGGGAACGGTTGTGGAGATGGCCGGCCGGACCCTGATGCGCGACGGGGAGTGGCTGGTCTAGGACCGGACCGTCGGCCCGGACCCCAGCTGCCCCGCCCCGGGAAGCGGCCGCCGCTCCGTCACGTATCGCAGTCCAGCAGGGTCTTGCACAGCCCGCAGCGGGCCTGCAGCCGGCCGCGGACCGGTACGCGGATCCGCTGGTGGCAGGCGGGGCAGGGGAAGGTCACCCGCAGGGGCGGGCCCTCGAAGGCGTAGTCGGCGGTGGCGGGGGGCCGGCCGGTGCGCCGCGGATCCTGCGCCGCCCGGCGGTCCTTGGCGTAGCGCAGCCGGGCGGTCCAGCCGGCGGCGGCGAGCGGCGGCCGGCGCGCGTCCCGGCGGGCCCGCGCCGCGCCCGCCGTGTACGCGTCGTACGCCTGCGGGCTGGTGAACCACGGCGACGGGTCCTCGCCGAAGAACTCGGCCCGCTGGGCGAGGACGTAGCCGAACTCCTCCGGCGTCAGATAGCCGAGCTTCTGCGAGAACGGACCGTGCTCGCGGTAGGCGTCCAGCAGCAGCCAGCCGGCGCCGAGGTACGCGGCGGCGGTGTCGGTGAGGATCTCGTTGTCACGGGTGCCGGGGAACGACAGGTCCAGGCGGTGCAGATACAGATGCATCACCTCGTGGGCCAGCGCGGCGCCGATGTCCTTGCGGTGCTTCTTGAAGCGGTCGTTGAGCTCGATGAAGTACTCGGGCCCCGCGGTGAGTTCGACGGCGGCGGCGTGTTCCATCTCCCGGAAGGTGATGACCGTCCGGGCGTCCGGCAGATGCAGTTGGCGGACCATGGCGCGGGCGACCCGCTGTGCGCCCAGGTGCAGGTCCTCGGTGTCGTCGAAGGCCACGTCGACCGGCAGCACGCTGGTGGCGAAGGTGCTCACGGTGTCGTACGTCAGGCGTTTGAACAGGGCGTGGATGGCCGCGCGCACCGTGTCGAGATGCGGGTACCCGTGCTCGATCTCACTGCCGCCGGTGGTCACCCGGCCACTGTACGGCGCGCCGGGAAGGTCCGGTATGGGCCGTACGGGGCGTGTGGGGCAGGGGAGTTGGCCGGATGCGCACCCTTGTCACTCTGATCGGACACTCCACATAATCACAGGGCGCTCAACGGACTCATCCCCCACTGGGTCCGGACGCCTTACGGCGTGCTGCCGTCCTCCAGGCACCTTTCACGGCGGCCACGTCCGGCTCCGGTGTTGGCATGGGCTCGTCATCGACGTGCAACCCCCCACGAAAGGAAGCCCGTTGCGCAGCTACCGGAAGCACCTCAGAAGAAGCACTGCCCTCGGCGCCGTGGCCCTCGCCGCTTTCAGCCTCCAGCCCGGTTCGGCCTCGGCCGCCCCCTCGCCGGCCCCCTCCGGTTCCGTCCACACCAAGGTCGTCGGCGGCACCAAGGCCGGCCAGGGTGAATTCCCGTTCATGGTCCGGCTGTCGATGGGCTGCGGCGGCGCCCTGTACGCCAAGGACATCGTGCTCACCGCGGCGCACTGCGTCGACGGCAGCGGCGACAACACCTCGATCACCGCCACCGCGGGCGTGGTCGACCTGCAGGACTCCGCCGCCGTCAAGGTCGACTCCACCAAGGTCCTGCAGGCGCCCGGCTACAACGGCAAGGGCAAGGACTGGGCGCTCATCAAGCTCGCCAAGCCGATCGACCAGCCCACCCTCAAGATCGCCGAGGACGACAAGCTCAACAACGGCGACTTCACCATCGCCGGCTGGGGCGCCGAGAAGGAGGGCGGCTCCCAGCAGCGCTACCTCCTCAAGGCCACCGTGCCGTTCGTCGACGACGCCGCCTGCCAGAAGGCCTACGGCGACCAGCTGACGCCCGGCGACGAGATCTGCGCGGGCAAGCTGGACACCGGCGGTATCGACACCTGCCAGGGCGACTCCGGCGGCCCGATGTTCCGCAAGGACGACGCCGGGCAGTGGCTCCAGGTCGGCATCGTCTCCTGGGGCGAGGGCTGCGCACGGCCCGGCAAGCCCGGTGTCTACAGCGAGGTGAGCACCTTCGCCGCGAACATCAAGAAGGCCGCGGGCGAACTGGGCGGCTGACCGCACCACGCACACCGAGGGCCCGGGGAGCTTCTCCCCGGGCCCTTCGCGGGTCCGAAGTCCCCGACCTTGGTCTGGGCCCTAGGTGTATTGACCCGCAGGGTTGTTCACGCGGCTGATGGGTGACTTGCCTCCGAGTGCGGTGTGGCACCTGTGATGGTTGTAGCTGTGCAGGAAGGTGTCCAGTGCGGCGGTTCGTTCGTCGTTGCTGGTGTAGGGCCGTAGGTAGGCCCATTCGTCGAGCAGGGTGCGGTTGAAGCGTTCGACCTTGCCATTGGTCTGCGGCCGGTAGATGCGCGTGAGCTTGCCGGCCGCGCCGAGATCTGCAAGCGCCTGACGCCAGGCGAAGCTCTTGCGGTAGGGCCAGGCGTTGTCCGTCAGGACACGTTCGATGCGCAGGATGCCGCAGGCGGCGAAGAAGGCTGCGGCCCGCTGCAGGAAGGCCGCGCAGGTGGCGGCTTTCTCGTCCCGGTGGACTTCGCTGTAGGCGAGGCGGCTGTGGTCGTCGACTGCGGAGTGGATGTAGTCGAAGCCTGTGGTGCGGCGGCGGTCGGGGCAGGCGGCACGGCCGTGGATGCGCCAGCCCCCGCCGTCGGGTATGCGGCCGAGTTTCTTCACGTCCACGTGGACGAGCTCGCCGGGCCTGCTGCGTTCGTAGCGGCGGATGACCTGGCCGGTGGGCCGGTCGAGGAAGGCGAGGCGGTTCAGGCCGTGCCGGGCCAGGACCCGGTGGACGGTCGAGGCCGGCAGGCCCAGGATCGGTGCGATGCGAGCCGGGCCCAGCTTCCGGTCTTGCCGCAACCGGCATACCTGGTCCTCTACCGCGAGAGGAGTCCGGTGCGGTGTCGTGTGCGGCCGGCTGGGACGATCGTGCAGCCCGGCCTCGCCCTGCGTTCTCCAGCGACGCAGCCACTTGTGGGCGGTGGGCCGCGAGATGCCCATCTCGGCGGCGACGTGCGCGATGGGGCGCCCGGAACGGACGCGCTCGACCAGCAGCCGCCTGCCGTGAACGGTCAGCCGGGCATTACGGTGGGACACGAAGACCTCCGTGCGGTGCAGTCCTAGACAGCTCCACCACACCGGAGGTCTTCGCCATGATCAAGCCCAGCCAGCGTTAACAACGCTCGTGATCAATACACCTAGGTCCCGTCCCGCCACGGCCGTTGGTCCGCCCGCCCCGGGACCAAGCTCGTGCTTGTGGCCGGGCCTTGTGCCGTCAGGGATGACCGGACGGCCTATGGGCGGCTTCGCGGCGGCTTCCTACGGTGAACGGTATGACCACCGAGCCCCGCCCCCGACGCCCGGCAGGCGACCGCGACCGCCGTGCGACGGTCGTCGCCGCACTGCTCCTCGCCGCCTCCGCGGCGACCCTCGCGTATGTGCTGCTCGGCGGCCCCCACGACCCCGTCGAGCTGCCGGCCGACGAACCCTCGAACGCGGCCCAGGGCTGACCGGCCCGCCCCGGCGCCCGGTCCGGCGGACCGTCCGCGGCAGCAGTTGCGGCCCGTGAGCACCGCCGGCCGCAGGGACGGACACCGACCCGCACCCGAGGGCGCCGAGGAGGAACGACAATGCCGATCAGTGTGGTGATCGCGGACGACCAGGAAGTGGTCCGCATCGGCTTCCGGATGGTCCTGGAGAGCCAGGACGACATCGAGGTCCTCGCCGACGTCACCGACGGCGAGGCCGCCCTCGCCGCCGTCGACCGGCTGCGCCCCGACGTGCTGCTGCTGGACATCCGGATGCCCAGGACCGACGGGCTGGAGGTCACCCGCCGGCTGACCGGGCGCGCCGGCCGCCCCGACTGCCGCCACATCCCCCGGATCGTCATCGTCACCACCTTCGACCTGGACGAATACGTGCACGCCGCGCTGCACGGCGGGGCCTCCGGCTTCCTCCTCAAGGACGCCAGCCCCGCGCTGCTCGTGGAGGCCGTACGGGCCGCCGCCGTCGGCCACTCGCTGCTCTCGCCCGCGATCACCGCCCGGCTGCTGCGCGAGCTGCGCCCCGCCGGCGGCGGGGGCCGGACCGTCCGCACTCCCTCCGAGCCGCTCACCGACCGCGAACGCGACGTCGTCCGCGCGCTGGCCGGCGGCCGGACCAACGCCGAGATCGCCGGCGCACTGTATCTGTCGCTGTCCACGGTCAAGTCCCATCTGGCGAACGTGCAGATCAAGCTGGACGCCCGCAACCGGGTCGAGATCGCCTTCTGGGCCTGGGAGAGCGGCCTGTCCTCCGGCAGCTCGTGAACGAGCACGGCGAGCGCACCCGAACACGGCGCGCCCCGGGCGGCGGGCCCGGGCGCGCCCGGCGGGCCGCGCGCGGGAGCCGGCCGGCCCGGTGGACGGACACCCACCCGCGCGAGGCCGTCGCCGCCCGCGTCGTACTGGCCGTGGCCCTGCTGCTCCTCGTCGGGTTCGAGACCCTGGCGCCGGCCCGCCAGCCCACCCGCCCGCACCTGGTCGTGGTGGCCGCCGGCCTCGCGGTCTGTCTCTGCGCGGTGCCCTCCGCCCGGATCCCGCTGACCGGCCGGGCCGCCACCGCGGCCGCGGTCTCCCTCAGCGCGTCGGCGGCGCTGATCGCCGGGCAGCACGCGCGGGAAGTCTGGGGCCTGGGGGAGGGCATCGCCCTGCTCGTCCTGCTCACCGCCGTGGTCCGCCGCGCGCCCGGCCGCACCGCCGCCGTCCTCGGCCCGCTGCTGGGCCTGGCCTGCGTCCTCGCCCCGGTACGGGACGTCCGGCCGGGCCTGTTCACCGTCGTCTCCGCCGTGCTCACCGTGGTCGTCGCCGCGTACTCGACGATCCTGCGCGGGCAGGACGACCGGCGGCTGCGCGAACTCGCGGCCGTGCGGGCCGCCGAACGCCTGGAGCTGGCGCGGGAGCTGCACGACCTGGTCGCCCACCATGTCACCGGCATCGTCGTCCAGGCCCGTGCCGCCCGCTTCACCGCCCTCGAAGGCCCGCAGGCCGGCACCACCCTCGAACGGATCGAGGCCTCCGGCAGCGAGGCGCTGGGCGCGATGCGCCGGCTGGTGCGGGTGCTGCGCGAGGACGGGGCGCACCCCCAGCCGGTCGCCGGGCTCGCCGAGGTCTGCGCGCTGACCGAGGCCTTCGCCCGCACCGGCCCGCCGGTCGTCCTCTCCCTCGACAAGGGCCTGGCCGAGGCGCTGCCGGACGATGTGGCCGCGGCGGTCTACCGCATCGTGCGCGAGGCGCTGACCAACGTCCGCAAGCACGCGGCGGATGCCACGGCGGTGCGGATCGGCCTGCGGTCCGTCCCCTTCGGGGCGGAGCTGCGCATCGCCAACGACGGCGGCAGCCCGGCCCGCCTGTGCGAACAGGCCCGCGGCGGCGGCTTCGGCCTGGCCGGACTCACCGAACGGGCCGAGGCGATGGGCGGACGGCTCCTCGCGGGCCCCGCGGCGGAGGGCGGCTGGGAACTCACCGCCGTCCTGCCCCTCGACGGCGGGGCGGCGGCCTGAGGCCATCGGCCGCACCGGCTTCGGGCGGCGCCTGCCCCCGGCGGCACCGGCTCCCCGCCGCCCGCCCCGAGGCGCCCCACATCTGTCCAACACCTGCCCCTCCTTTGTCCATAGGCGCACACCCCGCAGGCGCAGCACGCTGTCCGCCGACAGGCAGTGCAGGCACGAAGGAGGACAGCGCGCGTGAACGAACAGACAGGTGCCCCGCGCGGGCCCAGCCGCCGGAAGGTCGTCGCCGCCACCGCGCTCGCCGGGGTCGCCGGCGCCCTCCCGCTCGGCGCCCACCCCGCCACCGCCGCACCCCGCGCCGGCGAGGCGGTGCTCCGGTCCGACGCACTGGAGGTCCGCGTAGACACCGCCTTCCCCCGCATCGTCTCCTACACCGACCGCCACACCGGCGCCGTCCTGCACGGCCAGGACACCCCCGTCACCCAGGTCCTCCTCGACGGCACCGCCCACACCCCCCGCGTCACCCACCGCACCCGCGCCGACCGCGCCACCTACACCCTCCGCTTCGACGGCGGCACCACCCTCACCGTCGAGATCGCCGTCCGGGACCGGACGACGACCTGGCGGGTCACCGGCCTCACCGACACCCCGGCGCTGCGCATCGGCACCCTGGAGATCCCCGGGCTCGCCCTGCTGAGCGTCCGCAGCGACCAGCCCGGCGCCACCCTGCTCGCCGCCCGGCTCGAACTCGACAAGGCCAAGAGCGGCGACACCCTGGTGCAGGTCACCGACACCACCCCCGCCGACGCCGCACCCACCGGATGCGCCTACGCCGTCGTCGCCACCGACGCGCTGGCCGCCGCCATCGAGACCAACACCTGCTACGACAGGCCCACCGGGGCCACCACCTGGGAGAACGGCCGGCTGTGGCGGCAGACCGTCAAGGGCGACGGCTTCGTCAAGGCGCAGCTGTCCTGCGGCCAGTGGACGCACCGGGCGGCCGGGCAGCCGTCCCCCGCTCCCGACTCCTCCCCCACTCTCGACTTCGCTCGAGCGGGGGGACCCCCACGAGCGGAAGGTGCCCCCACCGCCACCGACCCGCTGCCGTACGCGACCGTCATCGTCACCGGCGACCGCAACGGCGACGGCAAGACCGACTGGCAGGACGCCGCCATCGCGCTGCGCGACATCATGGTCGTGCCGCTGGGCGCCGACGAACAGCATCTGCGGGTCGTCCCGCACATCCCGTTCAACTTCGCCAGCCAGGCCACCAACCCGTTCCTCGCCACCCTCGACCACATCAAGCGGATCGCACTGGCCACCGACGGGCTGCGGCAGTTCACCCTCCTCAAGGGCTACCAGTCCGAGGGCCACGACTCCGCCCACCCCGACTACGGCGGCAACTACAACACCCGGGCCGGCGGCCTCGCCGACCTCAACGCCCTGCTCCGCGCGGGCAAGAAGTGGAACAGCGACTTCGCGGTCCACGTCAACGCCACCGAGTCCTACCCCGTCGCCCACGCCTTCTCCGAGAAGCTGGTCGACAAGAGCGACAAGCAGTGGGACTGGCTCGACCAGTCCTACCGCATCGACGCCCGCCGCGACCTGGTCTCCGGCGACATCGCCCGGCGCTTCGCGCAACTGCGCGAGGAGACCGACCCCGCCCTCGACACCGTCTACCTCGACGTCTTCCGCGAGTCCGGCTGGAACTCCGACCGGCTGCAGCGCCACCTGCGCGACCAGGGCTGGCAGGTCGCCACCGAGTGGGGCCACGGCCTGGAGCGCTCCGCCCTCTGGTCGCACTGGGCGAACGAGACCGACTACGGCCCCGACACCTCCCGCGGCATCAACTCCCGGCTCATCCGCTTCCTGCGCAACCACCACAAGGACGTCTTCGCCGACAAGTGGCCCACGCTCCTCGGCAACGCCCGGATGGGCAACTTCGAGGGCTGGGTCGGCAAGACCGACTGGAACGCGTTCCACACGATCATCTGGACCGACGCGCTGCCCGCCAAGTACCTCCAGGCGTACCCGATCAGAACCTGGGACGCCCACGAGATCACCTTCGAGGGCCCCACCAGGACCTCCGTCAGCGACGCCGAGGGCACCCGCAAGATCACCACCGACGGCCGGCTGGTCTACGACGACGGCACCTACCTGCTCCCCTGGGAACCCCGCCGGGCCACCGACCCGCACCGCCTCTACCACTACAACCCCCACGGCGGCACGACCACCTGGACCCTGCCCCGCGGCTGGACGGGCACGACGGCCGTGTACGCCTACCGGCTCACCGACCAGGGCCGCACCGCGGAGACCCGGATCCCCGTCAGCGGCGGCAGGATCACCCTCACCGCCCGCCCCGGCGTCGCCTACGTCGTCCACCGCACCCGGGCCCCGGCCCCGAGGGACCCCGCCTGGGGCGAGGGCACACCCCTGACCGACCCCGGCTTCCACTCCGGGAACCTGACCGGCCGGCAGGTCACCGGCCCGGCCTCCGTCCGGCTCAGCACGTCGGGCGACTACGAGCTGGTCATCGACGCGGGCGCCGCCGCCACCGTCGCCCAGAAACTCGCCCGGCTCGCCCCCGGCGGCTACGCCGCCTCCGTACAGGTCGAGGTCGGCGCCACGGCCGGCGAACGGCGCCGGGCCGCCCTGGAGATCCGCACCGCCGACGGCGTCACCGCCGCCAACTGGACCGACACCTCCACCGCCGGCAACTACGTCGCCGCCGACCGGAAGTCCGGCACCCGCTTCCAGCGCCTCTTCACCCACTTCACCGTCCCCGAGGGCGGCGGCCCGGTCACCCTCGCCCTGACCGCGGCGGCGGGCCGGGCCCGCATCAGGTTCGACAACCTCCGCGTCGTCCCCGCCCGGCCCACCACCAAGAAGGGCGCCCTGGCCTACGAGGACTTCGAGCACGTGCCCCAGGGCTGGGGCCTCTTCGTCAAGGGCGACGCGGGCGGCAGCACCGACCCCCGCACCCATATCGCCCAGCGGCACGCCCCGTTCACCCAGCGCGGCTGGAACGGCAAGGCGGTCGACGACGTCATCGACGGCGGCCAGTCGCTCAAGTCACGCGGCGAGAACACCGGCCTCGTCCACCGGACCGTCCCGCACACCGTCCGCTTCACCCCCGGCCGCCGCTACCGCATCACCTTCCGCTACGAGAACGAGAAGGCCGGCCAGTACGCCTGGGTCACTGCCGTCGACACCCCCGCGCCCCGCGAACTGACCCGCACCCCGCTGCCCGTCGCCACCCGGCCCGCCACCCACACCTACGAGTTCACCGCCCCCGCCGACGGCGAGGCATGGGTGGGGCTGCGCAAGGTGGCCGACGACGGGACCGCGGAGTTCGTCCTGGACACCTTCGAGGTGCGCGAGATCTGAACCGTGGGGGCGGCGGCCCGCCCCCACGGACCCCTCACCGCCCGCCGGCGCAGGGAAACAGACCGGGCGCCCCCGCCCCTTCCCCCACCAGGGCCGGGGCGCCCTCCCACTCCCACAACAGCAGGTCGTTGGCGCCCTCGTGCAGCACCGGACCCGGCACGTACAGCGTCCGCTGCGGCCCGAGGTCCCAATAGCGCCCCAGACAGAAGCCGTTGATCCAGGCGAAGCCATGGCTCCACCCCGGCAGCGCCAGATCGGCGTCACCCGGCCGCCCGGCCACCGTCACCGTCCCCCGGTACAGCCCCGGCTCCCCGGCCGCCCCCTCCACCGCCCGGAACGGCACCTTCGCCAGCGCCCCGGCCTCCTCCACGGCATCCAGCCGCAGCCCCCGCGACCGGACGCCGTGCAGATACTGCCGCTCGTGCAGCAGCCCGCCCGTGATCCCCTTCGACTCACCCAGCCGGGGCCCGTAGTTGACCCGCCCCAGCGACGCCACCCACAACTCCACCGACGCGGGCCCGGCCACCTCCCCGAGCGCGGCGTCCTCGGTGTCCACCACCGGCCCGCGCACCCCGTCGACCCACACCACCGCCCGGTCCCGCAGACCGCGCACCCGCAGCGGCCGGGCACCCCGCGGCCCCGGCACCTCCACCCGGTAGCGGACCACCCCCCGGTCCACCCCCAGCTCCTCGAACGTCGCCGGAGCGCCCCCCTCCACCTCCGCACCGCCCAGCGCCGCCATCACCTCGCCGGCCCCCGCCCACTCCTCGACCACCGCACGTACCGGCTCCGCCAGCACCCGCAGCGGCTCCGGCACCCGCGGCAGCGGCCCGTCCGCCCACTCGGCGAGCACCTCCCGGAACCGCCAGAACTTCTCCGTGGGACGGCCGCGTTCATCGACCGGCGCCCCGTAGTCGTACGAGGTGACCGTCGACCGCAGCTCCCCGTCGTGCAGCTCACCGGCGCGGTTCGCCCCCGCCCACCCACCGAAATTCGTCCCGCCGTGCGCCATGTAGATGTTGACCGACGCACCGCACTCCAGAATCTCGCGCAGCGCCGCCGCGGCGTCCTCCGGCGCACGCGGCGCCTCCGTTTGCCCCCAGTGCGCGAACCACCCGCACCAGAACTCCATACACATCAACGGCCCCCGCGGCTGATGGCACCGCAGCACCGCCAGCGCCTCCCGTGCCCCGGAACCGAAGTTGGCCGTGGCCGGCACGCCCGGCACCGAACCACCGCTCAGCATGTGCTCCTCGGGCCCGTCCGAGGTGAACAGCGGCACCCGCACCCCCAGCGCACGCAGCCGGTCCACGAGGTGCGCCAGATACACGCCGTCGCTGCCGTACGAGCCGTACTCGTTCTCCGCCTGCACCATGATCACCGGTCCGTCGCCCGGCCCGCCGGGCCCGGACACCGCCGTGCACTGCCGCGCCACGACCTGCGGCAGCAGCCGCTCGAACCAGGCGTCCACGGCCCGCAGATACGCCGCATCCCGGGTCCGCACCCGCCGCCCCAACGGCCCGGTCAGCCACTGCGGCAGCCCGCCGTTCTCCCACTCCGCGCAGATGTACGGGCCAGGCCGGACGATGGCCCACAGCCCCGCCGCCCGCACCACGTCCAGGAACCGCCCCAGCGCCTCCGGATCCCTGAACTCGCCGGGCCGCGGCTCGTGCAGATTCCACGGCACATACGTCTCCACGCAGTTCAGGCCCATCGCCCGGAGCATCGCCAGCCGGTGGTCCCACTGCGCCTCGTGCACCCGGAAGTAGTGCAACGCCCCGGACAGCAGCCGCACCGGCCGCCCGTCCAGCACGAAGTCCCGCTCGCCCACCTCGAACTGCGTCACGTCACCCGCCCCTGTGTCGTGGTGCGCCACCGGCCGGACGCACCCGCTCATCGGTCACCTTTGCCCTCTGGCGGTGTGACGGTCCATGGACAAAGATCGGCTGTGATTGGACGGTTCGACCGAGAGGTACGGAGCGACGGGAGGTCCGGGCGTGTACCACACCTGGATGCGCTACTTCACCCCGAACCCGGTCCACCACCGGCTCGGCCTGGTCTGCCTGGGGGTCGGCCTCCAGCACGGCACCCTGCCCACGGTCGGCCCGCGCACCCTCGACCACCACGTCGCCATCGTCATCAGCGCCGGCCGCGGCTGGTTCACCGCCCCCGACGGCCGGCGCCGTACGGTGACCGCCCCCGCCCTCCTGTGGATCATGCCCGGGGTGCCGCACCACTACGGCGCCGACCCGGACACCGGCTGGGACGAGTCCTTCGTCGACTTCACCGGACCGGCCGCCGCCACCTACACCGAACTCGGCTACATCGAACCGGACCGCCCGCTCGTACCCCTCGCCGACACCGGCCCGGCCCGGACCGCCATCGGCCGGATCGCCCGCGCGGCACGACGGGGCAACCCCCTGCTGGAAGTGGAGACCTCGGCCGCGGTCCACGAACTCCTCGTCGCCCTGCGCCGGGCGCGGGCCGACACCGACGCCGACGGCGACCCGGTCCTCCAGGCACTCGCCCGCGACGCCTTCCTGCCCCTCTCCGTCGCCGAGCACGCCGCCCGGCACGGCATGACCCCCGCCGAACTCCGCACCGCCGTACGGCGCGGCGCCGGCTGCAGCCCCAAGGACTACCTGCTCGGCATCCGCCTGGGCCGCGCAAAGGAACTCCTGGTGGCCACCGAACTCCCGGTAGCGGCAGTGGCCCGCCGCGTCGGCTACGACGACCCCGCCTACTTCAGCCGCCTCTTCACCCGCCGCGTGGGCACCGCCCCCGTACGCTTCCGCGACCGCCAGGTCCGCAACGTCCCCGGCGGCTGGTCCACCCAGATCCCGGACCCGGACGACCCACCCCTGGTCAGCGGCTGGAACGGCTGACGGGGCTCGCGGAGCCGGTGGCCGGGGCCGGTGCGGGGTTGCCGTGGGCTGAGGCCGGGCGGGTTTCGCGCTCGCGTGGGCCGGGACGGTGCGGGGTTGCCGTGGGCTGGGGCCGGTTCGCCTGCGGTTGGTGGGTGGTGGGTCGGAGGGGACGCCCGGTACCCCGTCCTCGGCGCGGGCGCATCTGGTACGTGGTACAGATCGGCCCGGCGTTCGCTCCGGTCCTGCGGGCGGGGCACCGGACATCCCCTCCGACCACCGCGCGTCGGCGACTGTCCCGCCGTACCGATCACCGTTACGACCAGATGCGCCAGGTCTTGGCACGGAGCGGGCCAGGCGACCCGCAGATTGGGCGCGGGCCCAGGTGGAGCGGTGAGGGACGGTGTCACCGGCCGGCAGTCGGGAACGGGCGTAGGTCGGAGGGGATGTACCGGAGCCCGCCCGCAGGACCGGAGCGGACGCCGGGTCGGTCTATGCCACGTACCAGGGCCGCCCGCGCCGAGGACGGGCTCCGGTGCGTCCCCTCCGACCCCCGCGGCAACCACACAAGCCGCCCGAGGGCGAGCCCCAATGCCCCCGCACGGAACAACGGCCGGTGCACCCCAAAGGGGCGCGAGGAACTGCGCGCCCAGCCACAACCGCACCCGCAGACAAACCAACGCCCCACACAAAGGGATGCACCCCCCACCCCCGCTACGGCAGCATGACGTCATGCCCGCACTGCAGCGCGACGAGGCGCAGACCCGGTTCCAGCTCATCGACGTCCACCGTTACGACATCGCCCTCGACCTCACCCAAGGCGACGACCTCTTCGGCTCCCGTGCGGTCATCCACTTCACCGCGCACGCGGCCGGCGACACCTTCGTCGAGCTGAAACCCGCCGAGCTGCACCACGTCACCCTCGACGGCCACCGCCTCGACCCCACGACCCTGGACGACAACCGCCTCCCGCTCACCGGCCTCACCCCCGGCCCCCACGAGCTGCGCCTGGACGCCACCATGCGCTACTCCCGCACCGGCGAGGGCATGCACCGCTTCACCGACCCCGCCGACGGCGAAACCTACGTCTACACCCAGCTGTTCATGGAGGACGTCCAGCGCGTCTTCGCCGCCTTCGACCAGCCCGACCTCAAGGCCGTCTTCGCCCTCACCGTCACCGCCCCCACCGACTGGACCGTCCTCGGCAACGGCATCGCCACCCAGGGCGACCCCGGCCACTGGACCCTCGCCCCCACCCCCCTGATCAGCAGCTACCTCGTCGCCGTCATCGCCGGCCCCTGGCACTCCGTCCACACCGAACACGCCGGACTGCCCTTCGGCATCCACTGCCGCCGCTCCATGGCCCCGCACCTCGACGCCGACGCCGACGAAATCCTCGACCTCACCCGCCGCTGCTTCGACCGCTTCCACGAGATCTTCGACGAGCCCTACCCCTTCGACTCCTACGATCAGGCCTTCGTCCCCGAGTTCAACGCGGGCGCCATGGAGAACCCCGGCCTGGTCACCTTCCGCGACGTATTCGTCTTCCGCTCCGCCGTCACCGACACCGAACGCCAGAACCGAGGCATGGTCATCGCCCACGAAATGGCCCACATGTGGTTCGGCGACCTCGTCACCCTCCAATGGTGGGACGACATCTGGCTGAACGAGTCATTCGCCGAATACATGGGCTACCAGGTCCTGGCCGAAGCCAGCCGCGGGGAGTCCGGGGGGACACCCCCCAGGACGTGGGGCACCGACACCTGGACCGACTTCGCCATCGCCCGCAAGGGCTGGGGCTACGACGCCGACCAGCGCCCCTCCACCCACCCCGTCGCCCCCGCCCCCGAGGACGTCCCCGACACCGCCTCCGCGCTCCTCAACTTCGACGGCATCTCCTACGCCAAGGGCGCCTCCGCCCTGCGCCAACTCGTCGCCTGGATGGGGGAGAAGGACTTCCTCGCCGGAATCAACGACCACTTCGCCCGGCACCGCTTCGGCAACGCCACCCTCGCCGACTTCATCGACTCCCTCGCCCGCGCCACCGACCGCGACGTCCACGCCTGGGCCGAGCGCTGGCTGCGCACCACCGGGGTCGACACCCTGACCCCCGTCGTGGAAGAAGGCACGGACGGCCGCTGGAGCGTGTCCGTCGAGCAGACCGGAAGCCAGGACGGCACCCGCCCGCACCGGCTCACCATCGGGCTCTACGACCACGACCACACCACCCCGGGACGCCTGCTCCCGCGCGAGCCGCTGTCCTGGGACGTGCCCGACGGCGGCCGCCACTCCGCCACCGGCGGCCGCCCCGCCCTGCTCCTCCTCAACGACCAGGACCTCACCTACGCCAAGGTCCGCCTCGACCCCGTCTCCTGGGACACCGCCCTCGGCGCCCTGTCCGGACTCCCCGAACCGCTGACCCGCGCCGTGGTGTGGAACGCCGCCCGCGACATGGTCCGCGACGGCGAACTCGCCCCCACCGCCTTCCTGGACGCCGCCCGCGCCCACCTCCCGTACGAAACCGATCTCGCCGTCGTCCAAGGCGTCCTCGCCTTCGCCCGCACCGAGATCGCCGACCGCTACCTCCGGGCCGACGAGCGCCAGGCCGCCCTCACCACCCTCACCGCCCTCAGCCGCGACATACTCCGCCGCACCGAGGGCCCCGAACACGGCTCCGAGGCAGGACTGCGCCTCACCGCCGTACGCGCCTTCATCGACAGCGCCACCACCCCCGAAGGCATCCAGGACTGGCTCGACGACGGCAGCGTCCCCGGCGGCCCCCGCCTCGACCCCGAACTGCGCTGGCGCATCCTCGGCCGGCTCGCCACCCTCGGCGCCGCACCGCTCGACGAACTCCGCGCCACCATCGACGCCGAGCTCGCCCGCGACCCCAGCGCCACCGGCCGCGAGGGCGCCGCCCGCTGCCACGCCGCGCTCCCCGACCCGGCCGCCAAACAGGCCGCCTGGGACGCCCTGTTCACCACCGACGACGAGAAGGCGCTCTCCAACTACCTCTTCACCGCCACCGCCGCCGGCTTCTGGGCCCCCGAACAGCCCGACCTGCTCCGCCCCTACGTCACCCGCTACTTCACCGACGTCCCCGCCCTCGCCGCCGCCCGCGGCCCCGCCCTCGCCGCCGCCGCCGGCCGCTACGCCTTCCCCGCGGTCTTCGTCGAGGAGCACACCCTGCGGCTCGGCGAAGCCTGCCTCACCGACGGAGACCCGACCCCCGCCCTGCGCCGCAAGCTCGTCGACCAACTCGACGATCTGCGCCGGGCGCTGAAGGTACGCGCCGCGGCGGGGGAGGCCTAGGGCGTGTCCGCTCTAGGGCACAGGCGTCACCCTCCCGGCCGCTGTAGGACGTGCCGGACGGGAGGGTGACGGCATCTCTCGGTGGCCGACCCGGGGCAGCCGCACCCGGGCGAGCCGGAGCGCCGCCGCGGGCGGGCCCCTCAGCCGCCGTGCCCCGACGGTTCCCAGACCGAGCAGTCGTGGGCGAAGAGCACGCGCCGGGGATCGAAGTCGGCGAGCCGGTCCAGCCACGGCCGATACGCCGGAAGCGGCTGGGCCAGGCCGTCGCGCGCGGCCTGCCGGGCGAGGTGGTCCGAGGCGAACGACGAGGCGAAGTCGTGGGCCTGACCGGCGAGGACCACCGTCCCGTCGGCCTCCCTGACCACCATCGACTGGTGCCCGTCGGTGTGCCCGGGGGTGGGGACGATCCAGACCCCCGGCCAGACCTCCGCTTCGCCGCTGATCTCCTCGTACGCCGCGCCGGGGAAGTCGATGAGCGCGTCGATCGTGTAGTCGCCCCCGCGGGCAGCGGCCAGCTCCACGCTCTGCACCACGATGGGCCGTCCGGCCAGCAAGGGGTTCCCTCCGCAGTGGTCGAAGTGCAGGTGGCAGTTCACCACCAGCGAGATCTCCGCGAGCGGGACTCCGACCGCCGCGAGGGCGCCCTCCAGCGACCTTCGCCGCGGGCGGTAGTGGGCCTCGGTCTCGGGATCGGCGGCCCCGACACCGGTGTCGAAGAGGATCAGCCCTTCCTCGCGCCGCACCACATACGCGAGCACGGGCTCCACCCGCGGCTGGGGGCCACCCGTCTCGGACGCGGGACGGACGAAGTACCCCAGGTCGAGTCGGTGCACTGTGTTCTTCTCCATCAGGCCATCCTGACGCGTCGTCGCACCCCGCGCACGGGTGCCGGTGGCAGGCCGACGTCACCCGAACACCTGCGGTACACCCGTACCGCTTACGGGTGGTATGACCGCTCAACCAGTGGATACAGGCTGTACAGGGAAAGTAACTTAGCGCTGCCCGAGGGCTGTCCCCAAGGTACCGACGCCCCAACTCCCCTGACAGAAAAGCACATTGATGCCTGTGCCCCCTGCCGGCACCGCCCTCGCAGGCGGCACCAACGGCCCCCGCGCACTCCGCCCCTTCCTCGACACCGTCCTCGACGCCCTCACCACCGGCGCCGAGCACCGCGCCGGCCCCCTCCCGTCCGGCGGCCCCGCCACCGTCACCCGCGCCGTACGCGACGCCTGCCACCCCCTGCTCCCCGACCACGGCACCGGCCCGCACACCGCCCTGCGCACCCTCGTCCACACCCTCGCCGCCGGCGCCGCCGACCCGGCCGACCCCCACTGCGCCGCCCACCTGCACTGCCCGCCGCTGGCCCTCGCCACCGCCGCCGACCTCGCCGCCGGCGCCCTCAACCCCTCCATGGACTCCTGGGACCAGGCCCCCGCCGCCTCCGCACTGGAAGCCCTCACCAGCCGTGCGCTCGCCGCGCTGGTCTACCCGCGGGCCACCGAACCCGACGCACTGATCACCACCGGCGGCACCGAGTCCAACCAGCTCGCCCTCCTCCTCGCCCGCGAAGCCGCCGCCCCCGACGGCTCCGCGACCGAGCCGCACCGGCCCGCCCGCCCCCTCCAGGTCGTCTGCGGCGCCAACGCCCACCACAGCATCCACCGCTCCGCCTGGCTCCTCGGCCTCCCCGAACCCCTCACCCTCCCCACCCCCGACGGCATCCTCACCCCCGACACCGTCCACACCTGCCTCGCCAACCTCGCCGGACGCACCGGCCCCGTCCTCCTCACCGCCACGGCAGGCACCACCGACTCCGGCGCCATCGACCCCCTCCCCGCCCTCGCCGACATCGCCGACCACCACGGCGCCCGCTTCCACATCGACGCCGCCTACGGCGGAGCCCTCCTCTTCAGCGACACCCACCGCAGCGCCCTGCACGGCCTCGCCCGCGCCCACACCGTCAGCCTCGACCTGCACAAACTCGGCTGGCAACCCGTAGCGGCCGGCCTCCTCGCCGTCCCCGGCCCCGCCACCCTGGCCCCCCTCGCCCACCAGGCCGACTACCTCAACGCCGACGACGACACCGAAGCCGGCCTCCCCGACCTGCTCAGCCGCTCACTGCGCACCACCCGCCGCCCCGACATCCTCAAGATCGCCGTCACCCTCAAGGCCCTCGGCCGCCACGGCCTCGGCGAACTCGTCGACCGCACCCTCGCCGCCGCCCAGACCCTCGCCGACCTCATCGAGGCCCACCCCCCGCTACGAACTCCACTCCCGCCCCCTCCTCAGCACGGTCCTCTTCCGCCCCACCGGCGCCGACGACGCCACCCTCGCCACCATCCGCCGCACCCTCCTCACCGACGGACAGGCCGTCCTCGGCCGGGCCACCACCCCCACCGGCCTCTGGCTCAAAGCCACTCTCCTCAACCCCCACACCCAACCCGGAGACCTGACCACCCTCCTCAAACTCGTGGAAGGCCACACGCCTCGATGAGCACCACCCCGCACCCCGAAAGCCCCGCCACCACCGACACCACGAGCCCCGACGAACCCCTCGACCTCGCCGGCATCGGCATCGGCCCCTTCAACCTCTCCCTCGCCGCCCTCGCCCACCCCCTTACCCCCCTCCGCACCGCCTTCTACGACCAGCGCCCCGCCTTCCACTGGCACCCCGGCCTCCTCATCGACGGCGCCACCCTCCAAGTCCCCTTCCTCGCCGACCTGGTCACCCTCGCCGACCCCGCCAGCCCCTGGACCTTCCTCAACTACCTCAAAACCCGCGAGCGCCTCTTCCCCTTCTACTTCGCCGAACGCTTCCACCTCCACCGCGCCGAATACGACGCCTACTGCCGCTGGGTCAGCGAAAACCTGCCCGGCCTCCACTTCGGCCACCAGATCGACGCCGTCCGCTGGAACCACGAACGCGAAGTCTTCGAAATCGACTTCACCCAGCTCGACGCCGAAGGCGAAGCCGAAGCCCTCGGCCGCACCTACGCCCGCAACCTCGTCCTCGGCATCGGCACCACCCCCCACATCCCCGTCCCCCTCCGCCCCCTCGCCGAGGCCCCCGCCGTCCCCGTCATCCACTCCGCCGACTACCTCGACCACCGCGAAACCCTGCTCGCCGCCGACCGCGTCACCGTCATCGGCGCCGGCCAGTCGGGCGCCGAGATCTTCCTCGATCAGCTCCGGGCCCGCCCCGCCGGCCGCGAAGGCCTCCACTGGCTCGCCCGCACCCCCGCCTTCGCCCCCATGGAATACAGCAAACTCGGCCTCGAACACTTCACGCCCGACTACACCCGCTACTTCCACGCCCTGCCCGAACGCGTCCGCGACGACCTCGTCCCCGGCCAGTGGCAGCTCCACAAAGGCATCGACCACGACACCCTCGGCGCCATCCACGACGAGCTCTACCGCCGCACCCTCGACGGCGGCTGGCCCGACGCCACCCTCACCCCGGGAGTCTTCGTCCGCACCGCGGGCCGCGTCGGCACCACCAAGGTCGAACTCCACCTCGACCACACCCAGCAGGGCACCCGCTCCCGCCTCACCACCGACGCCGTCATCCTCGCCACCGGCTACCGCGAACGCCGCATGGACACCCTTCTCGCCGCCCTCGACCCCTACGTACGCCGTGACTCCGGCGCGCGCCCACGGATCGACGCACACCACCGCCTCGTCCTCGACCCCGCCATCACCGGCTCGGTCTACGTCCAGAACGCCGAGACCCACACCCACGGCGTGGGCACCCCCGACCTCGGCCTCGCCGCCTGGCGCAGCGCCACCATCCTCAACTCCGTCACCGGCAACACCCCCTACCCCCTCCCCAGCCGCACCGCCTTCACGAGCTTCGGCCTCCCGCAGCCCTCAACGGGACGCACGGGCAAGGTCCCCCGCCAGGGCTCCACCCTCGTTCCCCGCCGCTGACCGCACTCCCTCCGGCCCGTTCACCTCGGCAGCGGTGTACGGCGCCATCGGGCACACGGGGGCAGGGGAGAGCCGGGAACGAAGGGAGCGAGCCGGAACCGGGGGAGGGCTGGAACCGAGGATGAGCCGGGGGGAGGGGGAGAGCCGGGACCGGGGGAGAGCCGCGGACCGGGAGAGAGCCGCGGACCGGGAGAGAGCCGCGGACCGGGAGAGGCCACGACCGCCCCCGCGCGGCGTCCGCGGCCCCCACCGGTCCACCGGACCTCAGAACACCGGCACCCCGTCCCGCGTCAACTTCCAGTCCACCGAGGCGAACTCCGCAGGATCGATCTCCCCGCTCTCCTGCACCCACCCGATGATCAGATTCCGGATCTCGTCCGACGTCGACCACACCTGCTCCGCGGCCGCCACATGCGGGAAATTACCGCCACCGCTCGCCCGGTAATTGTTCACCGCCAGCACGAACCGCGCCCCGTCGTCCAGCGGCTTCCCGTCGAACATCAGCTTCCCGATCCGCTGCCCCGCCGGCTTCGCGATATCGACCTCGTACGAGAGACCGCTCACCACGTCATAGTTGTAATCCGGCGTACCGTCCGCATTCGTCACCTTCGACGGATCCACCGGACCACCGGCCGCCGTCCGCACGTAATACCGCGCCGAGAACTCCACATACGCCCGCACCTGCGCACCCGTCAGCACCCGGGCCTCCAGCGTGTTGTCGAACGGATACAGCGCCGCCATCGACCGGATCGACACATCCCCCTCCGGCACCCTCGCGGTCCGCGAAAAACACGACGCCTGCGACAACACCGGCAACGACGCGTACGCCGACCCCGCCAGCGCCTTACGCACCACCTCCGCCTGCACGAACGCGATGAAATCCAGCACCGGCGTGTCCTTCACCGGCGCCTCCGCCGCCGTCATCTCCGCCTTCGACCGGCCGATCACCCGGTTCACATACGCCACGACCTTCCGGTGCTCCGCCCGCAGCAGCCCGGTGATCCGCGCATCCTCCGCCACCGCATTCGCGTTCAGAACCCGTGAACCGACCGACCCCACCTCCCAACGCCCCCGACGCCACTCCACCTCCACATCGAAAAGAGTCAGCCGCTGCCCCCACTTCAACGGCTCCGACAACACCACCTCCCGGCCCGAGTCCTTGTTCACCACCCGCCGCTCGGGAACCTCCACATGCGCATGCCCCACCAAAATCGCATCGATCCCCGGCACCTGCTCCGCCACCAACGCCGCCGCATTCTCCACATACGGCAACTGATCCCCGTACGAGGACGTACCGCTCATCCCGGAATGCGCCGCCACGATCACCACATCCGCGCCCATCGACCGCAGCTTCGGCACCCATTTCGCCGCCTGCTCCACCAGGCCCGGAAACGCCAGCTTCCCCTGCACATGCGCCTTGTCCCAGATCGCGATCCCCGGATTCGTCAGCCCCAGCACGGCCACCGTCACCTCCCGCCCGCGCGGTGACCGCAACCGCTTCAGCACATAGGGCCGAAACGCCGGCCGCAGCGACTTCGCATCCACCGCATTCGCCCCCAGCAGCGGAAAGTCACAGCTCTCCTCGAACTTCCGCAGCACCGGAATGCCGTAATTGAACTCATGATTCCCCAGCGCCGCGGCGTCATAGCCGATCGCATTCATCGCCCGCGCCATGGGATGCACCGGCCCGCCCGGCTCCGTGATCGGATCCACCTTGGCGTAGTAATACGCCAGCTGCGTGCCCTGAATGGTGTCACCCGCGTCGATCAGCAGCGTGTTCCGCCGCCCCTTCTCCCGCCGCACCCGAGTCACCAGCGTCGAGATCTTCGCCAGCCCGACATCGTTGTGCGCCGCATCGTCGAACTCCGCATCCGTCGCGTAGTCCCAGTTGAAGACGTTGCCGTGCAGATCCGTCGTGCCCATCACCGTGAAGGCGTACCGCTCCCGCCGGTGACCACGGCGGCCGGAGCCCGGCGCCGCTTCCGTCGCCTCCGCCGCCGGCGCACCCGCCGCCCCCGCGAGCGCCATTCCGGCCCCCGTCACCACGGAACGCCCCAAGAACTTCCTACGGTCGAGCGACATGCCAACTCCCTTGGATGAACGCCAAAAACGCGGATGAGCGCCGCCGCACAGCGGGCCAACGCGCGTAGATTCTGGCGCAGCCACCCCCCGCGCAACACCCCTCGCCCGCCCCCTCGGATCACCCGCCCCGACCCGCCCCGATATGCGACCCTCGCCACCCACACCCCCACGCCCCGAGCACCACCCACACCCCGAGCACCACCCCACCGCACAGCGAACCCGAAACCGGGAGCCACCCATGACCGACCCCGCCCACGAGACCCCCGCCGCCCCCGCCACCGGCACCACTCCGACCGCCCTCCCCTACGGCACCCCGGACACCCCCCGCCTCGCCGTACGCGGCGAAGCCCGCCTCGACGTCGACCCCGAAATCGCCCGCATCGCCGTCACCATCAGCGCCCGCGGCACCGACCGCACCGCCGCCCTCACCGCCCTCACCGGCCGCAACGAGCAAGCCCTCACCCTCATCAAGAGCTACGGCGACGCCATCGAAAAGCTCGAAACCGGCACCTTCAGCCTCACCCCCCAGCTCACCGAGAAGGGCCGCCACGAACGTGTCCGCGCCTACCACGGACGCGTCACCCACACCGCCACCCTCAACGACTTCACCACCCTCGGTGAGCTCACCACCCGCCTCGCCGACCTCGATCTCACCCGCGTCGACGGCCCGTGGTGGGACCTGCGCCCCGACTCACCCGCCCACCGCGCGGCCCGCACCCAAGCCGTCCGCGAAGCCGTCCAGCGCGCCCGCGAGTACGCCGAAGCCCTCGGCGCCCGCCTCGACGCCCTCCTCGAAATCGCCGACCTCGGCGCCGAGAGCGCCGCCCCCGCGGCCACCCCCGCCATGCGCTCCTTCGGCGGCTACGGCGGCCCCGTCACCCAGGAATCCGCCCCCGCCCTCGAACTCGAACCCCAGCGCCAAACCGTCCACGCCCACGTCAACGCACGCTTTACGATGACCCGTCCCGCACTGTGAGATCTCCGTGCCGGAGAATGAATTTCCGCTCATCGGAGCGGCTGCATGCCCATTCCAATACTTGTCAACAGCCTTTCATCAAGCGCTCGTTGGGCAGTCACTTCTCCACCGTTCCCTACCGCTCGGTAAGTCATAGAGTCGAAACATGCGCCGAGCAAAGATCGTCTGCACACTGGGACCCGCCACCGACTCGTACGAGCAGATCAAAGCCCTCGTCGACGCCGGAATGGACATCGCCCGCTTCAACCTCAGCCACGGCACCTACGCCGAGCACGAGGCGCGATTCGACCGGGTCCGCAAAGCATCCGAAGAGACCCGCCGCAGCGTCGGCATCCTCGCCGACCTACAAGGCCCGAAGATCCGACTCGGCCGATTCCGCGAAGGCCCTGTACTTCTCGAACGCGACGACGAGTTCACCATCACCGTGGAACCCGCCGTCGAAGGCGACCGCCAGATCTGCGGCACCACCTACAACGGCCTCGCCGCCGACGTCACCACCGGCGAACGCATCCTCGTCGACGACGGCAAAGTCACCCTCGAAGTCACCGACGTCGACGGACCCCACGTCCGCACCAAGGTCATCGAAGGAGGCATGGTCTCCGACCACAAGGGACTCAACCTCCCCGGCGTCGCCGTCTCCGTCCCCGCCCTCTCCGACAAGGACCAGGACGACCTCCGCTGGGCCCTGCGCTACGGCGCCGACATCATCGCCCTCTCCTTCGTCCGCAGCGGCCGCGACATCGAGGACGTCCACCGCATCATGCGCGAGGAGGACCGCTTCCTCCCCGTGATCGCCAAGGTCGAGAAGCCCCAGGCCGTCGAGAACATCGACGACATCGTCGCGGCCTTCGACGGCATCATGGTCGCCCGCGGCGACCTCGGCGTCGAAATGCCCCTCGAAACCGTCCCGATCGTCCAGAAGCGCGCCATCAAACTCGCCAAGCGCAACGCCAAGCCGGTCATCGTCGCCACCCAGATGCTCGACTCGATGATCGACAACTCCCGCCCCACCCGCGCCGAAGCCTCCGACGTCGCCAACGCCGTCATCGACGGCACCGACGCCGTCATGCTCTCCGGCGAGACCAGCGTCGGCAAATACCCCACCGAAACCGTCAAAACCATGAGCCGCATCGTCGAGGCCGCTGAGGAAGACCTCCTCGCCAAGGGCCTCCCGCCGCTCACCGAGGCCAACAAGCCCCGCACCCAGGGCGGCGCCGTCGCCCGCGCCGCCGCCGACATCGGCGACTTCCTCGGCGCCAAGTTCCTCGTCGCCTTCACCCAGTCCGGCGACACCGTCCGCCGCCTCTCCCGCTACCGCTCGCCCATCCCGCTCCTGGCCTTCACCCCCGACCCGGCCACCCGCTCCCAGCTCAACGTCAGCTGGGGCGTGGAGACCTTCCTCGGCCCGACCGTCGACTCCACCGACGAGATGGTCGCCCAGGTCGACGAGCAGCTCCTGCGGATCGGCCGCTGCCAGAAGGGCGACGTCGTCATCATCACCGCCGGCTCCCCGCCCGGAGTCCCCGGCTCCACCAACCTCGTCCGCGTCCACCACATCGGCGAGGACGACTCCCCGAAGTAGCCCCACCCGCACCGTGATTCCGCTGGGCCGAGGTACCTGACTGCCGTCCCTGTCAGTACTTCGGCCCGATGTGCCGGTCCATGAGGGCGACGGAGGACTTGCGGGCCACGGAGATGTTGAACGGGTCGCCGTCGCGGGCGAGGACGGTCCACTCGACACCCACCTTGGTGAGGGTGTCGGAGAAGAGCCTTCGGATGTCGTCGGACTTGTTGGTGAAGAGGTACCGCGGGTACTCGTAGCGCTTGCGCGCACCGCCCACCATCCTGGTCGTCCAGTTGGTGACGCGGCAGCCGTCGGAGTGGATGAGTCCGCGGAGGAATGCCCAGGGATGCGCGTCCACGATCCGCTGCTGCCAGGCTTCGAGCGCGATCGGCCGCTCGTGTTTCTTGCCGGGGCCGTGCTGGGGGAACAGGCACCACAGGTGCTTGGAGTAGACCTTCACGTTGTGGCAGCCGGTTCTGCGCACCCGGCACACGGAGTTGTCGGGTAAGACCGCGCGCATGGCGGCTTCGCAGGCGTCCATGAGGCCCGGCCAGCCGTCACCGCACGTGATCATGAGGCTCGGTGCGCGGTGGGCCGAGTACTGGATGATGTGGCCGTCGCCGAGGTACAGGGCCAGGAGGTAGGAGTACGCCGGCTCATCGAGCTCGCGCCCGTCGCAACGTGGGCATTTCGGCTGGTGGGCGCCCGGGCACTCGCCGCGTTTCGCGCGGTCCAGGTGCCGCCAATAGCCGACGGTGCCGAGGGGGACGCCCAGGGCGCGGGCTACGTCTGCGTTCCTGGAACCTGCGCGAAGCCGTGCGAGGGCGCGCCGTCGTACGTCTGTGCTGTGAATGTTCATACCGTCACTGTGCGTGACGCAGTGCGAGAGTGGGGCACGTGGAGCGAAATTTCACGAGAACGGGAAGCTCCGCTTTATTCAGAGGTGCCGGGTGCGGGACTCGAACCCGCAAGCCCTTTCGGGCAGATGTGTTTGAGACATCCGTGTATGCCATTCCACCAACCCGGCCGGTGGCTCCGAGACACAATACCGTGTGCATCATGGCGCCCGCCTCTAGGTAGGCTGCAATGGCACCACCTGCCTGGAATGAGGAGTCCCGTGAGCGCCGCCGAGCCCGAGCAGCCCGTCGCCGATGACGATCAGTCGCATGTCCCGCCGCTGACCACGCGCGTGGTGATCGCCGAGGACGAGGCCCTCATCCGTCTCGACCTCAAAGAGATGCTGGAGGAAGAGGGCTACACCGTCGTCGGTGAGGCCGGGGACGGGCAGACCGCCGTGGAGCTGGCCCGGGAGCACCGTCCGGACCTGGTGATCCTGGACGTGAAGATGCCGGTGCTGGACGGCATCTCGGCGGCCGAGAAGATCGCCGAGGAGAGCATCGCGCCGGTGCTGATGCTGACCGCGTTCTCGCAGCGTGAGCTGGTGGAGCGGGCGCGGGACGCGGGTGCGATGGCGTATCTGGTGAAGCCGTTCTCGAAGAGCGACGTGGTTCCCGCGATCGAGATGGCGGTGAGCCGGTTCACCGAGCTGAGGACGCTGGAGAAGGAGATCGCGGATCTCACCCAGCGGCTGGAGACCCGGAAGCTGGTGGACCGGGCGAAGAGCATTCTGCAGACGCAGTACGGGCTGACGGAGCCGGCCGCGTTCCGGTGGATCCAGAAGACGTCGATGGACCGCCGGCTGTCGATGCAGCAGGTGGCCGAGGCGGTCATCGAGGACGCCGAGGAGAAGAAGCAGCAGAAGGACCAGTAGCCCCGGCGCAGCCGGGCTCGTCCTGAGCGTGCGAGCGGCCCCGTACCGATGGTCATCGGTGCGGGGCCGCTCGCGTGGGTGCGGGTCAGTCCTCGCCGAGGTAGGCCTTGCGGACGGATTCGTCGTGGAGGAGGGATTCGCCGCTGCCGGAGAGGACGATGCGGCCGATTTCCATGACGTGTCCTTGGTCGGCGAGCGAGAGCGCGGCTTGGGCGTTCTGTTCGACGAGGAGGATGGTGGTGCCCTGGGAGCGGAGTTCGCGGATGGTTTCCATGATCTTCTGCATCATGATCGGGGAGAGGCCCATGGAGGGCTCGTCGAGCATGAGGAGTTTGGGGCGGGACATCAGGGCGCGGCCCATGGCGAGCATTTGCTGTTCGCCGCCGGAGAGGGTTCCGGAGGCTTGTTTGCGGCGTTCGCCGAGGATGGGGAAGAGCTCGTAGACGCGCTGGATGTCTTTTTCGATGCCGTCGGCGTCCTTGCGGAGGAAGGCGCCGAGCTGGAGGTTTTCGGCGATGGTGAGGCGGGGGAAGAGGCGGCGGCCTTCGGGGGAGTGGGCGAGGCCGCGTTCGACGATCTTGTGGGCGGGGACGCCGTTGAGCGGCTCGCCGTCGAAGGTGATCTTGCCGGCGAGGGGTTTGAGGAGGCCGGAGAGGGTGCGCAGGGTGGTGGTCTTGCCGGCGCCGTTGGTGCCGATGAGGGTGACGGCCGCTCCGGCTTCGACGGAGAACGAGATGCCTTTGACGGCTTCGATCTTGCCGTAGGCGACGCGTAGGTCCTCGACTTCGAGCAGTGCGGTCATGGGGTGTCTCCGGTCTGTCCCTGGGCCGGCTGGTCCGGTGGTGTCGCCCGGTCCGGTGGTGTCGCCCGGTCTGGTGCGTCGGGTTCTCCTGCCGCGTCGGGGGTGGCGACCGCTTCCGGCGCGGTGGCCGGGGCTGCCGGGGTCGCCGGGTCCGTTGCGGCTGCCGGGACCGTCGAGTCAGCCGGGTCTGTTGCGGCCGTCGCGTCCGTCGGGGCCGCCTGGTCCGTTGTGCCGTCCGGGTCCGTGGGGTCGTCCGGTGCCGTCGGCATGCCCTCGACCGGGGTGCCGAGGTAGGCGGCGATGACGCGTTCGTCGGCCTGGACGATCTCGGCGGTGCCTTCGACGAGTTTCTGCCCTTGGACGAGGACGGCGACCCGGTCGCAGAGGTTGAAGATGAAGCGCATGTCGTGCTCGATGACGAGGACGGCGGTGCCCTGGGCGCGGATGGCGAGGACGAGGTCCTGGGTGGCGCGGGTTTCCTGGGGGTTCATGCCGGCGGTGGGTTCGTCCAGGAGCAGCAGCCCGGGTTCGCTGGCGAGGGCGCGGGCGATTTCGAGCTTGCGTTGTTCGCCGTAGGGGAGGTTGCGGGCGAGGTGGTCGCGTTTGTGGGCGAGGCCGGTGAATTCCAGGAGTTCCATGGCGCGTTGTTCGCTGCCGCGTTCGGCCTTCTTGAAGCCGGGGCCCCGGAGGAGTGCGGACCAGAGGCCTTCTTTGGTGCGGGTGTGCCGGCCGACGAGGACGTTTTCCAGGACCGTCATGTTGGCGAAGAGGCGGATGTTCTGGAAGGTGCGGGCGACGCCGGCCTGGGTGACGAGGTGGGGTTTGCGGGAGAGGCGGGTGCCTCGGTAGCTGACGGTGCCTTCGGTGGGCACGTAGAGGCCGGTGAGGCAGTTGAAGAAGGTGGTTTTGCCGGCGCCGTTGGGGCCGATGAGGCCGACGATTTCGCCGACGCCGACGGTGAGGCTGACGTTGCGTACGGCGGTGAGTCCGCCGAAGCGCATGGTGACGCCGTCGGCGCGCAGGACGGTGCCGGTGTCGGTGGCGGGTGCGAGGCTGGGTGCTGTGGTCATGGTCGTCACGCCTTTGCCTGGGTGGCGCCGAGGGTGGCGTCTGCGTCGGGGAGGCGCTGGTCGGGCACGTCGAGTTGGCCGGTTTCGTGGAATTCGAGCTGCTTCCTGCGGTCGGGGATGAGGCCCTCGGGGCGGAAGCGCATGAGGAGGACGAGCGCGATGCCGAAGAGGAGGAGTTGGTAGTCCTGGAGGAAGTCGAGTTTGGCGGGGATGAGGAAGAGGAGGGCGGCGCCGACGAGGGGCCCGCTGAGGGTTCCCATGCCGCCGAGGATGACGGCGGCGAGGAGGAACGCGGAGTTGGGGGGCTGCGGCCCGGCGAACTGGAACTGTTCGGGGGTGGCCGTGGTGACGACGTGGGCGTGGACGGTCCCGGCGAGTCCGGCGAGGGACGCGCCGAGCGCGAAGGCCAGGAGGCGCAGGCGGAAGCTGTTGATGCCCATGGCGATGGCGGCGGTTTCGTCCTCGCGGATGGCGATCCAGGCGCGGCCGATGCGGGAGGCGGCGGCGCGGCGGAAGACGAGGACGACGAAGGCCGTCACGAGGATCATCAGCAGGTAGTAGTTGCCGTAGGTGGCGATGGGGATGCCGAGGATGTCGTGCGGTTCGCCGAAGTTGAAGCCGAAGATTTCGAGGTTGGGGATGTTGGGGATGCCCATGGCGCCGTTGGTGACGTCGGGGCCGGTGGTGCCGTTGAGGTTGAGCATGGCGATGCGGAAGATCTCACCGAAGCCGAGGGTGACGATGGCGAGGTAGTCGCCGCGCAGCCGCAGCGTCGGTGCGCCGATGAGGACGCCGAAGACGAGGGAGGCGGCGGCGCCGGTGAGGAGGGCCGCCCAGAAGGGGAAGTGGAATCCGAGGGCGGATTCGGGGGATCCGGAGACGAGGGCGGCCGCGTAGGCGCCGACGCCGAGGAAGGCGACGTAGCCGAGGTCGAGGAGGCCGGCGAGGCCGACGACGACGTTGAGGCCCAGGGCGACGGTGGCGAAGATCAGGATGTTGGCCCCGATGATCGTGTACTGGTCGGTGTCCTGGGTGAAGGGGAAGCAGGCGGCGGCGAGGAAGGCCGCGCCGAGGGCCACGCCGCGGTGGGTGTGGGTGAGTGCGGTGAGGCGCGCGATGAGTCCGGCCCGGTTGAGGGCGGGGATGGCGAGCACCATGAAGATCAGGTAGCCGACGAAGGGGGCGCCGTCGTCGGTGTCGATGCCGTAGGTGAAGGCGAGGAGCCCGGCGGCGAAGGCGGCGGCGATGATCAGGATCTCGGCCCAGGAGGGGAGTTCGCGGGTGCGGCGCCGCAGGGGGCTGGCGGCGAGGGTGGCGGTGAACCGCTGCCAGGGGTTGCCGGGCGGCCGGTCGGCGGCCTGGTCGGGGGGCAGCGCGAGGGCGCCGGCGAGGGTGAGGAGGGAGGCGAGCCCGGCGAGGGCGCCGCCGGGTTCGAGGTTGACCAGCCCGCCGAGCTGGACGGCGATGGCGAGGAGGGTGAACCAGGTGGCGGCGAAGGTGGCGAGGGCGGCGAGGAGGGTGGGGGCGTTGCGCCCTGCGGGAGTGAGCCATTGCAGGCCGCGGACGCCGAGTGCCGCGGTGGCCAGGAGGAGGGTGAGGAGGCCGCCGACGAGGGTGACGATCTGCAGGCCGGCGGGCGATCCGTAGTAGGTGAGGTCGCCGGGGAAGTCGCTGCTCCAGGTCCAGGAGAGACCGGTGGTGGCGGCGGTGGCGAGGGCGCCTGCGGCGGTGGTGAGGCGTGCGGTGCGCTCGGGGAGCGGGATCAGACCGCGGGCCGGGGTGGTGGTGGTCTTCGTGGTCATCGGTATCACGCCCGATCCGCGACGCGTTCGCCCAGGAGGCCTTGTGGTCTCAACAGGAGTACGAGGATGAGGAGGACGAAGGCCCAGACGTCCTTCCAGGCTCCGCCGCCGAATTGCTGCATACCGGGGATCTCTTCGATGTAGGCGGTGGCGAGGGCTTCGGCGATGCCGAGGACGATGCCGCCGAGCATGGCGCCGTAGATGTTGCCGATGCCGCCGAGCACGGCCGCGGTGAAGGCCTTGAGGCCCATGATGAAGCCCATGCGGAACTGGACCTCGCCGGTGCGCAGGCCGTAGGCGACGGCGGCGACGCCGGCGAAGGCGGCGCCGATGGCGAACGCGAGGACGATGATGCGGTCCGTGTTGATGCCCATGAGCTTGGCGGTGTCGGGGTCCTGCGCGGTGGCCTGCATGGCGCGGCCGCTGCGGGTCTTGGCGACGAAGAAGCCGAGGGCGATCATGCAGGCGGGGGCGGCGATGAGGACGAAGAGGTCGCCGCGCTGGACGGTGGCGCCCAGGATGTCGAAGGCGTGGCCCTTGAACTGGGGGAAGACACGGGCCTGTTTGCCGTCGGGGTACCACTTCCAGATGGCTTGCTGGAGGGCGATGGACAGGCCGATGGCGGTGATGAGGGGGGCGAGTCGGGGGGCGCCCCGCAGGGGGCGGTAGGCGAATCGTTCGGCGGCGATGCCGACGAGGACGGATACCGCGATGCCGCCGAGGAGCATGGCCGGCAGGGCGAGGGCGAGTGAGGTGCCGGCGGGGAGAGCGAGGAAGACGCTGAGCGCTCCGAAGCCGCCGACCATGAATATCTCGCCGTGGGCGAAGTTGATGAGCTGGACGATTCCGTAGACCATCGTGTAGCCGATCGCGATGAGTCCGTACATCGCGCCGAGGATGAGTCCGTTGGCCAGCTGTTGCGGCAGTTCGCTCACCGCAGGGCCTCCGTTGCGTGGGAGTGAGGGGAAGCCGGGTGTCCCGGTGTGCCACGGGCCGCGCCAGGGTCGTTCGTGCGTCCTGGCGCGGCCCGGTGGTGTGGAGTGGTGCGGTCGGTCAGCTCTTGTCGAACTTCTTGAATTCGGCGCTGAAGCGGGAGGCCCACTTGCCCTTGTCGACCTGGTAGGCCGTGATCATGGTGTTGGTGGTGTCGCCGTATTTGTCGAAGGCGATGGGGCCGGTGACACCGTCGAAGGTGACCTTGTTCATGGCGTCGACGACCTGCTTGCGGGCGTCGTCGGGGAGCTTGCCGTCATTGCCCTCGACGACCTTCTTGACCGCCTGGATGATGGACCAGGTCGAGTCGTAGGTGGAGCCGCCGTAGGCCTCGTAGGACTCCTTGAAGCCGGCTGCCTTGTAGTCGGCGATGAACTTCTTGGCGGAGGGCAGTTCCTCGACGGGCTTGCCGACGGAGGAGGCGTAGTCGCCCTGCGCCTTCTTGTTGAGCTTGATGTAGTCGCCGCTGTACATGCCGTCGCCGCCCATGAGGGGCGCGGTGACGCCGCCGTCCTTGAGCTGCTGGCTCAGCGGGCCGGAGGCGGGGTATTCGCCGCCGTAGAAGACGATGTCGGGCTTGGCGGACTTGACCTTGGAGACGACGGCCTTGAAGTCACGGTCGTCGGGGCTGACGTGTTCGGTGCCGGCGATCTTGCCGCCGAGCTTGCTGAACTGGTCCTTGAAGGAGGAGGCGAGGCCGACGCCGTAGGTCTTCTGGTCGTCGATGACGTAGGCCTTCTTGACCTTCATCTTCTCCCACGCGTACTGGCCGTCGAAGGCGCCCTGCACCTCGTCGGTGGTGGCGGTGCGGAAGTAGGTGGGGAAGGGGCGTACGCGCTTGTTCTGCTTCCAGTCCTTGCCCTGGGTGAGGTCGGGAGTGGTGTTCGCCGGGGAGATCAGCGTGAGGTTGTTCTGCTTGGAGACCTGCTGCATGGACTGGGCGACGCCGGAGTTCAGCGGTCCGACGACGCCGAGGACGTCCTTGTCGGCGGCGAGCTTGGTGGCGTTCTGCTGGCCGACGTTGGGCAGGGCCTTGTCGTCGAGGGCTTCGAGTTTGAAGGTGACGCCCTTGACCTCGCCGGCCTTGTTGGCGTTGTCGACGGCGAGCTGGGCGGAGTTGCGGATGCCCAGGCCCAGCGCGGAGAGCTCGCCGGTGGTGGGGGCGTCGAGGCCGATGACGACCGTGGACTTTCCTTCGCCGCTCTTGTTGTCGTCGCCGCGCGAACCGCACGCGGAGAGCGTGAGGGCGCCGGTGGTGACTGCGGTGGTGAGGATGAGCAAGGAACGGTGACGCACGATCAGTCCTTTCCCTGGCGCGGCCACGACTGTCGCATGGCCGTTTCGCTCGCCGGGCTGTACGGGCCGTAGAGGCTCCGTGCGTGCAGCGCGCCCGGCGGCGCGGTGACTGGCGGTGACTCTAGAGCGGTGTTCGTCGCACCGGCAGAGGCGCTGAGCAGGATGTGACGCTCTTGTTATGACCTTCGATGAGCGTTATGCCGTTATGGTCCTTACACCGGAGGGCGAACACGGTGCGGAGGGTGAACTCGCACTTCCACGGGGGGATGGGGCGTGCGGTGACAGAACGGCGTCCGGATAGCGGATGCGGTGGGCGCGGTGGCGCCGGGGCCCGTGCGGGGCAGGGGAGTTGGGGCCCGCGCCGCAGGGCGTGGGCGTTACGCAGCGTTACGGACATGCGTACGGCCCCGCTCCCGGGGGCCGGGTGCGGGGCCGTGACGGCGGGCGGCGGTCCGCCGGCCGGAGTGGATCAGCTGCGGTAGACGTCGGCGTCCGTCTCGCGCAGCATGCAGGTCAGGCGGGCGGTGCAGACCCGCTTGTCCTGCTCGTCGGTGATGACGATCTCGTAGGTGGCGGTGGACCGGCCGCGGTGTACGGGGGTGGCGACGCCGGTGACCAGACCGGAGCGGGCGCCGCGGTGGTGGGTGCAGTTGAGGTCCACGCCCACCGCGATCTTGGTGGGGCCGCCGTGCAGCATGGAGCCGACCGAGCCGAGGGTTTCGGCCAGGACGGCGGAGGCGCCGCCGTGCAGCAACCCGTAGGGCTGGGTGTTGCCCTCGACCGGCATGGTGCCGACGACGCGCTCGGGGGCGGCTTCGGTGACCTGCACGCTCATGCGCTCGCCGAGGTGTCCGGCGGAGAAGAAGGCCGGCAGGTCGAGGCCGAGGCCGGCCCACTGGTCGAGGATCTCCTGCGGAAACTTGGTCGTGCTGTGCTCACCCATGCCTACGGCTCCGTTCGCTCGCCCGTGATCGTCGTCGATCCGTGCCTGTTCCTATCAGGCCTCTGAGCAAGCGCTCAGCGCGGGGTTGTTGTTCCCGCCGGCCCGGCCCGGTGGCGGTCAGTCCTCGCGAGGGCTCTCCAGGCGGATCACCAGGGACTTGGCCGCCGGGGTGTTGCTGGTGTCGGCGGTGTGGTCGAGCGGGATGAGGACATTGGTCTCGGGGTAGTAGGCGGCCGCGCAGCCGCGGGCCGTCGGGTAGTGCACCACGCGGAAGCCGGGCGCGCGCCGCTCGCTGCCGTCCGTCCATTCGCTGACCAGGTCGGTGTACACGCCGTCGGCCAGGCCCCGTTCGCGGGCGTCGTCGGGGTGGACGAGGACGACCCGGCGGCCGTTCTTGATGCCGCGGTAGCGGTCGTCGAGGCCGTAGATGGTGGTGTTGTACTGGTCGTGGGAGCGCAGCGTCTGCAACAGCAGCCGGCCTTCGGGGACGGCGGGGTATTCGACGGGCGCGGCGGTGAAGTTGGCCTTCCCCGTGGCGGTGGGGAAGCTGCGGCTGTCCCGGGGGGCGTGCGGCAGGGCGAAGCCTCCGGGGCGGGCGACCTTGGCGTGGAAGTCCTCGAAGCCCGGGATGACCCGCGAGATGCGGTCGCGGATCGTCGCGTAGTCCTTCTCGAATTCTTCCCAGGGGGTGCGGCTGCCCTCGCCCAGGGCGCGGCGGGCCAGGCGGCAGACGATGGCCGTCTCGGACAGCAGCTGGGGGCTCGCGGGTTCCAGCCGGCCGCGGGAGGCGTGCACCATGCCCATGGAGTCCTCGACGGTCACGAACTGTTCGCCGCCGGCCTGCAGATTGCGTTCCGTACGGCCCAGGGTCGGCAGGATCAGCGCACGGGCGCCGGTGACCGCGTGCGAGCGGTTGAGCTTGGTGGAGACATGGACGGTCAGCCGGGCGCGGCGCATGGCCGCCTCGGTGACGTCGGTGTCGGGGGTCGCGGAGACGAAGTTGCCGCCCATCGCGAAGAACACCTTGGCCTGCCCGTCGCGCAGCGCGCGGATGGCGCGGACGACGTCGAGGCCGTGCTCCCGGGGCGGGGCGAAGCCGAACTCCTTCTCCAGGGCGTCGAGGAAGGCGGGGGCCGGGCGCTCGAAGATGCCCATGGTGCGGTCGCCCTGGACGTTGCTGTGGCCGCGTACGGGGCAGACGCCGGCGCCGGGGCGGCCGATGTTGCCGCGCAGCAGGAGGAAGTTGACGACTTCCTGGATGGTGGGCACGGAGTGCTTGTGCTGGGTCAGGCCCATCGCCCAGCACACGATGGTGCGGCGCGAGTCGAGGACCATGGCCAGGGCGCGCTCGATCTCCTCGCGGGTCAGGCCGGTCGCGCGCAGCGTCTCGTCCCAGTCGTCGTCGGCGCGGGCCCTTTGCGCGAACTCCTCGAAGCCGTGGGTGTGGGTGCGGATGAAGTCCTCGTCGAGGGCGCCGTCGGTGTCGAGGACGAGGCGGTTGAGGGCGCGGAAGAGCGCCTGGTCGCCGCCGAGGCGGACCTGGAGGAAGAGGTCGGTGAGCGCGGTGCCGCCGCCGGCCAGGCCGCGCGGGGTCTGCGGGTTCTTGAAGCGTTCCAGGCCGGCTTCGGGCAGCGGATTGATCGAGATGATCTTCGTTCCGCCGGCCTTGGCCTTCTCCAGGGCGGTGAGCATCCGCGGATGGTTGGTGCCCGGGTTCTGTCCGGCGACGATGATCAGGTCGGCTTTGTAGAGGTCCTCCAGCAGGACGCTGCCCTTGCCGATGCCGATGGTCTCTGTCAGCGCGGAGCCCGACGACTCGTGGCACATGTTGGAGCAGTCGGGGAGGTTGTTGGTGCCGAATTCGCGGGCGAAGAGCTGGTAGAGGAAGGCGGCCTCGTTGCTGGTGCGGCCGGAGGTGTAGAAGACGGCCTCGTCGGGGGAGTCGAGGGCGGTCAGCTCCTCGCCGATGAGGTCGAAGGCCCGCTCCCAGGGGACGGGGACGTAGTGGTCGGCGCCCTCGGCCAGGTACATGGGGTGGGTGAGGCGGCCCTGCTGGCCGAGCCAGTAGCCGCTGCGGGTCGCGAGATCGGCGACGGAGTGGGCGGCGAAGAAGTCCGGGGTGACGCGGCGCAGGGTGGCCTCTTCGGCGACGGCCTTGGCGCCGTTCTCGCAGAATTCGGCGGTGTGCGGCTTGTCGGGCTCGGGCCAGGCGCAGCCGGGGCAGTCGAATCCGTCGCGCTGGTTGACCCGCAGGAGGGTGAGGGCGGTCCGGCGGACGCCCATCTGCTGCTGGGAGATGCGCAGGGCGTGGGTGATGGCCGGCAGCCCGACGGCGGAGTGCTGGGGCGCGCTGACCTCGGGTGCGTCCTGGACGGGGTCCGATGCGGGCGGCTTGCCTGCCATGGCGCTCTCCCTTGAGCTCGAGCCGTGAGCTGGTGCTCGCTCCGCCGGGCGCGGCGGATCGTTGGCGTACACATCAGATCCTGTCACGGACGCGTGGGGCGGTGTAGGGCCGAGCGCGCCGGGCGGCCGCGGAGCGCGGCGCGGGCCCGGCCCGGGGCGGTGCCCCGCGGCAGGTCCGGGGCGCTCCGGCGCCCGGTCCGGGCGGTGTGCGGCGGCGGACGGGGCGGTCTCCGGCGGCGGGCCGGGGCGCGGCCGCGGCGGGGAGCGCCGGCCGTCGCGGCGGGGATTGTCAGTGGGGCGTGGCAGGATCGGGGGCGTGGCAGCAAAGGCAGCGAAGAAGAGCGAAGCGACCGGCACCGAGGCGGCGGCGGGCGGCCGTCCCCGACTGCTCCTGATGGACGGGCATTCCATGGCATACCGGGCGTTCTTCGCCCTGCCCGTGGAGAATTTCACGACCGTCACGGGACAACCGACCAATGCGATCTACGGCTTCGCGTCGATGCTCGCGAACACCCTGCGCGACGAGGCGCCCACGCATTTCGCGGTGGCCTTCGACGTCTCGCGCAAGACCTGGCGGTCCGAGGAGTTCGCCGACTACAAGGCGAACCGTTCCAAGACGCCCGACGAGTTCAAGGGCCAGGTCGAGCTGATCGGCGAGCTGCTCGACGCGATGCGCGTGAAGCGGTTCGCGGTCGAGGGCTTCGAGGCCGACGACGTCATCGCCACACTCACCGAGCAGGCCACCGCCCAGGGCTTCGAGGTCTCGATCGTCACGGGCGACCGTGACTCCTTCCAGCTGGTCTCCGACGACGTCACGGTCCTCTACCCCACCAAGGGCGTCTCGGAGCTGACCCGCTTCACCCCGGAGAAGGTCTTCGAGAAGTACGGCCTGACCCCCGCCCAGTACCCGGACTTCGCCGCGCTGCGCGGCGACCCGTCGGACAACCTCCCCGGCATCCCCGGCGTCGGCGAGAAGACCGCCACGAAGTGGATCAACCAGTTCGGTTCGTTCGCGGAGTTGGTGGAGCGCGCCGAGGAGGTCAAGGGCAAGGCGGGCGCCAACCTCCGCGAGCACCTGGAGTCCGTGAAGCTCAACCGCCGGCTCACGGAGATGGTGCGCGACGTCGAGCTGTCGTGCGGCCCGGCGGAGCTGACCCGCGAGGCCTACGACCGCGACGCGCTCACGGTCTTCCTCAACGGCCTGGAGATCCGCAACCAGGGCCTGCGGGACCGGCTGCACGCCGTCGACCCCGGAGCGGCCGAGGCCGCCGAGGAAGCGGCACCGGCGCCGGGCGTCGAGGTGGACGGCACGGTCGTCGGCACCGGCGAACTCGCTCCGTGGCTGGCCGAACACGGCACGGGCCCGCTCGGCGTGGCCACGGTCGACGTGTGGACGCTCGGCAGCGGCAGCGTCGCCGAGGTGGCCCTGGCCGCCCCCGGCGGACCGGCCGCCTGGTTCGACCCGTCGCAGCTCGACGAGGCCGACGAACGCGCCTTCGCCGCCTGGAGCGCGGACGCCGCCCGCCCCAAGGTGATGCACAACGCCAAGGGCCTGATGCGGGTCTTCGGCGAGCACGGCTGGACCATCGACGGCGTCACCATGGACACCGCCCTGGCCGCCTACCTGGTCAAGCCCGGCCGCCGCTCCTTCGCGCTGGACGCGCTGTCCCTCGAATACCTGGGCCGCGATCTCGCCCCGGCCGCGGCCGGCGACGGCCAGCTGGCGTTCGGCGCGGACGAGGAGGCCGAGGCGGACGCCCTGATGGGACAGGCCCGTACGGTCCTCGACCTGGGCACGGCGTTCGAGACGAAGCTGGCGGAGGTCGGCGCGGCCGGGCTGTTGCGCGACGTGGAGCTGCCCACCAGCGAGCTGCTGGCCCGGATGGAGCGGGCCGGTATCGCCGCGGACCGGGGCTGGCTGGAGCGGATGGAGCAGCAGTTCGCGGGCGCGGTGCAGCAGGCCGTCAAGGAGGCGCATGCCGCCGCGGGCCACGAGTTCAACCTCGGCTCGCCCAAGCAGCTGCAGGAGGTCCTCTTCGGCGAGCTGGGCCTGCCCAAGACCAAGAAGACCAAGACGGGCTACACGACCGACGCCGACGCCCTCGCCTGGCTGGCCGCGCAGACCGACAACGAGCTCCCGGTGATCATGCTCAGGCACCGTGAGCAGGCCAAGCTGCGGACGACCGTCGAGGGCCTGATCAAGACCATCGCCGCCGACGGCCGGATCCACACCACCTTCAACCAGACCGTGGCCGCCACCGGCCGGCTGTCCTCCACGGACCCCAACCTGCAGAACATCCCGGTGCGCACGGACGAGGGCCGGGCGATCCGCCGCGGCTTCGTCGTCGGCGAGGGCTTCGAGTCGCTGCTGACCGCCGACTACAGCCAGATCGAGCTGCGGGTGATGGCGCACCTCTCCGAGGACGAGGGCCTGATCGAGGCGTTCACCTCCGGCGAGGACCTCCACACCACCGTCGCCTCCCATGTCTTCTCGGTCGACAAGTCCAAGGTCGACCCGGAGATGCGCCGCAAGATCAAGGCGATGTCCTACGGCCTGGCATACGGCCTGTCGGCGTTCGGCCTCTCCCAGCAGCTGGGCATCCAGCCCGACGAGGCCCGCAAGCTGATGGACAACTTCTTCGAGCGGTTCGGCGGGGTGCGCGACTACCTCCAGCGCGTCGTGGAGGAGGCCCGCGCCACCGGCTACACCGAGACCATGCTCGGCCGCCGCCGCTACCTCCCCGACCTCAACAGCGACAACCGCCAGCGCCGCGAAATGGCCGAACGGATGGCGCTGAACGCCCCGATCCAGGGCACCGCCGCCGACATCGTCAAGATCGCGATGCTGCGGGTGGACGCGGCGCTGCGGGCCGCGGAGCTGCGGTCCCGGATGCTGCTCCAGGTCCATGACGAAATCGTCGTCGAGGTCGCCCCCGGCGAACGCAAGAAGGTCGAGGAAGTGCTGCGCCGCGAGATGGCCGCGGCGGTCCAGCTCAGCGCGCCGCTGGACGTCTCGGTCGGCTCCGGCAAGGACTGGGAGTCGGCGGCCCACTGAGCCGGGAGGCGGGTGGTGGCGCGAACGCCCTGCCACCACCCGCCCGTCTCACCCAACCCGGCCCGCACCACAGCGCATTGCGACCGGTCCGGGCTCGCCCGCCGGTGGCTCGAAACCCGTCGTCGCCCCAAGCGTCATGGAGCGTGTCCGGCTCGGAAGCGCTGTGCTTTGATCACCCCGTGATGCGTCGTGCGGCCCGCGCCCTGGGCACCTATGTCTCCCGTAGCCCGGTCACCGTCGGCTATCTCGCCCTGCTGCTGGCCACCCATGTCTGGTGCACCGCGGTGCTGTCCACCGCGGAGGCCCAGCGGGTGCTGCTCGGCGTCAGTACGCATCTGGACAACCTTCAGGACCATCCGCTCCGGGTGCTGGCGGGCAGCCTGCTGTTCTTCGACGGCACCCTGACCGAGATCACCTCGGAGGCCTTCGCCGGCACGCTGATCACGCTCGGCCTCGGCGTCGCCGTGAGCCTGGCGTGGCTGGAACGGCGGTACGGACCGGGGCGCGCCTACGGCATCTTCCTCCTGGGGCATCTCGCGGCGACCCTGCTCACCGTGCCGGTGATCCAGGTGGCCCTCGCCCACGGCTGGTACCCGGACAGTGTCCGGCACGCCCCCGACTTCGGCATCAGCTACGGGGCCGAGACGGTGCTCGCGGCGGCGGCGCTCCTGCTGCCCCGGGTGCGCCGGCTCGCGGCGGCCGGAGTCGTCGCCTGGCCGGTGCTCGGCGGCGACTGGAGCGGGGTGCTGCCCGACTTCACCACCATCGGACATCTGCTCGCGGCCGCCGTCGGCTTCGTCTGTGGCGCCTTCCTGCTGCGGGCCGCCCGGCGCGCCGCCCCTGCCCCGGCCCCGGTACCCGAGCCCGGTCCGGCGCTCGTCGAGTAGCCCGACGGGGCGCGGCGGCGCGGGTGCGGGCACGCTCCTCGGGCGCTGTCACTCGGCGTGGGACGGCGAGTTCGGCGACGCGTCCGCGGCCCCGGACGGCTCCGACGCCCGGGGCACGGTCCGCGCCACGGGCGTCGGCGGCAGGCCCGTGGCTCCGGCCGCCCGGTCGCGGAGGCTGCGGCGGTGCAGCAGTCGTACGGCCACCGCGTAGAGCGGCAGCCCGAGGACGAGGCCGGCCCCGGCGCCGAAAAGCGCGGTCGGGAGGTAGTCGAGCGCGCTCACCTCGGGCCCGTACACGGCGCGCGCCCGCAGGACACGGTGCACGGCACCGGCCGCCACACACAGCGCGAGCAGGGCGGTGAGCAGCAGTCGCAGCCGTACGGTCAGCACCGGTACCGCGGCCGGCACGGACGCTACGGCCGCCGCGGCGGTGCCGTCCTGCCGCCGCAGGATCGGCCACACGAACGCGCCCATCGCCGCCAGCGCGAGCGCCGAGGTGCCGTACTGGACATACGTAGAGAGCGGCAGTCCGCCCACCACCCGGTCCAGGCCGGGAACCAGCCGGGTGCCCCAGCGGCCGGGGTGGGTGAAGGCGTCCCAGACCACATGGGTCACCGCCCCGAGTACCGCCGAGACCACGAACCAGCCCACCAGGGCGGCGAGTTCGCGGGCTCCCCGGGGCCGCCGGGACCGGCCGCGGACGAAGGTGTGGACCGTGCTGCGCCAGGCCCGGGGCACCAGCGAGGTCAACGGCTCGCGCACCAGCAGCCAGCCGCCCACGAGCACCGCGGTGACCAGCACATCCACGGTCAGCACCCCGGGCAACGAGTGGGTGAAGTCGCCGAAGGCCATGCCGCCGGGAACCAACGAGTCCGCGTAGTACGTCATATCGGGTGCGAACGACCCCGCGACGAGCGCCGAGGCGACCAGCGGACCGCGTGCCGCGCCGGTCCGCCGGATGACCGGGAGCACGGCGGCGGCGTGACTGAGCGTAAACGGCATGACGCCTCTCCTAGATCGATTCAGATCATTATGTGTCCGATGTTGGTGGTAGATGCCGGGCCCGAGTTGTCGTAGTGTCACCTGAGTTGGAGCGCTGGGGAGCGCGACACCGCGTCAGGAACGCGGTGGGGCAACGCGGAGGGGACCACGTATGGCAGCCACATTCCGAAGGCGGCTCCAAAGGGGTGCGGCCTCGACGGCCCTGGCGGCCCTGGTGCTCGCCGCCCTGACCGCCTCTCAGGCGCCGGCCCTCACCGAGGCCGCGGCCGCCAAGAAGCAGAAGCCCGCCCCGCCCGCCGACACCCCCATCGACGGCGGTTCGACGTACTTCACCGACCGGCCGCCCCTCCACCGGCAGGCACCGCCCCACGAGACGCACGACAGCGGCCGGGACGCCGCCCTCGGCACCGGGCCCACCGAGGCAGGCCTGCCCGCCACCGTCCTGGCCGCGTACAAGAAGGCCGCATCGGCGGTCCACGCGTCCGATCCGGGCTGCCGGCTGCCCTGGCAACTGCTCGCCGGCATCGGCAAGGTCGAGTCCGGACAGGCGCGCGGCGGCGCCGTCGACGCCGAGGGCACCACCCTCCAGCCGATCATCGGCCCGCAGCTCAACGGCAACGGCTTCGCCCTGATCACGGACACCGACGGCGGCCGCTACGACGGCGACCTCACCCACGACCGTGCCGTGGGCCCGATGCAGTTCATCCCCTCCACCTGGTCCAACGGCGGCCCCGACGGCACCGGTTGGGGTGCCGACGGCAACGGCGACGGCAAGAAGGACCCCCACAACGTCTTCGACGCCGCCCTCGCCGCGGGCCACTACCTCTGCGCCGGGGGCCGCGATCTGTCCGCCCAGGACGACCTGGACCGGGCGATACTCGGCTACAACGACTCCGAGGACTACCTGCGCACGGTGCTGTCCTGGTACGCGTTCTACCGCAAGGGCACCCATGAGGTGCCGGACGGCCGGGGCGTCCTTCCGGTGCACCGCGACGGCGCGACCAGGACCGGCAAGCACGGTGGCCGTAGCGGCGACGGAACGCGCCAGAGCCACGGCTCCCACGCCCCGGACCGCACCCCGGGCTCCGGCAAGCTCAATAAGCCGAACCACCCCGGCAAGCCCGGGGGTTCGGACGGCACCGGCCCCACCCCCGGCGGCAGCGGTACGCCCACCCCGAAGCCGCCCGCCCCCAAGCCGCCCACCGAGCCCGCCCGGCTCACCACTCTCGAGCGGGTCGGCGACAAGGACCTGAGCGCCCTTGCCGGCACCGAGTTCGCCACGCCACCGCGGGTGCGCGCCAAGGATGCCGCGGGCAGGGCCGTCGCCGGTGCCCCCGTCCGCTTCACCCTGCCCGCGTCCAGCGGCGCCCGCTTCCCCGGTGACGCCACCTCCGTCACCGTCCCCACGGACAAGGACGGCCTCGCCACCGCCCCCGCCCTGCGCGCGGGCGACCAGGCCGGCGCCTTCACCATCCGGGCCACCGCCGTGGGCCGCGCCGCCCCCGCCGTCGCCTTCGGCGCCACCGTCAAGGCCAAGCCCGCCCCGAAGGCCGACAAGATCGCCCGCACCTCCGACAAGGAGCTGACGGCGACCGCCGGACAGCCGTTCGCCGAGGACGCGGTCGAGGTCGAGGCGACCTACCAGGGCAAGATCGCGGCGGGTGTCGCGCTCACCGCGACCATGGTCACCGACGATCCGAAGCCCGTGGAGAACGACAAGGGCCCCTACTTCAAGGACCCCGAGGCCACCGGCAAGGACAAGGACGAGCCGGTCCGCACCCTCACCGGGCTCACCACGGACGCCAACGGCCTGCTGAAGCTCCCGAAGATCTACACCGATGCGCACGCGGGCACGTTCCTGCTGCGGCTGACCACCGCCGACGGCGCAGTCCTCACCGTCAAGCTGAAGGTCGCCGCCCCGGCCGGTTCCTGACCGCACTCCCGGCCCGCCGCGGCCGGCCACGCACCGCGCCACCGGCCCGGCGCATGGCCGGCCGGAGCGCCGGGCCGGCCACCGCGCCGGCCCGTCACCGCCGTTCCGCCCTCCGTCCGGGGCGGGACGGCGGTGCCACGTGTTCTCATCTCGGCCGCCCGTTGCTACGGTGCCCCCGCCCTGACGCCGTATCAGCTCTCGGGAGGCCGACCATGCGCGCCCTGACAGCAGCCGCGGCCGGACTGGCCGCGGCGCTCGCCCTCGTCCTCACCCTCACGGCGACCGGCGCACCCAGCGGCACGACCTCGCCCAAGCCGCTGCTGACCACCGTCCCCAAGCACCCCTGAGGGAGGGACGCGCCGCCATGCGCCGCACTGAGCCCACAGGGGGAACCGCCCCCACAACCCCGGCCGACCCCAGCACCCCCGTCGTCGGCCGACGCCGCGAAGCGCGGGGGATGCGCCGCCCGGCGAGCCTGGTACTGCTCGCCCTCGCCGTCTTCTTCACCGCCCTGTCCCCGCTGATGCGGTGGTACGCCTTTCCGCGGCTCGCCAAGATCCCGCCCGGCCAGTACCAGGACATGGTCCTGGAGGCCAAGCCCGCCACCCTCCTCGACTACGGGACGATGAAGGCCGAGCGCGTCCCCGAGGTCACCATCGTGCAGACCCTCAAGGGCGACGTCGCCGCATCCGAACGCATCGAGCAGTCCGCGGGCCGCGACATCGTCGTCTGGGACACGCTGTCCTACGTCGTCGGCCCCGACGGCAAGATGGTCTCCGAGATCCCCGAGCGCTACCTCTTCGACGCGCACTCCCAGGAACCCGTGCACGCCACCGGCGAGATGGTCGACGGCGACCCGGTCCGCCGCGAGGGCATCGAGTACAAGTGGCCGTTCCTCACCGAGAAGCGCGACTACGCCTACTTCGACGCCCAGACCCGCACCTCGGCCCCCATCCACTACAGAGGCACCCGCACCTTCCACGGCCTGGAGGTCTACTACTTCGAGCAGACCATCCCCTGGACCAAGGTCGCCCTCCCCAAGAAGATGCCGGTCAAGGGCATCACCCCCGAGTCCGTCGAGAAGATGGGCACCACCCGCTGGTACAGCACCAAGCGGATGTTCTGGGTGGAGCCGGTCACCGGGGCGCCGGTCAACGGCCAGGAGATCCACAAGGAGGAGCTGCGCGGCGGCGATCTCCTGCCCGGCGGCGGCAAGGTCACCGCGTTCGCCGGCCATGTGAAGATGCGCGACGACTACATCGACTCCACCGTCGCCCTGGTGACCTCCCAGCGCACCCTCGTCCTGCTGCTCACCAGCTATCTGCCGTGGGGGTTCCTGCTCCTCGGCGGGGTGCTGCTGGCCCTGAGCCTGCATCTGGAGGCCCGCGGCCGGCGCCCCCGCGCCCCGGCCGCCGACGGGGCGCCCGCCCCCGCGCCGCCCTCGTCCGACGGCGTTGTCAGTGCCGGCTCGTAACGTGGACCCATGACGCCGGCGAGCCGCCTCCGCGCCCCTCCCGCCCCGCGCTCAGCCCCGCTTGAGCCGCGCCGAGGTGTGCCGGGTCGGCTCGGCCGCCGAAGGGTCCTCCGGCCAGGGATGCTTGGGGTAGCGCCCCCGCAACTCCGCGCGTACGGACCGGTATCCGTCCCGCCAGAACGACGCGAGATCCGCCGTGACGGCAGCCGGACGCCCCGCCGGGGACAGCAGATGCACCAGCACGGGAACCCGCCCGCCGGCCACCCGCGGCGACTCCTGCAGCCCGAACAACTCCTGCAGTTTCACGGCCAGTACGGGCTGCTCACCGCCGTAGTCCACCCGCACCCGCGAACCGCTCGGCACCTCGATGCGCTCCGGCGCCAGCTCGTCGAAGCGCACCGCGTCACCGGTCGCCCACGGCAGCAGCCGGGACAGCGCCTGCCCCGCATCCACCCGCGCCAGATCGGCCCGCCGCCGCGCCCGTCCGAGCTCCACACCCAGCCACTCCTCGGCCCGCTCCAGCAGCGCAGCATCCGACACGTCGGGCCACGGAGCGCCCAACTCCCGGTGCAAGAAGCCCATCCGCTGCCGCAGCGAGGTAGCCGCGGGCGACCATCGCAGCAGACCGAACCCCTCCCGACGCAGCCCCGACACCACCGCGTCCCGCAGCAGCCCGGGGTCGGGCGCGGTCAGCGGCCGGGACGCCAGCTCGATCGCCCCCAGCCGGGTCATGCTCCTGGCCACCACGTCCCCGTCCGACCAGCGCACCTCCTCACCGGACGAGTACAACGCCCGCGCCGCGGCACAGGCCGTCTCCTCGTCGATCACCGCCGCGAGCCGCACCCGCGCCGACACCGCCGCCACCGGCCGGTCCGCCACCGCAACCGCCAGCCACCCCGCATCCCGCAGCCTGGATCCACCGCCCCCGCCCGAGGTCCCCGGGCGGTGCCCCCATCCGCCCTGCGTCCCCGGGCCGGGCCCCGCCCCCGCCAACTCGGCCCCCGTCCCGGACGCCATGAGGTAACTCCCGGCCCCGCGGGCGCGTGCCACCCGCTCCGGGAACGCCAACGCGGCAATCAGACCGGCGACCGCATCGTCGGTGACCGCCGCCGGGCCGCTCTGGGCACCGTCACGGCCGTTCGCGGCTCCGCTACGGCCGCTGCCCGCCCGGTCACGGCCGCCCTCGGCTCCGGCGCGGCTGCTGCGGGTTCGGTCACGGCCGCCCGCAGCTCCGGCACGGCCGCCACCAGCTCCGGCACGGCCGCTGCCGGTGCCCGCGCCTGCCCGGTCGTCCGCGCCCTGGGGGGTGCCCCGGCCTGGTCCGGTGCCGGATCGCTCGCCCGGACGGGCCTTGGCCTGGCCGGCCCCGCCCCGGCCGGACCCGGCATCGGGGCCGACATCCGACCCGGCGTGGACGCCTGCGCCTGCTCCGGGCGCCGGGTGCGTGCCTGCGCCTGGTCCGGGTTGCGTGGGGGCGTTCGCGCCTGGTCCGGGTGGCGTGTGGGCGCCCGTGCCGGCTCCGGGTTCCGCGTGGACGCGCGCGCCCGCTCCGGACTCCCCATCGACGCCCGCGCCCGTCCCGGGTCCTGCCTGGGCATCCTCTCCCGCCCCGGACCCCGCATCGGCATCCGTGCCCGCCCCGGCCCGCGGCCCCCCGGCCGCCGAGGCCAGGCGGCGTGCCTCCTGCCGCCACCTCGCCGCGTACGCATCACCGCCCCGCCGCGCGGTGCGCCACGCACCCGCCAGATCGTCCCCGTACGCCCGCGGCGGCTCCTCGCTCAACAGGGCGACCACCTCGGCGGCGCGCCGTACGCCGACCTCCGGCGCGCCGTCCAGCAGGGCGCGCGCCAGCCGGGGGTGCAGCCCGAGCCGCGCCATACGGACACCCCGCGCCGTCGCCCGGCCGCTCCCGTCCACCGCACCGATCGCCGCCAGCACCTCCCGCCCCGCGGCCAGCGCACCGGCCGGCGGCGCGTCGAGCAGGGCGAGACCACCGGCCGTCGGATCGCCCCAGCAGGCCGACTGCAAGGCGAACGCCGTCAGATCGGCGACCTTGATCTCCGGATCCGGGAACGCCGGCAGCCGCCCGTCCTCGCCCTCCGACCAGCAGCGGTAGACCACACCCGGCGCCTCGCGCCCCGCCCGCCCGGCGCGCTGACGGCCCGCCGCCCGGGAGGCGCGCACGGTCGTGAGTGCGCTGAGCCCGCGCGCATGATCCGTCCGCGGCACCCGCGCAAGGCCGCTGTCCACCACCACCCGCACACCCGGCACGGTCAGGCTGGACTCGGCCACCGAGGTCGCCAGCACCACCCGGCGCAGCCCGCTCCCGCCCGCCAGCACCGCGTCCTGCACCTCGGCCGGGGCCCGCCCGTGCACCTGCAGCACCTCGGCGTCCGCCCCCGCCAGTTCCCCGGCAACCCGCCCGATCTCCCCGACACCGGGGAGGAAGCACAGCACATCACCCGTCTGCTCGTGCAGCGCCCGCCGCACCACGGCCGCCACATGCGCCAGCAGCGCCGGATCGACCCGCATCCCGTGTGCCGGCCGCACCGGGCGCTCCGGCGGTGCCCACACGACCTCCACCGGATGCGACACGCCCGCGGCCTCGACCACCGGCGCCGCACCGTCCGGACCGCCCAGCAGCCCCGCCCACCCCTCGGCATCCGTCGTCGCCGACGCCGCCACCAACCGCAGCTCGGGCCGCAGCGTCTCCCGTACGTCCAAGAGGAACGCCGCGGAAGTATCGGCGTCGAGATGCCGCTCATGACACTCGTCGAGCACCACCACATCGACACCCGCCAGCTCCGGATCGCGCTGCAGCCGCTGCAGCAGCACCCCGGTCGTCACCACCTCCACGGTGGTACGGGGCCCGGCCCGGCGCTCCCCGCGCACCGTGAACCCGACCCGGTCGCCGGCCTTCTCGCCCAGGAGCCAGGCCATCCGCCGCGCGGCCGCACGGGCCGCGATCCGGCGCGGCTCGGCGACCAGCACCCGCCGCCCCGGCCCCTCGCCGGTCAGCCCCGCCAGCTCCAGCGGCACCAGCGTCGTCTTGCCGGTGCCCGGCGGCGCGCACAGCACCGCGGCACCGGGCCCGTCGAGGGCGGCGCGCAGTGCGGGCAGCGCGGTACGCACGGGCAGCTGATCAAGGGCATCACGGCGGATCACGCCCCCAGTCTGCCGCCCCGGCCACGCCCACAGACCGGCTGCCCCGAAGCGAGGCACCGCCGGACCGAGGGCCCGTCGACTACAGACCGACGGTCCCGTTGCGGGGCGCCGTCGGACTGAGGGTCTGCCGACTGCCACTGCCACTGCCACTGCCGGTCGCCTGTCACCGCCGACCGGCGGCCGGGGCGGTCTCCGCCGGCCCGCCTGCCTGGCGTCGGCGCCGGCGCCGAGCCCCGGCGCGGGTAGGGGCCGGCGGCTACGGGCTACGGGCTACGGTCCGACGGGAGAGCCCACGACGGGGGAAGGGAGAGCTCACGGGGCGAGAAGACGGCCCTCGGCCGCCACTCCTTCGGCCGCGGAGTGCCGTTCCCTCCGGCCCGGCCCCCAAATGGCCCTGAGCCTCCGCCGTGGCCCTGAGCCTCCGCCACGGGCCTAAGCGCCCGCAACGGGCCTCAAGCCACGGGCCTAAGCGTCCGCCGAGCACACAAAGATCGCCGTCCCCGGGATCAGATGCCCGCGCAGCGGGGACCAGCCGCCCCACTCCTGGGTGTTCCATTCGGGCCATTCCGGCTCGACGAGATCCTCCAGCCGGAACCCGGCGGCCACCACGTCCCGCACCCGGTCGCCCAGCGTCCGGTGGTGTTCGACGTACACGGCCCGGCCGGACTCGTCCTGCTCGACGTACGGCGTGCGGTCGAAGTAGGAGGCCCCCACCGAGAGCCCCTCGGGCCCCGGCTCGTCCGGGAACGCCCAGCGGATCGGGTGGGAGACGGAGAAGACGAACCGGCCGCCCGGCCGCAGCACCCGGAGCACCTCGCGCAGCACCCGCACCGGATCCGCGACGAACGGCAGCGCCCCGTACGCGGAACAGGCGAGGTCGAAACTGCCGTCGCGGAACGGCAGCGCCCCGGCGTCCGCCTCGACCAGCTGGGTGGGGTCGTCCGCCGATCCGTCGGCGATCCGCAGGGCATGCTGCAGCTGCCGGTGGGAGAGGTCGAGCGCCACCGGCAGCGCGCCCTGCGCCGCCAGCCAGCGGGAACACTGCGCCGCACCGGCGCCGATCTCCAGGATCCGGCGCCCCTTCAGCTCCGCGGCCGGCCCGAGCAGTGCGGCGTCCGCCTCGTCCAGTCCCTCGGGGCCCCAGACGAACCGGTCGTCCCCGAGGAAGGGGCCGTGCTCGCTCTGGTACTCGTCCGCGTTGCTGTCCCACCAGCCACGGCTGGCCCGGCTGCTCTCGGTGTCCGAGGCGTCACGGCGCGTCGCCTCCGGCTCGTGCTCTTGGTTCATGGCGCCCGTCGTCGTAGTGTTCGCTCTGCTTGTAGCTGCAGGGACTGTGAGGCCGTTCGACCTCGCGGAACATAGCGTGTGCCGGTTATGGGGCGTTCTGCCCCCGGTGTGCGCGTTCGCGCATTGACCGGGTCCGGCTGCCCCCGTATGCTACAAGTTGCGCTGCGGGCTTGCGCGCCTCAGACGGAGCAGGCCGCGCTCGCATCTGTATGTATGTCCCCTCGGTTTTGAGGCGTTTCGGGTCGCTCCCGGATGCTCCGGCATCTGTGGTTCTCCGGCACGTACGTCTTTGACACTGTCCGGTCTTATGCAGAGGCGATAGAGGCTCTCGGCGTAGCAGTACCTACGACTTCAATGTCCGCACCGGAGCCTTTACCCACATGACGAGCAGCACCGAGACCACCGCCACCACCCCGCAGGTTGCGGTCAACGACATCGGTAACGAGGAAGCCTTCCTCGCCGCGATCGACGAGACGATCAAGTACTTCAACGACGGCGACATCGTCGACGGCGTCATCGTGAAGGTCGACCGGGACGAGGTCCTGCTCGACATCGGTTACAAGACCGAAGGTGTGATCCCGAGCCGCGAGCTCTCGATCAAGCACGACGTCGACCCCAACGAGGTCGTTGCCGTCGGCGACGAGATCGAGGCCCTGGTCCTCCAGAAGGAGGACAAGGAAGGCCGCCTGATCCTCTCGAAGAAGCGCGCCCAGTACGAGCGCGCCTGGGGCACCATCGAGAAGATCAAGGAAGAGGACGGGATCGTCACCGGTACCGTCATCGAGGTCGTCAAGGGTGGTCTCATCCTCGACATCGGCCTCCGTGGCTTCCTCCCGGCCTCCCTGGTCGAGATGCGCCGCGTCCGCGACCTCCAGCCCTACGTGGGCAAGGAGCTCGAGGCCAAGATCATCGAGCTGGACAAGAACCGCAACAACGTGGTCCTGTCCCGCCGTGCCTGGCTGGAGCAGACCCAGAGCGAGGTCCGCCAGACCTTCCTCACCACCCTCCAGAAGGGTCAGGTGCGCTCCGGCGTCGTCTCCTCCATCGTCAACTTCGGTGCCTTCGTGGACCTGGGCGGCGTCGACGGTCTCGTCCACGTCTCCGAGCTGTCCTGGAAGCACATCGACCACCCCTCCGAGGTCGTCGAGGTCGGCCAGGAGGTCACGGTCGAGGTCCTGGACGTCGACATGGACCGCGAGCGCGTGTCCCTGTCGCTCAAGGCGACCCAGGAAGACCCGTGGCAGCAGTTCGCCCGGACCCACCAGATCGGTCAGGTCGTCCCGGGTAAGGTCACCAAGCTCGTTCCCTTCGGTGCGTTCGTGCGCGTCGACGAGGGCATCGAGGGCCTGGTCCACATCTCCGAGCTGGCCGAGCGCCACGTCGAGATCCCGGAGCAGGTTGTCCAGGTCAACGACGAGATCTTCGTCAAGGTCATCGACATCGACCTCGAGCGTCGCCGGATCTCGCTGTCGCTGAAGCAGGCCAACGAGTCCTTCGGCGCCGACCCGTCGGCCGTCGAGTTCGACCCGACCCTGTACGGCATGGCCGCGTCCTACGACGACCAGGGCAACTACATCTACCCCGAGGGCTTCGACCCCGAGACCAACGACTGGCTCGAGGGCTACGAGACCCAGCGCGAGGCCTGGGAGAACCAGTACGCCGAGGCGCAGCAGCGCTTCGAGCAGCACCAGGCTCAGGTCATCAAGTCCCGCGAGGCCGACGAGCAGGCTGCGGCCGAGGGTGCTGCGGCACCGGCGGCGCAGGGTGGCGGCCAGGCCGGCGGCGGCAACGCCGGTGGTGGCGGCGGCTCCTACTCCTCGGAGTCGGCGGACAACTCCGGCGCCCTGGCGTCGGACGAGGCCCTCGCCGCGCTCCGCGAGAAGCTGGCCGGCGGCCAGAGCTGAGCTCTTGCCGATAGGCACTAGCCGATAGTCGAAGGCCCGCTCCCCTCTGGGGGGCGGGCCTTCGGTGTGTTTGGGGGGTGGGTGGGGAGCGGCAGGGGCAGCGGCTTTGTGGTGGGGCTGGTAGCCGTGTCTCGATGGGTGCGTACCGGAGGCGGAGGTGGGCAGCGGTGCGCCAGGGCGGGGATGCCTCTTCCTTCAGACGTCGGCCGGGGGTGGGCTGCGCTGTGGAGAAGGTGCTGCCGCTGCCGCTGCCGCTGCCTCACGGCCTCAGCCCAGGTCACTACGGCGCGATCTATCGTGCGTCTGCCTTGCGCCCGTCCGCCTGGCGTTTCCCCCGACGCGTGCAGCCTGTGCGCAGGCATCCCTGCTCCAGCCCCTGGCTCGTCGATGCTGCGCGCACCCTCACCCCTGCCGTTGCCGTCTTTGTCCCTGCCGTTGCTGCGGCCGTTTTTGCCCCTGCAGTGGAGGGCTGGGTTCGTTGACGGCGTCCGTCTTTGCGGGGGGGCTGACGTGTGCGTCCATCCTGCATGTCGAGGTCGCGTGGTGACACGGAGTCGATGCGCCGGATGGGCAAGGAGCGCGGCACGGCGCGCGGGGTTGGGTGCGCTGGCGAACTCGCCGTATGTGTAGGGGAGTGCGCGTTCCTGAAACGGTGTGAGGGGAGGGCTGCAGCAGTTCGGCGTCCAAGGCGATGTGCGACGCGGGCGGAGGCATTCGCGTCGTCGGGAATGCCCGCGCGAGATCGTGCGTTGCCGCTGATGAGAACGAGGAGGAGCAGTCACTGTGTTGGATCCCCAGGGTTTGTACGAATGGGAGCCGAGCGGGCTCGCGGAGGTCGAGACGATTGCCTCGAGGGACTCCGCCGGACTGGTGCTGCTGTACCACTTCGACGGATACATCGACGCCGGCGAGACCGGCGACCAGATCGTCGCGCGGCTGCTGGACGGCCTGCCGAACGAGGTTGTCGCCCGCTTCGACCACGACCGCCTCGTCGACTACCGCGCCCGCCGTCCGCTGCTCACCTTCGAGCGCAGCCGCTGGACCGCCTATGAGACCCCGAGCATCGAGCTGCGGCTCGTACGGGACACCACCGACGCCCCGTTCCTGCTGCTGTCCGGACCCGAACCGGACGTCGAGTGGGAGCGCTTCGCGGGCGCCGTGAAGGAGATCGTGGAGCGCCTCGGCGTACGCCTCTCGGTGAACTTCCACGGCATCCCGATGGGCGTCCCGCACACCCGCCCCGTAGGCATCACCCCGCACGGCAATCGCACCGACCTGATGCCCGGGCATGGTGGCTTCTTCGACGAGGCGCAGGTGCCCGGCAGCGCGGAGGCGTTGATCGAGTTCCGGCTGGCGGAAGCGGGACACGATGTTCTGGGCGTGGCGGCGCACGTACCGCACTACATCGCCCGGTCCGCCTACCCCGACGCCGCACTGACGGCGCTCGAAGCCGTCACGGCCGCGACCGGACTGGTGCTCCCCGGTGCCGCGCATTCGCTGCGTACGGAGGCGCTGCGGACGCAGGAGGAGATCGAGCGGCAGATCTCGGAGGGTGACGAGGAACTGGTTGCGCTGGTCAGTGGGCTGGAGCATCAATACGACGCGGTCGCCGGGGCGGAGAGCCGGGGGAACCTGGTGGCCGAACCGGCGGAACTGCCGTCGGCCGACGAGATCGGCAGGGAGTTCGAGCGTTTCCTGGCGGAGCGCGAGGGCGACGGCGGTGCGGGCGGGGCCTGAAACGCCGCCGAAGGCAGCGTGAGGCTGCCAGAGCAGGCGTGAGATTGGAGCCTGCGTGACGTCGGAGTGCGAGTGAGGCTGGGCCTGGGCGAGGGGCCGGAGTTGCGCGAGGTCGGGCCTCCTGGGCGACTGCCGTGCGGGCGCACCGTATAGCGTGGCCCCATGGTGAAGGTGGGGCTGACCGGCGGTATCGGGGCGGGCAAGAGTGAGGTTTCGCGATTGCTGGCGTCGTACGGCGCGGTGGTCGTGGACGCGGACAAGATCGCACGCGAGGTCGTCGAGCCCGGTACGCCCGGACTGGCGGCAGTGGTCGAGGAGTTCGGAAGCGGCGTACTCGCGCCGGACGGGACGTTGGACCGGCCGAAGCTGGGCCGGATCGTGTTCTCCGACCCCGAGAAGCTGAAGGCGCTGAACGCGATCGTGCACCCGCTGGTGGGAGCACGATCGGCCGAACTCGAAGCGTCGGCAGGGCCGGACGCGGTGGTGGTGCACGACGTCCCGCTGCTGACGGAGAACGGCCTGGCGCCGCTGTACGACCTTGTCGTCGTGGTCGACGCCGCACCGCAGACCCAACTGGACCGCTTGGTGCGGCTGCGCGGCATGCCGGAGGACGAGGCGACGTCACGGATGGGGGCCCAGGCGACCCGTGAACAGCGGCTGGCCGTCGCGGATCTCGTCATCGACAACGACGGGCCGCTGGAGGCGTTGGAACCCCAGGTCCGCGCCGTATGGGAGCGGCTGCGGAGCGCCTGAGGCCGGACGATACCCTCGCCGCCATGACTGCTGCTTCCGGCTTTGACGCCCAGACCGCCGCCACCGAGCCTGCCATCACCACCGCGGAGCCCGGCTCCGAGTCCGGCTCTGTTTCCGAATCCGCCGCGGCGCCCGTTACCGGCGACCCGGCTCCCGCATCGTTCGTGGTCAATATCCCCGGCATCGCGGACGCCGATCTGGAGCCGGAACCGCTCGACGCTTCGCAGATTGTCGCCGGCGAGCCGGTGGTGACGGGCAAGGTGCTGTGGGAGTCCCCCGACGGGCAGCAGATCCGCGGAATCTGGCAGATCACGCCGGGCGTGGTGACGGACACCGAGGCCAACGAGCTGTTCGTGGTCGTCAGCGGGCGCGCCACCATCGAGGTCGAGGGCGGGTCGGTGCTGGAGGTCGGCCCCGGCGACGCCTGCGTCCTGCGCGAGGGCGACCGCACGCAGTGGACCGTGCACGAGACGTTGCGCAAGGCGTACCACATCAGCCTGTAGGCGAGCGGCCCAGAGTCTGGAGGCAAGCGGCCGGGAGCCTATAGGGGAGTGGCCCGGAGCCTGTGGGGGAGTGACCTGGCGCCTGTGGGGGAGCTGCCCGGAGTCCGGGAAGGGGCCGGCAGCGGGAGGCTCGGCGCGGCCAGCGGATGACGGCGATAGGGCCGACTACGAGGGCCAGGGCTGGGCCCGGGGCGTGGCGCGGCGGCGGCGTCTGGCGGCGACGGAACCGGGCGCGTTGGGGCGAGCCCGATGGGGTGAGTGGGTCGTGTCGATCTGGGGTTGGCAGGGGTGACACCTTGGTGCCGGGGCCCCCACCCCGCCTCCCCCCCCCGCCTCCCCACCCCCACCCCTCCCTCCGCCTTCCTCCACTCCCACCCCTGGCGATCAGGACTGCCAGCGTTCACGACTGCCCGGCGTTCATGACGGCCTGGCGTTCACGGCTGCCTGCCGACCACGACTGCTCGCAGGCATTGCTGTCCGTCGGTCGTGCCTCCTGACGCCCATCCATCCCGCGTCTGGCCGGGGCCTCTCCCTGCTGCCTCGCCTCCTTCGCGAGCTCTGCACACCGTCCGCGTGTCTTTGCCCAAGCGGGTCGTGTCTCCTCTGCCCCAACTGGTCGGTAATCCGCCGCGCCCAGCCGGTCGTGTGCTCACGCGGCGGCCGAGGCCCGGTTGAGGTCGTGACGGCCGGGGAATGCCGCGACCGATGGGATTGTTGTGTGGCAGGTAGCGCCGTACGGTCCGTGGCTGATGCCTGCCCCGACGGCGACGGAGAGGAGCAGACGTGCCCGAGAGCAGCCCCGAGACGCATGTCATCGACTTCCGCGCCGCGGAGCAGTTGTTGGAGGCCCGTGACCCACGCGGCGCGATCCGGCTGCTGGACTCGGTCATCACCGCGCACCCCGAGAACACCGCGGCCCGACTGCTACGCGCCCGTGCCTTTTTCCTCGCCGCTCAACTGCGGCCCGCTGAGCTGGAGTTCCAGATCGTGCTGGAACGCGAGCCGGACAACGCCTTTGCGCACTTCGCGCTCGGCCGCACCCTGGAGCGTGCCGGCCGCGCCGAGGAGGCGAGGCGCCACTTCCGACTGGCAGCGGCCCTCGAACCGCGCCCGGACTTCATCGAAGCCGCCCGTTTCGCACTCGGCACGGGCAACAATGATCGCGCCCCAGGCCCCCAGCCTCCGGACGGTGAGCCGGAGTAGCGCACGCTCCTCGTCGTCCGTGCCTCCGTGCGAACGCGGTTGGTGTGGCGTCTTGTCGCGGCTACGGTGATGTCCCCGCCTATTGCTCTACGCGATGCGCCCCGCCACACCCTCGCGGCGCAGTACTTACGGTCTGGTGTTCCGTCTCCGCCCGGGGCCGCTACGTATGCCGAAGGCGTCGTTCCGGCCTCGGTCCGGGGCATAGGGGGGTATATCCCTTCCCGGCTGGTAGTGCGGTCCCTGGCGGATGTGGCGGATCACCATGACCAGGTCCGCGGCCGCCACCATCGCCAGCGCGGCACATGCCGCCGCCCATTCCGGCCGTCCGGCATTGATGAAGGCCACGGCTCCGGCGATTGCCCACAGCAACCCCCACAGCGCCAGTCCGCAGCGGATTCTCAGCGGGCTGCGTGCCTGAAGGGGCTCATTTCCCGTACGCATCGGCACCCATCTCCCACCTCCAGAGTCCTCCCGTTCGGTGAGCCAGTCACCTGTCCCCGGCATTTCTTACCCTTCCTTTGCCGGTGTGGACTGTCCTTTCCGCCTGCCGTTCTGCGGGCTTCCTGCCGTTGGGTGGGGGCCGGGGAGCGGAGGGTCGCCGGAGGGGTGACTGTTGATCCAGGACAGTCCGCCGATGTCGAGGAGTGAGCGGGCACGCGTGACGGCGACGTACGCCAGGCGTGCTTCGTCGAGGTCGATCGGGCCGGGCAGCGGGGTTCCCTCCTCGTCGGACTCGTCGAGGTCGTCGGGGCCCGTGAAGTCGTCCGCGATGCGCACGCTTGCCCACTCCCGGCCCTTGGCCCGGTGAGCCGTGGACACCGTCACTTCGGCGGAGCCCTCGGGTGAGAGCCGATCCAGGGCGTGCAGCAACGCCTCCGTACCGTGTTCGTCGACGAGCTCCGTCAAGGGCAACAGGTCCCGTCCGGCCGGGTCGAACTCCGCGTACTCGCGCAGATCGGCCCAGGTCTCGAAGAGCATCAGCTCGGGGTGGACGGTACGGCGGCCGGCCTCGAGGTCGTATGCGGCGCGTGCGAGAGCGCTGAGTGCCTCGCCGCCGCCCGCGAGGGCGACCCGGCGGCCCGCCTCCAGTTGCCGTATCACCTCCACCATCGCTCCCACATTCGTTCGGCACAGGATCGCCTCCGGCGCGTGGACCGTGCGCAACTCCGTCTCCAGTAAGGGGGATCCGGTGAGCCGGATCGGGGCACCGACGATGGTGAGCCAGCGATTCGCCTCGGCCGCGAGCGCCGGTCCGAAGCGGAACGAGCGGGAAAGACTGAGCTGTCTGCCGTCGAACCCGGTCATGACGTCGCGCGCGCCGCGCCAGCCGTAGATGGCCTGGGCCGAGTCTCCGACCAGCACCAGTTGTGCGTGATCGCGCTGCGCGGTGAAGACCTGCTCGACCACGGGGTTGGTGTCCTGCGCCTCGTCCAGCAGCAGGAAGTCCGCCGGGATGACGGGGGCGCGCAGCGCCCACATCTTGAGGTAGTGGTCGTGCTCGAAGCGGACGACGCCACGGTCCGGATGCTGCAGGTCCGCCCAGGCCCTGCGTGCGTAGGTCAGGACGAGATCGGCGAGTTGTGCGTGCAGCGGCGCGGATTCGGCTCCGCGCAGGGGCGGGACGTGGTGGGGAGCGATCTTGCTGTCGGCCGACTGGCAGAAGCGGGTGACGGTGCGCAGGACCGTGTACGACAGCGCCTTGTTGGTCATCTTGCGTGCGCCGATGCGCACGGTCATGTCCTCGTCGATGCCCAGGGCGGCGCCCGTGCGCCACCCTGCTTGCCGCGGGGCGTTCATTCGTGCCTGGTAGCGCCTGCCCACGGCGGTATAGGCGAGGGCGTGGGCGGTTCCGCAGGACACCTCGGCGGGGAACGTCCGCGCGGCATGGCGCGCGACCGCTCTGTTGAAGGCGATGTACCGGCCCGATCGGCCCTGTCGGCGCGCGGTGCGGGCGAGCATCGCGAGGGTCGTCGTCTTGCCGGTCCCGGCGCCGGCCTGGATCACCAGGTGCGAGCCGGTCGGGAAGGCCGCCGCCGCAGCGGATTGTTCGGGCGTGGGGATGTGCATGACGTGCTCCTCACCGAGGTCGATCGATTACCGAGAGTGATGATGTCACTTACCGTAGCGGATTTCGGGCTGAGCGCGAGGAGGATTTCTGCGGGCTGTGGATAACCCTGGCGCGGGGCGCAGAAAGGCCTGGTCGGAGCGGATTGTCAGTGCTGTCTGCTTCCATCGATGTCGGTGTGGACGTCGCGTCGGCGTTGGCCTCGATGTCGATGTCGACGTTCAGGCCGGGTGTCGCGGGTGGAGCCGGGGCCGGTACGCGGCGTGCTTGTCCGTTCGGTTCCTGTGCCGTCCGGCTCCCGTGCCGAGCGGTGCCGAGCGCGGAGCGGTTGAGAGGTGCCGGTCCGGACGGTCCTGGCGCTTGTCCGGGGGCTTGAGGGCCTGGCGCCCGAGGGAGGTGTGAACGCTGGGGAGGGAGGCGGGAAGCGTGGTGCGTACGACCGTAGACTCGCAGGTCGGGGGCGCAGGATCGGGCCGGGTGCGGCAGGCTCTGCGGGCGCCACGGCGAGGGCGGAGCGACCCTGCGGCTGACGACCTGGCAGGGGACGACTGCGCAACGGGCGGCAACTCAGCGCACGGCCGCTCGGAGAACGACCACGCAAGAGACGACCGAGCAGTAAGGGATGGCATGACGAGGCGGTGGGAGGCGGCAGGGGAGGCCCGGCCCGTGCACGCACCGCCGATGCACACGCCCACGGCCGGGATCGGAGGCACGGTGGCAAGCGGTGACACCGGGGCCGCCTCGGCTCGCTGCGCCGCGGTCTTCCTGCCCGCCCAGCCGCCGCGCGCCGGGAAGATCGCCCTATGGCGTCCGGATGGCGGCCCGCTCCCGGATGTCGGAGGCGGGGAAAGCGGCGGGGTGGCGTCGGGCAACGGCGGGGCCGGCGAGCCGGGGCAGCTCATCGTCGCCCGCCGCCATGGAAACGGTGCCCGCAGCCGTACGGTCCCCGCCGTGCTGCTTCCGCTGGCCGAAGCCGTTCCGCTGCTGGTCCGTGCCCGGCACGACCCGGTCGCCCACCCGGCCGCCGCCTGCTGGGGCGCGGCCACCCTGCATGCGCTGCATCTCGCCGCCCGCGGCAGACTGCTGCCCGGGCTGACCGCCGAGGACACCGACGCCTGGCGCGCCGGTCCGCTGGACCCCGACGACATCGCGCATCTCCGGGCCATCGCCGCCGCTATGCCCGCCGAGGCCTACGCCGTGCCGATCGCCGGCAGCCGACCGCTCCAGGTGCACGACCCGGCTGCTCTGGTGCGGCTCTACGTGGATGCGGTCGCCGATACGCTGCCGCGCACCCCCGCGGCCGGACTGGTGGCCGGTGCCCCGTTCGCCGCGAGTGCGCCCCAGCATCTTCCCGGCGCCCGGGAGTGGGCCGCCGAGGTCGCGGCCGGCGTCGACGCCGGGGTGCGGCTCTCCCTGCGCCTCGATCTCGCCCCGCACAAGATCTTCGACCGGCGGGAGGACAGCGGGACGGGCGGCGGGGCCGAGGAGCGCAGTGCGGCGGCCGCCGTCCTCCAGGTGCACAGCCTCACCGACCCCACCCTGGTCGCGGACGCCCGCGGCCTGTGGGAAGGCGAGGGCCCCGATCACTTCGGGCCGCGCTCCCGTGTCGACACCCTCCTGGCGCTGCGTCGCGCCGCCCGTATCTGGGACCCGCTCACCCGCCTCCTGGAACAGCCGGTCCCCGACGTACTGCCGCTCTCCGAGGACGAGTTGTACGACCTGCTGGGGGAGGCCGCACCACGCCTGGGCGCCGCGGGAGTGGCCGTCCACTGGCCCAAGGAACTGACCCGCGGCCTGACCGCGGCGGCGGTGCTGCGCCCGGCACCGGGCTCGGCCGCGGACGGCTTCGGTTTCTTCGACACCCGTGAACTGCTGCACTTCCGCTGGCAGGTGGCGATGGACGGGGTGCCGCTGAGCGAGGCGGAAATGGACGCCCTCGCCGAGGCGCACCGCCCCGTCGTCCGGCTGCGCGACCAGTGGGTCCTGGTCGACCCCGGGCTCGTCCGCAAGGCCCGGAAACGCGAACTGGGCTACCTGGAGCCTGCCGACGCCCTCGCCGCGACGCTCAACGGCACCACGGAGGTGGACGGCGAGGAGGTCGAGGTGGTGCCCCAGGGCGCCCTCGCCGCGTTGCGCACGCGCCTCACCGCCGAGGCACGGCACTTGCCCCAGCCGCCAGGATTGCAGGCCACCCTCCGTGACTATCAACTACGGGGCGTGGCCTGGCTCGACACCGTGACCTCCCTCGGTCTCGGCGGCTGCCTCGCCGACGACATGGGCCTCGGCAAGACCATCACCGTCATCGCGCTCCACCTGCACCGCCGGCCCGCCGCACCGGTCCTCGTGGTCTGCCCGGCGTCCCTCCTCGGCAACTGGCAGCGCGAGATCGAACGCTTCGCCCCCGGCACCCCCGTACGCCGCTTCCACGGTGCGGGGCGCAGCCTCGACGGCCTGGCGGGCGGCTTCGTACTGACGACCTACGGGACGATGCGCAGCAGCGCTCCCCAACTGGCCGGACACGCATGGGCCTGGATCGTCGCCGATGAGGCCCAGCACGTGAAGAATCCGCGCTCCTCGACGGCCAAGGCGCTGCGCAGCATCAAGGCCCCCGCCCGGATCGCCCTCACCGGCACGCCCGTCGAGAACAACCTCTCCGAGTTGTGGGCTCTCCTCGACTGGACGACCCCCGGGCTCCTCGGATCCCTCAAGGCCTTCCGCGCGCTGCACGCCCGTGAGGTCGAGGGCGGCGAGGATCCGCGGGCGGCCGAGCGGCTGGCCCGGCTGGTGCGCCCGTTCATCCTGCGCCGTAAGAAGTCCGACCCCGGTATCGCCCCCGAACTGCCGCCCAAGACCGAGACGGACCATCCGGTGGCACTGGGCCGCGAACAGGCCGCGCTGTACCAGGCCGTCGTCCGCGAGACCCTCTCCCGGATCGAGACCGCCGAGGGCATGGCGCGCCGCGGCCTGGTCATGAAGCTGCTCACCGCCCTCAAGCAGATCTGCAACCACCCCGCGCAGTACCTCAAGGAGGCCGCGCCCGGTCTCGCCGCCCGCTCCGGGAAGCTCGAACTCCTCGACGAACTCCTGGACACCATCCTCGCCGAGGGCGGCGCCACCTTGATCTTCACCCAGTACGTCGGCATGGCGCGGCTGCTGGAACGCCATCTGACCCACCGGGGCGTCCCGGTACAGCTCCTGCACGGCGGCACCCCCGTAGCCGAACGGGAGAAGATGCTCGACCGCTTCCAGTCGGGCGACGCTCCGGTGTTCCTGCTGTCCCTGAAGGCGGCGGGCACCGGCCTGAACCTGACCCGCGCGGGACACGTGATCCACTACGACCGCTGGTGGAATCCGGCGGTGGAGGAACAGGCCACCGACCGTGCGTACCGCATCGGCCAGACCCAGCCTGTCCAGGTCCACCGGCTGATCACCGAGGGCACGGTCGAGGACAACATCGCCCAACTCCTCAGCGCCAAAAGGGCGCTCGCCGATGCGGTGCTCTCCGGCAGCGAGAGTGCGCTCACCGAACTCTCCGACGCCGAACTGGCCGACCTCGTCGCCCTCAGGAGGCCCGGATGACCCCCCGCCCCGTCTCCGGGCGCGCCGCCGCCGCGGACCGGCTGGCCCGCGCGGACCGCTCGCGCACCTTCCCGCCCCTGCCGGCCCGGACCGGAGCCCGCGGGCTGTTCGCCGAATCCTGGTGGGGCAGCGCCTGGCTGGACGCGCTGGAGACCACGGCCCTCGACGGCGCCCGGCTCGCCCGCGGCCGGACCTACGCCCGCGACGGCCATGTCGACACCATCAACGTCACGCCGGGCCGCATCGTCGCCACCGTACGCGGCAGCAGACCCCGCCCCTACAGCGCCGAGATCCGCCTCCGGACCCTCAGCGACCAGGAGTGGGACGGACTCCTGGACGCCATCGCCGCGGAGCCCGGGCAGCTCACGGCCCTGCTGTCCAAGAAGCTGCCCCGGGCCCTGGCCGAGGGCGAGGTGCGCCTCCTCCCGGGGCCGGGCGATCTCGTCCCCCGCTGCTCCTGCCCCGACCAGGGCCGGCCCTGCAAACACGCCGCCGCGCTCTGCTTCCAGGTCGCCCGCCTCCTGGACGCCGACCCGTTCGTCCTGCTGCTGATGCGCGGCCGCGGCGAACGCGAGCTCCTCGACGCGCTCTCCCGCCGGAACACCGCCCTCACCGCCCGCGAGGCCCGCGCCCACGCGCCCGCCACCACCCAGCCGCCCCCGCACCGCCCTGCCCGAGCTACCGGGGGAGGGACACCGTCCGCCGCCTCCGTGCCGAGCGGCGGCGTGGCAGTTCCTGGGGAGGGCCCCGAAGAGCCGGCGGCACGGGCCGTGCCGCAGCCCCGCGGTGTCCCCGCCAGGGAGGCGCTCGCCGACCGCCTCCGCCCACCGCTCCCACCGCCGCTGCCGGCCCCGCCCCGGCCCGGCTCCCCGCCGGCCCTGCCGGACGCCGACCACCTCCCCTTCGACCCCGCGACCCTCGCCTTCCTGGCAGCCGACGCCACGGCCCGCGCCCACGCCTGCGTGTCCGCCGCCGGCTCCCCGGGTCCCGGGGGAGGGAGGCCGGCCTCCCCCAGCCCCTTCCCGACGCTGCCCGTATGGGAGGACGCCATCCGGCTGGCGGCCACCGCCGATCCCACCGCGGGCCTCACCTCCGCCACCCGGGCCCTCTACCGCGACCTCGCCGCGGCCACCGGCCGGACCACCACGGACGTCGCCCGCTCGGTCGCCGCCTGGCGGCAGGGCGGCCCCGAAGGCCTCGCCCTCCTCGATGCCCCGTGGAACCCCCCGGCCGGCGACTTCGACCGGGCCCGCAGCGCCCTCCTCGCCGCGGACCTTCCGTCCTTGCGCCCGCGCCACAACCACCTCACCGACGCGGCCCGCGGTATCCAGCTCCGCTTCGGTCATGACAACCGCTGGTATCCGTACGAATCCGAGCCCGGCACCGAGGACTGGTGGCCCACCGGCCCCGCGGACCCCGACCCCGTGGGCGCCCTCACCACCCTGCTCGCGCGATGACTAACCTCGACGCCGTGGAAGGTCTCGACGCAGTCACCCGATCCCTCGCCGGGCGCACCCCCGAGCAGCTCGCCGCGCTCCTCACCCGGCATGCCGAACCGCTCGCCCGCCGGCCCGCCCCCACCGAACTCCGCGGCCTGGCCCATGCGTTGTGGTCCTACGAAACCCTCCACCACCTCGTGCTGCACCTCGACCACCCCCGGCTCCAGGTGCTCGCCACCACCGCCCTCATCAGCCAGGAGCGGGCCGCGCGCGCAGCCCCCGGCCCCGCCGCCCCCGCCCCGGGCGCCGACTACCAGTCCCTGATGGCGCACCGGCTGTCCTTCGCGCACCTGGCCACCGAACCCGTCCCGCCCGAGGACGTCTTCGCCGCCCTCGGGGCCACCTCGCCCGGCCCCCCGCGCACCGCCGCCGAAACGGCCCTGCGCCACCTCTACGACGACGGACTCGCCGCGCCGACCGGGGACGGCTCGATCGTCGTGCCGCCGCGCGCCCCGCAACTCCTGGCCGCCCACGACCTCGGACCCTTCCTCGCGGACGCCCCGCGGCCCGCCCCGGACGACACCGCCACCCCCACGACGCCCGCCGCGGCCGTCCCCCCGACCTCGCTGCACGACGAGTCCCGGGCCGCCGCCGCGACCCTCGCCGCCACCGTCGAGCGCCTGCTGACCGCCCTGGCGACGCAGCCCGCCGCGCTGCGCAAGTCGGGCGGGCTGGCCGTACGGGAGATCAAACGGCTGGCCAAGTCGGCCGGTGCCACCGAAGCGCACACCCGCCTCCTTCTCGACCTCACGCTCGCGGCCGATCTGATCGCGCTGACCCGCAGCCCGTCCGGCATCACCGCACTGCCCACCGGTGCCTACGACGACTGGCTCGGCCGCCCGCCCGGAGCCCGCCTCGCGCCCCTGCTGGCCGCCTGGTCAGCGCTGTGGGAGATCCCCACGCACACGCCGTTCGGCGAGACCCCGACCGCACTGGTCCGTGGCCACGACCGGCACGCCCCCGCCCTCCGGCACGCGCTCCTCGCCGCCCTGGCCGACGTGCCCCTCGGCGCGGGAGCACCCCTTCCGCCCTTGCCGTTCTCGGAGCCTGCGAAGCCCCCGGAGCAGGAGACGGCTGCCCCCACCCCATGGGAGGGCCTCCTCCGGGCCGCGGACTGGCACCGCCCCCTCGCCGTCACGCACCAGCCGATGGCCGGGGAACGTGCCGCCCACACCCTCCACGAGGCCGCCTTTCTGGGACTGGTCGCCCACGGCACCCTCACCCCCCTCGGCCGGGCACTGCTCGCCGACCCGCGCTCCCTCGACGAGCCGCTCGCCGATCTGCTCCCGCCGCTCCTCGAACAGGCCCACTTCCAGGCCGATCTGACCGCCGTCGTGCCCGGCCGCCCCGCCGCCCCGCTCGCCGGACTGCTCGCCGCCGCGGCCGACCGGGAATCCGAAGGCCACGCCGTGACCTGGCGCTTCACCCCCCACTCCGTACGCCGCGCGCTGGACACGGGCCACCACGCCGAAATCCTCCTCGAGGACCTCGCCCACGCCTCCACGACCGGCACCCTGCCGCAGCCGCTCCGCTACCTCGTCCAGGACGCCGCCCGCTCCCATGGCCGGATGCGGGTCCTGCCCGCCGCCTGCTGCATCCGCTCCGACGACGAAACCCTCGTCGAAGAGCTGGCCGCCCACCGGGCACTGCGCGACCTCGGGCTGCGCGCCATCGCCCCGACCGTCCTGGTCAGCAGCCGCCCGCCGGCCGCCACCCTGGACGCCCTGCGCGCCGCGGGCTATGCGCCGGCCCTGGAATCCGACACCGGCACCACGACCGTCGAACGCCTCCCCGCGCACCGCACCAAGGCCCCCGCCCCGACCCGCAATCCGCACGCACCGCTCGCCCTCGCCCACCGCCTCCTGGGCCTCCCGGCGCAGCCCCAGGAGGCCACGACGAACGGTGATGCCTGACCCGTTGCCGGGCAGCGACCGAGGTGCGGTCCGCAGCGCGGCGGCATAGCGGCTTTCCGCCCTCCGTCCTCCGTGCTGCCCTGCGCGTCGGTTGCGTGGCGCCGATACGCGCCGCCGATCATCTACACGGCGGCGGTCGGCCCGCCCAGCGCCTGCGGTACGCCGGACCCGCGACGCTCGCAGCTCCCAGGGATTCCTGCCGTGCCCCGCGGCACGTCATGGCCGCTCCTCATGCACCCGCACCCGCACCAGGTCGAGATGCGCCCGGTCCGCATAGGCCCGCGCCGCGTCTGCCCCGTCCACCCCATCCGGTGGGTCGAGGCCGGCAGTTGATCCCCACGACAGCCGGCCCGGCAGCAGCATCACCTCGACGCGTCGGCGCCCTCAGTCGTCGGCCGGTTTCCGTCGGCCGGACCCGCTGATGCGGCGCAGTGCCGTCGGCCTGAAGCCGAGGCGCGGGAGGCGTCTGGGGGTGGCTTCAGGGCCGGGGAGGTGCGGCGGGGCCGAGGGCGCTCCCGGAGCGGGCGAGGCGGCGGAGAGCGTGGCGGCAGGCTTCGCCGAGAGGGCGGAGCCGGTACCGGCCGCGGCCGGGGGACGCGGGGCGGCGGACGGCGCGGAACCGGTCGTCGACGGCCGAGGGACAGGGGCCGCCTGCGACGGCGCCGGGCCTGCCGGTGTGCTGTCGGCCGCCGGACGGGCCCGTGCCGTGTCCCGGAGCAGGCCGAGTGCGGCGGAGAGGCGCAGGGCCGGGGCCGTCGGCGCGGCGGGCGTGACGACGTCCAGGTAGGCGCGGCTGACGGTGGGCCGGTCGGCGGTGGGGGAGGGGAGCGGCGTGCCGGTGGCCAGGGACCACGGTGCCCGGGCGAGGCGTCCGAGGGTCCGCTGCACCTTCCGGGCGAGGGCCGGATCGTCCATCCCGTGCCGCCGTAGTGCCCCGCGCAGTGCGGTGGCGCCATGGGCGGCGAGGGACAGGCTCTGGCCGCAGTCGGGGGCGAGCGAGACCAGGGCGCCGCCGAGGACGAGGAAACCCGTGGGCCAGGACGGCAGTTGTTCGTAGCGCCGCCGCCGGCTGGTGGTGTCGCGGGACAGCCGCACCTCGCTCAGCGGTTCGGCGTCCGCGATGAGGTCGCCGATGACGGCGCTACCCGTGCGACGGGCGAACGGCACGAACCGGTTCGCGTGTTCGGAGGGCCGGTCGTCGCCGGTGCCGGTGAGCGTGACCAGCCAGCGGCCGCCCTCGATCGGCACCAGCGTCGCCGTCTTCGCGGGAACCGGGCGCCGGGGTCCCGCGGGGCCGGTGACCGGGCCGGGGAACGCCGAACGGGTGGTCAGCACGGGGCAGTTCTCCATGCCGGGAGGGGCACGGAAGATACGGGTCGCCGAGACGATTCCGCAGTCCGCGAGGTCTTCGCGTGCGGTGGGCAGTCCCAGCGCGGCCAGCCGGTCCTGGGTGGTGGAGTGCCGGCCGGTGGCATCGACGACGAGGTCGGCATCCAGGCGGTAGGTGGCGCCGGTGGTGGTGTCCCGGACGCGCACCCCGGTGACGTGCTCCGCGGTACCGGTGAGTCCGGCTGCTTCGGTGCCGTCGAGCACGGTCACCCCGGGGAGGGCCGGCACCTGCCGGCGTACGGCCCGGTCGAGCAGGTCGCGGGAGCAGGCGATCAGATGCTCCCGGCGTGCCCGTCGGCCCCACCAGCCCGCCGGCTGCCGGCCCGTGAGCTCCGCCGGCCTCGGTACCCGGCGGGCGCCCTCGGCCAGCCAGCGTTCGACGCTGCCGGGCAGCAGGGCATCCACCAGCCGGGCACCGTGGGACGTCAGCAGATGGGCGTGCCGGGCCTGCGGAAGGTCCGTGGGGAGGGCGGGGGTGTGCGGCAGCCGGTCCCGCTCGACGACGATGACGTCGGCGTGTTCGGACAGTGCCGCGGCGGCGAGCATGCCCGTGAAGCCGCCGCCGAGCACCACGGCGAGGTAGGGATGGTTGAACTGGAGCCCGTTGCTGTTCGTCGTGCTCGATCCGTTCATGGGCAGTCCCTTTCTCGGCGGCGGAGCACGGATCCCCGGGGGCTGCGGGACACGTCCAGAAAGGGCGGTGCCGCATACGGTCGGGAACGCCGGCGCGCGGCGGCGATGACGGCGTCGGTGGCGGCCGTGAACGAAGCCGTCAACGAGAACGGCAGGGACGCGGATGCGGTCCGCAGAAGGCGCAGAGGTACCGGTGGAAGCGGTTGCGCGCGTTGTGGGTCCCGGCAGGCCGACGCGAACGCCGGCCTGCCGCCCCCCGATTTCCCCATCATGATTCCCCCTCAGGCCGTGCCCGCCCCGCCCAGCGCACCGCCACGTCCTCCTCCACCCGCCCGTATCACCGGGCGGGGCGGGCGGGCGCCACTGCCTCGCGGAATGCACGCTGCCCCGGCGGACGCGGCCGTAACATCCGGTCGACGGCGGCCACATTTCCGGATCGTAGGCGGCGGCGATCACAATCGACAGCCAGGTTTGAGCGAGAGACGCGTGGCGGCCACCCCGGGGATACCGATGGGTAGATCTGCAGCAAAACGGCGCAATGGGTGGAAACCGCTGCGGAGGTTTCTCGCGACGCGAGAAAGCGGTCGGCAAAAAGTCGTGGGAAGAGGGGCGGTGGCCCGCGAAGTCCCGCAGGGTTGGCGCGAAATGATCGGGCACTGACGGGCAGATGGCGGGCCTGCCTACCCTGTGCGGGCACCGCACAGGAGAACCCGAGGGAGAGTCGTGCGCGCGATTGTGATGCGAGAATTCGGCGGCCCGGACGTGCTGCGGCTCGAAGACGTTCCCGAGCCCGCGCCCCGCGGCGGCCACTCGCTGGTCGAGGTGTCCCTGGCCGGTATCAACTACGCCGATGTGCACGTACGGGGGGACTCCTACCTCGCACCCGTCGAGCTGCCGTACGTCCCCGGGAACGAGGTCGTGGGCACGGTGGACGGCGGACGGCGCGTCGTCGGGCTCTGCCGCGGCGGCGGATACGCGGAACGGACGCTGCTGCACCGCCGCGTGACCTGGGACGTCCCCGACGCCATCAGCGACGAACAGGCCGTCGCGCTGGCGCTGCAGGGCAACAGCGCCTGGCATCTGCTGTTCACCTCGCTGCGCCTCACCGAGGGCGAGACCGTCGTCGTACCGGCCGCGGCGGGCGGCGTCGGTTCGCTGGCCGTCCAGCTCGCCGCGCACGCCGGCGCCAAGGTCATCGGCCTCGCGGGCTCGCCCGAAAAGCGCAAACTGGCCGAGGAGCTGGGCGCCCACGCGGTGGTCGACTCGACCGCCGAGGACCTGACCGAGCGCATCCTGGACGCGGCCGGCGGTCCGGTCGCGGCGGCGCTGGAGATGACCGGCGGGGCCACCTTCGAGCGGACCCTCGCCGCCGTCGCGCCGCGCGGCCGCCTCGCCGTGTACGGGTTCGCCGGCGGCGACCTGGCGAGCGTGCCGACCCGGGAGCTGATGGAGCGGAGCATCACCGTCTCGGGCTTCTGGCTGCCGCAGCTCTACGCGGACCGTACGGCGCTGCCGACGTCCATGCGGGCGCTGTTCGACGCGGTCGCCGACGGCACCCTCCGGCCGCTGACCGGCGCCGTGTACGCGCTCGGTGAGGCGGCACGGGCGCACCACGATCTGGCCGCACGCACCCCGACCGGGAAACTGGCCCTCGACGTCGCCCGATAATTGCGGTAGCCCGGGGTGTCGTACGGGCACCACGGCTGCGGGAGCGCACCCCGGGACCGGCCGCAGGGAACCGCGGACCGCGGGGGTGCCGGCCCGCAGCGCACATGCCCTGCGCCTTCGGGCGCCCACCACTGCCAGGGGAGAGAGCACACGATGGGCAACAGCACCACGGCCACGGGATCGTCGGCCTCGGCCGACGCGACCGCCACCGGTGTGGCGCCGCGTACCACGGGCCACTCCAAGAAGGCGCGTCAGGCACCCAAGGGCACGTCGTCCGGCTCCCGTGCGTCGGGATCCGGCCATGCCGAGCGGGTCTTCCTCGTCCAGACGGCCTTCGCCGAGCTGGGCGGATCCGCCCATGGGCCGGGGGAGATCGCGGAGTTCACCGGCCTGGACGACTCCGTCGTCTACCGCATCCTGCAGTCCGGCATCTACCAGCGCATCTTCGAGCGGGTGGACCGCGGCCTCTACCGGTTGCGGACCTCGGCCGCCCAACTCGCCTTCACCGCACTCGACCACCGCCTCGACGGGGCCACCTCGCAGACGGTGCTGCGCGAACTGCGGACGGCCACGGACGGCGGGCTGGCGTTTCTCTACATGGTGGCGCCCTTCTCCGGCGCGCAACGACAGTGCGTCGACATGGCCGTCGGCGACTCCGACCTCGCGGAACTGGGGATGACGCCGCGTGATGTGCTGTCCGTGACGCGTTCGCTGCGCACCGGTGCCTCCGGGCGGACGATCCTCGCCTACCTGCCGGAGGTGCTCCAGCAGCGGGTGCTGGCCGAGCCCGTCCCCGAGCAGGCGGGACCCGGCGTCTACCGGGACAACGAGGCGCTGGCGGAGTCCCTGGCGGAGGTGCGCGACCTCGGGCATGCGCTCGGGTACGAGGAGTGCATGGCCGGCTGGAATTCCTGTGCGGCGCCGATCATGTGGGACGGCTCCATCATGGGAGCGGTCCTGCTGCTCAAGCTCAAGTCCGTGATGCCGGTGGCCCCCGACAGCGTCATCGAGGCGACGAAGGAGGCGGCGGCCGAACTCAGCCGCTACGGAGCCGCCCGGCCGTCCGCGGACCAGGCCTGAACCACGGCGCCCGGCCCGACGCGGGGCGCCCCGCGCGGCCCGGCCGGGCAGAATGGCGGGGTGCGGCTCGAAGCGATCACCTGGGAACGGCTCACCGACGCCCTCGCCGAGCGCATCGCCACGATGCCTGCGAGGGACGGGAGCCCCTGGCTGCGCGTGGCCCTCGACGGGGCGCCCGCCGCCTCGCCCGGCGCGCTGGCCGGCCGGCTCGCCGAGGCGCTCCGGCTCCGGGGGCGGGCGGTGCACAAGGCCGGCACCTTCGGCTTCCTGCGCCCCGCCTCGCTGCGGCTCGAATACGGCCGTGAGGACCCCGACGCCTTCCACGACGAATGGTTCGACCGGCAGGCCCTGTGGCGCGAGGTGTTCCAGCCGCTGGACCCGGGCGGCAGCGGGCGGGTGCTGCCGGACCTCTGGGATCCGGTGGCGGACCGGGCGACGCGCAGCGCGTATGCGCAGCTGCCGCCCGGCGGCGTCCTGCTGCTGCACGGCCCGCTGCTGCTCGGCCACTGGTTCCCCTTCGATCTCTCGGTGCACCTGAAGCTGTCGCCCGCCGCCCTCGCCCGCCGCACCCCGCAGGACGAGCGCTGGACCCTGCCCGCGTTCGCGCGCTACGAGGCCGGGACCCGGCCCGAGGAGGCGGCGGATGTGGTCGTACGGGCCGACGATCCCCGGCGGCCGGCCTGGAGCGGCCTGCCCTGAGGACCGGGCCGGCCTGCCCATCTGGCCTCAGACGAGCTGCCGGATCTCGCCGCGGACGCGGTAGAAGCCGCCCGCGGCCGCCGACAGTTCATCGACGACGTACCGCGCCCCGGCCCGGCGTATATGACGCGGGAACTGCACGTTCCAGGACGGTTCGTAGCCGTCGGAGAGGACATGGACCCGCAGTCGGCCGCTCTCCTGCACGCACTCCACCACGATCCCCGAGGCGGTGGCGGACGCCACCGTCCGGACCGTGGCCGACGGGGTGTACGTGGGCAGCGCGGCGGCCGACTTCACGTCCCGGGCCACCGGCACCGTGCCCGACCGGGCGGCGGCGACGGCCGCGTCACTCGCGTCCACGCACACCAGGGACCCGTCGGTGGTGACCATGTACAGCTTCTCGTCCAGGTACTGCATGGACAGCGCCGATCCGCCGCCGGTGCCCAGCTTCCACAGCCGGGTGCCGTCGGCGGCGAAGCAGTACACCGAGGAGGCCGAGTCGCCGGCGAAGACATACCGGCCGCCGGGGGCCGTGGCGCACGAGTAGACGACGGTGTCGCACCGGTACGTGGCCTCCAGCGCTCCGCTGTCCTTCGCCAGCCGCTGGACGACGTTCCGGTTGGTGCCGGCGTACACCGCGTGGTCCTCCTGCCAGCCGAACAGCACCGAGCCCTGGGTCGCGGTGTGCCACAACTCGCCGCTGCCGTCGGCCGAGTAGGCGGTCACACCGCGGTGATGCCCGTGGTAGACGGCGTGTTCGTCCCGCCGCACCATCCAGGCGTGCTCGCCCGCGCTGCGCCGCGACCACTGGTACTCGTCCTCGTGGTCGATCACCGTCAGTCCGCCGTTGCGGTCGGCCACATGGAGGATGCCCTCGCGGATGTCCAGCCAGAAGATGTCGACGTCGGCGGCGATGTCGTAGGCGGCGAAGGGGACCTTCGAGGAGAGGTCGTAGACCGTGCCGTCGTCGCCGCCCGCATAGATCCAGAAGTCGTCCGCCACCAGGCACTTGACGCCGTCGGGCAGCTGATAGCGCGCCAGCACCTCACCGTCGTGGCCGAGGGTGTAGACGTCGCCGTTCTGGTTTCCCACCCAGCAGCGGTCCTCCGCGATGTGGATCCCGAAGGCGGCCGCGCCCGTACGGAAGCGCCACAGCACCGGTGCGACCGCGCGGGCCGTCGAGGGGGCGGAGGAGACCTGGCGCCGTGTCACCGGCCGGGCGGCGCGCCGGCCCCGGACCGCCGGCGCATAGCCCTTGCGGACCTTCTCGCCGACCTTCCTGGCGGCGGCGGCCTGCGCCTTGTCCCGCGTCGGGAACGTCGAGGTCTGCTGCTGGCCGCCCGCGCCGATGCGTCCGTAGCGCACCGAGACGACCGTGTCCCGCACCGTCACCTCGTAGAACTTGTGGGCGCCGCCGCCCTCTTGCGACAGCTCCAGATACGTCGTGTTCTCGGACATGGCGATCCCCTCCCCGGGCGGCCCCACGGCCGTCCCCCGCTGGAAAAAACCGTACGGCCGACCACTGACAATCGAGCCCGGACCGCCGGGCGGGACCGCTGATCGCCGCGCCGGCGGCGGCGGTTAGCGTGAGCCCGTGACCACTTCATTCAACGCATCCGACGAACCCGCCGCGCTGCCCGGCAGCCAGGGACCCACCGCGACCGTGGAGGCCCGGCCGCGGTCCGTCGGCACCGTAAAGATGTCCTACGCACCCGACCCCGACGGCGACCCGGACCCCGGCGAGATCGTGTGGACCTGGGTGCCGTACGAGGAGAACGACGGCCGGGGCAAGGACCGCCCCGTGCTGGTCGTCGCCCGGGAGACCGGCGGGACGCTGCTGGCCGTGCAGCTGTCCAGCAAGCGGCACAACAACGACCGGGAGTGGGTCCCCCTCGGGACCGGCCCGTGGGACCGCGCGGGGCGCGACTCATGGGTGGCCGTGGACCGGGTGCTGCGGGTGCACCCGGCCGGAATGCGGCGCGAGGCCTGCGCGCTGGACCGGGGCCGCTTCAACCTGGTCGTCAACCGGCTGCGCGAGCGCTACGGCTGGCGCTGACGGCCCGGCCTTCGGGGCCTCAGGCGTCGGCCAGCGCCAGGAGCTTGCTGACGGTGTTCCAGTTACGGGCGGTGGCCGTCACCCCGAGGCGGGCGCGGCCCACCACCTCGGCGAGCTTGGAGCGGCCGATGCCGCCGGGGCACCACAAATACAGTTCGCGCCCGATCAGCCGGTACTGGTCGGGCGCGAACGCGGCCGGGTCGAGCGCATCCAGCCGGGAGGTGTCGGCCGGCACCGCCGACAGGAACGTGACGTGCAGGCTCTTGGGCTCCGGTACGGCCTGCGGAAACGGGTTCGCGGCGACGGCGGCGGCCAGCTCGTCGCGGGTCCGGACGATGACCGGCACCGTCAGGCCGAGCTCGTCGGCGATCCGGTCGTGGAGCACCCGGGCGGTTTCGGACGGCGGAGTACCCGGGTCGGCGAAGACGATGTTGCCGGTCTGCAGGAGCACCGAGACGTCCTGGAAGCCCAGGGACTCGGCCAGCTCCAGCTGCTTCGCCTTGGGGAAGGAGTTGTGGCCGCCGACATTGATGCCGCGGAGCAGAGCGATCTGACGGGACATGGCGCTGCCATTCGTAGGAGCCGGCCTCGGCGAGGGCGGACGACGGTCGGGATCAGAAGAGCGGAGCGGGCAGCACGCCTTCGAGGGCCAGCAGCAGACGCTTGGTCTCCAGCCCGCCGCCGAAGCCGCCGATGCCGCCGTCACTGGCCACGACACGGTGGCACGGGACGACGACCGGGAGCGGATTGGAGCCCATCGCGGCGCCCACCGCGCGGGCGGCGCCCGGCTCCCCGACCCGGTCGGCGAGGTCCTGGTAGCCGACGACGGCGCCATAGGGGACCCCGGTGGCCAGGGCCCCGAGGACCCGGGCGGGGAAGCCGGCGGACAGCGACCAGTCCAGCGGGACGGTGAAGGACCGGAGCTCTCCGGCGAAGTAGGCGGTGAGCTCGGCCGCGGCCGTCGCCAGATGGGGGAGCGCGGCCAGTGGCGCCCCGCCGAAGAACTGCTCCAGACGGGTCAGCTCACGGCGGGACGTCCGCTCGTCGGCATGGAAGACGACGCGGACCAGGCCCTTTCGGGTCGCGGCGAGCAGCAGCGGGCCGATCGGGGTCTCCAGCCGCGTCCAGGCCCAGTCGCGCGGGGCCGGCACCGCTGCCTCCGGCGCGGCGTCCGGCGCTGCCGCCGGGTGGGAATCCTGCTCGGAATGCATCACCTGATCAGGGTAGGACGCACCACTGACAGTGCGGCGGGACAGGGATCGGTCGCTGTCGCTGTCGCCGCCCCCGTCCCGCCGCCCCGTCCCCGGCGGCTCCGGTCTCAGTCGTCGTAGTCCCCCAGGGCGTCACGCACCACGTCCGGCTTGTTGGTGATGATGCCGTCGACGCCCAGACCGGCGACCTTGACCGCGGTGGCCGCGTCGTCGACGGTCCAGGTGTACAGGTCCAGGGGCCGGCGGTGCGGGCCCTTCAGGCCGTGCACGGCGGCGACGTACTCCGGGGTGACCGCCGTGTGGACGGGGTTGATCTGGTCGCAGTACTTGGCGAACTTCGGGAGGTCGGCGACGGACGGATTGCCGAGGAAGCCCGTTTTGACCTCCGGCCGCAGGCGGTGCACGGTCTTGATCGCGTCGGCATTGAAGCTCTGGATGATCAGACGGTCCTTGACGTGCCCCTTGTCCAGCCAGCCCGCGCGGCGCAGCTCGGTGAGGGTCTGCAGCTCGATGCCGGGGTAGAGCTCCGGCGACTTCAGCTCCATCAGCAGACTCTGGTCGTTGTTCTCGACCTCGTCCATGTAGTCCTCGAGGGTCGGCACCCGCTCCCCGCGGAACTTCGGCCCGAACCAGCTGCCCGCGTCCAGCTTCTCGATCTCCTTCAGCGTGAAGTCCGATACGTTCCACGGGGAGCGGCCGGGGAACACCTGCTCGACGTTGGTCGTCCGGGCGAGCGAGTTGTCGTGGAGGATGACCAGCTCGCCGTCCCTGGTGCGCTGGACGTCGTTCTCGACCCATTCGAAGCCGAGCCGGTCGGCCGCGTCGATCGAGGCGAGGGTGTTCTCGGGCGCGTACGACGAGGCGCCGCGGTGGGCGACCGTCACCGGAGGATGTCCGGCGGGTGCGGCCTGGACGACGGTTGTGGAGAGGGCGAGCGCGGACAGACCCATGAGCGCACCGGCGACAACGGTGGCGACGGGGCGAATACGCATACGGACTCCTCGTGACGTCGTGGACGTGAGCTGACGTGAAGTGACGTGAACCGGGTCGGACGGGCAGAGGCTCGCAGCCGGGCCGTAGCGGGAGGCGGTCGTGTAGTTGCCGGGCGCTGAACGGGAAGTGGCCGGTTTCCGTTTGGAGCGACGCGCAGTTGCAGGATGCCCGGATCAGCCGTGCTACAGACGTACGCTCCGACGCCGTCCAACTTGCCGGAGCCGCGGCATCCGCGCATCTTGGCCGATGATGCGTCACCCCTCGTGCGTCTGAACGGTTTTGGCCGACCACCCGAAGGGCCGACCCGCCGCGGCCGGCTCCGCGCACGGCGCGTCGCGCTCACGGCCGGCCGTCCGGAGCCGGAGGGGGAAGCGGGCGGCTCTCCTGTACGGCTTGTGCGGTACGGCTTCTGCGCCCGAGGGCCATGGCCCTGCGGTGTCCCGCGCTCGGCGTCGCGCGTGGCCCGCGCGTCCGTCGTCCGCGCGCCTGTCGCCCACTGCGTTCATCGCCCGCGCCGCGCCGCGTCGTGCCACGCGTCCCCCGTCGCCCGCGTCATCCCCTGCTCCCGTGCCGCCCGCGTCGCCTCCTGCCGGCCGGAGCTCCCGACCGATCGCCGGCCCTGCCCCCGCCCGCCGGTGCCGCCGCACACCGCGCAACCGCAGGTCAGGGCGCTGGCTGCGTCGATTGTCAGTGCCGAGTCGTACGGTGGATCCCATGCGGCCCGTATCAAGCATCGAACGCACGGTGGCGCCCTTCGAGGTCGTCAGCCCCTTCCAGCCCAGTGGCGACCAGCCCACGGCCATCGCCGAACTCGAGCGGCGTATCCGCGGGGGTGAAAAGGATGTCGTCCTGCTCGGCGCGACCGGCACCGGCAAGTCGGCGACCACCGCGTGGATGATCGAGAAGCTGCAGCGCCCGACGCTCGTCCTGGCGCCCAACAAGACCCTCGCGGCCCAGCTCGCCAACGAATTCCGAGAGCTGCTGCCGAACAACGCGGTCGAATACTTCGTCTCCTACTACGACTACTACCAGCCCGAGGCGTACGTCCCGCAGTCCGATACGTACATCGAGAAGGACTCCTCGGTCAACGAGGAGGTCGAGCGGCTGCGGCACTCCGCGACGAATTCGCTGATCACCCGGCGTGATGTCGTCGTGGTCGCCTCGGTGTCCTGCATCTACGGTCTGGGTACGCCGCAGGAGTACGTCGACCGCATGGTGCCGCTGAAGGTCGGCGACGAGTTCGACCGGGACGCGCTGCTGCGCCGCTTCGTCGACATCCAGTACACGCGCAACGACGTGGCCTTCACCCGCGGCACCTTCCGGGTGCGCGGCGACACCATCGAGATCTTCCCGGTGTACGAAGAGCTGGCCGTGCGGATCGAGATGTTCGGCGACGAGATCGAGGCGCTGTCCACCCTCCATCCGCTCACCGGCGAGGTCATCAGCGACGACCGGGAGCTGTACGTCTTCCCGGCCAGCCACTACATCGCCGGTCCGGAGCGCATGGAGCGGGCCATCGCCGGGATCGAGGCCGAGCTGGCGGACAGCCTCGCCACGATGGAGAAGCAGGGCAAGCATCTGGAGGCCCAGCGGCTGCGGATGCGCACCACCTACGACATCGAGATGATGCGTCAGATCGGCTCCTGCTCGGGCATCGAGAACTATTCGATGCACATGGACGGCCGCGAGCCCGGCTCCGCGCCCAACACCCTCCTCGACTACTTCCCGGAGGACTTCCTCCTGGTCATCGACGAGTCGCATGTCACGGTCCCGCAGATCGGCGCCATGTACGAGGGCGACGCCTCCCGGAAGCGCACCCTCGTCGAGCACGGTTTCCGGCTGCCGTCCGCCATGGACAACCGGCCGCTGAAGTGGGAAGAGTTCCTGGGGCGCATCGGCCAGACCATCTATCTGTCCGCGACCCCGGGCTCGTACGAGCTCGCCAGGGGTGACGGCTTCGTGGAGCAGATCATCCGGCCGACCGGTCTGGTCGACCCGGAGGTGGTGGTCAAGCCCACCGACGGGCAGATCGACGATCTGGTGCACGAGATCCGTACGCGTACGGACAAGGACGAGCGCATCCTCGTCACCACCCTCACCAAGAAGATGGCCGAGGACCTCACGGACTACTTCCTGGAGCTCGGTATCCAGGTCCGCTATCTGCACAGCGACGTGGACACCCTGCGCCGGGTGGAGCTGCTGCGTGAGCTGCGATCGGGTGAGTACGACGTCCTGGTGGGCATCAACCTGCTGCGTGAGGGCCTCGACCTGCCCGAGGTCTCCCTGGTGGCCATTCTGGACGCCGACAAGGAGGGCTTCCTGCGGTCCGGTTCGGCGCTCATCCAGACCATCGGACGTGCGGCGCGCAACGTCTCCGGTCAGGTGCACATGTACGCCGACAAGGTCACCCCGGCGATGGAGAAGGCCATCGACGAGACCAACCGCCGCCGGGAGAAGCAGCTGGCGTACAACAAGGAGAACGGCATCGACCCGCAGCCGCTCCGCAAGAAGATCGGCGACATCGTCGCCACCCTCGCCCGCGAGGAGATCGACACCCGGGAGCTGCTGGGCACGGGGTACCGCAAGGGCGCCGAGCCCAAGGAGGGCCAGGGCAAGGCGCCGGTCCCGGCGCTCGGCGGAAAGGCCGCGAAGGGCAAGGGCGGCAAGGCGGGGGCGGCGCTGACGGACCGTCCCGCCGCCGAACTCGCCGAGCTGATCGAGGAGATGACGGAGCGGATGCGGGCCGCCGCGGCCGAGCTGCAGTTCGAGGTCGCCGCCAGGCTGCGCGACGAGGTGGGCGAACTGAAGAAGGAGCTGCGGCAAATGAGGGAGGCCGGGGTGAAGTAGGGGGAGCGGCAGCAGCCGAGGGGGACCACCGGGGCGGTGTGCGGCTGCTCGGCCCGGGCGGATCACACCGCCCAGGGCACACCCGCCAACGGGGCGGTATCGCCGCACGTGAGCGGGGTGTGTCCAGCGGTGCCCGGTGTGTTGCAGAAGCGCCACAAAACGCGGGTCCGGTACGCCCTCGGCCCGCCGTCGTGCATAGGGTCGAAGGGGCCGCCGGAAAGCTGGGCGGGGACAGTACAGAGAGGGGACGGCGCGTGTCGGTCAATTTGTCCAAGGGGCAGGGCATCAGCCTGCAGAAGTCCGACGGAGGAAACCTGACCGCGGTACGGATGGGGCTGGGGTGGCGCTCGGCGCCGCGCCGTGGCCTGTTCGGCAGGCGGACCAGCGAGATCGACCTCGACGCCTCGGCGGTGCTCTTCGCCGACAAGAAGCCGATAGACGTCGTCTTCTTCCAGCACCTGGTCAGCGACGACGGCGCGGTCCGGCACACCGGCGACAACCTGGTCGGCGGCGCGGGCCAGGGCGGCGACGACGAGGCGATCCTGGTCGACCTGGCGCGGGTGCCGGTGCACATCGACCAGATCGTGTTCACCGTCAACTCCTTCACCGGCCAGACGTTCGCCGAGGTGCAGGACGCCTTCTGCCGCCTGGTGGACGAGACCACCGGCCAGGAACTGGCCCGCTACACCCTCACCGGCGGCGGCAACTACACCGCACAGGTCATGTCCAAGGTGCACCGTGTGGGAGGCGGCTGGCAGATGACCGCCATCGGCGAGCCCTCCGTCGGCCGCACCTTCCAGGACCTCGTGCCGGCGATCCTGCCGCACCTGTAACCACCACCGTCGTGGCAGCGCGTACCGGGCCGCGCCGCCGGACCCCCTGGGCCCGTGCCCGGGGTACGGCCCGGGCACGCCACAACCACCAGGGGGAACAACGATGACGGCCGAGCTGGTCCGGGGGCAGAACCATCCACTGGACCGGACCCGGGTGGAGATCCGGGTGACCGCGGGTGCTGCCGTCATGGCCGGGGTCGCCCTCGGCGACGAGCAGGGCAGGCTCGCCGGCGCCGAGGCGGTGGCCCACCCGGGCGCGCCCCGGCGCACCGGCATCGAGGTTCCCCGTCAGGCGGCCGCCGAGCACCGCATCGCGGTGGATCTCGACGCGCTGCCCGGCGCCGTCCACCGGGTGAGCGTGCTGCTGGCGCTGCCCACCGGAATCGGTGCCCCGACCGCCTTCGGAACATCCTCCGCGCCCTCCGTCACGGTCACCGGCCTCGACGGCACCGGCATCGCCCGCTACACCGTCACCGGCCTGGGCGCCGAGTCCGCCGTCGTCGCCGTGGAGCTCTACCGCCGGCAGGGTGCCTGGAAGGTACGTGCCGTGGGCCAGGGGTACGCCGACGGCCTCACGGCGATGCTGCGCGACCAGGGCCTGCCGCAGGCGGCGGAGCTGGCCGCGGAGATCGAGGACGCGATCAGCCGGGGGCAGGCCCGCGCGGTCCCCTCGCCCGCCCCCGTGGCGGCGAGCCGTTCCGAACGACCCGCGGCCGGCCCGGCCGCCGCGGACCGGCCGGCTCCCGCCCACCCTCCCGCATCTGACGGCCCGGCACCCTCCGGAACCGGCCCAGGGACCGGGACCGGAACCGAGATCGGAACCGGCCCAGGGACCGGCGCGGAGACCGGCCCCGACGCCGACGGCGCATCACCCGCACCCACCCCCGACCCCGTCGGCGGCGGCCGCGTCGACTACCGGCACCCGAAGCGCCGCAGCACTCCCGCCGCGGCCGGCCCCGCCCCGACCGCCCCCGCGACCGTGTCGCCCGGCAGCCCCGAGACGCCCGCCGGCCCCCCGCAGCCCGTGGCCGGTGACGCCGCCGGCTGGAGCATGGAGGAGCGGCTCTACAACCAGGTCTGGGGGATGTTCGAGGACCTGGCCCGCTCGGTCGCGGCCTACCGCAGCGCCTCCGGCTTCGCCGAGTCCCGCCTGGAGCAGGAGCTCGACCAGGCCCTGTCCGACCCGCGCAACCGCCTCGGCACGGCCGCCGATGCCGCCCGCGCCACCGCCCGCGACAAGCACGCCGCCCTCGTCGCCCAGGCCCGCGCCGCCCTCGACCGTGACCTCGCGCAGCTCGCGGCCGAGTCGGCGGTCGTCGAGCCCGCCCTGCCGCCCGCCTTCGCCCGCTGGGACAACCCCGTCTGGCAGGGCTACCACGTCCCGCTGGAGCGCCCGATGGCGTTGCGCCTGGGCGATCTGCACCTCCCGGAAGTCCTGGACCTGCGCATTCCCATGCTCGTGCGCCTCCCCCTGGAGCGCGGGCTGTGGATCGACAGCGGACCCGACGCCTACGCCCTGAGCGCCGGCCACGACCCCGGGCGCGACATCGCCCGGCGGGAACTGGGCAGTGCGCTGACGGACGGGCCGCCCGACGAGGCCGAGCTGCGCCGGCTGGCCATGGAGACGGCCGTGGCGATCGCCGCCCGGCTGCTGGCCATCCACCCCGCCGGTGACTTCGCGGTCCAGGTCATCGACCCGGGCGGTACCGCCGCGCCCGCACTCGCGCCGCTGGTGGAGAGCGGTGCGCTGTCCGCCGCCCCGGTGCCCGGCCCGCAGGGCGTGACCTCGGTGCTGGAGACGCTGACCCGCCGGGTGGAACTCGTCCAGATGGCCGTGCGCCACCGCGCCGCGGACTCTCTCCCACCGGATCTCGACCCCGCCGACCAGCTGCTGATCGTGCACGACTTCCCGCACGGTTTCGACGACCGCGCCCTCACCCGGCTCCGCTACCTCGCCGACGAGGGGCCGGCCGTCGGCGTGCATCTGATGATGGTCGCCGACCGCGCCCGGACCAGGGACTACGGCCCGGTCCTGGACCCGCTGTGGCGCTCGCTGCTGCGGATCACACCAGTACCCGACGCCCATCTCGCCGACCCCTGGGTCGGTCACGCCTGGACGTACGAGCCCTCGCTCGTTCCGAAGGGGAGTCAGGTGGTGCGCCAGGTGCTGAGCCGCGTCACGGCTGCCCGTCGAGCCTCCTGACCAGGTATTTTACCTATCTCTTTACTATTCATTGTCCTTCCTTTACGCTTCTTTGTGCGGAGGGGAGTATTCCCGCTACGACGTACCCGTCATCACGGATTGCGAGTGTGACGAGATCCCGGGGCGTCGGCCCCGTTCACCCATCGGGCGGAACGGGGCGGAAGAGACCTCCGGCAGCGACGACGCTGTAAGTGCCGTACGACTCTGCCGGAGGAGCAGTGGACGTTTCCCCGACCCTGTGGGCGCTGACCATTCTTGGTCTGTGCGTCCTGATCGCCGCCGATTTCTTCATCGGTGGCCGCAAACCGCACGAGGTCTCCCTCAAGGAGGCCGGAATCTGGACCGGTGTCTGGATCGCGCTCGCCGCGCTCTTCGGCCTCGGGCTGCTGCTGTTCGGCGGCGGCGCACCGGCAGGTGAATTCTTCGCGGGCTTCATCACCGAGAAGTCCCTGAGCGTCGACAACCTCTTCGTCTTCGTCCTGATCATGGCGAAGTTCGCGGTCCCGACGATCTACCAGCAGCGGGTGCTGATGGTGGGTGTGCTGATCGCGCTGGTGCTGCGAGCCGGCTTCATCGGCGCGGGTGCCGCGATCATCGCCAACTTCTCCTGGGTGTTCTACCTCTTCGGTGCGTTCCTCATCTGGACCGCATGGAAGCTGATCAAGGAGGCCCGCGCCGAGGAGGAGGACGAGGAGTTCGAGGAGAACCGCTTCCTCAAGATGGTCGAGAAGCGCTTCCCGTCGACCGACAAGTACCACGGGACCAAGCTGTTCGTGGTCGAGAACGGCAAGCGGCTGATGACGCCGATGCTGATCGTCATGCTGGCGATCGGCACCACCGACGTCCTCTTCGCCCTGGACTCCATCCCGGCGATCTTCGGCCTCACCCAGGACCCGTACATCGTCTTCACCGCCAACGCCTTCGCCCTGATGGGTCTGCGGCAGCTGTACTTCCTGATCGGCGGCCTGCTGAAGAAGCTGGTCCACCTCTCGTACGGCCTGTCGGTCATCCTGGGCTTCATCGGCGTGAAGCTGGTGCTGCACGCCCTGCACGAGTCCGGTGTGGCCGTTCCGGAGATCAGCATTCCGGTCTCGCTGGGCGTCATCGGCGCCGTCCTGGTCGTCACGACGATCACCAGCCTGCGCGCCTCGAAGAAGCAGGCCGCGGCCGATGCGGCGGCCAAGGAGCGTATCGACGCCTGACGCCGCCGCCGACACGGCGCAAACGGCGCCCGGTTCCCCCCTCCGACGAGGCGGGGGAACCGGGCGCCGTCGCTCGTACGGGCCCGCCGCTGAGGGAGCCCGTACGCTAGTCCGCCGTCGTGCTACCAGCCGCGCTCGCGCCACTGGGCGAGCTGCGGCCGCTCCGCGCCGAGGGTGGTGTCGCTGCCGTGGCCCGGGTAGACCCAGGTCTCGTCGGGGAGTTCGCCGAAGAACTTGCGCTCCACGTCGTCGATCAGGCGGGTGAAGTTCTCGGCGCTGCCGAAGGTGTTGCCGACGCCGCCGGGGAACAGGCAGTCCCCGGTGAACAGATGCGGGGCGCCGTGCGGGTCGTCGTAGACCAGCGCGATGCTGCCCGGGGTGTGGCCGACGAGGTGGCGCGCGGTCAGCTCCACCCGTCCGACGGTGAGGGTGTCGCCGTCCTCGACCGGCACATCCGTGGGCACGGGAATGCCCTCGGCGTCGTACCGCCCCGCATAGGTCCGCGCACCCGTCGCATCGACCACCTCGCGCAGCGCCCCCCAGTGGTCGCCGTGCCGGTGCGTGGTGACCACGGATCGGATGCCGCTGTCGCCGATCAGCGAGAGGAGGGTGTGCGGTTCGGCGGCCGCGTCGATCAGCAACTGCTCATCGGTCGCCCGGCACCGCAGCACATAGGCGTTGTTGTCCATCGGACCGACCGCGACCTTCGAGATCATCAGGTCGGTCAGCTCGTGCACGTCGGCCGGTCCGCCGACCTTCACTGCTCCGCTGTAGCCCATGGGACCACTCTAGAGCGGCGGCACCACGGGCAGGACGGAGCCGTGACTGTCGAGTTTGCCGCCCTCGCCGCGCCCGGTGAGCCAGCCCACCAGCGCGGCCGCGGAGCCGGTCACCACCACGGGCCCGTCCTCGGCGCCCGGCCCGGTGCCGAGACGGCCGGTGCGCCACCGGCGGCCGTCGTCGGCCCGGAGTTCCAGCGCGGGCAGATCCGGGTGACCGGCGAACTTGACCGTGGCCAGGAAGGCCAGTTCGCTGTCGACGAAGGAGGGGGACAGCTGGTCGACGGTGTGGCCCACGCCGAGGTCGACATGGTGCAGTTCGAGCTCGGCCAGCCGGCGCAGGGGCAGCCGGTCGGCCCGCTCGACGACGTTGTTGCGCATCTCGACCTCGTAGGTCCGGCGGGCCTCGGGCAGGGCGTCCATCGCCGTGTCGAACCGCGCCGCGGACTGTCTGAGGTCCTCCAGATGCGCCGCCAGCGACCGGTCGGCGCCCCGCTCGATATCGGCCTCGCGGGCCTCGGGGCCGGCGTACATCGGCGTCCGGACACCGGTCGTTGCCCAGGTGAGGAGGTTGCCCAGCGCGTCGGCGTTGCGGGCCAGATGGGACAGGACGTGGCCGCGGGTCCAGCCGGGCAGCAGCGACGGTTCGCCGATCGCCGCGTCGTCGAGTTTGCTCACCGAGACCAGGAGCCGGTCGGTGGCCTCGCGGACGGCTGCCACATCGTGCGGGAAGTCAGGCGCGGTGGGGGTCATGGTCCGACGCTAGCGCCGTCGGGGCGGGTTCGGGAGTGGGCCGGCGCCGATCGGGGGGTACGCGGGCGGAGCGGCAGCGCACGCCGGCCGGCCGGGTACGCCGCTCCGCGCCGCCCGCGGGGGCCCGGGGTCAGGCCGCGGCTTCGCCGGGCGTCCCGAACCAGCGCCGCAGCGCGGCGTCCAGCTCGTCCGGGGTGCCCGGCCCGCCGGGGGAGTCCGCCGCCCAGGCGGTACAGCCGTCGGGACGCACCAGAAGGCCGGCCAGTCCGGGCCGCTCCGGGCAGCGCGCCGAGAGCACCCGTACGCGCTCCCCGTATCCGGTGGCGCGCCGGCGCACCCCGGCGTCCTCGGCGAGATCGAGCAACAACCCCTGCCCGCCGTGCAGATGCTCCGCGAGCCGGGTGCCGTCGGAGAGTTCCAGGTCGGGTGCGCTGCGACCGGTCAGCGGATGGTCGCCGGGCAGGTCGTAGCGCTGCAGGACCCCGGAGATCTTCTTGGCGAAGAAGGTGGCGGCGGTGGTCGTCCCGGTCAGTTCGGCGATCACCTCGCGCAGCGCCCGGGCGTGCGACTCCGGCCGCATCAGCGCCACTTGGGCCCGGGTCCAGTCCAGTACCCATGCGCCCAGGGGGTGCCGCTCGGCCGTGTATGTGTCCAGCAGCCCCTCCGGCGCCCAGCCGCGCACCGTGGCGGCCAGCTTCCAGCCGAGGTTCATGGCGTCGCCGAGGCCGAGGTTCAGCCCCTGTCCGCCGAAGGGCGAGTGGACATGCGCCGCGTCCCCGGCGAGCAGTACCCGCCCCGACCGGTAGTCGGGTACCTGTCGCGCGTTGTCGGTGAACCGGGTCGCCGAGTGCACCGTATGGATCGTGACGTCCGCGACGCCGGACACCTTCCGCAGGGCGGTCTGCAACTCCTCGGCGGTGAGGGGGGCTTCGCGGTCCGAGGGGGGCCCGTCGAACTCCACGGTGAGGATCCGGCCGGGCACGGGGCCGTGGACGTACGTCCCCGTCCGGGTGAAGTTCCAGCCGGCGCCCAGGGCATCGGCGCCGGTCATCTCGACGACGGCCTGGTGGCCGGTGATCTCCGGGTCCGTGCCGGGGAAGGGGAAGCCGGCGAGCCGGCGGACGGTACTGCGGCCGCCGTCGCAGCCGGCCAGCCAGCCGGTGCGCAGCGACCCGTCCGAGGTGTGGACGTGCACACCGTCCTCGTCGGCGTCGAAGCCGGTCAGGGTCACCCCGCGGCGCAGGTCGACCCCCAGCTCGGCGGCGCGGGCGCCGAGCAGCCGCTCCAGTGCCTCCTGCGGGACGAAACCGGCCTCGGCGGCGGGGCCGAGGCCGTCGAAGTCGGGGTCGGACTCGTCCAGCAGATCGCCGCGCAGCATGATGCCCGCGAAGTGCCCGGCGAACTTCGGCGGTTGCCGCACCCCGGTGGCGCCGGCGGCCTGGCGCTGCCGCAGGAACGAGCGGAATCTCTCGTACGCGTCGCGCTGTGCCGCCGCGAGGCCGGGCAGCATCCCGCGCCGGTAAAGGGCCTCTGCCGTAGGGGAGTTGATCGCCCCCGCCTTGATGGTCGTATCCACGTCGGTCAGCCGCTCCAGGACGACGACCGACACCTGGGCCAGTGCGAGTTCGCAGGCGAGCATCAGCCCCACCGGGCCGCCCCCTGCCACTACTACGTCTGCGTCATGCTTCATGGAAGGTAAGTGTAGTCACTATAAATTTGTTGTGACTAAAATCGGGGCTAGGATTCCGGCCATGACGGACGGCACGACAGACGGCGCCACGGACGAAGAGCGGCGCGGCGGTGACGCGGCGGCGGACGGCGGGAGCGGCGGCCGGTGGGAGGCGACCGGTTTCACCGCGGACGAGGGGCGGCTGACACTGCGCGAGCGCAAGAAGCTGCGCACCCGGCAGCGGATCTCCGGCGAGGCCACGCTGCTGTTCATCCGGCGCGGCTTCGACCATGTCACCGTCGCCGAGGTGGCCCGCGCCGCCGAGGTGTCCACGATGACGGTCTTCAATTACTTCCCGCGCAAGGAGGACCTCTTCCTCGACCGGGTCCCCGAGGCCCGGGAGCTGATCACCCGTGCTGTCCGCGGGCGCGGTGCGGACGAGTCGCCGCTCGCCGCGCTGCGCCGGCTCGCCCTCGGGCTGCTGGCCGAGCGGCATCCGCTGGCCGCCGTGGGGGAGGGGTTCGAGCACTTCTGGCGCACGGTGCTGGACTCGCCGGCGCTGCGCGCGCGGGGCCGCGAGGCGGTCGAGGAGATGGAGGACACACTGGCCGCGCTGCTGGCCGAGGCGGCGGGCGGCGACGCGGACCGCCCCGGCCGCGAGGCCCGGCTGGCCGCGGCGCTGATCGTCGCGGGGATCCGGGCGGCGAGCGCCGAAGCGGTGGCCCGGCAGCTCGGGGGTGACCCGGTGGACGAGGTGGCCGTTGGGCAGGCGGAGGTGCTGCGGCGCACGTTCGATGCGCTGGAGCGGGCGCTGTCCGGTCTCGTCTGACGGGGGAGTTCCTGCAGCGCACGGGCCTGTGGCGGGGCGGGAAGATTGTGGGGCCGCCACACGTTCGGGTGAAGAGGACTTGCGAGCCCTCTAAATCGAATGCGCGTGCTATAGGCTCGTGTGTGGCATCCCAAAGACAGTGCCGCGGCGGGCCCCATACCCTGGGGCGGGGGCTCCGCTCCGCTCCGTCGCCTCTGCTCACCCACCGCGCGGCGGACGCAGGAGCCGCGGCCCTCCGCCCCCCTCCAAGAAAGGTGCCGACCGGCGTGGCCGACCGTCTCATCGTCCGTGGCGCTCGCGAGCACAATCTCAAGAACGTCTCGCTCGACCTCCCCCGCGACTCCCTCATCGTCTTCACGGGGCTCTCCGGGTCGGGCAAGTCCTCGCTCGCCTTCGACACGATCTTCGCCGAGGGGCAGCGGCGTTATGTCGAGTCGCTCTCCTCCTATGCCCGGCAGTTCCTCGGGCAGATGGACAAGCCCGATGTGGACTTCATCGAGGGCCTGTCCCCCGCGGTATCGATCGACCAGAAATCGACGTCGCGCAACCCGCGCTCGACGGTCGGCACGATCACCGAGGTCTACGACTACCTCCGCCTGCTCTTCGCCCGTATCGGCAAGCCGCACTGTCCCGAGTGCGGGCGGCCGATCGCCCGGCAGTCGCCGCAGGCCATCGTCGACAAGGTGCTCGAACTCCCCGAGGGCAGCCGCTTCCAGGTGCTCTCGCCGCTGGTGCGCGAGCGCAAGGGCGAGTTCGTCGATCTCTTCTCCGACCTCCAGACCAAGGGCTACAGCCGGGCCCGGGTCGACGGGGAGACGATCCAGCTCTCCGAGCCGCCGAAGCTGAAGAAGCAGGAGAAGCACACCATCGAGGTGGTCGTCGACCGCCTCACGGTCAAGGAGACCGCCAAGCGGCGGCTGACCGACTCCGTCGAGACGGCCCTCGGGCTCTCCGGCGGCATGGTGATCCTCGACTTCGTCGATCTGGACGCGGACGACCCGCAGCGCGAGCGGATGTACTCCGAGCATCTGTACTGCGCCTACGACGATCTCTCCTTCGAGGAGCTGGAGCCCCGCTCCTTCTCCTTCAACTCGCCCTTCGGCGCCTGCCCGGACTGCACCGGCATCGGTACGCGCATGGAGGTCGACCCCGAGCTGATCATCCCGGACGAGGACCGTTCCCTCGACGAGGGCGCCATCCACCCCTGGTCGCACGGCCACACCAAGGAGTACTTCGGCCGCCTGGTCGGCGCGCTGGCCGACGCCCTCGGGTTCCGTACGGACATCCCCTGGGCCGGGCTGCCCACCCGCGCCAAGAAGGCCCTGCTCAACGGCCACAAGACCCAGATCGAGGTGCGCTACCGCAACCGGTACGGCCGGCAGCGGGCCTACACCACCCCCTTCGAGGGCGCCGTCCCGTTCGTCAAGCGGCGGCACTCCGAGGCGGAGAGCGACAGCAGCCGGGAGCGCTTCGAGGGCTATATGCGCGAGGTGCCCTGCCCGACCTGTGAGGGCACCCGGCTGAAGCCGATCGTGCTCGCCGTCACGGTCCAGGAGAAGTCGATCGCCGATGTCGCGGCCATGTCGATCAGCGACTGCGCCGACTTCCTGCGGGACATGAGGCTCACCGCCCGCGAGAAGAAGATCGCCGAGCGGGTCCTCAAGGAGGTCAACGAGCGGCTGAAGTTCCTGGTCGACGTCGGCCTGGACTACCTCTCGCTGAACCGCGCGGCCGGCACCCTCTCCGGTGGCGAGGCCCAGCGCATCCGCCTCGCCACCCAGATCGGCTCCGGCCTGGTGGGCGTGCTCTACGTCCTGGACGAGCCGTCGATCGGTCTGCACCAGCGCGACAACCACCGGTTGATCGAGACCCTGGTGCGGCTGCGCGACATGGGCAACACCCTGATCGTCGTCGAGCACGACGAGGACACCATCAAGGTCGCGGACTGGGTCGTGGACATCGGCCCCGGTGCGGGCGAGCACGGCGGCAAGGTCGTGCACAGCGGCCCGATGAAGCAGCTGCTGGCCACCAAGGAGTCGATCACCGGCCAGTACCTCTCCGGCAAGAAGTCCATCGCGACCCCGGACATCCGGCGGCCCGCCGACCCCTCCCGGCAGCTGACGGTCCACGGCGCGAAGGAGAACAACCTCCGCGACATCGACGTCTCCTTCCCGCTCGGGGTGTTCACCGCCGTCACCGGCGTCTCCGGATCCGGCAAGTCGACGCTGGTCAACGACATCCTCTACACCCACCTGGCGCGCGAGCTGAACGGCGCCAAGTCGGTGCCGGGCCGGCACACCCGGGTGGCCGGTGACGACCTGGTGGACAAGGTCGTGCATGTCGACCAGTCGCCGATCGGCCGCACCCCGCGCTCCAACCCGGCCACCTACACCGGCGTCTTCGACCATGTTCGCAAGCTCTTCGCGGAGACGATGGAGGCCAAGGTCCGCGGCTACCTGCCGGGGCGCTTCTCCTTCAACGTCAAGGGCGGCCGCTGCGAGAACTGCTCCGGCGACGGCACGATCAAGATCGAGATGAACTTCCTGCCGGATGTGTATGTGCCGTGCGAGGTCTGCCATGGCGCGCGCTACAACCGGGAGACGCTGGAGGTCCACTACAAGGGCAAGTCCATCGCCGAGGTGCTGGACATGCCCATCGAGGAGGCGCTGAGCTTCTTCGAGGCGGTGCCGACCATCGCCCGGCATCTCAAGACGCTCAACGAGGTCGGCCTCGGCTATGTCCGGCTCGGCCAGTCCGCGCCGACGCTCTCCGGCGGTGAGGCGCAGCGCGTCAAGCTGGCCAGCGAGCTCCAGAAGCGCTCGACGGGCAGCACGGTCTACGTCCTCGACGAGCCGACCACCGGTCTGCACTTCGACGACATCAGCAAGCTGATCAATGTGCTGTCCGGCCTGGTGGACAAGGGCAACACGGTGATCGTCATCGAGCACAACCTCGATGTGATCAAGACGGCGGACTGGGTCGTCGACATGGGCCCCGAGGGCGGCAACGGCGGCGGCCTGGTCGTCGCCGAGGGCACCCCGGAGGGCGTCGCGTCGATCCCGGCCAGCCACACCGGCAAGTTCCTGCGGGAGATCCTCGGCGACCGCGTCAGCGATGCCGCGCCGACAGGGGCCACCGCGAAGAAGCCGGTGGCCAAGAAGGCCGCGGCGAAGAAGACTGCCGCGACGACGGCCGCTAAGAAGACCGCGGCCAAGAAGACGACGGCGCGGGCCCGCAAGGCCTCCTGACGTCGCCGGACGGACCCGGCCGGGCCGTCACCGCTTCTCCGTACGGGGAGTGGTGGCGGCCCGCTTCGGTGCGGAGGACTGGACGACGGAGCCCCGCCGGGCCGCGGATCCACGGTGGTCGCCGCTTCCCGCCGGGCCGCCGCGTCCCCAGGCCGTTGTCCCCCCGCCCGGCGCCGTGGCCCCTTTCGCCGCTACGCCGCCAGCTCCGTGGCGAACGGGGGTTCCGCTCCCGCGCGGGAGCAGGTGACGGCGGCCGCGCGGGCGGCGAAGCGCAGGATGTCGTACCAGTCGTCGTCACCGAGCGCCGCGACGGCGGCGTACGACAGGGCGTCGTGGGCGTCCAGGCGGTGCAGGAGCGCGGCGTTGACCGTGTCGCCGGCCCCGATGGTGTCGACGACGGTGACCCGCTCGCCGGGGACCGTCAGCTCCCCGCCGTCCCGCGTCAGCACCGTCAGACCGTCGCCCCCACGGGTGAGGACGATCGCCGCGGGCCCCGCGCCCAGCCACTCCTTCGCCGCCGCGGTGACCGCCTCCCACGTGCCGCCCGGCGCGGCGCCGGCCCCGGCCCCGGCCAGCCACAGGGCGTCCTCCTCCGACAGCTTCAGCAGGGCGACATCGGGCAGCCAGGAGCGGAAACGGGCCCGGTAGGCGTCCGGGTCCGGGATCAGACCGGGCCGGATGTTGGGGTCGAGCGCCGTGAAGACACCGCGCCGGGCCTCGCGGCGCAGCAGGGACTCGTACGCGCTCGCGCCCGGTTCCAGGACGAGCGAGCAGGTGCCCAGGGAGAGCGCGCGGGCCGCGGCGGGCAGCGCCGGCGGCAGGGTGAAGAGCCGGTCGGCGGTGCCGTCCGCGTAGAAGCCGTAGCCCGCCGACCCGTCGGGACTGATGTCCGCCACGGCGAGGGTGGTCGGCTCACCGCCGCGCTGCATTAGGGAGGTGTCGACACCGCCGCGGTGCAGCCCCTGGAGCAGCGCCTCGCCGAAGCTGTCGGTCGAGATCCGGGAGCAGAACGCGGCGGGCGAGCCCAGCCGCCCCAGCGCGACCGCGGTGTTGTACGGGCCGCCGCCGCGGCGCGGCAGCAGCGCCGGCAACCGGCCGTCCACGGCGGGGGCTTCTCCCGGGCCCTCCACGGAGGGGGACGTGTCCTGCGGGCTGGGGACGAGGTCGATCAGTGCCTCGCCGGCGACGACGATCACGAGGTGGGGTTCCTTTCCTGGGCGGCCGGGGGCGTGGCCGGGGCGGATTCGGCGCAGCCGCACGACGTACGGTGCACAAAGGTGCAGGGGAGGCGGACGGTGCGCGGGGGCCGGTCCGGTTCCGCCAGGCGCTCCAGCAGCAGCCGGACCGCTGCCGCCCCGATGTCCTTGCTGGGCTGGGCGATCGCGGTCAGCCGGGGCGTGAACAGATCGGCCCACGAGAAGTCGTCGAAGCAGGCCAGCGCGATGTCGCGGGGCACCTCCAGGCCGAGCTCGCGCAGCGCACGGAGCGCGCCGATGGTCATCGCGTTGTTGGCGGTGATGATCGCGGTGGGCGGCTGCGGGGCGGCCAGCAGCCGGCGGGTGGCGTCCTGGGCGCCGGCCGCCTCGGAGTTGCCGCCGGCGAGGAGCCCGGGTGCGAAGGGCAGGCCGCGCGAGCGCAGTCCCTCGCGGTAGCCCTCGACCCGTTCGGTGGTCGTGCTCAGGCCGGGCAGACCGGCCACCAGGCCGATCCGGGTGTGCCCCAACTCGGCCAGATGCTCCACCAGTTGCCGCACCGGTCCGGAGTTCTCGGCGCACACCTGGTCGTGGTCGTCGCCGACCAGCCGGTCCAGGAACACGGTGGGCACCTCGCGGCGGGCCAGATACTCCACCATCGCGGCGGGCTCCGCGGACGGCGCCACGATCATGCCGTCCACGCGGCGCTCGTGCAGCAGCTGGACGACCGTGCGCTCGTGCCGCGGGTCGTCGTGCGGATCGGTGAGCAGCAGGCTGTAGCCGGCCGCCAGGGCGCCGGCCTCGACGCCCTGGAGGATCTCGGTGAAGTACGGGTTGCTGATCGCGGAGACCGCCAGGCCGATCGAGCGGGTGCGGGAGGTGACCAGGGAGCGGGCCAGGGTGTTGTGGGTGTAGCCGAGCTCCTCGATGGCGCCGAGCACCGCGGCGCGGGTGTCGGGGCGCACCGGACGGGTGTCGTTCAGCACGTGCGACACCGTCGCGACGGAGACCCCCGCGCGCCGTGCCACATCCGTCATCGTCGTCATCCGGCTCTTCCTCCCCGAGCGTGCGGCACCCCGTCGGTGCCGCGGCCTCCCACGGCCGCTTCCCGCGAAGTCCACCACATTACGAGCACCCGGCCCGAAACGTAAACGCTTGCGTAAGCGTTTACGCCCAAGCTGCCTTCCGGCATCGCAATCCCCGCACGACGTCGTGAGGAGGCGCCGATGCGCGCTCTCGTGGTCACCGCACCGGGCAAGGCCGGCGGCACCGCTGTCGCCGAACTGCCCGACCCCCGCCCGGAGCCCGATGAGGTGGTCGTGCGCGTCACGTCCTGTGGGCTGTGCGGCACCGATATGCACCTCCTCGGCGGTGAGCTGCCGGCCGCGGTCTATCCGCTGGTTCCCGGGCACGAGCTGACCGGCGAGATCGTGGCGGTGGGCGCGGCGGTGACCGGCCGGGCGGTCGGGGACCGGGTCGCCGTCGACCCGAACATGCCGTGCGGCGCCTGCCACTACTGCCGGATCGGCCGCGGCAACCTCTGCGAGGACTACACCGCGATCGGCGTCACCCGCGCCGGCGGCTTCGCCGAGCTGGTCGCCGTCCCCGCGCGCTGCTGTTACGTCCTGCCCGACGGCCTCTCGGAGGCCGCGGCGGGACTCGTCGAGCCGCTGTCCTGTGCGGTGCACGGCCTCAACCGGCTGCCGCGCCGGTCCGGCGAGCACTATCTGATCTACGGCGCCGGCACGATGGGCCTGATGATGGCCGCCCTCGTACGGACCGCGGGCGCCGCCTCGGTGTCCGTCGTGGACCTCAACGAGGAGCGGCTGGCCTTCGCCGAGTCCTTCGGGGCCGACGCGGCGGTGACCAGCGCCGACCGGCTCGGGCGTCCGCCCGGCTTCGAGGTCGTGGTCGATGCGACCGGCGCCGTCGCGGCCATCGAGGACGGGCTGGGCCGGGTGCGCCGCGGCGGTACCTTCCTGCAGTTCGGCGTCGCGGACCCGGCGCGTGCGGCGTCCTTCTCGCCGTACCGCGTCTACCACCACGAGATCGACATCATCGGTTCGATGGCGGTGCACCACAGCTTCCAGCCCGCCATCGACCTGCTCGCCGCCGGCTTCGGCACAGCGGACATCGACTCGCTGGTCAGCGACGTCTACCCGCTGGACGGGTTCGACGAGGCGGTGGCCCGGTTCCGGGCGGGCACCGGCCGCAAGATCCACATCGCCCCGCAGAAGGGCTGAGCGCGGTGCCCACACGTATCAAGAACGCACTGATCTGGGTCTTCGGGGCCCTCGGCGGCATCCTGTGGGGCTATGACACCGGAGTGATCTCCGGGGCCATGCTCTTCATCAAGAACGACATCCCCCTCACCCCGCTCCTGGAGGGTCTGGTCGTCTCGGGCCTCCTGGTGGGCGCCATGCTCGGCGCGGGTCTCTCGGGACGGCTGAGCGACTCATGGGGGCGCCGCCGGCTGATCCTCGCGGCCTCCGGGGTCTTCATCCTCGGCACGCTGGGCGCGTCCTTCGCCTTCGATGCCGCCTCGCTGATCGCCTTCCGGTTCGTGCTCGGCATCGGCGTCGGCATCGCCTCCGTCGCCGTCCCGCTCTACCTCACCGAACTCGCCCCCAAGCAGCTGCGCGGCGGGCTGACGTCCCTGATGCAACTGCTGGTCACGGTCGGCATCTTCGTCGCGTACGTCACCGACTACCTGCTGGCCGACGCCGAGGCCTGGCGCTGGATGATCGGCCTCGGCGTGGTCCCGGCCGCCGTGCTGGCGCTGGGCATCATCACCCAGCCGGAGAGCCCGCGCTGGCTGGTGGGCAAGGGCCGCGCCGACGAGGCCCGTACGGTGCTGACCCGGCTGCGCGGCGACGCCGGCGCGGCGGGGGAGGAGCTGGCGGAGATCGAGCGGGCCGAGCGCACCGAGCGGGCGCAGAGCGAGCCGCTGACCCTGCGGCGGCTGCTGTCGCCCCGGCTGCGTCCGGTGTTCGCCGTGGGGATGCTGCTGGTCCTCTTCCAGAACTTCGTCGGCATCAACACGATCATCTACTACGCGCCGACCCTGCTCACCGACATCGGTTTCGGCTCGGGCGGCGCGATCCTCGCCGAGGTCGGCATCGGCCTCCTCAACATGCTGATGACGCTCCCGGCGATGCGGCTCATCGACCGCAAGGGGCGCAAGCCGCTGCTGCTGTGCGGCGCGCTGGGCATGTGTGCGGCGATGGTGCTGCTGGCCGTCACCAACCTCTCCGGACTCGGCTACGGCGCCCTGCTCTCCGTGCTCACCCTGCTGGGGATCGCGCTGTACATCGCGTCCTTCGCGATCTCCTGGGGGCCGGTGCAGTGGGTGATGCTGCCGGAGCTGTTCCCGATGCGGATCCGGGCGTCCGCGGTCGGCCTGTGCGTGCTCTTCAACTGGCTGTTCAACATGATCGTGGCGCTGGTGTTCCCCTCGCTGCTGCACGCCTGGGGCGCCGGCATCAACTTCCTGTTCTTCGCCGGTACGACCCTGCTGGCGTTCCTCTTCGTGCAGCGGCTGCTGCCGGAGACCAAGGGCCGCAGCCTGGAGGAGATCGAGCAGGACCTGCTGCGGGGGCGTCCGGCCCGGCCGGAAGCGGAGCGATCTGTGCCGGTATCGTCGTGAGCCGCCCGCCACTGACGCCGTGACCTCTGGAGCAGCCATGAGCCAGCCCCCCGCCCGCCGAACCGTGCTGCGGGGGGCCGCGCTCGCCGGCGCCGCCGGCTTCGGTCTGGCGGCCTGCTCGCCGGGGGACTCGGGCGCGAACGCCTCGGCGGTGCCCGACAAGCCGGTCGACCTCGGGGCCGCCGCCGACGTGCCGGTCGGCGGCGCCAAGCTCTACCGCGAGGACCGGCTCGTCGTCTCCCAGCCCGCCGAGGGCACCTACAAGTGCTTCAGCGCCAAGTGCACGCACGCCGGCTGCATCCTGGCCGAGGTGGAGAAGAAGGAGGGCAGCTGCCCCTGCCACGGCAGCCGCTTCGACGTCACCACCGGCAAGGTCGTCCAGGGTCCGGCGACCGAGCCGCTGCCCGAGGTCCCGGTCAAGGCCGAGGACGGCAAGCTGATCGCGGGCTGAGGCCCCGGCCCGCCGGCGCCGCCCCGGGGCTCACCCCCAGTCCCAGGCGATGCCCAGTATCCCGGGCCGTACCCCCTGCTCCACGAGGTGCACGGCGCGGTGCCGCCCGCTGAGCGTCAGCTCCTGCCGGCCGCTGCGCGGGGCGCCCGCCGAGGTCTGGGCGAAGCGGGTGCAGCGCACCGGCAGCGCCGCCTCGTCGAAGCACACCTGCAGCACGTACTGCCCGCCGGCGAAGCTGAACCCGCGCAGGTACTCCGCGCTCGGGCCGCCGCTGTCGTCCTCGAAGGCGTAGCCGAAGACATGCGTGTCACCGGCCCGCAGCCGGGCGTCGAAGAGCAGCTCGGCGACGACCACCCCGGCCTCGGCGTGCCCGCGCACCCGGCCCAGCCGGCAGTTCTCCGCGGCCCGCACCCGTACCCGGGAGGGATCGCAGCCCGCCTCGCCCCGGTGGATGGCGACATAGCGGTCCACGCCGTCCCGGTGGGCGCGCACCACCTGGAGCGATTCACGGGCGAGCAGCCGGCGCTCGGGGCCGATCCGGACCCGTTCGTGATGGCCCACGGTGTGCAGTCCGCCGTCCACGGGGGCCTCCAGCTCGGCGAACAGCTGCTGCAGCGCGGTGGCGGGCGCGATCAGTGAGCGGTACGCGCGGGCGGGCGGCCGCTCGGCCTCGATAGGGGCGCCGCCCTCCGGGACCAGCAGCCGGTGCAGCGAGTACGCCGGCAGGTCGAGGACGTCCTCCAGGGCGCGCACCGCCCGCAGCGACTCGGGGCGCTGCGGCCGCCGGGCGCCCTGCTGCCAGTAACTCAGGCTGGTCACCCCGATGGTGATGCCGCGCTGGGCGAGCTTGTGCTGAACGCGGGTGAGGGCGAGCCCCCGTTCGGTGAGCGCCGAGCGCAGCGCGAGATGGAACGGCCCGGTCCGCAGCAGTTGGGCCAGCTCGGCCGACCGGGGGGTGTTCTGTGCCATTGCTTCCATCCTCCGGCGCGCGGGTGAACGTTCACAACCGGATCGCACGCTGCACGCTCTGCCTGCCTGTTCACCGCAGTACGCCGGGCACCGGCCGTTCACATGCGGAGCGGTCCGTCCACACCCCCCATGTCATCCCGCATTCAAGCGTGTTGACCTGCCTGCGACAACACTTGATGCTCCTCAGCAGCATCCGGATGCGCTCCTCTCCCCCTCACCCCCCCCTAGGGCCTGTCGTCAAAGTCCCGCCTGCCTTGCGGGCGAACGACGGGATTTTGAAGACAGGCCCAAGTTCGGAGGAACGCCATGACCCGTGCACCCCACGCACGCCGTTCCCGCCGCAGAGGGCTGTCGGCCGCGGCGCTCGCCGCCGCCGCACTGACCCTGCTCACCGGGACGACCGCCGCCTTCGCCACCCCCGTCGCGCCCCCGGCGTACGCCGCCGCCCCCCGGCCGGCCGCCGCATCCGGTGCCACTCACCGCCTCGACATCGCCATGCAGGCCCAGGAACAGACCAACTGGTGCTGGGCGGGCTCCGGCAACACCATCGCGGCCTGGTACGGCAGGAACTACAGCCAGAACCAGTTCTGCAATGCCGCCTTCGGCCGCGGGCAGGGCACCGCCTGCCCCAATGACCAAGCCACTCTCGGCAATGTGCAGAACGCCTTCGCCTGGATGGGCATCAACTCCGGTTCCTACGTGGCCGGTTGGCTCCGCGACGACACCGTGCGGAGCGAGATCGACGCCGGCCGGCCCGTCGAGACCCGCATCCAGTGGTCCTCCGGGGGTGGCCATATGCATGTGATTTACGGATATGACACGGACCGCCACTGGGTGTACTGGGGTGATCCATGGTCGACCAACAATCGCTACAACTGGGGCGATTTCGACTACTACGTGAACGGCAGCTCCTTCTCCTGGACACACTCCCTGTACCGGATAGGAGCCTGAGGCCATGACGAAGCGCACCGCCGTCCGCACCGCCCTCCGCGCCGTCGCCACCGGCACGTCCGCCACGGTCCTCCTCGGCCTCACCCCGCATCTCGCCCTGGCCGCACCCGTCCCCGTGCCCCGGACACCCGCCCCGGCGAGCGTCACCGCCGCGCACGCGGCGGCCACCGACCCCGCGACGCTGGAGACCGTCGCCCGGTTCTTCGCCGCCGAACGGAAGCACGGCGGTGCGCCCGCCGCCGCTCCCGGCGCCGCGCAGGCCGCGCCGCACATCGAGGGCGGCGCCGTGCCCGTCTACGTCCTGTCACCGGACTTCGTCCGCGGCCGCGACGGCGCTCCCGTCGCCCGCCTGGAGTTCCTCGCCAGCAAGGCCGTCGCGGGCGACGGCCGCACGGCTTCGGTGTGGACCGCACGGCGGGGCGCCGCCTGGAAGGTCGTCAACATCGCCGCCGGCGACGACGAGACCCGCTACACCGCGGCCGGGGCCGCGCGGGCCGAGGGCGGCACGGTCTTCCAGGAACCGCAGATCGACGCCTGGTACGTACAGCACGGCGACCGGGTCGAGCCGCTGGACCCGGACGCCCGCAAGGCCGTCGGCGCGCACGGCACCACCCTCGCCGCCTACCGGAAGCGGGTGGTGCGGGCCTACGGGGACAAGCTCCCCGGCTCCGCGTACGACCGGCGCGGCGAGGCCGGCGGCTACGGGCCGGCGGCCACCGCCGGGGCCGGGCCGCGGGAGCCGCACGTCCCCCCGCCCGTCACGGCGGCCACGCTCGCGGGCGACAGCCTCCCGGTGATCGCCGCCACGACCGTGGCGGGCACCGCCGCCCTGCTCGCCCTGGCACTGTCCGCCTCGGCGGCGCTGCGCAGGCGGCGGAGCGGCTGAGGGGTTCGGGGGCGGGGCGGGCCGGCCGTCGTGCCGGGGCGGACGGTCGGTTGTGCCGGGCCCGGCCGCGCGCCGGGTCGGGGGGGTGCCGGCCCGCCCCGGCACGCCGGCCCCGTCGCTCCCGGCCCGGGCCGCCGCCGGTGGCGGACGAGCATGGTCCGGGAACGGTGATTGTCGGTCCCGGTCAGTAGGGTGGTGTGCATGGCAGACCCCAGCAGCTATCGACCCAAGCCGGGACAGATCCCCGACTCGCCGGGGGTCTATAAGTTCCGCGACGAACACGGCCGGGTCATCTACGTCGGCAAGGCCAAGAGCCTGCGCCAGCGCCTGGCCAACTACTTCCAGGACCTGGCCGGCCTCCATCCGCGGACGCGCACGATGGTCACCACCGCGGCCGCCGTGGAGTGGACCGTCGTCTCCACCGAGGTCGAGGCGCTCCAGCTCGAATACACCTGGATCAAGGAGTTCGACCCGCGGTTCAACGTCAAGTACCGCGACGACAAGAGCTATCCGTACCTCGCGGTGACCCTCAACGAGGAGTTCCCGCGGGTCCAGGTCATGCGCGGCGCCAAGAAGAAGGGCGTGCGCTACTTCGGTCCGTACGGCCATGCCTGGGCCATCCGCGAGACCGTCGACCTGATGCTGCGCGTCTTCCCCGTACGGACGTGCTCCGCCGGCGTCTTCAAGCGCTCCGCGCAGATCGGCCGCCCCTGTCTGCTCGGCTACATCGGCAAGTGCTCGGCCCCCTGCGTCGGGCGGGTCTCCGCCGAGGAGCACCACGAACTCGCCGAGGAGTTCTGCGACTTCATGGCCGGCCGCACCGGCGCGTACATCCGCCGCCTGGAGCGCCGGATGCAGAAGGCCGCCGAGGAGATGGAGTACGAACGCGCCGCCCGGCTGCGGGACGACATAGGGGCGCTCAAGCGGGCCATGGAGAAGAGCGCCGTGGTGCTCGCCGACGCCACGGACGCCGATCTGATCGCCGTCGCCGAGGACGAACTCGAAGCCGCCGTCCAGATCTTCCACGTCCGCGGCGGCCGGGTGCGCGGCCAGCGCGGCTGGGTGACGGACAAGGTCGAGGCCGTCACCACCAGCGGTCTCGTCGAGCACGCCCTCCAGCAGCTGTACGGCGAGGAGCGGGGCGACGCCGTCCCCAAGGAGGTCCTGGTCCCGGCGCTCCCCGAGCCCGTCGAGCCGATCGCGCAGTGGCTCTCCGAGCGCCGCGGCTCCCAGGTCTCGCTGCGCATCCCGCAGCGCGGCGACAAGAAGGACCTGATGGCCACGGTCGGCCGCAACGCCCAGCAGGCCCTGGCGCTGCACAAGACCAAGCGCGCCTCCGACCTCACCACCCGCTCCCGCGCCCTGGAGGAGATCGCCGAGGCGCTCGGCCTGGACGCGGTACCGCTGCGCATCGAGTGCTTCGACATCTCCCACCTCCAGGGCGACGACGTCGTGGCCTCGATGGTGGTGTTCGAGGACGGTCTCGCCCGGAAGAGCGAATACCGCCGCTTCCAGATCAAGACCTTCCAGGGCCAGGACGATGTCCGGTCCATGCACGAGGTCATCGGCCGCCGCTTCAAGCGCTATCTCCAGGAGAAGCAGAAGTCCGGCGAGTGGACGGAGGAGCCGGCCGGGAACGCCCCCGCGGACGGCACCGGCGTCAACGGCAGCGGTGTCACACCCGACACCGGCGTCACACCCGGCAGCGGTCCGGTCACGGCCCTCGCCGACGACCTGGAGACGGACCCCCTGGCCGGCCGCCCGACCGACGAGGACGGCCGCCCCAAGCGGTTCGCCTACCCGCCCCAGCTCGTGGTCGTCGACGGCGGCGCCCCCCAGGTCGCGGCCGCCCGCCGGGCCCTGGACGAACTCGGCATCGACGATGTCGCGGTCTGCGGCCTGGCCAAGCGCCTCGAAGAGGTCTGGCTGCCCGAGGACGACGACCCGGTCGTGCTGCCGCGCAGCAGCGAGGGCCTCTACCTCCTCCAGCGCGTCCGCGACGAGGCGCACCGCTTCGCCATCACCTACCAGCGCAGCAAGCGCACCAAGCGGCTGAAGTCCTCGCCGCTCGACGCCGTCGCCGGCCTCGGCGACACCCGCCGCCAGGCACTGCTCAAACACTTCGGCTCGGTGAAGAAGCTGCGGGCCGCGACGGTCGACGAGATCTGCGAGGTGCCGGGCGTCGGCCGCAAGACCGCGGAGACGGTCGCCGCGGCGCTCGCCGGGGCGGCGCCGTCCGCCCCCGCGGTGAACACCGCCACAGGAGAGATCATTGAGGATGACGGGGCCCCACCGGCCGCGTTGTCGGCAGAACGGGGGCAGGAACGATGAGCACACCGCACGAAGCGCAGGAAACCGAGAGAGACGGTGCACAGGTGAGTACGGGCACGACCGACCAGGGCGAGAGCGCCGCGATCCCCGAGTTGGTGATCATCTCCGGGATGTCCGGCGCCGGCCGCAGTACGGCCGCGAAGTGTCTGGAGGACCTCGGCTGGTTCGTGGTCGACAACATCCCGCCCGAGCTGATCGCCCCGATGGTCGAGCTGGGCGCCCGCTCGCAGGGCAACGTCGCCCGGATCGCGGTCGTCGTCGACGTCCGCGGCCGCCGCTTCTTCGCCAACCTCAAGGAGTCGCTGGCCACCCTCGACGCGCAGAACGTCAAGCGCCGCATCGTCTTCCTGGAGTCCTCCGACGAGGCCCTGGTGCGCCGCTTCGAGTCGGTGCGCCGCCCGCACCCCCTCCAGGGCGACGGCCGGATCGTCGACGGCATCGTCGCCGAGCGCGATCTGCTGCGCGAGCTGCGCGGCGACGCCGACCTGGTCATCGACACCTCCAGCCTCAACGTCCATGAACTGCGCGCCAAGATGGACGCCCAGTTCGCCGGCGAAGAGGTCCCCGAGCTGCGCGCCACGGTCATGTCCTTCGGCTTCAAGTACGGCCTGCCGGTCGACGCCGACATGGTCATCGACTGCCGCTTCATCCCCAACCCGCACTGGGTCCCCGAGCTGCGCCCCTTCACGGGTCTCAACGACGAGGTCTCCAACTACGTCTTCAGCCAGCCGGGCTCCAAGGAGTTCCTGGACGGCTACGCCGAGCTGCTGCGGATCGTGGCCGAGGGCTACCGCCGTGAGGGCAAGCGCTATGTGACCATCGCCGTGGGCTGCACGGGCGGCAAGCACCGCAGTGTCGCGATGTCCGAGAAGCTCGCCCGCCGGCTGGTCTCCGAAGGGGTGGAAACCGTCGTCGTCCACCGGGACATGGGGCGCGAGTGAGCGGGCGTGCCCCACGGCTGCGCAGGGTCCGGCGCCTCGTACCCAGCGGCCGTATGACGAAGGGGGCCACCCCCAAGGTGGTGGCACTGGGCGGCGGCATGGGCCTGTCCGCCTCACTCACCGCGCTGCGCCGTATCACCGGTGACCTGACCGCCGTCGTCACGGTCGCCGACGACGGCGGCTCCAGCGGCCGGCTCCGCGACGAGCTGGGCGTCCTGCCGCCCGGCGACCTGCGCAAGGCGCTGGCCGCACTGTGCGGCGACGACGACTGGGGCCAGACCTGGTCCCGGGTGATCCAGCACCGCTTCACCAGCGAGGGCGAGCTGCACGACCACGCGGTCGGCAATCTGCTGATCGTCGCCCTGTGGGAGCAGCTCGGCGACCATGTCCAGGCGCTCGACCTGGTCGGCAAGCTGCTCGGCGCGCACGGCCGGGTGCTGCCCATGTCGGCGGTGCCCCTGGAGCTCCAGGCCCAGGTCAAGGGCCATGACGAGGGCCGTCCGGACGCGATCACCACGGTCCGCGGCCAGGCCACCGTCGCGCTCACCCGCGGTGAGGTGCAGTCCGTCCATGTGGTCCCCGAGGACCCGCCGGCCGTCCCGGAGGCCGTCGCCGCGGTGCGTGACGCCGATTGGGTGGTGCTCGGACCGGGTTCCTGGTTCTCCTCCGTGATCCCGCATCTGCTGGTGCCCGAGCTGCGCGAAGCGCTGGAGGAGACCAAGGCCCGAAAGGTCCTTTCGCTCAACCTTGCGCCCCAACCGGGCGAAACCGATGGCTTCTCCCCGCAGCGTCATTTGGAGGTTTTGGCCCGACACGCCCCTAAACTCGCCTTCGACGTGGTGCTGGCCGACAAGGCCGCCGTGCCCGACATCGAAGGTCTGACGGTTGCCGCCAAGCAGCTGGTCGGCAGCGAGGTCGAGCTGGCGGCGGTCGCCGCACAAGGAGACGACGCCCGGTCGAGCGCCGGGGGAGCCCCCGACCGGCACGACCCGGAGCTGCTGGCAGCCGCGTACGACCGTATTTTTCGGATGCATGGAAGGATCGGCCCATGGCGATGACGGCAGCGGTGAAGGATGAAATCTCCCGGCTCCCCGTCACCCGGACCTGCTGCCGGAAGTCGGAGGTCTCGTCGATCCTGCGGTTTGCGGGCGGTCTGCACCTGGTCAGCGGGCGCATCGTGATCGAGGCGGAGCTGGACACGGGCATCGCCGCCCGGCGGCTGCGCAAGGACATCCTGGAAATCTTCGGGCACAGCTCCGACCTGGTGGTGATGGCCCCCGGCGGCCTGCGGCGCGGCAGCCGCTACGTCGTCCGGGTCGTGGCCGGCGGGGACCAGCTGGCGCGCCAGACCGGTCTGGTGGACGGCCGCGGCCGGCCCATCCGCGGGCTGCCACCACAGGTGGTCTCCGGCGCGACCTGCGATGCCGAGGCGGCCTGGCGCGGCGCCTTCCTGGCCCACGGCTCGCTGACCGAGCCCGGCCGCTCCTCGTCGCTGGAGGTCACCTGCCCCGGGCCCGAGGCGGCCCTCGCGCTGGTCGGCGCCGCCCGCCGGCTCGGCATCGGCGCCAAGGCCCGCGAGGTGCGCGGCGTGGACCGCGTCGTCGTCCGTGACGGTGACGCCATCGGCGCGCTGCTGACGCGGCTCGGCGCCCATGAGTCGGTGCTCGCGTGGGAGGAGCGGCGGATGCGCCGCGAGGTGCGCGCCACCGCCAACCGCCTCGCCAACTTCGACGACGCCAACCTCCGCCGCTCGGCGCGCGCCGCGGTCGCCGCCGGCGCCCGGGTGCAGCGGGCCCTGGAGATCCTGGGCGAGGAGGTGCCCGAGCACCTCGCGGCGGCCGGCCGCCTGCGCATGGAGCACAAGCAGGCCTCCCTGGAGGAGCTGGGCGCCCTCGCCGACCCGCCGCTGACCAAGGACGCCGTCGCCGGCCGGATCCGCCGGCTGCTGGCGATGGCCGACAAGCGCGCCCAGGACCTCGGCATCCCCGGCACGGAGTCCAACCTCACCGAGGAACTCGCCGAGGGCATGGTCGGCTGACGACCCGCGTCGCGTTCGCCCCCGGTGTCCTTCTCACGCCCTCGTGTCACTCCCGGATCGGTGCTGTCGGGAGCGGCGCGGGCGGGTGCCGAAGGACGCGACAGGGGGCGCTCGTTTGAGGGTATCGAGGCCCGTTTGTCAATGTCACGTACGTCTCTTATTGGGGGTAGGGTCGGAGGCGGTCGGGGACAGCCCATACAGCTCGCCGGTGACCCATCGGCGTACCTAACGAGGAGATCGGTTCGTGACGATCCGCGTAGGCATCAACGGATTCGGCCGCATTGGTCGTAACTACTTCCGCGCGCTCCTGGAGCAGGGGGCGGACATCGAGATCGTCGGTGTCAACGACCTGACCGACAATGCCACCCTGGTTCACCTGCTGAAGTACGACACCATTCTGGGTCGCCTCAAGCAGGACGTCAGCCACACCGACGACACCATCACGGTCGGCAACCAGACCTTCAAGACGATGGCCGAGCGCGACCCGGCGAACCTCCCCTGGGGCGAGCTCGGCGCCGACATCGTCATCGAGTCGACCGGCATCTTCACCAAGAAGGCCGACGCCGACAAGCACATCCAGGCCGGCGCCAAGAAGGTCCTGATCTCCGCGCCCGCCAAGGACGAGGACATCACGATCGTGATGGGCGTCAACAACGACAAGTACGACGCGGCCAAGCACCACGTCATCTCCAACGCCTCCTGCACCACCAACTGTGTGGCGCCGATGGCGAAGGTGCTCGACGAGAACTTCGGCATCGTCAAGGGCCTGATGACCACGGTCCACGCGTACACCAACGACCAGCGCATCCTGGACTTCCCGCACAGCGACCTGCGTCGCGCCCGGGCCGCCGCGGAGAACATCATCCCGACCTCGACCGGTGCCGCGAAGGCCACCGCCCTGGTCCTCCCGCAGCTCAAGGGCAAGCTGGACGGCATCGCCATGCGCGTCCCGGTCCCCACCGGTTCGGTCACCGACCTGGTGCTGGAGCTCGACCGCGAGGTCAGCAAGGACGAGATCAACGCCGCGTTCCAGAAGGCCGCCGAGGGTCAGCTCAAGGGCATTCTCGAGTACACCGAGGACCCGATCGTCTCCTCGGACATCGTGAACTTCCCGGCCTCCTGCACCTTCGACTCCTCCCTGACGATGTCGCAGGGCAAGCAGGTCAAGGTCGTCGGCTGGTACGACAATGAGTGGGGCTACTCCAACCGCCTGGTGGACCTGACCACCTTCGTCGGCGGCCAGCTCTGACCACTGGTTGACACCCGAGGCACCGAGATGTGAGGACGGGGCTCGTATGACGCGAAGATGCGTCGTACGGGCCCCGTCCCGTGACCGACCTACGCAAACGGAGTCACTTCCTCATGAAGACGATCGACGACCTCCAGGTCGCCGGACAGCGCGTCTTTGTCCGCGCTGATCTGAACGTGCCGCTGGACGGCACCACCATCACCGACGACGGCCGGATCCGCGCCGTCGCCCCGACGATCGCCAAGCTCGTCGAGCGCGGCGCCAAGGTGATCGTCGCCTCGCACCTGGGCCGTCCCAAGGGCGCCCCGGACCCGGCCTTCTCGCTGGCCCCCGCGGCCCGGCGGCTGGGGGAGATCCTCGGGCAGGACGTGGCCTTCGCGACCGACACGGTGGGGGACTCCGCCCGCTCCGTGACCGAGGGCCTCGCCGACGGTCAGGTGGCGGTGCTGGAGAACCTCCGCTTCAACGCCGGCGAGACCAGCAAGGACGACGCCGAGCGCGGCGCCTTCGCCGACCAGCTCGCCGCCCTCGCCGACCTGTACGTGGGCGACGGCTTCGGCGCCGTGCACCGCAAGCACGCCTCCGTCTACGACCTGCCCCAGCGCCTTCCGCATGCTGCCGGTGACCTGATCGCGGCCGAGGTCGCCGTCCTCAAGAAGCTCACCGAGAACGTCAAGCGCCCCTACGTCGTCGCGCTGGGTGGTGCCAAGGTCTCCGACAAGCTGGCCGTCATCGACCAGCTCGTCGAGAAGGCCGACCGCATCCTGGTCGGCGGCGGCATGGCGTACACCTTCCTCAAGGCCAAGGGCCACGAGGTCGGCATCTCGCTGCTGCAGGAGGACCAGGTCCCGGTCTGCCTGGAGTACCTGGCACGGGCCGAGAAGCGCGGTGTGGAGTTCGTCCTCCCCGTCGACGTGCTGGTCTCCGCCGAGTTCCCGGACCTGAAGACCAAGGCCCCGGCGAACCCCGACATCGTCGCCGCGGACGCCATCCCGGCCGACAAGGAGGGCCTGGACATCGGCCCGAAGACCCGCGAGCTCTACGCCGCGAAGCTCGCCGACGCGGGCACCGTCTTCTGGAACGGTCCGATGGGCGTCTTCGAGCACCCCGACTACGCCGGCGGCACCAAGGCCGTCGCGCAGGGTCTGCTGGACTCGGACGCCTTCACCGTCGTCGGCGGCGGTGACTCGGCCGCTGCCGTGCGCCTGCTGGGCTTCGACGAGAATGCATTCGGCCATATTTCGACCGGCGGCGGCGCCAGCCTCGAATACCTCGAAGGCAAGACGCTCCCCGGCCTTGCCGCTCTGGAGGACTGAACAACGTGACTGACCGTACCCCGCTGATGGCGGGCAACTGGAAGATGAACCTCAACCACCTCGAGGCCATCGCCCACGTCCAGAAGCTCGCCTTCGCCCTCGCCGACAAGGACTTCGACGCCGTAGAGGTCGCGGTCCTGCCGCCCTTCACCGACCTGCGGTCGGTGCAGACGCTGGTCGACGGCGACAAGCTCAAGATCAAGTACGGCGCCCAGGACATCTCGGCGCACGACTCCGGTGCCTACACCGGCGAGATCTCCGGCGCGATGCTGTCCAAGCTCAAGTGCGCCTTCGTGGCCGTCGGGCACAGCGAGCGCCGCCAGTACCACGGCGAGAACGAAGAGATCTGCAACGCCAAGGTCAAGGCCGCCTTCAAGAACGGGATCACCCCGATCCTGTGCGTGGGCGAGGGCCTGGACGTGCGCAAGGCCGGCAACCAGGTCGCGCACACGCTCGCCCAGGTCGACGGCGGCCTGGCGGACGTCCCGGCCGAGCAGGCCGAGACCATCGTGATCGCCTACGAGCCGGTGTGGGCCATCGGCACCGGCGAGGTCGCCACCCCCGAGGACGCGCAGGAGGTCTGCGGTGCCATCCGCGGCCGCCTCGCCGAGCTCTACAGCCAGGAGCTGGCCGACAAGGTCCGCATCCAGTACGGCGGCTCGGTCAAGTCCGGCAACGTCGCCGCGATCATGGCGCAGCCCGACGTCGACGGCGCGCTGATCGGCGGCGCGGCGCTGGACGCGGACGAGTTCGTGAAGATCGTCCGCTTCCGCGACCAGTAGCAGCTATGACGAGGGGGAACCCTCGTCGTACCCTGTCGGGGCCGGGACCGGTGCAGCAGCGCCGCCCCCGGCCCCGCACCCTTTGGTGCAGATATCGTGATCCATACGTCCGTCCGTCAGTCCTAGAGAGTTGGTCCAGCCGTGGTCATCGGGTTCTCGATCGCCCTCATCGTCTTCAGCCTGCTGCTGATGATGCTGGTGCTCATGCACAAGGGGAAGGGCGGCGGCCTGTCCGACATGTTCGGTGGCGGCATGCAGTCCTCGGTCGGTGGCTCCTCGGTCGCCGAGCGCAACCTCGACCGCATCACCATCGTGATCGGTCTGTTGTGGTTCGCCTGCATTGTCGTGCTTGGCATTCTGATGAAGCTCGGCAACTGACACAGCGTCGGAGACGCGGCCTATCATGAGGGAGGCGTCCTCGGACGGGTAACTCCAGCCACTGGACGCGCGTTGGGCCTTACGTAGACTGGGGCGTTCCGCAGCGCAGCTGCTGCGAGAGGCTGTGCAGCACCATTACGCAGGGAGTTACGACCGTGGCAAGTGGCAACGCGATCCGAGGAAGTCGGGTCGGGGCGGGGCCGATGGGGGAGGCCGAGCGCGGCGAGTCCGCGCCGCGCACCCGCATCTCCTTCTGGTGCTCCAACGGGCACGAGACGCAGCCCAGCTTCGCCGGCGACGCGCAGGTTCCGGACACCTGGGACTGCCCGCGCTGTGGTTTCCCGGCAGGCAAGGACCGGGAGAGCCCGCCGGACCCGCCGCGCACCGAGCCGTACAAGACCCACCTCGCCTACGTCCGGGAGCGGCGCAGCGACGCCGACGGCGAGGCGATCCTCGCGGAGGCACTCGCCAAGCTCCGCGGCGAGATCTGACGGACCCGCACACGCACCGGCCGGCCCGGCCGGAGGGACACACCGCCCTCCGGCCGGGCCGTTCGCGTTCGTGCGCCCTCGCGAGCGGCGGTTTCCTCCCGCCCCGGCCGTGCCGAGCCGCACCGGGCCGCTTCCGAGGAGACGGCCGGGGAAGCTGCCCGAGGGCGACTGTCAGTGGTCGCCCGTACCGTTTTCCGTAAGCACATCAGGCGGACGGGGGCGGCGGCATGACGCGGAGCACGGCGGAGGTGGAAGCGGGAGGCACGGCCGGAGCCGGCGCGCTCACCTGGCACGGCGGCTTCGGCCGGTTATGGGGCGCCGCCGCCGTCTCCCGTTTCGGTGACGCACTGCGCGGTACGGCGCTGTCGCTGCTCGCCCTCTCCTTCGCGCTCACCACCCTCCAGACGCTCTTCGACAACGCCGCCACGGCCCTGCTGCCGGTGGTGGTGCCCCAGGAGGCGCTGGACCTCGCCAATGCCCGCCTGATGACCGGTCAGGAGCTGACCGGCCGGTTCGTCGGCGGGCCGCCGGCGCCGGTGCTCATCGCGCTCGGTGCCGCGCTGCCGTTCCTCGCCGATGCCGCCACGTACCTCCTCGCGGCGGCCCTGGTCGCCTCTCCGCACGCCGCCCCGCCGTCCGCCCGCCCGGCCACGGCGGGGCGCACCCTCCGGCGCGAAAACGCCGACGGGCTGCGCCAGTTGTGGCGCGACCGGGTGCTGCGCGCCTTCTGTCTGTCGGTGGCGCCGGCCGACGTCGGTATCGGTGCGCTGGTCGCGACCCTGGTGGTGGTCGTCGAGAACCGGCCGGCCGCCGGGCTGCCGGCGCTGGGCACCGTCGTGCTGCTACCTGTTCTTCAGGCGCCCGACAGCGCCTCGTCCGACGGCGGACAGATACCTTCCACCACTCTCGGCTTCGCTCGAGTGGGAGGTGCCCCCACCGTGCGCTGATCAATTAGGTTGGGAGGTGGCGGGGCCGGTACGAGATGAAGAAGGCTGATGTCCGAGATGAACGCAGAAGGCCGCAGCAGGCTCGATCAGTTGCCTGAGTGGACCGCGCTGAGCAAGCACCGGGAGCAGATGGCGCAGGTGCATCTGCGCGAGCTGTTCGAGCGCGACCCGGCGCGCGCCGAGCGCTACACCCTTCAGGTCGGCGATCTGCACCTGGACTACTCCAAGCACCTGGTCACCGACGAGACGCTGGGGCTGCTGCGCGACCTGGCCGCGGCGACCGGTGTGGCGGAGCTGCGGGAGGCGATGTTCCGCGGCGAGAAGATCAACATCACCGAGCAGCGCTCCGTGCTGCACGTCGCGCTGCGCGCCCCTGCCTCCGAGTCCATCCTGAGCGACGGCGAGAACGTCGTCCCCGGAGTGCACCACGTCCTGACGAGGATGGGCACCTTCAGCGACCGGGTCCGCTCCGGCGACTGGAAGGGCCACACGGGCAGGCGCATCAAGACCGTCGTCAACATCGGTATCGGCGGCTCGGACCTGGGCCCGGCGATGGCGTACGAGGCGCTGCGCGCCTACACCCACCGCGACATGCAGTTCCGCTTCGTCTCCAACGTGGACGGCGCCGATCTGCACGAGGCGGTGCGCGATCTGGACCCGGCCGAGACGCTGTTCATCGTCGCCTCGAAGACCTTCACCACCATCGAGACCATCACCAACGCCACCTCGGCGCGCGACTGGCTGCTGACCGGTCTGGGGGCCGGCCAGGAGGCCGTCGCCAAGCACTTCGTGGCGGTGTCGACCAACGCCGAGAAGGTGGCGGAGTTCGGTATCGACACGGACAACATGTTCGAGTTCTGGGACTGGGTCGGCGGCCGCTACTCCTACGACTCCGCCATCGGCCTGTCGCTGATGGTCGCGATCGGCCCGGAGCGCTTCCGCGAGATGCTGGCCGGCTTCCACCTCGTCGACGAGCACTTCCGCAGCGCCCCGCCGGAGGAGAACGCCCCGCTGCTGATGGGGCTGCTCGGCATCTGGTACGGCAACTTCTGGGACGCCCAGTCGCACGCCGTGCTGCCCTACAGCCACTACCTCTCCAAGTTCACCGCCTATCTGCAGCAGCTGGACATGGAGTCCGACGGCAAGTCCGTGGACCGCGAGGGCAACCCGGTCACCTGGCAGACCGGCCCCGTGGTCTGGGGTACGCCCGGCACCAACGGCCAGCACGCCTACTACCAGCTGCTCCATCAGGGCACGAAGATGATCCCGGCCGACTTCATCGGCTTCGCCCGGCCGGTGGACGATCTGCAGCCGGGCCTGGTCGCCCAGCACGACCTGCTGATGGCCAATCTGTTCGCCCAGGGCCAGGCGCTGGCCTTCGGCAAGACGCCCGAGGAGGTGCGTGCCGAGGGCGTGGCCGAGGAACTCGTGCCGCACAAGACGTTCCCGGGCAACCGTCCCACCACCACCATCCTGGCCGGCGAACTCAGCCCGTCGGTGCTGGGACAGCTGGTCGCGCTCTACGAGCAGAAGGTGTTCGTCCAGGGCGCGGTCTGGAACATCGACTCCTTCGACCAGTGGGGTGTGGAGCTGGGCAAGGTCCTCGCCAAGCGCGTCGAACCGGCCCTGACGGAGGGCGCCGAGGTGCCGGGCCTGGATGCCTCCACGGCCGGCCTGGTCGCCACGTACCGGGCGCTGCGCGGGCGTTGATCCCCCGAGTCGCCGCCCGGTGACCGCGGTGACGCCGAAGGCCCCGCACCCTCAAAGGGTGCGGGGCCTTCGGCATTGCCCTGGTGCGGCGTTCAGGCCGAGGCCGGCGGGTAGAGGCCGCGCGGCAGTTGGGCCGCCGCCGCCTCGTCCAGCAGCCACAGGGTCCGGCTGCGCCCCCGTGCGCCGGCCGCCGGTGCCTGCACCTCTCCGGCACCGGAGAGGGCGATGGCCGCGGCATTGGCCTTGTCCGCACCGGCCGCCAGCAGCCAGACCTCCCGTGCCGCGCGGATCGCGGGCAGGGTCAGCGAGGTACGGGTGGGCGGCGGCTTCGGTGCGCCGTGCACCCCCACCACCGTCCGCTCCTGCTCGTAGACGGCGGGCAGCTCGGGGAAGAGCGAGGCCACATGGGTGTCCGGCCCGACGCCCAGCAGCAGGACGTCGAAGGAGGGCACCGGCCCGTGGTCCTCCGGGCCCGCGGCGGCGGCGAGTTCGGTCGCGTACGCCGCGGCGGCGGCATCCGCGTCCTTGCCGTACGGGCCGTCCGCCGGGGGCATCGGGTGCACCCGGGCCGGGTCCAGCGGGACGCTGTCCAGCAGCACCTGGCGGGCCTGGGTGTAGTTGCGCTCCGGATCGCCGTCCGGCAGGAACCGCTCGTCGCCCCACCACAGGTCGAGCCGCGACCAGTCCACGGCGTCGCGGGCGGGCGCCTCGGCGAGGGCCGCGAGCAGCCCGTTGCCGTTGCGCCCGCCGGTCAGGACCACGGAGGCGAAGCCGCGGGCGGTCTGGGCGTCCACGATCTTCGTGATCAGCCGGGCCGCCGCGGCCTTGGCCATCAGCTCCTTGTCGCGGTGGACGACAACCTGCGGAGCGCTCACTTGGCGGCCGCCTTCTTGGCGGCCTTCTTCGCCGCGGGCGGGGCCGGTGTGTCCCCGCCGGCCGCCGACTGCTCGTTCGTGCCGTCGCCGATCCGGTCCACGCCGTACTTCAGGGAGCCGGCGTAGATCTCGTCCGGGTCGAGCCGTCGCAGCTCCTCGGCGAGCAGCTCGGCGGTGTCCCGCCGTTTGAGCGCCACCGCGCGGTCGGGCTGGCCGCGCATCGAGAGCGTGGCCAGCGAACCGTCCGGGCGGTCCAGCACGATCGCACCGGCGCTGGACTCCATGCGGACGGCCGTCAGACCGGGGCCGCCGGACACCTTGCGGGTGACCGGGACCTTCAGCCTGTCGGCCAGCCACATGGCGAGCAGCTCGCAGCTGGGGTTGAACTCCTCGCCGGTCACCTCGGCCGAGGTGACCGTGCACGGGGCCTGGTCGAGCGCCGCCGCCAGCATGGAGCGCCAGGGCGTGATGCGGGCCCAGGACAGATCGGTGTCGCCCGGGGTGTAGGTGTTCGCGCGCGCCGACAGCTCCTCGATGGGCTGCTCGGCGGCGTACGCGTCGGTGACACGGCGCTGGGCCAGCGCGCCGAGCGGGTCCTTGGCGGGGTCCAGCGGGGCGTTGACCGCCCACCAGACCACGACCGGGGCGTCCGGCAGCAGCAGCGGGAGCACCACCGACTGGGCATGGTCGATCACGTCGCCGTAGAGCCGGAGTATGACCGTCTCGCCGGTGCCGGCGTCCGTGCCGAGCCGCACCTCGGCGTCGAGGCGGGCCTTGGCGCGGTCGCGCGGCGACCGGCTGACCCGCTTGATGACGACGAGGGTGCGCGAGGGGTGCTCACGGGACGCGTCGTTGGCCGCCTTGAGGGCGTCGTAGGCGTTCTCCTCGTCGGTGACGATGACGAGGGTGAGCACCATGCCTATGGCCGGGGTGCCGATCGCGCGGCGTCCGTCGACCAGGGCCTTGTTGATCTTGCTGGACGTGGTTTCCGTCAAATCGATCTTCATGGCCGACGCCAGCTCCGTCCGTCTCGTGCGAGCATTTCGTCCGCCTCGGTGGGACCCCAGGTGCCCGCCGGGTACTGCGCGGGCTTGCCGTGCCTGTCCCAGTAGGCCTCGATCGGGTCGAGGATCCGCCAGGACTGCTCCACCTCCTCCACGCGCGGGAAGAGGTTGGCGTCGCCGAGCAGCACATCGAGGATCAGCCGCTCGTAGGCCTCCGGGCTGGACTCCGTGAAGGACTCGCCGTAGGCGAAGTCCATCGACACGTCCCGGACCTCCATCGAGGTGCCCGGGACCTTGGAGCCGAACCTGACGGTCACGCCCTCGTCCGGCTGCACCCGGATGACCAGGGCGTTCTGCCCCAGCTCCTCGGTGGCGGTGCGGTCGAAGGGGGAGTGCGGGGCGCGCTGGAAGACCACCGCGATCTCGGTGACGCGCCGGCCGAGGCGCTTGCCGGTGCGCAGGTAGAAGGGGACGCCCGCCCAGCGGCGGTTGTCGATCGACAGCTTGATCGCGGCGTAGGTGTCGGTCTTGGACTTGGGGTCGATGCCGTCTTCCTGGAGGTAGCCGACGGCCTTCTCGCCGCCCTGCCAGCCCTCCGCGTACTGCGCGCGGACCGTCTCCTTGCCGAGGTCCTTGGGCAGCCGGACGGCGCCCAGCACCTTGGTCTTCTCCGCGACCAGCGCATCGGCCTCGAAGGAGGCGGGCTCCTCCATGGTGGTCAGCGCGAGCAGCTGGAGGAGGTGGTTCTGGATGACGTCACGGGCGGCGCCGATGCCGTCGTAGTAGCCGGCCCGGCCGCCGATGCCGATGTCCTCGGCCATCGTGATCTGGACGTGGTCGACATAGCTGCGGTTCCACAGCGGCTCGAACATCGTGTTGGCGAACCGCAGCGCCAGGATGTTCTGGACCGTCTCCTTGCCCAGGTAGTGGTCGATCCGGAAGACCTCGTGGGGCGGGAAGACCTCGTGGACGATCCGGTTGAGCTCCTGGGCGCTCTTCAGGTCGTGGCCGAAGGGCTTCTCGATGACGGCGCGCCGCCACGAGTCCTCCTTCTGGTCGGCCAGCCCGTGCTTCTTCAGCTGCTGGACGACCTGGGGGAAGAACTTCGGCGGCACGGACAGGTAGAAGGCGAAGTTGCCGCCGGTGCCCTGCGCCTTGTCGAGCTCGTTTATCGTCTCCTTCAGCGTTTCGAAGGCCTCGTCGTCGTCGAAGTTGCCCTGGACGAAGCGGCAGCCCTGGACCAGCTGCTGCCAGACCTCCTCGCGGAACGGCGTCCGGGCGTGCTCCTTGACCGCCGCGTACACCTCCTGCGCGAAGTCCTCGTGCTCCCACTCGCGGCGGGCGAACCCGACGAGCGAGAAACCCGGCGGCAGCAGACCGCGGTTGGCCAGGTCGTAGACGGCGGGCATCAGCTTTTTACGGGACAAATCGCCCGTGACGCCAAAGATCACCAGGCCCGACGGCCCCGCGATACGCGGGAGCCGTCGGTCCAGGGCGTCACGAAGCGGGTTGGCTCCGTGTGCATCAGACAAGGGAGATCAGCCCTCCGAGGGAGCGAGGCGCTTGAGCTCCGCCTCCGTGGACTTGAGCAGGTCGTTCCAGGACGCCTCGAACTTCTCCACGCCCTCGTCCTCCAGGACCTGGACGACGTCGTCGTACGAGATCCCGAGCTTCCCGATCGCCGCCAGGTCGGCCTGGGCGGCGTCGTACGTGCCGCGCACGGTGTCACCGGTGATCGAGCCGTGGTCGGCGGTGGCCTCCAGGGTGGCCTCCGGCATGGTGTTGACCGTGCCCGGGGCGACCAGGTCCTCGACGTACAGGGTGTCCTTGAACGCGGGGTCCTTGACGCCGGTCGAGGCCCACAGCGGACGCTGCTTGTTGGCGCCGGCCTTGTCGAGGGCGGCCCAGCGCTCCGAGGAGAAGACCTCCTCGTACGCCTGGTAGGCCAGCCGGGCGTTGGCCAGCGCGGCCTTGCCCTTGAGGGCCTTGGCCTCGTCCGTGCCGATCTTCTCCAGGCGCTTGTCGATCTCGGTGTCCACACGGGACACGAAGAAGGACGCGACCGAACGGATCAGGGACAGGTCCAGGCCCGCGGCCTTCGCCTTCTCCAGGCCCGCCAGGTAGGCGTCCATGACCTCGCGGTAGCGCTCCAGCGAGAAGATCAGGGTGACGTTGACGCTGATGCCCAGGCCGATGACCTCGGTGATCGCCGGGAGGCCCGCCTTGGTGGCCGGGATCTTGATCAGCGTGTTCGGGCGGTCCACCAGCCAGGCCAGCTGCTTGGCCTCGGCGATGGTCGGGGTGGTGTGGTGCGCCAGGCGCGGGTCCACCTCGATGGAGACCCGGCCGTCCTGGCCGCCGGTGGCGTCGAAGACCGGGCGCAGGATGTCGGCGGCGTCGCGGACGTCCGCCGTCGTGATCATGCGGATGGCTTCCTCGACGGTGACCTTGCGGGCGGCGAGGTCGGCGACCTGCTGCTCGTAGCCGTCGCCCGAGGAGATCGCCTTCTGGAAGATCGACGGGTTCGTCGTGACACCGACGACGTGCTGCTGGTCGATCAGCTCGGCGAGGTTGCCGGACGTGATGCGCTTGCGCGACAGGTCGTCCAGCCAGATCGCGACGCCTTCGTCGGAGAGGCGCTTGAGTGCGTCTGTCATGGGTTCTGCATCTCCTACTTGTCGTGTGCGGGCGTCAGCGCGCGGCGGCTTCGACCGATTCGCGGGCGGCGGAGGCGACCGCGTCGGCGGTGAAGCCGAACTCGCGGAACAGGGTCTTGGCATCGGCCGAGGCACCGAAGTGCTCCAGGGACACGATGCGCCCGGCGTCACCGACGAAGCGGTGCCAGGTCAGACCGATGCCGGCCTCGACGGCGACCCGGGCCCGGACGGACGGCGGGAGCACGCTGTCGCGGTAGGCCTGGTCCTGCTGGTCGAACCACTCGACCGACGGCATCGACACCACACGGGTGGGGACGCCCTCGGCCTGCAGCTGCTCGCGTGCCTCGACGGCGAGCTGCAGCTCCGAGCCGGTACCGATGAGCACGACCTGCGGCGTGGTGCTCTTGCCGTCGGTGCCCTCGGCCTCGAACCGGATGTAACCGCCCTTGGCCGCGTTCTCGTCGGCCGGGTAGGTCGGCACGCCCTGACGGGTCAGCGCGAGACCGTGCGGGGCCCCCACGCCGTACTCCTTGGTCCAGCGCTTGAGGATCTCGCGCCAGGCGATGGCGGTCTCGTTGGCGTCGGCCGGGCGGACGATGTTCAGGTTCGGGATGGCGCGCAGCGAGGCCAGGTGCTCGACCGGCTGGTGGGTCGGGCCGTCCTCGCCCAGGCCGATGGAGTCGTGCGTCCACACGTACGTCACCGGCAGGTGCATCAGCGCGGACAGCCGGACGGCGTTGCGCATGTAGTCGGAGAACACCAGGAAGGTGCCGCCGTAGACCCGGGTGTTGCCGTGCAGCGTGATGCCGTTCATCTCCGCGGCCATGGAGTGCTCGCGGATACCGAAGTGGATCGTGCGGCCGTACGGGTCCGCGCCCGGCAGCGGGTTGCCCTCGGGCAGGAACGACGAGGTCTTGTCGATCGTGGTGTTGTTCGAGCCCGCCAGGTCGGCGGAGCCGCCCCACAGCTCGGGGATGACCGCGCCGAGCGCGTGCAGCACCTTGCCGGACGCGGCGCGGGTGGCAACCGACTTGCCGGTCTCGAACGACGGGAGGTGCTCCTCCCAGCCCGCGGGCAGCTCGCCCGCGGCGACCCGGTCGAACTCCGCGGCGTGCTCGGGGTGGGTGGTGCGCCAGTCGGCGAACCGCTTGTCCCACTCCTTCTCGAAGTCACGGCCGCGGTCGAGTGCGGCGCGGGTGTGCGCGAGCACCTCCTCGGGGACCTCGAAGGACTTCTCGGGGTCGAAGCCGAGGACGCGCTTGGTGGCCGCGACCTCTTCCTCGCCCAGCGCCGAGCCGTGCGCGGCCTCGGTGTTCTGGGCGTTGGGGGCCGGCCAGGCGATGATCGAGCGCATCGCGATGAACGACGGGCGCCCGGTCTCGGCCTTGGCCGCCTCGATGGCGTGGTGGAGCGCCTCGGGGTCCAGGTCGCCGTTCGCCTTCGGAGCCACCCGCTGGACGTGCCAGCCGTAGGCCTCGTAGCGCTTGCAGGTGTCCTCGGAGACCGCGGTCTCGGTGTCGCCCTCGATCGAGATGTGGTTGTCGTCCCACAGCATGACGAGGTTGCCGAGCTTCTGGTGGCCCGCGAGCGAGGAGGCCTCGGCGGAGATGCCCTCCTGGAGGCAGCCGTCACCGGCGATGGCGTAGATGTGGTGGTCGAAGGGCGAGCTGCCCTCGGGCGCGTCCGGGTCGAACAGGCCGCGCTCGTAGCGGGCGGCCATCGCCATGCCCACCGCGTTGGCGACACCCTGGCCCAGCGGGCCGGTGGTGGTCTCCACGCCGTGCGTGTGGCCGTACTCGGGGTGGCCGGGGGTCTTCGAGCCCCAGGTGCGGAACGCCTTCAGATCGTCCAGCTCCAGGCCGTAACCGGCGAGGTAGAGCTGGATGTAGAGGGTCAGGCTGGAGTGGCCCGCGGAGAGAACGAAGCGGTCGCGGCCGGTCCAGTTCGGATCCGCCGGATCGTGCCGCATCATCTTCTGGAAGAGAAGGTAGGCGGCCGGAGCCAGGCTCATGGCCGTACCCGGATGGCCGTTACCGACCTTCTGCACGGAATCCATGGCCAGGACACGGACCGTATCCACTGCCCGCTGATCCAGTTCGGTCCACTCGAGGTCTGTGGTGGTCGGCTTGGTGCTCACCCTGAGTCAGGGCTCCTCTCCACATGTCGAATGCCGCGGACGGTATGTCCGCCAGGCGGTGTCGAGCCTACCCCCGCAAGTGCGTGCGTCTTTTCGACGCTCAGTCGGTGTTCCCGGCGCTCAGTCGGAGGCCGGACGCCACGACAGCTCGTCGCTTCGGGCAACCACATCGGCACCGGGTGCATTCCCGTCCCCGAGGCGGCGGCCCTACGACCAGACTGCCGGGAGGTGGTGGCCTTCGCCTCCCGAACGCCGGGCGAACACCCGGGGGAAGGCGTCGCCGACACCACACCGCCCGGCGCCCAACACGACCCGACCCCCGCGAAGATCGCTGTATGGCCAACGTCTAAAGTGGCGTGGTACGCGCAGGCCCTTCACCGGGTATTCACGGCCGGAAGGGCTTGCAGGCCTTATTTCTTCTGCGGCAGAGGCCGCTGATGTTACTTCCAGGGGTGTGCGTGACGGCCGTCGAATCCCGTCCTGTGGGGGCGCTTTCTCCGGTCCCCGGGCGTCCCGGCGACCGGCCGTTCGGGGCCCGCGTCAAGGCGTTCGTGGCGCTGACCAAGCCGCGGGTCATCGAGCTGCTGCTGATGACCACGGTGCCGGTGATGTTCCTGGCCGCCGAGGGCGTGCCGAATCTGTGGCTGGTGCTGGCGACCTGTGTCGGCGGATACCTCTCCGCCGGCGGTGCCGCCGCGTTCAACATGTACCTCGACCGTGACATCGACGCGCTGATGGACCGTACGTCCCAGCGGCCCCTGGTCACCGGCATGGTGAGCCCCGGCGAATGCCTGGTGTTCGCGACCGCCCTCGCGGTGGGGTCCACGGCCTGGTTCTGGTTCCTCGTCAACCCGCTGTCGGCGATGCTGTCGCTCGGTGCGCTGCTTTTCTACGTCGTCGTTTACACGATGATCCTGAAGCGGCGTACCAGCCAGAACATCGTCTGGGGCGGTATCGCCGGCTGCATGCCGGTCTTCATCGGCTGGTCGGCGGTGACGAACTCCGTCTCCTGGGCCTCGTTCATCCTCTTCCTCGTCATCTTCTTCTGGACGCCGCCGCATTACTGGCCGCTGTCGATGAAGGTCAAGGACGACTACGAGCGCGCCGGTGTGCCGATGCTGCCGGCCGTCGCGGGCAACAAGGTCGTCGCGCGGCAGATCGTCGCCTACAGCTGGGTGATGGTGGCCGTGTCGCTGCTGCTGCAGCCGCTGGGCTACACGGGCTGGTTCTACACCGTCGTCGCGGTCGCCTGCGGCGCCTTCTGGCTCAAGGAGGCGCACGGTCTGCAGTCCCGCGCGAAGGCCGGGATCACGGGCGCCAAGCTCAAGGAGATGCGGCTGTTCCACTGGTCCATCACCTATGTGTCGCTGCTCTTCGTCGCCGTCGCCGTGGATCCCTTCCTTCGTTGATTACCGATGGGTAGCATGCTGTTCATGGCAGACACCCAGCAGGCGGACGAGCAGACGGAGACGGTGGCCGACGTGAAGGCCACGGCGCGCACCGACAAGCGGGCCGGCAAGCACGCGGACAGGCTCGCGAAGCAGATCCGCGCCTTCGCCGCCACACACGGCGGCAGCGCCGAGGGCCAGCTCGCGCACATCGGCCGGGGCCGCACCCGGATCGCGCTCGTCGGGGCCGACGGCGAGTGGGGCAATCTCGTCGCGGACACCTTCGGCTCCGCCAAGGACGCCGCCGACAAGGCCGGCCTCACCCTCCACGACGACTTCGACGGCGAGGTCGCCGCCAAGGTCCGCACCGGCCGCTACGAGTGGTCCAGGATGGCGGGCATCCAGGTGGGCGGCCCGGCCAACGGCTGACGGTCCGGTGCCGGGCGCCGTGCGCCGGAGCGCACGCCGGAAGCGGAGCCCGATACCTCACCACCTCCTCGTCCGTTAGGCCCACCAGGCGCGGCGCTCCGGCCGCGTCCGGCGGGCTCACGGCGAGGAGGAGCGGATGGACGGGCTCCCAGCGCTCATCGATCAGCACAGCCACGGCGCGGTGCACGGTGAGCTCGGCCTCGGATCGTTCGAGACCCACCTCGCCGCCGCGGTCGGCGCCCACGGCCCGGCCCCCGCCGGCACCAGCTACTTCGACAGCCTCACCGGCCTGGCGATACGCCGCTGGTGCCCCCCGCTGCTCGGCCTGGAACCGCGGTGCCCGCCCGCCCACTACCTGGCCCGCAGACGCGAGGTGGGCGCCTACCGGGCCGGACGCCTGCTGCTGCGGGGCTCCGGCATCGGCACGTTCCTGCTGGAGGCCGGCACCCCCAGCGATCTGACCTCGGCCTGCGAACTGGCCACCGCCGCCGAGGCCGGCGCCCACGAGGTCGTCCGGCTCGAACCGCTCGCCGAGCAGGTCGCCGACACCTCGGGCAGCGTCGACTCCTTCCTCGGCTACGCCGCCGAGGCCCTGTACGCCGCGGCCCAGCACGCCACCGCCTTCGCCTCCGGCGCCACCCACTGCGACGGGTACGCCCCCGAGGCGGGCGAGGTACGGCGCGCCGCGGACCGCTGGCTGCGCGGCCGCCGCCCCGGGGAGCGGCTCGGCGAGCCCACGCTCCTACGGCATCTGTTGTGGAGCGCGGTGGCGACCGGCCTTCCGGTGCAGTTGCACGGCCCCGATCCGCGGCCGCTGGCGGGCTTCCTGCGCGCCACGACCGGTATCGGCTCGGCTCTCGTCCTGCTGCCGCGGGCGCCGCACCACCGGCGGGCGGCGGAGCTCGCCGCGGTGCACGCCCATGTGTACGCGGACGCCGGACCGCGCCCCGAGGAGACGCTCGGCCGGGCGCCGTTCGGCAAGCTGCTGTTCTCCTCGGGCGCCCGCGGGCTGCCCGAGCTGTACGTGACCGGCGCCCGGTTCTTCCTGCGGGCCATGGGCCGCCTCGTACGGGAGTGGGCCGACGAGGGGCTGTGCGGCGCCGAGGACGGGCGGCGGATCACCGAGATGGTCGGGTCGGGGACCGCGCGCCGGGTCTACCGGCTGAGCGCGGGGGCCGACTGAGGTTCCGGTGCCCCGGGCTCGTCCGCGGCCGCCTCGTCGGGGTCCTCCTCCAGGAGCGGACCGCGCTCGCGCAGGGACAGGCTGACCCGCAGCACGCAGATCCAGACCAGGGCCGAACCCAGCATGTGGAGCCCGATGACGATTTCGGGCAGGCCCATGAAGTACTGGACGTAGCCGACGACGCCCTGCAGGGCGAGGCAGGCGAGCAGCTCCAGGACCATCCGGCGCGGGGCGGCCGGGGCCTTGACGGCGCGCAGCGTGAACCACAGGGCGACGGTCAGGCCGACGACGATGTAGACGAAGTCGACGTGCAGCTGGGTGATCTCCTGCCAGTCCAGCGGGATGCGGTGGACCTTCTTCGCGTCGCCCGCGTGCGGGCCCGCGCCGGTGACGACCGTGCCGATGACGGTGAGCGCGGCGGCCGACCCCACCAGCAGCCAGGTCAGCTGCCGGACCGGGCGGGCGACCAGTTCGCGGGGCGTCTCGTCGCCCTCGCACGCGCGCTTCCAGCTCAGCACGGCGACCGTGAGCAGCCCCGTGGCCGCCAGGAAGTGCGAGCTGACGATGTACGGGTTGAGGCCGGTGAGGACCGTGATGCCGCCGACGACGGCGTTGGTCATGACGAGCCAGAACTGCGCCCAGCCGAGGCGGGTGAGCGAGCGGCGCCGGGGGTGGCGGGCGCGGGCGGCGATGATGAACACCCCGATGACCACGCACAGCACATCGGTCAGCATGCGGTTGCCGAACTCGATGAGCCCGTTGATGCCCATCGCGGCGGTCGGAGTCAGGCTGTCCGGCGTGCACTTGGGCCAGGTCGAGCAGCCCAGGCCGGACTGGGAGAGCCGGACGGCGCCGCCCGTGACGACGATGATCACGGCCATCACGACGGTGGCGAGTGCGGCCCGTCGCACGAAGGCCGCGGACGGCTGCCAGCGGCGGGCGATCAGCTCGAGGGGGTTCAGCGAGTTCGGCAAGTTCGGCACGGGAGACATCGTAGGCGGGTCCTTGTGCAAGTTTTCACGAGGGGTGTGCGAGGGGCGCGCGGGGAGGTGTTCCGGGTGACGGAGCCGCCCGGAGTCGCCCGGTGGAACGGCCGTCCGGACCGGCCCGGAGCCGTCGGGTGGACCGGCTGACCGGCCTGCCCGGCGGCTCGCGCCCGGTGGCTCACTCCCAGCGGAAGAAGCGGGCCGCCGTGCCCAGGCCCAGCACCGACCAGACCGCCAGGATGCCGAGGTCCCGCCAGGGGATGCCGGCGCCGTGCTGGAGGACGTCGCGCAGCCCGTCGGACAGCGCCGCGATCGGCAGCAGCCCGAGCACGCTCTGCGCGGCCTGCGGGAACTTGTCCAGCGGGACGATCACGCCACCGCCGACCAGCAGCAGGAGGAACACCAGGTTGGCCGCCGCGAGGGTCGCCTCCGCCTTGAGCGTGCCGGCCATCAGCAGGCCCAGGCCCGAGAAGGCGGCGGTGCCCAGCAGGAGCAGCAGCGCCACATGGAGCGGGTTGCCGTGCGGGGACCAGCCCAGCGCCAGGGCCACGGCCGTCAGCAGCGCGGTCTGCAGGACCTCGGTGACCAGTACCGCGCAGGTCTTGGCGGTCATCAGCCCCCAGCGCGGCAGCGGCGAGACGGCGAGCCGCTTGAGCACGCCGTAGCGCCGCTCGAAGCCGGTCGCGATGGCCTGGCCGGTGAAGGCGGTCGACATCACGGCGAGCGCCAGGATGCCGGGCGCCAGGAAGTCCACGGAGCTGCCCGCGCCGCCGGCCGTGCCGGTGGGCACCGCGACGATGTCGACGGCGGAGAACAGCACCAGCAGCAGCGTCGGGATGATCACGGTCAGCAGCAGCTGCTCGCCGTTGCGCAGCAGCATCCTGGTCTCCAGGGCAGCCTGCGCGCGGATCATCCGGGGCAGCGGGGCCGCCCCGGGCCGCGGGGTGAAGGTGCCGGTGGTCACATCGGCCTCGGTGGCGGTCATGCGCGCAGCTCCTTGCCGGTGAGCTCCAGACTGTGCCGTCCCGGGGGGCGACCCCCGGACCCCCGGCCGAACGTCAGGTGGCCGTGATTCATGCGCGCAGCTCCTTGCCGGTGAGCTCCAGGAAGACGTCCTCCAAGGTGTGGCGCTCGACGGCTATCGCGTCGGGCATCACGCCGTTCTGGGCGCACCAGGAGGCGACGGTGGCCAGCAGCTGCGGGTTGACCTTGCCGTGGACGCGGTAGACGCCGGAGGCCGGTTCCGCGGCGGCGCTGTCGGCGGGCAGCGCCTTGAGGAGCGAGGCGAGGTCGAGGCCGGGGCGGCCGGTGAAGCGCAGGCTGTTCTCCGCGCCGCCGCGGCACAGCTCGTCCGGGGTGCCCTGGGCGATCACCCGGCCGCCGTCGATGATCGCGACATCGTCGGCGAGCTGCTCGGCCTCGTCCATGAAGTGGGTGGTCAGCACGGTGCTGACGCCGTCGGCGCGCAGCTCCCGTACGAGGTCCCAGGTGGCGTGCCGGGCCTGGGGGTCGAGGCCGGCCGTCGGCTCGTCGAGGAAGACCAGCTCGGGGCGGCCGACCACGGCCATCGCCAGCGCGAGGCGCTGCTGCTGGCCGCCGGAGAGCCGCCGGTAGGGGGTCCGGCCGCAGCTGCCCAGGCCGAGCCGCTCGATGAGCCCGCCGACGTCGAGGGGGTGGGCGTGCAGGGTGGCGGTGTGCCGCAGCATCTCCTCCGCCTTGGCGCTCGCGTAGACGCCGCCGGACTGCAGCATCACGCCGATGCGCGGCCGCAGGGCCATGGCGTCGGCGACCGGGTCCAGGCCCAGGACCCGGACACGGCCGGCGTCCGGGCGGCGGTAGCCCTCGCAGGTCTCGATGGTGGTGGTCTTGCCGGCGCCGTTGGGGCCGAGTACGGCGGTCACCGCGCCGCGCGCGACGGTCAGATCGAGGCCGTCCACGGCGGTCTTGGTCCCGTACCGCTTGACCAGGCCGACGATCTCGACGGCAGGCTCTCGTCCGGGGGACCGGGGGGCGACCCCCGGGGAGGTGCTGCGCATGGCGGGCAGTCTACGGAGAGTGGCGGGGCGTTCTTCAATGGGGGCGTCGGTGCTTTTCGGCGCCCGGGTACGCAATCCGGCGGAGTGCGGCCGAACTGTTTCCGGCGCTCCGCGCGCCCTGGTGCGCCCCGCTGGGCGGGGGCGTCCTGTCGCAGGTGGGCGTGCTTCCGGGGGACCCGGAAGGCGCTTGAATTAGGGCAGCCTAAGTGATAGAGGCCACCCGTCCGTGATCCGGACGAGGCTTGTATCGCTTCGACGAATTACGCAACAATGGCGTTGTGAAATACGCGAGCGAGGAACAGGAAGGGCCCGCGGTCGACCAGACCGCCGGGCCGGCCGCCTCCGCGCCCGAGCAGACCGAGCGCAGCGCTCCGGGCGCCGCGCCCGCCCCGGCGCCGCACGACGAAGCGCAGGGCACTCGCAACCGGGTCGCCCGCTCCATCCTCGACCACGGTCCGTCCACCGCGGCCGAGCTGGCGCTGCGCCTGGGGCTGACCCAGGCCGCCGTGCGCCGGCATCTGGACGCGCTGGCCACCGAGGGCGTCGTCGAGCCCCGTGAGAAGCGGGTCTACGGCACCCGTGGCCGCGGCCGCCCGGCCAAGGCCTTCGTCCTCACCGACTGCGGACGGGACGCCTTCGACCAGGCCTACGACCAGCTCGCCTCCGACGCGCTGCGCTGGATCGCGCAGAGCGCGGGCGGCGGCGAGGAGGGCGAGGCCGCCGTCGCCGCGTTCGCCCGCGCGCGGCTCGCCGCCCAGGCCGAGGGCTACCGCAAGGCGGTGGAGACCGCCGATCCGGAGGCCCGTACGGAGGCCCTGGCGAAGGCGTTGACCGCGGACGGGTACGCTGCTACGGCGCGCAGCGCCCCCAATCCCCAGCTCGGTGAACAGCTCTGCCAGCACCACTGCCCGGTCGCTCACGTCGCCGAGCAGTACCCGCAGCTGTGCGAGGCGGAGACCGAGGTCTTCTCCCGATTGCTCGGGACCCATGTACAGCGGCTTGCCACCATCGCCCACGGCGACGGGGTGTGCACGACCTTCATCCCGAAGGGCGGCGCCGGCAAGGCTGCTCACAGCACCGCACGCACCACCAAGACCACCACAGCATCTGCAAGCACGGCCGGGAGGAACCCCGCATGACGCTCCCCACGGAGACTGCTCACCCCGAGCTCGAGGGCCTGGGCAAGTACGAATACGGCTGGGCCGACTCCGACGTGGCCGGCGCCTCCGCCAAGCGCGGTCTCTCCGAGGCCGTCGTCCGCGACATCTCGGCGAAGAAGAACGAGCCGGAGTGGATGCTCAAGCTCCGCCTCAAGGGCCTCAAGCTCTTCGGCAAGAAGCCGATGCCGCAGTGGGGCTCGGACCTGTCGGGCATCGACTTCGACAACATCAAGTACTTCGTCCGCTCCACCGAGCAGCAGGCCGCCTCCTGGGAGGACCTGCCCGAGGACATCAAGAACACCTACGACAAGCTCGGCATCCCCGAGGCGGAGAAGCAGCGCCTGGTCGCCGGTGTCGCCGCGCAGTACGAGTCCGAGGTCGTCTACCACCAGATCCGCGAGGACCTGGAGGAGCAGGGCGTCCTGTTCCTGGACACCGACACCGCCCTCAAGGAGCACCCGGAGCTCTTCCAGGAGTACTTCGGCACGGTCATCCCGGTCGGCGACAACAAGTTCGCGTCGCTGAACACCGCGGTGTGGTCCGGCGGCTCGTTCATCTACGTCCCCAAGGGTGTCCACGTCGACATCCCGCTGCAGGCCTACTTCCGGATCAACACCGAGAACATGGGCCAGTTCGAGCGGACGCTGATCATCGTCGACGAGGACGCCTACGTCCACTACGTCGAGGGCTGCACCGCCCCGATCTACAAGTCGGACTCGCTGCACTCCGCGGTCGTCGAGATCATCGTGAAGAAGGGCGGCCGCTGCCGCTACACGACCATCCAGAACTGGTCGAACAACGTCTACAACCTGGTCACCAAGCGCGCCGTCGCCTACGAGGGCGCGACCATGGAGTGGGTCGACGGCAACCTCGGCTCCAAGGTGACGATGAAGTACCCGGCCGTCTACCTGATGGGCGAGCACGCCAAGGGCGAGACCCTGTCCATCGCCTTCGCGGGCGAGGGCCAGCACCAGGACGCCGGCTCCAAGATGGTCCACATGGCGCCGAACACCTCCTCCAACATCGTCTCCAAGTCGGTGGCGCGAGGCGGCGGCCGGACCTCCTACCGCGGTCTGGTCGAGATCGGCGAGGGCGCCGCGGGCTCCAAGTCCAACGTGCTGTGCGACGCCCTGCTGGTGGACACCATCTCCCGCTCGGACACCTACCCCTACGTCGACGTCCGCGAGGACGACGTCTCCATGGGGCACGAGGCCACGGTCTCCAAGGTCAGCGAGGACCAGCTCTTCTACCTGATGGCGCGCGGCCTGACGGAGTTCGAGGCCATGGCGATGATCGTCCGTGGCTTCGTCGAGCCGATCGCCCGTGAGCTGCCGATGGAGTACGCGCTGGAGCTCAACCGGCTGATCGAGCTGCAGATGGAAGGCGCGGTCGGCTGACGGCCCCGGCACACTCAACGACCGACGCGGCGGCCGTCCTGCGGGCAGGCCGAGGATCGCAACCAGAAAGCGAGCACTACGACAGCCATGGCTGAGGCTCAGAACATCCCGGCGGGTTCCACGACCACCGGCTCCATCGCGGTGGCCGCGGAGTCCACCGTCGCCACTCGGATGAGCGCCCCGCCGTCCTACGACGTGGCGGACTTCCCGGTGCCGCACGGCCGCGAGGAGGAGTGGCGCTTCACGCCCCTCGCGCGCCTGAAGGGCCTGCACGACGGCAGTGCCGAGGCCGGCGGTCCCGACCTGAAGATCGACATCACCGCTCCCGAGGGCGTCACCCACGAGCTGGTCGACCGCGCCGACCCGCGGGTCGGCAAGGCCGGCACGCCCGTGGACCGGGTCGCCGCCCAGGCGTACAGCTCCTTCGAGAAGGCGTCGGTGATCTCGGTCCCCAAGGAGGCGCAGCTCTCCGAGCCGATCCGGATCACCGTCCACGGCGAGGGCGGCACGGCCTACGGCCACCAGGTCATCGAGCTCGGCGCGTTCGCCGAGGCGGTCGTGGTCATCGACCACACCGGTGACGCGGTGCTCGCCGCCAACGTCGACTACCTCCTCGGTGACGGCGCCAAGCTGACCGTCGTCTCCGTCCAGGACTGGGACGAGCGGGCGGTGCACGTCGGGCAGCACAACGCCCTGGTCGGCCGGGACGCGAGCTTCAAGTCCGTGATCGTCACCTTCGGCGGCGACCTCGTCCGGCTGCACCCGCGCGTCACCTACGCGGGCCCCGGCGGTGAGGCCGAGTTCTACGGCCTGTACTTCACCGAGCAGGGCCAGCACCACGAGCACCGGCTCTTCGTCGACCACGAGGCGTCCAACTGCCGCTCGAACGTGGTCTACAAGGGCGCGCTGCAGGGCGACGACGCGCACGCCGTATGGATCGGCGACGTCCTGATCCGGGCCTCGGCGACCGGCACGGACACCTACGAGCTCAACCGCAACCTCGTCCTCACCGACGGCGCGCGGGTCGACTCGGTGCCCAACCTGGAGATCGAGACCGGCGAGATCGTCGGCGCCGGCCACGCCTCGGCGACCGGCCGCTTCGACGACGAGCAGCTCTTCTACCTCATGGCCCGCGGTATCCCGGCCGACGAGGCCCGCCGGCTGGTGGTCCGCGGCTTCTTCGCCGAGCTGGTCCAGCAGATCGGTCTCCCGGACGTCGAAGAGCGTCTGATGAGCAAGATCGAGGCCGAGCTGGAAGCGTCCGCGGCATGACGTACGTACGCGCAGCGGCGCTCAGCGAGCTGGAGGACGACACCCCCAAGAGGGTGGAGCTCGACGGCACGCCCGTCTCCCTGGTCCGCACCGAGGGCGAGGTGTTCGCGATCAACGACATCTGCTCGCATGCGAACGTCTCCCTCTCGGAGGGCGAGGTCGAGGACTGCTCGATCGAGTGCTGGCTGCACGGTTCGAGCTTCGACCTGCGTACCGGCAAGCCGAACGGCCTTCCCGCGACGCGCCCCGTCCCCGTATACCCCGTAAAGATCGAAGGGGACGACGTGCTCGTCTCCGTCACCCAGGAGTCCTGAGTTCCCCATGGCAACGCTTGAGATCCACGACCTGCACGTCTCCGTCGAGGCCGAGAACGGCCCGCGCGAGATCCTGAAGGGCGTCGACCTGACCGTGAAGCAGGGCGAGACGCACGCCATCATGGGCCCCAACGGCTCCGGCAAGTCGACCCTCGCCTACTCCCTTGCGGGTCACCCCAAGTACACGATCACCGGTGGCACGGTCACCCTCGACGGCGAGAACGTCCTGGAGATGTCCGTCGACGAGCGCGCCCGCGCCGGCGTCTTCCTCGCCATGCAGTACCCGGTCGAGGTGCCCGGCGTCTCGGTCTCCAACTTCCTGCGGACCTCCGCGACCGCGATCCGCGGCGAGGCCCCCAAGCTGCGGCTGTGGGTCAAGGAGGTCAAGGAGGCCATGGAGCGGCTCCAGATGGACCCCTCCTTCGCCGAGCGCAACGTCAACGAGGGCTTCTCCGGCGGTGAGAAGAAGCGCCACGAGATCCTCCAGCTGGAGCTGCTCAAGCCCGCGATCGCGATCCTCGACGAGACCGACTCCGGCCTGGACGTCGACGCCCTGCGCACCGTCTCCGAGGGCGTCAACCGCGTCCGCGAGACCGGCGAGGTCGGCACCCTGCTGATCACGCACTACACGCGCATCCTGCGCTACATCAAGCCCGACCAGGTCCACGTCTTCGCCAACGGCCGGATCGCCGAGTCCGGCGGTGCCGAGCTCGCCGACAAGCTCGAGGCCGAGGGCTACGAGGAGTACACGAAGGGTGGCGCAACCGCGTGACACAGCTGCCGGGCCTCCTCGACACAGAGGCGATCCGTAAGGACTTCCCCCTTCTGGACCGTCAGGTCCACGACGGGAAGAAGGTCGTGTACCTGGACAACGCGGCGACCTCCCAGAAGCCGCGCCAGGTCCTCGACGCCCTGAACGCCTACTACGAACGCCACAACGCCAACGTCCACCGCGGCGTGCATGTGCTCGCCGAGGAGGCCACGGCGCTGTACGAAGGTGCCCGTGACAAGGTGGCCGCCTTCATCAACGCACCGAGCCGCGACGAGGTGATCTTCACCAAGAACGCCTCGGAATCGCTCAACCTCGTGGCCAACATGCTCGGCTGGGCCGAAGAGCCCTACCGCGTGGACCGCGAGACCGAGATCGTCATCACGGAGATGGAGCACCACTCCAACATCGTTCCGTGGCAGCTGCTCTCGCAGCGCACCGGTGCGAAGCTGAAGTGGTTCGGCATCACTGACGACGGCCGTCTCGACCTGTCCAACATCGAAGAGATCATCACGGAGCAGACGAAGATCGTCTCCTTCACGCTGGTCTCCAACATCATGGGCACCATCAACCCGGTCGAGACGATCATCCGCCGCGCCCAGGAGGTCGGCGCGCTGGTCTGCATCGACGCCTCGCAGGCCGCCCCGCACATGGTGCTGGACGTGCAGGCGCTGCAGGCCGACTTCGTGGCCTTCACCGGCCACAAGATGTGCGGCCCGACCGGCATCGGTGTGCTGTGGGGCCGCCAGGAGCTGCTGGAGGACCTCCCGCCGTTCCTCGGTGGCGGCGAGATGATCGAGACCGTCTCGATGCACTCCTCGACCTATGCGCCCGCACCGCACAAGTTCGAGGCCGGTACGCCCCCGATCGCCCAGGCCGTCGGCCTCGGCGCGGCCGTGGACTACCTCTCCTCGATCGGCATGGACCACATCGCCGCGCACGAGCACGCGATCACCGAGTACGCCGTCAAGCGGCTGCTGGAGGTCCCCGACCTGCGCATCATCGGCCCGAGCACGGCCGAGGACCGCGGGGCGACGCTCTCCTTCACGCTCGGTGACATCCACCCGCACGACGTCGGCCAGGTGCTGGACGAGCAGGGCATCGCCGTCCGCGTGGGGCACCACTGCGCACGGCCGGTCTGCCTGCGCTTCGGAATTCCTGCGACCACGCGAGCGTCGTTCTATCTGTACTCCACGCCCGCCGAGGTCGATGCCTTGGTCGAGGGCCTGGAGCACGTCCGCAACTTCTTCGGTTAAACAGACGCAGCCGGTTAACAAGCACAGCGGATGAGGACGAGGACTGACTGAGCCGTGAAGCTGGATTCCATGTACCAGGACGTCATCCTGGACCACTACAAGCACCCGCACGGGCGCGGTCTTCGGGACGGCGACGCCGAGGTGCACCACGTCAACCCCACCTGCGGCGACGAGATCACGCTGCGCGTGCGGCTCGACGGCGCGACGATTGAGGATGTGTCCTACGAGGGCCAGGGCTGCTCCATCAGCCAGGCCAGCGCGTCGGTGCTCAACGACCTCCTGGTCGGCAAGGAGCTCGGCGAGGCGCAGAAGATCCAGGAGACGTTCCTGGAGCTGATGCAGTCCAAGGGGCAGGTCGAGCCGGATGACGCCATGGAGGAGGTGCTGGAGGACGCGGTGGCGTTCGCCGGTGTCTCGAAGTACCCGGCGCGCGTGAAGTGCGCGCTGCTCAGCTGGATGGCCTGGAAGGACGCCACGGCCAAGGCCCTCTCCGAGGAGGCGAAGACCGCATGACCGACACCCCGACCACCACCACCACCAAGCCGGCCTCGGAGGAAGAGGTCCGCGAGGCGCTGTACGACGTCGTGGACCCCGAGCTGGGCATCGACGTCGTCAACCTGGGGCTGATCTACGGCATTCACGTCGACGACGCCAACATCGCCACCATCGACATGACGCTGACCTCCGCGGCCTGCCCGCTGACCGACGTCATCGAGGACCAGGCGAAGTCCGCCACGGACGGCATCGTCAACGAACTGAAGATCAACTGGGTCTGGATGCCCCCGTGGGGCCCGGACAAGATCACCGACGACGGCCGCGAGCAGCTCCGCGCGCTGGGCTTCAACGTCTGACGAGATCTCCCGAGCGATACGGCCGTGCCCGCCAGCCACCACTGGCGGGCACGGCCGTTTTCGGCGTCCGGGACGCGCACCGCAGGGATATGTACGCCCGTACGCAACGTTGTGTACGCTCGTACGCATGGCCTATCTGATGCTCGCCGGCGCGATCCTGTCCGAGGTGCTCGCGACCACCGCGATGAAGTACAGCGACGGCTTCAGCAAGCTGTGGCCGTCGCTGTACACCGCGGCGGGCTACCTCCTCGCCTTCTTCCTCCTCGCGCAGACGCTCAGGACGATGAGCGTCGGCACCGCCTACGCCATCTGGGCGGGCATCGGAACCGCGCTGATCGCCGCGATCGGGATGGTCTTCCTGGGGGAGAGCGCCAGTGCGCTCAAGATCCTCGGGGTGCTGCTGGTCATCGCCGGGGTCGTGGTGCTGAATCTGGACGGGGCGCACTGATGGCCCGGCGCTACGACCCGGACCGGCGGCAGCGGATCATCGACGCGGCGATCGCCGTGGTCGGTGAGCGCGGGATCGCCGGGCTCAGCCACCGCGCCGTGGCCGCCGCGGCGGATGTGCCGCTCGGCTCGACCACGTACCACTTCGCGTCCCTGGACGAGCTGCTGGTCGCCGCGCTGCGGCAGTCCAACGTCGTGTGCCTGGCCGACTTCGCACGCTGGGTCGACGGGATCGACCCGGCGGCACCGCTCGCGGAGGAGGTCGCGAGGCTGGTCGAGGACACGCTGGCCGGTGACCGCAGGCGGATGGAGCTGGAGTACGAGCTGTATCTGGCGGCGCTGCGGCACGAGGCGGTGCGGCCGATCGCCGCCGAGTGCCTGGACGAGATGGTGCGGCTGCTCGGACAACGGATCGGTGATGTGCGCACGGCGCGGACGGTGGTGGCCCTCACCGACGGGCTGGTGTTGCAGCATCTGCTGACCGGGCAGCCCTTCGACCCCGAGGCGGTGCGGGCCGGGCTGGCCGGGGTGCTGGGCTGAGCAGGACCGGCCGTCGTACGAGCCCCGGCGGTCCTGCGAAGGAGCCGTACTGCCCGGCCCGACCGCTGAGACCGGTTCGCCTCCACGGGCGCCCTCCGGTTAGGTTTCGGACATGACCGATGCTGCTGTTTCCGCTTCCCGTACGACCGGCGCCGTCGCCGCCGGGCTCGCCACCGTCACCTCCGACGGCACCGTTCTCGACACCTGGTTCCCGGCGCCCGAGCTGATCGGTGCGCCCGGCCCGGCCGGCACCGAGCACCTCGACGACGAGCGCGCCACCGAACTGCTGGGCGCCGCCGTGCTCAAGGCGATCGGCCCCGACCCGGTCCGTGATGTCGAGGTCGTCGCCGTCCGTACGGTCATCGCCTCCCTCGACGACAAGCCGCTGGACGCGCACGATGCCTACCTGCGCCTCCACCTGCTCAGCCACCGGCTGGTCACGCCGCACGGGCAGAACCTGGAGGGCCTCTTCGGGCTGCTGTCCAACGTCGCCTGGTCCTCGCTGGGCCCGGTCGCCGTCGACCAGGTGGAGACGGTGCGGCTGAACGCCCGCGCCGAGGGGCTGCACCTCCAGGTCACCAGCATCGACAAGTTCCCGCGGATGACCGACTACGTCGCGCCCGCCGGGGTGCGGATCGCGGACGCCGACCGGGTGCGCCTGGGCGCGCACCTCGCGGCCGGCACCACCGTCATGCACGAGGGCTTCGTCAACTTCAACGCCGGGACCCTGGGCACCTCCATGGTCGAGGGCCGGATCAGCGCGGGCGTGGTCGTCGGCGACGGCTCCGACATCGGCGGCGGCGCCTCCACCATGGGCACCCTCTCGGGCGGCGGCAAGCAGATCATCTCCATCGGTGAGCGCTGCCTGCTGGGCGCCGAGTCGGGCATCGGCATCGCGCTCGGCGACGAGTGCGTCGTCGAGGCCGGGCTGTACGTGACCGCCGGTACCCGCGTCACGCTGCCCGACGGCCAGATCGTCAAGGCCCTGGAGCTCTCCGGCGCGGACAACATCCTCTTCCGCCGCAACTCCACCACCGGCACCGTCGAGGCCCGTCCGAACAAGGCGACCTGGGGCGGCCTCAACGAGGTGCTGCACAGCCACAACTGAGCGCACGACCCACGGCCGGCCGTGGCACCACCGACGGTGCGCGGCCGACCGTGCACGGCAGCGTCAGCGGCCCGGCGGGGACATCCGCCGGGCCGCTTCGGCTGTCGCTCCGTACCGCCCCGGTCCCCGCTCGCACCCGGCGCCGATAGGCTGTGCGGTATGCGTGATCTTGTAGCGGGGATGCGGTATCTGGGCAAGGGGCAGCGCTGGGTCGCCCAGCACGGCCGGTGGTGGGGATTCGGGCTGATTCCGGCGCTGATCGCCCTGGTGCTGTACGCGGCGGTGCTGACCGTGCTCGCCCTCTGGTCCGGCGACATCGCGGCCTGGGCGACGCCGTTCGCCGACGGCTGGGGCTCGCCCTGGCAGGGGCTGCTGCGCGGGGTGTTCGTGGCGCTGCTGTTCGCCGGCGGGCTGATGCTGTCGGTGCTGACGTTCACCGCCGTCACGCTGCTGATCGGCGACCCCTTCTACGAGTCGCTGTCGGAGAAGGTCGAGGAGTCCGAGGGACACTGCCCGCCGTCCCCGGGCCGTCCGCTGTGGCAGGAGATCTGGATCGCCCTGCGGGACAGCGTCCATGTGCTGCTGCGGGCCGCCGGCTTCGGGATCCTGCTGTTCGTGCTCGGGTTCGTGCCCTTCGTCGGGCAGACCGTGATCCCCGCGATCGGCTTCTGCGTCTCCGGCTTCTTCCTCGCCGTCGAGCTCACCTCGGTGGCCATGCAGCGCCGGGACGTTCCGGTGCGGGAGCGGCTGCGGCTGCTGCGGGGCCGCAAGGGGCTCGCGGTCGGCTTCGGCACCCCGGTCGTGCTGCTGTTCCTGATCCCGTTCGTCGCGGTCGTGCTGATGCCGGGTGCGGTGGCCGGCGCGACGCTGCTGGTGCGCGACCTGATGGCGGACGAGGACGAGCCGCCCGCCCCGGGCGGGGGCGAGGGTGCGGCAGCCCAGGGCCCGGCCGCCGGTGTGCCGTACGGGCAGCCGGGCGCGCCGGGCGGCTTCGGGCCGGCCCCCGCACCGTTCCCCGCTAGCCAGGGACAGCCGCAGGCACCGCAGCAGTATCCCCGTCCGCAGTCCGGTCCAGGGTCGTCCGCAGCGCGTCCACCAGCCGGCTGGTGAGTTCGGCGTCCGCCGCCAGCAGCGGTCCGCGGACCGGTCCGGCGGGCAGTCCGAGGTGGTTCAGCAGCGCCTTCGAGGTGACCGTGCCCGGGGCCTCGCCGCCTGTCATCGCCTCGATGAGCGGGACCAGCGCGAGCTGACGGCGGGTCGCCTCGGCCGTGTCGCCGGCGTCGAAGGCGTCGAGTACGGCGCGCACCGCCCGCGGCGCGGCATTGGCGGCGGTGCTGATACAGCCGGCGCCGCCGAGCGCGCGGAGCGGCAGGATCTGTTCGTCGCAGCCCGCGTAGTAGGCCAGGCCCGTCGCGGCCAGCACCTTCGCGGACTTCAGCGGGTCGTAGGCACAGTCCTTGACCGCCGCGATCCGCGGATGGGCGGCCAGCCGCAGCAGCGTCCCGGTGGCCAGCGCGGTGCCGGTGCGGCCCGGGATGTCGTAGAGCATCACCGGCAGTCCGGTGGCGTCCGCGACCGTGCGCAGGTGGTGGGCGACGGACTCCTGGGTGGGCCGTGAGTAATACGGCGTGACCACCAACAGGCCGTGTGCGCCTGCCCGTTCGGCGCTGCGGGCCAGCGCGACGGAGTGCCGGGTGTCGTGGGTGCCGACCCCGGCGGTGATCCGTGCCCGGTCGCCCACGGCCTCGACCACGGCCCGCAGCAGGGCCTCCTTCTCGGCGTCCGAGGTCGTCGGGGCCTCCCCGGTGGTGCCGCTCAACACCAGCCCGTCGCAGCCGCCGTCGTCGACGAGACGGGTGGCGAGCCGCTGGGCGCCCTCGGTGTCGAGCGCTCCGTCGTCGGTGAACGGGGTGATCATGGCGGTCGCGGTACGGCCGAAGGGCGGTGCGGCGACCGGGGGTGCGAGGGGGGCGGGCATGGTCTCCATGCCAGGAGTCTGGGGGCGCCTCATATTTCACGTCCACTTAGTTGTGCTGGCTGATTTATTAAGCAGCGCTACGTCCAGCGCGGGGGTAGGAACGCGAAGCGGCCGCCGCGCCTTACGGTGCGACGGCCGCTCGGGCATCACAGGCCCATCACGCGCCAGTCAGGCCATTCCGCGAACGCTTCAGGTCCTGGGTCCGCTCGGCTGCGGACTCCTCCGACGACTTCGGCTTCCGCTGGTCGGTGCGCCGCTCGGCGGCACGGTCCTTGTTGCCCGACTTACGGTTCTGGGACTTCGGCATGATGACTCCCTATGTCTCGCCGAATGGTTCTTACATCCCCAGTACCGCACCCCCCGCGGCAGTTGGCCCCCCGGCGTGGGCCAGGAGAGTGACGGGAGTGTCACACGGGGTGATGTGCCGCCGGTTACGGCTTGATGCGCAGCACCTGCGGATCGTGGTCGCTGGCCTGGTCGGCGTACTCGGCGTTGACGTGCACGATGTCGTAGTCGGCCCGGGTCAGCGGACGGCTGGTGAGCATGTGGTCCAGCACCTGCGAATTGCCGTTGTAGACATAGCCGTAGCGCTCCGCGGCGGGCAGCCGGCGGACCTGGTCGGTGAGCACACCCCCGGCGGTGAGGTTCTTCAGCGCCGGTGAGAACTCGTAGTCGTTGAGGTCACCGGCCACCACGACACCGGCCTTCGGGTCCTTGGCCAGCAGGTCCTTGACGAAGGCATTGACCAGCCGGGCCTGCGCGGTGCGCTGGGTCTCGGAGGTCCGGGCCGGCGGCTGGAAACGGCTGTCCAGGCCCTGGTCGCCGCCCTTGGAGTTGAAGTGGTTGGCGATCACGAACACCCGGCTGCCGGGGCGGCTCTTCGCGGAGAACTGCCCGACCAGGGGCTTGCGGCTGCTCTTCCACGCCTCGTCGGCGGGCGCGATCCGGCCGGGGGAGGCGGACAGCGTGGCCTTGCCGTGGTCGTCGACCACCTTCACCGGGGTGGTGGCGTCGCCGCCCTTGATGTCCGTGAAGGACGCCCGGTCGGGGTTGAACAGGAACGCCGTCCGGATGTTGCCGCCGGGCTGGCCGCCGTCCTGGTCGTTGGCGGGGTCGATCTGCCGCCACTCGTACGCGGGACCGCCGGCCGCCTTGATGGCGTCGGTCAGCTTCTTGAGGGTCTCCCCGGCGGTGACCACCCCGTTGTCCTTGGGGCCGCTGTCGTCCTGGACCTCCTCCAGCGCCACGACATCGGGCGAGGACAGGTTCTGCACCAGCGCCTTCGCCAGCCGGTCGAACTTGGCCTGCGGGGTGGCGGGGGAGAGGTTCTCGACGTTGTAGGTGGCCACCGCCAGCTCGTCGGACTTCTGCTTGCGGGTGGTCTCCGACGCGGGGCTTTCGCCGGTGGCCTTGCCCAGCTCGGTGGCCTGCAGGGTGTAGCCGCCGAAGTTGTCGTAGTCCAGCGGGCCGGCGGTGGTGCCGGCCAGCGTCTGGCCGACATCGGCCACCGGGAACGGCTGCTGGGAGAACGGGATCAGCGACGCCACCTTGATCCGGCCGCCGTTGGGGTCCGCGTACGAGCGGTAGAGCGTGCCGCCGCGGGCCGTGCGCTGGTGGCGGGGCTCGGCGGTCACCCACAGCTCGTGGTAGCTGTTGGTCGGGCCGACGACCGGGGCGCGCGAGACCGAGACCCGCATGCCCTCCAGCGACTCGTAGCGGTCCAGGGCGTACGACGTGGGGCGCAGCTTCAGCGACTCGATGCTCTTGCCGCCCGCGGCAGGGGCGTAACGGTTCGGCACCGAGGACGGGTTGAGCTTGAAGGCGGCCGGCACCGGGGCGCCGGAGGAGTTCACCGTCCAGGTCGCGCCGGTGATCTCGGTGACGGACTGCAGACCGGCGTCCTTGCCGCCCGGGTAGTACTCACTGACCGTGCCGGAGAAGGTGAGCGCGTCGCCGACGGCGACCTTCGGCGTCTCCTTTCCGGTGAAGACGAAGACCGCCTCGCTGGTGGCGGGGTTCTTGTCGGGCTGCGGGTCCTGCACCCAGAAACCACGCGCCGAGCCGAACGACCGGATCGCGGTGACCGTGCCGGGCACCTCGCTGACCTGCTGTCCGGCCAGCGGGGATATTCGGGTGCTGCCCTGGATGTCGTGGATCCGGGCACCGGCCGCCGAGGCGGACTGGGTGGCGGTGAGCAGTCCGCCGGCCAGGGCGGCGCAGACCACCGCGCTGACGGTGACCGGTTTGCGGAGCGAACGACGGGACGGCATGCATGCCTCCGAGGGATATGGGGGGTGGCAGATGAATGTGCGTGCGGAGCCGGAGCGGCGCGCGCTACGCGCGTCGATCTGCGTCAATCTCTTGTGCACGCAGGGGAGTTGTCAAGCTTCTCTTGGTGACCGGGAGGGGACGGGTGGGTGAACCGTCCGAGTTACGGGGAATTCCGTCTACGCTTGGTCGGCGCACTGCCCCAGCTACCGCTGGGAGGTACCCCCAGCCGTAGTCCGTCCGAGGAGCTGAACACCCGATGTCCGCAGACCGCCCCACCCTGCCGCCGGTGCGGCTGCACTCCGAAGCGGAACTGGCCCGGGACGCGCTGAGCGCCCCCCTGCTGGCCCGCGCCGCGAAGCTCGCCCGCTGGGCCGAGCGGGGCGTCGCGGTCGGCGTCGGCGGCCAGATCCTCGACGAGCCGCTGGCCGCCGCCACCGAGCACCTCGGCCTGGCCGGCGACGAGGACGGCGCCGCCTACACCGCCGAGGCCTGGCAGCTGGCGGTGGACACCGGACTCGTGGAGATCGAGGAGACCGCCGACGGCGAGGACGGCGCCGACCTCCCCGACGATGCCGCCGCCGGCACCGCCACCCCCGGCGAGGAGCTGGGCCTGCTCACCTCCGGCAGCCCGCAGGACATCCTCGACATCTGGCTCGGCGGCATGGAGACGGTGCTCGCCGACGCGGCGGCGCCCGACCTCGCCGACCTCGCCGACCAGCTCACCGAGGGCGGCGAACTCGATCTGGACGCGATCGACTGGAACCCGGAGGAGGAGGCCGAGCTGCTGGACGGCATCCTCGGCAACCTCTACCTGCTCACGGCCCTGAACGAGAGCCCCGACCAGGACGTTCCGCTGCCCGCGCTGGCCGCCTCCATGATCGTCCCGGACGATATGGAGGAGCCCACCGACGACGTCCTCGAAGAGGTCTCCGAGGCGATGATGCGCCTGGACGACCAGTTCCGGGTGCTGGAGCCGATCGGTCTGGTCGCCTACCGGCCCGTCGACGAGGCGCTCATCGAGGAGCTGGACGAGGACGGCGAGACGGTCCTCTCCCCGGGGTCCGCCGGGGCGGCCTCCGCCGCGGAGCCGCTGACGGACGAGGACGTCTCCCGCTACGGCCTGGTCCGCCTCACCCCGCTCGGCGTCTACGCCGTGCGCGCCCGGATGCTGGACGCGGGGGTGCACGCCCCGGCGGTCGGCGACCTCGCCGACAAGGGCGCCGACGTCCTCCTGGAGGCGCTGCCCGACTACCCCGAGGCGCTCGCCCAGGCCGAGTCCGAGCAGTGGCTCGCCGCCCGTACGCCCCTGGACGCCGCACGGGACCTGCTCGCCGCCGCCCGCGGCGACGACGACCGCGCCCCGCGGCGCCGGCTGGCAGCCCAGCAGACCCTCTCGCTGGTCTCGCCGGACGCCGAGGCCGCGCTGCGCGACGTGCTCGACGACCGGCAGCTCGGCGGCCTGGCCCGGGTCTGGCTCGCCGAGCGCGCGCTGCCCGGCATCCCCGAACCGTCCCAGGAGATGATCTTCTGGCTGACGGTGGACACCATCGCGGCGCAGCTCGACAGCGCCGACGAGGACGCCGCGGGCGAGCTGCGCGACCTGGTGCAGGGCCTGACCGAGCAGCACAGCGGCTTCTTCGACACGGCCTGGCGGGTGGACCACCCGGCCACCGCCGATGTCCTGGAGGCCATGGGCCGGCTGCACCCGGACAAGAAGGCCGCCAAGGAGGCCCGCAAGGCCGCGTTCAAGGCGCGCTCGCGGCAGTCCGGCTGAGCGGACACCGGCGCGGCCGGGGCGGACCCGCCACGCCCGGGGCCGGTCCGGCGGATCAGGGATCAGGGCCTGCCCGTTCCTGATCCGCCGGACCGGCCCCAACTGCTTCCTGGATGTCGCACGGCGTTCAACTGGAGTTCGACGACGCACGAGAGCGTGTGCGGCGCAGGCACAGGGGAGAAGAATCCGGCCATCCAGGAGATGACAATGCCGCTCACCCGCAGAGACTTCGCCAAGCGTTCCGCCCTCGCCGGCGCGGGGGTCACGCTGGCCGGCAGCGTCGGGGTGCTGGCCACCGCGCCCGGAGCCATCGGCGCGGAGCTGCCGGACGCCGGCGCCGACGGCGCTGCGGACGGCCACGGCCACGGCGTCGGCTACGGCCCGCTGGTCGCGGACCCGGACGGCATCCTCGCGCTGCCCGCCGGGTTCTCGTACAAGATCATCACCCGGACCGGCGTCACCAAGCTCGACAGCGGTGAGTCCACCCCCTCCAACCATGACGGCACCGGCACCTTCGCGGGCCACCGCGGCACCACCCTCCTCGTCAACAACCACGAGCTGAAGGGCCCGCGCGCCAACTGGCCGCACCCCGTGCCGCTGACCGAGGGGCTGGTCTACGACCCGGCGGCGGCCGGCGGCTGCACCGTCGTCGAGGTCGCCAAGGACGGTACGCCGGTCGGCGAGTGGGTGGGCATCGCCGGTACCTCCACCAACTGCGCGGGCGGCACCACCCCTTGGGGCACCTGGCTCACCTGCGAGGAGAACGAGGACAAGGCCGGCGAGCACGGCATGACCAAGGACCACGGTTATGCCTTCGAGGTCGACCCGCACGACCGCCGGGCCGGCCGCGACCCCAAGCCCCTCAAGGCGCTGGGGCGCTACGCCCACGAAGCGGTGGTCGTCGACCCCAAGCGCGGCCACCTCTTCCTGACCGAGGACGCCGACACCCCCAACGGTCTCTTCTACCGCTGGACCCCGCCGCACGGCTTCCGCCACGGCCGCGGGCAGCTGCGCACGCTGGCCGACGACGCCGGTGTGCTGGAGGCCTTCAAGTGCTTCGACTCCGGCGGCCGGTTCGTCGACGACCTCTCGCGTGCCACCAAGGCCGGCACCGTCTACGGCGTCGACTGGGCCGAGGTCCCCGACCGCGACGCCCGCAAGGCCTCGGTGCGCAAGCAGTTCAAGACCGGTGAGGTCACCCGCGCCCGCAAGCTGGAGGGCCTGTGGTGGGCCGACGGCGGTGCGTACGTGGTGTCCTCGTACGCCCGTGCCGAGAGCCCGGTCCAGCACGACGGCCAGGTCTGGTTCTACGACCCGCGGCGGCGGACGCTGACCCTGAAGGTGCTGCTGGGCGTCAATCAGCACCCGTCGGAGGACGGCCCGCTGGACGGCCCGGACAACATCACGGTCTCGCCCTACGGCGGGCTGATCATCGCCGAGGACGGCGAGGGCGTACAGCACCTCTTCGGGGCCACCGACGACGGCCGGACCTACCCGATCGCCCGCAACGACCTCAACATCGGCACCGCGCAGGAGCCGGAGTTCAGCGAGTTCACCGGGCCGGTGTTCTCCCCGGACGGGCACACGCTGTTCGCCAACATCCAGGAGCCCGGCATCATGCTGGCCATCACCGGCCCCTGGAAGCGGCAGCGCCGTCAGCGCTAGGGGGTGTCCCCGGCGGGGCGGGCGTCCCGGTCCGCCCCGGCCGTGAGCACGTAGTAGTCCAGCAGCCCGGTCTCGTACGCCGTCAGATAGCGCCGCGGCCACTCGTCGCGGAGGCCGGGCTGCTGCGCCATATAGCGGTCGTAGTACTCCCAGACGCCGTCGCCGATGGACCGGACCCGGACCTCGCGCAGACCCGCCGTGGTCAGCGCCCCGGCGGCCTCGTCGACCACGTGCGGGACGTCCAGGCCGTCGGCGTACGGGGGCAGCAGGGCGGGCAGCACCCGGGCGGCCGCCCGGGTGCGGGCGAAGAACGTCGTCAGCGCCAGCCGCCCGCCCGGACGCAGGACCCGCGCAGCCTCCCGGGCGAAGCCGGGCAGATCGCGGAAGTGCTGCGCCGCCTCGACGGAGAAGAGGCAGTCGATGCTGCCGTCGGGCAGCGGGATGCGCTGGGCCGCGCCCTGGAGGAACTCCAGCCGCCCGGTGGCGTCCGCGCCGGGGGCGAGCAGCGCCGCGTTCGCCTCCCGGGCGCGGGCGATCTGGTCGGGGTGGGCGTCCATGCCGATGACGGTGCCCAGGCCGTACTCCCGCAGCGCCAGCGCGGAGCCCAGCCCGCGTCCGCAGCCGATGTCGAGGGCGGTGCGGCCCCGCGGCCGGTCGAAGGCACCGAGCACCAGGCGGTAGAGGTCCTGCTCGCTGCGGATCCGGTCGGCCTCGGTCAGCGGCCGGTCGGCGGGGCCGGGCAGGCCCGTCCAGTAGCCGAAATTGATGAAGCCGCCGGCGAAGGCGGGGACGGTGCTGAGGTCGAGCTCGCCGTAGGTCCGGGCGACCCGGTCGGGAAGGTCCGGGGGTGCTGGGCCGTCCGGGGGGTCGGCGGGTCCGGCCGGCGGCGGCTGCTGCGTCATCGAACACTCCTCGTGCGTGCCGTGGGGGACGCGCCGTGACGGGCCGGGCCGTGACGGGCGGGGCCGAAGGGCGTGGCGGGAAGAGGGGAATGGTGGGGGCGGGCGGACGTTGAAGGAGAGGTGGTGAGCTCGACGATACGGACGACACAATTTTCGGTCCTGGACCGTTCCCGCACCAGGGAGGGCCATCCGCCCGCGGCGGCGCTGCGGGACACGGTGGACCTGGCGCGGCGCGCCGAGAAGCTGGGCTACCACCGCTTCTGGGTCTCCGAGCACCACGGTGTGCCCGGCGTCGCCGGCTCCGCGCCGACGGTCCTGGCCGCCGCGGTGGCCTCGGCGACCTCGGCCATCCGGGTCGGCACCGGCGGGGTGATGCTGCCCAACCACCGGCCGCTGCTGGTCGCCGAGGAGTTCGGGGTGCTGGAGTCGCTGTTCCCCGGCCGGATCGACATGGGGCTCGGCCGGTCGGTGGGCTTCACCGGCGGAATCCGCCGGGCGCTGGGCACGGACAAGGACGCCGCCGACGGCTTCGGTGCGCAACTGGCCGAGCTGCTGGGGTACTTCGCGGGCCGGGGGACCGCCCCTTCGCAGGTGCACGCCTGGCCCGCCGAGGGGCTGCGGGTCCCGGCGTTCGTCCTGGCCACGGGCGCGGGCGCACGGATCGCCGCGGAAGCCGGGCTGGCGCTGGTCATCGGCGACTTCCGCGGCCGGCAGAAGATGCTGGACGCCATCGACGCCTACCGGGAGGCGTTCCGCCCCTCCGGGATGTGGGAGCGGCCGTATGTGGTGATCTCCGGGGCGGTGGCGGTGGCCGGCACCGCGGAGCGGGCCCGCCGGCTGTTGCTGCCGGAGGCCCGGTCGCTGGCGTACTCGCGTACCCATGGGGTGTTTCCGCCGCTGCGGCCCGCGGAGCCCGGTCCGGCGGCCGTGGCCGCGCTGCCGGAGCGCGAGCGGGGGTTCTACGAGGACGCCCTGGCCGGGCAGCTCCACGGCACCCAGGAGCAGGTCGCCGACGCCCTGGGGACCCTGATCGAGCGCAGCGCCGCGGACGAGGTGCTGGTCACCACCAGCTCCTACGACCGGGCGGCGCTGGTGGAGTCCTTCGAGCGGCTGGCGGAGGTGGCGGGGCTGACGGCCCGTGCCTGAGCCGCCGGCGCGCGGCCCGGACCCGCCGTGGCGGGCGGGTCCGAGGGCCGTCGGGGAGACGGGCGTCAGCGGTTCACCGGGCCCGGGCGCCGGCGGCTCACAGGGCCTGGGCGGCGGGCTTGACCATGCCGCGCACCGTACGGGCGTCGACGAACTCGCCCATCGCGGTCATCTCCCACTCGCCGGAGAACTGGCGGATCAGCTTCGCCATCATCACGCCCGTACGGGGCTCGGCGTGGGTGAGGTCGAAGCGGACCAGCTCCGCGCCGCTCTGGGTGTCCACCAGACGGCAGTACGCCTTGGCGACGTCGGAGAACTTCTGGCCGGAGAAGGAGTTCACGACGAAGACCAGGCCGGTGACCTCGGGGGGCACCCCGCCGAGGTGGACGGTGATCGCCTCGTCGTCACCGGCGCCCTCGCCGGTGAGGTTGTCGCCGGAGTGCTGGACCGCGCCGCCCAGGATCATCAGCTTGCCGAAGAAGCAGTTGTCGACCTTCTTGCGGTCCGGGCCGTAGGCGATGACCGAGGCGTCCAGGTCGATGCTCTTGCCACGGAAGGCGGGCTCCCAGCCGAGGCCCATCGTGACCGAGGTGAGCAGCGGACGGCCGCCCTTGACCAGCGAAACGGTCTGGTTCTTCTGGAGGCTGACGCGGCCCTTGTCGAGGTTGATCTTGCCGGCGCCGGGTGCCGGGGCGGCGGCCTGGGGCGCGGCCGGGGCCTGGGGTGCGGCGGCCGGCGGCGGGGCCACCGGGGCCGGGGCGCCCGCGGGCGGACCCCACTGGCCGGCGGGGGCCGGGGGAGCCGGCGGCGCCGGGGGAGCGGGGGGCGCCTGCGGGGCGGCGGCGGGTACGGCCGGTTCCTCCACGCTGACGCCGAAGTCGGTGGCGATGCCCGCCAGGCCGTCGGCGTAGCCCTGGCCGACCGCGCGGACCTTCCAGACGCCGCCGCGGCGGTAGATCTCGACGACCACCAGCGCGGTCTCGGTGCCCAGCTGCGGCGGGGTGAAGGAGGCGATGACGCTGCCGTCGTCGGCATTGCGGACCGTGCCGGTCGGCTCCGTGCCGGCGAAGGTCGCGCCGGGGGCGTCCGGGCTGGCGGTGACCACGATCTTCTCGATGCCCTCGGGGACCGCGGCGGTGTCCACCGTGATGGTGTCGCCGCCGCCGGCCGCCGCGGAGTGCGTCACGCCCGGTCCGCTGGGCTGGTTGTAGAACACGAAGTCGTCGTCGGAGCGCACCTTGCCGTTGGCGGCGAGCAGCAGGCCCGACACGTCCAGCCGCACGGGGGCGGTGACGTCCACCGCCACCCGCACGGCGTTGAGCGGGAGGTTCGAGCCAGGAGTCATAGCGGTCATGCCGGGCTCAACGATCGGCTCGCCTTTGCGGTTCCATTACCTGCGACCGGACGGCCGCCCGGCCCGGTCATCGGCGTTCGCGGGAGTTGCCGAAGAGCAGCCGGTAGGCGATCAGCAGGACCAGGGCACCGGCGATCGAGGCGATCCACATGGACGGTTCGCCGAAGTCCTTGGGGATCGGGCGGTGCAGGAACTTGGTGGAGAGCCAGCCGCCGAGGAAGGACCCCACGATGCCGATCAGGGTCGTGCCGACGATGCCGCCCGGGTCCCGTCCCGGCAGCAGGACCTTCGCGATGATGCCCGCGATCAGCCCGAGTACGAGCCAGCTGACGATGCCCATGATGCGTTCCTCGTTCCTGAGCGGTGGGTGGGTACACAGACCAGGACGCCGGGCGGGCGGCGGGGGTTCCGCGGGGTGGCAGGGGCCACGTCCGCCGCGTCTGCCGCGGCCGGGCGGCCCGGCCCCGGCGGCCACCGCGGCGGACGGGCCGGTACGGCGACCGGGACGGCCCGGTCAGTGCGGCCACCGGGGCGGGTCGGTGCAGAAGGCGCCGCCGAGAAAGGCGTGTTCGGGGTTCTCGGGGTCCAGTGCGCCCTGCGCGGCGATCAGCCGTGCCGCGTACGGCTCGGAGTCGTCCTGCGGTGCGTACCCCAGGGCGCGGGCGGTCGACAGGTCCCACCACAGGCGGGTGTTGGCGGAGGAGCCGTAGACGACGGTGTGGCCCACGTCCGGCGCGGTGAGCGCGGCGTGCAGCAGCCGTGCGCAGTCGGCCGGGCTCAGCCAGATGGACAGCATCCGGACCGAGGTCGGTTCGGGGAAGCAGGAGCCGATGCGGACCGAGACGGTCTCGATGCCGTGCAGATCCCAGTAGAGCGAGGCCAGATCCTCGCCGAAGCCCTTGGAGAGCCCGTAGTAGGTGTCGGGGCGGCGGGGCGTGTCGACGGGGATGGCGCCGGAGCCGTCCGCGGGGCGCGGGGTGAAGCCCACGGCGTGGTTGGAGGAGGCGAAGACGATACGGCGGACGCCGGCCTCGCGCGCCGCCTCGTACAGGTGGTAGGTGCCCTCGATGTTGGCGCGCAGGATCTCCTCGAACCCGGCCTCCAGGGAGATGCCGGCGAGGTGGATCACCGCGTCGGCCCCGCGCACCGCCTCGCGCAGCGCCCGGGTGTCGGCCAGACCGGCGGTGATCGCGTCCGGTTCGCCCGCTGCGGTCTCCACAGGTCGCTGGTCGAAGAGGCGCAGCCGGTACCCGTAGGGCGGCAGCAGCTCACGCATCAGGGTGCCGAGCCCGCCGGCGGCGCCGGTGAGCAGGACGGTGCGGGGTGCGGTCATGGGCGGTACTCCTCCGGCTGGACTGCACGGCGGTATGCGCGGACGGCATTCATGTGTCGGCATTCATATGTGTGGACACGCTAGGAAGTCGGATGACGGCCGGTCAACACGCTTGACGGGGCTGGTGAATCCGCTTGCGGGGCGGCAGTTGTGGACCCCTGACCGGCCCGGAAGCGCTACTCTAGCGTGGTCATGTTCAGAAACATGGACGCTGATCAGGCACATGCACAAATGCATGCCAGGGAGAGCCCGTGACCCCAGCCCCTCCCCCAGCCGCCGCTGGGAAGCACCCCCACCTCGCCGACCGCCTCGACGGCCTGCTGTTCTTCCCCGTGACCGCGTACGCGCCCGACGGCGCCCTGGACCTGACGGCCTTTCGCGCCCATGTACGGGCCGGCATCGACGCGGGCGCCGCCGCCGTCTTCGCCTGCTGCGGCACCGGCGAGTTCCATGCGCTCACCCCCGAGGAGTTCGCCGACTGCGTCGCGGCCGCGGTCGAGGAGGCCGCGGGCCGGGTCCCGGTGGTCGCCGGTGCGGGCTACGGCACCGCGCTCGCCGCCCGGTTCGCCCGCCTCGCCCACGAAGCGGGCGCCGACGGCCTGCTCGCCATGCCGCCCTACCTCGTCGTCGCGGGACAGGAGGGACTGCTGCGGCACTACACCGAACTCGCCGCCGCCACCCCGCCCCCCGCCCTCACCCCGGACGGACGAACCCGCACTCGTACGCGGCGATCACCGCCTGGGTCCGGTCCCGCACCCCGAGCTTGGCCAGCACCCCCGCCACATGCGTCTTGACCGTGGCCGGGCCCACCCCCAGCCGGTCCGCGATCTCGGCGTTCGTCAGCCCGGCCGTCATCAGCCGCAGCACCGCCCGCTCCCGCTCGGACAGCCGGGCCCGCAGCGTCCGCACCGCGTCGGCCGCGGCCCGCTCCCCGGCGTACCGGGCGGCCAGCCGGCGCACCGCGGCGGGGAACAGCAGCGAGTCGCTGCGCGCCACCAGCCGTACGGCCTGGATCAGGTCCTCGGCCCCGGACCGCTTGAGCAGGAACCCGCCGGCGCCGGCCCGCAGCGCGTCATAGACGTAGGCGTCGTTCTCGAAGGTGGTCACCACGATGATGCGCGGCGGCTCCGGCATCCCGGCGAGCACCTGCTCGGTCGCGCGGATGCCGTCGATCTCCGGCATCCGCACGTCCATCAGCACGATGTCCGGGCGCAGTGCACGGATCAGCGGCACCGCCTCCGCGCCGGTCGACGCCTCGCCGACGACCTCCATGTCCGCCTCGGCGCCCAGGATCGCGCGCAGCGCCGTCCGCACCATCCGCTCGTCGTCGGCGAGGACGATGCGCAAGGGGCGGGGGCCGTCCCCGCCGTGGGTTTCGTGATCGTTCTCCGGCCGTGCGGTCATGCACCGCTCACCCCGTCCCTGTCCCCGTCCCCGGTCCGGGTGTGCCCGGCCGTGCCCTGCTCGGCTCCTCGCGTCGTCGCCCCCGTCGGCAGCCGGACCGTCAGCCGCCATACCCCGTCATGGGCCGCGGCCGTCGCCCCGCCGCCCAGCAGCCGGGCGCGTTCGGCGATCCCGCGCAGCCCGCTGCCGCCGCCCGGACGCGCCGCCGAAGCGGAGCGGGCGGCCGCGGGCCCGGCCACCGGATTCTCCATCCGGATCGTCAACTCCGCCTCGTCCACCCGGAGCCGCAGCCGGACCGGTACCGGACCGGCATGCCGCAGCGCATTGCTGAGGCCTTCCTGCACGATCCGGTAGGCCTCCCGCGAGACCACCGTCGCCAGTCCCGCGCAGCGCCCCTCGACCGTCGCCTCGACCGCCACGCCCGCCGCCCTGGTCCGGTCCAGTAACGCCTCCAGGCCGTCCAGTGCCGGTGCGGGCGCGTCCGGACCGGTGCCGTCCTCCGCCCGCAACAGGCCCAGTACGGTGTCCAGTTCGGCGACCGCCTCACGGGTGGTCTCCTCGATGGCGGCCAGCGCCCGGCGGGCGAACTCCGGGTCCGCGTCCAGGACCCGGCGGGCCGCGCTCGCCTGGAGGGTGACCGCGCTCAGCGCATGGCCGACGGCGTCGTGCAGTTCGCGGGCCAGCCGGTTGCGGGACGCCAGATCAGCGGCCCGGCGTTCGGCGGCGGCCAGCCGGTCGGCGGGCGTCGGCCCCAGCAGTACCGGGGCGCAGCGCGCCAGCAGCGCTCCGGCGCCCCGGGCGGTGCCGGCCACCAGGGCCAGCAGCGCCAGCCCCGTGAGCGGTCCCAGTACGCCGTGGAAGGTGCCCGGCCACCCCGGCGCGGCGCGCCGCAGGGGCTCGGAGAACGGCAGCAACAGCAGCAGGACCGCGGCCGGCGGCGCGGCCAGCGTCATACCGCTGACGATCCCGCCGGCCAGCAGATGCGCCACGAACCACAGCGCCGTACGCCGCCGCGCCGCCCACGACAGCGCCGGCCCCTCGGCCAGCCGTTCCGCGGGCACCCCGCACAACGACCGTACGGCGGCCACCTCCAGCGGCCGCAACAACGGGAAGAGCAGGGCGGCGAGCGCGGCCGGCGGCAGCGCACCGCCGAACGCGACGAACTGCCAGCCCACCTGGCGCAGCGGGTCGGCGCCGTCCGCGAGGAGCGGGATCACGACCGAGGCCAGCAGGAAGAACGGCATCAACAGCGCGCCGCCCAGCACCAGATGGACCCAGCGCGTGCCGGTCAGCCGCACCGGACGGCCCCGCCTGCGGCGAAGAAGCGGGCCCCGCCGCGGGCCGTCCTCGTCCCGGCGGTTCTCCGCACGGCGGGGGCGAGGCGCCTCGGCGGTGCGGGCGGCTCACCGGCGGCGCGGCGTCCTGGGTGCGGCGCCCATGAGGGGCGGCCGGTGCGGGCGTTCATGGCGTCCAGCCTCCCGGAGGCCGCCCCCGGTGCGCCTCGGCCCTGACGACGATCCCCCTCCGCCGTACGGGGGAGGGGGAACCGTGCTCGGGTGAGGGGACGCCCTGCCGTCCGGCCGAGGCGTCTCACAGCCGTCGGGTGGCCAGCGTCAGCCGGTCGCGGGCGTCGAACAGGGTGTCCTTGATCATCTGCTCATGGTCCGGGGTCAGCCGGGCCACCGGCACCGAGCAGCTGATCGCGTCCCGGGCCGGGGTGCGGTAGGGGATCGCGACGCCGAAGCAGCGCAGGCCCAGGGTGTTCTCCTCGCGGTCGACCGCATAGCCCTGCTCGCGCACCGCGTGCAGCTCCTCGATCAGCTGCTCGCGGTCGGTGAGGGTGTGCTCGGTCAGCTGCGCGAGGGCCGGCGGCAGCATCGCCCGCACCTGATCGTCGGTGTACGTGGCGAGCAGCGCCTTGCCCAGCGAGGTCGAGTGCGCGGGCAGCCGCCGGCCGACGCGGGTGAAGGGCCGCAGATAGTGCTGCGACTGGCGGGTGGCGAGGTAGACGACGTTGGTGCCGTCCAGGCGGGCGAGGTGGATGGTCTCGGTGGTGTCGTCCGAGAGCCGGTCCAGTGTCGGCCGGGCCGCGGCCACCACCTCGTCGCCGTCGATGTACGACGTGCCGACCAGCAGCGCGCGGACGCCGATACCGTAGCGGGTGCCGGTGGCGTCGGTCTCGACCCAGCCGAGGTCGACCAGGGTGCGCAGCAGCATGTAGAGGCTGGATTTGGGGTAGCCGACGGCTTCTTGGACGGAGGCCAGGCTGTGCATACCGGAGCGGTGGGCGAAGTACTCGAGCAACTCCACCGTCCGCACCGCGGATTTGACCTGAGATCCACCGGTCTCGGCAGCTGACATCGCCCTTGACCCCTCTGTTCGGACAGCCATAGAGTCCCAGTTGTTCACCATCTGGGACAGCGTTCAGCATATCGAACGCTCACTGAGGTGGCAGGACGCGGAAAAACTCGGCAGGCGCATCGCCCGGGAGGAATGCACGGTGACAGCAGCACCAGTCTGGAGTGTCGACCCCCGAACCGGGAAGCAGCGGGAACAGGTCGCGGTGGAAGCCACAGCCGACGAGGTGGATTCCGTGGTCCGCGCGGCCCACGCCGCCCGTGGTGCGCTCGCCGAGCGTGCCGTACGCGCCGCCCTGTTGCGCCGCGCCGCCGAGCTGCTCGACGAGGCGGGCGACGCGGTCATCGAGGCCGCCGACGCCGAGACCGCGCTCGGCCCCGGCCGGCTCACCGGCGAACTCGGCCGCACCACCTACCAGTTGCGGTCCTTCGCGGACCTCGTGGAGGAGGGCGGCTTCCTCGACGTACGGATCGACCACGCCGACCCCGGCCTCACCCCGCCCCGGCCCGACCTGCGCCGTTACAAGATCCCGCTGGGTCCGGTCGCGGTCTACTCCGCCAGCAACTTCCCGCTCGCCTTCTCGGTGCCCGGCGGCGACACCGCCAGCGCCCTCGCGGCCGGCTGCCCCGTCGTCGTCAAGGCGCACCCGGACCACCCGGCCACCTCTGAGCTATGTGCCGCGCTGCTGCGCCGGGCCGCCGCCGAGGTCGGCCTGCCGGAGGGCGTGCTGAACCTGGTGCACGGCTTCCAGGCCGGTATCGACCTGGTGCGCCACCCGCTGATCACCGCGGCCGGGTTCACCGGCTCGGTGCGCGGCGGCCGCGCCCTGTACGACGCGGCCGCGGCCCGCCCGCACCCCATCCCCTTCCACGGCGAGCTGGGCAGCCTCAACCCCGTCGTGATCACCGAGGCCGCCGCCGGGGAACGCGCCGAGCAGATCGGCGCCGGGCTGGCCGGTGCGATGACGCTCGGCGTCGGCCAGTTCTGCGTCAAGCCGGGCCTGGTCCTGGCGCCCGGGGGAGAGGTGGGCGACCGGCTGCTGACGTCGCTGACCGCCGCGGTCAGCGACACCGAGGCCGGGGTGCTGCTCGACCAGCGGATGCGCGAGGCCTTCCTCGACGGGGTCCGCACCCGCGCCGAGCTCCCCGACGTCGAGGCCCCGGTGACACCGGGCGCGGGCGGCGAGCACACCGTCAGCGCCGGCTTCCTCGCCGTCCCCGCCGCCCGCCTCGCCTCCGAAGGCCCGCACGACCTCCTCCTGGAGGAGTGCTTCGGCCCGGTCACCGTCGTCGCCCGCTACACCGACGAGGCCGAGATCGGCGCCGTACTCGCCCGGCTCCCCGGCAACCTCTCCGCGACCCTGCAGCTCGGTGCCGCGGAGAGCGCCGGCACCGACGACGAGGGCCGCGGCGCCCGGCTGCTGGCCGAGGTCACCCCGCTCGCCGGCCGGGTGGTCGTCAACGGCTGGCCGACCGGTGTCGCGGTCGCCCCCGCCCAGCACCACGGCGGCCCTTACCCGGCCACCACGTCCACCTCCACCTCCGTGGGCGGCACCGCCGTCGAGCGCTGGCTGCGCCCGGTCGCCTACCAGGACGCCCCCGCCGCGCTGCTGCCGCCCGAGCTGCGCGAGGACAATCCGCTCGGCCTGCCGCGCCGGGTCGACGACCGCGCCGAGGGCGCCTAGGCACCGTGCGCCCCACCACCGACGCCGCCGCGTGCCAGGTCCGCGACGCGACCCGTGCGGACCTGGCCGCGATCGCCGCCCTGCACACCGGTGCCCGCGCCGCTCTGCACCGCGCCCGGTTCCCGGACACCCCCTTCGACGCCCCGGCCGAGCAGCTCCGCTGGCACGACGCCTGGTCCCGCGTCCTGGAGGGCGACGACACCCCCGTACTGTGCGCCGCACGGCACGGCGCGGTCGTCGGCGCGGCCTCCTACCGCCGGCGCGACGACGACGGCCGGCCGGCCGTCACGCTCCACCAGCTCCATGTCGACCCCGGCCACTGGGGCACCGGCATCGGCCGCGCCCTGCACACCTCCTGCCTGCGGGCCTGGCGCACGGCCGGCTACTCCCGCGCCGCCCTCGACGTGCTCTGGCACAACCACCGCGCCCGCGCCTTCTACGCGGGCCTCGGCTGGCGCCCCGACCCGGACCGCCGCCCCGCCCCGGACGCCACCCACCTCACCCTGACGCTGGACCTGGCGACGGCTCCGGCTCCCTGACGGCGATGATCTGCAGCCGCTCCGCCGTCCGCCCGTCCAGCGTGCCCACCACGCCCACCCGCTCCTTGCGCACCGAGAAGCCGGCCTCCCGCAGCAGCCCGCGCAGCCGCTCCGGCGGATGGTGCCGGAACACCCCGCCATCGGGCGTCTCGAAGACCCCGTACGTCCCGTAGCGCTCCGCGAACCGGGCATACCGCTCCCGGTTGAGCGCATCGTCCTGCAGCGGCACATCGCTCAGGTACAGCACCCCGCCGGGCCGCACCAGCCGCCCCAGCTCCCCGGCGATCGCCGTCTGGTCCGCGTCCGCGGGTACGCAGGTGAGCACCGCGAACAGCAGCGCCGCGTCGAAGGCACCGTCCTCGAACGGCAACGGGAACCCGGGGCACCGCATGAGCTCCAGCTCCGGGTGCTCGCGCCGCCCCCGTGCGATCAGCGCCGCCGAGACGTCCACCCCGCGCACCGCGCGGTAGCCGAGCCCGGTCAGCTCGGCGGTCAGCCGCCCGTAGCCGCAGCCGTAGTCCAGCATCCGCGCGCTCCGCGGCACGTAGGCGTCCAGCAGCGCCGGATCGAGCGGATGGGTGAAGGTCTTCGCGGACCCGGTCGTCTCCCAGAAGCCGAGGAATTCCTGTGGCGAGGTCATGCCGGGACGCTACCCACGGAATAGCCCGCCGCCCCCCGAGGTTGCACCGGGACACATCCATGACGAGGAAAGTCAGCACATGCGCGTCGAAATCTGGTCCGACATCGCCTGCCCCTGGTGCTACATCGGCAAGGCCCGCTTCGAGGCCGGGCTCGCCGCCTTCGCGCACCGCGACGGTGTCGAGGTGGTGCACCGCTCCTTCGAGCTGGACCCGAACGCACCGGCCGCCACCGACGTCCCGGTGCTCGACATGCTCGCCACGAAGTACGGCGTGACCCGCGAGCAGGCCGAGGCGATGGAGGCCAGGGTCGCCGAGGCGGCGGCCGGGGAGGGGCTGGACTACCGCTCCGACCGGATCCACGGCAACACCTTCGACCTGCACCGGCTGCTGCACGCCGCCGCCGCGCACGGCGTCCACCACACCCTGCTCGACGCCTTCTACCGCGCCAACTTCGCCGAGGCCAGGACGCTCGGCGACCCCGCCGTGCTCCGCGAGATCGCCGTGTGCGCGGGGCTGCCCGCCGAGGAGGCCGACCGGGTGCTCGCCGACCCCGGGGCGTACGCACAGGAGGTGCGCGCCGATGAGCGCGAGGCCGCGGAGCTGGGCGCCACCGGCGTGCCGTTCTTCGTCATCGACCGCCGCTACGGCATCTCCGGCGGCCAGCCCGCCGAGGTCTTCCGACAGGCGCTGGAGCGCGCGCACGCCGACCGGCCGGTGCTGGTCCCGGCGGCCGACGGGGCCGGGGTGTGCGGCGACGACGGCTGCGCCGTGCCCGGGAAGTGAGCGTGGGCCGGCTCGCTCGCACCCCTCGTGACCTGCGCCGATAAGGAACGCTTGCGGGCCGGCCCAGCGGATTCGCCATGGACGCGGCGCAGTTCGCCGCGCACAGTGGGGGCATGCAGCGACTCGAACCACTCGGCGGGGACGAATTCGCCCCCGAGACGACGTATCTGAACTCCGCCTCCAGCGGACTCCTTCCCCGGCGCAGCGCCGCCGCCGTGCGCGCGGCCCTCGACGAGTCCGCCTCCTACGGCACCATGGGCCGCGACTACCTCGGTGCCGCCACGGCCTCCCGGGCCGCTTTCGCCCGGCTGCTGGACGTCCCCGCCGACCGGGTCGCCGTCGGCAGCTCGGTCGCGGTGCAGTCCGCGTTCGTCGCCGCCTCGCTCCCGGCGGGAGCCGAAGTGCTCGCTCCCGAAGGCGACTTCAGCTCGCTGGTCAATCCGCTCGCCGCCCACCCGGGAATCAAGCTGCGCACCGTGCCGCTGGAGGCGCTCGCCGATGCGGTGCGCCCCGGCACCGCGCTGGTCGCCTTCAGTGCCGTGCAGTCCCTCGACGGCCGGATCGCCGACCTGGCGGCAATCCGCGAGGCCGCCCGGGCCCACGGGGCGCGCACCTATCTGGACATCACCCAGTCCGCCGGCTGGCTGCCGCTGCGCGCCGCGGACTTCGACTTCGTCGTCGCCGGTGCCTTCAAGTGGCTGCTGTGCCCGCGCGGGGCGACCTTCATGGCGTTCGGCGGCGACGTCGGGCGGGGCGAGGAGTGGCCCGCTGCACTCCACGCGGGCTGGGTCGCGGGGGAGGACATCGGCGAGTCCAACTACGGGCTGATCCAGCCGGCGGCCACCGCCCGGCGCTTCGACGAACCGCACGCCTACTTCTCCTACATCGGCGCCGAGCACTCCCTCAGCCTCCTCGAGGAGCTGGGCGTGTCCGCCGTCCACGCCCACAACACCGCGCTCGCCGACCGCTACCGCGCGGGGCTGGCCGAGCGCGGTCATACGCCCCGCCCCGCGCCCGGCTCGGCGATCGTCTCCACCCCCGGCCTCGCGGACGCGGAGGACCGGCTGGCGGCGGCGGGCGTGCGGGTCTCGGTGCGCGGCGGACTGCTGCGCGCGGCCTTCCACCTCTACAACTCGACCGATGACGTGGACCGGCTGCTGAGCCTGCTGGGGTAGCGCGGCCGGGGACACGGGGCGGACGCGGGGGCCCCGAGGAAGCTGATGTAATGGGCAACGATCTTGTTCCACAGAGCAGTTGAGAGGCCCTCAGTGACCACCGCGTTCGACCCCGTCGACCTCGCCGGCATCCCGCTCGCCAACCGCATCGTCATGGCCCCGATGACCCGCAACCGGGCCACTCGGGGCGGTGGGGTGCCGACCGACTCGATGGTCACGTACTACACCCAGCGCGCCTCGGCCGGGCTGATCGTCACCGAGGCCAGCCAGACCTGCGTCGTGGGCCAGGGCTACCCCTTCACCCCCGGGCTGCACACGCCCGAGCAGATCGCCGGCTGGCGCCGGGTGACCGACGCGGTGCACGCCGCCGGCGGCCGGATCTTCGCGCAGCTGTGGCACGGCGGCCGGATCGGCCACCCGGTGCTGCTGCCGGACGGGCTGATCCCGGTCGGCCCGTCCCCGGTGGCCGCGGCCTGCCAGGTCTTCACCGAGGACGGCATGAAGGACTGCGTCACCCCGCACGAGCTCACCGACGCCGAGATCCGCACCACCGTCGCCCAGTTCGCGGCCGCCGCCCGCAACGCCGTCGAGGCGGGCTTCGACGGGGTGGAGATCCACGGCGCCAACGGCTACCTCGTGCACCAGTTCCTGGCCCCCCACAGCAATCTGCGCACCGACGACTGGGGCGGCTCGACCGAGGGCCGCATCCGCTTCGCCGTCGAGGTCACCCGGGCGGTGGCCGAGGCGGTCGGCGCACACCGCACCGGCCTGCGGCTCTCCCCGGGCAACCCCTTCAACGGCATCGAGGAGCCCGACCCCGAGCCGCTCTACACCGCGCTGCTGCAGGCCGTCGAGCCGCTCGGCCTGGCCTATCTGCACCTGTGCGACGTCCCCGACCACGAGCTGATCGCCCGGCTGCGCAAGCACTTCACCGGGACCTTCGTCCTCAACCCGGCCGACGACGGGCGCCCCACCGGCCCCGAGGACCTGCCCCTGATCGAGGACGGCACGGCCGATCTGCTGGCCTTCGGGCGGCAGTTCCTCGCCAACCCCGACCTGCCCCGGCGGCTCGCGCGCGGCGGCCCCTTCAACACCCCCGTCCGGGAGAGCTTCTACGGCGGCGACGACACCGGCTACCTCGACTACCCGGCGCTGGACGCCTGAGGAAACCGCCGGCCGGACGGGCGGGACGGATCCGGCGCGCCCGGTGCCTCCCGCCCGCACCGGCGCGCCCGGAAGCCGCCGGTCGCACGAGCGCGGCTGCCGCACAGACCCTGCTGTGCGGCAGCCGCGCCACCCGTCCTTCGCCGTGCCTACTTCACCGGCGTGAAGTCCCGGGCTCCGATGTACTCCGGGCGCCGGACCGGCGCCCCGAACGGCTCCACCGCTTCGTTGTCCACGCTGTTGAAGACGATGAAGACATTGCTGCGCGGGTACGGCGTGATGTTGTCACCCGAGCCGTGCATGGCATTGCAGTCGAACCACGTCGCCGAACCGGCCTTGCCCGTGAAGAGGCGGATGCTGTGCTTGTCCGCCATCTTCGTCAGCACCTCGTCCGACGGGATGCCCGCGTCCTGCATCTGCAGCGACCGCTTGTAGTTGTCCTTCGGCGTCGCGCCCTCACAGCCCACGAAGTGCTGGTGCGAGCCGGGCATGATCATCAAGCCGCCGTTGGTGTCGTAGTTCTCCGTCAGCGCGATCGAGACCGACACGGTGCGCATGTTCGGCAGACCGTCCTCGGCGTGCCAGGTCTCGAAGTCCGAGTGCCAGTAGAAGCCGGAGGCACCGAAGCCGGGCTTCACATTGATCCGTGACTGGTGGACGTAGACGTCCGAGCCGAGGATCTGCCGGGCACGACCGACCACGCGCGGGTCGGAGACCAGTTTGGCGAACACCTCGCTGATCTTGTGCACCTCGAACACGGTCCGTACGTCCTGTGACTTCGGCTCGACGATGGAGCGCGGGTCGGCGCGCATCGTCGGGTCGAGGACGAGACGGTCCAGTTCGGCGCGGTACACCGCGACTTCTTCCGCCGTCAGCAGCTCCCCGATGGCGAAAAAGCCGTCGCGTTCGAAGTCGCTCAGCTCGGACGACCGGAAGGGTCCGGCCGTTCCGGGCTGCGACCACACCACCGGGTCCTTCCGCGGGGTGATGACCTCGGAGGTCCCGCGGGTCGGATACAGGTCGGTGGTGCGCTCGGGTGCGGTGGTCATGGTGTTGCCTTCCTCTCCTCTCGTACGGAATCTGTCGTGCGTGGTGCCTTCCTCAGCGCTTCCGGACGGGGGGCGGGGACACCTCCCAGCGGTAGCCGGGGGAGGGGGACGCCTCAGACCGTCTCGGGCTCCGACTCCGGTTCGGTCAGCAGCGGGTAGACCCCGTTCTCGTCGTGGTCCTCGCGGCCGGTGACCGGCGGGTTGAAGACACACACGCAGCGGAAGTCCTCCTTGATCCGCATCGTGTGCTTCTCGTGCCCGTCGAGCAGGTACATCGTGCCCGGCGTGATGGTGTGCTTCTCGCCGGTCTCGTCGTTGGTGAGCTCGGCTTCACCCTCTACGCACAGTACGGCCTCGATGTGGTTCGCGTACCACATCGACGTCTCGGTTCCGGCGTACAGGGTGGTCTCGTGGAGCGAGAAGCCCACGCGCTCCTTGGCGAGCACGATGCGCTTGCTCTCCCAGGTACCGGACTTGGCCTTGACGTGGCGGTCGGTGCCCTCGATGTCCTTGAAGGATCGGACGATCACGGTGACTCGGTGCCTTTCTGTGGAACGGTAAGGAGCTCTGGAGTGGTCAGGCGCAGTCGCGGACCGCGCGGGCGAGGACGCGAAGGCCCTCGTCCAGCTCCTCGGGTGTGGTCGTCAGCGCGGGAAGCAGCTTGACGACCTCGCTCTCCGGGCCGGAGGTCTCGATCAGCAGACCCAGCTCGTAGGCGCGCTTGGCGATCTTGTTGGCAAGGCTCTTGTCGATGCACTCCAGGCCCCACACGAGACCGCGGCCGCGGTACTCGGCGATGGCTTCGGGGTGCTCCTCGACGATGGCCTTCAGGTGTGCTTCGACGATCTCACCGCGGGCGAGAGTCTGCTTCTCCATCTGGCCGTCGGCCCAGTAGGTGTCCAGCGCGGCGGCGGCGGTGACGAACGCGGGGTTGTTGCCGCGGAAGGTGCCGTTGTGCTCGCCCGGCTCCCAGATGTCCAGCTCAGGCTTGAACAGGGTCAGCGCGAGCGGCAGGCCGTAGCCGCTGATGGACTTCGAGACGGTGACGATGTCCGGCACGATGCCCGCCTCCTCGAAGGAGAAGAAGGCACCCGTACGGCCGCAGCCCATCTGGATGTCGTCGACGATGAGCAGCATGTCCCAGCGCTCGCAGAGGTCGGCGAGGGCGCGCAGCCACTCGGCGCGGGCGACATTGATGCCGCCCTCGCCCTGGACCGTCTCGACGATCACGGCGGCGGGGGTGTTCAGGCCGGAGCCCTGGTCCTCCAGCAGCCGCTCGAACCACAGGAAGTCCGGGTAGGTGCCCTCGAGGTAGTTGTCGAACGGCATCGGGGTGCCGTGCACCAGCGGGATGCCGGCGCCGGCCCGCTTCATGGAGTTGCCGGTGACGGCGAGGGCGCCCAGCGACATGCCGTGGAAGGCGTTGGTGAAGGACACGATCGACTCGCGGCCCTTGACCTTACGGGCCAGCTTGAGCGCGGCCTCGACGGAGTTGGCGCCCGTCGGGCCCGGGAACATGACCTTGTAGGGCAGGTCGCGCGGCCGCAGGATGATGTTCTGGAAGGACTCCAGGAACGCCCGCTTGGCCGTGGTGGACATGTCCAGGCCGTGGGTGACGCCGTCCCGCTCGATGTAGTCGATCAGGGCGCGTTTGAGGACCGGGTTGTTGTGGCCGTAGTTGAGCGATCCGGCCCCGGCGAAGAAGTCGAGGTAGGTGTGGCCGTCCTCGTCGGTCATGCGGCTGCCCTGCGCGCGGTCGAACACGGTGGGCCAGCTACGGCAGTAGCTGCGGACCTCGGACTCCACGGTCTCGAAGACGCTCAGGTCGGGCTGGGTGATGGTCACAACATGCTCCTGGGAGATGAGTGGCGAAAAAGGATCAGGAAGTCTGTGGGGGCTGGGCGGTACCGGCGGTGTCACGGGTGTGGTGCCGGGTCCCGCGTGGCCACTGCGGCACGGGGGCCGCAGCGGTCCTGGGGCGTCAGTGCTCCGGGCGGGCTGGTGGCTCGAACGGGCCGATGAGGTGCAGTACCTCCGGCTCGTGGCCCTGCTCCGGGAACAGCCCCGCGTCGAAGAGCACCTCACGCTTGATCGGCACTGAGTGCCGCTCGGCGAAGGACGCGAACAACCGGTTGGACGCGGCGTTGTCGGGGGTGATGGTGGTCTCGACGAAACGCATGCCCAGCTCCTTCCCGGCCCGGGCGCTGAGCCCGTCCAGGAGCGCGGCCGCGAGCCCCTGGCCACGGTGCGCGTCGTCGACGGCGACCTGCCAGACGACGAGGGTGTCCGGGCGCTCGGGGCGGATGTATCCGGTGACGAAGGCGGCCGGCTCGCCCTCCGCGTCGCGCGCGACTACGGAGGTGGCGGCGAAGTCGCGACACCACAGGAGGTAGCTGTAGGAGGAGTTGAGGTCCAGCGCCTTCGAGTCGCGGGCGATACGCCAGATCGCGGCTCCGTCCTCCACGCGTGGGGTGTCGAGCTTGAAGCCCTCCGGAAATTCTCTGATATCGCTTCGGGCACCTGCATGGTCTGCTTGTGCGGCGGTCATAGAAATTAAATTTACCCAGGGAAAAAGGAAATTGCATCGTGGGCAGGGGTTACGGAAGCGCCGAAGATGTGTTATCGCGCGGGGGCGCCCGTCCGCGCGATGCCACCGCGGTATGCCCTCATTTGACCAGGATGTTCGGGGTAAAACGGACACGTTGTGTAGTCGGTCACAGCTCCGTAACACCCACGAGATCCGTCCGAATTACGGAACTTGCCACCCGCAAAATCTTGGCGTTTGAGGTGCAGAAAAGCGGGCAGAAGAATACGGGAAGCTGTACTCCAAGGAAATGGGAATTCGCCCCCTGAAGGTTCGGCGCAAGGCCCATCGAAACCTGTGCGGCAAGCCCGTGGCAAGACTTCCGAGAACATGCGCCGGATGATGTCCGGAAGCGTGTGGGGGGCGTATGCAAAGCCGTGCACGGAACGTACGGATTCTCTACGGAGAGCGACGGCGGCGAAAAGTGCGGCGGGGTGACGGCTTTCCGGGAAACGGCCGGGGGAATGCGGACGCACAGCGCGCGCGACCGCCGCGTCCGTACGCGGTGTGACGCCGCCTAAAGTGCCTGTATGACGTCCATGAGCGAAGGTGCGGTGCTGCACCTCAAGGGGAGGGTCCTCGTCGGGCCGGACGACGTGCGCGACGAGCTGTGGGTCGTCGGCGGCCGGGTCACCTTCGACCGGCCGGCCATGGCACGGGATGCCACCACCGTGACGGGCTGGGTGCTGCCCGGCCTGGTCGACGCCCACTGCCACGTGGGCCTGGACGCACACGGCCCGGTGGACGCCCCCACCAGTGAGAAACAGGCGCTCACCGACCGTGACGCCGGCACGCTGCTGATCCGCGACGCCGGATCCCCCTCCGACACCCGCTGGGTCGACGACCGCGAGGATCTGCCGCGGATCATCCGCGCCGGCCGCCACATCGCCCGTACCAAGCGCTACATCCGCAACTACGCGCACGAGATCGAGCCCGAGGACCTGGTCGCCTACGTCGCCCAGGAGGCCCGCCGCGGCGACGGCTGGGTCAAGCTCGTCGGCGACTGGATCGACCGCTCCACGGGCGATCTGGAGGCCTGCTGGCCCCGTGGCGCGGTCGAGGCGGCCATCGCCGAGGCCCACCGGCTGGGCGCCCGGGTCACGGCCCACTGTTTCGCCGAGGACACCCTCGCCCCGCTCGTCGAGGCCGGCATCGACTGCATCGAGCACGCCACCGGGCTCACCGAGGACACCATCCCGCTGTTCGCGGAGCGGGGCGTGGCCATCGTGCCCACGCTCGTCAACATCGCCACGTTCCCGCGGCTCGCGGACGGCGGCGCGGGGAAGTTCCCGCGCTGGGCGGACCATATGCGGCGCCTGCACGCGCGCCGCTACGACACCGTACGGGCGGCCTACGACGCGGGCGTGCCCGTCTTCGCCGGTACGGACGCCGGCGGCTCGCTCGCCCACGGCCTGGTCGCCGAGGAGGTCGCCGAGCTGACCCGGGCCGGTCTGCCCGCCGTGGCGGCCCTCTCCGCCACCACCTGGGGTGCCAGGGAGTGGCTCGGCCGCCCCGGCCTCACCGAGGGCGCTCCGGCGGACCTGGTGGTCTACGGGAGCGATCCGCGCGAGGACGTCCGGGTGCTGGCCGCGCCGCGGCGGGTGGTGCTGCGCGGGCAGGTCGTGGGCTAGGGGGTGGCGCCGGGGTGCCCGAAGGGGTGACCCGGCGCCACCGGCCTGGTCAACCCGGGTCACCCGGACGGTGGGGCCGCTGTTGCGGGGGTGGTGCCCCGTGTCGCAGGAATCGAATAAATGCGCGGAAACCACCCATTGGGATGAACTGACGTCACGTGGCTGCCCGTTCACCCTCCGTGCGGACACGATGTGCGGGTCGAGGTCGTCGGCCCGCGTGATGTCCCCCATTGGCGCGGCCGGCGGCTCCATTTCTCCTGTGAGGGTTCCACACACGTGTCCACCAGTCCCACCTGCTCCTCCGGCATGCCCCGACGCCTCGCCGCGACCTTCGTCGCCACCGCGCTCACGGCCGGCTCCGCCCTCCTGCTCGGCGCCGTCCCCGCGCATGCCACCGGAGACCACGGCGCGGCCCGCGGCACCGCCGACGCGGTCGTGCTGCGCACCGGCCTGAACGTCGGGCTGCTCCACAAGACGCTCGACGTCCCGCTGAACGCCGCCCTGAACGAGGTGCACGCCCCGGCCTCGGCCGCCAAAACCGCGCTCACCGTCCGCCTCGACGGCATCGACCACGGCCGGCCGTTCAGCGTGCTGCGCGCCGATGCCGCCACCGCACGGGCCACCGCCGGCCACGGCAGGACCGAGGGCTACGCCAACCTCGTGAAGGCGAAGGTGCGGCTGCCCGGCCTGGCACTGCTGTCCCTGATCGAGGTCCAGCAGGTCACCGCCAAGGCGGTGTGCGAGGCGGGCGAGCGGCCCCGGGCGGAGGCGAACGTACTGGGCGACGTCCGCGTCCTGGGCAAGCGGGTCCGGCTCACCGCGGGCGGTACGACGGACGTCAAGGTGCCGGGCGTGGGCCAGGTGCGGCTCGACCTGTCCCGGAAGAGTGTCCTGTCCAAGAGCGCCGCGGCCACCGCGCTCGACCTGAAGGTCTCCCTCAACCCGTTGAAGCTCGGCGTCGCCGAGGTGCACGGCCGGGTCACGCTGGCCCACGCCGGGTGCACCGCGCCGGGCGTCAAGGCGCCCGAGCACAACGGCTCCGGCGGCACCACCGGCGGCACCAAGCCGGCCGGGGACACCAAGCCGGCCGGGGACACCGAGGTGACCGGGACCGGTTCGCGGCCCAGCACCCAGAACCTCGCGGAGACCGGCGGCAGTTCGGCCGCCCCGTACCTCGCCGGGGGCGCGGCCCTGCTGGTCGCCGTGGGGGCCGGATCGGTCGGCTACGCCCGCCGGCGCCGCAACGCCGCACCGGGCGGCCGCGGCTGACGGACCCCGTACACCGCGCCCGGTGCTGTGGGGGCGTCGCGCGCGGGGTACGGCCGGGGTGCGCCGTACCGGGCCATGGACAGCCGGTACGGCGCACCTCACCCTCGCCGGGGGCCCACGAAACGTGGTGTGTGCGGGACCCCGGCGAGGACCACCGGAGAACCCGTGCGGCCGCTACGTGAGCACCTCGCCCAGCGCCGCCGCGAACCGGTCCGTCGTGGCCCGGTCCCGCACCGCGAGGCGCAGCCAGTCGGGGCCCAGGCCGGGGAAGGTGTCACCGCGGCGCACCGCGAAGCCGCGGGCCCGCAGCGCGGCCCGTACCGCGTCCGCCTCCGGCAGCCGGATCAGCACGAACGGGCCCGCCGCCGGGGCGGCCGCCCGGATCTGCCCGAACTCGCCCAGCCGGGCCAGCAGATGGGCCCGGTCCACGGCGATCTCCCGGGCCGCCGCCTCCGCCTCCGCCAGCGCCCGGGGTGTACAGCACGCCTCGGCGGCGGCCAGCGCCGGAGTGGAGACCGGCCACAGCGGCTGCGCCCGCTCCAGGGCGGCGACGGTGTCCGGGGCGGCCAGCGCGTAGCCGATCCGCAGTCCGGCCAGCCCCCAGGTCTTGGTGAGGCTGCGCAGCACGACCAGACCCGGCAGGTCCGTGCGGCCGGCCAGCGCCTCCCGCTCACCGGGCACCGCGTCCATGAAGGCCTCGTCCACCACCAGCGTCCGGCCGGGCCGCGCCAACCGGGCCAGCACCTCTGCCGGGTGCAGGACCGAGGTGGGGTTGGTGGGGTTGCCCACGACGACCAGATCGGCGTCCTCGGGCACCGCGGCCGGATCCAGCCGGAAGCCGTCGCGCGCGTCGAGCAGCACCCGCGCGACCTCGTGCCCGGCGTCCCGCAGCGCCGCTTCGGGCTCGGTGAACTGCGGATGCACCACGACCGGCCGGCGGGCCCGTACGGCGCGGGCGATCAGCACGAACGCCTCCGCCGCCCCCGCCGTCAGCAACACCCGTTCCACGGGCAGGCCGTGCCGGGCCGCGACCGCCCGGCGTGCCGCGCCACCGTCGGGGTACGCGGCGAGCGTGTCCAGCGACGCGGCGATCCTGGTCTTGAGCCAGGCCGGGGGAGTGCCGGTGCGGACATTGACCGCCAGATCCGTCAACCCGCCGTCCGCGCCCCGTACTTCGGCGTCGCCGTGGTGCCGCAGATCGGGCTCGTGGGGCGGGGCGTCCCGGCCGGGGGGCCGGAGCGGTGCGGGCCCGGTGTGCGCCGGCATGCTCACCGCTCCCCGGCGTCCGTCGCCACCGGAGCGCGCCGCGGCACCGCGTCGCCGTCCGTCTGCCGGGCGTCCTCCGCCGCCGCCCGGCACCCGCACGACGCGCCGTCCGGCAGCGGGCCGTCCGCCACCGTCGCGCGGTAGCGCTCCATGACCGCCTCGGCGACCTCGGACTCCGCGCCGAGCGCCGCCGCGACGATCACCTCCGTGCCGGGGTACGCCGCGGCCCAGCCCTCGGCCTGCATCCGCAGCCGCTCCAGCAGGCCGCCGGGGAAGAAGAAGTAGGGCAGGACCACGATCCGGCCCGGCCGGCCGGCTGCCGCCGCGGCCGCCAGGGTCCGGCACCGGTCCAGGCCCGCGGGCACATCGGGCGCCGCCTGCGAGACGAACGCGGTCTCCACACCCGCGAGGCCGCGCCCCTCCCACAGCAGCCGCGCGGCCCGTGCCACCTCGGCATTGGCGTACGGATCGGAGGCGCCGCGCCCCACCAGCAGCACCGTGGTCCGGGCCCGGTCCTCGGGCCGGCGGGCGCCGCCGCCCAGCACCTCGTCCAGTCGGCGCTCCAGTACGTCGAGCACCTTGGGGTGCGGCCCCAGTTCGGCGCCGCAGGTGTAGCCGAGCCCCGGGTGGCGCTCCGCCGCCCGCTCCAGTGCGGTGGGCAGCGCCTCCGGTACCGGGCCGGTCGGGGCCAGCAGCAGCGGTATGACGGCGAGCCGGGTCGCGCCCCGCGCGACGAGCCCGTCGACGGCGTCGCCCAGCGGCAGGGGAGAGGCCGGGACGCCGAAGAACCCGCCGGCGACGGGCACTTCGGGGTGACGCTCGCCGAGGGTACGCACCAGCGCGCGCAGGGCCTCGGCCCCGCCTTCGTCACGGGTGCCGTGACCGGCGATGAGCAGTGCGGGAGGAGTGGTCACTGGGTCTCCTTGGTACCGGGGGGTGCGCTGTCGGGCGCCGGGTCGCCGACGACCGCCGTCCGCCGATCCGGGCCACGGCGGGGCGGGTTGGGGGAGGCCATGACGATAACCGCCCCGGCCGAGGGCACGGCGGCCGCTCCCTCCCTACCAGCGGTAAGGGCCCCGTTGTCCGTTACAGCGGGTCCGGCGAGCGCACAGGTCGCCCGGGCCGGCGGCGCCGACTTCCGCTTGCCGGCGGCCAGGACGGCCCCCGGCCCCGCGGCCAGCAGCGCGGCCGCCTCGGCCACGCTCGGCGTCCCCACGGCGGCCGCCGCGGCCGTGGACGGCTCCGGTACCCGGACGGCCGCCAGGGCCGCCGCCGGGAACGACCGCAGCGGCACTCCCAGCGCGCGCGCCGCCCCGGTCAGCCCCGGCTCGGCCGCCTTGGCCGCCACCGTCGCCAGCGCGACGACCTGGTGGGGGGCGTACCCCGCCGCCGCGCAACTGGCCGCGATCAGCTCCAGCACCTCGGAGACCGGGACGCCGCGGCGTGCCCCGACGCCGGCGACCAGCGGCGCGAGCGGTGCGCCGGCGGTGCCGGTGTCGCCTGCCCCGGGTGCCTCGTCGGCCGCCCGGCTGGTCATCCCGCGCCGCCGGGCGGTCCGGCGGTCTCCGCGGCCGTGCGCCGCGTACCGGGGACGGCGGGGGCCCCGGGCCCCGCGCCGCCGCTCCCGCGTGTCATCGGGCGGCGCCCCGGGCCGCCGCGGCGCTCGCCACCAGCCGTCCGGCCAGCGACGGTTCGGCGGCCCAGTGCACGTGCAGGTACGAGGCGTGCACCCCGCCGGACACGAAGCCCTCCACCCGGCGCTCCGGGTGCGTCAGCCCCCATGCCGGGTCGGCGCCCGCGCCCGGCTCCAGCACCGTGCGGTGGAACTCGTGGCCGCGTACCCGGGTTCCGGCCGCCGCGAGCGCGTTGTCCCGCAGCGCCACCGCCTCGCGGTAGCCGAGGGTGAGCCGTTCGGTCATCCGGGACTCGGCGGGCAGCACCCCGCACATCGGCTTCCCGTCGAGCGACCGGGAGAGGTAGAGCAGTCCGGCGCATTCGGCGGAGACCGGCGCCCCGGACGCGGCCAGTGTTGCCACCGCCGCGCGCAGCGGCGCGTTCGCCGACAGATCCGGTGCGTACATCTCCGGGAAGCCGCCGCCGATCACCAGCCCCTGGGTGCCGGGCGGCAGTTGTTCGTCCCGCAGCGGGTCGAAGGGGACCACCTCGGCGCCCGCGGCGGCCAGCAGCTCGGCGTGCTCGGCGTACGAGAAGGTGAACGCGGCGCCGCCCGCGACGGCGATCAGCGGCCTTTCCGGGGCGGAGACCCCGGTCCCGGTCCCGATTCCCGCGCCCGCGGCCGACGCCAGCTCCGCCGCCGGGTCCCAGGGCGCGTCCGGCAGCTCCGGCACCGTGCGCGCCAGCGCCAGCAGCGCCTCCAGATCGCAGCCCGCGCGGACCCGCGCGGCCAGCTCGCCCACCGACTCCACCGCGTCGGCCCGCCGTTCGGCGACCGGCACCAGGCCCAGGTGACGGGACGGCGTACCGGCCCGCCCGTCCCGGTGCAGCGCGCCCAGCACCGGCACACCGGAGGAGTCCATCGCCTCCCGCAGCAGCTCCTCGTGCCGGTCCGAGCCGACCTTGTTGAGGATCACCCCGGCCAGCCGCACCTCCGGGTCCCAGGAGGCGAAGCCGTGCACCAGCGCGGCCACCGACCGCGACTGCGAGGACGCGTCCACCACCAGCACCACCGGTGCCCGCAGCAGCTTGGCCACCTGCGCCGTCGAGGACAGCTCGCCCTTCCCGGACGCCCCGTCGAACAGCCCCATCACGCCCTCGACGAGCGCGAGATCGGCGCCCGCCGCCCCGTGCAGGAACAGCGGCGCGATCCGGTCGGGCCCGCACAGATAGGCGTCCAGATTGCGGCCGGGACGGCCGGTGGCCAGGGAGTGGTAGCCCGGATCGATGTAGTCCGGGCCCACCTTGTGCGGCGACACCACGAGCCCGGCCTCGGCGAACGCCGCCATCAGGCCGGTGGCCACCGTCGTCTTCCCCGCGCCCGACGACGGCGCGGCGATCATCAGCCGGGGGATCGCGCCGCCGCTCATGCCCTGCCCGCCATGCTGATCCTGTTCACCATTCGATGCCCCGCTGGCCCTTCTGGCCGGTGTCCATCGGGTGCTTGACCTTGGTCATGTCCGTCACCAGATCGGCGAAGTCCAGCAGCGGTTCGGGGGCGCCCCGCCCGGTGATGACGACATGCTGCGTACCGGGACGGTCGCGCAGTGCCGACACCACCTCCTCGGTGTCGATCCAGCCCCACTTCAGCGGATACGCGAACTCGTCCAGCACCATCAGCTTGTACGTCTCCGCGGCGAGATCGCGCTTGACCTGCTCCCAGCCCTCCCGCGCCGCGTCCTCACTGGAGGCGATGTCGCGCTGGACCCAGGACCAGCCCTCGCCCATCTTGTGCCATGCGACGGTGCCGCCCTCGCCGGACTCCCCGAGCACCTTCAGCGCCCGCTCCTCGCCGACCTTCCACTTCGCCGACTTCACGAACTGGAACACCCCCACCGGCCAGCCCTGGTTCCAGGCGCGCAGCGCCAGCCCGAAGGCGGCGGTGGACTTGCCCTTGCCCTGGCCGGTGTGGACGAACACCAGCGGGCGGTTGCGGCGCTGGCGGGTGGTGAGGCCGTCGTTCGGTACGACGGACGGCTGTCCCTGCGGCATTACGCTGCCTTCCTGTTGCCTTGTACGGTCCGTACGAGCGCGGAGACGCTGTCCGCGCGCAGTTCGTCGAGGGTGACCGCGGTGCCCTGCAGGTCACGGGCCAGCTCACCCGCGAGGCCCAGGCGCACCGGGCCGGTCTCACAGTCCACGACCACCGAGGCGGTGCCCTCGCCCGCCAGCAGCCGGGCGGCGCGGGCGGCCCGTACGACGGGCTCCGGACCGCCGGTCGCCCGGCCATCGGTCACGACCACCAGCAGCGGCCGCCGCGAGGCGTCCCGCATCCGCTCCACCCGCAGCACCTCATGGGCCCTCAGCAGCCCCTCCGATAGCGGGGTACGGCCGCCGGTCGGCAGCTGCTCCAGCCGCGCCGCGCCCGCCTCGACCGAGGACGTCGGGGGCAGCGCCAGCTCGGCGCCGGTGCCGCGGAAGGTGATCATGCCGATCTTGTCGCGCCGCTGGTAGGCGTCCAGCAGCAGCGAGAGCACCGCGCCCTTGACGGCGCTCATCCGCTTGCGCGCGGCCATCGAACCGGACGCGTCCACGACGAAGAGGACCAGATTGCCCTCCCGCCCCTCGCGTACCGCCTCGCGCAGATCGTCCCGGCGCACCACCAGGCCCCGCCCCTGGCGCCCGCGCGCCCGCTGGTGCGGCGCCGCGGCCTGCACGGTCGCCGCCAGGTGCAGTTTGCCCAGGGCGCCGTGCGGACGCCGCGCGCCGGTCGTCCGGCCGTGCGCGGTCCGCGCCCGCGACCGGCGGCCGTCCGCGCCCTCGCCCAGGCCCGGGACGTCCAGCCGCCGGGTACGGAACGGCTCGGTGGCGCCGACCGCGGCCTGCTCGCCGCCCGCGGCGGGGGTGCCCTGATCGGCCTGCTCCGGGGCCGCGGGCTGCTCCTGCGGCCGCTCGGGCGCCTCGGCGCTCTCCCGCTCCTGCTGGTGCGGGAGTTCGGGGTCCTGCGTCAGGGGCGACTCCTGCGGACCGCCGTCGCCGCCGTCCTGCGGGGGCGCTCCGCCGCCGTCCGGACCGCCCCCGTCGGGGCCGCCGTCCGGCCCGTCCGGGTCCGGGTCGTCCTCGCCGTCCGTGCCCTCGTCCGCCCCGCCGAACTCCTCCAGGGTCTGGTCGAGCTTGTCCTCGTCCAGGCCGGGCGCGTCGAAGGGGTTACGGCGCCGACGGTGCGGCAGCGCCAGCAGCGCGGCCCGGCGCACGTCCTCCTCCAGGACCGCGGTCCGCCCCGCCCACGCGGCCAGCGCCGTGGCGGTGCGCGCCATCACGATGTCCGCGCGCATCCCGTCCACCTCGAACGCCGCGCAGGTCGCCGCGATCTGCCGCAGCGCCGCGTCCCCCAGCGTCACGTCCGGCAGCAGCTCCCGTGCCGCGGCGATGCGGTGGCGCAGCTCGGTCTCCTCGGCCGCCCACTGGGCCGCGAAGCCGGCCGGGTCGGCGTCGTACGCCAGCCGGCGCCGGACCACGGCCACCCGCTGGTCGGGCTCGCGGGAGGCGGCGACCTCGACGGTGAGCCCGAACCGGTCCAGCAGCTGCGGCCGCAGCTCGCCCTCCTCGGGGTTCATGGTGCCGACGAGCAGGAAGCGGGCCGCATGCCGTACGGACACCCCCTCGCGCTCCACGTACGAGGCGCCCATGGCGGCCGCGTCCAGCAGCAGGTCCACCAGGTGGTCGTGGAGGAGGTTGACCTCGTCGACGTAGAGGATGCCGCGGTGCGCGTCCGCCAGCAGGCCCGGCTCGAAGGCCTTCACGCCCTCCGACAGCGCCCGTTCGATGTCCAGGGCGCCGACCAGCCGGTCCTCGGAGGCGCCGACGGGCAGTTCGACCATCCGCGTCGGGCGGTCCTCGACCGCACCCGGCTCATGCGGCCCGTCGGGGCAGCCGGGGTCGGGCGCGGCGGGGGCACAGGCGAAGCGGCAGCCGCCGACCACGTCCACATGCGGCATCAGGGCCGACAGCGCGCGGACGGCGGTGCTCTTGGCGGTGCCCTTCTCCCCGCGGACCAGCACACCGCCCACCGCGGGGCTCACCGCGTTCAGCAGCAGCGCCAGCCGCAGATCGTCCATGCCGACCACCGCCGTGAAGGGGTACTGCGGGGTCGTGTCGTGAGCGGTCGTCATGCTGTGTCGTCCTCCAGGTCGTCGGCCGGCTGTGTCCTCCGCGTCTGTCGCGGTCCTCCACTGCGTACCCCTCATGGCGCCCCCGGAGGCACGAACGGCAGCCCCTCCGGCACCCCCTCCTCGATCAGCCGCAGCAGCGCGCCGGTGTCCGCGTGCTCCTCGATCAGGTCGCCCAGCCGGTCCAGCTGCTCCTCGCGCAGGGCGGCGAAGCCGGTGTCGGGGGCCGGTACGAACGCCCGGCCCGCGTCCGCGGCGACCCGCCGCAGGAAGGCCCGGCGGAAGCCGTCGCTCTCCAGCGAGCCGTGCCAGTGCGTGCCCCATACGGAGCCGGTCCGGCAGCCGTCCAGGCTGCGCCCCTGGTCATCGGACATGAACGCCTCGTCGCCGCCGGTCACTTCGGCGACCCCGTGATGGATCTCGTAGCCCGTCACCGGCTCGCCCAGCGCCTCGCCGACCGGCCGCGCCAGGGTCTTCTCGGCCGCGAAGCGCACGCGGACCGGCAGCAGTCCCAGCCCGTCGACCACGCCGGCCTTCGACTCGATGTCGTCCTCGATGCGCTCGCCCAGCATCTGGTAACCGCCGCAGATGCCCAGCACCGGGCGGCCCTCGGCGGCCCGCCGGGCGATCGCGTCCGCCAGGCCGCGCTCGCGCAGCCACGCCAGGGCCCGGACCGTGCCCCGGGTCCCCGGAAGCACCACCAGGTCCGCGTCGGCCAGCTCCTCGGCCCGGTCCACGAACCGCACCACCACACCCGGCTCCGCGGCCAGTGCGTCCACGTCCGTGAAGTTCGACATCAGGGGGACGGCGCAGACCGCCACCCGCAACACCTCCGCGCCGTGCGGCGGCGCCACCACGCTCTCGCGGACCGCGCCGCGCAGCGACACCCGCAGGCCGTCCTCCTCGTCGATACCGAGGCCGTGGGAGAAGGGCAGCACGCCCAGCGTCTGCCGTCCGGTGAGGCCGCGCAGCATGTCGAGGCCCGGCTCCAGGAGCGTCACATCGCCCCGGAACTTGTTGACGAGGTACCCGGCGACCAGGGCCTGGTCCTCCTTGGACAGCAGCGCGGTGGTGCCGAAGAAGGAGGCGAAGACGCCGCCGCGGTCGATGTCGCCGACCACCACCGCCGGGATCCGGGCGGCCCGCGCGAGGCCCATGTTCACGATGTCGGTACGCCGCAGATTGATCTCGGCGGGGCTGCCGGCGCCCTCGCAGATCACCGCGTCGTGGGTACGCCGCAGCTCCGCCAGGCAGTCGGTGACCGTGCCGAGCAACTGCTCCTGGCGCCCGTCGTGATAGCCCTTGGCGCTGAGCTCGCCCACCGGCTTCCCCAGCAGCACCACCTGGCTGCTGCGGTCGCTGCCGGGCTTGAGCAGGACCGGGTTCATCAGCGCGGTCGGCTCCACCCGCGCCGCGGCGGCCTGCATCGCCTGGGCCCGTCCGATCTCCGCGCCCTCGCGCGTGACGAACGAGTTCAGCGACATGTTCTGGGCCTTGAACGGCGCCACCCGCACGCCCTGCCGGACCAGCCAGCGGCAGATGCCCGCGGTCACCACGCTCTTGCCGGCGTCGGACGTCGTACCGGCCACCAACAGGCCACCGCCGACGGCCCCACCGGATGCCTTGAACCGCCCGTTCACGGGGTCCTCCTCATGCGCCGGGGCCCCGGCCGTCGTGAGCCCCACGCGCCAGTGCCCCCACGGCCCTGCGCGTCACTGCACCCGCGGCCGGGCGGAGGGCGCGCGACGGGGTCCGCCGCACCGCCCCGGCCGCCAGCCGCGCCGCCACCGTCGTCACCAGCGCCAGTACGCCCACCCGGCGCGAGAGCCGCACGGCCCGTTCGATGTCGGGCACCGCGACCGGCGGCGCCCCGTCGTTGAGCACCGGCCGGTGTTCCACCCGGCCGCCGTACGCCAGCGTGCCGCCCAGCCGGACGCCGAGCGCGCCCGCGAACGACGCCTCCACGGGGCCCGCGTTGGGGCTCGGATGCGCCCCGCCGTCCGCCCGCCAGGCCCGCAGCGCACCGCGCCGGTCGGGGCCCGCGAGCACGGTGAGTGCGGCGGTCAGCCGGGAGCCGGGCCAGCCGGCGAGGTCGTCGAGCCGGGCCGAGGCCCAGCCGAAACGGCGGTGGCGCGGCGACTTGTGCCCCACCATCGCGTCCAGGGTGTTCACCGCCCGGAACGCCACCAGGCCGGGCATCCCGCCCAGCGCGCCCCAGACCAGGGCGCCCACCACGGCGTCCGAGGTGTTCTCGGCGACCGACTCCACCACCGCACGGGCCATCTGGGGCCCGTCCAGTGCCTGTGGGTCGCGCCCGCACAGATGCGGCAGCCGCTCCCGCGCCACGTCCAGGTCACCCGCCGCCAGCGCCCCGCCGACGGCACGGGCCTCCCGGCCGAGCGAGGTGCCGCCCAGCACGGCCCAGACCGTCGCCGCGGTCAGCGCGATCCGGGCGCCGTCGCGCAGGGGGGCCGGGGCGGTGGTGCGTACGGCGCGCTGCACCAGCGCGGCACCGGCGGCGGCACCGCCGGCGCACAGCACCGCATGCGCCGTCCCGTAGCCGCGGTGATCGCGCCACAGCCGGCGTTCGACGGCGGCCGCGGCCCGGCCGAAGGCGGCCACCGGGTGGCCGCGCCGCGGGTCCGCCGCGATCAGGTCGCCGAGAAAACCGAGGGCCGCGCCGCACGCATATGTGGCGTGTTCGCCGCGCATCGGATCAGACCGCCGTCAGTCCTCGAAGGGGCCCTGCGGCAGCGGGAAGTGGAGCTCTCGAAGGGCGGCCGGGCATGGCGGTATGTCCTCACTCAGGGTCCGCGCCCTGGCTCGACGTGACGGCGACAAGAGTCTCCTGGCTCCCCGGATCGGCGAGTCCTCCGGCCTTCCAGTCCTGCGGACGTCGGTGGACGTACGCGCGGCGGACCGTGGCCTTCGCTGGAGGAACGCTCCCCGGTGACAGTGGCGGGACCGCGCCGGATTCTCACCGGACTTCCTCATCTGTCGCCGAATGGCCCCGGCAGTCCACCACGTCCCGCGAATGCCCGTCAACTCACCCTTGACCTGCAACGCTGCCCTGTGGCAGGCGCTGTGGTGCGCGCCACAGCGTGGCAGCCAGATCACAGACGGTTGCCCGCGCCCCTGATCTCACGTCACTATCTGGTGCACGGCGGCGATGGGGCCGCCGGAAGGGGGCCGGGGGATGCCGCAGAGCGCTGACCGTCACGAGATCCGCATCAGGATCACGGGAACGAACAATCCCGACCAGGACATCGAGGACCTCAAGGCGTGGCTGGAGCGCGAGCCGTGGCTGGACCGCCGCCGGCACGACTGGCTGCTGCGCCCGCGGCCGGCCGACGGGAGCGACCACGGCCCCGGCGACATGGCCGTCGGCGTCGACGACCTGATCCTGGTCGTCGTCGGTGCCGTGGCCGCCGAGATCGCCAAAAGTCTCGGTATCGCCCTGCAGGAGTGGCTGCGGCGGCGCCGGGAGGAACGCGACACCGGCGAACGGCCCGCCGTCGCGGTCGGGAGCGGTGACGGGGACCTGCAGGCGCTCGGCGACGCGGGACCGGGCGCCGTGGCCCCCGAACACCCCGATCCCGGCAGCCCGGCGGACGGGAGCGGCAGCACCGCCGGGGACTGAGCCGGATGTCCGAATACGACGCACGGGGCAAGGTCAACCGGGCGCTGCTGATCTGTGTCGACGACTACCGCACCCTGCACCCGCTCCCCGCGGTGAAGGACAACGCCAGGGCACTGGAGCGGGCCCTGCTCGCCCCCGGCACCGATCTGTTCACCAAGGGCGAGGTCGTCACCTGCCGTCCCCAGGAGCCCTGGGAGGTGGAACAGGCGCTGGACACCGTCACCCAGGAGGCGCGCGGGCTGCTGCTGGTGTACTTCTCCGGCCACGGCCGGGTGGGCCGCGACGGCGGCAATCTGCAGCTGATGGTCGGCGCCTCGGAACGGCGTCACAAGACCGTCTCCTGGCAGGACATGGTGCTGCCCTACCTGGACAACGCACGGGCCGACCGGATCGTGATCGTCCTGGAGTGCTGTTACGCGGGCAATGCGAGCGAGGCCTTCTACGCCTGCCGCAAACCCACCTCGTTGCTGATGGCCGCGCAGCCCAACCGCCGTATCTTCAGCGGCGAGGAACCCACCGGGGGCAGCGTCTTCAACCGCGCCCTGGTGCAGGCCCTGGAACGGGGCGTCCCCGGTAAACGGTTCGTCACCTTCGAGGACCTCGTCCGGGAGCTGCGCGAACAACTGGCCGGTGAACGGACCCCGATGGGCGACGTCTGGGAGCCTCGCTCGGCCAAGCAGAACACCGTCGACGACGTCGTGCTGTCCTTCGCCACCCCCGAGGCCCGCCCGCCGACCCCGCTGCGGGTCCGCTTACGCCGCTGGCTGAAGTCGTACTTCCGGCACTGGCCCCGACTGCTGCTGATCCTGGCGATCATCTTCGTACCGGCCACCACGGGCGTCGTCCTGCTCTCCCTCCCGAACAGCGAGGCGCCCTGCCCGCCCGCCCTCGAACTGCGGCTGCTCACCGCGCCCGAGGCCGAACCCGCGCTGCGCCGGGCGGCCTTCGACTACGAGATGTCCGAGACGAACACCCGGCCCCTCAGCGGCGAGGGCGACCTCCCCGACGGCTGCCGGCGCGCCCAGATCACCGTGTACTCCGCCGCCAAGGACCAGGTCGACCAGGGCTTCGCGGCCGCCGACCGCTGGCAGGGCGAGGCCCGCGGCACCGGCAAGGGCCGGCCGGGCGACCAGGGCATCGACCCCCTCTACCGGCCGGGACCGCAGCCCGACATCTGGATCCCGGAATCCACCGCCGACTACGACGAGGCCCGCCGCGGCATGCCCGCCAAGGGATCCCCGGTCACCCTCCACTACTCCGCCCCGGTCGCCTACACCCCCCTCGTCGTCGGCATCCCGGCACCCCGGCGGCTGGACGACGTCGAACCGGCCGGCGCCTCCTGGCAGGAGCTGCTCACCGGAACCGACCGCACCCACCGCGACCTCAAGCTCCTGCGGCCCAGCCCCGTCCTGTCCGGCACCGGTCTGCTGCACACCATCGGCCTCTACCTCGGCCACGACGGCTCGGGCACCGCCGCGGCGGGCGCGCCCGACCTCACCCTCGCCCGGCAGGCCGAGGAGCGGCTCGCAGCGCCGGGCAGTCAGTACGCCGGCAGCACCGAACTGCTGTGTTCGCTGCGGCCCGACACCGACACCGACGCCTCCGGCGCCGTCGACCGGACGAAGTCCGCGCCCCTGGTGTCGGAGAAGTCCCTCGCCGACTACAACCTGGGCCACGCCATCGGCAGTTGCCCGGCCCTGGACGCCCCGCTCCCGCTGCGCAACCGGTACATCGCCTACTACCCCGGGAACGTCCCCGCCCTCGACCACCCGCTGATCCGCGTCGACTGGCACGGCGCCACGGACGCCACCCCGCGGCAGGCGGCCGTCGCGAGCTTCGCGCAGTGGCTGCGCGCCCCGGACGGCGGCCAGCGCACCCTGACCGCCCAGGGCTACCGCGGGGTGCGGGACAGCGGCCCGCGGCGGGGCTCACCGCTGCTGGACAGCCGCGCCGACGTCAGCCCCCTCGTCGCCCCCACGGTCCCCTTCACCGCCGGCCCGGACCAGGTCTCCCGGGTGCTGGACGGGTACGACAAGGCGCAGCGGTCCAGCCAGGTGCTGATCCTCATGGACGCCTCCACCTCCATGGCGGAGAACGGCAGGCTCCCGGTCGCCGTGAGCGCGGCCGGGCGCGCCGTGGAGCTGGCCGGGGCCCGGCACACCTACGGCCTGTGGACCTTCCCGGACCGCGCACACCCCACAGACCGCGACGCGGTGCGCGAGCTCGTCCCCCTCGGCAGCGCCGACCCCGCCCGGGGCCGGGCCGCGCTCGACCGGATCGCGGGCAGCCCGAACGGCGAACTGGTCGACCACGGTGCCGCGATGGAGGAGGCGCTGACCCGCGCCCTGCGGACGATGAAGAGGTCCTCGGCCACCAACAAGGCCATCGTGCTCATCCTCGACCAGGACGACGGCGGGGGCGCCGGCCGGCCGGCGAGCGTGGAGCGCACCCTCGGCGCGCTCATCGAGGAGGGGCCCCATGTGCCCGTCCTGGCGCTGGCGTTGGGCACCGCGGGCTGTGACACCTTCGCCCTCCGGCAACTGGCCGCCGCTTCCCACGGCCAGTGTGCGCCCGGCGGCCCGCAGGCCGTGGACACGCTGGCCGGGCGGATCGCCTCCATCGGCACGGCCACGAAGGGGGACCGATGACCACCCCGCGCACCAGGGCGGCCGCCGCGCTGCTCTGTCTGACCCTGCTGCCGGCGGCCGGCGGCTGTACGGCGGGGGAGCCGGACCTCCCGGAGCACGGCGCGATCGTCCTGGCCACCGGCAGCGACCTCAGCAGCTCCGGCATCCGCCAGGACCTGATCCACGCCTGGGAGAAGGAGCACGGCCGCACGGTCCGGCTCGTCAAACTCCCGGACACCGCCGACGGGCAGCGCAGCCAGCTGCTGGCAGCGGGCCAGTCCGGCAACGGTGGCTACGACGTGCTCAACCTCGATGTCGCCTGGACCGCGGAGTTCGCCGAGGCGGGCGTCATCCGGCCCTGGCCCGCACCGCTGGACGGTGACTTCCTCGACAGCGTGGCCAAGACCGTGGAGTACGACGGCAAGGTGTGGGGAGTGCCCTTCAACACCGATGCCGGGCTGCTCTATTACCGCAAGGACCTCCTGGAGAAGTACCACCGCCCCGTCCCCTCCGACTGGGACGAACTGAAGAAGACGGCGCAGGGCGTTGCGAGCGACTACAACCGCGACGCCGCCGGGGGACACCGCGGGAAGGTGCCGAGGATGTACGGCATGGTCGCCCAGCTGCGGCCCTATGAAGGGCTGACCGTCAACACCCTGGAGTCGGCCTGGGCCAACGGCGGCGACCCCGAGGCCACCAGCTTCACCAAGGACGAGCAGGTCGGCGCGCTCCAGCAGGGCGTCACCGACCTCAAGGACCGGCTCGATGCGATCATGCCGCACGAAGCCACCACGATGGACGAGACGGAGAGCCGCCGCTGGTTCGCCGACGGCCGGGCCCTGTTCATGCGCAACTGGCCGGTCGAATACGCCTCGGTCGCCGAGAAGCTCACGCCCGGCGTGAAGTTCGACGTCACCCAGCTGCCGGCCCGCCGCAGCGACGGCAAGCGGATGTCCGTACTGGGCGGCCAGAACCTCGCGATCTCGGCCGGCAGCAAACGGCCGGCCGGCGCGCGGTCCCTGATCGAGGCGCTGACCAGCCCGCGCAGCGAACGCTGTCTGCTGGAGCGGGGGTTCGCGGCGACCCGTGACTCGGCCTACCGGGAGAGCACCGAAGCGCCGCGCTGCCCGCCGCGGAGCGGTGCGGAGCACGCCGAGCCCGGCGCCGCGGGAGCGCCGGAGCCGCGACCCGACAGCCACACCCTGCATGCGGCGCTGCTGGCCGCCGAGCCGCGCCCGCGCAGCGCCCACTACCAGACCTTCAGCAAGGTCGTGCAGCTCGGCGTCTCCGCCCTCCTCAACGGCCGCGGCGGCACGGCCATCGCCGACCAGCTGGCCCGGGAGGCCGACGACGCGCTCGGCGGACGGGGCGCACCAGCGACGAGGCGCCCGGCGGACGACGGCTGATGCCGTGGTCCGCCGGGCGCCTCGTGCGGTCCGTTGCCGCTGTCCGTTGCCGTCTCCGGTGGGGGCAGGCGGCGACGAGCGGATATCAGGCGGCGACGATCAGAAAGATGCCGTAGGCCACCGCCGCCGCGCACAGGGCGAAGGCGGCCACCGCGCCGGCCCGCGCGCCCGCACCCGGTGCGGCGACCGCGACCGCGGCACCCTCCGGCTGCGGCTTGCGGGACGTACCGACGATGCCGACGGTGAACAGGCCCACGATCCCGACCGTCACCGCGAGGGTGACGCCGAAAACCTGGCCGAGAGCTGCCCAGTCGATGCTCATGGAGTGCGTTCCTTAGGTGATGACAGCTAGCGGGATACCGTCGCGGCCTTGGGGCGCGGGGCGGGGGTCGTGGAGGTGTCGGCGCCGGTCGCCCGGGCCGGAATCTCGGCGGTTTCCGGGGCCTCGGCCGGAGCGGCGTCGGCCACCGGGGCGTCGGCCACCGGGGCCGGCTGGCCCGCCGGGGGAGGGGAGACGGTGCGCAGCGCGGTGGTCACCACGCCGGCAGGCTCCGCGGCCGGGCCCTCGTTGACGTTGGTGTGGTCGATCGGCTTGCGCCGGGAGGCGGCCCAGATCGCGCCGCAGATGCCCAGGGCGAGGACGGCCACCGCGGCCACGCCCCAGTTGCCCTGACCGGCGAGGAACGCGGCGGCCGCCGCGACCGCACCCGCGGCCGGCAGCGTCAGGCCCCAGGCGAGGACCATCCGGCCGGCCGTGGACCAGCGCACCACGCCGCCCTTGCGGCCCAGGCCCGAGCCCATCACGGCACCGGAGCAGACCTGGGTGGTGGAGAGCGCGAAGCCGAGGTGGGAGGAGGCCAGGATGGTGGCCGCGGCGCCGGTCTGGGCGGCGAAGCCCTGCGGCGGCTGGATGTCGGTGATGCCCTTGCCCATCGTGCGGATGATCCGCCAGCCGCCCAGGTACGTACCGAGCGCGATGGCGAGACCGGCCGAGGCGATGACCCACAGCGGCGGGTCGGCGTGCGGGGCGACGACCCCGCCGGTGATCAGCGCGAGGGTGATCACACCCATCGTCTTCTGGGCGTCGTTGGTGCCGTGGGCGAGGGAGACCAGGGCGGCGGAGGCGATCTGCCCCGCGCGGTAGCCCTTGGCGGTGTCCCCTTCGTTGCGGTTGCGGGTCAGCCGGTAGGTGAGCCGGGTCGCCGCCATCGCGGCCAGGCCCGCGACGACCGGGGCGGCCACCGCCGGGATCAGGACCTTCATCACGACGGCGTCGCCGTGCACCCCGTTGGTGCCGACCGACACCAGGGTCGCGCCGATGAGACCGCCGAAGAGAGCGTGGGAGGAGCTGGACGGGAGACCCGCGAGCCAGGTCAGCAGGTTCCAGACGATCGCGCCGACCAGGCCGGCGAAGATCACTTCAGGTCTGATGCCGGCGCTCTCGTCGATGATTCCGCCGGAGATGGTCTTGGCCACCTCCACGGACAGAAACGCACCGACGAGGTTGAGCCCTGCCGACATCGCCACCGCGGTCTTGGGTCGCAGGGCCCCGGTGGAGATGGTGGTGGCCATTGCATTGGCCGTGTCGTGGAAGCCGTTCGTAAAGTCGAACACCAAGGCCGTGACGATCACGATCCCGATGAGAAGCGTGATGTGTTCCATTCACCCAGGCAATCAGTTCGAAGGTCAGTGTCGTTGGGACCGTACGGAGAGCGGGTGAACGGAAAGTGAACTGGGACGGGCGTGGTGGTGACACCCCCGCAGTGTTCACGCGGAGGAGTCTCCGGCGTCACTTCCGCCTCACCCGTTGGCGAACTCGATGCGCTGTGACGGCGAGCGGCCCCCGCGGTCCGGCCGCGCGGCGACTCCTCGACGACGTTAACGGCAAAGAAACGCAAGGTGGCTGATCTCCGGCCAAATGTCCGTAGTAGGGCAGATATCCCTATATGGCGGATACCGTTGGGGCGGGCCCCCGGCGTACTGTGCCCCGGCCTGCTCGTACGGTGACGCGCACCGCATCCGCTATTCGCCGCACCGCGCCGGAGGACCCATGAAGGACCGCGCCGACCGCCTCGCCGAAGCCTGGGGCGAACTGGTCGCCACCGCCCGCCGAACCGTCACCGACGGCCTGGTCGTCGGCACCTCGGGAAATGTCTCACGCCGTATCAAGGACCTGGTCCTGGTCACCCCCAGCGGCGTCCCCTACGACCGGCTCGGGCCCGGTGACACCACCGCGGTCGACCTCGAAGGGCGCCAGATCATCGGCACGCTCCGGCCGACCAGCGAACTCCCGATGCATCTGGCGGTCTACCGCAGCACCACGGCCGGCGCCGTCGTCCACACCCACGCCCCGTACGCCACCGCCGTCTCCACCCTCGTCCCCGAACTCCCGCCGGTCCACTACATGACCGCGGCGCTCGGCGGCCCGGTCCGCGTCGCCCCCTACGCCCTGTACGGCAGCGACGAGCTCGCCGCGAACATGCTCGACGCGCTCCGCGACCGCACCGGCTGCCTGCTGCGGAACCACGGCACCCTCACCTACGGCGACAGCCTCGACCAGGCGCTGGACCGCACCGCCCAGCTGGAGTGGATGTGCCGGGTCTGGCTGACCGCGAGCTCCGTGCCCGGCCACACCCCGAGCCTGCTGTCCGCCGAACAGCTCGATGCCGCCGCCGTCCAGCTCCGGGGCTACGGCCGGCAGGACTGAAACGCCCGTCGCGGACGGCGGCGCGGCCCTCCCGCCGCCGTCCGCCCAGGCCGCCCGGCGGCCGTCCGCCCGTCGCCGTCCGCCCGGCGGCCGTCCGGCCCCCGGGCCACCGTCCCCCGATCACCCGCCCGACACCGCCAAGTGGCCGCGTCCGGCCCCGCTGCGCACACTGGTGAGGTGCGCCTGGTTACCGCGGCGGCCGTGGCCGCCACCACCGTGATCGGTGCCGGGGCGGCCGCCGTGGCGGTCGGCCGGTACGCCAGCGACGTTGCCCTGAAACCGTCGCCCGACGACCCCTTCCCGGGCGACCCCCGTCTCACCGTGCACTCCGCCACCGAGAGCCGCATCGCCCTCACCCGCAGCCTGGCGTCCCTGCGGCCCGGCACCTACGGGCTCACCGGCTCCGGCTGCCATGCGGTGATCGGCGACGTCATCCACGGCGTCCCGCACCCCGCCGACGCGGTCGTCCGCCGCCTGGTGCGGGTCACCCACGGCACCCTCAGGCCGGGCAACCGGATGCGGCTCACCCCGCAGGTGCACCTCGGCAACCCCCGTGACGCCCTCGGCCTGGACTGCGCCGACATCGACGTCCCCGGTGAACTCGGCGCCCTCCCGGCGTGGTTCCTCCCCGGCGTGCGCGACACCTGGGTCATCACCGTCCACGGACTGGGCACCACCCGAGAACACCCCATGGTGGTCATGCCGTTCCTGCACCGCCACCGGCTGCCCGTCCTCGACCTGGCCCACCGCAACGACGTCGGCGCCCCGCGCACCGCCGACGGCATCCACCACCTCGGCGACACCGAATGGCGCGACCTCGACGCCGCCATCCGCTACGCGGTCCGCTACGGCGCCCAGGACATCGTCCTCTACGGCTGGTCCACCGGCGCGGCCATGGCACTGCGCGCCGCCGCCCACTCCGCACTGCGCGCCCGGATCAGCGGCCTGGTCCTGGACTCCCCGGTCCTCGACCGCAACGCCACGGTCCGTGCGCTGGCCGCCGCCCGGCGGGTCCCGCGCGCCCTGCTGCCGCTGGCCGTACGTGCCGCCGAGGGCTCCACGGGGATGTCCGTCGACCGGCCCGCCGACGCCGTCGACCCGGACGGCCTGAACGTCCCGATCCTGCTCTTCCACGGGCCCGACGACCTCATCGCCCCATGGACGGCCTCCCGCTCCCTGGCCGCCCGCCGCGCCGATCTGGTCACCCTCCAGCCGGTCCCGCACGCACCGCACGCCGCGATGTGGAATGCCGGTCCGTCGAGCTACGAAGAGGCACTGCGGCGCTTTTTCACCCCGCTCATGTGACGCCGCCGAGGCGCGCCCCCCGGCCCGGCGCGGAGCCGGGCACCGGCCCCCGCGAGGCCGGGGCGTCCCCGCCCGGAGCCGCCGCCCCGATGACGCCCGGACATACGGGGCGACAACTCCTCCCATCAGGGACGCGTCGGCCAGATGACACGGCCCCGGCAGATCGCAAACAGGGTTCCGATTGGGCTTTCGGGCCGACAGCGGGAACACTGCTCCTGTGACGTCCCGTACCCCGCGCGACTCCCGGCTCCGACTCGTCCCCCGTCAACCGGTTGCGGCCGCCCGCCGGGCGGTGACAACCCGGACCAAGCGTCCGGCGCCCCGCCCGCCCGAGGGCACGCCGTCGCCCGCGGAACTGGCCCGGCAGGCCCGTGCCGTGCTGGCGGGCGCGGCCCGCCTCGCCCGCTGGGCCGACGGCGCCGCGCTGCGCGCCGGACCGGACGGGGCGCTGCCGAAGGCCGCGGCGGAACGCGCCGCCGAGGCGCTTCGCCTGACGCCGCAGCAGGTCCGCACCGACTGGGACCGGGCCCGGCTCTCCGGCCTCGTCGAGCTCCATGACGGCCTCGCCCGCCCCGGCTGGCGGCTGCGCGCCTGGGACCGCGACGACACCGCCGTGCTGCGCGGCTGGGTCGCGCTCTTCGACGCCTGGTCGCTGGCCCGCCCCGCGCCGGCCGCGGCCGGCCCCACGATAGTCGCCGAAGTCGTCGAGGCGCTGCCGCAGTTGCTGTCCTTGCTGCACCTGTCGGCCGGGCCCGTCCGGCTGCCGGTGCTGCTCGACATGCTCGACCAGCGCGTCGCCGAGCTCCGCACGGAACGCTGCGAGGTCCCGTACGGCCAGGACCCGGCCCCGGGCAGCGCCGACGATGCCGCGGTGGCGGCCGACGACGCCGCGGGGGCGTCGCTGGCCGAACTGCTGGGCTGGGCGCTGGACGCGCTGTTGACCGTCGGCGCACTGGTGCCGCCGGACGGTGCGCACGACGGCGTCCACGAGGCCTTCCACGACGCGTCCGAGGCACAGCTGACGCCGCTCGGCAACTGGTCGGTGTGGGTCAAGCTGGAGCAGATCTGCGTCGCCGCGCAGAGCACGGCCGGCCATATCGAGCAGTCGGCCGAGGCGATGCTCCGCGGCTGCGCCCGGCTCACCCCCGGACCGGCCCGTGCCGAATACCGCGCCTGGCTCGCCGCCCGCTCCGTCGGCGCGGCCGTCGAGGAGCTGCTGACCGTGGCCCGCGGCGAGGACGCGCTGCTGCGCGGCCTCGCCTTCGAGGCGCTGCGGGCGGTCGGCGCCCCGGCCGAGCCCGCCGTACGCGCCGCGGCCGACGAACCGGCCCTGCGGCCGTACGCCCTGCTGTGGCTGGTCGAGCACGAGGGCGGCGACCCGGAGACCGCACCCGATGTGCTCACCCGTGAGGAGTCCACCTGGCTGTGGGTGGACACCGCGGCGGCCGTCGCCGACCACGGCGAGACCCAACTGCTCGTACGGCACCTCGACTCGGCGGTCCAGGGCTCGGTGCCGCGCCTCCTGGAGGAGGTCCGCGCCATCGGCCACCCCCGCACCGTCCAGGTGCTGGTGGCCCTGGCCGCCGCCCACCCCGACCCGGCCCTCGCCAAGGCGGTACGGCGCGCGGCGTTCCAAGTCCACACGGGTGGGGTTTGACTCCCACGTTTTTGGCCGTCCCGCCGTGGTGGTTTTTCGCCGTTCATCGCCCGCTGCGCGGTGCGCCCGCCGTTGCCCTTTCGCTGCGCTTTGCCTCGGCTCGTTTTTGGCTTTCTCGCCGTTGTGCCTGCGGCGGGCGGTGCCGCTGCGCGGGGCTGTCGGGGTGCGGTGACGGGTCTGCGCGGGTGGGGGTGTCCGGACTGCTTCGCTTTACGTCCGGACACCCCCACCCGCTCCGACCCGTCCCCTCCCGTGGGTGGGAGGAAAGACGGGGGTGGGGGTGCACGTGAGTGGTTCGGTGCGCCGTGTGGAGCAAGAAAGTGAAATGGGCCACAAAGGCTCACCCCCATCCACCGTCACTTAACTCCCTCACGGGAGGGGACGGGCCGGAGGGGTAGGGGTGTGGGACGTAGAGCGAAGCAGTCCCACACCCCTACCCCTCCGGCCCGTCACCGCACCCACAGCCCCGCGCAGCGGACCCCGCCCGCCGCAGGCGCAACGGCGAGCAACAACAACGGCGGGACAGCCGACAACGTGGGAAGCCGCCACCAGGCGCAACCACCATGGCGGGAAAGCCAAAAACGTGGGCCACAAGCCAAGCGCAGCCGAAACGTGGGAGGAAAACTACTTGCACCGGGCCGTTAGACTGCCTCCCATGGCAGTTCTCCCTTGGGTTCATTAGACGGCGCAGCTCGCCCCTCGGACCGTCCGTCCAACCCGCCGTCTTCCTGACCCTGGAGCTTTTCCCGTGATCACCGCCTCTGGCCTTGAGCTGCGCGCCGGCGCCCGCATTCTGATCGAGTCCGCTTCCTTCCGTATCGCCAAGGGCGACCGCATCGGCCTGGTCGGCCGTAACGGCGCCGGCAAGACCACCCTGACCAAGGTGCTGGCGGGCGAGGGCATGCCCGCCGCCGGCACGGTCGCCCGCTCCGGCGATGTCGGCTACCTTCCGCAGGACCCGCGCACCGGCGACCTGGACGTGCTCGCCCGCGACCGCATCCTGTCCGCCCGTGATCTGGACTCCGTGCTCCGCAAGATGCGGGAGAACGAGGACCGGATGGCCAATGGCAAGGGCGCCACCCGCGAAAAGGCGATGAAGAAGTACGAGCGCCTGGAGACGGAGTTCCTGACCAAGGGCGGGTATGCCGCCGAGGCGGAGGCCGCGACCATCGCCGCCAGCCTCGGGCTGCCCGACCGCATCCTCGGCCAGCCGCTGCACACGCTCTCCGGCGGTCAGCGCCGCCGTGTCGAGCTGGCCCGGATCCTGTTCTCGGACTCCGACACCCTGCTGCTCGACGAGCCGACCAACCACCTCGACGCCGACTCGATCGTCTGGCTGCGCGACTACCTCAAGACCTACCGCGGCGGCTTCATCGTGATCTCCCACGATGTCGACCTGGTCGAGACCGTCGTCAACAAGGTCTTCTACCTCGACGCCAACCGCTCCGAGATCGACATCTACAACATGGGCTGGAAGCTCTACCAGCAGCAGCGCGAGGCCGACGAGAAGCGCCGCAAGCGCGAGCGCGCCAACGCCGAGAAGAAGGCCGCGCAGCTGAATTCGCAGGCCGACAAGATGCGGGCCAAGGCCACCAAGACGGTCGCCGCGCAGAACATGGCCAAGCGTGCCGACAAGCTGCTGGCCGGGCTGGACGCCAAGCGTGCCTCCGACAAGGTCGCCAAGCTGCGCTTCCCCGACCCGGCGCCGTGCGGCAAGACGCCGCTGACCGCCGAGGGCCTGTCGAAGTCCTACGGCTCCCTGGAGATCTTCACCGACGTCGACCTGGCGATCGACAAGGGCTCCCGGGTCGTCATCCTCGGTCTGAACGGTGCCGGCAAGACCACCCTGCTGCGACTGCTGGCCGGCGTCGAGACCCCGGACACCGGCGAGGTCCGCCCCGGGCACGGCCTCAAGCTCGGCTACTACGCCCAGGAGCACGAGACCCTGGACCCGGACCGGACGGTCCTGGAGAACATGCGCTCGGCCGCCCCGGACATGGACCTGGTCGCCATCCGCAAGACGCTGGGTTCCTTCCTCTTCTCCGGGGACGACGTCGACAAGCCCGCCGGGGTGCTCTCCGGCGGCGAGAAGACCCGCCTCGCCCTGGCGACGCTGGTCGTCTCCTCCGCCAACGTGCTGCTCCTCGACGAGCCCACGAACAACCTCGACCCGGCCAGCCGCGAGGAGATCCTCGGCGCGCTGCACACCTTCACCGGCGCCGTGGTCCTGGTGTCGCACGACGAGGGCGCCGTGGACGCACTGGAGCCGGAGCGCATCATCCTGCTGCCCGACGGTGTCGAGGACCTGTGGGGCCAGGACTACGCGGACCTGGTCGCGCTGGCCTGATCACGGCGAATGGATCATGCCGTATGGATCATTCGGCCGATGTGTGATCCATCATCTGAGTGAGAACGGCTCGTACATCGGCGAGCCTGCGGCATACGGCCGGGTCCTTGGGGCCCGGCCGTTGCCGTTTCGGCGGCATACCGCCTGACCTGCCACTTCTCGCGCGAAGCCGGACGTGAGCGGCCTTCCCGGAGGGCGGAATAGGGGATTCCGGACCGCGGGAGCGCGCGCCGGGCGGCAAAGGATGTCGTACTGACCTTGCGGAATGGGTGGCCAGGAAGCCGGGGAGGGGTGATCATGAGAGTCCAGAGCGCACTTCCCACGAGGAGGCACGGGTGGCCGAGACTCTGAAGAAGGGCAGCCGGGTAACCGGCGCCGCGCGCGAGAAGCTCGCGGCAGACCTGAAGAAGAAGTACGACTCCGGTGCGAGCATCCGGGCGCTGGCCGAGGAAACCGGCCGCTCCTATGGATTCGTGCACCGGATGCTCAGTGAATCCGGTGTGGTCCTGCGCGGTCGCGGCGGAGCCACGAGGGGCAAGAAGGCCGCATCGGCCTGACGGCTGCGACTCCGGGTGCAGCGGTGTCCCCCCGGTCGACCGAGCGGTCGACCGGGAGGTTACCGTTCAGTCACTTACGCACGCAGGTGCGGTTGGCTGACTCGGAGGCGCTCATGACTCTGCTCGACAAGGACGGTGTACGACTCACCGTTGACGGTGCCATTGCCACGGTGACCCTCGCCAACGCGGCGAAGCGCAATGCGCAGTCGCCGGCCATGTGGCGGGCGCTCGCCGAGGCGGGTTCGCTGCTGCCGGGAAACGTGCGGATCGCGGTGCTCCGCGGTGAGGGCCAGTCCTTCTCCGCCGGCCTCGACCGCCAGGCGTTCACGCCCGAAGGCTTCGACGGCGAGCCGTCGTTCATCGATCTGGCGCGCGGCAGCGACGGTGCCCTGGACGCCACGATCGCCGAGTACCAGGAAGCGTTCACCTGGTGGCGGCGCAACGACCTGGTGTCCATCGCCGCCGTGCAGGGGCATGCCATCGGCGCGGGCTTCCAGCTCGCCCTGGCCTGCGATCTGCGGGTGGTCGCGCCCGACGTCCAGTTCGCCATGCGCGAGACCAGCCTGGGACTCGTACCGGACCTGACCGGTACCCACCCCCTGGTCGGACTGGTGGGCTACGCCCGGGCGCTGGAGATCTGCGCCACGGGGCGATTCGTGCACGCCGAGGAGGCCGAGCGGATCGGCCTCGCCAACCTCGTGGTGCCCGCCGACGAACTCGATGCCGCGGTGACCGACCTGGCCGCCGCGCTCACCGCCCCGCCGCGGGACGCCGTCATCGAGACCAAGGCCCTGCTGGCCGGTGCCGCCGGCCGTACCTACGAGGAGCAGCGCAGCGCCGAGCGGGCCGCGCAGGCGCGCCGGCTGCGCGACCTGGCGGGCGTGGGGGAGTAGCCCCGCCGCATCCTGTCGCCGACGGGCGTCCTCCCGGCCGGGGCGCCCGTCAGCTCCGTTCCACGGCGGTGACCAGCACGGCCACCGTCGACGGGGCCGCCGGTGCGGCCGCCACCGCCCGCCGCACGGCGCAGGAGACATCCAGCGCCCGGTAGCCCGGCGCGGTCGCCACCTGGATCAGCACATGCCCGTCGGAGAACCGCACCGGACGGGATCGTCCGCCGAGCACCGGTGCCAGGCGGGCCACGCCCGGCACCTCCCGCGCGACGGCGGTGAGCTCCGCCGGGCCTTCCTGTGTCGCCCCGGTCCGGTCCCCCGACACCTCCGCGGGGGTGGCGGCGGGACCTTTGGCCCGCTCGGCGGGCGGCGGTGACTGTGCCTCGCCCGCCTCCAGCAGCGCGCTGACCTGCAGATCCACCACACCCACCACCAGCCCCAGCTCCCGGACCGCCGCCTCCAGCAGCGCGGTGCGCACCTCGTCGGCGACGGCGGGCAGCGGCCGGTCGGCGACCGCGGCGAAGTCCGCCTCGATCCGCAGCGGGCCGGGCGGCAGGGCGCTCGGCGGAGCCGGCACCACGGGCTCCGGGGCCTGGCCGGGGTCGGCGACGGACAGCCGCAGCGTCCCGATGCGCACACCGGCCGGCGTGCCCGCGGCCGCCCGCAAGGCCCCGGCCGCCGCCTGCTCGGTGATCCATGATCCGTCCGCGGGCCCGCCGAGCGGCAGCACCCGGCCGATCCCGAGCTGTGTCCGCACCGACTGCGCCACCTGGTTCGCGGCCACCGCGTCACCCCTTTCCCGGCAGGTCCCCGGACCTGTTCCCGGACCCGTCCCGGACAACCCCCAGCCTGCCGCAGACCTGCCCCCGTGGCAGGGCGGTGCGCGGGGCGTCGCCGTACGGAGCACTCTGCTGCCACATCCCCGGAGCGGCCCGTGGCAAGCGGACCTACTGTGGGCAGCGGAGCGGGCGGACCGTTTCTCCTCGCGGAAAGGGACTACGGCGATGAGCGAGAGCCAGCAGCATGCGGAGGGGCCGCGGACCCCTGCCAAACGGGGCGGCGGCGATCCCGCGACCCGTGGGCGGACCACCATCGCCGACGGCGTGGTGGAGAAGATCGCCGGCCTGGCGGCCCGGGAAGTCCTCGGTGTGCATGCCATGGGCAGCGGGCTGGCCCGCACGCTCGGTGCCGTACGCGACCGGGTCCCCGGCGGCGGCAGGTCCGCGACCGCGACCCGCGGGGTCAAGGCCGAGGTCGGCGAGGTGCAGACCGCGCTGGACCTGGAGATCGTGGTCGACTACGGGGTCGCCATCGCCGATGTCGCGCGCACTGTACGGGAGAACGTCATCTCGGCGGTGGAGCGGATGACGGGCCTGGAGGTCGTCGAGGTCAATATCGCGGTCAGTGACGTCAAGCTGCCCGACGAGGAAGACGAAGAAGAGGGAGCGGAGCCGCGGCTCCAGTAGCCGGGCCCGTCCGGAGTGGTAGCGAAGGAGCGCACGATGAGCATGGCCGTGGTCGGCCTCTTGGCCGGCATGGCGCTGGGCTTCGCCGGATACTTCGGCGGCTTCGGCGCCTTTGTACTGGTGGCGGCGCTGGGCGCCATCGGATTTGTGGCAGGCAGACTCCTGGACGGGGATCTGGAGGCCGGCGATTTCTTCCGTCCGCGCGGCCGCGACCGCGACGACCGGCGGCGGTGAAGCCGGGTGGCGACGGTGTCCCCGGTCGCCGCTGCCGCCGACGTGACGGCGGGTGAGCGGGGCGCGACCAGGATCGCGGACCGGGTGGTGGCGAAGATCGCCGCACGAGCCGCCCGGGAGGCGCTGCGCGGGGAGTCCCCGCAGGCCCGTACGGCCGCGCAGGCGACGGTGACCGTGCACCGGCGCGACGACCGCCGGCACTTCGGCGAGGCGCGGGTGCGGATCGCCGTGGAGCTGGGCTACCCCTCCGACATCGGCGCCCAGTGCCGGGCGGTGCGCCGTCATGTCACCGAGCGGGTCAAGGCGTTGGTGAACATGGAGGTGCCCGAGGTCGCCGTGGAGGTCGAGCGTCTGCACTCCCCGCTGCTGGAGCGCACGGGCCGCGGGAGGGTGCGATGAGCGACGACGCGGAGCAGTCGGACACCCGGCGGCTGCCCACCCTCGACAAGGCGCCCGACGCGTCGGCCGAGGGCACCGGCGCCGCCCCGGACGCGACCGCGACGGGCACCGTGGACGACGGCCGTACCGGGCGCTTCTGGTCGGCCCGCCGGGTGCCGGCCGGTGTGGTCGCGCTGCTGCTGCTGGCCGCCGCCGGGCTGCTGCTCTACGACGTGGTGGCGGTGCGCGCCGACCACCCCGCGATGGCCTGGCGCCGCTGGCTCGCCCGCGAACTGGCCATCCTTCACCTCGACAACCCCTGGGTGCTGGCCGCCGCCGCGCTCGCCGTGGTGCTCGGCATCTGGCTGATCGTGCTGGCCGTCACCCCCGGACTGCGCCGGGTGCTGCCGATGCGACGGACCGCGCCGGACCTCCGGGCCGGACTGGACCGGGAGGCCGCCGCGCTGGTGCTGCGCGACCGCGCCATGGAGGTCGCCGGTGTCCAGTCCGTACGGATGAAGGTCGGCCGCCGCAAGGCCAAGGCGCACGCCGTCTCGCACTTCCGCGAGCTGGACGAGGTCCGCGCCGACCTCGACGTCGCGCTGGCCGAGGGTCTGCGGCAGCTGGGGCTGGTGCACCGGCTCGGCCTGACCGTGCACGTCCGGCGCCCGAAGAAGAGGTGAGCGAGTGATGCGCAGGGTCAGCAGAACGATCAACCGGGTACTGCTCGGCGTCATCGGTGTGGTGCTGCTAGGCACCGGCGGCCTGGTGCTGCTCGGCGGCCTGGACCTGCCCGCGAAGGAGCAGCTCCACCTGCCCGCCCACTGGCCCTGGTCCCGCCCCGGCGACGTCCTGCTCTCCGCGCAGCAGCGCACTCGCTGGACCGGACAGGGCTGGTGGTGGCCCAGTGTGATCGCGGCGCTGGCCGTCCTGGTGCTGTTGTTGCTGTGGTGGCTGCTGTCCCAGCTGCGGCGGCACCGGCTGCGCGAGATCCTCGTCGACAGCGGCGACGGGGAGGGCGCCACGCTGCGCGGCCGGGCGCTGGAAGGCGTCCTCGCGGCCGAAACGGAGTCGCTGGAAGGCGTCGACCGGGCCGGAGTGCTGCTGACCGGCCGCCGGCGCGAACCGCGGGTCCGGGCCCTGCTGGCCCTCGCCCCGCACGCCGACCCGGGCACCGTCGTCCGGCGCCTGTCGGACGAGGCGGTGGCCCACGCCCGCCGCTCGGCCGGGCTCGACCGGCTGCCGGGGGACGTCCGGCTGCGTGCGGTCAAGCACCGGCCCGAGCGGGTCAGTTAGGGCATCTCCCGCGGGACTTCCCGGACCGGCACCACGAGGCCGACCGGCCCGGCACCACGAGCCTTCCCGGTCCGGTACTACGAGGCGCCCCGGCCCGGCGCCATCACGCGTCCCGGGCCCGGTCGCACGCCTCGCGCCCGAGCCCGGTCGCACCTCTCGCGGCGGGTGCCCCGCCGGAAGCCGTACGGACCCCGCGTCAGAAGCCGTGCAGCGCCCCGCCGTCCACCGGCACCATCACCCCGGTGACATACGACGCGGCCGGTGAGAGCAGGAACGCCGCGGTCCGGCCGAACTCCTCCGGCGTGCCGTAGCGGCGCAGCGGGATCGCCGCGGAGTTGCGGGCGCGGGTGCCCTCCGGGTCGCCGGAGAGCGCATCGAGCTGGGTCATCCGGTCGGTGGCGATCCGGCCGGGCAGTACGCCCAGGACCCGGATGCCGCGCGGGCCCAGCTCGTCGGCGAGCGACTTGGCGAAGCCGGCGAGGCCGGGGCGGAGCCCGTTGGAGATGGTCAGGCCGGCGATCGGCTCCCGCACCGAGCCGGACAGCACGAACCCGATCACGCCGCCCTCCGACAGCTCGGCGGCGGCCGTGCGGGCCAGCCGTACCGCGCCGAGGAAGACCGACTCGAAGGCCTGCTGCCACTGGTCGTCGGTGTTGTCGAGGGCGCTGCCGGGAGGCGGGCCGCCCACGCTGATGAGCACGCCGTCCAGGCGGCCGAAGCGTTCCCGGGCCGCGGCCACCAGGCGGTCGGGGGCCTGCGGGTCGGCGTTGTCGGCCGCCACCCCCAGGGCGCGTTCGCCGAGCGAGGCGGCGGCCGCGGCCGCGCTCTCCTCGGTGCGCCCGGAGAGCACGACGTTGGCGCCGTCGGCGACCAGTTCACGGGCGGTGGCGAAGCCGAGGCCGCGGGTCGCCCCGGTGACGAGGTACGTCCGGTCGGTGAGTCCAAGATCCATGGCCCTAGTCTGCCCCTGCCCCGTCCTGCAGCCCGAAGGCGGTCCCCACCAGGCCGATATGGCTGAACGCCTGCGGGTAGTTGCCCAGCTGGCGTCCGGCCTCCGGGTCGTACTCCTCGGAGAGCAGCCCCACATCGTTGCGCAGGTCCAGCAGCCGTTCGAACATCTCCCGGGCCTCGTGCCGCCGGCCGCTCATCCGCAGCGCGTCGACGAGCCAGAACGAGCAGGCCAGGAAGGTGCCCTCGCCGCCCGGCAGGCCGTCGACCGAGCCGCCCTCGGTGCTGTAACGGCGGACCAGGCCGGTGGGGGCACCTCCCATGCCGTCGGGGAAATGGGGGAGGGTCAGCTCCCGGCGCACCGTGTCGATGGTGCTGACGACCCGGGGGTCGTTCCCCGGCAGAAATCCCACCCGGGGGATCAGCAGGGTCGCCGCGTCCAGTTCGGCCGACCCGTAGAACTGGGTGAAGGTGCCGCGGTCGGCGTCGTAGCCCCGCTCGCACACCTCCCGGTGCACCTCGTCGCGCATCGCCCGCCAGCGGTCGACGTCCCCGCCCAGCTTCGGATTCGTCTCCATCGCCCACACCGCCCGGTCGGCCGCCACCCAGGCCATGACCTTGGAGTGCACGAAGTGCCGGCGCGGCCCGCGGATCTCCCACAGGCCCTCGTCGGGGTCGCGCCAGGTGGACTCCAGGTAGTCCACCAGCGAGCGCTGGATGCTCCAGGCGTGCGACTCCGCCGGCAGCCCGGCGGTGCGCGCGATGTGGAAGGAGTCGAGGACCTCGCCGTAGACGTCGAGCTGACGCTGTTCGACGGCGGCGTTGCCGATGCGTACGGGAACGGAGTCGGCGAATCCGGACAGCCAGGGCAGCTCGGCCTCCGGCAGCCGCCGCTCACCGGCCAGCCCGTACATGATCTGCAGGTCGTCGGGGGCGCCGGCCACCGCGCGCAGCAGCCAGTCCCGCCAGGCGCCGGCCTCCTCCAGATATCCGGCGGAGAGCAGGCAGTTCAGGGTGAGGCTGGCGTCGCGCAGCCAGCAGTAGCGATAGTCCCAGTTGCGCACGCCGCCCAGCTCCTCGGGCAGCGAGGTGGTGGGGGCCGCGACGATACCGCCGGTGGGCAGGTAGGTGAGCGCCTTGAGGGTGATCAGCGAGCGCATCACGGCCTCGCGGTAGGGGCCGTTGTAGCGGCAGCGCGCGGACCAGGTCTGCCAGTCGTCCAGGGTGTCCTGGAGCGCCTCGAACGGGTCGATCTGCGTCGGCCGGGGCTCGTGCGAGGGGTGCCAGGTCAGCACGAACGCGGCACGCTCGCCCGCGGTGACGGTGAAGTCCGAGCGGGTGCTGAAGTCCTTGCCGTAGGTGGTGCTGCGGTCCGGGGTGCGCAGCCACACCGAGTCCGGCCCGGCGACCGCGACCCGGCAGCCCTCGGTGGCCCGCACCCAGGGCACCACCCGGCCGTAGTCGAACCGCAGCCGCAGCACCCCGCGCATCTCGACGCTGCCGCTCAGGCCCTCGACGATCCGTACGACATCGGGCTGACGGTCGCGCTGCGGCATGAAGTCGATGACCCGGACGCTGCCCGTGGGGGTCTCCCACACCGTGTCGAGGATCAGCGAATCGCCACGGTAGGAGCGCTCGGCGCGGGCCTCGGAGGAGAGGGGGGCGAGCCGCCAGTGGCCGTTGTCCTTACGGCCCAGGAGCGCGGCGAAGCAGGCTCCGGAGTCGAAGCGGGGCAGGCACAGCCAGTCGATGGAGCCGTCGCGGCCGACGAGTGCGGCGGTCTGCAGATCGCCGATGAGCGCATAGTCCTCGATATGTGGGTGCACTCAGCGCCTTTTCCCGCGCGGAGGGTGCGCCACGCGGAGTGGCGGCTGTACGGGCTACGGGCCGGCCGGGACCGGCGTCGTGTCCTCGTCGGCGTCCTCGGCCGCGGTCTCTCTGGCCTCGGCCGCCTCCTCGGCCGCGGTCTCCCTGGCCTCGGCCGCCTCCTCGGCGGCGGCCTCCGCCCGGTCGCGGCGTTCCCGGCGGACCAGGACGACCCAGCCGACCGGCACCGCCGCGGCGAACAGCCACCACTGGACCGCGTACGCCATGTGGGGGCCGATGGAGTCGTGGTCCGGTTCGGGCACCAGCTCCGGCTTGCCGTCGGACGGCTCGGGCCGGGTCTGCTCGATATAGCCGCCGAGCAGCGGCCGGCCGACCCGCTTCGTCTGTTCCCTGCTGTTGATCAGCATGATCTGGCGGGGCGGCAGGCCCCTGGTGTCCTTGATGCCGCTGACGGCGGTGGTCTCGTCGGCCATCATCCGGCCGGTCACGGTGACCTTGCCCCGGGGGGCGGCCGGGACGTCGGGGAACTTGGTGAGGTCGTTGCCCGCCGAGATCCAGCCGCGGTTGACCAGCACGCCCCGGCCGTCGCCGAGGACCAGCGGGGTCAGGACGTAGTAGCCGATGCTCTGCTCGTCGGCGGCGGTGCGCTGGCGGACCACGACCTCGTGCGCGGTGTCGTAGGTGCCGGTGGCGGTGACCGTGCGCCACATGTCGTGGTGCGGCAGGGTCCGGCCGGGCGCGGCCAGCTCGGTGACCGGGACCGGCCTGGCGGCCAGGCTGCTCGCGATCAGCTGGTTCTGCGCCACCTTGTGCTCATGGCGGTGGAGCTGCCAGAAGCCCAGCTTGATCATGACGGGGATCAGCAGAAGAGCCACGAGGGTGACGATCACCCACTGCCGGGACAACAGGAAGCGGTACACGGCCTCGACGGTACCTGGGGCGCCGCCGCCCCCGGCCCGGGGGTCCCCCTGGGGCACCGTCCCGACCGGCGGGAGGAGAGGTGCCAGGGGGCGGGGGGCGCCACCGGCCCGGCGGGCCGCCCGCCGGATCAGACCCGGTCGACGATGCCCACCCTCCCGTCCGACCGGGCGCAGTGCGCACCGCAGTACCACTGCCCGTCGGCCTCGACGCCCTGGCCGATGATCTGGCACCGGCAGTGCTCACAGATCGGCGCCATGCGGTGGATGGCGCAGGCGAAACAGTCGAAGACGTGCACCGCGCCCTGCGCGTGCACCTCGAATGTCATGCCGTATTCGTTTCCGCAGACCTCACAACGTGCCATGCGCCACAGGGTGCGGGCGCCACCCCCGCGGGACGAGGTGCCGACGGGTGTGTTGGGCGGGCTTCACCCGGACGCAGGCGCCGACGCCGCCGGCTCGACATCCTGCAGCAACTGCATGAAGGCCGCCTCGTCGATCACGACCGTGCCGTACGAGGCGGCCTTGGCGGTCTTGGAGGTCCGGGCGTCGGGGTCGTTGGTCACCAGCAGGCTGGTCAGCCGGGACACGCTGGTGGCGACATGGAGCCCGGCCTCGATCGCCCGGTCCTCCAGCAGCTCGCGGTCCACGGAGGTGTCGCCCGAGAAGGCGACCCGCATCCCCTGGACGAGCCGGCCGCCGGCTTCGTAGCGCCCCGGGTTGGGGTACGGGCACGCCGGGCGCTTGCGGGCGGGCCGCCAGGACGTGGGGCGGTAGGCCGCGGCGGTGGAGCGCTGCCGGGGCGCGGGGGCGTCCGACCACTCCGTCAGGGGCTGACAGGTCAGCAGCGGCAGCCGCAGGTTCTCCCGGGCGGCGCGGTGCAGACTGGGACGGAACGACTCGGCCAGCACCCGGGCGTCGTCCAGCGCATGGTGGGCGCGCTCCTGCACCACGCCGTAATGCGCGGCGAGCGACTCCAGCTTGTGGTTGGGCAGTGGGAGCCGCAGCTCCTTGGAGAGGGCGATGGTGCACAGCCGCTGCTGGACCGGTGCCGTCGCCGCGGCGCGGGCGTACTCGCGGGCGATCATCGACCAGTCGAACATGGCGTTGTGCGCGACCAGCACCCGGTCCGCCAGGCGCCGGGACAGCTCCGGGACGATCTCCGGGAAGAGCGGGGCATCGGCCAGTACGGAGCTGGTGAGCCCGTGGATCCAGACCGGTCCCGGGTCCCGCTGCGGGTTGACGAGGGTGTACCAGTGGTCCTCGACCTCGCCGTGTGCGTCGAGTTGGTACACGGCGGCGGAGATGATGCGGTCGTCGCGGGCCAGGCCCGTGGTCTCGACGTCGACCACCGCGTACCCCGGGGGATAGGCGGACGGCCAGGGGGCCGGCGGCGTCTGCGGGCCCGGCTGCTGGCCGATCTTCGGCGCGATCGGGTCGGCTGCTGCCATGCGGTCTTCGAGCATGGTCACTGAGGATACGGGCCGCCACTGACAGCCACCGAACCGGCGTGGGGCGCGCGGGGTGCCCGCGCGCCCGCCGCACCCTAGTCCCGGGACCGCGACCGGAGTTGACGGCGGGCCGGTTGCCCGGGTGCCCGGCGCTGTCTCCCCAGCGTCCGCGCGGCCTGCGCCACCTCCCCCACCGAGCCGTCCTCGCCGATGTCCACCCGGCGGAGCGTGGCGCCCGGTGTGCGGGTGACGACGTCCACGAGGCGGCCGTCGGCGAACAGTCCGGCGGCGCCGTCGTCGACGGCCCAACCTCCCGGCAGCGCACGCGCGTTGACCGCCGCGCGATAGCCGGGCCGGCGCTCCGGCTCGCTGTCGTAGTGCGGGCACAGACTGCCCGGCAGCAGCCCCAGCCCGTCGGCCAGCGGCACCGGCGGACCGAAGGAGTCCGAGTACGCGCTCTCGAACCAGCAGCACGCTCCGGCGCTGATGCCGCACAGCACCACCCCCGCCTCGTACGCCTCGCGCAGGATCGCGTCCAGGCCGTGTACCCGCCAGACGGCAAGCATGTTGGCGGTGTTGCCGCCCCCGACGTAGACGATGTCCTGGGAGAGGACGAATGGCCGCAGATCGGTCACGGTGCGCCGGAACAGCTCCAGATGGCTCTTTTCGCACGCGCGCGGGGCGAACGCCGTGTGGAACGCCTCGATGTACCCCGGTGCGTCGCCGCTCGCGGTCGGCAGGAAACAGACCTTCGGCCGGGTCCGCCCCGCGCGCTCCAGGACGTAGTCGTCCAGCAGGGTGTCGGGGTCGTCGGAGAATCCGCCGCCGAGCAGGGCGATGGTCGGTGTGCCGGTCATGGGACCTCGATTCCGTTCGCTGCCGGGACCTTCCGCCGGGCCGTCGTCGCGGAGCAGCTGACGGCACGTCTTACATACTTCTCAGTAACAACCCCTAGCGGCACCGCCGTCCACCGATTTATGGTGCGGGGCATGCCGCACCTGCCCGATGTCCTGTTGTGGTCCATCCCGGCCTTCGTCCTGCTCGCCGTGATCGAGATGGTGAGCTACCGCCTGCATCCCGACGAGGAGGCGAAGGGCTACGAGGCCAAGGACGCCGCCACCAGCGTCGGCATGGGCCTGGGCAGCCTGGCCTTCGACGCGCTGTGGAAGGTCCCCATCGTGGCGATCTACGCCACGATCTACGAACTCACCCCGCTGCGGATACCCGTGCTGTGGTGGACGCTGCCCCTGATGCTGCTCGCCCAGGACTTCTTCTACTACTGGTCCCACCGCGGCCACCACGTCATCCGTGTCCTGTGGGCCTGCCACGTGGTGCACCACTCCAGCGAGAAGTTCAACCTCAGCACCGCCCTGCGCCAGCCCTGGACGACCTGGACCGTCTGGCCCTTCTACGTCCCGATGATCGCCCTCGGCGTCCATCCGGCCGTGATCGCCTTCACCTCCGGCGCCAACCTCGTCTACCAGTTCTGGGTGCACACCGAGCGGATCGACAAGCTGCCCCGGCCCTTCGAGTTCGTGCTCAACACCCCCTCCCACCACCGGGTCCACCACGCCTCGCAGGGTGGCTACCTGGACCGCAACTTCGGCGGGATCCTGATCATCTGGGACCGGATGTTCGGCTCGTTCGTGGCCGAAACCGAGCGGCCGGTCTACGGGCTCACCAAGAACATCAAGACCTTCAACCCGCTGCGGGTGGCCACCCATGAGTACGCCGCCATCGCACGCGACGTACGGGCCGCGGACAGCTGGCGCGAGCGCGCCGGGCGGGTCTTTCGCGGGCCCGGCTGGTCGCCGGCCGAGCGGGCCGGCGCGGGAGAGACCCCGCAGGCCGGTCCACCGGAGGCCGGGGCGCGCGCCTCCGTCCAGGAGCCGGCCGCGTGAGGGCACGGTGGCCCCGGGCCGTACGGCCGCTGCTGTGGCTGGGTGTCGCACTGGCCGTCGTGCACCTGGCGGCGCTGCTCGGGGACGTCACGGCCGTCACGCACGTCACCAAGCCCGCGCTGATGCCGGTGCTCGCCGGATACGCACTGGCCCGCGGCGGCCCCCCGCTGCTCGCCGGGGCGCTGTTGTGCGGCTGCGGCGGTGACACCTTCCTCCAGATCGGCGGGGACATCGCCTTCCTGGTGGGGATGGGCTCGTTCGCCGCGGGGCACGTCTGCTACCTGCTGCTGTTCGCCCGGCACGGGGCGTCCCCCGGCCCCGGACGGCGGGGGCGGACGGCCGCGGCCGGTGCCGCGTACGCCGTGCTGCTGGCCGGCACGGTGGCGCTCCTGTGGCCGGACCTCCCGGCCGAGCTGCGCATCCCGGTCGCCGGCTACAGCCTGCTGCTCACCGCGATGGCGTTCGGCGCCCTCCGGGCGGGCCCCCTGGCCGCCGTCGGCGGGCTGCTCTTCCTGCTCTCCGACACCCTGATCGCGAGCGGGATCGCCCACTGGCCGCAGCTGCCCGCCCCGCAGTTCTGGATCATGTTCACCTACGTCGCGGCCCAGTACGCGCTGGCCGGCGGGGTGCTGCGCGCCGCCGCCACCGCTCCCCGGTCCGCACCCGGCCGGCCGCGGGCGCCGCGGACGGCGGGCGTGCCGTAACCGGACGCTCCCGCCGGACGAGCCCGGAGCGGCGGCCGGAGGCGGGCCGGTCCGGGCGGCCGGACGCGGTGCCGCTTGAGTCTCCCCCGTGGGAGACCCGACAGTGGAGGGCATGTACGAGGACGGCACGGGCCTGCTCACCATCGGCGCACTGGCGCGGCTGACCGGTGTCCCGGTCAAGACGATCCGCCACTGGTCGGACCAGGACCTGCTGCCGCCCACCGCCCGCACCCCCGCGGGCTACCGGCTCTACGGCCCGGACGCCCCGGCCCGCCTGGAGATCGTGCGCAGCCTGCGCGACCTGGGCATCACAACGGCGGCGATCCGGTCCGTGCTGCAGCGGCAGCGCACCGTCGCCGAGACGGCGGCGCAGTGGGCGGACGCGCTGGACGCGCAGATCCGCACCCTGCAACTGCAGCGCGCCGTGCTGCGGTCGGTGGCCGCGCGGGGGAGCGCAGCAGAGGAGCTGCCCCGAATGACCGAACTGGCCCGCCTGTCGGACCGGGAACGCCGCCGCATCATCACGGACTTCGTCGATGACGCCCTCGACGGTGTGCACGCCCCCGCCTACCGCAGCGGTCTGCTGGCCGCCACCCCCGATCTGCCCGACGACCCCACCCCCGAGCAGATCGGCGCCTGGTTCGAGCTGGCCGCCCTGGTCCGCGAGCCGGAACTCCGGGCCGCGCTGCGCCGGCTGGCCGAGCACAGCGCCCGTACGGCACCGGCGCCGGAGCAGCCGCCCGCCGCGGAACCGGACGCCGTCGGGGCGGAGCGGAACGCGGCCGCGCAGGAAGAAGCCGCCGTACGCGTCGCGGAGCTGATGCGGGTGCGCGGCGAGGCGGCCCTCGCGGCCGGTATCGCCCCGGACTCCCCGGCAGCCGAGCCCGTCGCCGCCGAGCTGGTCGCCGCCTGGATCCCCACCCAGACCGGCACCGCCGACCCGCCCGCCGAGGACGGCCCGCAGGCCCGCGCCCGTCTGCTGGAGCAACTGGAGACCGCCGCCGAGCCGGCCGTCGAGCGCTACTGGCAGCTGCTGTGCACCGTCACCGGCCGGCCCGCCCCGCCCAGCTGGGGCCCCGCGGGCACCTGGACCGCGGCCGCGCTGCGCGCCCACCCCCGGCCGTACCAGCTGGACCGGTCCGCGTTCGAGGCCGCCGACCCGGACCGGGTGCTCCACGCCTACGAGCAGGTGATCCGGGACGTCGGCGCCCTGGTCGCCGCCGTGTCGCCCCAGGACCTCGCGCTGCCGACGCCGTGCGCGGGGTGGAGCGTGCGGCAACTGCTGGATCACATGGTGTGGGAGAACCTGATGGCCACCTCGATCGCCGAGGACGCCCCGCGCGACGACTTCACCGCCGACCACCTCGGCGACGATCACCGCGCCGCCTTCGAGGACTCCGCCCGCGCCGCCCTCGCCGCCTTCACCGGCAGCGGGATGCTCCACCGCACCTACGGCCCCTATGAGGCGCCCGGCGCGATGCTCGTCCAGCAGGTCGTGGTCGAACTCCTCGCACACGGCTGGGACCTGGCGCGGGCGACGGGCGCGCCCACCGGGTTGGCCCCGGAGGTCGCCGAGGAGACGCTGGCGGCGGCCCGCCGGATCTACGGCGCCGCGCCGCGCACCGAGGGCAGCTCCTTCGCCCCGGAGCGCCCGGCCCCGGCCGGCGCGAGCGCCCCGGACCGGCTGGCGGCCTTCCTCGGCCGCGATCCGGCCTGACCGGCCCGCCCCGCGGGCCCGCGCCCACCACGGCGCGAAGGGCCGGGTGACGCACCACCCGGCCCTTCGCGCACCTACCGGAACCGTCCGGCCGTTACTTCTTCACCGCGTCCAGGGCATCGACGATGCCGTAGCCGAAGTGGCTGTTGACATGCTTGGTGCCGGTGCAGGTCGCGTCACCCGTGGGGCAGCCGGGGTTGTCCGCCTGCTCCTTGAGGAGCCACTGGATCTCCTGCGGGCTGGACTTCGGGTGGGCGCTCTTGAGCAGCGCCGCGACGCCCGCGACGTGCGGGGTCGCCATGGAGGTGCCGGCCAGGTAGGCCCAGTCACCGCCCGGCATGGTGGAGAGGATGTTGCCGTTCTTGGCGGGCAGCTCGGGCACCTGCCGCGAGTCGCCGCCCGGTGCGGCCACATCGATCTGGCCGAGGCCGTAGTTCGAGTAGTACGACTTCAGCTTGTTGACGCCGGCCGCCGCGACCGTCACCGTGCCCGGCAGCTGGGTGGGAACGTCCCAGCAGGTCTTCGGGTTGATGGTGCGCTCGACCGGGGTGGAGTCGTTCGGGCTGGAGGCGTCGGGGAGCTGAGGGGCCGCCAGGTCGAGGCCGGAGTTGCCCGCCGCGGCGATGTTGATCGCGCCCTTGCGCTGGGCGTAGCTCGCCGCACGGCCGACCGCGTCGATGATGGCGGCCTGGTCGGCGTCGTCCTTGCAGTTGAACATCCACGGGTCGACGTAGTAGCTGTTGTTCGTGACCCCGATGCCGTGATCGGCCGCGAAGACGAAGGCGCACACCACGCTCTCGGCGTAGAAGAGGCTGGTCTCCGGCTCGCTGACCTTGAGGGCGGAGATCTTCACGCCCGGGGCGACCCCCGCCACGCCGACGCCGTTACGGGCCGCGGCGATCGTGCCCGCGACATGGGTGCCGTGGTAGTCCTCGTCCGGGTTCCAGGGGCGCCAGGCGCCCTTGGAGGTGTCGGCCACGCCGCCCACGCAGTTGGCGGACTGCTTCGCGGAGAAGTTGGCCTTCAGATCGGGGTGGGTGTCGTCCACGCCGGTGTCGATGATGCCGACGGTGACGTTCCTGCTGCCCGGGTTCACCTTCGCGGCCTTGTCGGCCTTGATGGCGGGCAGGTCCCACTGCAGCGGTTCGAGCGGCTCCTCGCCGTTCGCCTTCGCCGCCTTGCCGGCCGCCATGAGCTGGGACTTCGGCAGGTCGATCTTCTGCGGCTTGCCGATGTCGGTGGTGCCCTGCGCCTTCAGCGGCGCGGTACGGGTCGCACCCGCCGACTGCACCCCGGGCAGCGTCCGCATGGAGGCGGCGAACTGGGGGTTGGCCGAGTGGACGACGATCACGCCTATCTGTTCATGGGCGATGACCACCTTCCCGCCGGCCTTGGCTATCGCCTTCTCGACCTTGCCGACCGTGGCGCGGCCGGGCGTGGTGTTCACGACGTACGACAGCAGCGGGCCGTCGGCCGAGGCGGCGGCCGGGACGGAGTCCTGGGACGCGGCGGTGGCCGCGTTCGGGAGGAAACCGAGGGACGCCGTCAGAGCCAGTCCGAGCGGTACGGCCAGCGCCCGCATGCGTCTGGATCGGGGATGTGCCATGGGTACTCCACATCATCCGTGAGACCGCCCGTGCACGGATTGCGCACGGGCGGATGCAGTGAGATGTGAAGCTATCGGCGATCACTCGTGTGCAGCAATGGAATGCGGCGAAAAAACGGGGAGAAAACCCGCCATGAGTGTGGAATTGATAGCGCGTCAGCCGATCTCGGCCCGGATGACGCCCCGTCAGGGGCCGGTCAGCCGTGGCGGCGCAGGGTGGTGATGCTCAGCGGGGGCAGCGCGATCCGCGGGCCGTACCAGCGGCGCGCGGCGGTGGCCGTCCCCGGCCGTGGCTCCGACGGGGCGAGGGGGAGCGGCGCCGGCAGCCGGATGCTGCCGTAGGGGCGCCGACGGGGAGCGGACGGCTGTGGGCCCTGCTGGGGCGGCGGATTCACACCGGGCTCAACGAAGCGCCCTCCGGGCGGTGGCGGTCGGCGCGCGGGATTCCCCCGGTTACTTCTGGGATTCAACCAACGCACCCCTGTCGTATCGTCTGATGCGCCTCTACGATGCGTGATCCAGATCACTTACGTGAGCCTTACCGTCGGCCGGGCCCTTCCGGGGCCGATCCGCCGGACCGGCCCGGGAACCCGCCCCTTCGCGTCAGGAGATTCCGTGAGCGCCGCACCGACCCTCGACCCGGGGACGCACGAACCGCCCGACTACATCCAGGTGCAGTCGAGTGCGGAATTCGATGAACTCCGCCGCGCACACCGCTCGTTCGCCTTCCCGCTGACCGTCGCCTTCATCCTCTGGTACCTCGGGTACGTACTGCTGTCGAGCTACGCCGGCGGCTTCATGGGCACCAAGGTCCTCGGCCACGTCAACGTCGCCTTCGTCCTCGGCATCGCCCAGTTCGTCACGACCTTCCTCATCGCCTGGTGGTACTCCCGGCACGCCGCCACCCGGCTCGACCCCAAGGCCGAGGCCATCAAGTCCCGCCTGGAAGGTGACGCATGAGCCCCCTGCGCCACCCCCTCGCCCTCGCCCTCGACCTCGCGGCCGGCGGGGCGGGCGAGCACCGCACCCTGATCGTCACCCTCTTCGCGGTCTTCGTCGCCGCCACCCTCGGCCTCACCGTCTGGGCCGGCCGGCAGACGAAGGGCACGGAGGACTTCTACGCCGGCGGCCGCCAGTTCAGCGGCTTCCAGAACGGCCTGGCCATCTCCGGCGACTACATGTCCGCCGCCTCCTTCCTGGGCATCGCCGGCGCCATCGCCCTCTTCGGCTACGACGGCTTCCTCTACTCCATCGGCTTCCTCGTCGCCTGGCTCGTCGCGCTGCTCCTGGTCGCCGAACCGCTGCGCAACTCCGGCCGCTTCACCATGGGCGACGTCCTCGCCTACCGGATGCGCCAGCGCCCGGTCCGCACCGCCGCCGGCACCTCCACCATCATCGTCTCGATCTTCTACCTGCTGGCCCAGATGGCGGGCGCGGGCGCCCTGGTCACCCTGCTCCTGGGCATCACCAGCGAGGCGGGCAAGGTCCTGGTCGTCGTCCTCGTCGGCGTGGTGATGATCCTCTACGTCACCATCGGCGGCATGAAGGGGACCACCTGGGTCCAGATGGTCAAGGCGGTCCTGCTGATCGCCGGCACCCTGCTGATCACCTTCCTGGTGGCGCTCAAGTTCCACTTCAACCTCTCCGACCTGCTCGGTGCCGCCGCCGAGAACAGTGGCAAGGGATCCGCCTTCCTGGAGCCCGGCCTCAAGTACGGGGCCACCGCCACCTCGAAGATCGACTTCATCTCGCTGGGCCTCGCCCTCGTCCTGGGCACCGCGGGCCTGCCGCACATCCTCATCCGCTTCTACACGGTCCCCACCGCCAAGGCCGCCCGGAAGTCGGTGAACTGGGCGATCGGCATCATCGGCGTCTTCTACCTGATGACCATCGCGCTCGGCTTCGGCGCCGCGGCCCTCATCAAGCCCGAGACGATCACCGTCTCCAACAAGGCGGGCAACACCGCGGCCCCGCTCCTCGCCGAGGCGATCGGCGGCGGCGCCGGCTCCACCGGCGGGGCCATCCTGCTCGCCGTCATCTCCGCGGTGGCCTTCGCGACCATCCTCGCGGTGGTCGCCGGCCTCACCCTCGCCTCGTCCTCGTCCTTCGCGCACGACCTGTACGTCAACGTCCTGCGCAAGGGCAGGGCCACCGAGAAGGAGGAGGTCGGCGCGGCCCGCTGGGCGACCGTCGGTATCGGTGCCATCGCCATCGTCCTGGGCGTCTTCGCCCGCGGCCTGAACGTCGCCGGACTGGTGGCGCTCGCCTTCGCGGTCGCCGCCTCCGCCAACCTCCCGACCCTCCTGTACAGCCTGTTCTGGAAGCGCTTCACCACCCAGGGCGCCCTGTGGTCCATCTACGGGGGCCTGGTCTCCTCCGTCCTGCTGGTCCTCTTCTCCCCGGTCGTCTCCGGCAAGGAGACCTCGATGTTCCCCGGCGCCGACTTCGACGTCTTCCCGCTGGAGAACCCGGGCCTGATCTCCATCCCGCTGGGCTTCCTGCTCGGCTGGCTGGGGTCCCTGCTGTCCAAGGAGGAGCCGGACGTCAAGAAGTACGCCGAACTGGAGGTCCGCTCGCTGACCGGGACCGGAGCCCACTGAGGCGGTACGGCCGGGCCGTTCTGCAGGACCCGGGCGGGGCGGTGTCGTAGAGATCTACGACGCCGCCCCGCCCACCTCGTGCTTCTCATCTCTGCTGGCTGTCACACCCATCGCGTAGGCTCGAAGACGTACTGATCCACCGGAGGAGAGGTACCGAGCCATCACTCTTGGGGAGGGGGCCCAGTGCTCATCGACACCTACGGTCGTGTGGCCACCGACCTGCGCGTTTCACTCACCGACCGGTGCAATCTGCGGTGCACGTACTGCATGCCGGAAGAGGGCCTGCAATGGCTGGCCAAACCCGACCTGCTCACCGACGACGAGATCGTCCGGCTGATCGGCATCGCGGTGCGGGACCTGGGCATCGAAGAAGTCCGCTTCACCGGCGGTGAACCGCTGCTCCGCCCCGGTCTGCCCGGCATCGTCGAGCGCGTCGCCGCCCTCACCCCGCGTCCCCAGATGTCGCTGACCACCAACGGCATCGGCCTGCAGCGCACCGCCACCGCACTCCGCGACGCCGGCCTGGACCGGGTCAACGTCTCCCTCGACACCCTGCGGCCGGACGTCTTCCAGGCCATGACCCGCCGCAAACGCCACGACGACGTCCTGCGCGGACTGGAGGCCGCCCGCGCGGCCGGCCTCACCCCGGTCAAGGTCAACACCGTCCTGATGCCGGGACTCAACGACGACGAGGCCCCCGACCTGCTGGCCTGGGCCGTCGCCAACGACTACGAGCTCCGCTTCATCGAACAGATGCCGCTGGACGCCCAGCACGGCTGGAAGCGCGACGGCATGATCACCGCAGGTGACATCCTCGCCTCGCTGCGCACCCGCTTCACCCTCACCCCCGAGGGCCAGGAGGAGCGCGGCTCCGCGCCCGCCGAGCGCTGGATCGTCGACGGCGGCCCGCACCGCGTCGGGGTGATCGCCTCCGTCACCCGCCCCTTCTGCCGCGCCTGCGACCGTACGCGGCTGACCGCCGACGGCCAGGTCCGTACGTGCCTGTTCGCCACCGAGGAGACGGATCTGCGCACCGCTCTGCGCTCCGAGGCCCCCGATGACGAGATAGCCGAACTGTGGAAGCGCGCGATGTGGGGCAAGAAGGCGGGCTCCGGTCTGGACGATCCGTCGTTCCTGCAGCCGGAGCGTCCGATGTCCGCGATCGGCGGCTGAGCCGGTCCGGCTCAGCTCCCGGCGGCCGAGGCCTCCCACTCCTCCAGCGTCACGACATCCTTGAGGAAGCCGCGCACGCCGAGGAACTGCGACAGATGCTCCCGGTGCTCCTCGCAGGCCAGCCAGGTCTTGCGCCGGTCCGGGGTGTGCAGCTTCGGGTTGTTCCAGGCCAGCACCCATACGGCGGCGGCGCGGCAGCCCTTCGCGGAACAGACGACGGCGCCCTCGGCGGTTTCCTGGGGATTCGGGGAGTTCACGGCCTCAACCCTACGTCCTGCGATCATCGCTTCGGCCCCGGCCACCGCCACCCCGCGGGCCTGCGGACATGACGACGCCGGGCAGCCACGGGGGGAGCCGCCCGGCGTCGGTCCGTCGCTCCGACGGGGGATGCGGAGCGCGTACGCAGTATGTCACGGGGGATGGTGCGCAGTGCACCGGAACTCCATGATTGATCTGAGCTTTTCTTGAGCTTTGCAGACCGGTCGATGATCAGCTGGGGTCGTGCGGTGAGCGGGAAGAGCCCGCCGCCGGCCGCTCCGGAACGGATTCCGCCGGCGCGCCGTCGGCCCCGGGCGTCAGCATCGGACGGGTCGGGCCCGCGACGAAGGTCTTCGGGAGCGAAGGGGCGTTCTCCCGGCCCGCGTTGGCGATCACCACCGCGATATAGGGCAACGTCAGACCCAGCACCAACGTCGCAATGGCGACGGGCCGTTCGATGTTCCACAGCACGACGGTGAGCACCACCGCCACCGTCCGCACCGCCATCGAGATCACATACCGGCGCTGCCGTCCGCGCACATCCTCGGACAGGCCCTGCCGGGCCCCGGTGATCCGGAAGGCCTGGCCGCTGCTCTGCTTCCGCATCACGTTCCACCACCTGCTCTGTCGTGCCGGATTTTCCCCGGTATCCGGTCGGATCCCACGGTACGCCGCGGCTGCGCCGCCTTCGAGACCGGGTCATGCCCCGTTTCGGCGGGCCGGTCACCGCACGGTGCGTACGACGGTCCCCGGCGTGCGCCGTAGCCGATGCGGAGTGACACTGACGGGGCGACCGTCATCTGCACCGTGCCGCAAGAGGAGTCGACATGACGTGGTTGTGGGCCATCATCGTGGGCCTGGTGCTTGGCCTGATCGCGAAGGCCATCATCCCGGGCAAGCAACAGATCCCGCTCTGGCTGACCGTGATCTTCGGCATGCTGGGCAGTGTCCTCGGCAACTGGGTCGCGACCGGCATCGGGGTCAACGACACCAAGGGCATCGACTGGATCCGGCACCTGCTGCAACTGGCCGGTGCGGTCGTCATCGTCGCCATCGGCGACCGTCTCTGGGTCTCCATGAAGGGCCGCAAGAGACACGCCGCCTAGGCACGAAACGGGCGGCCGGTGCGCAGCGATGCGCACCGGCCGCCCGTACCTCTGCCGTGTCAGCGGCCGTCGAGCTGGGCCAGCTTCCGTCCGGCCTTGAGGTACGCGACCCCGGCCGTGTCCGCCAGCTTCTCGGCCAGCACCTCACCCAGCGGCCGGACCGAATCGGCCTCCGCCAGCACCACGGTCTGCTGCCCGTCCTGGCCCTCCACGACCAGCCGCAGCGCATTCTGCTTGGCCAGCCGCCGCGCCGCGGAGGCGCTCGGCGTGAACTCCAGGACCTTGGTGAGCACCGTCGCCACCGTCTCCGCGCCGTGCGCGGCGACATCGACGACCGGGAGCGACTCCACATCGGCGAACGACTTCTTGGAGAACTGCGCGATGAAGCCGGCCCGTGCCGCCATCGCCGCCTCCAGGCCGTACAGCGCGGCCACGACCTCGCCCGCCAGGACCTTCTTGAGGTCCATCGGGTGCAGCGAGCGGTCCGTGACCCGGCCCAGGACGAGCGCGATCTCGTCGTCCGTCCACTCCGTCCAGGCCTTCAGGTACGGCTCCATCAGCCGGTCCGGCACCGACATGATCTTGCCGAAGACATCGTCGGCGGGCGCGCCCAGCCCGACGTAATTGCCCTTGGACTTGGACATCTTGGCGCCGGTGCCGTCCGTGCCCTCGATCAGCGGCATGGTGACCACCAGCTGCGGACGCTGCCCGCGCAGCTCCATCAGCTTGCGGCCCATCTGCAGATTGAGCAGCTGGTCGGAGCCGCCCAGCTCCACATCGCACTCCAGCGCCACCGAGTCCAGGCCCTGGGCGATGGGGTACAGCAGCTCCGTCATGGTCAGACCGGAGCCGGCGGCCAGCCGGTTGCGGAAGTCCTCGCGCTGCAGCAGCTGGGAGGCCGGCACCTGCGCGAGCAGCGTGAGCAGCTCGGGGAAGGTGTACGGCGCCAGCCACTCGCTGTTCTGCCGGAAGCTGACCTTCTCGAAGTCGAAGAAGGGCCGCACCTGTTCGCGGTAGGTGGCCAGGTTGTGCGCGATGTCCTCGTCGGTCAGCGGCGGGCGCTCGGCCGTACGGCCCGACGGGTCGCCGATCTTGGCGGTGAAGTCACCGATGATCAGCGTGACGTCATGGCCCAGCCGCTGGAACCGGCTCAGGACGATCAGCGGCACCGCATGCCCCAGGTGCACATCGGTCGCCGTCGGGTCGATGCCCAGCTTGATGTGCAGACCCGTGCCGGCCGCCCGGCGCTCCTCGATCCGCTCGGCCAGCTGCTCCACGCCCGGCAGGACCTCGACCGTACGGGCCGCGATCAGCTCGGCCTGCTCCTTGGCGGGCAGGTCCGTCAGATCGAGATAGCGCCGCGCGCCCGTCTCCTGGAGCAGCTCCTGGACCGTGGCGTCCGAGGAGAGGTCGGCGGAGAGCAGGGTGGTGGCGCGGGCGACGGATTCGCCGAGGCGTGTCATGGCGTTCCTGATCGATCGTGGTTCCCAAACGGGAGGACAAGCGAACAGTCTATTCGCCCCGGAGGCTCCTCCGGCGCCGCCCGCCCGCCCCGCGGGCCCCCCCCGGGCCAGCCGCCACCGGCCGGGCGGGCGCCCGCCGCCTCACACGCCGCGGCTGACCGAGCTCATGTTGAAGTCCGGGACGCGCAGCGCCGGCATCGCGGCCCGGGTGAAGTAGTCGCCCCACTCGCGCGGCAGGGTCCGCTCCGTACGGCCCGCCTCCACCGCCCGGGACAGCAGGTCCACCGGCGATTCGTTGAACCGGAAGTTGTTCACCTCGCCGACCACCTCGCCCTGCTCGACCAGGTAGACCCCGTCCCGGGTCAGACCGGTCAGCAGCAGCGTCGCCGGGTCCACCTCGCGGATGTACCACAGGCAGGTCAGCAGCAAGGTGGGGCCGTCATGACCGGCGGCCGCCACCATCTCGTCCAGCGAGCGCGAACCGCCGCCCTCCAGGAGGAGGTTGTCGATGCCCGGCGCCACCGGGAGGCCGGTCAGCGCGGCGCTGTGCCGGGTGGTCGGCAGCCGGTGCAGGACGCCCTCACGCATCCACTCGGTGGCCGCCAGCGGCAGCCCGTTGTCGAAGACCGAGGCATCGTCGCCGGAGGAGTGCGCCAGGACGAACGGCGCGCACTCCAGACCGGCCGCCCACGGGTCGCTGCGCAGGGTCAGCGGCAGCTCGCAGAGCCGCTCGCCCACCCGGGTGCCCGCCCCGGGGCCCGCCGAGCCGTCGCCGTCGGCCGGCCGGGAGAAGACCGTGCGGCCCTCCGCGGCGTCCCGGGCCCCGGAGGACCACATCTGGTAGACCAGCATGTCGCCGACGGCGGTCGGCGGCAGGAGGGTGTCGTACCGCCCGGCGGGCAGGTCGATCCGCCGCTCGGCCCAGCCCAGCCGCCGGCTCAGCTCGGCGTCCAGCTCCCGCGGATCGACATCGGTGAAATCGCGGGTCGCGTGACCGGTCCAGGCCGAGCGGGTGTGGTCCGGAGACTTGGCGTTCAGCTCCAGTGTCCCGGTGGGCTGGTCGTGCCGCAGCCGCAGCCCGGACGAGTTCCCCAGATACGACGAGACGACGCCGTGGTGCGCGAAGCCGTACAGTTCCCGGCCGCCGGCGCGGGCCTGCCGGAAGGACTCGCCCAGGGCCGGCGCGAACGCCGCGAACACCTCCGAGGAGGTCTCGGCGGGCTCGTCGGTGAAATCGGCGGACACCTTTCCGCCCCCGACCAGCGGCTGCGCGTCCTCGGCAGGACCGGCGTCCCGGGCGGCCGCCTCGGCGGCCCGCACCAGCGGCTCCAGGTCGTCCGCGGTCACCGCGGAGCGCGAGACGACACCGGACGCCGTGCCCTGCCCGCCGTCCACGGTCGCCACGACCGTGAGGGTGCGGCCGCGGGTGACGCCGTTGGTGGTGAGCGCACTGCCCGCCCAGCGCAGATTGGCGCTGGAGTGCTCATCGGCGATGACCACACAGCCGTCGGCCCGGGAGAGCTCCAGGGCCCGCTCGACGATCTCGTGCGGCCTGTTCCTGCGCGGCGTACGCGTGCTCATGGACCGGCCTCCTGGTGGAAAGCGGACTGTACGGGGCGGGGTGCGGACGTGCTGTCCGGCTGGGAGCAGAGCTTATCGAGCGGTCTACCGGGCGGTGGAGGACTCTGCCAAGGGGGCCGCGGCCGGTGGGGCGTCCCCCGGCCACTCCGCCGACGAGCAGGACCAGGAGCGGGACCCGTCCGACGGACGGCCGCGCCGTGCGCCCGGGACCGACGCCGCCGGTGGCCACCGCACGCCCGCCGTGACATGGCGGACCGGGACGCCGTGGCCCGCGGGCTGCCCCGTGACCCCCGTCAGGCCGATTCGCCGGGCCTCAGATACCGGTAGCCGTGGTCGGTCTCCTCGGCGAGCCAGCCGTTGACGCTGCTGAGGCCGCGCTCGTTGATCTGGCCGTCGTGTATCGCAAAGGCCCGCTGCGGCCGGACCGCCTTGACGAAGTCGATCGCCTCCGCGGTCTTCATCCACGACCCCTGGACCGGCACCAGGAGCGTTTCCACCGGCTGCTCGGGCACGTGGAACGCGTCACCGGGGTGGTAGACCGACTCGTCGACGAGGTAGCCGAGGTTCGCGCAGTCCGGCCGGCCGCCGTGGACGGGCGCGTGACGACCGCCCACCGCCCGTACCCGGAAGCCGGCGGCCGTGAACTCCATGCCCGAGGACACCCGGGTGACCTCCAGCCGTGGGATGTCCGCCCCGGCAGGGGCGTGGACCGGCGCGCCGAGCCCGGCCAGGCGAAGGACGTCGATGTGATCGGCGTGTTCGTGCGTCACCAGCACGGCGTCGGCACCGGTCAGAGCGGCCGGCTCGCTCCACGTCCCGGGATCGATGACCAGCACCCGGCCCTCGTGTTCGAGCCGCACACATGCGTGGGTGTATTTCGTGATCCGCATGACGTCCCAACGTACTGCGTCCGCGAACTCTCCCTCCATCCGGCGGGAATGACGCTGCATCACGCGCGCGATGCCGCGTGCCCTCCGTGCGGCCTTCGAGTTCGTTGCGTGCTGACGGGGCTTGCCGTGCTCGTGTGTGGACCCGGTGCGGACGTGTGGACCCGGTGCAGACGTCGGACCGTGGTGTGGCGTGCTGCCCGTCAGGTCCGCCCCGACTCGGCCGACGTGTTCAGGACGTTCACGTTCCGGAACAGTGCCGAGGGACAGCCGTGGGAGACCGAGGCCACCTGGCCGGGCTGGGCCTTTCCGCAGTTGAAGGCGCCGCCGAGGACGTAGGTCTGCGGTCCGCCGACCGCGGTCATCGAGCCCCAGAAGTCGGTGGTCGTCGCCTGATAGGCCACGTCGCGCAGCTGTCCCGCCAGCCGCCCGTTACGGATCGCATAGGCCCGCTGCTGGGTGAACTGGAAGTTGTACCGCTGCATGTCGATCGACCAGGACCGGTCGCCGACGAGGTAGATGCCGCGCTCCACTCCCGAGATCAGCTCCTCCGTGGACGGTCCGTCCGCCGCGGGCTGCAGCGAGACGTTCGCCATCCGCTGGACCGGCACATGGCCGGGGGAGTCCGCGTACGCGCAGCCGTTGGAGCGCGCGAAGCCGGTCGACTCGGCGATCCTCCGGTCGAGCTGATAGCCGACCAGGGTGCCGTCCTTGATCAGGTCCCAGGACTGGGCGGCCACCCCCTCGTCGTCGTAGCCGATCGTCGCGAGCCCGTGTTCGGCGGTCCGGTCGCCCGTGACGTTCATGATCTCGGAGCCGTACGCCAGCTTGCCGAGCTGGTCGAAGGTGGCGAACGAGGTGCCGGCGTACGCCGCCTCGTAGCCCAGCGCCCGGTCCAGCTCGGTGGCGTGCCCGATCGACTCATGGATCGTCAGCCAGAGGTTGGACGGATCCACCACCAGGTCGTACGCGCCGGCCTCGACGCTCGGGGCGCGCATCTTCTCGGCGAGGTGCTCGGGGAGGCGGGCCAGTTCACCGTCCCAGTCGTAGTGGTCGCCGGTCAGGTACTCCCAGCCGCGCCCGACCGGCGGGGCGAGGGTGCGCATCGAGTCGAAGTCGCCGGTCACCGGGTCCACCGCGACCGCGGTCAGCTGGGGGTGCAGCCGCACCCGCTGCTGGGTGGTGCTGGTGCCCGCGGTGTCCGCGTAGAACTTGTTCTCCTTGACGGTCAGCAGCGAGGCGTCCGCGTGGGCCACGCCCTCGGCGGCCAGCAGCCGCGCGCTCCACTCCGCCAGCAGCCCGCTCTTCTCGGTGTCCGCCACGTCGAAGGGGTCGATCTCGTAGGAGGAGACCCAGGTGCGGTCCGGATAGGCGGGTTCCGCCGCCAGCTCGACCCGCGCGCGGCTGCCCTCGGCGGAGCCGGCGGTCGTGATCACCTTCGCCGACAGCTTGGCCATCGCCACGGCCTGCGCGGCCACCCGTGCCGCCGCGTCCATGGTCAGATCCACCCCGGAGGCGAAGCCCCAGGCCCCGCCGTGCACCACCCGGACCGCGTAGCCGAGGTCGGTGGTGTCCGAGGTCCCGGACGTACGGGCGTCCCGCAGCCGCCAGGACGCGCTGCGGATCCGCTCCAGGCGGAAGTCCGCGTGGTCGGCGCCCAGCGCGCGGGCGCGGGCCAGCGCCGCATCGGCCAGCGCGCGCAGCGGCAGCGCCAGGAATGTTTCGTCAACGGCATGGCGTGCAGGCAAGGATTCCTCCCGTGGTCGGCGCCTGCATCATGCCCTGCCGCGCGCCCACGGCCCAGGGTGCGGCGGCGTGCGGCGTCGGGAGTCGGCCAGGATGCGGCGCCGGGGAGGCGCGCGGTGCGCCGGGTCCCGGCGCGACACGGCCCGTGGGGGGGCGCCCAACGCCCGCTGCGGTGGTGGTTCTGTGGAGACCCGACAGTGACCGGCGCGCGGGGCTGTCCGTGCTGGATTCCACCTGAGGGCCCCGTGACCGATAGTTTCTTATCGAACGCAGGACGGACAGGAAACGGAAAGGGTGATCTCTTGAGCCGCTCGGTTCTGGTCACCGGAGGTAACCGCGGCATTGGCCTCGCCATTGCCCGTGCCTTCGCCGAGGCAGGCGACAAGGTCGCCATCACCTACCGCTCGGGCGAGCCGCCCGCGGGGTTTTTGGCCGTGAAGTGCGACATCACGGACAGCGAGCAGGTCGAGCAGGCGTACAAGGAGATCGAGGAGAAGCACGGTCCGGTCGAGGTGCTGGTGGCCAACGCCGGCGTCACCCGTGACCAGCTGCTCATGCGGATGTCCGAGGAGGACTTCACCTCGGTCCTCGAGACCAACCTGACCGGCACGTTCCGGGTGGTCAAGCGCGCGAACCGCGCGATGCTGCGCGCCCGCAAGGGCCGGGTCGTGCTGATCTCGTCCGTGGTGGGCCTGATGGGCGGCGCGGGCCAGGCGAACTACGCCGCGTCCAAGGCCGGCCTGGTGGGCTTCGCCCGCTCGCTCGCCCGGGAGCTCGGCAGCCGCAACATCACCGTCAACGTCGTCGCCCCCGGCTTCGTCGACACCGACATGACCCGTGTGCTCACCGACGAGCAGCGGGACAGCATCGTCAAGCAGGTGCCGCTCGCGCGGTATGCGCAGCCCGAGGAGATCGCCGCCTCGGTCCGCTTCCTGGCCTCCGACGAGGCCGCGTACATCACCGGAGCCGTCATTCCTGTCGACGGCGGATTGGGCATGGGTCACTGATCAGTATGAGTGGAATCCTTGCAGGCAAGCGCATCCTGGTCACGGGTGTCCTGACCGAGTCGTCGATCGCGTTCCAGGCGGCCAAGGTCGCCCAGAACGAGGGCGCCGAGGTCATCCTCACCGGCTTCGGCCGGCTCTCGCTCGTCGAGCGGATCGCCAAGCGGCTGCCCAAGCCCGCCCCGGTCATCGAGCTGGACGTCACCAACCAGGAGCACCTGGACGGCCTGGCCGACAAGATCCGCGAGCACCAGGGCGAGGGCGCCCGCCTCGACGGCATCGTGCACTCCATCGCCTTCGGCCCGCAGGGCGCCTTCAACTTCCTGGAGGCGGAGTGGTCGGACGTGGGCACCGCGGTCCAGGTCTCGGCGTACTCGTACAAGTCGCTGACCATGGCCTGCCTGCCGCTGATGGAGCACGGCGGCGCGGTCGTCGGCCTCACCTTCGACGCGCAGATCGCCTGGCCGAAGTACGACTGGATGGGCGTGGCCAAGGCGGCGCTGGAGAGCACCAACCGCTACCTGGCGCGTGACCTGGGCCCCAAGGGCGTCCGCTGCAACCTGGTCTCGGCCGGCCCCATCAAGTCGATGGCCGCCAAGTCCATCCCCGGCTTCGAGGAGCTGGCGGACGTGTGGAACCACCGTGCCCCGATCGGCTGGGACCTGGCCGACCCGGAGCCGGCCGGCCGCGGCGTCGTCGGCATGCTGTCCGACTTCTTCCCGCGCACGACGGGCGAGATCGTGCACGTCGACGGCGGCGTGCACATGATGGGTGCCTGACGCACCAGTGCCTTCGTACTGCCCGTTCCGGTCCGCCGGGGCGGGCAGTACGCGTAGGACGGGGCGGGACGCGCGGCGCGGCCGGCGTCAGTCCCGGGTCAGGGGGCGGAGCCGGCAGCCGAAGGGATGCGCGCTCGCCTCGGCGGCGGCCCGCTCACCGTCGCCCGCACGGATCGCCTCGACCAGCCGGGCATGGTCCATATGCGCCTCGGGCCGCAGTTCCTCGCCCACATCGGCCCGCAGGAAGTCCCGCAGCACACCCCCGAGGTCGGCGTAGATCTCGGCCAGCACCTCGTTGTGCGAGGCCGCCACGATCGCCAGGTGCAAGGTCGCGTCCGCCTCCACGAAGTCCTCCGCGCGGCCGGACTCCCAGGCGCGCTCGCGCCGCTCCAGCAGGGCGTCGATCTGCCGCAGGTCCTGCGCGGTACGGCGCTCGGCGGCGAGCCGGGCGGCCGACGCCTCCAGGGTGCTGCGCAGCTCGGCGACGTGTGCGGGCTCGGCCGCCGCGAACCGGCGGTGCATCACCCCGGCCAGTTCGCTGGTCGCCACCACGTAGGTGCCCGAGCCCTGCCGGATGTCCAGCAGCCCGTTGTGCGCCAGTGCCCGTACGGCCTCGCGGACGGTGTTGCGGGCCACCCCGAGCTGCTCGACGAGCTCCGGCTCGGTCGGGATGCGGGAGCCCACCGGCCACTCGCCGGACGTGATCTGGGCGCGCAGCTGCGCGATCACCTGGTCGGACAGCGCGGACCGGCGGGGCGAGGTCAGAGGCATGGCTGCGCTCCGGGGTGCAGGGGACGGCGGACGGCGGCGGTGCGGCGCCCGGCGGATCCTTGCGGTCCCCGGCGCCGACCGGGACAGCCGAGGGTATCGAGATCGGCTGGACAAGCATTCATCCCATGATTCTATGATGGGCCTATGGCAGACGACGACCTCGCGACCCTCGGCCCCGCCGCCGAGCCCCGCACGACCCCCGCCGCCCGGCCCGCCGACGGTGCCGGATGGCCGCAGCCGGGCCCCGGGCAAGCCGCCCCCGCCCCGGAGGACCTCCCGGCCACCGGGCCGGCCGGCCGCTGGCTGCCGCGGATCGTGATCGCCGGTCTCGTCCTGGCCGCGCTCAACCTCCGCCCGGCCATCACCAGCCTCGGCGCGCTCCTGGAGGAGGTCCGCGACGGCCTGGGCATGAGCGGCACCGTCGCCGGGCTGCTGACCTCCGTACCCGCGCTGTGCTTCGCCGCCTTCGGCATCGCCGCACCCCGCCTGGCCAGGCGCTTCGGGCCCGGGGCGATCGTCTGCGCCGGTATGGTCGCGATCACCGTGGGCGTCGTGGTGCGGCCCTTCGCCGGCGGCGTCGGCGGCTTCCTCGCCGCCAGCGCGCTCGCCCTGGCCGGCATCGCGGTGAGCAACGTCCTGATGCCGGTCGTCATCAAGAGCTGGTTCGCCGACCGGGTCGGCCCGATGACCGGGCTCTACTCCATGGCGCTGGCCCTGGGCACCTCGCTCGCCGCGGCGCTCACCGTGCCCATGACCGATGCGCTGGGCGGCAGTTGGCGGACCGGACTGTCGGTGTGGGCGGTGCTCGCCGCGGTCGCCGTGCTGCCCTGGTTCGTGGTGGTACGGCAGCGCAGGGCCCTCACCGGGCCGGCCACGGACGGCGCGGCGCGCACCGGCGAGACCCCCGTACGGATCACCGCGTCCCCGACCGCCTGGGCGCTGGCCGTCTTCTTCGGCCTGCAGGCCACCGCCGCGTACATCACGATGGGCTGGATGCCGCAGATCTTCCGCGACGCCGGGGTCTCGGCGGGCACCGCGGGGGTGCTGCTGGCGGTCACCATGGCGATGGGCGTCCCGCTCTCCTTCGTCCTGCCGCGGCTGGCGTCCCGGATGCGGCATCAGGGTCCGCTGGCGGTGCTGCTCGGCCTCTGCGGCCTGGCCGGTTACGCCGGGCTGTGGCTGGCGCCGGCCGCCGGTGCCTGGGCCTGGGCGCTGCTGATGGGCATCTCCAACTGCGCCTTCCCGCTGGCCCTGACGATGATCGGGATGCGGTCGACCAGCTCCGCCGGGGTCGTCAAGCTCTCGGCCTTCGTGCAGAGCGTCGGGTATCTGATCTCCATTCCCGGACCGCTGCTGGTCGGCACGCTCTACCAGCACAGCGGCGGCTGGGGACTGCCGATCGCCCTGATGGCAGGGCTGATGGTGCCGCAGATCGCGGTGGGTGTGCTGGCCGGCCGGGACCGCCGGATCGAGGACGAGACCTGAGTGCGACACTGGGCGCATGCCAGTGCTCGAACCGAATCCGCAGGGCGGCCAGAAGAAGCTGCTCCTCGTCCTGGGCGTCATGCTCGGCGTGACCGTCCTCGTCGCGATCATCGCGAGTATCGCCGCGCCCTAGGGGGTGCCTCTCCGGAGCCCCCGGCTCGTGGCGTCCGGTGGCTCGTGTCCGGTGGCGCGTGGCGTCCCGCTCTGCGGCGGCCGGCCCGTGTCCCGGCCGTGCGGGCGCGGCAGGCGCCCGGCCCTCTCCGGTGGATCATGGCTGCCGTCGCCGTCGCCTGCCCCGGCCGCGTCCCAGGCCCGGCCCCACGCCCGGCGACGGCGGGTAGGGGTGGCCCCCGTCCCCTAGGGGGAGAGCGTCAGGGAAGAGTGGGTGGCTTCCCGGATAGGAACGGCTGCCGGGAATCCGTAGCTTCGAAGTGCACCGCACGCAGCGGTGGGCGCGCCGCGGCCCGCGGCGCGCAGCTCTTCGATGCGCCCCGGAGGCGATCCGCATGCCCGCCGCGCCCCGCCGGTCACCCGCAGCCAAGGCCGCCCGCCTGCGGATGCGCCTGCCGTGGTGGGCGCTGGCCCTGCCGGTGGTCTCCTTCGCGGCCCTGCTGATCCTCGTCGCGAGCCCCGCCGAGGCGAGGGCCGCGAGCGTCCCGCAGGGCCTCGGGCCGCTGCTGGAACTCCTCGCCAAGATCGTGCGCGGTGGTGCCTGATGCCTGCCCGCCGCCCGTGTCCCACCCAGCGGAATGAGCACTTCAACACCCCGCGCCCCGCGCCGCCTTTCGTGCGAAGCTGGGACCCATGAGCGCCGATACACCCCGCCGGATTGTCCTCCTCCGACACGCCAAGGCCGAATGGTCGGAGACCAGCGATCATGAGCGTCCGCTCGCCGAGCGCGGCCGCAAGGATGCCCCGGTCGCCGGCCGCTGGCTGGCCGGAGCCGGGATCACCCCCGATCTGACCCTGTGCTCGACGTCAGCGCGCACCCGCGAGACATGGAAGCTCGCCGTCCATGAGCTCCCGCAGCGGCCCAAGACCGTCTATGAGGAGCGGATCTACGAAGCGTCCCTGGGCGAGCTCATCGCGCTGCTGAACGAGACCTCCGACGACGTCACCGACCTGATGCTGGTCGGGCACAACCCCGGCGTGCACGCCCTCGCCGACGCGCTCTCCGGCGACGCCGAGGGCGATCTGCTGCCGCGGATGAACCGCAGCGGCTTCCCGACGGCCTCGATGGCCGTGCTGTCCTTCAGCGGCTCCTGGAAGTCCGTCGAGCACGGCGTCGGACGCCTGGTCGCCTACTGGACGCCCCACGAGTAACGCCGACGCCGCCGCGCGCGCCGCGTGCGCGAAGCGGCAGGGACACCAGAGGGCCCCGGCAGACGCTGCCGGGGCCCTCTCGTGCGCGACGGTCCGTCGCCGGGCGGTGATTCCGCGGCCGTGCCGGAGCCGACCGGCCGGAACCGGGCCCTCAGCCGACGAGGGTGTCCGCCGCCTCGACCTCTTCGCGGGTGATCCCCAGCAGATACAGCACGGTGTCCAGGAACGGCACGTTCACCGCGGTGTGCGCCGCCTCCCGCACCACCGGCTTGGCGTTGAAGGCGACACCGAGCCCGGCCGTGTTGAGCATGTCGAGGTCGTTGGCGCCGTCCCCGATCGCCACGGTCTGCGCGAGCGGCACCCCGGCCTGCTGCGCGAACTCCCGCAGCAGCCGCGCCTTGCCCGCCCGGTCCACGATGTCGCCGGTGACCCGGCCGGTCAGCTTGCCGTCGACGATCTCCAGGGTGTTGGCCGAGGCGAAGTCCAGCCCCAGCTCCTCCTGGAGCGCGTCGGTGACCTGCGTGAAACCGCCCGATACGACGCCGACTTGATAGCCGAGCCGCTTGAGGGTCCGTACCAGGGTGCGGGCCCCGGGGGTGAGCCGTACTTCCTTGCGCACGGCCTCGACCACGGAGGCATCCAGCCCGCCGAGCAGCTCGACCCGGGCGTGCAGCGACTGCTCGAAGTCCAGCTCACCACGCATCGCGGCGGCGGTGACCTCGGCGACCTCGGCCTCACAGCCGGCGTGCGCCGCGAACAGCTCGATGACCTCGTCCTGGATGAGCGTCGAGTCGACGTCCATGACGACCAGCCGCTGCGCCCGGCGCTGCAGCCCGGCCGCCACCACGGCGACGTCCACGCCGAGCCGTGCGGCCTCGGGGGCCAGCACACTGCGCAGCGCCTCGGTCGCCGCGCCGGAGACCGCGAACTCGACGGCCGTCACCGGATACTTGGCAAGACGGAAGATGCGGTCGATGTTGCCGCCGGTGGCCGTTATGGCGGCGGCGATCGCGGCGGCGGTCTCCGCGGTGAGCGGATGCCCCAGCACGGTGACGTGCGAACGCCCGGTGCCGCGCGGACGGTTGTCGCCGAGGCCGGAGATGATCTCCGCCTCGAGGTTCAGCGATTCGGCCCAGCTGTGCACGGTGGCCCGCAGGTCACCTTCGGAGGTGCCGGTGGAGCCCTGGGCGGCGGAGGGCGCGGTGACCAGCGCGCACAGGGTGATGCGCCCCCGGGTCACCATTTGTTCGATGTCCACGACATCGACGGAGTAGGCAGCGAGGGTGTCGAAGAGACCTGCGGTGATGCCGGGCCGGTCCTTCCCGAAGATCTTCACGAGAAGGGTCGGTACGTCATCGCCCGGTACGGCGGTGGCAGGCGGGATCTGCGATGCGCTCATGGTGCCCTTACGGTAACCGCCGGGCGGTCGGGACCGTACGCGTGTCCGGGGTTCGGACCGGCGCGGCCCCGTGCCGCCACGCCCACGGCGGTACGCCTCCGGCCTCCGGCGCCCCGTTGATCGTTATGGAGTCGTGTCCGGCTCACCTCGCACCCCCTCGACCAGGGGATCCGCTCCGGCCGCGCCAACCTCCTTGCCGGGGCGACGGGTTCGGTACGTCGACGGCACGTCACCGCGGCGGACCGCGCTGTCGGCGGACGGCCCGTCCGCTTCCTCCCATCATGCGGCTTCCGATGAGGACGCGCAGGGCGTCCCCGGCGGGCCCGGCCGCTCCCCGTCCCGGCCCGGTCGCCCGGAACACCCGTAATCCGGTGATCCCTGCCCATCCATGGGTTCTTCCCGTGCTCCGGGAGCGTTTGACGGGCCCCGGCGCGGCCCCTTGTACCCCAGTCCCGTCCCGGTTACCGGTCGGAGGGCCGAGCCTGAAATAGTTCCTCACGATGTTCGCCATCCCTGGACTTCCCATACAGGGCGTCACTCGGGGGACTATGTAATGGGGCATGGAGTGCCTGAACTCGTACTCGAATTGAACGGAAGGACCTGGACGCTCGATCCGTCCCGGTCCTACAACGTGGGCCGTGATCCGCAGGGCGACATGGTGCTCGACGACGCCAGGGTCTCCTGGCGGCACGCCACCGTGCGCTGGGCCGGTCGCAGCTGGATCATCGAAGACCAGGGCAGCACCAACGGCACGTACGTCCAGGGCCAGCGGATCCACCAGGTGGAGATCGGCCCCGGCTCGACCGTGCATCTGGGCAATGCCACCGACGGTCCCCGGGTGACGCTGTCCGCCGGGGCGCCCGCCGCCGACGCCTTCAGCGCGCAGCCCGCGATGGCGCCGCAGCAGCAGGCCGCGCAGGGCTGGCAGGCGCCCCCCGCGCAGCAGCCGCCGGCCCAGCAGCAGCCGCCCGCCCAGCAGGGCTGGCAGGCCCCGCCGCAGGACCGGCAGCCGCCGTACGTCCCGCCGCAGCAGGCCCAGCAGCCGCAGCAGGCCGGGCCGCCCCAGCAGCGTCCCGCGCAGCAGGCGGCCGGTGCGCCGGTCCACGGCGACCGCAGCCCGACCACCTTCCACCGCCTGGACACCGGCCGGGTGATGCGCATCGGCCGTGCGCTGGAGAACGAGCTGGTCGTCTCCGACCTCCAGGTCTCCCGCCACCACGCCGAGTTCCGCGCCACCCCCGACGGCCGCTTCGAGATCCACGACCTCGGCAGCCACAACGGCACGTACATCAACGGCCAGCCGGTCCCCAAGTCCGGCAAGGCGCCGGTCGGTCCGAACGACATCATCGGCGTCGGTCACTCCACCTTCCGGCTGGTCGGCGACCGCCTGGAGGAGTTCGTCGACACCGGCGAGGTCTCCTTCTCGGCCCGCCACCTCACGGTCACCGTCGACGGCGGCAAGCAGATCCTCAAGGACGTCTCCTTCGGCGTCCCCGAGAAGTCGCTGATCGCCGTCATCGGCCCCTCCGGCTCCGGCAAGTCGACGCTGCTCAAGGCGCTGACCGGCTACCGCCCCGCCAACCAGGGCGATGTCCTCTACGACAACCGGAACCTCTACAAGCAGTTCGCCGAACTGCGCCAGCGCATCGGTCTGGTCCCGCAGGACGACATCCTGCACAAGGAGCTGACCGTCCAGAAGGCCCTCAAGTACGCGGCCAAGCTCCGCTTCCCCGGTGACACCGCGGAGGCCGAGCGCGAGGCGCGGATCGACGAGGTGCTGCACGAGCTCAAGCTCCACGTCCACAAGGACAAGAGGGTCACCTCGCTCTCCGGCGGCCAGCGCAAGCGCGTGTCGGTGGCCCTGGAGCTGCTGACCAAGCCGTCGCTGATCTTCCTGGACGAGCCGACCTCGGGCCTCGACCCGGGCATGGACCGCGATGTCATGCAGCTGCTGCGCGGCCTCGCCGACGACGGCCGCACGGTCCTGGTCGTCACCCACTCGGTGGCCGAACTCGGCCTCTGCGACAAGCTGCTGGTGATGGCCCCGGGCGGTGGCGTGGCCTACTTCGGCCCGCCCGAGGAAGCGCTCAACTTCTTCCAGTACGACACCTGGGCGGACGTCTTCTCGGCGTTCGAGAACTACCGCGACTACGACTGGATGGGGCGCTGGCGCGGCTCCCCGCACTACCAGATGTACGCGGCGGACATCGACGCCGTCGCCCCGCAGTCGGTCGACGTCCAGGCGCCGCCGGCCCGGATACAGAAGTCCCAGAGCTGGGGCTCCCAGCTCTGGACGCTGATGCGCCGCTATGTCTCGGTGCTCGCCTCCGACCGGGGCTTCCTGGGGCTGATGCTGATCCTGCCCGCGGTGCTCGGTGTGGTCTCGATGCTGATCCCCAGCGACTTCGGCCTCGGATACGGCCCGCTGGAGAAGCACCGCACCAACCGCGACGCGAGCACGATCATGCTGATCCTCGCGGTCGGCATGTGCTTCTCCGGCGCCGCCAACTCGGTCCGTGAGCTGATCAAGGAACGGGTCATCTACGAGCGCGAACGGGCCACCGGCCTGTCGCGGTCGGCGTATCTGATGTCCAAGGTCATCGTGCTCGGCGTGGTCACGGCCTTCCAGGGCGTGATCATCGCGGCGATCGGCTTCTCCACCCGGAACATGCCCAGCGAGGGCCTGATCGTGGCGAAGGCCCCGGCGATCGAGATGGCACTGGCGATCATCGCGCTCGGCTTCACCTCGATGATGTTCGGCCTGATCATCTCCGCGCTGGTCAAGACGGCCGAGAAGACCATGCCGCTGCTGGTCATGTTCGCCATCGTCCAGGTCGTCTTCACCGGCGTGCTCTTCCAGCTCTTCGACACCCCGGGCGTCGCGCAGGTCGCCTGGCTGATGCCGTCGCGCTGGGCCGTCGCCGCGATGGGTGCGACCGCCGATATGAACACGCTCCTGCCGTGGGAGCCGGGCAACCCGGACCCGCTGTGGAAGCACCAGACCGGCGTCTATGTGATGGACATGATCATCATGATCGCCCTGGGTGTCGGGCTCGCCTTCGCCGTCGCACGGCTGCTGCGCCGCCACGAACCCGAGGTCATGCGCAAGTAGCGCCGCGCACGTACCGGCACGCCCGAGGGGCGGCACCCGAGACCGGGTGCCGCCCCTCGGCGGTGTGCGCGACGGCGGACCGCCGAAACCGTCGGCTCAGTAGGCCGAGTTGACGTTGTCCATCGAGCCGTACTTGGCGGCCGCGTAGTTGCAGGCGGCGGTGATGTTGGCGACCGGGTCGTACATGTTCCAGGAGGTGCCCGAAACGTGGTACGTCTTGAAGGTCGGCGCGATCACCTGCAGCAGACCCTTGGACGGGGTGCCGTTGATGGCGTTGATGTCCCAGTTGTTGATGGCCATCGGGTTACCGCTCGACTCCCGCATGATGTTGCGGTGGATGCCGTTGTACGAGCCGGGGATGCCCTTCTTCGCCATGATGGCCAGCGACTCGCGGATCCAGCCGTCCAGGTTGTCCGGGTAGGTCTTGGCGGCGGGCTTCGCGGCGACCTTCTTCGGGGCCGGCTTCACGGCCGGCTTCGGCGCGGCGGCGGGGATCGCGGCGCGTACGGTGGACCGGCTCGCGGCGGCCTTCGCGGCACGCGCCTTCTCGGCCTTGGCCTTCGCCACGGCCGCGACCTTCGCCTTGGCGGCCTTCTCCGCCGCGGCCTTCTTGGCGGCGATCTCGGCCCGGCCCTTGGCGGCGGAGTTGTCGGCCTGCTGGGCGATCGTGGCCTGCTGGGCGTGGGCGGCGGTACCGACCGCGCTGAAGGCGACCGGCTTCACGTTCTCGACAGCGGCGGCCTGAGCCTTGCCCTGATCGGCATCGGCGCCCGGAACGGCGGTGAAGACCAGAGCTGCGGCACCGGCTGCGGCGACACCGGCGACGGAGAGCTTGTGCGTCCGGGTCAGGCGGTGGAGACCAGAATTGGCGTGCTTAGGCATGGCGGGACAGACCTTCCGATGGGGGGATGCCGCACGGGCCCAGAGCGGTGGCGAACGCCGTATTTCCGATCACGGCGCCGAGCGACGGGGCCATTCTTAGCGGCCGGAAATTCCCCCGGCAAAGGTGTGACGTACGATCCGGGTTAGTGGAACCCTGGTGGTGGATATTGCGTCCCGAATAGGACTTTCCCAGCTCACGCAGTATTGGGGGGTCCACTAACCCGGCTCGTAAGTGACCTGCGTCCTATGCGCGGCGTCACAGTGCGAGGGGGTGTGTCTCGCCGGACGTAATTGCAAACGCACAGCCTGTATGCGTGAGAACTCCGCGATGGCCCGGTTGAGCGGCCCGCGGATTACTTCCGCCCTTTCGTATTCCGGGGCCGCACCGCCCGCCGGAACCACCGGGCACGTCTTTACGTGGACGGGCCGCCCCGGGAGTCCCCGGGGCGGCCCGCAGGGGCACGCCGGGCCCCGGCCCTCAGTCCGGCAGCACGAGATGCAGGTCGCCGAATTCGTGCCAGAGGTAGCGCCGCCGCACCGCCTGTGCGTACGCGCGCCGCAGCGACTCGCCGTCCGCCATCGCCCCCAGCATCAGCAGATGGGAGGCGGTGGGCTCGTGCAGCCCGGTGAGCAGGCCGTCCACGGCCCGGACCCCGCGCTCCGGCGTCACCACCAGTTCCGTCCAGCCGGCCGCGGCCCGCACCCGCCCGTCCCTGCCGGTGGCCGATTCCAGGGCCCGTACGGCCGTGGTCCCCACCGCCACGATCCGCCCGGCCGGGGCCTCCCGCGCCGGACGCTGCCGCCGCGCCGCCGCCCTGCGCCGGGCCCGCGCGGCGTTGACCAGCCACGCCGTGGTCGGCGGCACCAAGAACCGCTCCGCATACGGAGGCTCGAACGCCTCCGCCGAGGCGACCCCCGTATGCAGCGAGACCGGCGCGAACTGCACACCCTTGCTGACCAGCCGCGCCACCAGCGCGGCGGTGAAGGGCCGGGCCGCACTGGGCATCTCGGCGCTGCCGCCGCCGGGGGAGTCCACCGCGAACACCGTCTGGTACGCGGCCAGCGGCTGGTCCCGGTCCGTGTAGCCGTAGCGGATCGGCCGCCCGTGGTGCCGCAGCAGCTCGGGCACCTCCGTGCCCGCCGCCCGCGCCCACCACAGCCGTGCGCTCCCGGGGTCCACCGGGGCCTCCAGCACCAGCCGCGCCCCGCCGGGCAGCCGCACCACCGCGCCGGCCGGGCCGCCCGCCCGTGGCCCGGTGCTGCCCCGGCCGTCCGGGGTCCGCAGCTCCACCGCCCAGCAGCCGGCCACCGTCCGTCCCGCCGGATGCCACCGGTCCGCCCGGGTCGAGAAGTGCACCACCACCGGCTCGCCGCGCCCCCGGCCGTCGCCGGTCCGGCCGTCCACGGCGGCGGGCAGCGTCCGCGAGGTGTTCACCACCAGCACGTCCCCGGCCGCCAGCAGATCCGGCAGCTCGCCGAACAGGTGATGGCCGGTCCTGCCCGTGCCCCGGCTCACCATCAGCCGTACCGCGTCCCGGCCCAGGCCCGGCCCCCGCTGCTCGGCCGGAACCGCGGCCGACAGCTCCGCCGGGACCTGCAGCGCCTCCGCGATCACCGGGAGCCCGCCCCGTCGGGCGCGGCCGCCCCGGCTGCCGCGCGGTACCGCCCGCTGGGCGCCCGTTCGTCCAGCAGATGGAGCAGCCCGGGGACCACCGTGCCGGGCAGCGGCCTTGCGGAGGGGTCCTCGTCCGGTTCGGCTGCCGCGTACAGGTCGGTCCGCATGTCGCCCGGATCCACCCACCACACCCGCAGTCCCGGCTCCTCCACCGCGAGCACCGCCGACTGCTGGTCCAGCGCCGCCTTGGCCGACCCGTAGCCGCCCCAGGCCGGGTACGCCTCGACCGCGGCGTCCGAACTGATGTTGAGGATCGCCCCACCTGCCCCGGCGGTTGCGTCACTCACCCCGACGCTTGTCCCTTTCGGCCGGATAAGTACATCCCTTACCTCCGCAAAAGGGGTCAAATCGGACGGTCCGGCATTTCGGGCATTCTCGACGTAAGGGTGTGGATCGTACGTTGCGCTATTTCCGACATCCTCTACATAAGCAGCGTTCCCTATATAAGGGGCGACTTCCTCGTACGAGGACAGGTAGGAGGAAATACGCAAGAGAGGCAAACCTTCCTGGATAAGCCCGAGCGGTGCCACCGCATTCACTTCCAGCGCCGCCCGCAGCCCGTCCAGCGGATGGTCCGCCAGCCGTACCAGCGGCTCGGCCCCCAGCACGCTCGCGTTGTTCACCAGCAGATCGAGCCCGCCCAGCTCTCCGGCCGCGGCCACCAGCGCCGCCCGGTGCCCGCCGTCCGCCACGTCCCCGGGCAGCGCGACGACCCGTACCCCCGCCCCGCGCAGCTCCCGCGCCGCCTCCTCCAGCGGCCCGGCCGACCTGGCGTCCACGACCAGATCCCAGCCCCGTCCGGCCAGCGCCGCGGCAAGCGCCCGCCCCAGCCCCTTCGATGCCCCCGTGATGATCGCCACCGGCATGATCGCGTCCCCTTCCCGGTCGGGGCCGGGATCCCGGCCCCGACCTCACGGTAGGAACGCCACCGCCCCGCGGACGTCGGACGCCGGACCGGCCTGGCCAGGGCATTCGTCCTAGGCCGGTGGGCGGAGACGGCCGCCGTCATCGGACCGATACGGCCTGGTCGCCCCGCCGGTACGGTGAGGCCATGACCAACGGACCGGGAGCCGGGATCCCCGCGGTGAGCACCGCGATCCTGGCGATGAGCAGGCATCTCGAGGTGCGCGACGTCCTCAAGACGATCGTGGCCTCGGCCCGTGAGCTGCTGGACGCCGAGTACGCCGCCCTGGGGGTGCCGGACGACCACGGCGGCTTCGCCCAGTTCGTGGTGGACGGCGTCAGTGCCGAGCAGTGGAAGGCCATCGGCCCGCTGCCCCGCCAGCACGGCATCCTCGCCGCGATGCTGCACAACGCCACCCCCGAGCGGCTCGCCGACGTCCGTGAGGACCCCCGCTTCGGCGGCTGGCCGGCCGCCCACCCGGACATGTCCGACTTCCTCGGCCTGCCGGTCGCCGACGGCGACGAGATCCTCGGCGCCCTCTTCCTGGCCAACAAGCGCTGCCACGGGCCCGCGCCCGCCCGCGAGGGCGGCTGCCGCTTCACCGAGGACGACGAGCGGCTGCTCGGCATACTCGCCCAGCACGCCGCCATCGCCCTGACCAACGCCCGCCTCTACGAGCGCAGCCGCGAGCTGACCATCGCCGGGGAACGCGCCCGGCTCGCGCACGAGCTGCACGACGCGGTCGCCCAGAAACTCTTCTCGCTCCGCCTCACCGCCCAGGCCGCCACCGCCCTCGTCGACCGCGATCCGGCGCGCGCCAAGGACGAACTGCACCAGGTCGCCGCGCTGGCCGCGGAGGCCGCCGACGAACTGCGGGCCGCCGTCGTCGAACTGCGGCCCGCCGGCCTCGACGAGGACGGCCTGGTCGCCACCCTGCGCTCCCAGACCCAGGTCCTGGACCGCGCCCACTCCGCGCGGGTCACCTTCGCGGCCCACTGCTTCCGGGCGCTGCCCGCCGCCCAGGAGGAGGCGATGCTCCGGGTCGCCCAGGAGGCGCTGCACAACGCCCTGCGGCACTCCGGTGCGGGGCAGGTCGAGGTGACCCTCACCCGCGACGGCCAGGGCGCGCTGCTGCGGATCTCCGACGACGGCTGCGGTTTCGACCCCGGCGCGGTCCGCCGGGCAGGCCGCCACCTGGGCCTGGTCTCGATGCGTGACCGCGCGGGCGGCGTCGGCGGCAAGCTCACCGTGGAATCGGAGCCCGGCAAGGGCACCGCTGTCGAGATGGAGGTGCCCGGTGGCTGACAGGGACAGGGGCGGCGCGACGGGGGTCCCCCCGGGCGGCGCAGGCGCGGGGTCCGGACGGCGGGCGGCGGGCGGCGGGCCGATCCGCGTCCTGCTCGTCGACGATCACCAGGTCGTGCGCCGTGGGCTGCGCACGTTCCTGGAGGTCCAGGACGACATCGAGGTGGTGGGGGAGGCCTCCGACGGTGCCGAGGGCATCGCCGCCGCCGAAGAGCTGCGCCCGGACGTCGTCCTGATGGACGTCAAGATGCCCGGCATGGACGGCATCGAGGCGCTCCGCGCGCTGCGCGAACTGGACAATCCCGCCCGGGTGCTGGTGGTCACCAGCTTCACCGAACAGCGCACCGTCGTCCCGGCGCTGCGCGCGGGCGCGGCCGGCTACGTCTACAAGGACATCGACCCGGACGCGCTGGCCGGCGCCATCCGCTCCGTCCACGCGGGCCATGTCCTGCTGCAGCCCGAGGTGGCCGGCGCGCTGCTCGCCCAGGAGGAGGGCAACAACGGCAGCCAGGGGCGCGGGACCTCACTGACCGACCGGGAGCGCGAGGTGCTCGGCCTGATCGCGGACGGCCGCTCCAACCGCGAGATCGCCCGTGCGCTGGTGCTGTCGGAGAAGACCGTGAAGACCCATGTCTCCAACATCCTCATGAAGCTCGACCTCGCCGACCGGACGCAGGCCGCGCTGTGGGCCGTACGGCACGGCATCGGGGCCTGAACACCGGTACGGGAGCGCCGTGCACGACGGTGCTCCCGTACCGCCTATACAAACGGAACGTCGTCTTCAGATCCGAGATTCATACTGTCGTGTAGCTGTAGCCCATTCGGCGTATCCCTTCCCGGCCCGGGGCGTTGTCCAGTGCAGTCGTGGCGGCTGGCCACGGCAACGGCAACGAGGAGCTAGAGAAGTGAAGAACATCAAGCGCGCAGCGGCCATCACGATGGTGGCGAGCGGTCTCGCCCTCGCGGGCGCCGGCGTCGCCTCGGCCCACTCCCCGCAGGCCCAGGGCGGCGCGGTGCACTCCCCGGGCATCGTCTCCGGCAACGTCGTCCAGGTTCCGGTGCACGTCCCCGTGAACGCCTGCGGCATCACCGCCACCGTCATCGGTGCGCTCAACCCCAGCTTCGGCAACCCCTGCGTCAACTTCTGATCGCAGACCGCCTGCAGGATCCGCCCGGCCCCGTGTGACGCCATGGTCCGCGCGGGTCGGGCCGGACCGGCCCCGTCACCCCTTCGACGCGCGGCCGGTCCCCTCCCTCCGCAACCGTCTTTCCGGCCCTGGGCCGGCACGTGAGGAACTCGCCCCCATGAACACTGCCAAGAAGGCCGCCCTCGTCCTCGCCACCACCGGTATCGCCCTCGGTGCGGCCGCCGGATCCGCCTTCGCGTCCGGTGGTGCGCAGGCCGACGGGACGGCCATGCTCTCCCCGGGCATCGGCTCCGGCAACCTCGCCCAGGTCCCGGTGCACGTCCCCGTGAACGCCACCGGCATCACCGCCAACGTGATCGGCGTGCTCAACCCCGTCTTCGGCAACGCCACCGCGAACAACTGAGGTTGTCCGACCGGGCCGGACGGCTTCGCCTGCCCAGAGGCGTCCGGCCCGCTCGGCGAAGGCCCCGTCGACCACACAATGGTCCGGCGGGGCCTGTCCCGTTCACCCGCGGTGCCGCTCCCGCTCCTCCACCGCGGAGTTGTACGCCGCCACCTGCGCCCGCCGGGCCGTCCGCTCCACCGGCCGCAGCGCCTCGGCGCGGGCCGCGATCTCGGACGAACTCACCGCGGCGCCGTGTTCCCTGCCGTCCCCGCCGGCCTGTTGCGCGATGCGGATGAGCGCACCGACCCGCTGCGCCAGCTCCAATACCCGCACCGCCCGCGGCGGATATCCGGGAGCCAGCACCTGCCGGCCGGCCTCCGCCCGCGCCCGGTACGCCTCCAGCGCCGCCTGCGCCACCGGCCCGGCCCCGGCCACATCCAGCGTCGAGAGCAGCTCGGTCGCCTCCCGCAGCGCCTCCGCCAGCTCCCGCTCCGCCTCGCCCAGCGACGGCACATCGGCCGGTGGCGCCTCCCGCACCGGCAGACAGCGCCAGACCACCTCCACATGCACATCGGGGCCGGTGCCACCCTCCGGCCCGGCCTCGTACCTCTCCGGAACCAGCCCCAGCCCGGCGCCAAAGGCGAGCACCGCCTCCTCGGCCTCCAGCGCCCGCGCATTGAATTCCGGCGGTCCGCACAGCCCCAGCGGGTGTCCGGGCACCGGCAGGGCCACCCGCAGGCCGGTCGCGCCCAGCGTGCGCAGCCGCCCCAGCGCGAGCGTCAGCCCGACCGGCGCCTCCTCCCCGGGCAGGCCCTCCACACGGTGCACCGCATCGTCGTCCGCGATCCGATGCGCGGCTTCATCAGGTGAGACAAGTCCGGCCAATAGGGCATTTCCCCATGCCGCGAGCCGTCCTGAACGTGGTTCATCGAGCATGGTCCCCAGCCTAGGGAAGAGCACTGACAACGAGTGGCGTAGGTTTGCAGGGGGGCTGCGCCTACAGGTGTACGCGACGACCGAGAAGCAATGGGAGACAACGCGCTCATGAGCGATGTGCTGGAGCTGGTGGACGTATCCGTGGTCCGCGAAGGACGGGCTCTGGTGGACCAGGTCTCCTGGTCGGTGAAGGAGGGGGAGCGCTGGGTGATCCTCGGCCCGAACGGCGCCGGCAAGACCACCCTGCTGAACCTCGCCTCCAGCTACCTCTTCCCGAGCTCCGGCAGCGCCTCGATCCTCGGCGAAGAGCTCGGCAAGGTCGACGTCTTCGACCTGCGCCCGCGCATCGGCATCGCCGGCATCGCACTGGCCGACAAGCTGCCCCGCAGCCAGACCGTCCTGCAGACCGTGCTCACCGCCGCGTACGGCATGACGGCCGGCTGGCAGGAGAGCTACGAGGACATCGACGAGCAGCGCGCCCGCGCCTTCCTCGACCGCCTCGGCATGACCGCCTACCTCGACCGGAAGTTCGGCACCCTCTCCGAGGGCGAGCGCAAGCGCACCCTGATCGCCCGCGCCATGATGACCGACCCCGAGCTGCTCCTGCTGGACGAGCCGGCCGCCGGTCTCGACCTCGGCGGCCGCGAGGACCTGGTCCGCCGCCTCGGCCGGCTCGCCCGCGACCCGTACGCCCCCTCGATGGTCATGGTCACCCACCACGTCGAGGAGATCGCCCCGGGCTTCACCCACGTCCTGATGATCCGTCAGGGCAGGGTGCTGGCCGCCGGCCCCCTCGAACTCGAACTCACCTCCAGCAACCTCTCCCACTGCTTCGGCCTCCCCCTGATCGTCGAGCGCAACGGCAACGACCGCTGGACCGCGCAGGGCCTGCCCCTGACCTGACCGGTCGCGCCTGGCCGATCGCACCCTGTCCCGGGCCGCCGCGCGGATCTACCATGAAGCGGTGGATCCATGGGTGTGGTGGCTGATCGCCGCCGTAGGACTGGGCATTCCTCTCGTCGTGACCGCGATGCCCGAATTCGGGATGCTCGCGGTCGGCGCCGTCGCCGGTGCCGTCACCGCGGGCCTCGGTGGCGGCACCGTCCCGCAATTCCTCGTGTTCGTCGGCGTATCGGTGGCACTGATCGCCGTCGTGCGCCCCCTCGCCAACCGCCACCGCCGCCAGAGTCCTCAACTGGCGTCCGGCATCGACGCGCTCAAGGGCAAGAGTGCCACGGTCCTGGAGCGGGTCGACGGCGGAGTCGGCGGCCGCATCAAACTCGCCGGTGAGATCTGGTCCGCCCGCGCCCTCGACGGCAACCAGGTCTACGAGCCCGGCCAGCAGGTCGACGTCGTCGAGATCGAAGGCGCCACCGCCGTCGTCATCTGACCCGAACACGCTGCGCGACGAGCCACGTCTCTGAAAGACTGATCAACGGCAAGCCGGTCACCGGCCGGCGCGGACCAGCTACGAAGGGCACGGGAGCCGCTTGTGGAACCGATCATCATCGTCCTGATCATCCTGGTGGTGCTCGTGTTCATCGCACTCATCAAAACGATCCAGGTCATCCCACAGGCCAGCGCCGCCATCGTCGAACGCTTCGGCCGCTACACCCGCACCCTCAACGCGGGCCTGAACATCGTCGTCCCGTTCATCGACTCCATCCGTAACCGCATCGACCTCCGCGAGCAGGTCGTGCCGTTCCCGCCGCAGCCGGTGATCACCCAGGACAACCTGGTCGTGAACATCGACACCGTCATCTACTACCAGGTGACCGATGCCCGCGCCGCGACCTACGAGGTCGCCAGCTACATCCAGGCCATCGAGCAGCTCACCGTCACCACCCTGCGCAACATCATCGGTGGCATGGACCTGGAGCGGACCCTGACCTCCCGTGAGGAGATCAACGCGGCGCTGCGCGGCGTCCTCGACGAGGCCACCGGCAAGTGGGGCATCCGCGTCAACCGCGTCGAGCTCAAGGCCATCGAGCCGCCGACCTCCATCCAGGACTCGATGGAGAAGCAGATGCGCGCCGACCGTGACAAGCGCGCCGCCATCCTCCAGGCCGAAGGTGTCCGGCAGTCCCAGATCCTCACCGCGGAGGGCGAGAAGCAGTCCTCGATCCTGCGTGCCGAGGGTGAGGCCAAGGCCGCGGCCCTGCGCGCCGAGGGCGAGGCCCAGGCGATCCGGGTGGTCTTCGAGTCCATCCACGCCGGCGACCCGGACCAGAAGCTGCTCTCCTACCAGTACCTCCAGATGCTCCCGAAGATCGCCGAGGGCGACGCCAACAAGCTCTGGATCGTGCCGAGCGAGATCGGCGACGCCCTCAAGGGCCTCGGCGGCGCCCTGGGCAACTTCACCCCGCCGACCGGCGGCGGCTCCATCCCCAAGCCCAGCTCGCCGAACCGTGAAGCACCCCCGATCGACTGACACCGCCGGGCCCTGGGGCATGATCGGGCGGGACCGTACCGCTCATGCCCCGGGGGAATCCGCGTGACCATCTGGGAAGCCGTCGCCGTCCTCGCCGCCGGAATCGGCGCCGGCACGATCAACACCGTCGTCGGGTCCGGCACCCTGATCACCTTTCCGGTGCTGCTCGCCTTCGGCCTGCCGCCCGTCACCGCCAACGTCTCCAACACCCTGGGGCTGGTGCCCGGTTCGATAAGCGGCGCCATCGGCTACCGCAGCGAACTCACCGGCCAGCGCCGCCGGATCCTGCGCTTCTCCGTCTTCGCCCTCATCGGCGGCCTCGGCGGCGCGGTCCTGTTGTTGGCGCTGCCCTCCAAAGCCTTCGACACCATCGTCCCGGTCCTGATCGCCGTCGCGCTCGTGCTCGTCGTCGCGCAGCCCAAGCTCGCCGCGATGATCCGCGCCCGGCGCGAGCGCAACGGCACCACCGCCCACCGCGACGGCGGACCGGCCCTGCTCGTCGGCCTGATGCTGGCCAGCGTCTACGGCGGCTACTTCGGCGCCGCGCAGGGGGTGATCTACCTTTCCCTGATGGGCGTGCTGCTCGACGAGGATCTCCAGCGGATCAACGCGCTGAAGAACGTTCTCGCGGCCGTGGTCAACGGCGTCGCGGCGGTCTTCTTCCTCTTCGTCGCGCACTTCGACTGGACCGCCGTCGCACTGATCGCGGTCGGCTCCACCCTCGGCGGCCAGCTCGGCGCGAAGGTGGGCCGCCGTCTGCCGCCCACCGCCCTGCGCGCCGTCATCGTCCTCGTCGGACTGCTCGCCATCACCCAACTCCTCCTCAAATAAGATGAGTCGGGTGATGGCTCGCGCGCTGCCCGGACCGGGCCCGGGCTACGCGGGCAGCGCCAGCCACTCCGGCAGCCCGTCCCGCACCGACACCCCCAGCGTCGACAGCAGCGCATCGGCCGGCGTCGGCTCGAACGGCCGCCGCAGCAGCTGCATCCCCGCCTGCTCGGGCGTACGGTCCGCCTTGCGGTGATTGTCCTCCGCACACGAGGCGACGGTATTCAGCCAGGTGTCCCCACCGCCGTGCGACCGCGGCACGACATGGTCCACGGTCGTCGCCCGGCGCCCGCAGTACGCACACCGGTGCTGGTCCCGCACCAGCACACCCCGCCGCGACCAGGGCGCCCGTCTTCGGAACGGCACCCGTACGTACCTGCTGAGCCTGATCACCTGCGGCACCGGTATGTCCACCGAAGCGGCACGGATCCGCAGCCCCGGGTGCGCATGCTCGACGATCGCCTTGTCCTGCATGACCAGCACCACCGCGCGCCGCAGCGACACCGTCGACAGCGGCTCGAAGCTCGCATTCAGCACCAGCGTCTCGCGCATCCCGTCCACCTCCCGGACCCGCTCCGCCCCCGCGGCGAAGTTGCTCCACTCTGCAGCGGCAGGTATTCCCCGAACAACGCAATTTCCGCATGCCACAAGGGAAATGGCGGACGATCGGCAGATGAAAAAGAGGTGCGCGGCGGCCCCGCACGGGCCGGGAAAAGAGTGCGCTCCGGATCCCCACCCCCGTGAATCACGCGGGACCCGGAGCGAACGGCAGCCGGCGAGGACACCCGAGACACGTACGGGCTCCGCATGGGGGTACCTCCCACGCCCTCGAGGCATGGGGGAGGCGGACGACACACCTGCGCCCCGCCGCTCCCGCCACTGCGGTACCTGCTGCCCGACGCCCTTCTTACGGGGCGGCGGCACAAGAACCACTGTCGTGCGAGGAGCGCCGGGGCGCAACGGAATTACGGCGCTCAGCCCGCCGCGGGCAGCTCGAACTCGGCGATCAGCTGCGCCCGCCCGAGCGTGTGGAACCGCAGGTTGAAGCCCACCACCGCGGGCGAGGCCTCGGCATCCGGACCGAGCTTCTCCTGGTCCACCGCGTACACCGTGAACACATAACGGTGCGGACCGTCCCCGGGCGGCGGCGCCGCGCCCCCGAAGTCCCGCGTCCCGTAGTCGTTACGGACATGCACGGCGCCCTCGGGTAGCCCCTTCATGTCCCCGGACCCGGCACCGGCCGGCAGCTCCGTCACCGACGCCGGAATGTCGAAGAGCGACCAGTGCCAAAAGCCACTGCCCGTCGGCGCGTCCGGGTCGTAGCAGGTGACGGCGTAGCTCTTCGTCCCCGCGGGTGCCCCCTCCCACCGCAGCTGCGGTGAACGGTTCCCCTCGGCGAAGACCTGCTCCGGCCGCAGCGTCCCGCCCGGCTCCACCTCGTCGCTCAGCACCGTGAACTCCGGCACCGGCGGATGGAAATCGTGCGGGAGCGGCCGCCGCTTCAGCTCGGACACTGCAACACCTCCTGGTCGCTTGCTGACACCTGTCCGGCCAGGTTAGAGCCAGTTCCGCTTACCGCCGACCTCCGCCAGCCACTGGTTGAGGTAACCCGCCCAGTCGGTCCCCTCGAAGTCGTTCAGACCGACCGTGAACGACCGGTAGGTGTCCGACCCCTCGCTGAACAGCCCCGGCTTCTTGTCCATCTCCAGGACGACGTCCATCTCCCGGTCGTCCGCCACGAACGACAGCTCCACCTGGTTCAGCCCGCGGTACTGCTGCGGCGCATGGAACTCGATCTCCTGGTAGAACGGCAGCTGCTGCCGCGTCCCCCGGATGTGACCCTGCTCCAGGTCGGCCGCCTTGAACCGGAAACCGAGCCGCCCGAACGCGTCCAGGATCGCCTGCTGCGCCGGCAGCGGGTGCACGTTCACCGGGTCGAGATCACCGGAGTCCACCGCACGGGCGATCGCCAGCTCCGTCGTCACCCCGACGTTCATCCCATGCAGATGGGTCCCGAGGAACGTGGTGATCGGCGTCTCCCACGGGATCTCCAGCCCGAACGGCACGGTGTGCGCCGCCCCCGGCTGCACGGCGAAGGCGCCGCCCAGCTGGACCTTGGTGAACTCGATGTTCCGCTTGTACTCCTCGTCGCCGCTCTCGACCTCGACGCGCGCCTGCAGTCCGACGGACAGCCCCTGGATGTCCTGGGCCACGGACCCGCCCTGGATCCGCACCTCGCCCTGTACGACCCCACCCGGGACGACGTTCTCCTCGAAGAGCACCGTCTCCACCGACGCACCCCCGGCGCCCAGGCTCGCCAGCAGCTTCTTGAATCCCATGCTCGTCCTCCCCAGGCGGAACCGCCTGTGCTGTGTATTGCACGCCGAGGTCTCGGCTTGATTCCTACGAACGCGAAACCGAAAGACCCGGTTCCACGGCACACCTTCCCAACCCTGGTGCCCCCATGGCCAGCCGCCCTCACGAACGGCTGCACTACTCTCGGTCCGCATGACCGACGTACCGGAACGTATGCCGCTCACCCACGACTTCTTCGACCGCCCCGTGGTCGACGTGGCTCCCGACCTGCTGGGCCGCATCCTCTGCCGCAACACCCCCGACGGTCCGATCGAACTCCGCCTCACCGAGGTCGAGGCGTACGACGGCGAGTCCGACCCGGGCTCCCACGCCTACCGGGGCCGCACCGCGCGCAACGCCAGCATGTTCGGCCCGCCCGGCCATGCGTACGTCTACTTCATCTACGGGATGTGGTTCAGCCTCAACGCGGTCTGCGGACCCGAGGACAAGGCGAGCGGCGTCCTGCTGCGCGGCGGCGAGATCCTCGCCGGGACGACCCTGGCCGCCGGCCGCCGCCCCAAGGCCCGCAACACCAACGAACTGGCGAAGGGCCCCGCCCGCCTGGCCACCGCCCTCGACATCGACCGCTCCCTCGACGGCACCGACCTGTGCACCGGCGGCACGGCCCCCCTCTCCGTACTGCACGGCCGCCCACCCGCCCCCGAACTGGTACGCAGCGGCCCGCGCACCGGCGTCGGCGGCGACGGGGCCGACCACCCCTGGCGCTACTGGATCGCCGACGACCCCACCGTCAGCCCCTACCGCGCCCACGTCCCCCGACGACGCCGCACCACCACCGCTACTTGACTCGGCATCGCCGACCGCCTAACGTAGCCCGAGCCGCTGGAGACGGGCAGCGCTATTTGCGCAGACCGCCAGGCGGCACAACCAACCACTTCGATCGATCCCCTGACGGGTCCTATTTCGCGTTGCCGAAATTTGATCCAGCCGACTCGATTATGAGTCGCCAGGGAAAGCCGCTAAAGTGGTGACCACGCCGAAAGGGCAGCAGTAAATAACTGCTCCAAGGCGGGTCTCCGACGGAAATCGGAACCGGAATCGAAACGAAACCGGATCTGATAGAGTCGGAAGCGCGAAGAAGCCGAAAGGCGGAAACGCACCGGCGAAAATCGGGCCCGCAAGGATCTGATAGAGTCGGAAACGCAAGACCGAAGGGAAGCGCCCGGAGATCCTGGTGAAACAGGAACAAAGGAAGCGTCCGTTCCTTGAGAACTCAACAGCGTGCCAAAAGTCAACGCCAGATATGTTGATACCCCGTCCACCTCGGTGGATGAGGTTCCTTTGAAAGCCCACCACGGCCCATGCGGTCGGGGTGGCACACACAGCGAGGACGCTGTGAACGACCGGACCTATTCCGTCTGGTTGTTCCGCTCTCGTGTGTGTTGACCCGCAGTTTTTAATTAAACGCAGTCGGGTAAACATTCACGGAGAGTTTGATCCTGGCTCAGGACGAACGCTGGCGGCGTGCTTAACACATGCAAGTCGAACGATGAACCTCCTTCGGGAGGGGATTAGTGGCGAACGGGTGAGTAACACGTGGGCAATCTGCCCTTCACTCTGGGACAAGCCCTGGAAACGGGGTCTAATACCGGATACGACCACCGACCGCATGGTCTGGTGGTGGAAAGCTCCGGCGGTGAAGGATGAGCCCGCGGCCTATCAGCTTGTTGGTGGGGTGATGGCCTACCAAGGCGACGACGGGTAGCCGGCCTGAGAGGGCGACCGGCCACACTGGGACTGAGACACGGCCCAGACTCCTACGGGAGGCAGCAGTGGGGAATATTGCACAATGGGCGAAAGCCTGATGCAGCGACGCCGCGTGAGGGATGACGGCCTTCGGGTTGTAAACCTCTTTCAGCAGGGAAGAAGCGAGAGTGACGGTACCTGCAGAAGAAGCGCCGGCTAACTACGTGCCAGCAGCCGCGGTAATACGTAGGGCGCAAGCGTTGTCCGGAATTATTGGGCGTAAAGAGCTCGTAGGCGGCTTGTCACGTCGGATGTGAAAGCCCGGGGCTTAACCCCGGGTCTGCATTCGATACGGGCAGGCTAGAGTTCGGTAGGGGAGATCGGAATTCCTGGTGTAGCGGTGAAATGCGCAGATATCAGGAGGAACACCGGTGGCGAAGGCGGATCTCTGGGCCGATACTGACGCTGAGGAGCGAAAGCGTGGGGAGCGAACAGGATTAGATACCCTGGTAGTCCACGCCGTAAACGTTGGGAACTAGGTGTGGGCGACATTCCACGTCGTCCGTGCCGCAGCTAACGCATTAAGTTCCCCGCCTGGGGAGTACGGCCGCAAGGCTAAAACTCAAAGGAATTGACGGGGGCCCGCACAAGCAGCGGAGCATGTGGCTTAATTCGACGCAACGCGAAGAACCTTACCAAGGCTTGACATACACCGGAAACGTCTGGAGACAGGCGCCCCCTTGTGGTCGGTGTACAGGTGGTGCATGGCTGTCGTCAGCTCGTGTCGTGAGATGTTGGGTTAAGTCCCGCAACGAGCGCAACCCTTGTTCTGTGTTGCCAGCATGCCCTTCGGGGTGATGGGGACTCACAGGAGACTGCCGGGGTCAACTCGGAGGAAGGTGGGGACGACGTCAAGTCATCATGCCCCTTATGTCTTGGGCTGCACACGTGCTACAATGGCCGGTACAATGAGCTGCGATACCGCGAGGTGGAGCGAATCTCAAAAAGCCGGTCTCAGTTCGGATTGGGGTCTGCAACTCGACCCCATGAAGTCGGAGTTGCTAGTAATCGCAGATCAGCATTGCTGCGGTGAATACGTTCCCGGGCCTTGTACACACCGCCCGTCACGTCACGAAAGTCGGTAACACCCGAAGCCGGTGGCCCAACCCCTTGTGGGAGGGAATCGTCGAAGGTGGGACTGGCGATTGGGACGAAGTCGTAACAAGGTAGCCGTACCGGAAGGTGCGGCTGGATCACCTCCTTTCTAAGGAGCACTTCTTACCAACTTCGGTTGGTCAGAGGCCAGTACATCAGCGAATGTCTGATGCTGGTTGCTCATGGGTGGAACGTTGACTATTCGGCGCACTTGATTGGTTGTCACTAGTACTGCTTCGGCGTGGAACGTGGGGATTGATCGGGTGGGCCGGGCACGTTGTTGGGTATCTGAGGGTACGGGCCGATGGTCTGGACCTTCGCGATGCCGGCCCCAGTGAACTCAGCCTTCGGGTTGGGGTGGTGGGTGGCTGGTCGTTGCTTGAGAACTGCACAGTGGACGCGAGCATCTGTGGCCAAGTTTTTAAGGGCGCACGGTGGATGCCTTGGCACCAGGAACCGATGAAGGACGTGGGAGGCCACGATAGGCCCCGGGGAGCTGTCAACCAAGCTTTGATCCGGGGGTGTCCGAATGGGGAAACCCGGCAGTCGTCATGGACTGTCACCCGCTGCTGAACACATAGGCAGTGTGGAGGGAACGCGGGGAAGTGAAACATCTCAGTACCCGCAGGAAGAGAAAACAACCGTGATTCCGGGAGTAGTGGCGAGCGAAACCGGATGAGGCCAAACCAGTCACGTGTGATACCCGGCAGGGGTTGCGTGGTTGGGGTTGTGGGAGTTCTCTTTTGCAGTCTGCCGGCTGTGAGACGAGTCAGAAACCGTTGATGTAGGCGAAGGACATGCGAAAGGTCCGGCGTAGAGGGTAAGACCCCCGTAGCTGAAACATTAGCGGCTCGTTTGAGAACCACCCAAGTAGCACGGGGCCCGAGAAATCCCGTGTGAATCTGGCGGGACCACCCGTTAAGCCTAAATATTCCCTGGTGACCGATAGCGGATAGTACCGTGAGGGAATGGTGAAAAGTACCGCGGGAGCGGAGTGAAATAGTACCTGAAACCGTGTGCCTACAAGCCGTGGGAGCGTCGCTGTATGTGCTTGCACATGCAGTCGTGACTGCGTGCCTTTTGAAGAATGAGCCTGCGAGTTTGCGGTATGTTGCGAGGTTAACCCGTGTGGGGAAGCCGTAGCGAAAGCGAGTCCGAATAGGGCGTTGAGTAGCGTGCCCAAGACCCGAAGCGGAGTGATCTAGCCATGGGCAGGTTGAAGCGGAGGTAAGACTTCGTGGAGGACCGAACCCACCAGGGTTGAAAACCTGGGGGATGACCTGTGGTTAGGGGTGAAAGGCCAATCAAACTCCGTGATAGCTGGTTCTCCCCGAAATGCATTTAGGTGCAGCGTCGTGTGTTTCTTGCCGGAGGTAGAGCACTGGATAGGCGATGGGCCCTACCGGGTTACTGACCTTAGCCAAACTCCGAATGCCGGTAAGTGAGAGCGCGGCAGTGAGACTGTGGGGGATAAGCTCCATGGTCGAGAGGGAAACAGCCCAGAGCATCGACTAAGGCCCCTAAGCGTGTGCTAAGTGGGAAAGGATGTGGAGTCGCAGAGACAACCAGGAGGTTGGCTTAGAAGCAGCCACCCTTGAAAGAGTGCGTAATAGCTCACTGGTCAAGTGATTCCGCGCCGACAATGTAGCGGGGCTCAAGCACACCGCCGAAGTCGTGTCATTCATGCAATAGCCCTAACGGGTGTGTGGATGGGTAGGGGAGCGTCGTGTGCCGGGTGAAGCAGCCGTGGAAACGAGTTGTGGACGGTTCACGAGTGAGAATGCAGGCATGAGTAGCGATACACACGTGGGAAACGTGTGCGCCGATTGACTAAGGGTTCCTGGGTCAAGCTGATCTGCCCAGGGTAAGTCGGGACCTAAGGCGAGGCCGACAGGCGTAGTCGATGGACAACCGGTTGATATTCCGGTACCCGCTTTGAAACGCCCAATATCGAATCCATTAATGCTAAGGCCGTGAAGCCGGCCTGGAGTCTTCGGACAAAGGGACGTGGTGGAGCCGCCGATCCAAGGTGGTAGTAGGTAAGCGATGGGGTGACGCAGGAAGGTAGTCCAGCCCGGGCGGTGGTTGTCCCGGGGTAAGGGTGTAGGCCGTGTGGTAGGCAAATCCGTCACACATTAAGGCTGAGACCTGATGCCGAGCCGATTGTGGTGAAGTGGATGATCCTATGCTGTCGAGAAAAGCCTCTAGCGAGTTTCATGGCGGCCCGTACCCTAAACCGACTCAGGTGGTCAGGTAGAGAATACCGAGGCGTTCGGGTGAACTATGGTTAAGGAACTCGGCAAAATGCCCCCGTAACTTCGGGAGAAGGGGGGCCATTGCTGGTGATGAGTCTTGCACTCTGAGCTGGTGGTGGCCGCAGAGACCAGCGAGAAGCGACTGTTTACTAAAAACACAGGTCCGTGCGAAGCCGTAAGGCGATGTATACGGACTGACGCCTGCCCGGTGCTGGAACGTTAAGGGGACCGGTTAGTCGACCTTCGGGTCGGCGAAGCTGAGAACTTAAGCGCCAGTAAACGGCGGTGGTAACTATAACCATCCTAAGGTAGCGAAATTCCTTGTCGGGTAAGTTCCGACCTGCACGAATGGCGTAACGACTTCTCGACTGTCTCAACCATAGGCCCGGTGAAATTGCATTACGAGTAAAGATGCTCGTTTCGCGCAGCAGGACGGAAAGACCCCGGGACCTTTACTATAGCTTGATATTGGTGTTCGGTTCGGCTTGTGTAGGATAGGTGGGAGACTTTGAAGCAGCCACGCCAGTGGTTGTGGAGTCATTGTTGAAATACCACTCTGGTCGTGCTGGATGTCTAACCTGGGTCCGTGATCCGGATCAGGGACAGTGTCTGGTGGGTAGTTTAACTGGGGCGGTTGCCTCCTAAAGAGTAACGGAGGCGCCCAAAGGTTCCCTCAGCCTGGTTGGCAATCAGGTGTTGAGTGTAAGTGCACAAGGGAGCTTGACTGTGAGACTGACGGGTCGAGCAGGTACGAAAGTAGGGACTAGTGATCCGGCGGTGGCTTGTGGAAGCGCCGTCGCTCAACGGATAAAAGGTACCCCGGGGATAACAGGCTGATCTTCCCCAAGAGTCCATATCGACGGGATGGTTTGGCACCTCGATGTCGGCTCGTCGCATCCTGGGGCTGGAGTCGGTCCCAAGGGTTGGGCTGTTCGCCCATTAAAGCGGTACGCGAGCTGGGTTTAGAACGTCGTGAGACAGTTCGGTCCCTATCCGCTGTGCGCGTAGGAGTATTGAGAAGGGCTGTCCCTAGTACGAGAGGACCGGGACGGACGAACCTCTGGTGTGCCAGTTGTCCTGCCAAGGGCATGGCTGGTTGGCTACGTTCGGAAAGGATAACCGCTGAAAGCATCTAAGCGGGAAGCCTGCTTCGAGATGAGTACTCCCACCCCCTTTGAGGGGTTAAGGCTCCCAGTAGACGACTGGGTTGATAGGCCAGATATGGAAGCCTGGTAACGGGTGGAGTTGACTGGTACTAATAGGCCGAGGGCTTGTCCTCAGTTGCTCGCGTCCACTGTGTGGTTCCCGGGTTGCGAACAGTCGCAATCGCTGGTTGAACCAAGTTTCACTCTTTAACTAAAAAGTGTGCTTGTTCGCTAGAACCCGATAGGGTTTCGGTGGTCATAGCGTTAGGGAAACGCCCGGTTACATTCCGAACCCGGAAGCTAAGCCTTTCCGCGCCGATGGTACTGCAGGGGGGACCCTGTGGGAGAGTAGGACGCCGCCGAACAATCTTTCAGGACCCTTGGTCCCAGCGTTCACGCTGGGACCAAGGGTCCTTTTTGTTTTATGCCGAAGCGCGCCGAAGTCATCGGTGCGTGAGAATGAATGCAGTACCGAAGACAGGAGTCACGTCGATGTCCACCAACTCTTCCGACGATCGTTCGGAGCGCCGGCCGCAGCGGCGCGACGACGGTGACCGCGGTGGTTTCCGGCGTGACGACCGGGGGCCGCGTCGGGACAACGACCGTGGCGGTCGCCCGGCCGGCGGCGGTGGCGGCTACGCGGGGCGGGACAACCGCGGCGGGGACCGCGGCGGCGACCGTGGTGGCTTCCGCCGTGATGACCGTCCCTCCGGTGGCGACCGCGGTGGGTTCCGTGGCGGAGACCGTCGTGACGACCGGCCGCGTGGGCCTCGTCGCGATGATGAGCGTGGCGGCGGCTTCCGGCGCGATGAGCGAGGTGGAGACCGTCCCGCATTCCGTCGCGACGACCGTCCGTCGGGTGGTGACCGTGGTGGGTTCCGTGGTGGCGACCGGCGCGATGACCGCGGCGGCGACCGTGGCGGCTTCCGTCGCGATGACCGTCCGTCGGGTGGTGACCGTGGTGGGTTCCGTCGCGATGACCGTCCCTCGGGCGGTGACCGCGGTGGGTTCCGTCGCGATGACCGTCCCTCGGGCGGTGACCGTGGTGGGTTCCGTCGCGATGACCGTCCCTCGGGCGGTGACCGCGGTGGGTTCCGTCGCGATGACCGTCCCTCGGGCGGTGACCGCGGTGGGTTCCGTCGCGATGACCGTCCCTCGGGCGGTGACCGCGGTGGGTTCCGTCGCGATGACCGTCCCTCGGGTGGCGACCGCGGTGGTTTCCGGCGTGACGACCGGGGGCCGCGTCGGGACAACGACCGTGGCGGTCGCCCGGCCGGCGGCGGTGGCGGCTACGCGGGGCGGGACAACCGCGGCGGCGACCGTGGTGGCTTCCGTCGTGACGAGCGTCCGTCGGGTGGCGATCGCGGTGGGTTCCGTAGGGACGACCGGCCGGCCGGTGGTGACCGGGGCGGGTTCCGTCGCGATGACCGTCCCTCCGGTGGCGACCGCGGTGGTTTCCGGCGTGACGAGCGGCGGGATGACCGCGGCGGCGACCGTGGCGGCTTCCGGCGGGACGACCGTCCCTCCGGTGGTGACCGCGGTGGGTTCCGTCGTGATGACCGTCCGTCGGGTGGCGACCGTGGCGGGTTCCGGCGGGACGACCGTCCCTCGGGCGGGGACCGTGGTGGGTTCCGTGGTGGCGACCGGCGGGATGACCGTGGTGGCGACCGGCGGGATGACCGCGGTGGCGACCGGGGTGGGTTCCGCAGGGATGACCGGGGGCCGCGGCGGGACGACCGTGGTGGGTTCCGTAGGGATGATGAGCGTGGGCGTCGGCCGTATGGCGCGGGGCGCGGGCGGGACGACCGCCGGGACGATCGCCGTGATGACCGGCGGGACCGGGACCGGGAGCCGATCAAGCGGCTGCCGATTCCTGAGGACGTCACCGGTGACGAGATCGACAAGGATGTGCGGCAGGAGCTGCTGAGCCTGCCGAAGACGCTTGCCGACGATGTCGCCAAGAACCTGGTGATGGTGGCGAAGCTGCTGGACGAGGACCCGGAGAAGGCGTACGGGTACTCGCGGGTGGCGCTGCGGCTGGCGTCCAGGGTCGCGGCGGTGCGCGAGGCCGCGGGCTTCGCGGCGTACGCGGTCGGCAAGTACAGCGAGGCGCTGGCGGAGTTCCGTGCGGCGCGGCGGATGACCGGCAGCATGGAGCTGTGGCCCGTCATGGCGGACTGCGAGCGCGGTCTCGGGCGGCCGGAGAAGGCGATGGCCATGGCCGGCGAGCCCGAGGTCCAGAAGCTGGACCGAGCCGGACAGGTCGAGATGCGGCTGGTCGCGGCGGGTGCCCGGCGCGACATGGGGCAGGCGGACGCGGCGGTGGTGACGCTGCAGAGCCCGGAGCTCGCGTCGAGTGCGGTGCACCCGTGGACGGCGCGACTGCGGTACGCGTACGCGGATGCGCTGCTGGCGGTCGGGCGCGAGGACGAGGCGCGGGACTGGTTCGCCAAGGCGCTGGAGGCCGACCAGGGCGGCACGACGGATGCCTCGGACCGGCTCGCGGAGCTGGACGGGGTGGAGTTCACCGACGCGCTGGAGGAGGCCGACGAGATCGAGGACGCGGCCGAGGTCGAGGGTGCGCGGGACGACGAGGGTCCGGCGAAGGACTGAGCGGGCTGCTCGGCGTGAGCTGAGGTAGCGGAACGCCGCAGGAGAAGGAAGAAGGGCGGGATCCCCTCACGGGGTCCCGCCCTTCTTCCTTTTGCGGGTCGGATCAGGAGGCCGGTGCGTACGGGGCGAGGGGGTTGCGGAGGGTGCCCATGAGCTGGAGGGCGCCCGCGGGGTCCTGGAGGTCGACCATCTGCTGGTTGTTGCGCAGCTGAAGGCGGTTGAGGCAGGAGAGGGCGAACTCGTCGGTGAACAGGTCGTACTGGCGGAACTTGTCGGCGAGGTGGGGAGCGGACGCCTGGTAGTCGAGGGCACAGGCGGCGACCGTGTGCCAGAAGGTGTCCTCGTCGAGGATGCCGAGGTCGGCGAGGGTGCCGCTCAGGAAGCGGAAGAAGCAGTCGAAGACGTCGGTGAAGACGGAGAGGAGCTTCTTGTCCTCGGGGACGTCGGCGCGGATGCGTTCGACGGCGGGTGGCAGGACCGCGTTCGGGTCCATGACGGCGATCTCTTCGGCAATGTCCTTGAAGATGACGCGGTCCACGGCGCCGTCCTCGATGACCAGGATGGCGTTCTCGCCGTGCGGCATGAACACCAGGTCGTAGGCGTAGAAGGCGTGCAGGACGGGGGTGAGGTACGCGTCCAGGTAGCGGCGGAGCCAGACGGCGGGCTCCAGGCCGGACTCCTCGATCAGTGCGGCGGCGAACGAGCCGCCGGCACGGTCGACGTGGAGGAGCGAGGCCATGGTGGCCAGGCGCTCGCCGGGTTCGAGGGTGGGCACGGGGCTCTCGCGCCACAGGGCGGCGAGCATCTTGCGGTACGGGGAGTCCTTGGTGGTGGCGTCCTCGTACCGGCGGTGGTGGTAGCCGAGGGCGGCGCGCTCACGGATGATCGAGAAACGGGCGGCCCGGAAGGTGTCGTCCGCGGAGATCAGGCGGGCCAGCCAGTCGTTGATGGCCGGGGTGGCCTTCATGTACGACGCCGAGAGGCCGCGCATGAAGCCCATGTTGAGGACGGAGAGGGCCGTTTTCACATAGTGCTTGGTGGGGTGGGCGGTGTTGAAGAAGGTGCGGATGGACTGCTGGGCGAGGTAGTCGTCGTCGCCGGGGCCGAGGCAGACCAGCCGCTGCTGGGCGATCTCGGCGGCGAAGGTGATGGAGAGTTTGTTCCACCACTGCCAGGGGTGGGTGGGGAAGAAGTAGTAGTCGTCGGGTTCGAGGCCGAGGCCGGTGAGGGTGGCGGCGAAGCGGGTGCGGGTGGTCTCGTCGAGTTCGTCGCGTACGAGGGTGTCGTAGTCGAGGCCGGCGCCGGCGGTGAAGGTGGCGTGGTCGCGGTGGGCGGCGAGCCACATCAGCCGCAGGGGGCTCGCGGTCTCCGGCGCGTAGGCGTGGTACTCGTGGATGCCGAAGCCGAGGCGGCCGTTGTTGGCGACGAAACAGGGGTGGCCCTCGGTCATGCCGGTCTCGATGGCCTGGAAGCCGGACGTGGCGAGTCCGGCGGCGGTGGGCGCTTCGGCGGCGAGTTTGTAGGCGGTGCCGGAGAGGGTGGAGCTGATCTCCTCCAGGTAGACCGGCAGGATCTCCTCGCCGAGGCCGAGTGCGTCGCGCAGTTCGATGAAGAAGGCCAGGGCGTCCAGGGGGAGTGCGTGCTCGTCGCGGTGGCGGGTGATGCTGTCGGCATCGACCTGCCAGTGGTCCAGGGCCTGTCTGCGGGCGGTGAAGCGGTAGGCGGTGGCGCCGTCGTCGCTGTGGACGACGTAGTGGCCGTCCTGCGGGAGGCGCTGCGGGGCGAGCAGTCGCTCATGGGAGAACTCGGCCAGGCCCTTGCGGATCAGCAGGCGGTTGGCGCGCGCCCACAGGTCGGGGGTGAGGTGGGCGACGGCGTCCCGGGCAGGGAGGTGCGGGGTGCCGTCGGTGGGGGCGGTCATCGGTTCTCTCCTCGGGTGGCCAGGAACTGGTCGCGGGTGCAGGTGCTGAGGCAGGCGTCTTTGGAGGGGAGGGAGACGGTCCGCAGGACCTCGAAGCCGACGGCCTTGTTGAGGGCGTGGACGGCGGTGTTGCGGGCGTCGGGTTCGACCACGACCCGGCGGGTGCCGGGGTCGGCGAAGAGCATCTCCATGACGGTGGTGAGCACGGCGAGGGTGAAGCCGTGGACGGGGGTGTCGGTGGGGGCCGCCAGGAAGTGCATGCCGACGTCGCCGGGTTCGGCGGCATGGACGCCGACCAGTTCGCGGTGGGCGGGGTCGTAGCGCTCCACGAGGAAGGCCGGGGTGCCGTTGTGCAGGCCGAGGAAGGCGTGGTGGAAGGGGTCGGCGGCTATCCGCGCGAATTCCTTCTCGACGGCGGCGAGGTCGCAGTCCTGCATCAGCCAGAAGACGGCCTTGGGGTCGGTGACCCAGCGGTGCAGCATCGCGGCGTCGCCGGACGGGTCGACCGGGCGCAGGGCGAACTCCCCGAGCGCGGGGTCGGTGCGGGTGAACAGCGGGGTGCTCATGCGGGGATCTCCATGGGGTGGTGCGGGCCGGCCGGGGCGGCGAACTCCTGGAAGGCGATGGCCTTTTCGACCGGGTAGTACTCGCGGCCGAGCAGCTCGCGGATGATGCAGGCGTTGCGGTACGCGGCCATGCCGAGGTCGGGGGTGACGAAGCCGTGGGTGTGCAGCTCGGCGTTCTGCACGTAGATGCCGTGGCCGGCGGTGTCGATGCTGTAGTTGCGGGCCACGTCGTAGCGGCCGGCGTCGTCCCAGGCGATGCGGTCGTGGACGGGGGCGAGGAAGTCCGGTACGCGGTAGCGGTAGCCGGTGGCGAGGATCAGGCCCTGGGTGTCGAGGGTGAAGTCGGTGCCCTGTTCCTCCTGGCGCAGGCCGAGGGTGTAGGTGCCGCTGGATTCGTCGTAACCGGCGTGGTTCAGGGCGGTGTTGGTGAGCAGACGGGTGCGGACCGGGCCGGCCAGGTTCTTCTGGTAGAGCAGATCGAAGATGTCGTTGATCAGCTCGGAGTCGATGCCCTTGTAGAGGTTCTTGTGCGAGGCGTTGAGCCGGTCGCGGGTGGCCCCGGGGAGGGCGTGGAAGTAGTCCACGTACTCCGGTGAGGTCATCTCCAGCGTGAGCTTGGTGTATTCGAGGGGGAAGAAGCGCGGGGAGCGGGTGGCCCAGGTCAGGTGGTAGCCGTGGCTGTCGATGTCCTGGAGGAGGTCGTAGTAGATCTCGGCGGCGCTCTGGCCGCTGCCGATGAGGGTGATGCTCTCCTTGGCCTGGAGGGCGGGCTTGGCCGCCAGGTAGTCGGCGTTGTGCAGCAGATCGCCGCCCAGGCCCTGGCAGGCGTCGGGGAGGTGGGGCGGGGTGCCGGTGCCCAGGACGAGCTTGCGGGCGCGGTGGGTGGTGCGCTCGCCGGTGGGGAGGTGCTCGGCGTGCACGACGTAGAGCTCCGTGCCGGGGTCGTACTCGACGAGCGTGACCCGGTGGGCGAAGCGGATGCTGTCCAGCTTGCCGGCCGCCCAGCGGCAGTAGTCGTTGAACTCGGCGCGCAGCGGATAGAAGTTCTCGCGGATGTAGAACGGGTAGAGCCGCCCCGATTCCTTGAGGTAGTTCAGGAACGAGAAGGGCGAGGTGGGGTCCGCGAGGCTGACCAGGTCGGCGAGGAAGGGCACCTGGAGGTGGCTGCTGTCCAGCATCATGCCGGGGTGCCAGTCGAAGGACGGCTTGTCGTCGAGGAACAGGCCGTCGAGTCCGTCGATCGGCTCGGTCAGGCAGGCCAGTCCCAGGTTGAACGGGCCGAGGCCGATGGCAATGAAGTCGTAAGGGGCGGACACGAGGTCTCCGATGAGGGGGAGGTCTGCGGTGGGGAGGTCTGGGGAGGGTCAGCGCGCGCTGAGGGCCGGCCGGGACTGCTCGGCGAGGTAGGCGCCGGCGTGTTCGGCGATCAGATCGAGGACGGCGGCGATGTCCTCGAGGGTGGTCTCCGGGTTGAGCAGGGTGAATTTGAGGTGGTGGCGGCCGTCGACGACGGTGCCCGCGACGATCGCGTCACCGGAGGCGAACAGGGCGTCCCGGAGGTGCAGGTTGACCCGGTCGCAGAGTTCGGGGTCCTGGTCGGTGCTGGGGACGTAGCGGAAGACCAGGGTGCTCAGCTGGGGTTCGACGACGACGGAGAAGCGGGGGTCGTCGTGGAGCAGTTTCCAGGCTTCCGCGGCGCGGTCGATGACGTCGTCGAAGAGTTCCCCGACGGCCCCGGCACCCATGATGCGCAGGGTGAGCCAGAGCTTGAGGGCGTCGAAGCGGCGGGTGGTCTGGATCGACTTGTCGACCTGGTTGGGGATGCGCCGCTCCACCATGCGGCGCGGATTGAGATAGTCCGCGTGGTAGGTGACGTGCCGCAGGGTGGCGCGGTCGCGGACCAGGACGGCGCTGGAACTGACCGGCTGGAAGAAGGACTTGTGGTAGTCGACGGTCACCGAGTCGGCGCGTTCGATGCCGGTCAGCAGGGCGCGGCGGCGGGAGACCAGCAGGCCGCAGCCGTAGGCGGCGTCGACATGCATCCAGGTGCCGTACCGGTCGCGCAGGTCGGCGATCTCGGGGAGCGGGTCGATGGAGCCGAAGTCGGTGGTGCCCGCGGTGGCGACGACGGCCATGGGCATCAGCCCGTCGCGGTGGCAGCGCGCCAGTTCGTCGGCCAGGTCGGCGGTGCGCATCCGCTTGTTCTCGTCGCCGGGGACGGTGATGACGGCCTCCGCGCCCATGCCGAGCAGCGTGGCCGACTTGCGGATGCTGAAGTGGCTGCACTCGGACGTGAGGATCCGCAGCCGGGGCAGGACGTCCGTGAGGCGGCTCGGGGGAGGAGTGGAGGGCTCTGCGACGGGCGCGCCGTCACCGGTCAGGGCGCGGCGGCAGGCCTCGTCCCGGGCGAGCAGCAGGGCCTGGAGGTTGGACTGGCTGCCGCCGCTGGTGAAGATCCCGTCGGCCTGTGCGCCCAGGCCGATGCGCTCGGCGGTCCAGTCGACGAGCCGGCGCTCGATGAGGGTGCCGCCGGCGCTCTGGTCCCAGGTGTCCAGGGAGGAGTTGACGGCGGAGAGCACGGCCTCGCCGACGAGGGCGGGGATCACCACGGGGCAGTTGAGGTGCGCCAGATAGCGCGGGTGGTGGAAGTAGACGGCGTCGCGGAGGTAGACCTCTTCGAGTTCGTCGAGTGCGGCGGCCGCGTCGTGCAGGGGCGCGTCGAGGTCGATGCCGGAGACGGCGGGGGTGAGGCGGTCGACGGTGATGCCGGTGAACGGGCGGTCGGTGGCCGCGATTTTGGCGCCGATGCGGGCGACGCTCTCGGTGACCGCACTGCGGTAGTGCGGGGCCGTCTTCTCGTTGAGCAGGTATGTCCGGCTGTCGGCCGGGTCCTCGGCGGGGCGCGCGAGGAGATCCATGAAGGTGCCCTCCGTGGTGCGGACTTGACCACGTCCAGCGCAGGCTGAGGTGCGCGCAGGGGCAGGGAAGCCCACCCGAGGGGCGTGGTTAGGTAAGGCTAACCTAATCACGCGTCGGGTGGGGCGGGAGGTGCCGTGGAGGCGGCGGGGCCCAGGGGGTTCAGTTCCGGTGGTCGTCCAGGGTGCGCAGGACCAGACCGGTGGCGGGCTTGGGGCCGAAGGAGGTGGACTTCCGCGGCATCGTCACGCCGTGCTCCGCGAGTTGACGGACCGTCTCCTCGGAGGTGGCGCGCATGAGAACGGCGGTGCCGCCGTGCCGGGCGGCCTGTTCGACGGCGGCGCCGGTGTGGTGCAGATAGCTGATGTCCGACGGGTGGTCGGGGATGTGCCAGACCTCGTCCAGCAGGACGGAGTGCAGCACCGTGGCGTCCAGCCGCCGCCAGGCCTCGGGCCGGTCCCGGCGGATCGTACGGTCCAGCAGCGCGGGATCGGGACGGTCCAGGAGGTGGAAGGAGTCCGGCCCGCCGGCGAGGACGAAGGCGGTGCCGGGCGTCTCCTCCAGGGTCTCCAGGGCGGTGGACAGCTCGCCCGGCAGGGTGCGGGCCCGGAACGCGCCGGCCAGATCCGCCAGGGCCTTGGCGGGCGGCAGATGTGGCAGCACGCGGTGGATCGCGCGGACCTGGAGCGGATAGCGGGCGGTGTCCACCAGCAGCACCAGGCCGAAGGCCCAGGGCGAGGCGGCGGTGGCGCCGGGCTGCTGCTCGTACAGCCGCTGGTAGGTCGCCCAGCGGTGGTGGCCGTCGGCGATCAGCGCCTGCCGGCAGCTGAGATCGTCGTCGACGGCGGCGAGGTCGGCGGGGTCGGTGACCGCCCACAGGCGGTGCGCGAAGCCGTCCTCGGTGACGGTGTCCAGCAGCGGGTCGCGCTCCACCGTGCGTTCGATGACGGCGGCGGCGCCGGTCGCGGTGCCCTGGCTGCGGTAGGAGAGCAGCAGCGGCTCGAAATTGGCCGCCGCCGCGCGCATCAGGGCGGCCCGGTCCTCGACCACCTCCGGGATGACGCCCTCGTGGGGCAGCACCGGGCCGTCCAGGCCCAGCGCCCCGATCAGCCCGCGCTGCAGCACCTCGCCGGAGCGCTGCTCGTAGACGTACAGCGCGGGTTCGTCGTCCTGCCTCAGCACGCCCTCGGCGCGCCAGCGGCGCAGGGTGTCGGCGGCCTGGCGGTGGCGGGTGGTGGGGTCCGCGGCGTGCGGCAGGATCAGCCGGACGATGTTGTACGGGTCGGCGGTCTCCAGATGGCGCACGCCGTCCGGCCGCACCACTACGTCGTACGGCGGGGAGGTCACAGCGGTCAGGCTGCCGACCCGGTCGCGGTCGTAACGCAGCCCGCGGAACGGGAGGAGGCGGAGGCCGTCGGTACTGGTCATTGAAGAATGCTATGCCGCCGGGCCGATGAGGGAAGATCGGGGGACAGCCCGTGCGTGGCTGGAAATATCGGTATGCGCGAGGGGGAGAAACGGTGTATCGGGCGGCGCGGTGAGCGCCTGCGCCCGGTACGCGGCGGATCTCTTCGTGCGAGGTGTGGGAGCGAGGAGCGAGACGGCATGAACGAGCAGGTTCGCAGGCAGCCCGACGGGTGCCGGCGCCCGCTGAGCGAGGCGTACGACACGGCGCTGCTGGATCTGGACGGGGTCGTCTACGCGGGCGGGCAGGCCCTGGCCCATGCCGTGGAGTCGCTGACGCGCGCGCGGGACGGCGGGATGCACCTCGCCTATGTGACCAATAACGCCGCCCGGACCCCGCAGGCCGTTGCCGACCAGTTGTCCGGTTTCGGGCTGCCGACCGGTCCGGACGATGTGATCACCTCGGCGCAGGCGGTGGCGCGGCTGATCTCCGAGCAGGTGCCGGCGGGCGCGCGGGTGCTGGCCATCGGGGGTGAGGGGCTGTGGGTGGCGCTGCGCGAGCGCGGTCTCGAGCCCGTCCGCTCGGCGGATGACGACCCGGCGGCCGTGGTGCAGGGCTTCGACCCGATGCTGGACTGGGGGCGGCTGGCCGAGGCCGCGTATGCCGTGCAGCGCGGGGTGCCGTGGTTCGCGTCCAACACGGATCTGACGATCCCCAAGGAGCGCGGGATCGCCCCCGGCAACGGCGCGTTGGTGGAGGTGGTCCGGTCCGCCGCGGGCGGTACGCCGCAGGTGGCGGGCAAGCCGCAGCCGCCGATGCACCGGGAGACGGTGCTGCGCACCGGCGCCCGGCGGCCACTGGTGATCGGCGACCGGCTCGACACCGACATCGAGGGCGCCTACAACGGCGAGGTCGACTCGCTGCTGGTGCTCACCGGCGTGACCACCCCCGCCGAGCTGCTGGCCGCTGTGCCGCAGCACCGTCCCGCGTACGTGGACGAGGACCTGCGCGGGCTGCTGGCACCGCAGCCGGAGGTGACCGCGGACGGCGGGGGTTTCCGGTGCGGCGGCTGGCGCGCCGAGGCGGCCGGTGACGCGCTGGACGTGACGGGTGAGGGGACGCCGCTGGACGGGCTGCGGGCGCTGTGCGCGGCGGCCTGGACCGCTGCCGGGGACGGCAGTTGCGGGGCGGAGTCGCGGAAGGTGCTGGAGCGGATCGGGATGTGAGCGGGCGGACCGGCAGGCGAGGGGGCCCGGCGCTTGGGCCGGGCCCCCGGTGCGTGGTTCAGCCCGCGTCGGCCGCCGCCGCGGCGGCAGCGGTCAGCTCCGCGATCAGGTCCTCCTCGGTGGCGCCCCGGCGCCAGTAGCCGGTGAACTTCACGGCCCTGCGGTCGATGCCGCGCTCGCGGACGAGGTGCCTGCGCACCGCCTTGACGGTCCCGGCCTCGCCGGCGATCCAGGCGTACGGCGTGCCCTCGGGCAGTTCGGCGGCGCGCAGCGCGTCGAGCACCGGCTCGCCGCTCGCGGCGGCCGTCTCGTCCCGGACCAGCCAGCGGATGTCGGCGTCGGCGAAGGTGGGCAGGCGCTGCCGGTCGTCCTCGTGCGCGATCTCGATCCAGACCTCGGCCCGGGTGCCGGGGGAGAGCCAGGACAGGATGCCGGCGATCGCGGGCAGCGCCGTCTCGTCGCCGGTGAGCAGGATCCAGTCGGTGCCGGCGGGCGGCCGGAAGTCGACGCCGCCGTTGTCCTCGACGGCCGGGGCGAGGACGGTCAGCCGGTCGCCGGGCCGCGCGCGGGCGGCCCAGCGGGAGGCGGGGCCGCCCGCCGTGGCGGCGGAGTGCGGCCCGGCGCCGTGCAGCGCGAAGTCGACGTCGAACTCCGCCGGTTCATGGTGCTGTTCGCGGATCGTGTACGAGCGCATCACCGCACGCTCGGCCGGGTCCTGCGCCCGCCAGGCGGTGTACCAGCCGTCGCCGGTGTCCTCGAAGACCGGCCGGTCCTGGTGGGGCTGCGGGAGGAAGAGCTTGAACCGCTGGTCGCGACCGCCGGAGGCCAGGTCCGCGAGCCGCTCGCCGCCGAAGGTGATGCGCACCATGGAGGGGCTCAGCCGTTGGGACCTGACGACGTGCACATCGAAGAAGCGGAACGGTGCGGTGGTGGGGGCGGCGGTCGTGGTCATGCGGGGGAACCTCCCGGGAGGATGCTGGGGGCGTGCGGCGGCGGGGTGCGGTGGCTTCCGTGGGCTGCGTGGCCTGTCGCGGGGCGGCGGCGGTGCGTCCCGGTGCGGGTGGGCGGGGCGGAGCGGCCGGCCGTGGCTGCGGGCCGTCCCGCCCCTGCACCCCGGCTAAGCCACCGCGGACGGACGTCACTTGGTCTTCTTGGCGCTCTCGATCGCCTTGGCGAGCGACTCGATCAGCGGAGCGGCGCCCGCGTAGGAGAAGCGCGGCTCGCTCGACCAGGGGGTGATCTGGCCGGCCTTGACGGCGGGCAGCTTGGCCCAGGAGGGCTTGGCCGCCAGGTCCTTGGGCTGGAGGGTGGCCGTCCGGTTGTCCAGCAGGAGGACGTCGGCCTGGTACTTGTCGGCGTTCTCCCAGCTCAGGCTCTCGAAGTAGCCGCCCTTGTCCAGGTGGTCGGGGACGATCAGGTCGACGCCGAGGGACTTGTAGTACATGAGGTCGGCGTTGATGCCGGGGTTGGAGGCGTAGAAGAGGTCGGGGCTGCCGGAGCAGGCGAGCACCTTGACCGGGTGGGCCTTGGCAGCCTTGCGCAGGGCCGCGGAGGCCTTCTCGAAGCGGGCCTTGGCGTCGGTGACCTTCTTGGCCTTCAGGTCGGCGCCGAGCGATCCGGCCAGTTCGGCGTAGCGCTCGATGATCTTGATGAGCGGGACGCGGGAGGAGGTGAGGGCGACGGACTTCGCCAGCTTGGTGATCTTGTCCTTGCTGTCGTCCGGCACGAACCACAGCGCGCCCGGCTCGTACATGTTGGTGACCAGCAGGTCGGGGCGCAGCGCCGCGTACTTCTCGACGTTGAACTGGTTGTAGGCGTTGCCGATGACGGTGACCTTGTCGACGTCCAGGTCGCCGGCCTGCGGGTCGGGCTTGCCGTTCTTGAGCTTGGTGGGGCCGAAGACGCCGACTATCCGGTCGTCGATCCCGAAGTCGTGCAGGGCGGCCGCGGTGCCGGTGAAGGCGACGATCCGCTGCGGGGTGTTCTTGAGGGTCACCGTCTGCTTGCGGTCGTCGGTGAAGGACCACGGGCCGGTTCCGGCGCCGCTGTTGGCGCCCCCCGCGCTCTTGTCTCCGCCGCATGCGGCGAGCAGGGCGCCGATGCCGAGGGCGCCGCCCGCGGCCAGGATGCCGCGACGGGACGGGGTGACGCTACGGGAGGTGCTCATGATGGCGGTGCTTCTCTCTGCGAGGGCCGATGAGTCAAAATGTGAGGGTAGGCTAACCTAACTATCGTGTTGGTTGACAGTCCCCCCGAAGCAACAACGGCCCCGGCCCCCGTGCACCCCCGGCGGCGCCATCTCCGGCGCTCCGTGGGGCTGGTGGCCGCCGTGGCCGTCCTCGCGGTGATCGCCGCCCTGGGTATCGCCGTCGGCGCAAAACAGATCCCCTTCGACCAGGTGTGGCACGGGGTGTTCCACTACTCCGGCTCCGACACCGACGTGGTCGTCCGCGACGTCCGCTTCCCCCGCACCCTGCTGGGCCTGATCGTCGGTGCCGCACTCGGCCTGGCCGGCACCGTCATGCAGGCGCTCACCCGAAACCCCCTGGCGGACCCCGGAGTTCTCGGCATCAACGCCGGTGCCTCGGCCGCGGTCGTCTCCGCCATCAGCTTCTTCGGCATCACCTCGCTGACCGGCTACGTGTGGTTCGCGTTCGCCGGCGCCGCGGTGGTCTCCGTCGCGGTGTACGTCCTCGGCGGGACCCGCGGCGCCACGCCCGTACGCCTCGCCCTCGCCGGCACCGCGCTGACCGCCGTCCTCGTCGGCTACATCAACGCCGTCAACCTGCTGGACACCGCGACCCTGGACAAGATGCGCTTCTGGACGGTGGGTTCGCTGGCCTCGGCCACCCTGCCGACGGTCCTCGACATCGCGCCGTTCCTCGCGGTGGGCGGCGTCCTCGCGCTGCTGATCGCCCGGCCGCTGAACGCCCTCGCGCTCGGCGACGACCAGGCGCGGGCGCTGGGCGCCCGGCTGACCCGCACCCGGGTGCTGGCGATGGTCGCGGTCACCCTGCTCTGCGGCGGGGCGACCGCCGCCTGCGGCCCGATCGTGTACGTCGGCCTGATGGTTCCGCATGCCGTACGGGCCATCACCGGGCCCGACATGCGGTGGATCCTGCCGTACTCCGCGGTGCTCTCGCCGGTGCTGCTGCTCGGCGCCGATGTCCTCGGCCGGGTGGTGGCCCGGCCCGGCGAGCTGCAGGTCGGCATCGTCACGGCCGTGGTCGGCGGCCCGGTCTTCATCTATCTCGTACGGCGTCGGAGGATGGCCCAGCTGTGAGCGCGACCGTGAAGCCCGGAAAGGGAACCGAGGAGAACACCGGTGCGGCGGAGTCCGTGGCCGCGCGCGGCCGGCGGACGGGGGCGGCCCGGCGGGTCACCGTGGTGCGGACCAGGGGCGGGCGCTCGGTGCGGCTGGACGTGCCCGCCGTGGTGGCCGGGCTGGTGCTGCTGGCCGTCGCGCTGGCCGCCGGGATCGCACTGATCGGCTCCGGCGACTACCCGATGACCCCGGCCGAGGTGATCACCACCCTGACCGGCGGCGGGGACGCCGGCCAGGAGTTCATCGTGCAGGATCTGCGGCTGCCGCGGGTGCTGGTGGGCCTGCTGGTCGGCGCCGCGTTCGGGATCGCCGGGGCGGTCTTCCAGACCGTGTCGCGCAATCCGCTGGGCAGCCCCGACGTCCTCGGGTTCGCCCAGGGCTCGTCCGTCGGCGCACTGGTCGCCATCGTCTACTTCCAGGCGGGGACCCTCGCGGTCGCGGCCGGCGCCGTCGTCGGCGGCGTGCTCACCGGCCTCGTCATCTTCGTCCTGGCCTGGAAGCGCGGCGTCCACGGCTACCGTTTCGTGCTCGTCGGGATCGGCGCGAGCGCCATGCTGTACGCGATGGTGCTCTACCTCCTGACCAAGGCGAACATCGTCGAGGCGACCCGCGCCACCACCTGGATGACCGGTTCCCTCAACGGCCGTGACTGGGACCAGTTCGGGCCGCTGGCCGCGGTCTGCGCCGTCCTCGTCCCGCTGCTGCTGTGCTACGGGCGTCCGCTGCGCATGCTGGAGATGGGCGACGACGCGGCGAGCGCACTGGGCGTACGGGTCGAGCGGGTCCGCATCGTCGTCCTGCTGGCGGCGGTCGTGCTCGTCGCCGCGGCCACCGCGGCCGCCGGGCCGATCTCCTTCGTGGCGCTCACCGCGCCCCAGCTCGCCCGCCGGCTGTCCCTGCCGCGCTTCCTCAAGGGCGCGGGGCGGGGCGCCCCCCTGCCCGGCCCCAATCTGCTGCTGTCCGCGCTCATGGGCGCCGCGCTGCTGGTCACCGCGGACTGGTCCGCACAGCGGCTCTTCGGCGCCGACCAGTTGCCGGTGGGCGTGCTGACCGGCGTTCTCGGCGGCGGCTATCTGCTGTGGCTGCTGGCCACGGAGCGCAGGGCGGGACGGATATGAGCCGGGGCGTGCGACGGGCGGACGGGACGGGCGGGGGCGCGCGGCCGGAACCGGCGGCGCGGCCCGCGGCGGACGACGACGGCGCGGCGTCCGTCGGACGGATCTCGCGCGCGGACGCCGTTCGGCAGCGAGCGGGCCGACGGCGGCGCGCGGGCCGACAGCAGTGCGCGGGACCACAGCACAGAGCCGGGCAGCAGCGGGAGCCGGGCATCAGCGCAGACACGACAACACCAGGAGTTCCGAAGTGAGCCGCCTTACGGCTGAGAACGTCACCCTCGCCTACGACCAGCGGGTCATCGCCGAGAACCTCTCGGTGGCCATCCCCGACCGCTCCTTCACGGTCATCGTCGGCCCGAACGCCTGCGGCAAGTCCACGCTGCTGCGCGCACTCTCGCGGATGCTCAAGCCGGCCGCCGGGTCGGTGCTGCTGGACGGCTCCGCGATCTCCTCGCTGCCCGCCAAGAAGGTCGCCAGGACGCTCGGGCTGCTGCCGCAGTCCTCGATCGCGCCGGACGGGATCACCGTGGCGGACCTGGTGGCGCGTGGCCGCTATCCGCACCAGGGGCTGCTGCGGCAGTGGTCGGCCGACGACGAGCGGATCGTGCAGGAGTCGATGGCCGCCACCGGCGTCGCCGAGCTGGCCGAACGCTATGTCGACGAGCTGTCCGGCGGGCAGCGGCAGCGGGTGTGGATCGCGATGGCGCTCGCCCAGCAGACACCGCTGTTCCTGCTCGACGAGCCGACGACGTATCTGGACATCCAGCACCAGATCGAGGTGCTGGACCTGTGCGCCGAGCTGCACGAGGAGCAGGGGCGGACGCTGGTCGCCGTCCTGCACGACCTCAACCACGCGGCCCGTTACGCGACCCATCTGATCGCCATGAAGGACGGTGCGGTCCTCGCCGAGGGCGCGCCGGCCGACATCGTCACGGCGGAGCTGGTGGAACGGGTCTTCGGGCTCGGCTGCCAGATCATCGAGGACCCGGAGACCGGCACACCGCTGGTCGTCCCGGCCGCGCGCAGGCGCCGTCGGAGTGGCCCCGGGGAGGCCCGGACCGCCACGGGCGGTGCTTCGGACGGCGGTGACGCCGCAGGCGGGGGCCCGGCCGACGGCGAAGCGGCCGACGGTGACCGAGTCGCGGGCAAGCAGGCCGACGGGAACGTGGCCGTGGGGAAGAGGTAGAGCGGGGCGGCGCCTACAGCAGCGTTCTGAGGCGCAGCAGGTCGCGCAGGCCGGCCTCCAGCTTGACGCGACCGCTGCCCCAGGCCTTGGCGAAATTCAGCTTCCCGTCCACCAGGGCGACCAGATCGTCGCCCGCCATGGACAGGCGGATCTCGGCCTTGTGCGGAGGCGGGCCGGGGACACTGGTCACCTCCTGGATGGAGCCGTGGGACAGCCGCCCGAGGAAGGTGACATCGAGGTCCGTGATGCGGCAGCTGAGCGAACGGTCGAGCGCCGTTGCGCTGCGGACGTTGCCGTCCGCCGAGGACAGGTTCTGGGCCAGCCGGTCGAGAGCGGCGCGGCACTGGTCGAGGGTTGCCATCGTGATCGACGATACGCCAGGTCGGGGACGGCTCGTTCGCCCTTGTCAGCCTTCGCCAAGGTAGCGTCGGGGGCATGGAAGAGCCGACGTCCGGCCCGGGGCCCAAGGCGCCCACGGGAGCCGAGGAACCTGCCGGAGCCGAGGAGACCCCCGGAGCCGAGCCGGGCGGGTCCGACGTACCGGGCGGCCCGGCCGGGCCGCGGCCGATCGGGGTGGGCACGACACCGACCGGCCAGGCCGCGGTCGATACCACGCTGCGCCGCCTCGCCGATGCCGACCACCTCCCGGCGAGCGGACATCTGCGGGTGTACGAGGATGTGCATCGTGGGCTGCGCGATGTGCTGGCCGCTCTCGACCAGCACCCCGGGCCGCCCGCCCCTTCCTCGGCGACGCACGACCTCAGGAGCTGAACCACAGGTGGCAGGAGTGGCACGACGCCGACTCGACGCGGAGCTGGTGCGCCGCAAGCTGGCCCGTTCCCGCGAGCACGCGAGCCAGCTGATCGCCGCGGGCCGGGTGACCGTCGGCGGTGCGACCGCGACCAAGCCGGCCACCCAGGTGGAGACCAGCGCGGCCGTGGTCGTACGCGAGGACGAGAGCGACCCCGACTACGTCTCGCGCGGCGGGCACAAGCTCGCCGGAGCCCTCGCCGCCTTCGTCCCGCTCGGCCTGAAGATCGAAGGCCGGCGGGCGCTGGACGCGGGCGCCTCGACCGGCGGCTTCACCGATGTCCTGCTGCGGTCCGGCGCCGGTCATGTCGTCGCCGTCGACGTCGGATACGGACAGCTCGCCTGGTCGCTGCAGAGCGACGAGCGGGTCACCGTCAAGGACCGCACCAACGTGCGCGAGCTGACCCTCGAACAGATCGACTCGCAGCCCGTCGACCTCGTCGTCGGCGACCTCTCGTTCATTCCGCTGAGGCTCGTCCTGCCCGCGCTGGCGAGGTGTGCGGCGCCCGACGCGGACCTGGTGCTGATGGTCAAGCCGCAGTTCGAGGTCGGCAAGGAGCGGCTGGGCAGCGGCGGGGTGGTGCGCAGCGCGGAGCTGCGGGCCGAGGCGGTGCGTGCCGTCGCGCGGCGGGCGGCCGAGCTGGAATTTGGCGTACTTGGCGTAACTGCGAGCCCCCTGCCCGGCCCTTCGGGAAATGTCGAGTACTTTCTGTGGCTGCGCGCCGGGGCGCCTGCACTCGACCCGGCGGACGTCGACCGTGCAGTGGCGGAGGGGCCTCGTTGACCACTACCCATGCAGTTGAAGACAGCGCAGCACACGGGAACACCGGAGCCGCGCGAACGGTGTTCCTGCTCGCCCACACCGGCCGGCCCGCGGCCATCCGCAGCGCCGAGCTCGTGGTCCAGGGGCTGCTGCGCTGCGGCATCGGCGTGCGGGTACTGGCGGAGGAGGCCGCGGACCTGCCGCTGCCGCCGTCCGTCGAACGCGTCAAGACGGAGCCGTGCGCGGCCGAGGGCTGCGAACTGCTGGTGGTCCTGGGCGGGGACGGCACGCTGCTGCGCGGCGCGGACTTCGCCAGGACCTCCGGTGTCCCGATGCTCGGCGTCAACCTCGGCCGGGTCGGCTTCCTCGCGGAGGCCGAACGCGACGACCTCGACAAGGTCGTCGACCGGGTCGTGACCCGCGCGTACGAGGTCGAGGAGCGGATGACGCTCGATGTCCTCGTGCGCAACAACGGCAGTGTCGTCTACACCGATTGGGCCCTGAACGAGGCCTCGGTGGAGAAGGCCGCCCGGGAGCGGATGCTGGAGGTCGTCACCGAGGTCGACGGCCGGCCCGTCTCGCGCTTCGGCGGCGACGGAGTGGTCTGCGCGACGCCGACCGGCTCCACCGCGTACGCTTTCTCGGCCGGCGGCCCCGTGGTCTGGCCCGAGGTCGAGGCCCTGCTGATGGTCCCGATCAGCGCGCATGCCCTGTTCGCCAAGCCGCTGGTCACCTCGCCGCGTTCCGTCCTGGCGGTCGAGGTGCAGCCCAAGACTCCGCACGGCGTCCTGTGGTGCGACGGCCGTCGCAGCATCGAACTCCCGGCGGGCGCCCGCGTCGAGGTCCGCCGCGGCGCCGTCCCCGTACGCCTGGCCCGCCTGCACCATGCCTCCTTCACGGACCGTCTGGTCGCCAAGTTCGCCCTCCCGGTGGCCGGGTGGCGGGGAGCTCCGCAGTAGCACGGTCCGGCGGACAACGGGCCGGACAGCCCTGGGCGAGCCCGCGGGCCGGGCTTCCCGGAGCTGTCCGGCGCAGCGCCGGGAAACATGGACCGGCGCGGCGGAGACCACCCCCGTGCCGCTGCCCGCCGGTGCCGGGGGCGGTACTTCACCCCCGCCCGTAAGTGGCACCCTTCCCCTCCCCGTCCCAGCCGCTCACACGGCCCGTCACCGCCTCCGGCCACACCTCCCGATCCGGCCCGCAGCGCCCTCCGCCCTACGATCGACGGACGGGGAAGGCGGAGGGGACGGAGAAGGGGGAGAGCATGGAAACGGGGCAAGAAGAGGGGCAAGGGGAGCGGACGGTGCGGAACATCCGCACCATGGAGGACGTACTCCGGCTCCTGGACGGCCTGTTCGCGCCGGAGGCCGACCGCTGGACGGCCGAGGGCGCCTCCTGGTGGGACGACTTCTACGCGGACCGCTCCGGGCCGGTGCCGTTCTTCGTGGCGAAGCCCGACGAGAACCTGGTCTCGTACCTCGAACGCGGCCTGATCGCTCCGGGGCGCGCCCTCGACCTCGGCTGCGGCCCGGGCCGCAACGCGCTCCACCTCGCCTCCGCGGGCTTCACGGTGGACGCCGTCGACCTCTCCCCGGCAGCCCTCGCCTGGGCACAGGACCGCGCTCGCGATGCGGGGGCCGACATCAGATTCCTCTGCGGCGACGCGTTCACCCTCGCGGACACCGCACTCGACGGCCCCTACGACCTGATCTACGACTCCGGCTGCTTCCACCACCTGCCGCCGCACCGCCGCATCAGCTACCTCGCCCTCCTCGACCGGGCCCTGGCGCCCGGCGGCCATCTCGCCCTCACCTGCTTCGCGGCGGGCGCGATGGGCTCCGAACTCGCCGATACCGACTTCTACCGCCAGTCCGGTCTCCACGGCGGCCTCGCCTACACCGCGGAGTCCCTGCGCTGGATCTTCTCCGATCTGTCGGAGGTGGAACTGCGCCGCATGCGCGACGAGGCGCCGACGTCCCCGTACTTCGGCGAATCCTTCCTGTGGACGGCGCTGTTGCGGCGCGAGGGCCGGGGCTAGCCGACGCCTGACGCCCGGCATCCGCCCCTGGGGCGATGCCGGGGGCCGGCCCGCTCTCGCCGTCGCGACGGCCGAGGGCGCCGGCGCCTCCTGCCGGGAGCCTGCCGTTCCCCCTTCAGGGCGAATCTGCATATCGGCATACGGATCGAGAAGGGGGCCGAGAAGAGGGGAGAGCGGCAGGCGTCCTCCCGACGCGACGGTGTCCCGCACGGTGCATGCGCGACGCGCTGCCACGCCGCGCCGCCCGCGTCGCTCCCCTCGGTGTGAGCGCCCCGTTCGTGCCGGACCGTGACCGGGCCGACGCCGGAGCGTGATCACACCTCATGGCGAATTCCTCCGTTTTCCGGTGGGGTTTCCGCAGGGGCGGCGGCAGGAGTGAGGGGAGGCCGTCGCGGGGCGGCCCCCGGACCTCGTAAGGTCGTATCCGTGTTGGAGGAGATGCGGATCCGGTCCTTGGGTGTCATTGACGACGCCGTTGTCGAGCTGTCCCCGGGCTTCACGGCGGTGACCGGCGAGACGGGCGCGGGCAAGACCATGGTCGTCACCAGCCTCGGCCTGCTGCTCGGCGGGCGCGCCGACCCCGCCCTGGTGCGGATCGGCGCCAAGTCGGCGGTCGTGGAGGGCAGGATCAGCGTCGGCCCCCAGGCGCCCGCTGCCGTACGGGCCGAGGAGGCCGGCGCCGAGCTGGACGACGGCGCGCTGCTGATCAGCCGCACGCTCTCCGCGGAGGGCCGTTCGCGCGCCCATGTGGGCGGCCGCTCCGTACCGGTCGGCCTGCTGACGGAGCTGGCCGACGATCTGGTCGCGGTGCACGGCCAGACCGACCAGCAGGGTCTGTTGCGGCCGGCCCGCCAGCGTCAGGCACTGGACCGCTACGCCGGGGACACGGTCGCCGTTCCGCTCGCCAAGTACACCGCCGCCCACCGCCGGCTGCGCGCCGTCGCCACCGAGCTGGACGAGCTGACGACGCAGGCCCGCGAGCGTTCGCAGGAGGCCGATCTGCTGCGTTTCGGCCTCGACGAGATCGCGGAGGCCGAGCCGCAGCCCGGCGAGGACGCCGATCTCGCCGCCGAGGCCGAGCGGCTGGGCCACGCCGAGGCCCTGGCCTCCGCGGCGACCGCCGCGCACGCCGCGCTGGCCGGCAATCCCGAGGACCCCGAGGGCATCGACGCCACGACCCTGGTCGCCGGGGCGCACCGTGCGCTGGAGGCCGTACGCAGCCACGACCAGGAGCTTTCCGCGCTCGCCGAGCGGCTCGGCGAGATCGGCATCCTGATGTCGGACGTGGCGGGCGAGCTGGCCAGTTACGCGGACGGTCTGGACGCCGACCCGCTGCGGCTCGCCGCGGTCGAGGAGCGCCGTGCCGCCCTCAACCACCTGACCCGCAAGTACGGCCAGGACATCGCCGCGGTGCTGGCCTGGTCCGAGGAGAGTGCCGCCCGGCTCTCCGAACTGGACGGCGACGACGACCGGATCGGCGAGCTGGCGGCCGAGCGGGATGCGCTGCGCGCCGAACTGGGCGAACTGGCGCAAACGTTGACCGATGCCCGTACGGCCTCGGCGAAGCGTTTCGCCGACGCGGTCACCGCCGAACTCGCCGAACTCGCCATGCCGCACGCCCGCGTCACGGTCGACATCCGCCAGACCGAGGTCGCCGAGGACGCCGACGGCATCGAGGTCGGCGGCCGCACCGTGGCCTACGGCCCGGCCGGCGCCGACGAGGTCGAACTCCTGCTGGCCCCGCACCCGGGCGCGCCGCCCCGGCCGATCGCCAAGGGGGCGTCCGGTGGTGAGCTCTCCCGGGTGATGCTCGCCGTCGAGGTGGTCTTCGCCGGCACCGACCCCGTACCGACCTACCTCTTCGACGAGGTCGACGCGGGGGTCGGCGGCAAGGCGGCCGTCGAGGTCGGCAGGCGGCTGGCCAGGCTCGCGAAGTCGGCGCAGGTCGTCGTCGTCACGCACCTCCCGCAGGTCGCGGCCTTCGCGGACCGCCAGCTGCTCGTGGCCAAGACGAACGACGGGTCGGTCACCAGGAGCGGTGTCACGGTCCTGGAGGGCGAGGAGCGGGTCCGCGAACTCTCCCGGATGCTGGCCGGCCAGGAGGACTCCGAAACGGCCCGCGCACACGCCGAGGAACTGCTCGAAACGGCACGTACGGGGAGCTAGGCGTACTGTCCGGCATCCGGCATCCGGCATCGCTCCGGGGGTGCCGTTGATCGGCGGTCACGGGGCGCGGACCGGGCCCCGCTCGCCTGGGCCCGGGGGGCGGCCGGTGCGCCGGCCCAGGGAGTGGCCTTGCTCACGGCGCGCTCGTGGCCGCGCCGCCCGCCCGCTCTCTTTGCCGTGCCGTTTGCCCTGGTGCGGCACCCCTGCGGCGGGCCGGGTGATCACGATCTTCGCTATGTGCCTCAAATCGGTCATGAGTACACTCGCCCACCATGTGCGAGCCCAGACGGTATGTAAAGCGGCACAAAATGCGCGATGGCCGACCAGGCGCCGATGCTTTCGTCGGGCGCACGGGGGTCTCGCGGGTCCTGCCCCATACCGTCATGCATGCCTCGTACCGGGCCTCCGCGCTCCGTAGCGGCACCGCCTCGGCGTCGGTCTCCGGGGTCCCGGGGGCCGTGTGAGACGCCGCGCGAACCGAGCCCGCCACCGGAAGTCGCGTGACCCGCGCGGTCACTGGTTGCTGCTGATCCTGGTCCTCCCGGTGATGTTCGGCGCCCTGCTCTTCGAGGGCTGGACCACCCATGAGGTCGATGCCGCGACGACGCGCAAGGACTGCGCCGCCCCGGTGCCCGGGTCCGTCGACAAGGGCGGTCCGGTGCTCCGGTTCCACGACGGCAAGGCGGCCTCCTCCGCGATGCCGGCCCGTACCGTGGCGCTCACCTACGACGGCGGACCCGACCCCGTATGGACACCCCGGCTGCTCGACCTGCTGCGCGCGCACCACGCCCACGCCACGTTCTTCCTCCGCGGTGCCCAGGCGGCTCAGCACCCGGACCTGGTGCGGCGGATCCGGGACGAGGGCCATCAGATCGGCTCGAACACCTACACCGGCGCCGCCATGGGTGCCTCCTCGCCGCTGCGCGCCTCGATGGAGCTGTCGCTCACCCAGAAGGTGCTGGCGGGCAGCGCGGGCATCCACACCAAGCTGCTGCGACTGCCGCAGACCACCGCGGTGGACACCATGTGCGGCGCCGAATGGAAGGCCGCAGAGAAGGCCGGTGCACAGGGGTACACTCTGGTCGCCGCCGACCGGTGGTTCCGCAACCCTTCGCAGGGTGTGATCCGTCAGTTCAGCCAGAACGCCCTCGCGTACCTGGGCACCAAGGAGCTGCTCGACAACCCGAAGGTCGCCAAGTTCACCACGGTGACGGCGGGAGTCCGGCAGCCCGCGCCCGAGGAGCCGGTACCGGGCATCGAGCGCTGGTCCGGTACGGCCCTGATCTGGGCCAAGGCCTTGGGGCACGCCTTCATCGGCGGGATGGCCTGGGTACTCGCCGTTGCGGGCGGACTGGGGCTGCTGCGGTTGGCGATGCTGGTGTTCTTCGCCCGTACTCACGTCCGGCGGCTGACCCGTATCCGTCCCGGGGCGACCTGGCTGCGAGAGGTCACCGACCCGGTGACGGTCCTCGTCCCCGCGTACAACGAAGAGGCGGGCATCGAGTCCACCGTCCTTTCGCTGCTCGCCTCCACCTACCGGCGGCTGCAGGTCATCGTGATCGACGACGGGTCGACGGACGGTACGGCGGAGATCGCCGCCCGGATCGGCGATCCGCGGGTGAGGGTGATCCGGCAGGTCAACGCGGGCAAGGCGGCCGCGCTCAATACCGGTCTGGCCCATGCTCGGTACGAGATCGTGGTCATGGTGGACGCCGACACGGTCTTCGAGCCGGATGCCGTCTACCGGCTGATCCAGCCGCTCGCCCACCCGGCCGTGGGTGCGGTCAGCGGCAACACCAAGGTCGGCAACCGCCGCCGCCTGCTGGGCAGATGGCAGCACCTGGAGTACGTCTTCGGGTTCAACCTCGACCGGCGGATGTTCGAGGTGCTGGAGTGCATGCCGACGGTACCCGGCGCGATCGGGGCGTTCCGCCGGGACGCGCTGAGGGGCGTCGGCGGCGTCAGCGAGGACACCCTCGCCGAGGACACCGACCTCACCATGGCCCTGTGGCAGGCCGGCTGGCAGGTGGTCTACGAGGAGTCCGCGATCGCCTGGACCGAGGTGCCCACCTCGCTGAGCCAGCTGTGGCGGCAGCGCTACCGCTGGTGCTACGGCACGCTCCAGGCCATGTGGAAGCACCGCCGCGCCGTCGTGCAACGGGGTCCGGCCGGGCGCTCCGGCCGCCGCGGGCTGAGCTACCTCGTCCTCTTCCAGGTCGCCCTGCCGCTGTTCGCGCCGATCGTCGACATCTTCGCGCTGTACGGGCTGCTCTTCCTCGGCCCCTGGCAGTCGGCCGGGGTCTGGTGCGGCTTCCTGCTCGTGCAACTGATCTGCGCCGGATACGCGCTGCGACTGGACGGGGAGAAGCTGCGGGCGCTGTGGGCGATGCCGTTCCAGCTCTTCGTCTACCGGCAGCTGATGTATCTGGTGGTCATCCAGTCCGTGGTGGCCTTCCTGCTCGGCACCCGCCTGAAGTGGCACCGTATGCACCGCTCGGGGACCGCCGCGCAGCAGATCGGCCAGCCGGTGGCGTACCGAAGCCTGTCGTCGAGGTGAGCGGGCCGACCGGGGGCGGGCCCGGCACAGGGTGCCCGCACCGCCTCCGCGTGGCCGGGCGCCGCCCGCCCAGCCACCTCCTTCGCACCCGGCTCCCGCACGAAGACCTCACGCCCTACAAATCCCCCAAAGCGCACAAAACCCGCTTTCCGTCCCCTGTGTGCCGTTCCCATGGGTGCAGAAATCCGGACTATTTGGTGAGGAGCTCGTGAGCATGCAGACTGTCCGCCCATGAGTGACTGGCTGGACGGGGCCCCTGACGCCCACCGCTACGGTGGTGCAGGGGAGCCGGTGCGTGCCGTCACGGGGCATGAGGGGCAGCGCGACCCGTATCCGCCGCGGCCGGTGACCGGCGGACCGCTGCCCGGCCGCTACGGCGGACGCGGTGGGCCCGTGCGCAGGAGCACCCGGCCCGCGGCCACCCGGCCCACCTGGCGCCGCCGGATCCTGCGCCTCACCGGCCTCCTGATCGTCGTGACCGTGCTCACCTCCATAGGCACCTACACGTGGGCCGACACCGCGCTCGAGCGCGACGTCGACCTCGGCGAGCTCGCCGGCCGGCCGTCACCGGGCAAGGGCGTCAACTATCTGATCGTGGGCTCCGACAGCCGCCAGGGTCTCTCCGGAAGGCAGCTGAAGGATCTGCACACCGGCGGCTCGGCCGACGCGGGACGCCGCACCGACTCGATGATCCTGCTGCACACCGGCGCCCACGGCACCACGATGGTGAGCCTGCCGCGCGACTCCTGGGTGACCATCCCGCCGTACCTCCGCCCCGAAACCGGCAAGCGTCACGCCGCGTCGAAGAACAAGCTCAACGCGGCGTTCTCGCGCGGCGGCCCCGAGCTGCTCGTCCGGACCGTGGAGCACAACACGGGCCTGCGCATCGGGCACTACACGGAGATCGGCTTCGCGGGCTTCGTCGGCATCGTGGACGCGGTCGGCGGAGTGCCGATGTGTCTGGACAAGGCCGTCAGGGACGAGAAATCCGGCGAGAACCTCTCCAAGGGCTGCCATACGCTCGACGGCCGCGCCGCGCTCGCGTTCGTCCGCCAGCGCCACCAAGAGGCCCAGGGCGACCTCGGCCGCAGCCGGAACCAGCAGAAGTTCCTGGCCGCGCTCTCCCATAAAGCGGCCACACCCGGCACCCTGCTCAACCCTTCCAAGATCTTCCCCACCATGAACGCGGGCCTCGGCACGCTCATCGTCGACAAGAGCATGAGCCTGTGGAACCTCACCTCGCTCTTCGAAGCGATGAAGAGCGTCTCGGCGGGCAAGGGCACCCGCCTCCATGTCCCTGTCTCCGGCCTCGGCTTCAAGACCCCCAAGGGCAGCGCTCTGAAGTGGGACATGCCACGGGCGAAGAAGCTCTTCGCCGAACTGCGCAACGATCAGCCGGTACCGGCGCCCGGGGCGAAGGGCTGAGCCGACCGTCCCGGAAGCCTGGGTGACGGGTGGGGAGCCTAGGGTGACGGGGGAGCGCGGCAGGGTGCCGGGCGAGGGGAGCGGCATGGTGGCGGGCAACAGGGTGCTGGGGCGGATCTCGGTGCTCATAGGGGCGGCAGGGGCGACCAGGGCCGGGTACGCGGCGCTCCGGAAGCGGCCGCCGGGTGGCACCGTCCGGTGGGAGCGGAAGAACCACGCCGGCCGGAGCGTCCACCTGCACGCAGGGCTCGCCACGACCGCCGGCACCGCGCTCGCCGCCGCCACCGCACCGGGGCTGCCCGCCCGGGCCCGGACCGCCGCGGCGCTGGCGGTACTGGCCGCCGGGGGCTGCGGGGCGTACGACGACGTGTGCGGCGCCGGTGACCCCCGCCGGGGATTCCGGGCCCACCTCTCGGCACTCCGGAACAAAGAGGTCACCAGCGGAGCCGTGAAGCTCTTCGGGATCGGTGCCGCAGGGCTGGCGGCGGGGGCCCTCCTCGAGGAACGTCCGGCCGACAAGCTCCTGGCGGGAGTGGTGATCGCGGGCACGGCCCATCTGGTGAACCTCCTGGACGTCCGGCCGGGCCGGGCGGCCGGCGCCGTACTGGCCATCGGTGCGCCCGGTCTGCTGCGCCGCGGTCCGGCGGGTCCGCTGTCCGCAGCACCCATGGGGGCCGCGGCGGCCGTCATCGGCGACGACCTGGGGGAGCGCACGATGCTCGGGGACGCCGGGGCGCACGCCCTCGGCGCGGCGCTCGGCGTTGCCATCGTCACGGGCAACGGCCGGCGCGGCCTGGCCGCCCACGCCGCGGGGCTGATCGCCGTCGCGGCCGCGGGGGACCGCGTCAGCCGGGCGGCGGCAGCGGCGATCTGAGGCTGCCGGAGCCGGGGCCGGGGCGGCGGTCAGAGCAACAGCCGCACGCCCCGACTGACGGCGCGCGCGCCCCCCACCGCCGCGCAGGCGCACTCCAGGAAGCGGACTCACTCGAACGAGCCGTTAGCCCGCGCGGGCGGTTTGTCGCCCATGTGGGTGATCTGGTGGGCGCTGGGGTGAGACTTCCCACCGGAACGGCGGGCCGACCGTGCGGAATTGACGTCGCCGGGCTGGCATCCTGGGCGCGGTGCGCAGCCGCGGGCGTGCTCGCCCCGTTCTGCCCGTTCGCCGGGCAGTCGGGAGGCCGCCTGCGCGCGCCGCGGAACCCTGCAGCAAACGGACCGACTCGCCGGTACGGACCGTCCGCCCCGACCCAGGAGCCCGACCACGTGATCAGCACCCCGACCTCGGCGCACGGGTTGTCGCCGCTGCGCACGGTCCAGGTGCTGGGGCACGGCAGCGCCGGCAGCGCCGCGCACGTCCGCTCGCTGGCCGAAGGGCTCGTGGCGCGCGGGGTGCGGGTGACCGTCTGTGCCACCTCGGAGACCGAGGAGGCCTACGACTTCACCGGCGCGGGCGCGCGGTTCGTGTACGTCCCGCCGCGGGCGGATCCGGCGAGCGTGGCCTCGCTGCGCAGCGCCTGCTGGGATGCCGACCTCGTCCATGCGCACGGCCTGCGGGCCGGTCTGCGTGCCTCGATGGCGCTGCGCGGACTGCGCGGCCCCCGGGGCGGGCGACGGGTTCCCCTGGTCATCACCTGGCACACCAAGGCGCACATCGAGGGCGCACGGGCCGGGGTGGTGCATCTGATGGAGCGGCGGGTGGCGCGGGCGGCCGCCGTCGTCCTGGGAGCCTGCTCCGACCTTGTCGACCGAGCGCGCGAGCGGGGCGCGCGCGATGCCCGCCTCGCGCCGGTCGCGATTCCGTGCCCCCGGTCGGGCGGCGCACCGGCCGAGCCCGAGAGCCAGGACCGGATGCGCCACAAGGAGCGGGCCGAACTGGGCGCGATGGACCGCCCGTTGCTGCTCGCGGTCGGCCGTCTGGACCCGAGCCAGGGGCATGACCTGCTGCTGGACGCGGCGCACGCCTGGTGCGCGCTCGACCCGCAGCCGCTGGTCGCCATCGCGGGGGAGGGCGAGCAGCGGGCCGCGCTTCAGCGGCGGATCGACGTCGAGCAGCTGCCCGTCCAACTGCTCGGCCGTCGCGACGATGTGCCGGAACTCCTCTCCGCCGCCGATCTGGTGGTGCTGCCCAGCAGGTGGGAGGCCCGCTCGCTGATCGCCCAGGAGGCGCTGCGCGCGGGCGTGCCGCTGGTCGCCACCGACACCGGCGGCACCCGCGAACTGGTCGGCCGGGCCGCTGAGCTGGTGCGTTACGGCGATGCCGCGGCCCTGGCCCGTACGGTTCTCGCACTGCTCGCCGACCCCGTACGGCGGGACGCACTCGCCGCTGCGGGCCGCGCCCAGGCGGCCGGCTGGCCCAGCGAGAACGACACCGTCACCCAGGTCCTCAGCGTCTACGACGAGTTGACCCAGCCGATTCAGCCGGTCTGACCACTACCGTCGGCCGGCCCTTCGTGGCCGTGGTGCCGCAGCTTCTTCCCGGGGCACGCGGTGCTCGGCACGACGCTGCTGCTCGGTGCCGTCGACGCGGTGGTCGCCGCGGGCCGGTTGTTGCTGGTCGTGCCTGCGCGGGCCGGCTGCTGCGCTGGCTGCGGCGTCCCCGGGCGCACCGCCATCCGGAGCGCACCACGGGCGGGGTGCCGAGCGCGCCCGGTACGGGGACGGCGGCCGAGACGATCGCGGGGTGACGCCGCCCCGGTGGCCGCCGCCCGTTACGGCTTGTCCGTATGGCGCCTGGCACGCAGGGCCAGGCGCAGGCCCAGGACCGTCTGCGGATCGTCCAGGTCCGTTCCCAGCAGTTGGGCGATACGGGCCAGCCGGTCGTAGAGCGTCTGACGGTTCACATTCAGGTCGCGGGCGGTTTCGGCCTTGCGGCCCGCGCTGGCCAGATAGGCCTCCAGCGTCGGCAGCAGCGGCTGGCGGGCACCGCGGTCGTGGGCGAGCAGCGGCCCGATGGCGCGTTCCACGAAGTCGGTGAGCACGCCCTGTTCGCCGTGTTCGCGCATCCGCCACAGCAACAGCTCGATGTCCAGGCGGCGCGCGTCGTACCAGGGCGCCTCCGGCAGGCCCTGGGCCGCGGCCGCCGTCTCCGCGGCATGCCGCAGGCCGGGGCCCGCCGCCGCCCAGTCGCCCGGTGTACCGACCACGACCACCGGGCGGTGTGCGGCCGGCCGGTCCAGGCCCGCGCGGACGACTCCGGCGCGCAGCGCTGCGGCGATCCGGTCGGCGAGTGCCTCGCGGTCCTGGCCGGCGCGCAGTGCGACGAGCATCGGGACCCGGCCCTCCACGGGGCGTACGCCGAGGAGCACGGGCACTCCCGGGGCGGCGAGTTCCTCGCGCAGGGCCTGGGCGAGCAGCGCCCAGCTGCCAGGGGAAGGAAGACCGGCCGGCAGCCTCATCACCACCGGGAGGACGGGTTCCGTGCCGGGGCGGAAGCCCAGCAGGCGGGCCTGGCCGGGCGCCTCGGACGCGGAGATCCGGCCCTCCGCGAGGTCGGCGAGGAAGTCGCCGCGGCCGCGGGCGGCGAGCACCTCCTCCTGGCGGGACTGGAGCATGACGACGGCGAGCAGGTCGGCAGCGCGCTCGGCGGCGATCCGGTGGACCGGCGCCAGCGGGGCGTTGACGGGCAGCAGGACGAGGCGGGCGCGGACCGCGTCGGGGCCGTGGCCTCCGCCGGGGACATCGACGCGTACGCCGGTGTCGCGCAGGCCCTCCCAGGCCAGCAGCGGATCGGCCTCCGCCGGACCCTCGTCGTCGGCCTCCGGGCCCGCCGCGTACAGCGGGCTGCCGTCGGGGGCCTCCAGGCAGAGCGGGTTGCCGGTGAAGTCGGCGAGCAGCCGGAGCACCTCGGGAGCGCCGCCGCCGCGCAGCAGCACGTCCGTGCAGCGCCGCAGGATCTCGTCGGCGCGCCGCAGCAGCGCGTAGTGGCTGTTGATGATCTCGGTGTGGATCGCCTCGGTGACCGTGACGTACGGGACCTCGCGGTGCAGCTGGATCAGCGGCAGCCCGGAGTCCCGGGCGGCGTCGACCAGCGCGGCCGGCAGGGATTCGAAACGGGAACCCAGCTCCACGACGAGCGCGGCGATCTCGCGGTCGGCGAGCTTGCGGATGAAGGCCCGCTGCTCGGACGGGCGGGCCCCCAGCCCGAGCCCGGTGGTCAGCAGCAGCTCACCGCCCTTGAGCAGGGAGGCGATATGCGGGACCTCGCCCGCGTGCACCCAGCGCACCGGGCGGTCCAGCCGGTCCGCGCCGGCCAGCACCTCCGGCAGGCCGCGTCGCAGCGCGGGCAGCTCCAGTGCCCTGCGTACCGTGATCTCGGCTTCGATCGTCGCTTCCTGCCCCATGGCGTGGAACGGTACCCGTAGTCCGCTATCCGGAGCTGTGTGGTCCGGATCGGGGTGCCGGTCCGCGCGGTACCGGGGCGCGGCCAAGGGCGTCGCACCGCACCGGGGCGGGGCCGGGGGCGCGCCGGCCGACCCGGCCCGCCCCCACCGACATCCTCACGCCGATTCGCGCACCACCAGCCGCGCCCCCGTGATCACCGGAGCGAGCTCCGCCGGACCGTCTCCCGGCACACGCGCCACCCCCGGCGCCCCCTCGGCCCCCTCGGCCCTGTCCGCTCCCTCGGCCCCGGCGCCCTTCCGCGGGGCCAGCAGCCGCAGCAGCAACCGGGCCATCAGCCGCCCCATCTCCTCCACGTCCTGCCGCACCGTGGTCAGCGGTGGGTCCGCCCAGGCGGCCGGCTCCAGATCGTCGTAGCCGACCACCGCCACGTCCTGCGGCACCCGCCGCCCGCGGGCCCGGAGCGTGCGCAGCGCGCCGTTCGCCATCAGGTCGGAGCAGGCGAAGACGGCGTCCAGGTCCGGCGCGGCGTCGAGGAGCTCGGCCATGGCCCGCTCGCCGCCCTGCGCGGTGAAGCCTCCGTCGGCGATCAGCCGCGGGTCCGGCTCCGGTGTGCCGAGCGCCTCGCGGTAGCCGTCGAGGCGGTCCACCGCGGAGGTCTGGTCGAGCGGTCCGGTGATCACGGCGATCCGGCGCCGGCCGCGGCCGAGAAGATGACGTACGGCCTGGCGGGCGCCGTCGCGGTTGTCGGTGTCGACGTACAGCGGCCGCGGCGCGCGGTCGGCGCCCGCCCAGTCGGGCCGGCCGCCGTAGACGGTGGGCAGGCCGGCACGCTCGGCCATGGCGGGCAGCGGGTCGTCGCGATGCAGCGAGAACATCAGCGCGCCGTCGACGTGCCCGCCCGACAGATAGCGGCCGATGCGGTCGTAGTCGGCGCGGTGCTCGACGAACATCAAGAGGAGCTGGGTGTCGGCCGCGGCCAGTTCGCGGCTGATGCCCCGCAGTTGGCGGCCGAAGAACGGGTCGCTGAAGACCCGGGTCTCGGGCTCCGCGATGACCACGGCGACCGCTCCCGTGCGGCGGGTGACCAGGGAGCGGGCCGCGCTGTTCGGTACGTACCCCAGCTCGGCCACCGCCTCGCGGACGCGTTCCCGGACCGCGGCCCGTACGCCCGCACCGCCGTTGACCACGCGGGACACCGTGGCGCGGGAGACCCCGGCGAGCGCCGCGACCGCCTCCAGCGTCGGACGCGGACCGTTCGGCTCAGACACCATTCAACTCCTTTTTCCACACGGTGACTTGACGGTGTTCCGTGGAGTGGGCAGGGTTCACTGCGCACGATATGAGAGCGCTCTCACGCTGACTGGCCCCATGGAACTCCCCACCCCCCACTGCCGGAAAGAATGTCATGAGCATGAGATATCGGCCCGGAAACCGGATGCACAAGCGGCGGCACGAGCGGGCGGGAGCCCTGCTCCTCGCCGCGAGCACCGCACTCGTCACCACCTGTGCCCTCACCGTCCCGACGGCGTCCGCCCACGAGACGGCCGCCGCCCTGCAGTCCGCTCCCGCCCCGCACGCCGCTCCCGCCCGGAAAGCCGCTCCCGCCCCGGGAGCCGGCCCCGCCGCCCTCCGGGAGGTCTGGCGTACGGACTTCGACGGCACCGCCGGATCACGCCCCTCCGCCGACGACTGGATCACCGACACCGGTACCGGCTACCCCGGCGGCCCCTCCCAGTGGGGCACCGGCGAGCGCCAGACCTACACCGACCGCCCCGAGAACCTCCAGCTCGACGGTGCGGGCCACCTCCGGATCACGGCCCTGAAGGACGGCGCCACCTGGACCTCGGGCCGTATCGAGTCGCGGCGCACCGACTTCGCCGCCCCGGCCGGCGGCAAGCTCCGCATCGAGGCGGACATCCGCATGCCCGAGGTCTCCGGCGACGCCGCGCTCGGCTACTGGCCGGCGTTCTGGACGCTGGGCGCCGAGTACCGCGGCAACTACCAGAACTGGCCGGGTGTCGGCGAGTTCGACGTCATGGAGAACGCCAACGGCCTCGACAAGGTCTGGGGCACGCTGCACTGCGGCGTCAACCCCGGTGGCCCGTGCCACGAGACCCAGGGCAAGAGCGCTTCCCGCGCCTGCCCGGACAGCGCCTGTCAGGCCGGCTTCCACACCTACGCGCTGGAGCTGGACCGCACCGACAGCGCCGCCGAATCGCTGAACTGGTATGTCGACGGCCGGAAGTTCCACACGGTCGACGCGTCCGAAATGGACGCCGGCGCCTGGGCCAGGGCCACCCACCACGGCCACTTCCTGCTGCTCGACCTCGCCATGGGCGGGGCGTTCCCGGACGGCGTCGCAGGCCGGGCCACCCCCACTGACGCCACCCGGCCCGGTGGTTCTCTCCTCGTCGACCATGTCGCGGTCCTCGTCCAGCAGCCCGCGCAGGCGCGTACCGCCCGGCCGTCCCGGCGCCCCGCCCCGCAAGGAGCCACCTCGTGATCACTCGTCGCAGCCTGCTCGGCGGACTCGCCGCCGGTGCCGCCACCGCCTCCGGAATCGCCCTGTCCGGACGTGCCCTCGGCGCCTCCGCCCCGGCCGCCCGGTCCGCCGCCGGAATGCCCCTGCACCTCGTCAACGACTCCGGCGCCTACGCCAACTCCTCGGTCCGGATCTACATCGTCGGCAACGACGGCACCCAGCAGGTGCACGTCACCCCGGACGGCACGCTCCGGCCCGTCGCGCTCGCCGACAACGGCCCGGACGGCTACACCGACTACGCGATACCGCTCGCCGCGAGCGGCACCACCACCCTTCAGCTGCCGCAGATGTCCGGCCGGATCTACACCGCGCTGGGCGGCAAGCTCAGGTTCAAGGCGGTCGAGGACGGCAACGGCAAGGCCGCGCTCGCCTACCCGGCGGGCTGGGTTCCGTCCGACCCCAATTTCGACGTCCTCCACGACTGCGCGGAGTTCACGTACAACTCCGGCGGGATGTACTGCAACACCACGATGGTCGACATGTTCAGCGTCCCCCTCGCGATCGAGCTCACGGGTGCCAAGGAGCAGACCACCGGCACGCTCAAGGACGGCGCCCGGGCCAAGGTCTTCTCCGACGTCAAGGCAGCCGAGGGCTTCGACCGCCTGGTCATCGGCGACAAGCGGGTGATCGCCCCCGGCCACGGCCTGGACAGCGGACTGTTCGCCGAGGACTACTTCGCCCCGGCCCTCGACGAGGCCTGGTCCGTCTACGCGGGCCGGGACCTGACCGTCACCACCGACGCGGGCACCTTCACCGGCCGGGTCGCCGGCGGAAAGCTCTCCTTCACCGGCCCCACCGGCACGGTCTCCTTCGACAAGCCGTCCACCCGCGACGTCCTGTTCTGCGACGGCACCCTCGCGGCCCCCAACGACGGCACCCGCGGCCCGCTCGCCGCCGTCCTGGGCGCCGCCCTCAACCGCTCCACCCTCACCTCGCAGCCGCGGCAGCCCGGCACCGACCCGGCCGCCTTCTACCAGCAGCGGCTGACCCACCATTACGCCAAGGCCATGCACGCCGCGACGCGGGACGGCAAGGCCTACGGCTTCGCCTTCGACGACGTGGCCGGCTTCGCCTCGTACATCGAGGACGGCGCTCCGAAGGAGATCACCCTCACCCTGACCCCGTTCTGAGCCCTTCCGACGTACAAAAGGTGCCGCCCCGGTCTCCCGGGGCGGCACCTTTTGGCTTCTCTTCAGCCGACGCACCGCCCGGTCCCCTGGCCCGGGACCGCGGCGGCCGACGCGGCGCCCGCGCCCGCGGCCGCGGCCCACCGCGACCCTGGCGACCGCTCGCGCTACCTCGGCCCCGACCCGTCCCCGGCCGGCGCCGGGAAAGGGCAGGCGACTTCCCAGGACGCCTCGATCATCTGGAAGATCTCGTCCACCGCGGCGTCCGGATCTGCCGCCTCACGGGCCAGCGCATAGGCGTCGATCACGAACCTCGCGATCGCCCGGCAAGTCGTTGTCGTCGGGGACAGGCCCGGGTCGTCGGCGATGGCCGTGGCCAGCGCCTCCGCATGGCGCAGCCGCATCGAATCCTCGTACTCCCGCAGGGCACGTGACTCCTCGATCATGCGCCGGATCGGGGCGGCGCCGGCCGCCGTGCAGTGGCGCACCATGGCGTGGATCTCGCGGCGCAGCGCGGGGACGAGCGGCTCGTGCGGTTCCCGGCCGGTGACCGCCTGCGTGAGGCGTTGCTCGAAGTTCTCGTCCTGCTCGAACACCAGGGCCTCTTTCGAGGCGAAGTGGGAGAAGAGCGTGGTGACGGCCACGTCGGCCTCGGCGGCCACGTCACGGATGCCCACCGCGTCGTATCCGCGTGCCAGGAAGAGCCGCAGGGCGGTGTCGGCGATCTTCTGGCGGGTCGCGGCCTTCTTGCGCTCACGGCGTCCGGTCGGCACGGTCATGGCGTGATGCTAACAGATGTGAAGATGTATCTGTTTCAAAAACCTAACCGTTAGTGCTACGGTACGCCGCATGAGAAAAGTGAGCTTCGCCGAGTTCGGCGGTCCGGACGTCCTGCACCTCATAGACGCCGAGGAGCCCCACGCGGGCCCCGGTCGGATACGCATCGCCGTGCGGGCGGCGGGTGTGAACCCCGTCGACTGGCGGGTCCGCGAAGGCCAGGTCCTGGGGGCCCACCCGGTCGAGCTGCCCGCCGGGGTCGGGCTGGACGCCGCCGGGGTGGTGGACGAGGTCGGCGCGGGAGTCGACGGGGTCGAGGCCGGTGACCTCGTGTTCGGCGAAGGGGCGAGCACCTACGCCGAGTTCGCCGTGCTGTCGGCCTGGGCCCGGATGCCCGAGGGGCTGACCTTCGAAGAGGCGGCCGGGTACCCGTCCGTGGTGGAGACCGCGCTGCGCATCATCCGCGAGGTCGGTGTGCGGCCCGGGCAGACGCTGCTGGTCAGCGGTGCGTCCGGGGGAGTCGGATCGGCGGTGCTGCAGATCGCCCGCGACCGCGGCATCACGGTGATCGGCACGGCCGGGGCCGCGAACCAGGACTATCTGCGCAGCCTGGGCGCCCTCGCCACGACGTACGGCGAGGGCTGGACCGAGCGGGTGCGGCAGCTCGGCCGGGTCGACGCAGCGCTCGATCTGGCCGGCTCGGGGGTGATCCGCGAGCTCGTCGGGCTGACCGGTGATCCGCGGAAGGTGATCTCCATCGCCGATCTCGGGGCGCCGGAGCTCGGGGTCCGGTTCTCCGGCGTGGCCGGCAGCGTGCCGGAGGCGCTCGCCGAGGCCGTCGGCCTCATCTCACGGGGGAAGCTGCACATCCCGGTCGAGAAGTCGTACCCGCTCGCCGACGCCGCGGCGGCGCACATCGACAGCCAGGCCGGACACACACGAGGGCGCCGGGTCCTGGTCGTCTGAACCGCTGCCTGCTCGGACGGTGCGGGTGGGACGCGACGGTCCCCTCCTCACCTCGGTACGTGGCTGCGTCCTTTGCCGTCGAGCCGCGTCGACCCCGGGGCACCGGCTCGCACGCAATCCGAGCCGCTGCCCCGCGGACCGGCAAACAGGATCCCCCGCGGGCGTCAGCCCCCGTAGGCCCCGCTGGCCGTCAGCCGCAGCGCGGTGTCGATCAGCGGAACGTGGCTGAACGCCTGCGGGAAGTTCCCCACCTGGCGCTTGGCCTTCGGGTCCCATTCCTCGGCGAGCAGGCCCAGGTCGTTGCGGAGCGAGAGCAGCTTCTCGAAGAGCTTGCGGGCCTCGTCCACCCGGCCGATCATCGCGAGGTCGTCGGCGAGCCAGAACGAGCACGCCAGGAAGGCGCCCTCCTCGCCCTCCAGACCGTCCACGCCGAGGTCGTCCGCACCGGACGTCGGGTAGCGCAGGACGAACCCGTCCTCGGTGGACAGCTCCCGCTGGATCGCCTCGATCGTGCCGATGACGCGCTTGTCGTCCGGCGGCAGGAAGCCCATCTGCGGGATCAGCAGCAGCGAGGCGTCCAGCTCCTGCGAACCGTAGGACTGGGTGAAGGTGTTGCGCTCCTTGTCGTACCCGTTCTCGCAGACGTCCCGGTGGATCGTCTCGCGCAGGTCCTTCCAGCGCTCCAGCGGTCCGTCGACGTCCCCGGACTCGATCAGCTTGACCGTGCGGTCGACCGCGACCCAGGTCATGACCTTGGAGTGCACGAAGTGCCGGCGCGGACCGCGGACCTCCCAGATGCCCTCGTCCGGCTCGTCCCAGTGCTTCTCCACCCACTGGATCAGCTTCAGCTGGAGCAGGGAGGCGTAGTCGTTGCGCGCCAGGCCCGTCATGTGCGCCAGGTGCAGGGCCTCGGTGACCTCGCCGTACACGTCGAGCTGGAGCTGTCCGGCGGCGCCGTTGCCGACCCGCACCGGACGGGAATTCTCGTATCCGGGAAGCCAGTTGAGCTCGTTCTCGCCCAGTTCGCGCTCACCGGCGATGCCGTACATGATCTGCAGGTTCTCCGGATCGCCGGCCACCGCCCGCAGCAGCCACTCCCGCCAGGCCCGCGCCTCTTCGCGGTAGCCGGTGCGCAGCAGGGAGGACAGGGTGATCGCGGCGTCCCGCAGCCAGGTGAAGCGGTAGTCCCAGTTGCGCACGCCGCCGATGCACTCCGGCAGCGAGGTCGTCGGCGCCGCCACGATCCCGCCGGTCGGCGCGTACGTCAGCGCCTTGAGCGTGATCAGCGAGCGCACCACCGCATCGCGGTAGGGGCCGTGGTAGGTGCAGTGCTCGACCCACTCGCGCCAGAACTCCTCGGTCGCCTCCAGCGACGCCTCGGGCTCCGCCACGGCCGGCGGCGGCTTGTGGGAGGGCTCCCAGGAGATCGTGAACGCGATCCGCTCACCCGGCGAGACCGTGAAGTCGGAGAACGTCGTCAGGTCCTTGCCGTACGTCTCCGCCGCGGTGTCCAGCCACACCGAATCGGGGCCCGCGACCGCGACCGTCCGGTCGTCGATCTTGTGCACCCAGGGCACGACCCAGCCGTAGGAGAACCGCATCCGCAGCTGTGAACGCATCGGGACGCGGCCGCTGACGCCCTCCACGATGCGGATCAGCTGGGGCGCGCCGTCGCGCGGCGGCATGAAGTCGATCACCCGGACGGTACCGCGCGGGGTGTCCCACTCCGATTCCAGTACGAGCGAATCGCCCCGATAGCGCCGGCGGTCGGCCGGTGCGGGCCGGCCCCCGGGGCCGTTGACCGGCCCCATCCGCCAGAATCCGTGCTCCTCCGTGCCCAGCAGCCCTGCAAAGACCGCCGGGGAGTCGAAGCGGGGCAGGCACAGCCAGTCGACCGTGCCGTCCCTGCACACTAGAGCGGCGGTCTGCATATCGCCGATAAGTGCGTAGTCCTCGATGCGCCCGGCCACGTGCATCTCCCGTCGAACTGGAGTCACGCCCCCCATGGGACGTTGTGATCTGTCCGTCCTGCCCATGAAACGTCGCCGAGCAGCGGGACCGGAAATCGGGCTGGGGGCACCGCCCAGCGGTAGCTGGGGGAGGGTGGTGCCTTCCCGGACGGCTCGTAGCGAGTGTCCGAGCAGGATACGACGCACGTGGGTGATCCGCGCGACCCTCGCGACGAGTGAATGCGGTCCAAATGGGTGGCCTCCGTCACGTGACAGCGTCACGCGGGGCCGCCATCGCCAGGTTCCCCTGTGTGGCCGGACACGACCATGCCCGGTCGCTGATAGCCTGGTACCCCGTGGACCGGTGGGACCCAGCAGTAGTCACGGCACCCCCGAACCGCAGCGACGGCACCCCTGAATCCCAGGCCCCACGCCGCTTCGCACCTCTCCACCTCGCGACCACGGGAGCTCCCTCTTGGCCATGCCGCCCAAATCCACGACGACCAAGCACCTCTTCGTCACCGGGGGCGTCGCCTCCTCTCTCGGCAAGGGGCTCACCGCCTCCAGCCTGGGTGCTCTCCTCAAGGCGCGCGGTCTGCGGGTCACGATGCAGAAGCTCGACCCGTACCTGAACGTCGACCCGGGAACGATGAACCCGTTCCAGCACGGTGAGGTCTTCGTCACCAACGACGGCGCCGAGACCGACCTGGACATCGGCCACTACGAGCGGTTCCTCGACGTCGACCTCGACGGCTCCGCGAACGTCACCACCGGCCAGGTCTACAACACCGTGATCGCCAAGGAGCGGCGCGGCGAGTACCTGGGTGACACCGTGCAGGTCATCCCGCACATCACCAACGAGATCAAGCACCGCATCCGGCGGATGGCGACCGAGGACGTCGACGTCGTCATCACCGAGGTCGGCGGCACGGTCGGCGACATCGAGTCGCTGCCGTTCCTGGAGACGGTCCGCCAGGTCCGCCACGAGGTCGGCCGGGACAACGTCTTCGTCGTGCACATCTCGCTGCTCCCCTACATCGGCCCCTCCGGTGAGCTGAAGACCAAGCCGACCCAGCACTCGGTCGCGGCGCTGCGCAACATCGGCATCCAGCCGGACGCGATCGTGCTGCGCGCCGACCGCGAGGTCCCCACCGCGATCAAGCGCAAGATCTCGCTGATGTGCGACGTCGACGAGGCCGCGGTCATCGCCTGCCCGGACGCGCCGTCCATCTACGACATCCCGAAGGTCGTGCACGCCGAGGGCCTGGACGCCTACGTCGTGCGCAAGCTGGACCTGCCGTTCCGTGACGTCGACTGGACCCAGTGGGCCGATCTGCTCGAGCGCGTCCACAACCCCGACCACGAGGTCAAGGTCGCGCTGGTCGGCAAGTACATCGACCTGCCGGACGCCTACCTCTCGGTCACCGAGGCGCTGCGGGCCGGCGGCTTCGCGAACAAGACCCGCGTGAAGCTGAAGTGGGTCACCTCCGACGACTGCAAGACCCCGGCCGGGGCCGCCGAGCAGCTCGCGGACTGCGACGCCGTCTGCATCCCGGGCGGCTTCGGCGACCGCGGTGTCGACGGCAAGGTCGGTGCGATCACCTACGCCCGGGAGAACAAGCTCCCGCTGCTCGGCCTGTGCCTGGGCCTGCAGTGCGTGGTCATCGAGGCGGCCCGCAACCTCGCCGGCATCGAGGGCGCGAACTCCACCGAGTTCGACCCGGCCGCGGCCGACCCGGTCATCTCCACGATGGCCGAGCAGATGGACATCGTCGCAGGTGAAGGCGATATGGGCGGCACGATGCGACTGGGCATGTACCCGGCCAAGCTCGCCGAGGGCTCCATCGTCCGCGAGGTCTACGACGACCAGCCGTACGTCGAGGAGCGCCACCGCCACCGCTACGAGGTCAACAACGCCTACCGCGGTGAGCTGGAGAAGAAGGCCGGGCTGCAGTTCTCCGGGACCTCCCCGGACAACAAGCTCGTCGAGTACGTCGAGTACCCGCGCGAGGTGCACCCCTACCTCGTGGCCACCCAGGCCCACCCGGAGCTGCGCTCCCGCCCGACCCGCCCGCACCCGCTCTTCGCCGGGCTGGTGAAGGCCGCGGTCGCGCGCAAGACGGGCGCCGCGAAGTAAGCGACACCACGGCGGATACGGTTGCCGGGGTACGGCCTCTTCGAGGTCGTGCCCCGGTTTCTGCGTTGGCATCGGCAACACACAGGAGGACGCGCCATGGCGATCAAGGACACCCCGGAGGAGTGGACGGTCACCGCGACCACGACGCCGTTCACCGGGAACAAGACCAGTGTGCGCACCGACACGGTCGTCATGCCGGACGGCGGCACCGTCACGCGCGACTACCAGGTCCACCCCGGTTCCGTGGCCGTCCTCGCCCTCGACGACGAGGGCCGGGTGCTGGTGCTGCGCCAGTACCGCCACCCCGTGCGCCACAAGCTGTGGGAGATCCCCGCCGGGCTGCTCGACGTCCCCGGTGAGAACCCGCTGCACGCCGCGCAGCGGGAGCTGTACGAGGAGGCGCACGTCAAGGCCGCGGACTGGCGGGTGCTGACGGACGTCTACACCACCCCCGGCGGCTGCGACGAGGCCGTACGGATCTTCCTCGCCCGTGGCCTGTCCGAGGCCGAGGGGGAGCGGTTCGAGGTCTCCGAGGAGGAGGCCGACATGGAGCTGGCCCGGGTGCCGCACGACGAGCTGATCCGCCGGGTGCTCGACGGCGACCTGCACAACAACTGCCTCGTCGTGGGGGTGCTGGCGCTGACCGCCGCCCGCGCCGGCGAGGGCCTGGACGCGCTGCGCCCGGCCGATGCCCCGTGGCCGGCCCGCCCCTTCGAGGCCTGAGCCACCGGGCCCGCCGGCCCGACAGGAGCCGGTCGGATGATCCACCGATCCGATCGGGTGACCCAACCGCCCTGCTCTGCAGGGCAGGTGACGGCCCGTGAACTACGCTCGGCAGCGTTCCGTCCCAGCGGCGGACACGTATGCGCAGGTGGACGGGAGCGTGACCGGTGACGGACCAGGCGGTGGGCGGGGGGCACCTCCCGCCCAAGACGGCGGACGGGCCGGTCACGGCGGCACCCGGACAGCGGGCCCCGGGGGCCCGCCAGGACGGTGCCGCCGCCCGCCCCGCCGCCACAGCCGCGCCCGCCACCACCGGGTTCGCCGGACGCCGCCGCGAGCTCAAGGCCCTGCACGCCGACATCGCGCGGGCCGGCCTGGACACCCTCTCCGGCCGCAAGGGCCCCCGCAGCCGGGTGCTGCTGATCGCCGGCCGCCCCGGCTCGGGCCGTACGGCCCTGGCCGAGGAGCTGCTGCGGGAGCTGGCGGACGGGCATCCCGACGGGGTGCTGCGGGCCACGCTGACCGGGCCGGGCGGCGAACCGGCCGACACCGGCCGCACCGCGCGCGAGCTGCTGACCGCGCTCGGCGCCGACGCCCCGCCCGGCGCCGCCGACGACGAACTGACCGAGCAGCTGCGCGAAGCCCTCACCGGGCGCCGCGCGCTGCTCTTCCTGGACGACGCACCCGGCGCTGAGCAGGTCGAACCGCTGATCCCGGACGCCCCCGACTGCCTGGTCGTGGTGGTCTCGCAGGGGCCGCTGACCGGCATTCCGGACGTCCGGCCGTGCGCCCTGGGCGGCCTGGACAGCGCGGCCGGTGTCGAGATGCTCAGCCGGTACGCCGGGCCGACCCGGATCACCGTCGACCCGCGCACCGCCGACAGCGTCGCCGAGGAGTGCGGCGGCCAGCCCGCCGCGCTGGTGCTGGCCGGTGCCTGGCTCGCCGCCCGCCCCAAGTCCTCGGTCGCCGATCTGTACCAGGCACTGCACGCCATCGAGCTGCCCGCGGACCTGCCGACCGGCGCCCGCCCGCTGTTCCGCGCCTTCCGGCTCGCCTATGACGCGCTGCCGCCGCCCGCCGCCCGCATACTGCGGCTGATCACCCTGGCGCCGGGCGGTCTCGTGGACGCCCATATCGCCTCCGCGCTGGCCGGCTGCTCGGTGGCGGCCGCCACCACGACGCTCGGCGACTTCGCCGGGCTCGGGCTGCTGCGGCCGGTCGCCGCCGAGGACGGCGACGCGCCCGACGCGAGCACGCCCGACCCGGCCCTGCGCCCGCAGTACCGGCTGCCCGGCTGCCTCGACCCGCTGGCGCGCGAACTGCTGCGGGAACACGAGCGCCCGGCCGACGTCCAGCTGGCCCGCGCCCGGATGCTGGAGCGGACCGTACGGCTGCTCCAGTCCTGCCGCGCGATGGGCGAGCCGGCCGATTCCCCCGCCCGGGAGAAGGTCGACGGGCTGCCGCGCTCGCTGCGCTTCTCCTCGAAGGGCGCCGCCGCGCACTGGCTGCGCAGCCGCCGCGGCGCGCTGCTCGACGCCGCCAGGACCGCCGTCGCGGACGGTGAACTCGACACCCTGGACCGGCGGTTGATGGCCGCGCTGACCCGGACGCTGCTCGTGCACCAGGGCCCCGAGGCCGCCGCGCCGGACCTCTACGCGCTGCACGGCCTCGTGCTCCAGGTCGCCGAGCGGCGCGGGCTGCCGCGGGAGCAGGCCGCCGCCCTGCTGAACCTCGCGGACCTGGACGGGCAGGCGGGCCGTACCGCTCAGGCGCTCACCCGCTACCGGGGCGCGCTGGAGGCGGCACGCTCGGTGCAGGACCCGGTGGCGACCGGCCGGGCGCTGGAGTCGCTGGGCGGTACGTACACCGTGCTGGGCGACTGGCAGCGGGCCGCGGACTGGTACGGCCGGGCGCTGGAGCTGCGGCTGGCCCGCGGCGAGAGCGGGGACGCGGCACGGCTGATGGGCAAGATCGGCGGGGCGCACACCTACGCGGGCCGGTGGGGCGAGGCGCTCAAGGCCTGGCGGGCCGCGGTCGGCACGTACCGCAGGACCGGCGATGTGGCAGGTCAGGCGCGGGCGACCGGTGAGGTGGCCCGGGTGCAGGAGTACGCGGGGCGCCCCGAGGAGTCGCTGCGGACCTGTCTGGAAGCCCTCGGTATCGCCCGGAAGGCGGGCGACGGACGACTGGAGGCGGCACTGCAGCTACGGATTGCGGACACCCTCGAGCGGCTCGGAGATCCGGCAGCGGCACGGCTCCATCGGGCCGTGGGGGAGCGACTCCTCGAAGATCACTCCGAGTGACCTGCGAAATCGGTAGTGCTTCTCGCGAGATTTAATGCTTTGCAAGGCTAGACAACGAGAGCTCCTTCAATAGACTGGCCGGGCCGCGTTCAGCGCGGTCAGTTCCGTCATGCATCGCATGAGGGGATAATTCCTCCTGCACCCTCTCTTTCAAGGACCGTGATCGACGTGAAGGTCGGCATCCCCCGCGAGGTCAAGAACAACGAGTTCCGCGTGGCTATCACGCCCGCCGGAGTCAACGAACTCGTCCGCCACGGCCACCAGGTCTTCATCGAGAAGGACGCCGGCCTCGGCTCCTCCATCACGAATGAGGAGTACGTCTCCGCCGGTGCCACCATCCTGGGCACCGCCGACGAGGTCTGGGGCACCGCCGACCTGCTGCTGAAGGTCAAGGAGCCGATCGCGGAGGAGTACCACCGCCTTCGCAAGGACCAGACGCTCTTCACCTACCTGCACCTGGCCGCCTCCCGGGAGTGCACCGACGCGCTGCTGGAGTCCGGCACCACCGCGATCGCCTACGAGACCGTCGAGACGGCCGGCCGCCAGCTGCCGCTGCTCGCCCCGATGTCCGAGGTCGCGGGCCGGATCGCCCCGCAGGTCGGCGCGTACCACCTGATGCGCCAGGCAGGCGGCCGCGGTGTGCTGCCCGGCGGTGTCCCCGGTGTCCACGCGGGCAAGGCCGTCATCATCGGCGGTGGCGTCTCCGGCTGGAACGCGCTGCAGATCGCCGTGGGCCTCGGCTTCCACGTCACCCTGCTCGACAAGGACATCAACAAGCTCCGCGAGGCCGACAAGATCTTCGGCACCAAGGTGCAGACGATCGTCTCCAACGCCTACGAGCTGGAGAAGGCCGTCGTCGAGGCCGACCTCGTCGTCGGTGCGGTCCTGATCCCGGGTGCCAAGGCCCCCAAGCTGGTCACCAACGAGCTCGTCGCCAAGATGAAGCCCGGAAGTGTTCTTGTCGACATCGCGATCGACCAGGGCGGCTGCTTCGAGGACTCCCGTCCCACCACGCACGCCGAGCCGACCTTCGCGGTCCACAACTCGGTCTTCTACTGCGTCGCCAACATGCCCGGCGCGGTGCCGAACACCTCCACCCACGCGCTCACCAACGCCACGCTGCCCTACATCGTGGAGCTGGCGAACCGCGGCTGGGTCGAGGCGCTGCGCCGTGACCCGGCGCTGGCCAAGGGCCTGAACACGCACGACGGCAAGGTCGTCTACGGCCCGGTCGCCGAGGCGCACGGCCTGGAGCACGTCGAACTGCGCACGCTCCTCGGCTGAGACGTCAACGAAGCGCGTCAACGCTGCATATCCGGCCGGGCCTTGTCGACAAGGCCCGGCCGGAGCCGTTTGCGGCGCACGGAACCCGATGTTCCGGAACGCCCGCTCCCAACTCGCCGCGAACGTGACCCTTTAGCCGTTTCGCGTACCCCTGAAACTTCGGGCCGATGCGACTTGCGCCCTTGACATCGGGGGTCCGGTTACCGACACATCGTGCCGGGTCCGGTGGATTGTGTTGCTGCGGACGCCCGACACGCCATAGAGTCGCCAACCGTCGGCATGGTGCCACGCTGACCTATCGATAAAGTTTCCTGGTCACATCCAAGGAGGTAAGACGACTTGTGAATGAGTCGACATTTTCTCCCGGAGGTGGTCAACCAGGAGTGGTTGCACGGGGCCAGGACCCCTCGGGGCGCGAGGCTGTCGGCTCCGTCGCGGTCCACACCTTCGCAGCCCACCAGAGCATTTCCACGACAGCCCACCAGAGCATGGACGGCCATCACGTGAACGCCATGGCCGGCGACCGGGGCAGTGGAGAACCCGCCCGTCTCGCCGACTACGACGACCTGCCCCAGGGGCACTTCTACGATCCGGACGCGGAGTACGAGCCGGACCCCGAGTACGCCGCGACGCTCGCGCCGGACGCCGCGCGCCAGCGCCGCGAACGCGTCGGCCCGACCGGACGCCCGCTCCCTTATTTCCCCATCCCGGGACCGCTGTCCGAGCACGGCCCCGCCAAGATCATCGCGATGTGCAACCAGAAGGGCGGGGTCGGCAAGACCACCTCGACCATCAACCTGGGTGCCGCACTCGCCGAATACGGACGACGGGTGCTGCTCGTCGACTTCGACCCGCAGGGCGCCCTGTCGGTCGGACTCGGCGTCAACCCGATGGAGCTCGACCTGACGGTCTACAACCTGCTCATGGAGCGGGGCATGTCGGCCGACGAGGTGCTCCTGAAGACCGCGGTCCCCAACATGGACCTGCTGCCCAGCAATATCGATTTGTCAGCGGCAGAGGTGCAGTTGGTCAGCGAGGTCGCGCGCGAGTCGACCCTGCAGCGCGCCCTGAAGCCGCTGCTGGCCGACTACGACTACATCGTCATCGACTGCCAGCCCTCCCTCGGCCTGCTCACCGTCAACGCCCTGACGGCGGCTCACAAGGTCATCGTGCCGCTGGAGTGCGAGTTCTTCGCGCTGCGTGGCGTCGCGCTGCTCACCGAGACGATCGAGAAGGTCCAGGAACGGCTCAACCCCGAACTGGAACTCGACGGCATCCTGGCGACGATGTACGACTCCCGCACGGTGCACAGCCGCGAGGTCCTGGCGCGTGTCGTCGAGGCCTTCGACGACCACGTCTACCACACCGTCATCGGCCGTACGGTCCGCTTCCCCGAGACCACCGTCGCGGGTGAGCCGATCACCACGTACGCCTCCAACTCCGTCGGCGCCGCCGCCTATCGCCAGCTCGCCAGGGAGGTGCTCGCCCGGTGTCACGCCGAGTGAGTCTGCCGGGAGCCGACGAACTGTTCCGTACCACCGGGGGAGTGGGGCTGCAGCCCTCCAGCCCCCGCCGCTCGGCGAACGGCTCCACGGCCAACGGCGAGGCGCCCCGGGTGCCCGCACCGGCCGGCGAGCCCGATACGGCGGAGGAGGCGCCGGAGACGGCCTCCGCGGTACGGCAGCGGCGGTCCGGGGCGGGCAACTGGGACACCCCGGCAGCGACGGCCGGTGACGGCGGACCGGCCACGCCGCCGCGGGTCCCCGCCGTCGGGGCTCCGGCCGAGCACAGCGGCCGGGAGGGCGACGGCGACACCGCCAAGGGCCACCGGGCGCAGGCGGGCCAGGGCGGCCAGGCAGGTTCCGACGCGGCCGCGGCGGCCGCGCAGGCCGGCGGTCAGGGGCGCCGGCGCGGTGGCTCCCGCGGCGCCAACCGCCGCCCCAGCGGCCGGGAACGGCACGACGAGAAGATCACCGTCTATGTCTCCGCCGAGGAGCTCATGGACCTCGAACACGCGCGGCTGGTGCTGCGCGGCGAGCACGGCCTCGCCGTCGACCGCGGCCGGATCGTCCGCGAGGCGGTCGCCGTGGTCCTCGCCGACCTGGAGTCGCGCGGCGACGCCAGCATCCTGGTGCGGCGGCTGCGGGGACGCTGACGCCCGGTCCGGCTCCTGCCCGGGCGCGGCCGGTTCGGCGCCGCCGGGTGCCTTCGCCGCGGCCGCCCGCCATGGTGGCGGAGATTTCTTTGTGACGGTCGTCATGGTGCAAAAACGTCACGCCGCGCGGGGCCGGCCGCGTCGGGGTCGGCCAGGACGCGGGCGCCGCGGGATAGCCTGCCTCCTCGGCGGGGTCTCCCGCCCGTGACCAGCCCGTCGCCCCCGGCACGGGACCGCAGCACCATGGACCGCGATGCCGACGACGAACGACGACGCCCCCGCGCCCCGCGCCCGCAGACCTCTCGGGCGGGGGGCCGCCGCGGGGCCGGTGGCACCGGGTGGTGCGCCCGCGGCACCGGACGAGCCCGGGGTGCTGGACGGGCCTGACGGGTCTGGGGGGCCGGATGGGGCCGAGGGGGCGGACGGGCCTTTGGCGTCGGACGGGTCCTCGGCGCTGGATGGGCCCGATGCGTCGGACGGACCCGATGTGTCGGACGGGCCCAGGATGGCGGACTCGCCCGAGGTAGCCGAGGCGGCCGAGGCGCCCGAGACCGACGACGCGTCACCGGCAGCCGACTCCGGCCCCGCCCCCGAGGAACCCCCCGGTGACTCTCCCCCCGGATCTCCTGCCCCCAAGGCCGGTGACGGCACCTTCACCCTCCGGCTGGAGAACTTCGAGGGCCCCTTCGACCTCCTCCTGCAGCTGATCTCCAAGCACAAGCTGGACGTCACCGAGGTCGCGCTGTCGAAGGTGACCGACGAGTTCATGGCGCACATCCGGGCCATGGGGCCGGACTGGGACCTGGACCAGACCACCGAGTTCCTGGTCGTCGCGGCGACCCTGCTGGATCTGAAGGCGGCCCGGCTGCTGCCCGCGGCCGAAGTGGAGGACGAGGCGGATCTCGCGCTCCTGGAGGCCCGTGATCTGCTCTTCGCCCGGCTGCTGCAGTACCGCGCCTACAAGCGGGTCGCGGACATCTTCAGCGGCCGGCTGGCGGACGAGGCCCGCCGCTGTCCCCGTACGGTCGGGCTGGAGCCGTACCTCGCCGAACTGCTGCCCGAGGTGGTCATCAGCACCGGGGCGGAGGGGTTCGCCGAGCTCGCGGTGAAGGCGATGCAGCCCAAGGCCCGGCCGCAGGTCTACGTGGACCACATCCATGCGCCGCTGGTGAGTGTGCGGGAGCAGGCCGAGGTGGTGATGGCGCGGCTGCGCGAGGCGGGCGAGGCGAGCTTCCAGGACCTGTGCGCGGGCGCACCGGACACCCTTACCGTCGTGGCGCGTTTCCTGGCCCTGCTGGAGCTCTACCGGGAGCGGGTGGTGGTCCTGGAGCAGGAGGAGGCCCTGGGGGCGCTGCAGGTCCGCTGGACGGGCGCGGAGGGGGCCGAGCCGGTGGTCACGGACGAGTTCGACCAGGAACCGGGCGGGCGCGCCGACGGGGCGGAGCAGGCGGCACACACAGCGAAGGAGCGGGCATGAGCGGCGGGGCCGGCAACGGGGCGTACGACATCACGGAGGCGGAGCCCGGCCCGGACGAGGTCCCGGGGGACCGGCCCGGCGCACCGGCCGGGACGCTGGGCGTCGCCGAGCTGGCGCTGAAGCCCGCGCTGGAGGCGGTCCTCATGGTCGTCGACGAGCCCGCGACCGAGGAACACCTGGCCAGGGTGTTGCAGCGGCCCCGCCGCGCGATCGCGCTGGCCCTGCGCGAGCTGTCCGACGACTACGCACGTCAGGGGCGCGGTTTCGATCTGCGGCTGGTGGCCGGCGGCTGGCGGTTCTACTCCCGCGCCGCGTACGCGGACGCGGTCGAGAGCTTCGTTCTGGACGGGCAGCAGGCCCGGCTCACCCAGGCAGCTTTGGAGACTCTGGCCGTGGTCGCGTACCGTCAGCCGGTCAGCCGTTCCCGTGTCTCGGCCGTACGCGGCGTGAACTGTGACGGTGTGATGCGCACGCTCCTCCAGCGCGGCCTGGTGGAGGAGGCGGGGACGGAACCTGAAACAGGTGCGATCCTGTACAGGACGACGAATTACTTTCTGGAGCGGATGGGCCTGCGCGGCCTGGATGAGCTCCCTGAGCTCGCACCGTTCCTCCCGGAGGCGGACGCGGTCGAGGGCGACTCCCCGGAAGGTATCCCGTCGTTCGACGTAGACGACAGCGGCGACTCTCAGACGGATCATTGATGCGAAGCAGCGGCAGGAACAACGACAGCGGGCGGGGCAACTACCGCGGCGCGGGTGGGGGCACCTCCCAGCCGAAGGCTGGGGGCAAGAGGGACGAGAAGCAGCAGCGCGCCGGCCGTCCCCGTCCCGAGGAGCGCCGCTACGACGTGGGCGGGACCGGCGGCGCCGGCGGCCCGGGAGGTAAGGACGAGCGCGGCGGCGCCAAGAGCGGCGGTCCCAAGGGCGGCTCCAAGACCGGCGGCGCCAAGAGCACGGGCAGCCGGGGCGCGGCGGCCCGTGGCGGCGCCAAGGGCGGCCCGCGTACCGGTGCTGCGTCCAAGGGCGCCCGCCCCGGTGCCAAGGGCGGCCCGCAGCGCGGCCGCGGCCAGGCGCCCGCACGGCCCCGTGAGTACGACGCCCAGGTGGAGGAGCGCAACCGCGCCCGCCACAACAAGCCGCAGGTCAAGACCCCCAAGACGTTCGGCGACCAGGAGGGCGAGCGTCTGCAGAAGGTGCTGGCCAGGGCCGGTATGGGCTCGCGGCGTGCCTGCGAGGAGCTGATCGACCAGGCGCGCGTCGAGGTCAACGGCCAGGTCGTCATGGAGCAGGGCGTCCGGGTCGACCCGGAGAAGGACGAGATCAAGGTCGACGGCCTGACGGTCGCCACCCAGTCGTACCTCTTCTTCGCGCTGAACAAGCCGGCCGGCGTGGTCTCCACCATGGAGGACCCGGACGGCCGCCAGTGCCTGGGCGACTACGTCACCAACCGTGAGACGCGGCTGTTCCACGTCGGCCGGCTGGACACCGAGACCGAGGGCATCATCCTGCTCACCAACCACGGTGAGCTGGCCCACCGCCTGACGCACCCGCGCTACGGCGTCAAGAAGACCTACCTGGCAGCGATCCAGGGCCCCCTCCCGCGCGACCTGGGCAAGCAGCTCAAGGACGGCATCCAGCTGGAGGACGGCTACGCCCGCGCCGACCACTTCCGGGTGGTGGAGAACACCGGCAAGAACTACCTCGTCGAGGTCACGCTCCACGAGGGCCGCAAGCACATCGTGCGCCGGATGCTGTCGGAGGCCGGCTTCCCGGTCGACAAGCTCGTCCGTACGAGCTTCGGCCCGATCGCCCTGGGCGACCAGAAGTCGGGCTGGCTGCGCCGGATGACCAACACCGAGGTCGGCATGCTGATGCGCGAGGTCGAGCTCTAAGGCCTCGGCGCCCGGCGGGCCGCAGCGCCTCCGGCGGGACCGCACGCAGGAAATCTTCCTTGCGGCTCCGCCCGGCCACCCCTTAATGTCACTGCGACATTAAGGGGTGGTTTTTTCATGATGTCCACGGGGGCAATGGGGACCGTCGCCACCGGCTCGCTGATCGGGCTGGCTCTGGGCGACGCGCTCGGCTTTCCCACCGAGTTCAACGATGTGCCGTCGATCCTGGCCAAGTGCGGCCCCTGGCGGCGGATGGCGCTGCCCGACCCCGCCTTCGTCACCGACGACACCCAGATGACGCTGGCGCTGGGCCGCGGGCTGCGGACGGCCCTGGGGCGCGGTGCGCTCACCCCGTCCGGCCTGGCGGCGCCCGTGCGCGAGGAGTACGTCGCCTGGTGGCGCTCGCCCGACAACAACCGGGCGCCGGGCGCCACCTGCCTGAGCGCCTGTGCGCTGCTCGCCGACGAAGGGCGGCCGTGGGCCGAGGCCTCCCGGATGGGGTCGAAGGGCTGCGGCGCCAATATGCGGGTCGCGCCGATCGGGCTCGCGCCGGGCCTGAGCCTCCCGCAGCGCTCCGGCGCCGCGCAGTTGCAGTCCGCGCTGACCCACGGGCACCCCACCGCCCTGGCCGCCAGTGATCTGACCGCCCGCGCCGTACGCGCCCTCGCCGACGGCACCCCGCCCGCCGAACTGCCCGGCCTGCTGCGGGCGTACGCCGAGGACCACCGCACCGTCTACCGGGAGGACTGGCTCGGCGACCTGTGGCGGCGGAGCCAGGACCCGTCCGCGGAGGCCTTCATCGCGCGCGGCTGGGACGACTGCCTCGGCGTCCTGGACCGCCTGGACGCGGCGCTCGGCGCCCCGGACCCGGAAGCCGACCCCTGCCTGGCCACCGGCGCCGGCTGGATCGCCGAAGAGGCGCTGGCCACCGGCCTGTTCTGCTTCCTGCTCTTCCCCGACGAGCCGCTCACCGCGCTGCGCCGGGCCGCCTGCACCTCCGGGGACTCCGATTCGATCGCCTGCCTCAGCGGCGCCTTCGCCGGCGCTCATCTCGGGGCCGGCGCCTGGCCCGGGGAGTGGGCCTCCCGTATCGAGTACCGCGACGAACTGCTGGCACTGGGGGAGGCGTGGGATGCGTGAGACCCCCTCCGTCACGGCACGGGAAGCCGTCCTCCGGGCGGCCGGGCTGCCCGCCGTCGACCTGGGCGCCGTGGTGGCGGAACAGGACGATCCGCTGGTCTTCGCGACGGTCTCCGGTGCGCATCTGTACGGCTTCCCGTCCCGGGACTCCGACGTCGACCTGCGCGGCGCCCACCTGCTGCCCACGGCCGCCCTCGTCGGCCTGCACGAGCCTGCGGAGACCCGCACCCTGATGTGGGAGCAAGACGGCGTCGAGATGGATCTGGTCTCGCACGACCTGCGGAAATTCGCCCGGCTGCTTCTGCGCCGCAATGGCTACGTCCTGGAGCAGCTGCTCTCCCCGCTGGTCGTGCACACCACCCCCGTGCATGCCGAACTGACCGCGCTGGCCCCGGGCCTGCTCACCTCCCACCACGCCCACCACTACCGCGGTTTCGCCACGACCCAGTGGCGGCTCTTCGAGAAGACCGGCGAGCTGAAGCCACTGCTGTACACGCTGCGGGTGCTGCTCACCGGCATCCACCTCATGGACAGCGGCCGGGTGCAGCCCCATCTGCCCACGCTGGCGGGCGAGTCGGCGGCTCCCGCCTACATACCGGAGCTGATCGCGGCCAAGGAGGAGGCCGAACACGGCCCGGCGGGCGAGGTGGTGGAGGCGGTGCGGCTGCGCAGGGACATCGAGGCGCTGCACGCCCGGCTGGACGCCGCCCAGGTGGCCACCGCCCTCCCGGACGCCCCCGGCGGTCGCGATGCGCTGCACGACCTGATCGTGCGGACCCGGCTGGGCTGCTGAGCGGACGGCGGACGGCGGGCGGCAGGCAGGGGCGCAGGCGGGTCCGAGCGGGCGCCGCGGCCGGGTGCAGCGGCCCGCCCCCCGCCGGGTACAGCGGGCCCGCCCCCGCCGGGTGCCGCGGCCCGCCTCAGCCGAGCGCCGAGGCCCGCCGGGCCCGGAACAGGAAGTCGGCCACCCGGCCCCGGTCCGGCTCGGCCGGCAACGGCGAGCCGGACACCGCGGCCTCGGCCTCCTCGGCCAGCCGCGCCATCCGGCGCTCCACCGTGTCCCAGGCCACCTCCCCGCGCCGGACCGCCAGCAGCTCCTCCCGGTCCGGGCCCACGTCCAGCGTGAGCACGCCGGTACGGAGCAGATCGCGGGAGGAGGCCAGCAGCCGCAGCAGATGCATGGCGTGCTTCCAGCGGGGCGCGCCGTACTGCCGCACGTCGGCCCGCAACTGCTTGAGCTGACCGCCGGCGTAGCCCGCGAAGGTGCGGTGGGCCTGCCGGGACAGGAAGGCGTCGCGCAGCGCGAGCAGCTCCCGGCCGGTGGCGTCGGCCCGCTCCACCAGCGGGGAGTGCAGACACTCCAGGATGGTGGGGTTGGCGCGCAGCGCCAGATGGCAGAACCGCTCCAGCTCCCAGGAGAACTCCTCCTCGCGCGGTCCCTCCACATGGGTCGGCGGCTTCTCGAAGCCCCAGAACAGCGGGGTGGGTGCGAGATACACCCCGCGCCGGTCGGTGTCACTGGTCTCCGTGGCCAGACCGAAGGCGCGCGAGCCCATCACACAGGCGTAGACGGTGTGCTCGGCGACCAGGGTGTGACCTTCGGCGGCTTCGGACATGGCGGCGATTGTCGCTGGCGGGAGGGTGAATGTCACCAGGTTTCCAAGGCGGAATGCCGCACTCCGGAAGCGGTGTCACTGTCGGTGGACGGCCGGTCGCGGCGCGCACGGACGCCTGCCCTCGCCCCGTGGCCGTCTCGCCGGGCGGCCTGCGCGCACGGATTGTCGGTGCGGCTGGTTACGCTGATCAGTGCGCGCACAGGTGCGTGGCGCGGCACAGGACGCAGGGGAGCAGTGACGTGGCGGTACGAGCGGTCCGCGGGGCCGTCCAGCTGGAGCGGGACGACGCGGAGCACATGCAGGAGCAGGTCGGCGAGCTGCTCACCGCCATCCTCGAACGCAACGACCTGGGCGCGGACGACCTGATCAGCGTGTGGTTCACCGCCACCCCCGATCTGCACAGCGACTTCCCGGCCGCCGCCGCGCGCGCCCTGGGCATCACCGACGTCCCGCTGATCTGCGCCCAGGAGCTGGACATCACCGGCGCCATGGAGCGCGTGGTGCGGGTGCTCGCCCATGTCGAGACCGGGCTGTCCAAGGCCGGGATCGCCCATGTCTACCTCGGCGCGGCCGGCGCGCTGCGAAAGGACATCGCGCAGTGAGGACCGCACTCGTCATCGGAACGGGCCTGATCGGCACCTCCGCCGCCCTGGCGCTGGCCGCGCGTGGCGTCCAGGTCTTCCTGGAGGACCACGACCAGGCCCAGGCCCTGACGGCCGCCGCGCTCGGCGCGGGCACCGCGGAGGCGCCCCCGGAGAAGGTCGATCTGGCCATCGTGGCCGTGCCGCCGGCGCATGTCGCGGGGGCACTGGCCGGTGCCATCCGGCGCGGGGCGGCCCGCGCCTACATCGACGTCGCCAGCGTCAAGGGCGGCCCGCGCCGTGAGCTGGAGGCCATGGGCTGCGAGCTCTCCGGCTACCTCGGCACGCATCCGATGGCCGGCAAGGAGCGCTCCGGCCCGCTGGCCGCCACCGCCGACCTCTTCGAGGGCCGGCCCTGGGTGCTCACCCCGACCCGCGACGGCGACACCGAGGTGCTCAACCTCGCCCTGGAGCTGGTCGCCCTGTGCCGGGCCGTCCCGGTGGTGATGGGCGCCGACGCGCACGACCGCGCCGTCGCTCTCGTCTCGCACACCCCGCAGCTGGTCTCCAGCCTCGTGGCCGCCCGCCTCAAGGGCGCCGACGAGACCGCCGTACGCCTCTGCGGCCAGGGCATCCGGGATGTGACGCGGATCGCGGCCTCCGATCCGGCGATGTGGATCGACATCCTCGCCGCCAATCCGGGCCCGGTCGCCGATGTGCTGAGCGAGGTCGCCGCCGACCTGGACGAGACGGTACGGTCGCTGCGGGCCCTGGAGTCCGCCGACGAGGCCAAGCGCGGCGACGGCGTCGGCGGCATCGAGGACGTGCTCCGCCGCGGCAACGCGGGCCGCGAGCGGGTGCCCGGCAAGCACGGCGCCGCCCCGGCCGTCTACGAGATCGTCGCCGTCTACATCGGCGACCAGCCCGGCGAGCTGGCCCGGATCTTCGCCGACGCCGGCCGGGCCGGGGTCAACATCGAGGACGTCCGCATCGAGCACGCCACCGGCCAGCAGGCGGGCTTCATCCAGCTCATGGTCGAGCCGCAGGCGGTGCCGGGGCTGATCGCGGAGCTGCGCGAGCGGGGCTGGTCCATCCGGCAGTGACACCGTGGACGGCGCCGTGCGGGTGAGCCAGTAACCTTGTCCGAGGCCCTTATGGCCTTGGACCCCCGCCCCGTGTACAAGAAAGGTGTTCGTCACCGTGGAAACCGCCGCCCGGACCGCCCCGGCAGCAGTGATTGTCGCCATCGACGGCCCCGCAGGCACGGGCAAGTCCAGCACGTCCAAGGCCGTGGCCGCCAAGCTGGGCCTCGGCTACCTCGACACCGGTGCCCAGTACCGCGCGATCACGTGGTGGATGCTGAACAACGGCATCGACGTCGATGACGCGACCGCCGTGGCCGACGCCGCCGCCAAGCCCGTGATCGTCTCCGGCACCGACCCGGCCGCCCCGACCATCACGGTCGACGGCCTGGACGCCGCGGGCCCGATCCGCACCCAGGAGGTCACCGCCGCGGTCAGCGCCGTCAGCGCCGTGCCCGAGGTGCGGACCCTGATCACCGATCTGCAGCGCAGCATCGCCGCCGAGGCGCCGAACGGCATCGTCGTCGAGGGCCGGGACATCGGCATCACCGTCCTGCCCGACGCCGACCTCAAGGTCTTCCTCACCGCCTCCCCCGAGGCGCGGGCGGCCCGCCGCAGCGGCGAGCTCAAGGGCAAGGAGGCCGGTGACCTGGCCGCCACCCGCGAGGCGCTGATCAAGCGGGACGCCGCCGACTCCGGCCGCAAGACCTCCCCGCTGGCCAAGGCGGACGACGCCGTCGAGGTCGACACCACCGAGCTGACCCTGGAGCAGGTCATCGAGTGCGTGGTCACCCTCATCGAGGGCGCCGGCGCCGAAAAGGCAGGGCGGGTCGCCCGGTGACCGACAGCGGCGAGGCCCCGAGCGAGGCGGGCGCCGCGGTCGGACGGCGGATCGGCATCGGCCTGATGTACGGGCTGTGGCGGCCGCGGGTGCTGGGCGCCTGGCGGGTGCCGTCGGCCGGACCGGTGATCCTCGCCGTCAACCATTCGCACGGCATCGACGGTCCGATGCTGATGGGCACCGCGCCGCGGCCGGTGCACTTCCTGATCAAGAAAGAAGCCTTCGTCGGCCCGCTGGACCCGTTCCTGCGGGGCATCGGGCAGCTGAAGGTGGACCGCGACACCACCGACCGCAAGGCGATCACCGACGCCCTCGGGGTGCTGGAACAGGGCGGCGTGCTGGGGATCTTCCCGGAAGGCACCCGCGGCGAGGGCGACTTCGCCTCCCTGCGGGCGGGCCTGGCGTACTTCGCGGTGCGCTCCGGCGCCGCGGTGGTGCCGGTGGCGGTGCTCGGCAGCAAGGAGCGGCACAGCCGGCTGACCCCGGCGGTGCCGCCGCTGCGGTCCCGCGTCGACGTCGTCTTCGGCGCCGCCTTCGAGGCGGGCGACGGCAGCGGACGGCGCACCCGCAAGGCGCTCGACGAGGCGACCGTGCGCATCCAGGAGCGGCTGACCGCCCACCTGGCAGAGGCCAGGCGCCTGACCGGGCGCTGAACCAGACTTGAGTAGTGGGCCGCGGACGAGGGGCCCACCGACCACGAGGACCACGCGGCAGTAGCCGCACATTGAATGCGTGAGGAACGGACTTCATGAACGACCAGATCCCTACCGGCGACGAGCACGGTGCGCTTGGCGACGCCGAGTACGCGGAGTTCATGGAGCTCGCCGCGGAGGAGGGCTTCGACCTCGAGGAGGTCGGGGGTGACATCGCCGCGGCCGGCCACGGCCCGCTGCCCGTCCTCGCCGTCGTCGGCCGCCCCAATGTCGGCAAGTCGACCCTGGTGAACCGCATCATCGGCCGCCGGGAAGCGGTCGTCGAGGACAAGCCGGGCGTCACCCGCGACCGCGTCACCTACGAGGCCGACTGGAACGGCCGCCGCTTCAAGGTCGTCGACACCGGCGGCTGGGAGCAGGACGTCCTCGGCATCGACGCCTCCGTGGCGATGCAGGCCGAGTTCGCGATCGAGGCCGCCGACGCGGTGGTCTTCGTCGTGGACGCCAAGGTCGGCGCGACCGACACCGACGAGGCCGTCGTCAAGCTGCTGCGCCGGTCCGGCAAGCCCGTGGTCCTGGTCGCCAACAAGGTCGACGGCCCGTCCGGCGAGGCCGACGCCGCCATGCTGTGGTCGCTGGGTCTGGGCGAGCCGCACCCGATCTCCGCGCTGCACGGCCGGGGCACCGGCGACATGCTCGACGCCGCGCTGGACGCGCTGCCCGAGGCCCCCGCGCAGACCTTCGGCGCCGCGCTCGGCGGCCCCCGCCGCATCGCGCTGATCGGCCGGCCGAACGTCGGCAAGTCGTCGCTGCTGAACAAGGTCGCCGGCGAGGAGCGGGTGGTCGTCAACGAGCAGGCCGGCACCACCCGCGACCCGGTCGACGAGATGATCGAACTGGGCGGCAAGACCTGGAAGTTCGTGGACACCGCCGGTATCCGCCGCCGGGTGCACCTCCAGGAGGGCGCCGACTACTACGCCTCGCTGCGCACCGCGGCGGCCGTCGAGAAGGCCGAGGTCGCGGTCGTCCTGATCGACGCGTCCGAATCCATCAGCGTGCAGGACCAGCGCATCGTCACGATGGCCGTGGAGGCCGGACGCGCCCTGGTCATCGCCTACAACAAGTGGGACACCCTCGACGAGGAGCGCCGCTTCTACCTGGAGCGGGAGATCGAGCGGGACCTCGTGCAGATCCCCTGGGCGATGCGGGTGAACGTCTCCGCGCGCACCGGCCGCCACATGGAGAAGCTGGTCCCGGCGATCGAGACCGCGCTGGCGGGCTGGGAGAGCCGTATCCCCACCGGGCGGCTGAACGCCTTCCTCGGTGAGATCGTCGCCTCCCACCCGCACCCGATCCGCGGCGGCAAGCAGCCCCGCATCCTCTTCGGCACCCAGGCGGGCACCAAGCCGCCGCGCTTCGTGCTGTTCGCCTCCGGCTTCCTGGAGGCCGGCTACCGCCGCTTCGTCGAGCGGCGGCTGCGCGAGGAGTTCGGCTTCGACGGGACCCCGATCCACATCTCCGTGCGGGTGCGCGAGAAGCGCAGCAAGAAGAAGTAGCGGCGGGCCCCGGGCCGCGTGGACGGATCAGCGTCCGTGCGGCCGGGCGTCCCGCTGAGCCGGTGGCAGCGCCGCCGGGGCATGACCCCGCGGGTGGTACGACGGCCGGCTCACGACCTCCCAGTGGCCCGCGGACGCCGCCGTACGGCTCCAGTTCCCGGCACCGCGCAGCACCTCGGGGAGTTCCGGCTCGTCCGTACGGTCCCCCGGCAGGGCCCGGAAGGAGCGGCGGTACTCGGCGTACAGCGCGTCATAGATCGGCGTGGCCGAGCCATGGTCCGTGGTGTGCGCCGTCCGGTGTTCGTGGGACGGGCGCATGCCGGGGATCGGGTGGGGGTACGGGGCGCGGGAGGAGGGGTCGTATGCGTGCACGTATGTGCCAACGACCCCGATGGCCGCGGGATGCGGCTTTCGGGCGGAAATGGCTGATCGCGAGGGCATGACCGTCCGGAATGGCGGTCCTGCCCCCGCGATCGGGTGCCGGGAGGCCGTCAGGTGCCGGCCAGCGGCATCTCCGCGGCGACCAGGGCGCCCTTGGCCGCGGCGTTCTCCAGCGCGTCGCGCATCAGGTCCTCGCGGGGCTGGTGGCCGATGGAGCCGGCGGGCGCCGCGTACATCAGCACCGACTGCGCCTTGTTGGCGGCGGCGCGCCAGCCGTCGGAGACGGCCAGCGGCTGGTGGGCCTGCCACCAGGCGGCCTGCTGTCCGGCGTTGCCCGGCTGCAGGACGGCGTGCAGCTTGCCCATGGCCAGCAGCGCGGACCAGCCCGGGTTCGGGGCCGGGAGCTGGTTCATGTCCGTCACCGGGTGGAAGCCCTGCTCCAGGAGCAGCGGGAGGAAGTCGTCGTGGGGCCCGACCGAGCCGGGACGCGCGATCGGGCCGTCCGGCTCGACCACCAGGGCCGGGCGCAGGTCGCTCTCGACCAGCACCAGGCCGCAGGTGATCCCGAGGGTCGCCTGACGCGGGGTGGTGGGGAGCGGAACGGCCGGGGCGGGGGTCTCGGGGGCGGCGTCCTCTCCGGTGATGGAGCGCACGGCTCCCTGGAGCTGCTCCTCCGACACCGGGACGACCTGCGAGGGGATGCAGGTGGCATGGGCGAACGCGAGCACCGCGGTCTCCTCGCCCACGAACAGGACGGTGCTGGTGCGCTCCTGCTCGCTGTCGCCGGGGGTCCGGCAGGAGGTGCAGTCGTAGCTGCCGGGGGCGTCGCCACCGGCCAGCAGGCGGTCGGCTTCTTCGTCGCCGATCTCGGCGCGAACGTCGTCGCTGACGTCGAGCATGCGCGGCACGGGTGGCTCCTCGATCTCTGTGCGTCTGCCGGGTGGTCTCCCGGCTCGTACCAGGACAACGGGTGACCTGCGGCAGGAGTCACGCGAGGGCGGGAACAGAATCGAACCAATCCCCGCACAGCGGAAAACCGCGGAAAGCCGTCCCAGAAGCGGTCACATAACGCCAACTCTTGCGCAGAACCTGATGCAGTCGGCGGTGTTCCGTACACCGGACCGGGTGGGTGCGGAGCCGGGAGGGCGTGGCGCGCTGGTCAGCGGCCGACGGCTGCTTACCGTCACCGGCTATGTCGGACAACTCTTCGGCGCCTCGGCGCTTCGTGGGATCCGTCGGGCTGCTCACCGCGGCGGCCGCTGCCCTGGTGCTGTGCCTGCCGGGCGACGCCGTCGCCGACGGCGCGGGCGGCGACGGCGGGGGCGGCAAGGCCTCGCACGCCTGCGCCGCCGACCAGTGGCCCTGGGGCTGCCTCGCCGACTGCGAGAGCAGCGGGGACTGGCACATCAACACCGGCAACACCTTCTACGGCGGGCTGCAGTTCTGGCAGCCCACCTGGGAGGCCTTCGGTGGCCTGGACTTCGCGGAGCGGGCCGACCTCGCCAGCCGCGGCGAGCAGATCAAGATCGCGAAGAGGGTGCAGGCCGCCCAGGGGTGGGGCGCCTGGCCCGAGTGCGCCCAGCGCTACGGGCTGATCCCGCCCGCCCGGACCCATGTCGTACGGCGCGGGGAGACGCTCGGCGAGATCGCCGAGAAGTACCACGTGAAGGGTGGCTGGCGGGCGCTGTACAGCGCCAACCGCTCCACCATCGGCCCCGACCCCAGCAGACTGCCGGCCGGCGTCAAGCTCCGGCTCCCGCGGGCGCCGAAGAAGTCGCACTCCCGGCCTGCGTACGACGACTGACGGTCGGACAGCCGGAGTCCGGCAGGGCCGGGGCGGCGTCCGGCGGCCCTGCCCGGTCCGGCGGAAGGCCTGGTCGCCCGGCAAGGTGGAGGGGGTTTGGACCCGGGAGGTTCCGTGCCGCGGCTACCGATGACCTAACTTTTGCGGAACAACTTGGCGAAAGGCCCAACCAGGAACCCCAATTCGCGGTCCTACCGGTCAGCAGGGGGCCGCGTCGCGCCATCGGGAGGGGGGTGCGACGCGGCCCACGGGGAGACCAGAACGACCGGAAGACCAGGGGACACGGGGACGGATGCACATCTCATTCCTGATTCATAATGCCTACGGCATCGGGGGGACGATCCGGACGACGTTCAACCTCGCGCGAACGCTCGCCGAGCAGCACGACGTCGAGATCGTGTCCGTACTGCGCCACCGCGACGACCCGGTCTTCGACCTCGGTCCGCGGGTCGCGCTGCGGCATCTCGTGGACATCAGGGAGAACAGCCCCGGCTACGAGGGCGCGGACCCCGCGCACGCCCGTCCCGCCAGGATATTTCCCGCCGCCGAGAACCGTTTCGGCCAGTACAGCGAGCTCACCGACCGCCGAATAGCCCAGCATCTGCGCCGGATCGAGACGGACGTGGTGGTCGGCACCCGGCCCGGACTCAATGTGCACATCGCCAAGCAGGCGCGCCGCGGCCCGGTCCGGATAGGCCAGGAGCACCTCACCCTGGACACCCACAGCAGGGCGCTCAAGCTGGCGCTGCGCAGCGCCTATCCGCGCCTCGACGCGGTCACCACCGTCACCGAGGCCGATGCCCGTACCTACCGCCGGACGCTGCGACTGCCCGGAGTACGCGTCGAGGCCGTGCCCAACAGCGTGCCGGCGCCCGCTCTGGCGCCCGCCGACGGCAGCGGCAAGTGGGTCGTCGCGGCCGGCCGGCTCGCCCGCGTCAAGCGCTACGACATCCTCATCCGTGCCTTCGCCCAGGTCGCCGCCGAGCGGCCCGACTGGCGGCTGCGGATCTACGGCGGCGGCGCCGAGAAGGCCGCCCTGCGCACCCTGATCGACGAACTCGGCCTGTACAACCACGTCTTCCTGATGGGCCCGGCCAACCCCCTGGAGCCCGAGTGGGCCAAGGGCTCGATCGCGGCGGTCTCCTCCAGCCTGGAGTCCTTCGGGATGACGATCGTCGAGGCCATGCGCTGCGGGCTGCCGGTCGTCGCCACCAACTGCCCGCACGGCCCCGGCGAGATCATCGACGACGGGGTGGACGGCCGGCTGGTGCCGGTCGGCGATCCGGAGGCGCTGGCCGGCTCGCTGCTCACGCTGATCAACGACGACGCCGCCCGCAAGCGGATGGGCGGGGCCGCGCTGGTCTCGTCGGCCCGCTTCGACCCCGCCGCGGTCGCCGGACGCTATGAGGAGCTCTTCGGTGAGCTGCTCGCCCGCGGGCGGGGCAACCGGCTGCGCGGCAGCCTGCATCGCGCCCGCGGAGCCCTGCTCGGCGGCGCATACGCCACCAAGGATGCGGCCCGCGCCGCGCTGAGAGGGGTGCGGACGGTATGACGGCGTCGAGCCAACTGATTGTGACCGGAGACGAGATGAAGGAGTCCTCTGCCATCGACCAGGAACCCATGGTTCCGGCGAGTGCGGGAACCCACCGCCCCGAGCGGCCGGAGGAAGGGAACGAGGCGGCGCCGGTGGAACTGCGGGCCGACTGCATCGCGGACTCCGCGGGCGGCCTCACCTTCGATCTGAACGCCCCTCAGGAGACCCCGGCCGCCTGGAGCGCGGCGCTGGTGCTGCGGCTGCGCGGCGGCGACGGTGCGGACGACGAGGTGCGGCTGCCGCTCGGGCCGAACGGCGCCGGGCGCCTGCGCGCCGTGCTGCCCAGCACCGTCTCCCTCGCCGAGGGCCGCTGGAACGCCTACGCCGACCTCGGCGACGGCCGGGACCCGCAACGCCTGCTGCCGGGCCTCAACGACCTGCGGTCCCTGGTGGACCGCCGGCCGCTGGCGGGCATCGGCCGGCTCGGTGTGCGCATCCCGTACGCGACCAAGTTCGGCAACCTCGCGCTGCGCAGCTGGCTGCGCGGACCGCATGCCGAAGCGGGTGACATCCTTGTCACCCCCGACGGCATGACGGTCTCCGGCCGGCTCTACGGCGCCTCGCCGGGCGCCGGTGCCCGCGCCGAGGCCCGGTCGCGCCGTACCCCGGCCGCCCCGGACTCCGCGCCGGTCACGGTCACCGTCCCGCTGACCGTCGAGGGCCCGGAGTTCACCTTCGCACTGCCCTACGAGGAGCTGGCGGGCCACTGGGAGCGGGGCAGCGAGCCGTGGGACCTGTGGCTGCGCCCCGCCGAGGGCGCCCCGCCGGTGCGCATCGCCCGCCTCCTGGACGACATCGCCGACAAGAAGCAGGTCTTCAGCTACCCCGCGCTGCCGGTGCACGCGGACGCGGAGGAGCTCAGGGTCGGCCCGTACTACACGCTCGACAACGACCTGGCCGTACGGGTCGCGGGAGCCACGGAGAGCTGACGGGGCGCTGCCTGCGGTCCCGGTGACCTCATCGAGGACCGCAGGTGTCCGCAAAGGCTGGGAGACTCGGGCCATGTTGGAGACCTCGGCACGTCTGCTCCGTCTGCTCTCGCTGCTGCAGGCGCACCGGGAGTGGTCCGGCGCGGAGCTCGCCGACCGGCTCGATATCACCCCGCGCACGGTGCGCCGGGACATCGACCGGCTGCGCGAGCTCGGCTACCCCGTCCACTCCGCGCCGGGCACGGCCGGCGGCTACCGCCTCGGTGCCGGCGCCGAACTCCCGCCGCTGCTGCTGGACGACGAGGAGGCGGTGGCGGTCGCGGTCGGGCTGCGCACCGCCGCGGCGGGCGGTGTCGAGGGCATCGAGGAGTCCTCCGTACGCGCGCTGGCGAAGCTGGAGCAGGTGCTGCCGCACCGGCTGCAGCGCCAGGTCGGTGCGCTGAACGCCTTCACCGTCCCGCTGCTCGGCAGCGGCGGCCCCCGGGTCGACCCCACCCTCCTCACCGAGCTCGCGCACGCCTGCCGGGACTGCCACCGGCTCCGCTTCGACTACACCACCCACGACGGCACGGTCTCCCGCCGCACCGTGGAGCCGCACCGCCTGGTCTGTGCCCGGCGCCACTGGTACCTCGTCGCCTGGGACGTGGACCGCGCGGACTGGCGCACCTACCGGGCCGACCGCCTCACCCCCACCCCGCCGCACGGGCCGCGCTTCACGCCCCGCCCGCCGCCGGCCCCGGACCTCGCCGCGTACGTCGCCCAGGGCATCTCCACCCGGGTCTACGCACGGCAGGCCACCGTGCTGCTGCATGCCCCGCTGGAGCGGGCCGCGGAGCGCATCGGCCCGGCCGCCGGGACGCTCGAAGCCGTCGACGAGCGGTCCTGTCTGCTGCGCACGGGGGCGCACAGCCTGGAGGTGATGGTGATCCACATCGCGCTGACGGGCTTCGACTTCGAGGTCCGTGAGCCGCCGGAGCTGCACAGCCGCATCCGGGAGATCAGGGACCGGCTCTCCCGGGCATTGGCGGCGCCACCACCGGCTGCTTCCCCACCTCCGGATGGTGCAGGTCGAACGCCGGGGACTCGGAACGGATCTTCGGAAGGGTCGTGAAGTTGTGCCGGGGCGGCGGAGAGGAGGTCGCCCACTCCAGCGAGCGGCCGAAGCCCCAGGGGTCGTCCATGGTCACCGTGGAGCCGTACCGGGTGGTCTTCCAGACGTTGTAGAGGAACGGCAGCGTGGACAGGCCGAGCAGGAAGGAGCCGACGGTGGAGAGGGTGTTCAGGGCCGTGAAGCCGTCGGCGGCCAGATAGTCGGCGTAGCGCCGCGGCATGCCTTCGACGCCCAGCCAGTGCTGGACGAGGAAGGTGGTGTGGAAGCCGACGAACAGTGTCCAGAAGTGGATCTTTCCCAGCCGCTCGTCGAGCATCTTGCCGGTGAATTTCGGCCACCAGAAGTAGAAGCCCGCGTACGTGGCGAAGACGACCGTCCCGAAAACGACGTAGTGGAAGTGCCCGACGACGAAGTAGGAATCGGTGACGTGGAAGTCCATCGGCGGTGAGGCGAGGATGACGCCGGTCAGTCCGCCGAACAGAAAGCTGACCAGGAACCCGATCGACCACAGCATCGGCGTCTCGAAGGACACCGAGCCGTGCCACATGGTGCCGATCCAGTTGAAGAACTTCACTCCGGTCGGCGCCGCGATCAGGAACGACATGACGGAGAAGAACGGCAGCAGCACCGCCCCCGTCACGAACATGTGGTGCGCCCAGACCATCACCGACAGGGCCGTGATGGCCATCGTCGCGCCGATCAGCATGACGTAGCCGAAGATCGGCTTGCGGGAGAAGACCGGGATGATCTCCGTGATGATGCCGAAGAACGGCAGCGCGATGATGTAGACCTCGGGGTGGCCGAAGAACCAGAACATGTGCTGCCACAGCAGCGCACCGCCCCACTGCGCCTCGAACACCACCGACCCGAACTGCCGGTCCGCCTCCAGCACCAGCAGCGCCGCCGCCAGGACGGGGAAGGCCATCAGCACCAGGATCGAGGTGAAGAGGATGTTCCAGGTGAACACCGGCATCCGGAACATCGTCATCCCGGGCGCCCGGAGCACGAGGATCGTGGTGATGAAGTTGACGGCACCGAGGATGGTGCCGAAGCCGGCCAGCGCCAGCCCCATGATCCACATATCGGCGCCGACGCCGGGGGAGCGGACCATCGAGTTCAGCGGGGCGTAGGCCGTCCACCCGAAGGCCGGGCCACCGTACGGCGTGAGGAAGCTGCCGAGCACGATCAGGCCGCCGAAGAGGAAGAGCCAGTACGAGAACATGTTCAGCCGCGGGAAGGCCACATCGGGCGAGCCGATCTGCAACGGCATGATCTCGTTCGCGAAGCCGGCGAAGGCGGGGGTGGCGAACAGCAGCAGCATGATCGTGCCGTGCATGGTCAGAGCCTGGTTGTACTGCTCCGCATTGATGATCTGCAGCCCCGGGCGGGCCAGTTCGGCACGCATCACCAGCGCCAGCAGGCCACCCACCAGGAAGAATCCGAACGCGGTGATCAGGTAGAGGTGCCCGATCTTCTTGTGGTCGGTGGTCGTCAGCCAGTCGACCAGCACCGCCCCGCGGCGCCGGGCCCCCGGGGGCCGGAGGTCCGCCCGGCCGGTGTCCGTAACCATCCGCACCTCGTTCGTCGAAGGTGTACTGGGGCCCGGCACATGATGCTCGGGCGGGACGCGCAGAGCGAGGTGGCGCTCCGGTCCGTTCCGGTGGGATCGGGCGGGCCTGCGGACAGGGCGGCCGACGGGCCGGGGGAGGGCACGGGACCGGCAAGCGGGGCGATGTGCGGGAAATGTGTGCGGATTGTGGCGCGTTGGGCAATTTCCCGGCGGCCGATAAAGGACTTCGGATAAGGGGAATCCGGCTTTTACGGGGGATTGTTTTCGGACGGCTTGCCGCGATGTGCCGAGCGACTGCTCCCGTTTCGCAGGCGATCAAGGCGGAATTCCGGCCGTCCAAATTTCCACCCGGATGCGCGGTCGTACGGCGCGTAAGGGTGACGGAAGTTCCGGCAAACGCACGAACGTTCGCTGTGACACAAGTGTGACCAATGACGGACCGGGTGGTCACCGAGGTGTGCGAGGGCCGGCCTTCCGCGGGCCGGCGCGGACGCCTACGGTGGCTGTCATGGCTGACGTACCGAACCTTCCGGACAACCCTCAGGACGACATCGAGGCGTATGTCGGCCTCGCCCAGCAGGACGCCGAGGAGCAGGCCGGGGGGCGTGGCTGGACGACCGTCCGCTCGCTGCCCCCGGGCGCGATCATCACCATGGAGTACCTCGCCGGCCGCCTCAATTTCGAGGTCGAGGACGGCACGGTGCGCCGCACCTGGCAGGGCTGACCGCCGTACCCACGACGAAGGCCCCGCCCGCTCTGTGAAGAGCGGGCGGGGCCTTCGCTGCGGGGTGGGGTGTGCGTACCGGCCCCGCTGCTCGCGGTGCGCTCAGCCGCTCGCGTTGCGGCCGCGCCCGGAGGTCGGGCTCAGCGGCGAGGTGCGCGGCATGCGGTCCGCGTGCGGCGGCCGCCGGCTGCCCGCCGGGGTGGCCGGGGCGCGCTCCGAGCGGATGGTGTACGGGCGCGAGGGGTGGTGCGGCCAGCCGTCCGGGGTGTGGGCGGACCGGCTGCCCGTACCCGCGGGGATCGGCTCGCGGACGAGCAACTCGCCGTCGGGGGCGATGCGCTGCCGGGACACGCCGGGGGCCAGCGAGCCGACCGGCAGCGGGCCGCGCAGCGAATCGGGGCGCAGCCGCAGCCACAGCCGCAGCAGGATGCCCATCAGGCGGTCCTCGAACCAGGTGACCCCGGGCTCCAGCCACGGCATCGCCAGCAGCACCAGCAGACCCGCCGCCCAGCCGAGCAGCACATCGCTGACCCAGTGGGTGCCGAGGTAGACGGTGGTCATGCCGACGCCCAGCGCGCCCAGCGCGGCGATCACGGACAGCGTCCGGCGGCGCAGCGAGGTGGTCGCCAGGTAGGCCAGCACGCCCCAGGTCACCACGGCGTTCGCGGTGTGGCCCGAGGGGAATATGTCGCCGCCGAGCCCCATCTCGTTGGCGCCGACCACGGTCGCGTAGTGCGGGCCGAGCCGGCCCATGCCGAGCTTGGCGGCGCCCACGGTGATGTTCAGCAGCAGCAGCGAGGCGCCGAGCACCAGCAGCGGGTGGAGGTTGCGCTGGCGCCAGCAGCGCCAGCCCAGCCAGGCCGCAACGGCCACCGCGGTCGGTCCGCGCTGCCCCAGTACAACGAAGTAGTCGAGGAAGGCATGGATCTCAGGCCACTGCTTGTAGGGCCTGAAGAACATGACTTGCCAGTCGAACGTGACCAGCCATGAAGTGGCCAGCACTCCGGCCACGATCGCGAGATACACCGCCAGCGTGCCCCAGAACAGCCACAGGCGGGTCCGGGTCATGCGGGGTGGTCGGGCGCGATCGGTCGGGCGCTCCTCCATCTGGTCGAGCTTGTCATCGGTACGCACTCAATCGACGTTACCGCGTGTGATGTAGGTGCTTGGTCAAACTGTGCGCTTTGTAATGACGATGTGATGTGGAATGTGTCTCAATCGAGGCTTCGCCACAAGGATTTGGCGGGGAATTCCCGGCGATTCTCAAACCTCTCCCCGGATCCGCGTGTCGTCACCCTGAGCGCCTTATCTGCTTTTCTCCGGGCAGAGTTTATCCGGCCTTTGCCCGGGGGCCGCGCGACGTTTCCCCGAGGGGTCGTCACGGAAGGAGATCGTCCGGTCACGGGGTGTTCCCGGGGGTCACGGAGGCCCCGAACCGTTCAGCCAGAACGCCCCGTACGCCGCCGAGCCCGCCGCCACCAGGCCGACGACCAGCCAGGCCCGTACCGGGCGCCACCGCGCGAGCCCCACCGCCAGCGGCAGCAGCAGCGGATAGGCCGGCAGCATCAGCCGCGGCTTGGACCCGAAGTAGCCCTTGGCGGTCAGCGCGAGCAGCAGCACGGTCCCGCCGTAGACCGCCAGCGGCAGCGGCTGGCCCTGCCGTACGCCGCGCAGATACAGCCAGATCACCAGCCCGACGCCGACGAGCAGCCCGAGGCCGGCGGCGAAGGCGGGTCCCGACAACTGGTGCCAGGCGAAGGTGCCGAAGGCGATCCCCCCGTCGAAGCCGTTGCCCCAGTTGCCCTGGACGTCCAGGTAGCCGGTGAACGAGCCCTGCCGCGCCCCCACCCACAGGAAGAAGCCGCACCAGCCGAGCGGGGCGAGCAGCACGCCGGGCAGCAGACCCGGCTGCGCGCGCAGCGCCGCGCGCAGCCGTACGCCGCCGGTCCGCTGCCGCCACAGCGTCACCGCCGCGGTGATCCACACGGCCGCGACCACCGCCGCGCCCACCGGCCGGGTCAGCCCGGCCAGCGAGGTCAGTACGCCCGCCCACACCCAGCGCCCGGTCAGTACGGCGTACAGGCTCCAGGCGGCGAGCGCGGTGAACAGCGCCTCCGAGTACGCCATCGACTGCACGATCCCGACCGGCAGCGCGGCCCACAGCGCCGCCAGGGCGATCCCGGCCCGCTGCCCGTGGAGCCGCTCGCCGGTCGCGTAGAGCGCCCAGGCCGCAGCCAGTGAGGCCAGCCATGTCACCACCAGCCCGGCGTCGGCGGGCGACAGCGGCGTCAGGGCCGACAGTCCGCGCTCCAGCCAGGGCAGCAGCGGGAAAAACGCCAGGTTGGAGTGCACGTCGCCGTTGGGCAGTTGCACGGTGTAGCCGTAGCCCTGCTCGGCGACCCGGGTGTACCAGAGCGCGTCCCAGCGCGCGGTCAGCAGCGTGTGCCAGTCCTTGCCGTCGGCCGTCGACCACACCGCGAGAACGACCAGTCCCAGCAGCCGGATCGCCGCGAAGGCCGCCAGCGCGGGTGCGGCCCGGCGCAGCGCGGCGCGTGCGGCGGGGACGTCGCACGGCGGGCGGCCGGGTACGGCGGCGGAGGCAAGATCGTTCATCCCGACGATTATCCAGGTGGCCGAAGAACGATTGCCGACGGCGGGAGGCGCAACGTACCGGGCTGCGATGCGCGTCTCATCGTGAGGTGAGCCACGCGGCACCCACCGGGACTCGCGTAGTCTGACGTCCCTACTCGCTTGTGCCGCCGGTTCCCCCGGGGCGTTTTCGCGCCCTGATCCGTGGCCGCGAGAGCATGACTGGAGGTGCTGCATGTCCGGGACGACGGCGTCCGGCAGTGGACGGACGGCTGGTGTTCCCCGGCTCACAGGCGGCGGCGCGAATCGCTGGACCGTGCTGATCGTGCTGTGCGTCAGCCTGCTCTTCGTCGCGCTGGACACCACGATCCTGTACGTCGCCGTGCCCTCGGTCACCGAGGACCTGCGGCCGGGGCCGGTGGAGCTCCTCTGGATCGTCGATGTCTACCCGCTGATCGCGGCCTCACTGCTGATCCTCTTCGGCACCCTCGGCGACCGCGTCGGCCGCCGCCGCGTCCTCCTCCTCGGCTACGGCCTCTTCGGCCTCGCCTCGGCCGCCGCCGCGCTCGCGCCCAACCCGCAGATCCTGATGGTGGCCCGCGCCCTGCTCGGCATCGGCGGCGCCATGATCATGCCGGCCACGCTGTCGATCCTGCGGCAGGTCTTCCCCGACCGGCGCGAGCGCGCGGTCGCCATCGGGGTGTGGAGCGCGGTGGCCGCGGTCGGCGCCGCGGTCGGTCCGGTCCTCGGCGGCTTCCTCGTCGAGAACTTCTGGTGGGGCTCGGTCTTCCTCATCAACATCCCGATGATGGCCGCGATGCTGCTGATAGGCCGGTGGCTGCTGCCGGAGTCGCGTGGTGAGCGCAACGGCCCCTGGGACGTGATCGGCGCGGTCGTCGCGGCGCTCGGCGTGCTGGGCATCGTCCTCGGCGTCAAGCGGATCGGCAGCGGCGCTGCCGTGGTGGGCCCGACCACCCTGCTGCCCATCGTCCTCGGCGTGCTGCTGCTGGTCCTGTTCGTCCGCCGCCAGCGCCGCCGCGAGCACCCGCTGATCGATATGCGGCTGTTCGCCAGGCCCGCCTTCGGCACCTCCGTCGGCTGCATCGTGCTGGCCATGCTCGCCCTGGTGGGCCTGCAGCTGATCGCCGTCCAGTACCTCCAGCTCGTCCTCGGACTGAGCCCGCTGGAGACCGGCCTGCGGATGCTGCCGCTGGTCTTCGCGGCGATGGCCGCCGGCCTGACCGGCTCGAAGATGCTGCAGGCCGTCGGCCCGCGCGCCATGGTCTCCCTCGGCTTCGTGCTGACCGCCGTCGCGGTGCTCTGTCTGACCGCGATGAGCAGCCAGGACCGTCCGTGGCTGCTGTCCACGGGCTTCGTCCTGCTCGGCTTCGGCTTCCAGTCCACGCTGTTCGGGGCGTACGAGTCGATGCTCAGCGAGGCCCCGGCCGAGCAGTCGGGCGGCGCCGCCGCGATCGGGGAGACCTCCTACCAACTCGGCGCGGGGATCGGTGTCGCCCTGCTCGGCAGCGTCATGAACGCCGCCTACGCCCCGGGCCTGAACCACGTCGACGGCGTCCCCGGGCGGGCTTCCGCCTCGGCCGCGCACTCCCTCGGCGAGGCCTACAAGGTGGCCGCCGGTCTGGGCGAGGACGCCAGGGCCACGCTGCGCGAGGCCGCCCGGGAGTCCTTCGTCCACGGGCTGCACGTCACCCTCGTCGCCAGCGCCGTGCTGCTGCTGATCGGTGCCGGCATCGCGCTGCGACTGCCGCGCCGGGCGGCGGACTCCACGGAGCGGGCCGAGGCGGACGGGGAGCCTGCTCCGGCCGATGGCACGGCCGGCGCCGGCCGCGACGGCGAGCCCGCCCCGGCGAACTCCGGGCGCTGACCGGCGCGACGCGCCTGCGGCCGCCCCGCCGCGCGGCGGTGACCCTTGCCGCGCGGCATCGCGGGCCGTACCGTCGGAAGCGAGATAACTACCGCTGCTAGTTTTTCGCGCGAGCGCTGAACCCGCCGGAGGCCCCGCCATGTCCGCAAAGCCGTCCGCAGCTTCCTCTGCGGTCCCGCCGTTCGACCCCGGTGACCCCCTGGGCCTCGACGACCTGCTGACCGACGAGGACCGCGCCGTCCGCGACACCGTCCGCGGGTGGGCCGCCGACCGGGTCCTGCCGCAGATCGCCGACTGGTACGAGCGCGGCGAACTCCCCGGCATCCGCGAACTCGCCCGCGAACTGGGCTCCCTCGGCGCCCTCGGGATGTCCCTGACCGGTTACGGCTGCGCGGGCGCCTCCGCCGTCCAGTACGGCCTGGCCTGCCTGGAACTGGAGGCCGCCGACTCCGGCATCCGCTCGCTGGTCTCCGTCCAGGGCTCGCTGGCCATGTACGCGATCTGGCGCTTCGGCTCCGAGGAGCAGAAGCAGCGGTGGCTGCCCGGAATGGCGGCCGGCGAGATCATCGGCTGCTTCGGCCTGACCGAGCCCGACCACGGCTCCGACCCCGCGGCGATGCGGACCCACGCCAAGCGCGGGAGCGGGGGCGACTGGGTGCTCAACGGGCGCAAGATGTGGATCACCAATGGCTCGGTGGCCGGGGTCGCGGTGGTCTGGGCCCGTACCGACGACGGCATCCGCGGCTTCGTGGTCCCCACCGACACCCCGGGGTTCTCGGCCCCCGAGATCAAGCACAAGTGGTCCCTGCGGGCCTCGGTGACCAGCGAACTCGTCATGGACGACGTACGGCTGCCGGCCGACGCGGTGCTCCCCGACGTCACCGGGCTGCGCGGCCCGCTCGGCTGCCTCAGCCACGCCCGCTACGGCATCGTCTGGGGCTCCATGGGAGCCGCCCGCGCCAGCTTCGAGGCGGCGTTGGACTACGCGAAGACGCGGGAGCAGTTCGGCAAGCCCATCGGCGGCTTCCAGCTCACCCAGGCCAAGCTCGCCGACATGGCCGTCGAACTGCACAAGGGGATCCTGCTGGCCCATCATCTGGGGCGGCGGATGGACGCGGGGCGGCTGCGCCCCGAGCAGATCAGCTTCGGCAAGCTGAACAACGTACGGGAGGCGATCGAGATCTGCCGCACGGCCCGGACGATCCTCGGCGCCAACGGGATCTCGCTGGAGTACCCCGTCATGCGGCATGCGACCAACCTGGAATCGGTGCTCACCTACGAGGGCACCGTCGAGATGCACCAGCTGGTGCTCGGCAAGGCGCTCACCGGTCTGGACGCCTTCCGGTGAGCGGCCTCGCCCGCTGACGCCGGTCGCCGCGCGATCCGGGGGCCCGCCCACCTGCTTCTGCCGCTGCGAGCCCCCGGACCCCCGGCCGGACACCCGCGGGTCGCGCTCAACTCTGGTTGAAGAAGCCGCCGTTGCGGTGGGCGCGGGCCTCGCCGCTGACGACCTTGTAGTCGGCGGGGGTCAGCAGGAACACCCGGGTGGCGACCCGCTCGATCGAACCGCGCAGACCGAAGGTCAGGCCGGCCGCGAAGTCCACCACCCGCTTGGCGTCGGAGGGCTCCATGGCCGTCAGGTTGACGATCACCGGGACGCCGTCCCGGAAGAGCTCGCCGATGCCGCGGGCGTCCCGGAAGCTCTCCGGGGTGACCGTGGCGATGCGGGTGCCCTGGTCCTGGGCGGCCTCGTCGGCCACCCGGATCCGGGGGTCGGTGACCCAGGGGCTCTCGCCCGAGTCGCCGGCATCGGGTCCCTCGGCGTAGTCGTCGTCGTAGTAGCGCTCGTCATCACTGTCGTCGACGAGGCCAAGCCAGGCGCTCGCCTTGCGCACCGATCCCATTGACGCCTCCTCTCACCCGCGGTGTCTGTGTGTGTACCCCTATCGTCGTCCATCAGGCCGACAGTGTGCCAAGTGGATAGCCGCCGCACGGGGGGTTCGTGACACATCTGGTGCAAAGAGGGTGGCGCGGCATCAGCTTATGCGCCCCGTAAGGAAACTGACAGTATGAAGAACGTCACGGTCGGTACCTGACCCTTGGTCGACGGCAAGTGGTCAGCGGAGGGCGAACCTGACCCGGCGGTCGGTTCGTGGGCGGGACCAGCGCACATGCCCCGCCGGTCCCGGGCCCTCCGGCCCGGTGGAGCACTCCGGCGCGGCGCCACGCTCCCCGTGGGGCTGCCGCTTCCGGCAACGCCCTGCCCGCCGCCCTGTCTGTCGGCCGGGGAGCGGAACCGTAACGTCCGCTGATCCGTCCCAGCTCCGACCGAGGGGGTCGGCGCCGCCCCGGCAGCCGTCGACAAGGCTGCCGGGGCGGCGTGTTGCGGGGGATGCGGCCAGGGGAAACGTGTAACCGGCACAAGACAATCGTGTGACCCTCTTGCGCTGCGGGGGCGGCGCACCCGAAACTCCGCTCAGCGCTTGTCAGGGGCACGCTGAAAATGAACGTGCGGATTCCCGCGTGCCCTTCGGCTGCGCCTCACGGGCCGCCCACCGGCGGCCCCCGATCCCCCTCGGAGGAATCAGTGAGGAACGAGCGCACCACCCCCCGCAGCGGCGTAGCGAGACGCACCCGGCTGATCGCCGTGGCGTCCGGACTGGTGGCCGTAGGTGCCATCGCCATCCCCACCGCCAATGCGCAGAACCCCGCCCCCACAAGGACGTTCAGCGCCACCCAGCTCACCGCCGCCGGCAACGCGGTGCGTACCGCGGATGTCGCGGGCACCGCCTGGCGGGTCGACAGCAGGACCCACACCCTGGTCGTCACCGCCGACCGCACGGTCTCCCAGGCGGGGATCGCCAAGATCGAGCGGGCCGCGGGCGGCAACGCCGACGCGGTCCGCATCGACCGCATCGCGGGCACCTTCCGCAAGTTCATCTCCGGCGGCGACGCCATCTACGCCCCCAGCTGGCGCTGCTCGCTGGGCTTCAACGTCCGCAGCGGCAGCACCTATTACGCCCTGACCGCCGGTCACTGCACCGACGGCAACCCGCCGTGGACCACCGGCTCCGGCGCGAGCATCGGCCCGACCGCGGGCAGCAGCTTCCCCGGCAACGACTACGGCATCATCAAGTACACCGGCTCGGTGTCCCACGCGGGCACCGTCGGCAGCCAGGACATCACCAGTGCCGGCACCCCGTCCGTCGGCCAGACGGTCACCCGCCGGGGCTCCACCACCGGTACCCACAGCGGCCAGGTCACCGCGCTGAATGCCACCGTCAACTACGGCGGCGGCGACATCGTCTCCGGACTCATCCAGACCACCGTCTGCGCGGAGCCCGGCGACAGCGGCGGCCCCCTCTACTCCGGGACCAAGGCGCTCGGCCTCACCTCCGGCGGCAGCGGCGACTGCACCTCCGGCGGCACCACGTTCTTCCAGCCCGTCACCGAGGCGCTGAGCGCCTACGGCGTGAGCGTCTACTGACGCCGGCCCGCCGACTCCGTACGGACCTGCCCCGGTGCGCACCGGGACCCCGCACGGAGTGACCTCCGCACCGATCGCCGGACCCGGCTCCGGCAGCACAAGGGCCCCCGTCCGCCGGTGGACGGGGGCCCGGCCGTGCCCGGTGCGCGCCTCGACCGGCTCCCCGAGCCAGGCATACCATGGTAAATGACGCAATTTGGACGGTATGCGGCACGTTTCAGGGAGCCGTGATGGTCGAAGAGCTGGTGACGGCCGGGGTGGCGCTGGCCTCCGTGGGTGCCGTCTATTTCGTGGCCGCGGCGCGGGTGGTCAAGCAGTACGAGCGCGGTGTGGTGCTCCGGCTGGGGCGGCTGGTCTCCGAGGTGCGCGGGCCGGGATTCACCATGATCGTTCCGGGCGTCGACCGGATGCGCAAGGTCAATATGCAGATCGTCACGATGCCGGTCCCCGCCCAGGAGGGCATCACCCGGGACAATGTCACCGTCCGGGTCGACGCGGTGGTCTATTTCAAGGTCGTGGACGCCGCCGACGCGGTCGTCCGGGTCGAGGACTACCGCTTCGCGGTCTCGCAGATGGCGCAGACCTCCCTGCGGTCGATCATCGGCAAGAGCGAACTGGACGACCTGCTGTCGAACCGGGAGAAGCTCAATCAGGGCCTGGAGCTGATGATGGACAGTCCGGCCATCGGCTGGGGGGTGACCGTCGACCGGGTGGAGATCAAGGACGTCTCGCTGCCGGAGACGATGAAGCGGTCGATGGCCCGCCAGGCGGAGGCCACCCGGGACCGCCGTGCGCGAGTGATCAACGCCGATGCCGAGCTGCAGGCCTCGAAGAAGCTGGCCCAGGCGGCCCAGGCGATGTCCGACCAGCCCGCCGCGCTGCAACTGCGGCTGCTGCAGACCGTGGTGGCGGTCGCCGCCGAGAAGAACTCCACCCTCGTCCTGCCCTTCCCCGTCGAGCTGCTGCGGTTCCTGGAGCGCTCCGGGCTGCAGGCCCAGGCGCAGACCGCGGCGGCCGAGGCGGAGCGGGGTGCCGGGGAGCGGCCGGCCGGTCCGGCGGCGACGCCCGGGGTCTCGCGTGCGGCCACCGAGACCGGTGCGGAGGGCGTGCCGCCCCCGGAGCTGGAGGAGCTCCCCGAGGCCGAGGACCTGCCGTAGCGGCGGAGTGCCGATACGCCCCTGATGTCCGTCTGATCGCCGTACGTACCTGTTGGTGACGGTACTTACGGCGATCCCTGCTGTGCGGGGGCCGGTCCCCGGCCGCTGTTTTCCGGCCAGCTATAGTCCACACACGTTGCCGTCCGCCGAGCGCCGCGCGTGCCCGCTGATGTCCGCACTCGGGATCGAGGTGTGCGGGTGTCGGTGTGACCTTCGTGTGGCGGAACTGTGAACTCCCGCACGGGAGACCGGAACCCGGTCTTGTGCGCGAGTGAGGCGGATGGGAATACTCGGCCCCGCACGTTGGCATGGACGCGCCTCCCTGGGGCCTGCCCCTCGGGCGGATCCGTTCCTGCCCCCGCTCCTCACTCTCCGGGCCCGCGAAACTCCCCACGGTTTCCGGGCTCTTCCCCCCCACGGAGGCTCCGACTTGAAGCACCGTCGCATACCCAACCGGCGCGTCGTCGTCGCGGGTGCGGGAGCCCTCGCGCTCGCCGCCACCGCCACTGTCGCCCTCGCCAACGCCAACGCGACCCCGGCCCCCGCCCGCACCCCGGTGCTCGCCAAGCTGACCTCCGCCGCGGCGTCCACCCTCGCCTCGCACCTCAAGACGGACACCGCCGGTTCCTTCTACGACGCCAAGGCCAAGAAGCTGGTCGTCAACGTCGTGAACAAGGCGCAGGCGCGGGCCGTGCGGGCCAAGGGGGCGGAGGCCAGACTCGTCGAGCACACCTTCGCCCAGCTCGACTCGGCCCGGCGGACGCTGAAGTCGAAGGCGACCATCCCCGGTACGTCCTGGGGCATCGACCCGCAGAGCAACAAGGTCGTGGTGACCGCGGACCGTACGGTCAAGGGGACCAAGCTGGACCGGCTCACCAAGGTCGCCAAGAGCCTCGGCGACAAGGTCGAGGTGCGCCGCAGCAAGGGTGAGTTCAAACCCTTCATCGGCGGCGGCGACGCGATCTGGGGGAGCGGCGCCCGCTGCTCGCTCGGCTTCAATGTCGTCAAGGACGGCAAGCCGTACTTCCTGACGGCCGGCCACTGCGGCAACGAGATCAAGAGCTGGTCGGACAAGCAGGGCGGTTCGGCGATCGCGACCACCGAGGACTCGAAGTTCCCGGGCGACGACTTCTCCCTCGCCAAGTACACGGGCGACACTCCGCACCCGAGCGCGGTCGACCTCTACAACGGCAGCACGCAGAAGATCACCAAGGCCGCGGAGGCCACCGTCGGCGAAAAGGTGCAGCGCAGCGGCAGCACCACCCAGGTGCACGGCGGCACGGTCAAGGCGCTGAACGCCAGTGTCAACTACCAGGAGGGCACGGTCGAGGGTCTGATCCAGACCGACGTCTGCGCCGAGCCCGGTGACAGCGGTGGCGCGCTCTTCGACGGCGATGCCGCGATCGGTCTCACCTCCGGCGGCAGCGGCGACTGCTCCAAGGGCGGCGAAACCTTCTTCCAGCCCGTCCCCGAGGCCCTGAAGGCCTACGGCGCGCAGATCGGCTGACCCTCGCGCGGCGGCACCTTGCCCTGGCGCACGGCGCCGCCTTCCGGACGCGGTCCACGTCCGGGGGCGGCACCGGCCCACGGCGCGCCCGCCGCACACGACGATCCCCGGGCACCACCCACCGGTGCCCGGGGATCTGAACGGCTCGGATCAGAACGCGAAGACCGAGTCGAGGTCGCTGTTCATCGCGCAGGCGTTGGCGAAGGTGTAGCTGTACGAGACCCGCTTGCCCTGCCACACGCCGTCCGCGGTGACCACGAACGGGTTCCACTCCTTGGTGCACAGGCGGTCCGAGGGGGTGGCGGTTATCGCGTTGAAGTCGCCGGCCACCGCCCGCAGCTGGGTGCAGGCGGCCTGCGGGTCCGGGTGGCTGCCCCTGGCCCCGGGCATACAGCTGAGCGTCACGGCGCGCTGCACCGTGGCGGTCGCGCGGCTTTCGCCCTGGCCGACCGTCAGCACCAGTTCCGTCGGGGCGTAGAGGCCGCCGCTCCGCGCCGGCTGCGCCGGTGCGGCGGCCTGTGCGGTGGTGGCCAGGGTGCCCAGGACCAGCGCCGCGCCGAGCGCGACCGCCCCAGTGATGTACCGCATGACGAACACTCCCTTGCTCGAAGGTGCAGATACCGGACGGGAGTCTGGCCCAACCGCACCTCGAAAGCATCTTGAGTGGGCACAAGGCGATCGCTTTGAGTCATTAGGTGAAAGCTGAGAGTAATGGCGCGAACGGGCCGGAGGTGGTGCGGCCCGGCCCGAGGGAAGGGCGGTGCGGCCAGCGGGGATGCGGTGCCGGTCATGCTCCTGGCAAGGGCCGCCCGCGCCCGGAAGGGAGGGATCCGGCCGCCGACCGGCCGTTCGGGCGGGTTTGGATCTCCGGCGATTGGCCGAAGAGGAGGGGCGGAGGGTCCCTCCGTGCTGCCCGGGATGCCCGCTGAGGTAAGAACCGGCCACCCGTTGCTCGCCTTACCCCGCCCGGGTCCGGCCGCCCTGAGGGCCCGGTTCCGCCGGCGCGCGGGCACGGGTTTGCCCGTTTGCGGCCCGGCAACCGCGCTCCCGCCGGCACCTCACCTCTCACCCTTCGCGGCTGTCCGCCCCGTCCCGCTGCGGGAGCCCGGCCGTGAGTGTCCGCATGCACCGTGTCACCAGCGCGGCGGGCCCCTGGGGCCCGTCCGGCGCCCCGCCGCCCGCCGCCCACTCCTCCACCGCGACCCGCATCGCGGTGTTCGCGGCGGCCGCGGCCAGCCGTGCCTCCAGCGGGCCCGCGCCGGTCAGTCGCGCCAGGACCGGCACCAGCGCCTCCTCGGCCTCGTGGTGGACCCGGTGCCAGACCGCACGCAGTGTGGGATCGGCCGGCATCGCCCGCAGCAGCCCGCGGGTCCAGCGCAGCGCGTCCACGGCCGGTTCGTCGGCGGGTGTCAGCGACCGGCGGGCCGTTTGCTCCAGCACCTCGCGTACGGCGGCCGCGTCCGGGCCGGGAGAGGCGGCGGCCAGGTCGTCGATCCACTGCTGCACCCCGACGGCGAGCAGCGGTGCCACCGCGTCCTCCTTGGTGCGGAAGTACCGGTAGAAGGTGCGCAGCGCGACCCCCGAGGCGCGGGCGATGTCGTCGGCGGTGACGGCGGCGCCGCGCTCCGTGAACAGGGCCGCGGCGGTACGGGCGATCTCCAGCTGGGTCTCGGCCTTGCGCCGCTCGGTGAGCGAGGGGCGGGGGAGCGGGGCGGGTCGGGGTGCGGTGGGCATGGCGTCAGCCTACGGAAGATCGGCCGACATTGGCACGTCACGCGAAATTGGCGCACTGTGCCATCTGGGCATACCGTGCGCGAGTACCTCGAGAACGGAGCTGGACCATGAACCGCTTTGACGGCCGCCGCACCCTGATCACCGGAGCCGGCTCGGGCATCGGCCGGGCCACCGTCCACCGGATCCTCGCCGAGGGCGGCCGGGTGGTCGCGGCGGACATCGATGCGGCGGGTCTGCAGGGCACCGCCGATCGGGCGGCCGCGGACGGCGGCGCCGGGCGGCTGGAGACCACGGTGCTGGACATAGCCGACGAGGCGGCGGTCCGTACCGCCGTCGCCGCCGCGGTGAGCGCTCTCGGCGGCCTGGACGTCCTGGTCAACGCGGCCGGCATCCTGCGCTCCTCGCACACCCACCACACCAGCCTGGCGGAGTTCCAGCAGGTCATCACGGTCAACCTGACCGGCACGTTCCTGATGATCCGTGAGTCGCTGCCCGCGCTCCTGGAGGGCCGGGAGCCGGTCGTGGTCAACTTCAGCTCCACCTCCGCCTCGTTCGCGCACCCGTACATGTCGGCGTACGCGGCGAGCAAGGGCGGCATCCAGTCCATGACGCACGCCATCGCGAGCGAGTACGGCAAGCAGGGGCTGCGTGCGGTGTGCGTGGCGCCGGGTTCCATCGCCAGCGGTATGACCAGCGGCCCCGTCCCCGGACTGCCCGAGGACGCCGACACGAGCCTGTTCGACAAGCTCTTCCCGGCCATCGGCGAGGGTTTCGCGAGCCCGGACACGGTCGCGGGGGTCATCGCGATGCTCGCCTCGCGCGACGGTGCGTTCATCACCGGCACGGAGATCCGGATCGACGGCGGAACGCATATGTGAGCCACGGTCCGTGGGCGGGCCCCGGCGCTCTCCCTGCGGGCGCTTGCCGGGGGATGGGCGCGGCTCTCCGGCGTGAGATGCCGCGCCCATCCCCTGCCGGGGCCGTATGCCCTGCCGGAGGTCAGGCCTGCCCGGTCTCGAACCGGCTCACCTTCCCGTTCTCCACCGTGAAGCGCCAGCGGGTGCGCATCTCGCCCCAGGTGTCGTTGCGGTAGTCCGCCACCAGGGACAGTCCCTGGTGCGATTCGGACCGCACGTCCATGTGCCCTCGCGTCGCGAAGATCTCCCGGTCGCACCACTCGCGCAGATCCCGGTCGGACCCGTCGTCGGACATGGTGGCGTCGGGGGTGAGGGCGTCGAAGAACGCCTGCTCGTCGTTGTTGTTGAGGGCCGTGACCAGGGCCCGTACCGCGGGGTCGGACAGCCGGTTGGCGGAGAGGGTCATGAGGGGGTCCCGCCTTTCGTGCGGAAGATCGAACGTGCCAGGGTGATCAAGGTGCCGCCCACCGCCCAGGCGGACAGCACCAGGAGCGGGCCGGTGACCGCGCTGCCGCGGAAGTAGGCCAGGGAGCGCGCGGCCCAGGTGCCCGCGCCCGGGGGGAGGGCGGGGCCGATGGCGCGCCAGAACGGCGGCAGCATCGGATAGGGGTAGGCGCCGCCCGCGCTCGGGTTGCCGAGGATGACGATCAGCAGGATCGCCAGGCCGATGCCGATGATGCCCAGCAGGGCCTGGCAGGCCAGGGTCGTGGCACCCACCGCGAACACGATCAGGGCGCCCAGCCCCCACAGCCCGAAGAACGTGCCGGGCAGCGCGCCGAGGACCGGTCCGACGATGAGCGTCCCGGCCAGTCCGGCGGCGATCGCGTACAGGCCGAGCGCGGCCAGCCGGATGACCGCCCGGTGCCCGTTGGAGGGCCGCGCCCCGGCGCTGATCGCCAGGATCGCGGCGCACAGATAGCCGCCGACGCACCAGCCGACGACCAGGTAGAAGGACGACAGGCTGCGGCTGTCGCCCGGGTCCGCCGGGGCCACGTCCACGGTGCGCACGGTGCGGCGCTCGGCCTTCTCCGCCGAGCGGACGACCAGTTCGACCGCCTGGGCGAGGGAGGCGCCACCGCCGCCGGCCACCAGGAGCCGGTCGGTGCGGCCGCGCGGGTCGACGATCAGCGCGCCGTCGAGGGTCCGGTCCGCGAGCCGTGCGCGCGCGGCCCGCTCGGAGGGCACCGCGCGCGGGTCCAGGGGGGAGCCGGGCAGCCGGTCCAGTTTGCCCACGAGTTCCCCGCTGACCCGCGCGGGGGCGACCACGCCGAACGGCACATCGGTGGGCCTGGGGTGGTGGAAGGCCCCGGTGTACGACGTGATGAACGCGATCATCAGGCCCAGCACGCCGAGCACCAGCAGCGAGGCATGGGGCGTCACCGCGCTCCGCACCTCTTCGAGGAAGGTGGTGCGGGTGCCGTCGTCCGTCGTGGCCATGCGGTCGCTCCTCGCCGCGCTTCCGGCTGCCGGTCCGCCGTGTCGGGTGCTTTTGCACCGCTATCTTCCGTTTGGCGGTGGGGGTGCGCAGATCGGGCGGGGCTGATCGGCGGATGCCGGGCCGGGGCCCCCGGGCAGGTCTTCGTACGAATGTTCGATGAGCGGGTTATGGTGGAGGGGAGGAACGAGGGACACAGGGTCAGCCGGGGGGCGGATGAGGCGCAGGAGGTGCGGATGCCCGGGTTCACGCATCTGCACACCGCTTCGGGGTTCTCCCTGCGCTACGGCGCCTCCCATCCGGAGCGGCTCGCCGAGCGCGCCGCCGAACGCGGCATGGACGCCCTCGCGCTGACCGACCGGGACGGGCTCTCCGGGGCCGTACGGTTCGCCAAGGCCGCCGCCGAGGCCGGCATCCGCCCGCTGTTCGGCGCCGAACTCGCCGTGGCGGAGCGCGAGTCGGGCCCCGCGGCCGGCCCCGCTGCCGCCCGCCGCCGCACCCCGGTGCGCGGCGGCGCCTTCCTCGACGAGTCCGCCGCCCGCGCCGTCTTCCTGGCCCGCGACGGAGCGGCCGGCTGGGCCGCCCTGTGCCGGCTGGTCTCCGCCGCCCATGCGGGCGGAGCCGAGCAGCCCGTGCTCCCGTGGAGCTCCCTGGAGTCCGCCGCGGGCGGGCTGACCGTGCTGCTCGGGCCGGACTCCGAGGTCGGCCGGGCGCTGGCCGCCGGACGCCCGGACCGCGCCGCCCGGCTCCTCGCCCCCTGGCGCGAGCTGTACGGCGAGGCGCTGCGCCTGGAGGTCGTCGACCACGGGCGGTCCGGCAGCGGCCCCGGCTCCCCGCGGCTGGCCGCCCGCACCCTCGGCTTCGCCGTCGACCAGGGCGTTTGTGCCGTGCTGACCAACGCGGTCCGCTACGCCGACCCCGGTCAGGGCCCGGTCGCCGACGTCCTGGACTCCGCCCGCCGTCTGATGCCGGTGGACCGGCGCCGGCCCGAGTCCTGGGACGGCGGCGAGCGCTGGCTCAAGGACGCCGCCTCGATGCGCCACACCGCCGAGCGGATCGCCGAGGCGGCCGGATTCCGGCGCGGCCTGGCCCACCGGCTGCTCACCATGACCGAGGAAACCGCCGGCGCGTGCCTGGTCGACCCGCAGGACGACATCGGGCTCGGCCGTGTCCACTTCCCCGAGCCGCGGCTGGTGGGCGCGGGCCGCCGCACCGCCGCCCGGGTCCTGCGCTCGCGCTGCGCCGCCGGGATGGTGCTGCGCGGCTACGACCGCGACCGGGTGCGCTGGACGCGGCTGGAGGACGAACTGCGCACGATCGAGCGCCTGGGCTACCCCTCGTACTTCCTGACGGTCGCTCAAGTCGTGGACGACATAAGGGGGATGGGTATCCGGGTCGCGGCCCGCGGGTCCGGTGCCGGGTCGCTGGTCAACCACCTCCTCGGCATCGCCCACGCCGACCCGGTCGAGCACGGGCTGCTGATGGAGCGCTTCTTGTCCGAGCGCCGGGCGGCGCTGCCGGACATCGACATCGACGTCGAGTCCGCCCGCCGGCTGGAGGTCTACCGCGCGATCTTCGACCGCTTCGGCGCCGAGCGGGTCGCCACCGTCTCGATGCCCGAGACCTACCGCGTACGGCACGCCGTACGCGACGTGGGTGCCGCCCTGGGCATGGACCCGGCGCAGGTGGACCGCCTCGCCAAGGCCTTCCCGCACATCCGCGCCCGGGACGCGCGGGCGGCGCTGGCCGAGCTGCCGGAGCTGCGCGGGGTGCGGGAGGCCGGTGACGAGCGGCTGTGGCAGCTGGTCGAGGCGCTGGACGCGCTGCCGCGCGGGATCGCCATGCACCCGTGCGGGGTGCTGCTCTCCGACGCCACCCTGCTGGACCGCACGCCCGTCGTGCCGACCAGCGGCGAGGGCTTTGCGATGTCCCAGTTCGACAAGGAGGACGTGGAGGACCTGGGGCTGCTCAAGCTCGATGTGCTGGGCGTGCGGATGCAGTCCGCGATGGCGCATGCGGTCGCCGAGATCGGCCGGGCCACCGGGCGCCGGATCGATCTCGACGACCCCGCGCAGGTGCCGCCCGGTGACGACGCGACCTACGGCCTGATCCGTTCGACCGAGACGCTCGGCTGCTTCCAGATCGAGTCGCCGGGCCAGCGCGACCTGGTCGGCAGGCTGCAGCCCGCCACCTTCCACGATCTGGTCGTCGACATCTCCCTCTTCCGGCCGGGGCCGGTCGCCGCCGACATGGTGCGGCCCTTCATCGAGGCCCGGCACGGCCGCAAGGCGGTCCGCTACCCGCACCCCGACCTGGAGGAACCGCTGCGCGAGACCTACGGCGTGGTGGTGTTCCACGAGCAGATCATCGAGCTGTTGCGGATCATGACGGGCTGTGCGCGGGACGAGGCGGACGAGAAGCGGCGGGCGCTGTCGCACCCCGAGCTGCAGGGCCGGCTCCGCGCCTGGTTCGCCCGGTGCGCCGAGCGGCGCGGCTATGCGCCCGACGTCATCGCGCGCACCTGGGAGATCGTCGAGGCCTTCGGCTCGTACGGCTTCTGCAAGGCGCATGCGGTGGCCTTCGCGGTGCCCACCTACCAGTCCGCCTGGCTCAAGGCGCACCACCCCGCGGCCTTCTACGCCGGGCTGCTCACCCACGACCCCGGGATGTATCCGAAGCGGCTGCTGCTCGCGGACGCGCGGCGGCGCGGGGTGCCGGTGCTGCCGCTGGATGTGAACCGGTCGGCGGTCGCCCATCGGATCGAACTGGTGTCCGGTTCCGGTGGCGGCGGCCCCCGCTCCGGTGCGCTCTGGGGGCTGCGGCTCGCGCTGTCCGATGTGCACGGCATGAGCGAGGCCGAGGCGCGGCGGATCGAGGCCGGGCAGCCCTACCGCTCGCTCCAGGACCTGTGGCAGCGGGCCAGGCCGAGCCGCCCGGTGGCCGAACGCCTCGCCCGGGTGGGCGCGTTGGACGCCTTCGGCGCGAACCGGCGGGATCTGCTGCTGTACCTCGCCGAGCTGCACCGCCACGGGCGGCAGGCGTCCGATGGCCAGCTGACGCTGCCGTCCGGGGCCCTCGACGGCGCGGGCACGGAGCGGGCGGTGCCGGCCGATCCGGTCGAGCCGGCGGGGCTGCCCGACCTCAGTGACGTCGAACGGCTCAGCGCCGAGCTGGGCGTCCTCGGCATGGACACCTCCCGCCATCTGATGGCCGACCACCGGGAGTTCCTCGCCGAGCTGGGCGCGCTGCCCGCCCGGCTGCTGCGCAGCGCGCGGCACGGCGAGACGGTGCTGGTCGCCGGCGCCAAGGCGGCCACGCAGACGCCGCCGATCCGCTCCGGTCGCCGGGTCATCTTCACCACCCTCGACGACAGCACGGGACTGGTCGACTGCGCCTTCTTCGACACTCCCCAGGACGCCGGCGGCCCGGGAGGCACCCCCAGCCCCGTCGCGGCATGCGCGCACACGATCTTCCACTCCTGGCTGCTGCTGGTGCGCGGTACGGTCCAGCGGCGCGGCCCGCGCAGCCTCAGCGTGGTCGGCACCGCCGCCTGGAACCTCGCCGAACTGGCCGAACTCCGCCGCGAGGGCGGGCTGGAGGCGGTCGCCGCCCGGCTCGCGACGGGACCGGAGACGCCGGACGAGACGCCGGCCGGGGCGGACGACGGCCCGGCCGGGGCGGGCAGGGAGGCGGGGGAGGAGCCCGAGGCGGACCGGGCACCCGGGCCCGCCGCCCCGGCCCGCACCCTCCGGCTGGAGACCGGCTACGAGCTGCATCCGTGGGCCGACCTCCAGCCCGCGGGCGAACGCGCCGCCACCGGCCGCAAGTTGTGGCACTCCAGCCCGGGGAGCGCGGGATGACCCCCGGCGCGGGCACCGGCGCCCCCGGAGCGGCCGACGCCACGCCCCCTGCCGGGCGGCGGCCGGGCCTGCTCCACGTGCGGTTCCGGACCGTCGACGACACCCCTGTGAGCGCCGGGGCGTTCGAGCAACTGCTGCGGCTCCTGGCGCAGTTCACCCCGGTGATCGAGGCGCTGCCGCCGGACGCCGCGCTGGCGGATGTCCGCGGTGCGCTGCGCTACTTCGACCGGGACGCGGCGGGCATCGCCGAACTGGTACGACTGCGCGCGCTGGCCTGGCACGGCGTACGGTGCGCGATCGGGATCGGCGCCAACCCGCTGCTCGCCCGGATGGCGGCCCAGGGCGCGGCCCCCGGGGAGATCCGGTCCGTCCCCGAGCACCCCGAAGCGGTCGCCGCGTTCCTCGACCGCCGCCCGGCCTCGGCGCTGCACGGCGTCGGCCCGGCCACCGCCCGCGCCCTGTGCGCGTACGGGCTCGACAGCGTCGGCCGGATCGCCGCCGCACCGCCCGCGACCCTGCAGCGGATCCTCGGCGCGAAGACCGGCCGCATCGTGTACGAGCGGGCCCGCGGCATCGACCCGACGCCGGTGACGCCCAACGCCGCGGCCCGTTCGATGGGCGCGGAACACCGCTTCGTCCACGATGAGCTGGACCCGGCCAGGCGCCGCCGGGCGCTGCTCTCGCTCGCCGACGACCTCGGCGCCCGGATGCGCGCGAGCGGGCAGGTGGCCCGCGCGCTCACCCTCACCGTCCGCTACGCCGACCGCTCCACCACGACCCGCACCCGGCGGCTGGACGGGCCGACCGCGCACGGGCCCGCACTGACCGGGGCGGCCTATGCGCTGCATGCCGCGCTCGGGCTGCAGCGGGCGCGGGTACGGTCCGTGGCGCTGCGCGCGGAGGATCTGTGCCGTGCCGAACTCGCCACCCGGCAGCTGACCTTCGACCCGTCCGACGACAAGGCGCACCGCATCGAGGCGGCCGTCGACCGGGCCAGGGCGCGCTTCGGCGCCGGGAGCGTACGCCCCGCGGCGACCCTCGGCCGTACGCCGCCGCCGGCCGCCGAGCCGCTCGGCCCGGGGCCCGCCCGGCCGTAGGTCCCGGGCCCCGCACGGCGCGGAGCGGGACCGGCCTCGGCCGTAGAGCTTCTCCGCAGGCGCCGGTCGGACCGGCCGGACCGGCTGTTCCTGCCGTCCCCACCGGCGCCCTCCTGCCGTGTGCCTGGTCAGGGCGCCGTCGACGGTGCGGGAGGGCTCCGGTACCGGAGGCGGGCGAGCCCCGGGGAACCGGGGCGCAAGCACACCCCCGGCGCTCTGCACCCCGGACATCCGGTGAGGGGCGTGTGTGGCTTCCTTCACCGTCGCACCGCTGGCACTTCCTGCTTACCCAGCCGTAACTTACTTGCCAGTCAACTGCGTTGGCCCTTGCGATCCGGATCGCAGGTGAACGGCTCACCGAGCACTTCGGAGTCCCCTCACCCCGCAAGGAGCATCGTATGAAGCTGCGCTGGTCAAGAACGCTCACCCTGCTTCCCGCCCTCGCCCTGGCCCTCGGTCTCACCGCCGCCGCGCCCGCCGCCGCCCACCCGTCGCCCGCCACCGCCCTGGCCGGAGACGCTGCGCGCCGCCCCTCTCATCCCACCGTCCGCAGCGGCTGGAACAACTACTCCTGCAAGCCCTCCGCCGACCACCCGTGGCCGGTGGTCCTGGTGCACGGCACCCTGGGCAACGCCGTCGACAACTGGCTGGGCCTCGCCCCCTACTTGGTGGCCCGCGGCTACTGCGTCTTCTCCCTGGACTACGGGCAGCTGCCCGGCGTCCCGTTCTTCCACGGGCTGGGGCCGATAGACGCCTCCGCCCAGCAGCTCGCCGACTACGTCGACCGGGTGCTCGCCGCCACCGGCACCTCGAAGGTCGATCTCGTCGGGCACTCGCAGGGCGGCATGATGCCGCGGGTGTACATGAAGTTCCACGGCGGCGCGGACAAGGTGAACGCGCTGGTCGGGCTGGCTCCCGACAACCACGGCACCGACCTGGACGGGCTGACCCGGCTGCTGCCCTACTTCCCCGGCGCCAAGCAGTACCTCGACAAACTGACCCCGGGGCTGTCCGACCAGATCGTCGGCTCGGACATCCTCAACCGTCTCGACGAGGGCGGCGACACCGTCCCCGGGGTGCACTACACCGTGATCGCGACCAAGTACGACGAGGTCGTCACCCCCTACCGGACCCAGTTCCTGAGCGGCCCCGACGTGCGCAACGTCGTGCTCCAGGACCTGTGCCCCCTCGACATCTCCGAGCATGTGGCCATCGCCCTCGCCGACCGCGTCGCCTTCCACGAGACGGCCAACGCCCTCGACCCGGCGCACGCCACCCGGACCACCTGCGTGTCGGGCTGACCGGGAGCCGGTCCGGCCCCCGCCGGCGCAGGGGCCGGACCGCGCTCCGTACCGGCCGGGCCGCTGTCGTCAGCCGCCGGCCAGCAGGGCGTCGGTGCACTGCTCCGCCAGCTCCTCGGCGTGCGGGGGCAGCGCCGTTCCGCCGCGCAGATGGCGGCGCACCACGGACAGCGGGACATCGATGACGGCGAGCGTCACCCGGTCCAGGCCGGGCCTGCCGTGCACCCCCAGCGCCCCCGCGAGCGCCGCCATGGCCGCTCGTACCCGGATGTTCCCCTCCTCCGCGCGGAGCAGGTACGCGTCGGACCAGTCGTCCCACCCGAACTCGTGGGCCCCGTACAGGAGCAGTGCGGCCTCCGCGGGGTGTGTGCGGCTCCACGCCACGATGTGGCGGGCGGCGGCCCGGCCCCCGGCGCGCGGGTCGTCCGACGATTCCAGTGCCTCGAAGTAGCCCTCCTGGAAGTCCTCGACGGTACGCAGCCACACCTCGGCGAGCAACGCCGTGCGGCCGGTGAAGCGGTGGTACAGCGAGCCGCTGGGGGCGCCGACGGCCGCCGCGACCGCGGACATGGTGACGCCCGAGGGGCCGGACTCGGCCGCCAGCCGTACGGCGGCGTCGAGGAGCTTCGCGGTGTCGAAGCGGGGTGGCCTGGCCATGTTCTAGAGGGTACTCTCCACTATATTGGAGAGGCGCCTCTAGAACGCTCGGGAACGGGGCGCCGGCCGGCGTGCCCGCACACACGCCGCACCACAGGGGAGTGCGGCGCGGCAGCGGTGCAGGAAGTGGCGGCCGGGCCCGCCCGGCCGGTCACAGGGCGAGGCCGCCCCCTTCCGCACGCGGGGGAGGAGGCGGCGCGGCCATCCGGAGGGCCGGGGCGCGGGGGTCAGCCGCGGTGCCGGGCGGCCCTGCGGCGGGTGGTGGCGAGCAGCACCCCGGCGCCCACGGCCAGAACGGCGGCGCCGCCGATGGCCAGCGGGGCGGTGGAGCCGTCACCGCCGGTCTCCGCCAGCTGCTGCCCGCCGGCCGGCTTGCCGCCGCCCTGGGCGTGCGGGGCGTTGCCGCCGGTCTGCGAACTCCCGCCCGGCGCGGGGGCGTCGGCGTCCGCCTGCGTGACGACATCGGTGTGGGTGCCCGCTGCGCTCCCCGCGTGGTGGTGCTGGGACATGTCCATCGACGACTTGCCGGCGCCCGCCGCGAGCTGGGTGGCGGTCGGGGCCGAGGCGGTGGGCGCGGGCCTTGCGGCCGCACCCCCGAGGGCCTTCCCGAAGACGACGTCCGAGCAGGTGTAGAACGCCTCCGGGCTGTCCGACCGCTGCCAGACGCTGTAGATCAGGTGGCGCCCGGACCGCGCCGGCACCCTCCCGTCGAAGACGTACTCCCCGTTGGTCAGCTTCGGGTCGGTGACCTTCGCGAACGGCTTCGCCTCCAGGTCGGACCACTTCAACGGCTTGGCCGGGTCGTAGCTGCTCTTGGTGAGGTACAGCTCGAAGTACCCCTTGTGGGGCGCGGTGGCCTTGTAGCGGAAGGTGTGCTTCCCTGCCCGCATCGTGCTGGCGGGCCAGTCGGCGCGGGGCAGGTCGAGGCCCTTGTACTCGGGGTTGTTGGCGCTGCACAGCTTGCCGTCCGGGATGCGCGTCCTGGACCGGCCGCCCGCTTCGCCGTCCCGTACGCCGTTCCAGTCGTAGAGCGCCTGGGTGCCGCCGGCCTTCACGGCCGCCTTGCACGCCGCGGACTTGGGGTTCTCCGGCCCTTCCGCGAAACAGGCCGACACCCGGCTGACCGGGTCCGTCATCGAACCGTGCGCGGCGGCGGGGCTCGCGGTGAGCACGGTGAGCACGAGCGGGCCGATGCCGGCCAGTGCGATCCCGGTGGCCTTGTGGCGAGCGGTCATCGTGGGGGTCTCCTTCATTCGTTGCATCGAGCGGGGCGCGAGGCAGCACAGTGGTGGGGGGTCGGGACCCGGACCACGGCGCCGTCCCCCGGTGAGCGGCGCCGACGGCCCGCAGCGCCGCCTCACGAGAAGCACGCTAGCCCCGCTGAACAGCGAATTTGCCCCCGGAAGCCCGCCATTGAGGATCTTTATGACGGGCTTAAGGAGCGGCTAAGCGGGGGCACAGGCAGGCGGGGAGGAAACGGACGTCAGGTGCCGGCGATCCTCGGTGAGTTGTCCGTGACCGTCCGCGCCGGTCCGGGAGGGTTCGCCCCGGATGGCTCCCCGAGTGGCTCCCCGGCCGTTTCGCTGTGGCGCCCCGGTGGGGCAATGACCAGCCGACGCTCCGGGCTGAAGCCGAACCTCCCTCACTGCCGCCCGCCGAGACCACGACGGCAATCGATCACCGACCTGGTGGTGGACGAGCAAGCACCGTCGGAGAGCATCGGCCTCCTCCCAGGAGGGCGGGCCCGGCCCCGCCGCCGGATCAGGTGGCTCCACCGCCAACTCGACCCGGCGCGTGGCCCGTTCGGTGTGAGCGCAGCCGAACAGGCGTGAATTGTTCCGGTGCGGTGGGTGACCGCACTGTTACAGTCCCGGTTCCCCGGAAATGCGGGGATACGAGGGGAAAAGCGGAATGAGGGGGCACAGTTGCGCAGAAAGCTGAGACGGATAGCCGCGGCGATCGGGGTGGGGATCGCGTTGGTCCTGGCGCCGGTCACGGGGACCGCAGCGGCACAGGAGAAGGGCACCGCGGCCGTCACCGCCATGGACTTCACCCCGTCCGCAGTGGACGCGACGCCCGGCGGTGAGACCGTCACGCTCCGCTGGACGATGACGGACACCACCCCGGGAACCGACGGCATGAGCGTGCGGGTCTCCCTGCGCCGTCAGGGCGCCACGGCCGGCACCTACCTGGGCGTGCCGCTGGTGGGGACGTACGAGGTGGGCTCCTTCGGCCAGGACATCAAGCTGGTTCCCGGCTCGACGCCACAGAAGGCCACCTACGAGTGGACGCCGGCCGTCCCGCAGTACGCGGCCGGGACGTCGGTCACCTGGGCCGTCACCCGCCTGGAGGCCTGGGATCACCGGGGCACCTCGCTGGACTGGGATGCCGCCCGGCTGGGTGCGTTCCACAGTACGTTCGAGGCGAAGACGCTTGCCGATGAGCAGGGCCCGACGTACGAGAACCTCGCGGTGGACAACGAACAGTCGCCGTACGTCTACGTCGGCAAGGATGCGTCGAGCATGACGTACGAGCTCGACGTGCACGACGCCCAGGCAGGCATCTCCGGCGGCGCCTTGACGCTGACCGGACCCGGAGGACGGCACCTGACCGGCTCGTTCGCCATCGAGTGGACCTGGGACGAGGGCTATCAAGGCTGTGGCTACATCGGGTCGGGTCAGACGGACGCCACGTCCTGCCGCGTGTCCGTGGCTTTCCCCGCGCACACGGCATCGGGCAAATGGACCGTCTCGAAGGTCGAACTCACCGACAACGCGGGCAATACCAGAGCCTATGGCAAACTCTCGGCCGCGCCCGTCCATGTCACCTCCGATGACGTGCTCTCCGCGGACGGTTTCACCGCGACGCCGAACCCGGTGGACACGTGGCACGGCGACCGGACCACCAAGGTCGTTTTCCGGCCCCACGGGAACCGGGGCGCGATCGCATCGGCGGTCGTGCACACCGACAGCCCCAACGGCTGCCGGCAGTCCTCCACCAAGGCCACGACCGCGGCGGACGGGACCGTCTCGGTGGACTACGGCGTACCGCGGTGGGTCTTCACCTGCCCCATCACCGGCCTGATCATCACGGACAGGGCCGGGAACGTCGCCTTGTACGGCTCGGAGTTCGGCGCACCGGAGACCGGCCTGACGATCACTTCGGCACCGGACAAGGTGCTGCCCGAGATCGACCAGGCCACGCTCTCGCCCACCGTCGTGCCGGCAACGGACCACTCCACGAACATCCGGCTCACCGTCAACGTCTCGGGCACCACCTCGGGCGTCGACGGCTACGACGTCTCCCTGGTCGACTCCTCCGGCACTGTGCACCCCGTCGTGACCGGCGGCACCTCACCGACCTTCAGCGGCCCGTTGACCGCAACCTTCCCGCTCCCCGACAACATGCCCCCGGGCAGGTACACCATCGCCCTGGTTCTCTCCGACCAAGCGAACAAGTCCTCGTCCTTCGGTTTTCCGAACGGCACTCCGATGCCGGGTGGCCCGCTGACTTTGACGGTCACCTGAGGGCTGTCCCGTCGGGGCGTTTTGCCGCACATCGCTGCAGCCGCGGGACAGCAACTCGTAGGGTGGACCGTCATGCCGGACTCTCACCCGTTGCTGGGGATGTTCCTCGACGCAGCCGACGGCCGCTTCCCGCCCGCGGAGGGCCAGGTGACAGTTCTCCCCCCTCTGCCGGGCGGGTTGGAGTGCTCGGTCGCCTTCACCGGGCACGCCGTCATCGCCACCGCCCTGTCCGCGTCCGAGGTCCGGGCAAAAGGACCCGACGGCTACGGCGCCTCGCTGGCTCCTGACTTTCTGCGGTACCTGGCAGGCCGCGAGGGCTGGATCGACAGTGTCGACGCCGTGGTCGTCGCGCGTGGCGCGTCGGCTCCTCCGTGTCTGCCGGAACGTCTTGATGCCGAGGACCACCCGCGTGTTCGTCATGCCCGGGCGCTGCGCACCGATGTCCGCGTCCACGGAGATGAGCGCGGCCTCGTCACACTGGCCGACGGCCTGGCCGGACGGCGTGAGATGAGCATCGAACTCGACCGGCCCGGTAGCGGCGGTGCCGGGCTCGGGCGCTCCCTGCTGCGTGACGCGCTCACCCTGCTCCCCGCCGGCGAGCCGGTGTTCGCCGCTGTCGCCCCGGGGAATGCTCGATCCCTCCGGGCTTTTCTCGCGGCTGGATACCGGCCGCTGGGGAGCGAGGTCATCATCCGTCCCCAACGGGCGGCCCCCGGGTAGACACCTCGGCCTCGCCGGGAATCGACGTCTGCGGAGCCGTTGAGCACGGGCACGAGCAGGCGGGGAGGAAACGGGCCTCGGGGTGCCGGGACGGCTCCGCCCGGCGGTCTTTCCGCGGCCGGTCCCTCGGCGCGCACCAGCGGCGGAGCGGTCGCCGTGGCCGTCCCGCCCGGTCGGCTCCGGGAGGACGAACTGCTGAGGCGGGGCGTCGAGGAACCGTAGCCACGGAAGCGTCCGGAGCCGGTGCGGTGCCGAGCCGGTGGGCGCCCTCAGCGCCCCTCGGCGCCGGTGAAGTCGGCCGGGTCGCCGAGGTCTTCGAGGAGGGCGTCCAGGTCGTTCGCCGGTCCGCGTCCGGTGGCGGTGCCGAGCGGGAGTTCGGCCCAGATGATCTTTCCTTGGGCGGTGTAGCGGGTTCCCCACCGCTGGGCGTACCGGGCGATCAGGAACAGGCCCCGGCCGCCCTCGTCGGTGGTCCGCGCATGGCGCAGATGCGGTGTGGTGCTGCTGGCGTCCGAGACCTCGCAGATCAGTTCCCGGGCCCGGATCATCCGCAGGCCGATCGGGCCGGAGGCGTGCCGGATGGCGTTGGTGACCAGTTCGCTGACGATCAGTTCGGTGGAGAAGCCGAGTTCCTCCAGACCCCACTCCCGCAGCCGGCCGGCCGCGGTCCTGCGGGCCTCGCCGACCGCGGACGGATCGGCGGGAATCTCCCAGGTGGCCAGCTGCGTCCGGGGCAGGGCCCGGGTGCGTGCCAGCAGCAGCGCCACATCGTCGACCGGCCGTCCGCCCGGCAGACCGCCGATCACCGTCTCGCAGATGTCCTCCAGCGGAGCCTGCGGATCGGCCAGCGCACGGCGCAGCCTGGCGATCCCGCCGTCGAGGTCGAGGGCCTTGCCCAGCAGCAGTCCGTTGGTGTAGAGCGCCAGCAGACTGCCTTCCGGCAGCGGCAGTTCGACGGATTCGAAGGGCATGCCGCCCAGCCCCAGCGGCGGGCCGGTCGGCAGATCCAGGAGCCGGCCGGCGCCGTCGGGACCGACCAGCAGCGGGGCGGGGTGACCGGCGCGGGCCAGGGTGCAGCGGCAGCTGACGGGGTCGTAGACCGCGTACAGGCAGGTGGCCCCGATGACCCCGTCGTCGGTGTTCGCGTCGTGGGCGACCCGGTTGAGCATGTCGTCCAGATGCGCCAGCACCTCGTCCGGGGCCAGGTCCAGATCCGCGAGCGCCTGCACCGCGGCGCGCAGCCGCCCCATCGTGGCCGCCGCGTGCACCCCGTGACCGACCACATCACCGACCACCAGCGCGACCCGGGCCCCGGACAGCGGGATCACATCGAACCAGTCGCCGCCGACCCCGCTCAGCGAATCGGCAGGCAGATAGCGGTAGGCGGCCTCCACGGCGCACTGCTCGGGCAGATCGCGCGGCAGCAGGCTGTGCTGGAGGGTGAGGGCCGCGTTGTGCTCGCGGGTGTACCGGCGGGCGTTGTCGATGGAGATCGCCGCGCGGGTGACGAATTCCTCGGCGAGCACCAGGTCGTCGGGCTGGAACGGGCCGGTGGGCTGCCAGCGGGCGAACGCCGCCGCCCCCAGGAAGACGCCCCGCGCCCGGAGCGGCACCACCATCAGCGAGTGAAAGCCGAGACTGCGCAGATGCGCCGCCCGCACCGGGTCCTCGGCCGCCCAGTCGCCCTCGGCGAGATCCAGCGTCTGGAGCAGCGTGGAGTTGCCCTCGGTGAGGCTGCGCACGACCGGCGCCGACGGGGGATAGGCGGCCGGCTCTCCGATGGCGACCACCGCCTCGGGGCAGCCCCCGCGGACGGACTGCTGCCCCGCACGGCGCATGACGAGCAGATCCGCCGCGTCGAGCGGGCCGGGCGCCGTCTCCTCCCCGGAGAGCAGCGCATCGAGCAGGTCGACGGTGACGAAGTCGGCGAGGTCCGGGACGGCCACGTCGGCGAGCTCCTGCGCGGTCTGCCAGACGTCCAGCGAGCTGCCGATGCGTTCACCGGCCTTGTTCAGCAGCGCCATCCGCTGCCGGGCCCGGTAACTTTCCGTGACGTCGAGGACCATGTAACAGATGCCGAGCACCTGGCCCGCCTCGTCCTCCAGGCGGAAGAACGACGTGGAGTAGGCGTGCTCCCGCCCCGGATCGGACTGCGGACGCCCCAGGTATTCGTAGCCGACCGAGGGGGTGCCGGTGCGCAGCACCCGCCGCATCTCCGCCTCGATGGACTGCACGGCCAGGTCCGGCTGCACCTCCCCCAGGCGCTTCCCGAGGCGCTGCTCGCGGCTGGTCCCGCCCATCTGCTCCAGGGCGTCGTTCAGCCAGACGAACTGCAGCTCGGCGTTGACCATGGCCACACCGATCGGCGACATGCCCAAAATGCCTTCCAGAAACGACCGGCTCGCCCCTGACCAGGGCGTCTGCGTCATCTCGGCGGCAAGGACGAGACGCGAGAAGCCCTTTCGGGCATCCAGCACCGGCAGCACCCGGAACTCCAGGTCGAGCCGGTGCCCGTCCTTGTGGCGTACGGCCTCCAGCCCGCTCCAGCCGTCCGACGACGCCAGCCGGGCCGCCCACCTGCTGTCCTGCTCCGCCCCGGCGCCCGCCCCGGCGAAGAGGTCCGCCAGCGGCCTGCCGACGGCCTCGGCGACCCCGTAGCCGAGAAGCCGCTCCGCGCCCTTGGTCCAGCCCCGCGCCACCCCTGCGCGATCGGCCATCACCACGGCCGTCCGTGTGAGGTCGAAGACCCCGTCTCCGGAGAGACGGCTGCTCTGGGAGGCATTCATCTGACCGGTCCAATGCCGGTCCCACCATGCGGCGGACACTCTGTCCGGGGCGGCGCCGCCGCATTCGACCGGCCCTATCACGGTACTCCCTCACCCTGTCCGGGCGCTCTACCCGGCGCCCTCCGCGGGCCTCCCGCACACGGCGGAAAACGCGGCTCCCGGCCGTTGTCAGTGGTCGCCGGCACCATCGGCACATGAGCACCGACGCGCCCGCCGACCCGGCCTCCCAGCTCCCCGCCGAACCCGCCAACCCCCGTGCCGACCAGGGGGAATCGGCCCTGCCGACCGCCGACGCCGCCTACTGGGAAGCCGCCGCGGCCTCCTTCGACGACGAGCCGGACCACGGCCTGCGCGACCCCGCGGTCCGCGCCGCCTGGGCCGCCCGGCTGCGCTCCTGGCTCCCCTCCGCTCCCGCCGCCGTCCTCGACCTGGGATGCGGCACGGGAAGCCTGGCCCTGCTCGCCGCCGAGCAGGGCCACCGGGTCACGGGCGTCGACCGCTCACCGCGCATGATCGCGCAGGCGCGCGGCAAGCTCGCGGGCCGGGACGCCGCGTTCCTGGTCGCGGACGCCGCCGAACCACCCGTGGGGGAGCAGCGGTTCGACGTCGTCCTGGTGCGCCATGTCCTGTGGGCGCTGCCCGATCCCGCTGCCGCGCTGCGCCGTTGGGCCGGGCTGCTGGCTCCCGGCGGCCGGCTGGTGCTCGTCGAGGGCCGCTGGGGCGAGGCCGAGCCGGTCGGCATCCCGGCGGGCGAACTCACCGATCTGGTCGGGCCGCTGGCGGCGCGCACCCGGGTCGAGCACCTCTCGCACGATCCGGTGCTGTGGGGCAAGGAGGTGACCGACGAACGGTATGTGCTGATCGCCGAGCTCCCGCGCCGGCACACCGAAGTGGTCGACGTCCACCTCGTCCTGCGCCGCGGCGAGGAGGTGCTGCTCGCCCGCCGGTCGGGCACCGGCTATGCCGACGGCCTGCTGCACGCCCCCTCGGGCCATGCGGAGGACGGTGAGGACGTCAGGGAGGCCATGATCCGGGAGGCCGCGGAGGAGATCGGGCTGCGGCTGACGCCCGGGGACCTGAGGGTCGGGCTCGTCATGCAGCACTGTGCCCCGCCGCCGGCGCGGCCCCGGATCGGCTGGTTCTTCGAGGCGGAGTACGGCGCGGGCGGCGAACCGTGGAACCGCGAACCGGACAAGTGCGCGGAGTTGGCGTGGCACCGGCTGGATGCGCTGCCGGACGACATGGTCGCGCACTGCCGCGCCGGTCTGGACGGACTGCGCGCGGGGCACCGCTTCCTGCTCCACTGGCACCGGCCCGGCGACGCCGTCGCCCACGACCCGTCCGCCCCCTCCCGGGCCGTCTCCCTCGACGGGGCGCGGCCCGGCGGCTGAACCCGCGGTGCGCCGTTTTGCCGCTCCTTTCCCCGTACGTGGGGCGCGCTGTGCCGCCGCTTTCCCGCGCTGTGGTGCACGCCTGGCCCGTTCCGTACGCCCGCCGAAGGTTTGAGTGGCACATGCAAGTATCCGGGCCTACGGTGACCGCGCGGACCGTCGCCGGGGTGCGGCGGTGCCGCGGCCCATGAGGGAGGAGCCGCGAGCATGTGCGGAATCACCGGATGGATCTCCTACGACCACGACCTCACCACCCGGCGCTCCACGCTGGAGGCGATGACCGGGACCATGGCCTGCCGCGGCCCGGACGCGGCAGGCCTCTGGCTCGACACCCACGCCGCGCTCGGCCACCGCCGGCTCGCGGTCATCGACATCGACGGCGGCGCGCAGCCCATGACCGTCGAAGAGGACGGCCGCACCCTGCTCGTCACCACCTACAGCGGTGAGGTCTACAACTACCTGGAGCTGCGCGCCGAACTCGAACAGCTGGGCCACACCTTCCGTACCCGCAGCGACACCGAAGTGGTGCTGCACGCCTACCTCCAGTGGGGCGCGGCGTTCGCCGACCGCCTCAACGGCATGTACGCCTTCGCGCTCTGGGACCCGCAGAGACAGGAACTCCTGCTGGTCCGCGACCGGATGGGCATCAAACCGCTCTACTACCACCCCACGCCCGACGGGGTGCTGTTCGGCTCCGAGCCCAAGGCGATCCTCGCCCACCCCTCGGTACGTCCCGTCGTCGACGCCGAGGGCCTCGCCGAACTCATCACCTTCACCAAGACCCCGGGCCACGCCGTCTACCAGGGCCTGCACGAGGTGCGTCCCGGCCACACCGTCCGGGTCGGCCGCGGAGGGGTGACCGTCCGGCGCTACTGGGCCCTCACCGCCCGCGAGCACACCGATGACCTCGCCACCACCGTCGCGCACATCCGCGCCCTGCTCGACGACATCGTCGCCCGCCAGCTGATCGCCGATGTGCCGCTGTGCACCCTGCTCTCCGGCGGCCTGGACTCGTCCGTCATCACCGCGCTCGCCGCCGGTGCCCTGTCCGCCCGGGACCGCGGACCGGTCCGCTCGTTCGCCGTCGACTTCACCGGCTACACCGAGAACTTCGTCCCCGACGACCTGCGCGGCACCCCCGACGGGCCGTACGCCCACGCCCTGGCCGAGCACGTCGGCTCCGACCATCACGACATCGTCCTGGACACCACGGCCCTGATGGACCCCGCCCACCGTGCCGCCGTGCTCGCCGCCCGGGACCTGCCCAACGGCTTCGGCGACGGGGACACCTCCCTCTACCTGCTGTTCAAGGCCGTCCGTGCACAGTCCACGGTCGCGCTGTCCGGCGAGTCCGCGGACGAGGTCTTCGGCGGCTACCGCTGGTTCCACGACCCCGAGTCCGTCTACGCCGGTACCTTCCCCTGGGTGGCGGCCGGTCTCTCCGGCCGGTTCGCCGGCGGCAACGCCACCCGTGAGGCGCTGCTGGACAAGGGCCTGCTCGCCAAGCTCGACCTGCCCGGATACGAGGCGCAGCGCTACCACGAGGCGCTCGCCGAAGTGCCCTACGGCGACGGCGACACGGGCCACCAGCGCCGGATGCGCGAGGTCAGCTATCTCCATCTGACCCGCTTCGTGCAGATCCTGCTCGACCGCAAGGACCGGGCCAGCATGGCCGTCGGCCTGGAGGTCCGCGTCCCGTTCTGCGACCACCGCCTCGTCGACTACGTCTTCAACACCCCCTGGGCGATGAAGACGTTCGACGGCCGGGAGAAGTCCCTGCTGCGCGCCGCCACCCGCGAGGTGCTGCCCGACGCGGTGGCCGACCGGGTCAAGAGCCCCTACCCCAGCACCCAGGACCCGCGCTACGCCGAGGCGCTGCGCGCCGAGCTCAAGGCCCTGTGCGCCGACCGCGACGCCCCCGTGCGGCCGCTGCTGGACCGGACCGCCATGGCCGAGGCCACCGCCGACGGCGCGAGCGGCGCCATCCGGCCGGGCGCCGAACTGGTCCTCGGGATGAACGCCTGGCTGCGCACGACGGGCACCACCCTCGACCTGTGACATCCCCCGAGGGGTGACACCTCCCCGCACGGCGGGCGCTCCTGACGCACAATGGATGCGACAAAACCGCGCACCGACGGGTACGAGCACGCCACGCAGCCTCGGGGACCAGCCCCGCGGCCACGGGGCGTCGCGCATCCGCCCGCCCCACCACCAGCACCAGGAGCGCCACCGTGTCCCCGCAGACCTTGACCATCACCATCGATCCGGCGGCGGACGCCGCGCCGTTCGAGCAGGTACGCACCCAGATCGCGGACCAGGCCAGGGACGGCGCCCTCCCCGTCGGCTACAAGCTCCCCACCGTCCGCGGCCTGGCCGAGGACCTCGGTCTGGCCGCCAACACCGTCGCCAAGGCCTACCGCGCCCTGGAGACCGACGGCGTGATCGAGACCCGGGGCCGCAACGGCAGCTTCATCGCGGCGGCCGGGGAGGCCGCGGACAAGGAAGCCGCCGCGGCCGCCGAGGGCTACGCCCGCCGCGCCCTGCGCCTGGGCCTGGACCACGGAGCCGCCCTCGCCGCCGTCGAGGACGCCCTGCGCGCCACCTACCGCACCGACGCCTGAGCGCGGTCACCGCGCTCACACCCGAAAGGAGCCGCATGCCCAGCAAGCAGGCGCTCGTCCGCCGGCCAGGACCCCGCCTCGTGGAGGGCCTGGTCACCCATATCGAACGGCAGCCGGTCGACCCCGCGCTCGCCCTGCGCCAGTGGGAGGCCTACGTCCAGGTGCTGCGCGACCACGGCTGGCGGACCACCGAGGTCGACCCCGCCGACGACTGCCCCGACGCGGTCTTCGTCGAGGACTCGATGGTGGTCTTCCGCAACGTCGCGCTGCTCGCCCGCCCCGGCGCCGGCTCCCGCAGGGCCGAGGTGCCCGCCGCCCGCGCGGCCGCGGAGGCGCTCGGCTGCTCCGTCAACGAGATCCGGGCGCCCGGCACCCTGGACGGCGGCGACGTCCTGAAGGTCGGCGACACCGTCTACGTCGGCCGCGGCGGACGCACCAACGCCGACGGCGTACGCCAACTCCGCGCCGCCTTCGAGCCGTTGGGTGCCCGCGTGGTCGCCGTACCGGTCAGCCGGGTGCTGCACCTCAAGTCCGCGGTGACCGCGCTCCCGGACGGCACCGTGATCGGCCACTTGCCGCTGGTCGACGACCCGGCTGCCTTCCCCCGCTTCCTGCCCGTCCCCGAGGAGTCCGGCGCCCATGTCGTGCTGCTCGGCGGCGGCAAGCTGCTGATGTCCGAGGGCGCCCCCAAGAGCGCGGAGCTCTTCGCCGACCTGGGATATCAGCCGGTCTGCGTGGACATCAGCGAGTTCGAGAAGCTGGAGGGCTGCGTGACCTGCCTGTCCGTACGGCTGCGCGAGCTGTATGCATGACGGGGCATCACCCCCGGGCACCTCGTGTGCCTGCCCGGACCGTGCCCCCGGCCGTGCCTATCGTGGCGGCATGAGCAACCTCGACCTCAGACCCGCGCCCCATCCGTGCGGCGGCAACGGCCGTACGGGCCCGGTCCGCGACGTGCAGCCCGGCAAACAGGTACCGCTCGGCGAGAGCACCGTCGTCCGCAGACTGCTGCCGAACCTCGGCCGGCGGATGGTGGGCGCCTGGTGCTTCGTCGACCACTACGGTCCCGACGACATCGTCGGGGAGCCCGGGATGCAGGTGCCGCCGCATCCGCACATGGGCCTGCAGACCGTCAGCTGGCTGCGCGAGGGGGAGGTGCTGCACCGTGACAGCCTCGGCAGCCTGCAGACCGTACGCCCGCGGGAGCTGGGTCTGATGACCTCGGGCCGGGCCATCGCGCACTCCGAGGAGTCGCCGCTCGGCCATGCCCGGTTCCTGCACGGCGCCCAGCTGTGGGTGGCCCTCCCCGGCGAACACCGCGACACCGCCCCGGCCTTCGAGCACCACGCCGACCTGCCGGTGATCGACGGCGGCGGCGGGCTCTCCGCCACGGTCATCCTCGGCGAGCTGGCCGGCGCCGCCTCGCCCGGCACCACCTACTCCCCGCTGGTCGGCGCCGACCTCACCCTCGCCGCCGGCACGGACGCCCGTCTCCCGATCGACCCCGACTTCGAGTACGCGGCGCTGACCATCTCCGGCGAGAGCGAGGTCGACGGCGTCCGCCTCGCCCCCGGCGCCCTCCTCTACCTCGGCTGCGGGCGCAGCGAGTTGCCCCTGCGCGCCGACGCCGACAGCAGCCTGATGCTGCTCGGCGGCGAACCCTTCGAGGAGAACATCCTCATGTGGTGGAACTTCGTGGGACGGTCCCAGGAGGACATCGAACAGGCCCGGGACGCCTGGATGACGGGCACCCGCTTCGGCGAGGTGCACGGCTACGAGGGGGAGCGGCTGACGGCGCCGGAGCTGCCGGCGGTGCCCATGAAACCGCGGGGACGGGTGCACTGACGGGGCGGGGGCCGCAGTGCGGGGGCCGCAGCGGGGCGCGCGGCGGGCGGCCGGGGCTGTGGGGCAGAAGGTCAGCGGTTCACAGATACAGCCCCGCATCGGCACCCGAGTCCTGGGGCGGGACCGACGCGGGCCGGGTGCCGCGCCGCAGTGCGTACAGCTCGGCGAGCGAGGCGCCCTCGCGTCCGATGCCCTGCTCCGTGCCGAGCCAGCGCACGGCTTCCCGGCGGGTCAGCGGCCCGACCTCGATCCGGGCCAGGCAGCGGCCGGGGCGGATCACCGCCGGATGCATCCGCTCCAGATCCTCGTTGGTGGTCACCCCGACCAGGACGTTGCGGCCCTGGCCCAGCAGGCCGTCCGTCAGGTTGAGCAGCCGCGACAGCGCCTGGCCCGCGGCGTGCTTGGCCTCGCCGCGGATCAGTTCGTCGCAGTCCTCCAGGAGCAGCAGCCGCCAGCGGCCCTTGCCGGTGCTGTCGTCCTCGCCGATCGCGATGTCCATCAGATAGCCGACGTCGTTGAACAGCCGCTCCGGGTCCAGGACGCAGTCCACCTGGCACCAGTCGCGCCAGGAACGGGCGAGCGTGCGCAGTGCGGAGGTCTTGCCCGTACCGGGCGGGCCGTGCAGCAACAGCAGCCGGCCGGCGATCTCCTCGGGTGCCACCTTCATCAGCCGGTCCATCGCCTCGGCCACCGGCGCGGTGTAGTTGGGCCGGATCTCCTCCCAGGTGCCGGCCGAGATCTGCCGGGACGTACGGTGCGGTCCGCGGCGCGGGGAGAAGTACCAGAAGCCCATCGGGACGTTCTCCGGCTGCGGCTCCGGCTCGTCCTGCGCCCCGTCGGCGGCCTGGCCCAGCACCTTCTCGGCCAGTTCGTCGGTGACGGCGGTGACCGTCACATCGGCGCCGCGGTTCCAGCGGGAGACCAGCAGGGTGTAGCCGTCGCCCTCGGCGAGCGTGGCGCTGCGGTCCTCGTCCTTCGCCGAGCGCAGGATCCGGGCGCCCGGCGGCAGCAGCGTCAGGCCCGACTTCACCCGGTCCATCGACCGGCTGCGGGCGTACGGCTGCTCTCCCTTGGCGAAACGCCCCAGGAAGAGCGCATCGACGACATCGGAGGGCGAATCGCTGTCGTCCATGGTCAGCCGGAGCGGAAGGGACTCCTCGGCGGCGGACGGCTGGACGTGATCGGCACACATAGCGCCATGATCTGTCACGGCGCCCCACGACGTACACGGATTATCCCGGCGTTTTCCCCGCACCAGAACAGAACTGTTACTCAGAAACTCGGGCGTAGTGGTCGCTTCGCTGGCTAATCTGCCCAATGTGCGACGTCAAGGTGGGGAACGTCAGGGTCCGGGCTTCGCGATCGCGGCCGGGGTGGCGGTGCTGGCCATACTGGTGGTCATCTGTTCCCTTCCGGGCGACGACGGCGGGGACGCGAAGCGGCCCGCGCGCCCGCGCGCCGCGGGCCCCGCCGTGGGCTGGGGGTTCACCCACACCCAGTACAGCGCGGACAGCGGCACCGACGAGTCCACCGCACGGGCCGCCCGGCTGCTCACCGCCCACCCGATGCCGCAGAACCAGCACCTGATGGGCTGGGGTGCGGACAACCCCGAACCGCGGCCGGGCCAGTTCGACTTCTCGGACCTGGACCGCCGTCTGGCGCTGATCCGGCGGACCGGCGGCACCCCCGTGCTGACCCTGTGCTGCGCCCCGGACTGGATGAAGGGCGGCACGGCCGGACACACCGACTGGAGCACCCTGGAGAAGGCCCCCTCGCCCGCGCATTACGCGGATTTCGCCGCGCTCGCCGCACAGGTCGCCCAGCGCTATCCGGACGTCCGGCACTTCGTCGTCTGGAACGAATTCAAGGGATTCTTCGACGACGCCAAAGGCCGCTGGAATTACGAGGGATACACCCGCCTGTACAACCTGGTCTACCGCGCGGTGAAGAAGGTGAACAGCGCCAATCAGGTCGGCGGCCCCTATCTGGTGATGGACAGTTATGTCCCGGGCGACGACACCTACGCCTCCGGCCTCAAGGGCCCCTGGGGCAGCATCGACCACCGCACCCTCGACGCCCTCGCGTACTGGAACCGGCACAAGGCCGGCGCGGACTTCCTGGTCGTCGACGGCTCCAGCTACAGCAAGGACGACCGCTACGCCCCGGACGCGTTCGCCGCCACCCGGAAGTTCGCCGACGTGGGGCGGTGGCTGCGCAAGGAGACCGGGCTGCCGCTGTGGTGGGCGGAGTGGTACGTCGAGATCCCGGACGAGAAGGACGACCGGGCCGGCTGGAGCGAGCGCCGCCGCACCGCCACGCAGGCCACCGCCCTGATCGAGATGGCCGCCGGTGGTGCCACCAGCGGGCTCTACTGGAACCCGGAGACCGAGGGGGAGCGCTGCCCCGGATGCCTGTGGACCAACACCGAACGGGACGGCGGGGGAGTGGGGCTGCCCATGATGGACCTGCTGTCGCGGTTCTCCCGCGCCTTCCCGCCGGGGGAGCGGCCGCGGGACCTCGACACCGGCGGGACGCAGGTCCGGGGGCTGGCCGATGACCATGCGGCGCTGCTGGTCAACACCAAGGACAGGCGCGCCGTGGTGACCGTGGACGGGAAGGACGTCACGCTCGACGGCTACCAGGTGCGGTGGCTCGACCGCGGCTGACCCGCTCGCGTCCCGTGGACCGCACCGCTCCCGCGGGACGGTGCGGGAACCGCGTCCGCCGTGAGGGTGCGAGCCGTCCGCGTCCGCCGTGAGGGCGCCGAACCGCCCGCGTCCGCTGCGAGGGCGTCTCGCCGCCCGTGCCCGGACAGCTCGCCCCTCTCGGACAGCTCCGCCCTCCCGGGCGCCACGCTCGTCGCCGGCCTCAGGACATCGTCAGGAACCGCTGCACCAGCGACGCCAGGAACACCGCCAGCAACGGCATCGAGAACCAGAACAGGCCCTGCATCCAGTGCAGTTGGCGCACGCTCGGGGCCACCCCGACCCGCAGCACCTCGCGGGCCGCCAGCACCGCCATCAGCGCGAGCGCCGCCAGCGCACCGAGCACCGACCACGGCGTCCAGGTCACCTGCGGGCCGGCCGGGCCGGGCCGGGGCGGCACGACCTCGCCCGCCGGGCGCCGCGTCAGCTCGTAGACCGCCGCCTGCCGGTTCGACAGCACCCGCCGCAGCTCGGGGCGCCGGTCCAGGGCGGTGCGCAGCCGTACTTCCCAGTCCGTGCGGTAGCCGGAGTCCAGCCGCAGGGACTCCGCCTGGCCGTGGTTGACGATGAGGTACGACTGCGGCCCCGCCTCCCGCAGGGCGCTCACGACCGGGCCCACCCGGTCCGGATCGCGGGGCGCCAGGGCCGGTTCGTACTGCACCCGCTCCATGTCCCGGGCGCCCCACGGCATCGCCGGGGTGACGCTGTTGACGGGGTCGCTGCTCAGCCACAGCAGCCGTACGGTCGGCCGGTCGTGCGCATAGACGTAGTCCATCGCCGCGACCTCGCCCGGCCGGATCCGCTCGAACGGCTCGTTGCCCCAGCGGGCGACGAGGAAGCCGAAGGCCAGCAGCAGGCCCGTCAGCAGCGCGGCGAGCGGCCCGAGCCCGCGCCGGGTACCGCCCTCGCGCGGGAACAGGGCCAGCGCCGCCAGCGCAGCGGCCCCGGGCAGCGCGAACAGGAACACCCGCAGCGCCATCTCGCCGCCGTAGGACTGCATCCCGAACGCCAGGAAGGGCACGAAGGTCAGTACCGGCAGCGCGCGTTCGGTGAAGCCCGCCGCCCGTCGGCGCAGCACTCCCCAGCAGGCCAGCGCCAGTACCCCGCCCGCCAGTGCCACTCGGGTGTAGAGCACCAGCTTGTGCGTGGGGTCGCCGCCGATCCGGTCCGTGACGGACGAGGAGACATTGCCCCCGATGCCGCCGAGCCCGCCGAACAGCTCGTCGAAGTGGCCCGACCAGTAGGGCTCGGCGAGGAACCCGACCCAGGCCGCGACCAGGACGCCGAGCAGCAGCGGCAGGCCGTGGAGGCCGGAGCGCCGGACGAGCACCAGGACGGTCAGCACACCGAGCATCACGAACGGGGTGAGCTGATGGCCCGCCACCGAGGCCGCGAACAGCGCGATCAGCACGCCGAGCAGCGTCACCAGCTGACCGCGGCCGGCCGGCCGCACCTCCGCCTCGCCCGGCCGGCGCACGCTCCATATCGGCCGGGGATCGCGGAACCACACCAGCAGGATCGCCACGAACGCGAGATAGAGGAGGTAGGTGAACCCCTGCGGGGAGAAATAGTCCTGGCCGACCCAGCCGCACAGCGCGAACAGCCAGAGGGCACACCACTTCGCCCGCCAGCTCGCCCGTACCGCCCGGAGGAGGAGGAACAGCGGCGCCAGGTAGAGGAGTTGTACGGCCAGCGGCCACCAGCGCAGCACTTCGGTGAAGTCGGTGACCCCGCAGGCCCCGGCGACGAACTGCACCGCGGCGAAGAAGCCGGGCCAGCTCCAGCGGGCGTCCAGGTCCGGGACCGCGGAGCCGGTCCTGCCGAGGTAGTCCAGGAAACCCAGATGCTGCCAGGCCGTCGGGAAGCGCGGTTCGGTCTCCAGGACGGCGGGCAGCGCATGCAGCGCCACCACCGTCAGCAGCAGCACCGCGGCGAGCAGCGCCCGCCGGGGGCGGGAGAGCGCCAGCGCCGCGCCGAAGGCCGCCACCAGCAGGGCGACCCCGGCGAGCGTCGCGACCGGCAGCACCGAGATCAGCCCGAGCCCGTTCATCCGGTCCAGGGCGGCATCGCCCATCCCGCGCAGCGGCAGCCAGAACAGGGCGAGCGCGGTGGCCAGCAGGGCCCAGACGGCGAGGTCGGGACGGCTCCGGGCGCGTACGAGGAGTGCGCGGCGGCGCGGTGGCCCGCCCTGGAGCGGAGCGCGCGGCACGGTGGCCGCGGCCGGCTCGCCCTTCGCCTCGTGCACCCGCACCGCATCCCCCCGGTCCCCGTGGACGGCCAGATCCGCCGGATCCCCGTCGGGGGCGAGGCCGTCCGCCGGTGTCCGGGCGGGCGGCGCGGACCCCGCCCCGCGCAGCACCCGGCCCAGCCGGACGCTCGCGATCGCGACGATCACCGCCAGGCTGGAGATCTCGGCGACACCGGCACCGGTCAGCCCCATCCGCGGCAGCAGCACCAGTGTCAGCCCGAGCACCAGCACGCACAACAGGCCCTGCAGGGCGGCCAGTCCGGACGTACGGCTCTGCGCGCGCAGCACCGCGAAATGGACCTCCATCACCACTCGCAGCACCGCCCCCACCGCGAACCAGCGCAGCAGCGGCGTCGCCGCCTCCGCGTACCCCGGGCCGAAGATGCCCAGGAGGTGGGGCGCGCCGACGAACAGGACGGCGCAGACCGGGAGCATGATCCGGGCCATCCGCCGCAGCGCGGCCCGGGTGTGGTGGGCCAGCTGCGCCGGATCGTGGGCCCCCTCGACGGTCAGCGAGGCGCCCATGTTGAGGGCGAGCAGATTGACCGTGCCGCCGATGGTGGTGGTGATGTAGAAGTACGCGTTGTCGGCCGCGCTGACCTGCGAGGCCACCAGGACCGGTACGAGGTAGACCACGGCGAGCGAGAACAGCGACCCGGTGTAGTCGCCGGCCAGGAAGCGGCCCATCTCCCGCAGCGTCGGCGGCCGGGCGGTGCGTTCGGTGGTCCGCACATGCCGGGGCACCAGCCGCCGGAACACCAGCCGGCTCAGCGGAATCACCGAGACCGCGATCGCCGCGGCCCAGGAGACGAAGACCCCGGCGGTGGGCACCGCGGCGGCGAAGACCACCAGCAGCCCGAGCTTCACCGCGGAGAAGGCGAGGTTGCCCACCGGCACCCACAGGGCGCTGCGCAGTCCGGTCAGCACGCCGTCCTGCAGGGTGAGCAACGACCAGGCGACCACGGCCAGCAGGAAGCCCAGGCCGTTCAGCGGGCCGTGCAGGAAGCGGTAGGAGGGGCCCCAGAGGTCGAGGGTGCACAGGAAGACGGCCGCGGCGGCGGCCACCACGACCGAACTGCCCGCGTAGGTCCGCAGTACCAGGCGGCCGGTGCCCCGCCCGGCGACCGGGATGAAGCGGGCCAGCGCACCGGTCAGGGTCACCGCCGTCAGCCCGGCCAGCAGCTTCATCGCGGCGATGGCCGCCGAGCCCTGGCCGACCGCGGTCTCCGTGTAGAAACGGGCCGCGACCAGCCAGAACCCCAGACCGAGCAGCCCGGAGACGCCGGTGTTGAGCATCAGCGCATAGGCGTTGCGGAACAACGGACTTCCGCCGCCCCGCCCCGGGAGGCGCGGCGTGCGGCCGCCGCCCCGCGGCTCCGGTTCCGTGTGCTCCTCGGTCCTGGTGGTGGTGTCAGACACCGGCTCCGTTGCCCCTTCTTCCGCCTCGTCCGCCGCGGGTGTGCCGCGGTGTGCTCAGCCGCCCGGCGTACACAGCCGCACCGCCTGCCGCGATCTGCGGACCACCGCGTACCCCTTGGTGAGCGCCCGGTCCCGGGCGAAGGCGCGGAGCAGGCCGCGGCCCTCGATGATCCGGGCGAACTCCTCGGGGTCCGTACGGCGCCGCACCGTCAGCCGCGCCAGGGCGTACGGCCCCTGACGGCGGTCCGCGAGCGCATTGCCCACCGCGAGTGCCTGCGAGAAGCCCAGGCCGCGCACCGTGCGCCGTACCCGCCGGCTGGAGTGGCCGTAGGGATAGGCGAAGGACTCCGGCGGGGTGCCGACCTGCTCGGCGATGATCTCCTTGCAGCGCAGCACCTCGTGCCGCAGCCGGGCGTCACCGAGGCCGTCCAAGTCCGGATGGCTGTGGCTGTGCCCGCCGATCTCCACACCGGCGGCGGCCAGCTTCCGCACCTGGTCCCAGTCGAGCATGGTGTCCAGGGCGCCCCCGGTCCCGTCCGGGCCGCGCAGCCACCCGGTCGACACGAAGAGGGTGGCCGGGAAGCCGTGCCGGGCGAGCGCGGGCAGCGCATGCCGGTACACGCCTTCGTAACCGTCGTCGAAGGTGATCAGCACCGGCCTGGCCGGCAGCGGGCCGCCGCCGCGCCAGGCCGCCGCGAGCGCGGCGGTGGTCAGCGGGGTGAAGCCGCCGTCGGCCAGCACCGTGAGCTGCGCGGCGAAGGCCTCGGGCGGCACGGACAGCTCCCGTACGGCGGGCGTCGGGGCCGCGGTCACCGCGTGGTACATCAAGATCGGCACCGCCGGCGGCCGTGCGCTCATGCCGCCGCCCCCTCGCGGGCCGGGACCGCGACCGGCGCTCCGCCGTCCGCCGGCTCACCAACTCCCGTGCCGCGCAAGGGTTTTCCGCGTGACAGTGCGGTGCCCCACGCATAGCCGGCCGCCGCGGCGGCCACCCCCGCCACGATCGCGCCCGCCCGCCCGGCGCCGCCCGGCCGTCGCAGCAGCGCGTCGCGCACCCCGCGCAGCACCCCCACGGGCAGCACCCGGGTCGTATAGCGCCGTTCGGCCGACAGCCCGTCCCGCGCGCCGACGCTGCGGGTCACCACTGCCTTGGACAGGCCCTCGGCATACGCCCGGCTGCGGAAGTAGCCGAACCGCTCCCGCCCGGCCGGGACCCGGTGGTGGATGACCGACCGGTCGTCGATCAGCAGGACCGCGTCCGGCAGGGAGCGGCTGATCCGGATGCACAGCTCGGTCTCCTCGCCGCCCAGCGGCCGCCGGCCGGCACCCCGGCCGATCCCGACGGCGAACCCGCCGACGCGTTCGAACGCCGCCCTGCGGAAGGACGCGTTGCCGCCCAGGACGTTGCGCACCCGCACCCTGCCGGGCGGCAGACCGCGGTACGTACAGCCCACCACCCAGTCGAACTCCTCGGGGAACCAGAGCGGCCGGCGGCCGGACGCCCAGACCGGCTCGGTGCGCCCGCCCACCGCCATCACCGCCGGGTCCGCGTAGGCCGCGGCGAAGTGGCGCAGCCAGTCCCGCTCGGCCACCGCATCGTCGTCCAGGAAGGCGATGATCTCGCCCTCGGCCGCGGCGATACCGGTGTTCCGCCCCGCGGACAGGCCGCGGGGTCCCGAATTGGCCATGATCCGAAGGGGAGTTGTGGGAGCACGGGAGGCGGATGCGCCCGCGTGAGCGCCCCTGAAGTGCTCCCTGAGCCGGGCCAGCAGCGCGGGGTGGTGGTCCACGATCAAGAGCAGCTCATGGGCGGGGTGGGACTGGTCGCCCACCGACGCCACCGCGGCGAGGATGTCGTCCCACCGGTCCTGGGTGTGGACGCAGACGACGACGGAGATCCGCGGTGCCGGGCCGGCCGCCGGTCCCGCCGCGCTCACCGGGCGTTCCCGGTGATCATCGCGGGCCGGGCCGACCGGTTCCTTCTGGAGCCCCGCTCGCGCAGGATCACTCTCAGCACCCGCAGCCCGTCCCGGACCGCCCGCAGATTGCTGACGCCGTGGATGCGGTTGTACTCGTGGCTGGGGATCTCCTGCACCCGCAGCCCGGCCTTCACCACCCGGATGTTCATCAGCGTCTCGACCTCGAAACCGGCGCAGTCCAGGGCTATGTCGTCCAGGCAGTGCCGCCAGAAGGCGTTGTATCCGTAGCAGAGGTCGGTGTAACGGGCGCCGAACTTGGTGTTCACGACGGCGGTCAGTATGCGGTTGCCGAGCTTGCGGACGGGTGTCATGTCGTCCGTGCCGCCGCCGTTGGCGAACCGGGAGCCCTTGGCGAAGTCGGCCCCGGACACCAGCGCCGAGACATAGCTGACGATCTCGCCTCCGTCGGCCGACCCGTCCGCGTCGATCATCACGATGATCTCGCCGGTGCAGGCCGCGAAACCGCTGATCAGCGCGTCGCCCTTGCCCTTGCCGCGCTGCGGTACGACGGTGACGTCCGGCCACAGGTCGCGGGCGACCCGTACCGTGTCGTCGGTGGAGTTCCCGTCGACCAGGACCACTTCGTGGATCCAGTCCGGCAGGGTCTTGAAGACATACGGGAGATTCTCCGCTTCGTTCATCGCCGGGATGACGACACTGACCGGTGGAGCGATGGCCAGATGTGAGGAAACGGGACGGTAGACGGCCTGGTCCGGCAGCAGCGTCAGCGGCGGTTCTTCCGCATCGGCCGGGCGAAGGAACGAGCTCATCGGGTTTCTTGCCCTCTCGTCCGGTGGACCGCCCACCCCCGGGCGGTCCCTGTGGTTATCCGGGTCGAAAGGGGGGTTCACACCCCGGCCGCACGGCAGCGATCACCGTCCGGACAGGGCGAGCTGGCACGCGTGTTTCCGGTTGCGCGGCTCGTGCTCCGGCCCTCGGCGAGCAGTGCTGCGCAAGCCGAAGACCGTGCGCACGGGACCCCCCCACCGCGCACCGCACCGGCCGCTTCACCGTGTCGCTCAAGCTCTCCCCAAGAGCCGTCTTGCGATGATCGTCCGGTGCGGGTGGATGTGCGTCGGTATTGATGACTGGGACTGTAGGGCACGACCTTCCGCGTCAAATACCCTTTGCGGCAACCGGCCGGTGCACTCGGGGGCACGCCCGTATTTATGCACCGGCGCACGCCCCGTTGCGCCGTCCTGAACCCGTGGAAAACCCGGGCACGGACGGCCGACGGCGGTTATGCGTCACCGACCCGACCGGATCCGGCCCATCCGCTTGAGCAGGCGGTCGGCCGGCGCGAACAGCTCCGGCCTGGCCAGCACCGCATTGCGCAGCGCACGTACCGGCGCGCGCCGCGCACGATGCCCCAGCGCCACCGGATGCCGCCGCATCACCCACCCCTCGGACACCATGAGTTCACGGGTCTTGAGGGAGTCCTTGTAATCCTTCGCCCCGCGCCCCAGGTCGAGATACCCCATGGACTCCTCGGCCGCCGCCTGCGCCATCCGCAGATGCAGCACCAGCCCCGGGGAGAACTTCGCGAACTCCGGGTCGTAGGCCGGGAACCAGCAGGCGAGCACGGACGGCGAACGCAGCCCGAAGTGCGCCGCGACCGGCCGCTCGCCCGCGTACAGCACCGACAGCAGCCCCGCGAAGGACGGGCTGCGGGTGTGGAACAGCTGCTGCACGAGCCGGACGATCCAGGGGTGGGCGAAGCGGTCGCTGCGCCCCGTCCTGCGGTACTGCGCGGACTTCCACCCCATGAGCGTGTGCAGCGCCGCGGGATCGCGCTCGTCATGGACGTAGCGCAGCGGCCCGATGTCCCGGCCGAGCTTGCGTTCCTTGGCCAGGGTGGTCCGGGTGAACTTCGGCGACCGGGCCCGCAGCCCCGCCAGATAGGCCTCGAAGCCCTGGTCCACATCGATGACGGGCGAGGCGTGGCCGCTGAACGACGCCGCCTCGAAAGGGTTCTGGGAGGCCACCAGATGATCGAACTCCAGCACCGACAGCCCGCAGGCCCGCAGCAGCTCCTGGGCGTCCCACCGGAACCCGGGCCGGTGCACCAGCCCTTGGGCATCGGAGACACCCAGGCCGACCGCCCGCCCGATACCGAGCGCCGAGCGCTGGAAGGGGAGAAACGCCGCCGGTCCGCCGTCCTCGCGGAGCACCGCGACCCGTACGCCGCCCCGGCAGTGGCCGACGGACAGCGCGAATTCGGGGGAGAGGAAGGGGTTCGCCAGCTGTGGCAGTCCCAGGACGCGCGCCTGGTACTGCAGGGCGGTCCAGGCACTCCGGTCGGCCCCGGTCAGCTCGCCGGGGCGGTACACGGCCACGTCCATGTCAGTCCGCCCGGCTTCCGGATGCCCGGCCGGCGCGCCGCCGTACCGCGCCGGCCAGCAGCAGGACGCCGCTGAGTGCCGCCACCGCGAGGACCCCGCCGCGCAGCGACCACAGATGCAGCGCGAGCATGGCCTGTGCCACCAGCAGGTCGACGGCGAGCGCCCCGGCGCCCGCCGCGACCGCGCGTCCCAGCGGATCCATCCGGCCGAGCGCCAGGGCGAGCGCACCGGCGGGCGCCATCAGAAGGAAGAAGAGGGTGAACGGCGCGCGCAGGGGCGAGCCGATGTCGGCGAGCGCGAGGACGGCTCCCATGACACCGATGCCGACCGCCACCCCCGCGATCAGCGACGCGGCGGCGCCCGTCGGCCGTTCCTCGGACGGTGGCAGGTCGTGCGAGCCGTGCCGCTCGATGTTCTTGGTGTGCATTGGCAGCTTTGCCCCCCATAAGCGCCGGATGCCGGGCCTCAATGTCGCGCAACGCTCGGAGCACCGTCAAGACACGAAGAAGACCGGAAACCTACGCAACCGTGCGAGGGGGCAGGTGTGGCGGGCCGCCCTCGGACGGCGCAATGGCGGCGATGCGGGCCGGACGTCCGGAAACTTGGGGGACGTGCCGCGAGGTGAGGTGACCGCTGGAAGGAGCCGCGTCCGTGGAGCCGCCGAGCGGTACCGCCCTGACGGTGATCATGGTCTGTCTGACCGTGGCCACCGGGATGCTCGACGCCGTCAGCTTTCTGGCGCTCGGTCAGGTCTTCACCGCCACCCAGACCGGCAATCTGCTCTTCCTCGGCTTCGGCATCGCCGGGCAGGGCGGACTGCCGGTCCTGGCGACGGCGGTGTCGCTGGGCGCCTTCGCGCTGGGCGCGGCGCTCGGGGGCCGGATGGAATCGACGCTGGCCGCCCGGCAGCGCCAGTGGTTCCCGGTCGCGCTGGCCGTCGAGGCGGCGCTGCTGGTCGCCGCCGCGGCGGCCGCATGGGAGTCGGGTCCGGCCCGGGGTCTGCCGCCGGGCCGGCGCTATGTCGTCATCGGGCTGATGGCGGTGGCGATGGGCATGCGCAATGTCACCGCCATGCGCGCCGCCGCCCCCGACCTCACCACGACGGTGGAGACCCGGGCGATGACGGCCCTGGTCAGCGCGTCGCCACTGGGGCACGACAAGCGACTGGGGTACGGCAGCCACGCCGCGGGCCGCCGGCTGTTCTCGGTCTCCGCGATGTTCGCCGGGGGACTCCTCGGCGCCGGACTGCTCGGCCTGGGCACCCGTCCCACGCTGGTGATCCTGCTGGTGGCCGTCTTCATCGCGGCCACCGCCTTCGTCGTCCCCGGCCTCGCCCGCAACCTGCACCCCACGGACGACTGATGGGCCCACCGGACACCCGGCGGGAGAGGGAGGGGCCCGCGTACGCCACCGTGCGGGAGGGTGCAGCCGTCAGCCGTCAGCCGTCAGCCGTCAGCCGTCAGCCGTCAGCCGTCCACCGACAGCCGTGGCGGTCGCGGCCGTCGTGGCCCACGAAGGCCCGAGGAGGCCCTGAACATCCCCTCAGATCGGCATATTTGCCGTGAACCGCTGACGACTTTTGGCATGGACACTTCCGGCTACCCGCGAGTTTTGCTACGACGAATGTGGCAGAGATCCTGCTAAGGGAGGTTCCATGAGACTGTCCCGATTCGCGGCCTTGACTTCCACCTTCTTCGTCACCACGGCGCTCGCGCTCACCGGCGCGAGCGCCGCCGCGTCTGCTCAACTCCCCACCGCCACGGGCTATGTGGCCCTCGGCGACTCCTACTCCTCCGGTGTCGGAGCCGGCAGCTACGACAGTGCCAGCGGCTCCTGCAAGCGCAGCACCAAGGCCTACCCGGCCCTGTGGGCCGCCGCGCACTCCCCCTCCTCCTTCCAGTTCACCGCCTGTTCCGGCGCCCGAACGGGTGACGTCCTCAACAGCCAGCTCGGTCCGCTGAGCAGCTCCACCGGCCTGGTCAGCATCACCATCGGCGGCAACGACGCAGGTTTCGCCGACACCATGACGACCTGTGCGCTCCAGGGCGAGAGCGCCTGTCTGGCCCGGGTGGCCCAGGCCAGGACCTACATCGACACCACCCTGCCCGGTCAGCTCGACGGGGTGTACAGCGCCATCTCCCGCAAGGCCCCGGCCGCACACGTGGTGGTCGTGGGCTATCCCCACTTCTACAAGCTCCAGGGAAGCTGTATCGCCGGCCTCTCCGAGAAGTCCCGTGCCGCGATCAACGGGGCCGCCGACGAGATCAACGGCGTCACCGCCAAGCGCGCCGCCGACCACGGCTTCACCTTCGCCGACGTCAACACCACCTTTTCCGGACATGAGCTGTGCTCCGGCAGCGCCTGGCTGCACAGCGTGACCTTCCCGGTCATCGAGTCCTACCACCCCACCGCTGCCGGGCAGTCCGGCGGCTATCTGCCGGTGTTCGCCTCCGCTGCGTAATCATCCGCCCGTCGGGCGCCGGGGGGAGGCGGTGAGATCCCGGTCTCTCCTCGTGCGTCCTGGCGGCCCGTCAGGCCCTCCGCAAGGCTTCCGCGGCAGTCCGATGACGCTCAACTCGCCCTGGTCCATGCGGTGTACGTGCCATTCCGTATGGTGTTCGTCAACGCCAAGGCGGGGCAGGTGAATCCGTTGACCGGTCTGCACGCGTGTCCTCCAAGAGAGATAGGGTTACCCTGCCCGGGCCGGGTGCCCTCGTAGGGTGGGGAGAGTCATGGAACAGATAACAGTGCGTAGCAGGGCGCGAGTCCCTGCCATCAACTGCGGGAGTAGTGCATCCAGTGCGCGCCTCGACCGCCATTTCGCCGTGCTGGGTGGCCCCGCCATCCCGCAGCGTGAGGTGGAGGGCGCGACCTCGCTGATGCAGGAGCTCACCGCGCGTGATCGTGTCCGCTCGAGGAACAGCCGCGGCGCCAGGGTGTCGCTGTTCGCGCCGCTGCGCAGGCTGCGGCGCTCGCTGTTCGGCGGGCACGGCTGATCCGCTTCTGAAGCGGCAACTCGGGCGATCACACCGTCCCGGCGCGGCACTGCGGTCCGATCGCTCGTCAGGCCCAGGGCGCCGGAAGCGTGTCGGTGTGCTCGCCGGGGCGGGGAAACCTTGCCCCGGAGCCGCCGTGAGGTACCCCGTTCGACTGCTCGGCCCCGTCCCCACCCGGCCGGCACATCACTCCCCACCACCCGTTGCCCGGCAACGGGTGGTGTTTTGTGCGTCAGGGGCAGCGCAGGGACGGCGTGACCGGAGGACTGTGCGGCGGGCCACGACGGCCGGATGGCGCCCCGGCGCTCACAGCAGCGCGAACTGCCCTTCCGGACCCTCCTCGTGATGGTCGAGCACGGAGGCCGGGCGGTGTGCGGAGACCGGCGCCGGGAGGAGGCCGGCCGCGCGGAGCTCGCCGGCCGTCAGCTGCGGGCCGTCCGCCGTGTGGTGTCGCAACTCCGAGCACTGCGGCCGGAGTTCGGACACCAGTGCCAGTACGGTGATCAGCTCCAGCAGCTCCGAGGTCCACTCCTGCCGCCAGTCCGCGGGGCGCAGCGCCGCCAGCGAACCGGCCTCGGGCGCGTCCGTGCCCGCCGCGGCGGTACCGGTGCGCTCGGCCAGCCACGCCTCCAGGACGCGTACGCCGCCCGCGTGGGCGTCCCAGGCGCCCTGGGGTACCGGCGAGATCCGGCCGTCGCCGAGCAGCAGCGCCTCCTCGGCCGGGTCGTAGGCGATGTCCTGCGGCAGCCCGCGGGCGGGGAGCGCGGAGCGTACGTACGGGCGCCGGCCGCCCGGCATCCGGGGCCGCTCGCCGCCGCCGTCCCTCCCGTGCGCGAAGGCGCCCCGGGTGGTGAGCCAGAGCAGCCGCTCGCCGAGCGCGACGCCGCGGTCCCACAGCTCGGGGTCGGCGGTGAGCGGCACCGTGCAGCCGTCGGGGGAGTGGTGGGCGCTCGCGACGAGCCAGGCGAGCAGATCCGCCGGCCGCGCCGGGCGGTCCAGGCGCATGCCGAGCAGGGCGAGCAGCCCCGGGGCGAGATTGGGCTCGTGCCCGCCGGGCCGTCGGTAGAACGGGCGGATCCGTCCGGGGCGGCCGGCCGGCGAACGCCCGTCGGGCAGCAGCGCGGAGCACACCACGGCGGGGCCGGGCACCTGCGGCACCTGCCCCCACTCGACCACGAACAGCTGCCGCTCGTCCGCCACCCGCCACAGCTCCGGCCGTGCGCCGTCGATCAGCCGGTGGTCGGGCAGCAGCCACTGCTGGTCGAACGGGCCGTGCGTCACCCGCACCGGCTCGGGGCACGGGCCGGCCGCCCGGTACAGCCGCTCGGTCGCGGTGGCCTGTCCCGGCAGCTGGCCGACGGCGGAGTGCAGGGTCCGGGCCCGGGACGGCCGGAACAGCCGTTCGCGGGCCGCCGTGTCCTGGGCGGCCACCAGCGCCGCCCAGCGGGCGCGCAGCGTGGCCGGATCGGGGGACAGCACCCAGGAGCGGCCGAGCCGCAGCGGCGCCACGGACCAGGGCATGAGATCGGACAGCCGTGGCGCGTCCTGCTTCGCCGTCACGCGGAGCCCCTCCCGGACCGTTCGGTTGACCCCGGCATGGTATCCACCGGTCCGGCGGCGGTACCGAATCCGCAGGCCACGTCCACCGCCGGGGGCGGGCGCCGAGGCGGTCTTCCGCTAGCTGATCTTGGAGGAGTACGGTCCTCGCCGTACGCCCGACCACGCGGTGCGGACCTGGCTCCGTCCCGTGCGCCGGGACCTGCTCCGGGGAGGACCGCCATGACGGACACCACCTCCCCCACGCCTGAACGGCGCGGGGGAACCCCCATCGGCAGCCGGGCCGCCGCGCGGCTGGACCGGCTGCCGCCGTCCCGGTGGCACCGCCGGATCACCCTCATCGTCGGCATCGGCGCCTTCTTCGACCTCTACGAGATCTTCCTCGGCGGCGTGCTGGCCGCGGCCCTCGCCGAACAGTGGCACCTCGGGCACACCGCGAAATCCTGGGTGATCGCCGCAGGGTTCCTGGGCATGTTCGTCGGCGCGAACGTGCTCTCCGTGCTCGCCGACCGCTTCGGACGCCGCCGGATGTTCATGGTCAACCTGGCGGCCTACTCGTTCTTCTCGCTGCTCTGTGCCTTCTCCCCGAACCTGTCCTGGCTGCTCGCGCTGCGCTTCCTGTCCGGGCTGGGGCTGGGCGCCGAACTCGTGCTGGTGGACACCTACCTCGCGGAGTTCCTGCCCCGCGCGGTACGCGGCCGCTATATCGCCCATGCGTACACCTTCGGGTTCCTCGGGGTGCCGGTCGCCGCGCTGCTCGGTGCCCGGCTGGTGGCCGCGCATCAGCTGCTGGGCGTCGAGGGCTGGCGCTGGCTGCTGGTCGCCGGGGCGCTGGGTGCCGGGTTCCTCCAGGTGATGCGCCGCCAACTCCCGGAATCACCACGGTGGTTGACGGTGCAGGGGCGTGGCGAGGAGGCCGAACGGATCGTGGCCGGGCTGGAGGAACGGGTGGCCCGGGAGAGCGGCGGCAGCCTGCCGTCGGTGCCGGAGGCGGAGACCGTCTGGGAGCGGAAGGTGCCGCTGGGCGAGATGTTCCGCGGCGACCAGCGGCGGCGCACCGTCATGTGGTGGATCTTCCAAGTGCTGCAGACCGTCGGCTACTACGGCTTCGGGTCGCTGGCGCCGGTGGTGCTCACCGCCAAGGGCCACACCGTCACCGAGTCGCTGCTGTACGCGGCGCTGAGCTTCTGCGGCTATCCGGTCGGCTCCGCGCTGTCCATCCCGCTCATCGACCGGATCGAGCGCCGGACGCTGATCATCGCCTCGGCCCTCGGCATCGCCGGCTGCGGCCTGGCCTTCGGCTTCGCCGACGCCACCTGGGCCATCATCGCCTTCGGCTTCCTGCTGACGGTGTGCAGCAACGTCTTCTCCAATGCCTTCCACGTCTACCAGACCGAGATCTTCCCCACCGGCCTGCGCAGCAGCGCGATCGGCATCGCCTACTCGCTGTCCCGGCTCACCTCGGTGCTCCTGCCGTTCGTCGCCCTGACCGTCCTGAACGACCTGGGCGCACCCGCGGTGTTCGCCGGCTCGGCCGGACTGATGCTGCTGCTCTGCCTGGACGTGGCGCTCCTGGGCCCGCGCAGCACGGGTCGAAGCCTGGAGAGAATCTGATGTTTCGCTAGGCTTTGCTTCCTTCCCACGTTTTTGTCTTTGGCGCCGTGGTGGTTGTTCGCCGTTTATCGCCCGCTGCGCGGTGCCCGGCCGCTGCGCTTTGCCTGTCCGCTGCGCTTTGCCTGTCCCGCCGTGGTGGTTGTTCGCCGTTGCGCCTGCGGCGGGCGGGGCCGCTGCGCGGGGCTGTCGGGGTGCGGTGACGGGCCTGCGCGGGTGGGGGTGTCCGGACTGCTTCGCTTTACGTCCGGACACCCCCACCCGCTCCGACCCGTCCCCTCCCGTGGGTGGGAGGGGGAAAGGGCAGGTGGGGGTCATCGTGACGGGTCCGGTGCGGCTCGTGGGCTGCAGAGAAGCGGTGATGGGTGGCCCGCCCCCACTCACCGTTACTCAATTCCCCCACGGGAGGGGACGGGCCGGAGGGGCCTGGTGTGTGGACGTAAAGCGCAGCAGTCCACACACCAGGCCCCGCAGGCCCGTCACCGCACCCACAGCCCCGCGCAGCGGACCCGGCCCGCCGCAGGCGCAACGGCGAGCAACAACAACGGCGGGACAGCCGACAACGTGGGAAGCCGCCGCCAGGCGCAACGGCGGGCGCACCGCGTTAGCGGGCGACAAACGGCGAGCAACACCCACGGCGGCAAAGCCAAAAACGTGGGAAGCCAGGCTACGCCTCAAGCGTGACGGTGAAAGAGAAGCGGTCGCCGCGATAGTGGATTCGCGCGACATCGACCGCGCGGCCGTCCTCGTCGTAGGTGATGCCCGTGTAGTGCAGGATCGGGCTGAGCAGCGGGACCTCCAGGAGTCGGGCGGTCTCCGGGTCGGCGAGCCGGGCCTCGACGGTGTCGGTGATCCGGCTGATCCGTACGCCGACCGCGTCCCGCAGCACCTTCGTCATCGGCCAGCGCAGCAGATCCGCCGGATCGATCCGCGCGGCGACCTCCGGGTGGACGTAGTTGTGGGCGTGGTTGGTCGGTTCGCCGGTCTCCTCGTCGCTGCGCAGCCGGCGGAATCCGGTCACCTCGGTCATGTCCGGGAAGTACTCGGACAGTTCGGACGGTACGGGGACGGGCCCCTGCTCCAGCAGTTCGGTGCGCATCCCGGACTGCTGGGCCACGATCGCGTCCACCGAGCCCAGCAGCCGCACCGGCGCCCCGCGTCGGGCGTTCGGCTCGATGAAGGTGCCGCGGCGCCGGTGCCGGCTGATCAGGCCCTCCGCCTCCAGCTCCTTGAGGGCCTGGCGCATGGTCAGCACGCTCACGCCGTAGTGCGCCGCGAGCGTGTCCTCGGTGGGCAGCCGCAGCGGCGCCTCGGGGGAGCGGCCCAGTATGGAGGCGCGCAACGACTGCGAGACCTGGTACCACAGCGGCAGCTTGCGGTTCAGGGCGAGTGAGTCGGGAGCGAAGGTGGTCACGAAGCGTTCCCCGGTGTCACGGGCGGAAATGGCGCTGGAGACCCTGCCACACGTCGTCGTAGCCGTGCTGCAGATGGCCCGCGTCCCGGGCCTGTTCGGTCAGGGTCAGCGGCCAGCGGGTCTCGAACATGAAGGCCAGCCCGTCGTCGATCTTCTGCGGCCGCAGCTCGGCGGCGCTCGCCCGGTCGAAGGTCTCCCGGTCGGGACCGTGCGCCGACATCATGTTGTGCAGGGACCCGCCGCCCGGGACGAAGCCCTCCGCCTTGGCGTCGTAGGCGCCCTCGATCAGGCCCATGTACTCGGTCATCACATTGCGGTGGAAGTAGGGCGGCCGGAAGGTGTCCTCGCCGACCAGCCAGCGCGGCGCGAAGGCCACGAAGTCCACGCCCGCCAGCCCCGCGGTGTCGGAGGGGGAGGTGAGGACGGTGAAGATCGACGGGTCGGGGTGGTCGTAGCTGATCGAGCCGATGACATTGAAGCGGCGCAGGTCGTAGACGTACGGGACGTGGTTGCCGTGCCAGGCGACGACATCCAGCGGCGAGTGGTCGTAGGTGGCCGTCCAGAGGGTGCCGCAGAACTTGTTGACGACCTCGACGGGGCCCTCGACGTCCTCGTAGGCGGCGACCGGGGCGCGGAAGTCGCGGGCGTTGGCCAGGCCGTTGGCGCCGATCGGGCCCAGGTCGGGGAGCTGGAAGGGGCGGCCGTAGTTCTCGCAGACATAGCCGCGGGCGGCCGGGCCCGGTCCGCCGTCGGGAGCCGTGTCCAGCAGCTCGACGCGGAAGCGGACGCCGCGCGGGATCAGCACGACCTCGCCGGGTTCGGCGTGCAGCAGGCCGAGTTCGGTGCGCAGCAGCAGTCCGCCCTGCTCCGGCACGATCAGCAGCTCGCCGTCCGCGTTGCCGAACACCCGCCGTTCCATGGAGGTGTTGGCGCAGTACAGATGGACGGCCATGCCGGTGCGCTGGGTGGCGTCGCCGTTGCCGCCCAGCGTCCACAGTCCGTCCAGGAAGTCGGTCGGGCCGGTGGGCGCGGGCAGGGGGTTCCAGCGCAGCCGGTTGGGGTCGGGGGTGCAGTCGGTGAACGGCGCGGAGCGGACGGCGCGCTGCTCGGCGGGCACGAACGGCGGATGGGCGGCCGACGGGCGGATGCGGTAGAGCCAGGAGCGGTGGTTGTGGTCGCGCGGTTCGGTGAACGCGGACCCGCTGAGCTGCTCGGCGTACAGGCCGAGCGGTGCGCGCTGGGGGGAGTTGCGGCCCACCGGCAGCGCGCCCGGGACGGCCTCCGAGCTGTGCTCGTTGCCGAAGCCGGTGGTGTACGTCAGCCCTTCGGCCGTCTTCCTCGCCTGCTCGTTGCCCGTACCTGCCATCGCGTGCTCCCGCCGCTCAAGGAATCCTATGCAAGACCTTAGGATTGCCGTCGAGGGCCGTCAACGGAGACTCCCGGCCGCGTCGGCCGGATCGCGGCGGTCGGCCGGATCGCGGCCGAGGGGGACCCCGTCCGTCCTGGCGGCGGGCAGGATGGACGGGTGCAGCAGCCGACTCCCCGCCCCGCCACACCGTCCGTCGCCCTGCGCCGTGCGCCCGTCCAGCGGCGCAGCGCCCAGCGCCTGGCCAGAATCCTGGACGCCTGTGCCGAAGTCCTGGAGGAGGCCGGATACGACGAGCTGAGCACCCGGGCGGTGGCCGGCCGCGCCGGGGTCCCGATCGGCTCGGTCTACCGTTTCTTCCCCAACAAGCGCGCGATGGCCGAGGCCCTGGCCCGGCGCAATCTCGACGCCTACGCGGACCGCATCACCGCCCGGCTGACCGCCCCGGCCGACCAGCCGCTGCAGTGGCGCCGCGCGATGGACGTGGTGGTCGACGAATACCTCGCCATGAAGCGGACGATGCCGGGTTTCGCCCTGGTGGAGTTCACCGTCCCCGCCCCGCAGGCCGCGCGGCAGGCCAATTACGAGGTCGCCGACCGGCTGCGCGCCCTCTTCGCGGGCCCGCTCGGCCTGGACACCGCCGACGAGCGGCTGCGCACCGCCTTCCTGGTCGGCGTCGAGACGGCCGACGCCCTGCTCCAGCTCGCCTTCCGTACCGACCCGGCCGGTGATCCCGCCATCGTCACGGAGACCAAGGAACTGCTCCGGGCCTATCTGGCGCGCTATCTGGACGGGACGGGCGCGGCGGGGGAGGGCGCGGGGGAGGGGCAGGGGTAGGCCGGGTGCCGGGGGTGCCGCTTGTGCGCACGCCCTTCCGGGGAGATCCGCATTGACCTGGGGTTTTGCTCGTATTGCTCGCGCGTCAAGACCTTGTTAACAAAAGTTTGCGGGACCTAACGTCGCCTGAACCGCCACCCCCCGGCAGTTGTTCAAGGGCGAACGTGAGGTACCCCTAATGCTGACAATCCTCGGATTTGTCATGATCGCCACCTTCCTGGTGCTGATCATGATGAAGAAGATGTCACCGATGGCCGCGCTGGTGCTCATCCCCGCGCTGTTCTGCATCCTGGTCGGACAGGGCGCGCACCTGGGCGACTACGTCCTCAAGGGCATCGGCGACCTGGCCCCCACGGCCGCGATGCTGATGTTCGCCATCATCTACTTCGGGGTGATGATCGACGTCGGTCTCTTCGACCCGATCGTCCGCGGCATCCTGAAGTTCTGCAAAGCCGATCCGGTGCGGGTGGTGGTCGGCACGGCCCTGCTCGCCGCGATCGTCTCGCTCGACGGCGACGGCTCCACCACCTTCATGATCACGGTCTCGGCGCTCTACCCGCTCTACAAGCGGCTGAAGATGAGCCTCGTGGTCATGACCGGTGTCGCCGCCACTGCCAACGGCGTGATGAACACCCTTCCCTGGGGCGGCCCGACCGCCCGCGCCGCCACCGCACTCAAGCTCGACGCCGGCGACATCTTCGTCCCGATGATCCCCGCCCTGGCGGTCGGCCTGGTCGCGGTCTTCGCCCTCGCCTACGTCCTCGGCCGGCGCGAGCGCAAGCGGCTCGGCGTCCTGACCCTCGGCGACACCCGGCTGGTGACCGGGACCGCGGACGAGAAGGAGACCGAGCAGGTCCTGGTCGGCGCGGGCGCCGGCGGCACGGGGGGCACCGGGACCGGTGCGCGGCTGGGAGCAGGCGGCGCGGGCACCGACGCCGACGCCGAGGCCGACGCGGACCGCGATGCGGCCACCGGGGCCGACGACGATGACGGCCTCCAGGTCCTGGACCCGGAGCGCGCCACCCTGCGCCCCAAGCTCTACTGGTTCAACGCCGCGCTCACCATCGCGCTGCTCACCCTGCTGATCCTGCAGGTCATGCCGATCCCGGTCCTCTTCCTCCTCGGCGCGGCGCTCGCCCTCACCGTCAACTTCCCGCACATGAAGGACCAGAAGGCCCGCGTCGCCGCCCACGCCGAGAACGTCCTCAACGTGTCCGGGATGGTCTTCGCCGCCGCCGTCTTCACCGGCGTGCTCACCGGCACCGGCATGGTCGAGCACATGGCGCGCTGGCTGGTCAGCGGCATCCCCGACGCCCTCGGCCCGCACATGGGGCTCGTCACCGGCATCCTCAGCATCCCGCTGACCTACTTCATGTCCAACGACGGTTTCTACTTCGGCATCGTCCCGATCCTCGCCGAGGCCGGCGCCGCGCACGGTGTGGCCCCCATCGAGATCGCCCGTGCCTCGCTCGTCGGCCAGGCCCTGCACATGTCCAGCCCGCTGGTCCCCGCCGTCTACGTCCTCGTCGGCATGGCCAAGGTCGAGTTCGGCGACCACACCAAGTTCACCGTCAAGTGGGCCGCGCTGACCTCCCTGGTGGTCCTGTGCGCCGGTGTGCTCTTCGGCATCCTCTAGATGACCGCCACCGGTACCGCGAGGCCCGGCAGGGGATGGCTGCTGCGCCTGGTCCTCACCTTCTCCTTCGCCCAGGGAGCGGTGAGCATGGCCAGGCCGGCCGTCTCCTACCGGGCCCTCGCCCTGGGCGGTTGGGGTCTCCCCTGCTCGAACGTAGTTGAGAGCTTGGGGAAGAACGCGCCATCGGCGTGATCACCGCCGTCTACGCACTGTTGCCGCTGCTCGTCGCCGTCCCGCTCGGCCGCCGTACCGACCACGGCCGCTGCGCTCCGCTGCTGGTCGTCGGGGTGGCGCTGATCAGCGGTGGCTGTGCGCTCAGCGGTCTGGCCGGTTCGCTGCCGGTGATGGCCGCCTGGAGCGGTGTGATGGGGCTGGGGCACCTCTGCTTCGTCATCGGCGCCCAGTCGATCGTCGCCCGCCGCAGCGCCCCCGAGGACCGCGACCGCAACTTCGGCCACTTCACCATCGGCGCCTCCCTGGGCCAGCTGATCGGCCCGGTCGCCGCCGGGCTCGTCATCTCGGAGCGCGACGGCCGGATGGCCCCGACGAGCGCCGCTGCCCTGCTCGTCTCGGGCGCCGTCGCCGCCCTCTCCTACGCCTCGCTCTGGCGCCTGGAACAGCGCACCCGCGCCGTGACGCCGGGCGCCGCGGACCGGACGGCCGGACCCCCGGTCCCGGTGCGCGGCATCCTGCGCACCCGTGGTGTGCCGGCCGGCATCTTCATGAGCCTGGCCGTGCTCTCCGCGACGGACATCCTCACCGCCTATCTCCCCGTCATCGGCGAGGACCGGGCCATCGCCCCCACGACCATCGGCCTGCTGCTCAGCCTGCGGGCCGCGGCCACCATCGCCTGCCGGCTGGTGATGACGCCGATGATCCGGTGGCTGGGCCGCACCGCGCTGATGGCCGGCAGCTGTGCGGGGGGCTGGTGCTGCCGGTCCCGGTCGCGGGGCTCGCGGCGATGCTCGCCGCGCTCGGCTTCTGTCTGGGCGTCGGCCAGCCGCTGTCGATGACGACCGTCGTCCAGGCCGCCCCCGACCGGGCCCGCAGCACGGCGCTGGCGCTCCGCCTGACCGGCAACCGGCTCGGCCAGGTCGCCGCCCCCGCCGGCGCCGGACTGCTGGCCGGCCTCGCGGGCACCGCCGCGCCCTTCGTCCTGCTCGGGGCGCTGCTGCTGGCCTCCGCCGGGCTGGCCGCCCGTACGGGGCAGGCGCCCGGCGGCCCCGCCGTGCCGTCGCGGGGCGTACGGAGCGGACGGCAACCGCGGTGCGCGGCAAGGCGGGATACCCCGGGCTGACCCGGGGAAAGTTGTCGCCGTCGGCCAAGGCGCGGCACCGCGGCCGCCCCTTAGGCTCGTGGCGACCCTCACCCCCTCGTGTGCGGTGGCCCTGGCGCCCGCAAAACTACCGGCGCTAGTTTGGGTGCGATGACCATAGCCGGCCTCGGGAGGACCACGACGTGAAGCAGCACGACGCGATGTACATCGACGGAAGCTGGCGGCCCGCCGAGGGCAGCGGCACGATCGAGGTCGTCAACCCGGCCGACGGGCAGGTCATCGCCACCGTCCCGGCCGGCTCGGCGCAGGACGTGGACGCCGCGGTCCGGGCCGCCCGCGCGGCGCTGCCGGGCTGGGCCGCCACCGCGCCCCAGGAGCGCGCGGCCCGGCTGGCCGCGCTGCGCGACCAACTCGCCGACCGCGCCGGGGAGATCGCCGAGACCGTCACCGCCGAACTCGGCTCGCCGCTCGCCTTCAGCACGAGGGTGCACGCCGGGGTGCCGGTCGCGGTCTGCGGCTCGTACGCCGAACTGGCCGGCACCCACTCCTTCGAGGAGAGGATCGGCAACTCCACCGTGCTCCACGAACCGGTCGGGGTGGTGGGCGCGATCACGCCCTGGAACTATCCGCTGCACCAGGTCGTCGCCAAGGTAGCGCCGGCACTCGCGGCCGGCTGCACGGTGGTGCTCAAACCCGCCGAGGACACCCCGCTGGTCGCCCAGCTCTTCGCCGAGTGCGTCGACGCGGCCGGGATACCCGCCGGTGTCTTCAACCTCGTCACCGGCCTCGGGCCGGTCGCCGGACAGGCGCTCGCCGAGCACGAGGGCGTCGACCTGGTCTCCTTCACCGGCTCGACGGCCGTCGGCAAGCGGATCGGTGCCCTCGCGGGCGCCGCGGTCAAGCGGGTGGCGCTGGAGCTGGGCGGCAAGTCCGCCAACGTCATCCTGCCCGGCGCCGACCTGCCCAAGGCGGTCGCGGTCGGCGTCGCCAACGTCATGGCCAACTCGGGCCAGACCTGCAGCGCCTGGACCCGGATGCTGGTCCACACGGACCAGTACGACGAGGCCGTCGAGCTGGCGACGGCGGCGGCCGCCAAGTACGTGCCCGGGGAGAAGGTCGGCCCGCTGGTCAACGCCGCGCAGCGGGACCGGGTGCGCGGCTGCATCGAGCGGGGCATCGCCGAGGGCGCGCGGGTCGTCGCGGGCGGCCCGGAGGCGCCCGCGGGGGCGGGCTACTACGTCGCGCCGACCGTCTTCGCCGACGTCACCTCGGAGATGACCCTCGCCCAGGAGGAGATCTTCGGCCCGGTCCTGTCGATCCTGCGGTACGAGGACGAGGACGACGCCGTCCGGATCGCCAACGACACCGTCTACGGGCTGGCCGGCGCGGTCTGGGCGGGCGACGACGCCGAGGCGGTCGCCTTCGCCCGCCGGCTGGACACCGGCCAGGTCGACATCAACGGGGGCCGGTTCAACCCCCTTGCCCCGTTCGGCGGTTACAAGCAGTCCGGCGTCGGCCGCGAGCTGGGGCCGCACGGGCTGAGCGAGTACCTGCAGACCAAGTCGCTGCAGTTCTGATCCGGCCGCGCGGCGGGCGTCGCGGCCGGTGCCGCACCCCGCCGCGACGCCCGCCCTTCCCGCGCTTCCCGCCAGTCCCCGTCCTCCGTCGTCCCGTCTTCTGTCCTCCGTCCCGAGGAGTTCTCCCGTGGTCCGCGCCGCCGTACTGTCCGCCGTGAACGCCCCGTTGCGGGTCGCCGAGATCGACCTGCCCGAGCCCGGCCCCGGCCAGGTCCGCATCCGGCTCGCCGCCGCCGGTGTCTGCCACTCCGATCTGTCCCTGTCCAACGGCACCCTGCGCCAGCCGGCCCCGGCCGTCCTCGGGCACGAGGGCGCGGGCACCGTCACCGCGGTGGGTCCCGATGTGACCACGGTGGCCCCCGGTGACCAGGTCGTCCTCAACTGGGCGCCCTCCTGCGGCGACTGCCACTTCTGCGGGCTGGCCGAGCCCTGGCTGTGCGCCCACGCGGGCCGCGCCGCGGACGCCCCGTACGCCACGCTCGCCGCCGACGCCACCGACCTCTACCCGGGCCTGGGCACCGCCGCGTTCGCCGAGGAGACCGTGGTGCCCGCGCGGGCCGCGCTGCCGCTGCCGGACGGGGTGCCGCTCGCCGACGCGGCGCTGCTCGGCTGCGCGGTGCTCACCGGCTGGGGCGCCGTGCACCACAGTGCCCGGGTGCGTGCCGGGGAGTCGGTGGCGGTCTTCGGCGTCGGCGGGGTGGGCCTGGCCACGCTGCAGGCGGCGCGGATCGCCGGCGCCGGGCCGATCGTGGCGGTGGACGTCTCGCCGGAGAAGGAGGAGCTGGCCCGCGCGGCGGGCGCCACGGAGTTCGTGGTGGCGGGCGACGACACCGCCAAGCGGATCCGCAAGCTCACCTCGGGAGTGGGCGCCGACGTCGCCGTGGAGTGCGTGGGCCGCGCCGACACCATCCGTACGGCCTGGTCGGCGACCCGGCGCGGCGGCCGTACGACGGTCGTCGGCATCGGCGGGCAGGACCAGCAGGTCGCCTTCTCCGCCCTGGAGCTCTTCTACTTCGGCCGGACGCTCTCCGGCTGTGTCTACGGCAACAGCGACCCCGCCCGCGACCTCCCGGTCATCGCCGGACATGTCCGCTCCGGCGCGCTCGACCTGTCCGCACTGGTCACCGAGCGGATCGGCCTGGACGGCATCCCGGCCGCCTTCGACGCGATGCTGGCGGGCAAGGGCGGGCGGGCGCTGGTCGTGTTCTAGACGGCATCCCGGCCGCGGGCCGGTCGTCTTCCGGGCGGCCGGCGAGGAGGGCCGGGGTGCGGAAGGCGCCCCGGCCGGTGCCGTCCGGCCACCGGAAAAACTCGTGCCGCGCGGTCCGTTGACGCCGTACCGGCCGGTCGGTACGGTCGCCCGGCATCACGGCGCCGCCCCCCTCCCTTCCCGCACCCCCTCGGAGTGTGCACGCATGGACACGGCCCCCTCCGCGCCTCACGGCTCCACCGGCACCCCGCCCTCCTCCCGCAGCCGCCGCAGGGTCGCCACCGCCGCGGCCCTCGCCTCCGCCGTCGAGTGGTACGACTACTTCGTCTTCGGAATCGCCGCCGCGCTCGTCCTCGGCCCCGCCTTCTTCCCCTCGGACAGCCGGGCCGCCGGCGTCCTCGCCTCGTTCGCGACCTTCGCGGTGGGCTTTCTGGCCCGTCCCGTCGGCGGTGTGATCGCCGGTCACCTCGGCGACCGGCGCGGCCGCAAGCCCATGCTGGTGCTCGCGCTGACCGTGATGGGGCTGGCCACCACCGCCATCGGGCTGCTGCCCTCCTACGACTCCATCGGGCTGGCCGCGCCGGTCCTGCTGGTCGTCCTGCGGCTGGTCCAGGGCCTCGCGGTCGGTGCCCAGTGGGGCGGCGCGATGCTGATGGCCACCGAATACGCCCCCGAGGGCAAGCGCGGTCTCTACGGCTCGCTGGTGCAACTCGGCGTGCCGCTCGGCGTGATGACCGCCAACACCGTCTTCCTGCTGGCCGGTGCGGTCACCGACGAGCGGTCCTTCGGCACCTGGGGCTGGCGGGTCCCCTTCCTCGTCGGCGTACTGGTGCTGCTCCTCGCCCGCTACATCCACACCCATGTCGAGGAGACCCCCGCCTTCCGGGCCGCGGAGGAGAAGCCGGCGGCGGCGGAACGGGCCGAGGAGGCGCGCCGTTCACCGCTGCGCACCATCCTGCGGCACCACCTCCGCACGGTCCTGCTGGCCGGCGGCTCGTTCGCGGTGAACACCGCCACCTTCTACATCCTGATCACCGGCGTCCTGGACTACGCCACCCGCGAGCTGGAGATGCGGCGTACCTCCGTGCTGACCGTCTCCCTGCTGGTCAGCCTCACCCAACTCGCCCTGATCCCGGCCGCCGCCGCGCTGTCCGACCGGATCGGCCGGCTGCGGGTGTACGCCGCGGGCGCCGTCGGGCTGCTGCTCTGGGCGGTGCCGATGTTCCTGCTCATCGATACCGCGTCGCTGCTGTGGCTGGCCGTCGGCACCTTCGTCGGCAGCTGCTTCCTCAGCATCATGTACGGCCCGCAGGCCGCGCTGTTCGCCGAGCTGTTCAGCGCCGAGATGCGCTACACCGGCGCCTCGCTCGGCTACCAGATCAGCGCCATCCTGGGCGGCGGCCTCGCGCCGTTCCTGATGGTGCTGCTGCTGGAGGCGAGCGGCACCTCGATGGCGGTGGCCGGGTACATCATGGTGCTGTCCGTCATCGCCCTGGTGTCCATCTGGCTGCTCACGCGCCGTGCGGCGGCGACGGGCGAGCCGGACGGACGGCCGAAGGCGTCGCCCACGCAGGGCTGAGGCCCGGCGGCTCCCCGGCGGCCGACCGTGCGCCGGGGGCTGTGCGGGGCGGTCAGCCGCCCTTAGGCGGCAGGAGTTCCGGGTGCTGCAGCGCCAGACCGTCCACCAGCGCCCGCAGCCCGGTCTCGAACGCCCCCTCGTCCACCTGGCGCTGATGCTCCGCCAGAAGGTGGGCCCGGCCCAGGTGCGGGTAGTCGGCGGGGTCGTAGGCGCTCGGGTCGTCCACGAAGCCGCGGGCGAACGAGCCCAGCGCGGACCCGGCCACGAAGTAACGGACCATCGCACAGACCCTGGTGGCCTGGGCGGGCGGCCAGCCCGCCCCGACCATCCCGCCGAACGCCGCGTCGGCCATTTTCAGCCCGGCGGGGCGGCGGCCGGGGCCCTGGGCGAGGAACGGCACGATCTGCGGGTGCGCGGCGAGCGCCGCGCGGTAGGAGCGGGCCCAGTCGAGGAGTCCGGCGCGCCAGTCCGCGCCCGTCCCGAAGCCCGAGACGTCGACCTCGGCGATCACCGTGTCGGCCACCGCGTCGAGGATCTCGTCCTTGGTCGTGAAGTGGTTGTAGAGGGACGGCCCGCTCACGCCCAGCTCCGCCGCCAGACGCCGGGTGGAGAGCGCCGGCAGCCCTTCGGAGTCGATGAGCGCCAGCGCCGTGGAGACGATGCGCTCGCGGCTCAGCAGGGGCTTGCGGGGTCGGGCCATGACGCACATAGTAGAGGCTGCCCAACGAAAACTAGCAGTGCTAATTAACTGCTCTCGTCCACAAGGGGCCTGAGATGAATCTGGAGCTCAGCGCGGAGCAGACCGCGGTGCGGCAGCTCGCCAAGGACTTCGCCGACCGCGAGATCGCCCCGCACGCCACCGCCTGGGACCGTGCGGAAGCGGTCGACCGCGGCATCGTGAAGAAGCTCGGCGACCTCGGCTTCCTCGGGCTCACCGTCCCCGAGGAGTACGGCGGCTCCGGCGGCGACCACCTCTCCTACGTCCTGGTCACCGAGGAGCTGGGCCGCGCCGACTCCGCGGTGCGCGGCATCGTCTCGGTGTCCCTGGGACTGGTGGCCAAGACCCTCGCCTCCTGGGGCGACGAGGAACAGAAGCGGACCTGGCTGCCCCGGCTCACCTCCGGCGAGGCGGTCGGCTGCTTCGGTCTCACCGAACCGGGCACCGGATCCGACGCGGCAAGCCTCGCCACCCGGGCGGTCCGGGACGGGGACGAGTACGTCATCGACGGCGCCAAGATGTTCATCACCAACGGCACCTGGGCCGATGTCGTGCTGCTCTTCGCCCGCACCGGGGAGGCCCCGGGACACCAGGGCATCAGCGCCTTCCTCGTCCCGGCGGACAGTCCCGGCCTGGAGCGCCGCGAGATCCACGGCAAGCTGGGACTGCGCGGCCAGGCGACCGCGGAGCTGGCCCTGAACGGCGTACGGGTCCCGGCCGCGGCCATGCTGGGGCCCGCGGGCAAGGGGTTCTCGGTCGCGATGTCCGCGCTGGCCAAGGGCCGGATGTCGGTGGCGGCGGGCTGTGTGGGCATCGCCCGGGCCGCCCTGGACGCCGCGGTCGGCTACGCGGGCGAGCGCGAGCAGTTCGGCAAGCCGCTCGCCCGGCACCAGCTGGTGCAGGAGCTGATCAGCGATATCGCCGTGGACGTGGACGCCGCGCGCCTGCTGACCTGGCGGGTGGCCGATCTGATCGAGCGCGGCGAGCCGTTCGCCACCGCCGCGTCGAAGGCCAAGCTGTTCGCCTCCGAGGCCGCGGTGCGTGCCGCCAACAACGCCCTCCAGGTCTTCGGCGGCTACGGCTACATCGACGAGTACCCGGTCGGCAAACTGCTGCGGGACGCCCGGGTGATGACGCTGTACGAGGGCACCAGCCAGATACAGAAGCTGGTCATCGGCCGCGCGCTGACCGGGGTCTCCGCCTTCTGACCGGCCCCTCCGGGGGCGGCCCGTCCGCCTGCCCGCCGGGCCTAAGCGCTTGCTCAGCGGCGCGATATGGTGTTCGATCCGTCAGTGGAGGGTCCCTGGCGGATCGAGGAGCGGGGTACGCGATGGGTGCGGCGGCGGAGCGGGCCGAAGAGGAGAACCAGGAGTGGGCCGGGGTGACCCCGGATGCCGCACGGCGCCTGGTCAGCGCGGCCGTCGAGGCGTTCGCCGAGCGCGGTTACCACGCCACGACCACCCGGGACATCGCGGGCCGGGCCGGGATGAGCCCGGCGGCCCTCTACATCCACTACAAGACCAAGGAAGAGCTGCTCTACCGCATCAGCGGCATCGGTCACGAAAAGGCGCTGCGCATCATGGGTGCCGCCGCCGAGGCCGAGGGCAGCGCCACCGAGCGCCTTCGCGACGCCGTCCGCACCTTCGCCCGCTGGCACGCCGAGCACCACACCACCGCCCGGGTCATCCAGTACGAGCTCCAGGCGCTGGGCCCCGAGCACTACACCGAGATCACCGGTCTGCGCCGCCGGACGGACCGGTTGCTGCGGCAGATCATCCAGGACGGCGCGGACAGCGGGGAGTTCCAGGCCGACGATGTGCCGGGCACCACCCTCGCGGTGCTGTCGCTGTGCGTGGACGTCGCCCGCTGGTTCACGGCGGAGGGCCCGCGGACGCCCGACGAGGTCGGCACCCTCTATGCCGACCTCGTGCTGCGCATGGTGGGCGCGCCGGTGGACCGGACCGCCTCCCGCGAGGAGCAGGCGCAGCGGCCTCCCGGCTGACGGAGGGGCCGGGCGCCGGGACCCGGGTGTCCCGGGACCCGCGGCCCGGCGGCCGCCCGGCTACAGGTAGAAGCGGCTGACCGACTCCGCGACACAGACGGGCTTGTCGCCGCCCTCGCGCTCGATGGTCACGACCGTGGCGAGCTGGACGCCGCCGGGCACCTCCGTCACCTCCGCGATCCTGGCGGTGGCGCGCAGTCGTGAGCCGACCGGGACGGTGGCGGGGAAACGGACCTTGTTGGTGCCGTAGTTGATGCCCATCTTCACGTTGTCGACCCGCATGAGCTGCGGTACGAAAGCGGGCAGCAGCGAGAGCGTCAGATAGCCGTGCGCGATGGTGGTGCCGAAGGGGCCGGCCGCGGCCTTCTCCTGGTCCACATGGATCCACTGGTGATCGCCGGTGGCCTCCGCGAACAGGTCGATCCGCTTCTGGTCGATCTCCAGCCAGTCGCTGGTGCCCAGCTCCTCACCGACTGCGTCCCGCAGTTCGTCGAGCGATCCGAACACTCGGGGCTGTGCCATTTGTCCGCCTCCTCGGGGGTCCGTCCGCCGCTGTTGTGCACCGGCCGACGCTTACTAAGCGCTTGCTCAGCATGCTGAGTGGGGGTGCCCGCTGTCAACGCCCGGGGACGCCCGGCCCGGCGGGCGGACACCGGGCGACCGGTCCCGGCGGGCGGCAGGCCCGGACGCGGCACGTCCTAGGGTGGAACCGTGCCCCAGCTTCCGTACAAGGTTCATGAGCTCACCGTCGGCCAGCTCTCCGCGCGCAGCGGCGCCGCGGTCTCCGCGCTGCACTTCTACGAGTCCAAGGGGCTCATCAGCAGCACCCGGACGGCGGGCAACCAGCGGCGCTACACCCGTGACGCGCTGCGCCGGGTCGCGTTCGTACGGGCGGCGCAGCGGGTGGGGATCCCGCTCGCGGTGATCCGCGACGCACTGGCGGAGCTGCCCGACGAACGCACGCCCAACCGCGCCGACTGGGCCCGGCTCTCCGAGGTCTGGCGCTCCGAGCTGGACGAGCGGATCAGTCAACTCGTCGAGCTGCGCGACCGGTTGACGGACTGCATCGGCTGCGGCTGCCTCTCGCTGGAGAAGTGCGCGCTGTCCAACCCGTACGACAACCTCGGCGAGCAGGGGCCGGGCGCCCGGCGGCTGCGGGTCGACCACGGTGCCAAGGACCCGGAGGGGGCACAGCAGCGGGCCGGCGGCGACCAGCGGCACACGGCGGTGCCGCACGGCGGGCGGGACCCGCAGGAGTGCTGCACGGACGAGCCCTGAGCGGCCGTGCGTCCGCCCCCGCGAGGGCGGACGCACGGAATCCGGCTCGTGTCACCACATGGACGGGGTGCGGCCCGCCCACGGACGGGCCTGCTCCAGCTGCGCCGACAGCGCGATCAAGGTGGCCTCGTCGCCGTACCGCCCGGCCAGCATCACGCCGATCGGCAGCCCCTCGGCGTTCCACTGGAGCGGGACGCTCACCGCGGGCTGGCCCGTGGCGTTGTAGAGCGCGGTGAACGGCGTGAAGGCGCCGATGGCGGAGAACTCGGCCTGGGGATCGGCGTCGTGGCGCAGCGCGCCGACCGGGACCGGGGGCGCGGCCACCGTCGGCGAGAGGATCACGTCATAGCCGGTGCCCGGCGGCATCAGGCCGTCCGCGAGGGACTGGGCGAGAATCCGGAACGCGTACATCGCGCGCGTGAAGTCCGTACCGGAGACCTCGGCGCCACGGGCGCGCAGGTAGCGGGTGAGCGGCATCAGCAGCTCCTCGCCCTCCGGCGGCAGCGGGCGGTTCGCGGCCAGCACCGACCAGACGCGGGTGAAGGCGTGGAGGAGGCCCTCGTCGGTGGGCAGGGACAGTTCCTCCACGTCGTGGCCGAGTCCGGTCAGCAGCGCGGCGGTGTCGGTGGTGGCGGTGCGGCAGTCGGGGTGGACCTCGACCCCGGGGACGGGCGCGTCGGTGAGGCAGGCGATCCGCAGCCGCCCCGGGTCGCGGCGGGCGTGCGCGGCGAAGGTCTCCCCGGGCGGCAGTTCCGGCGCCGCGTACGGATCGCCGGGCATCGCGCCCGCCATGACGTCCAGCAGGGTGGCCGCGTCGGCGACCGTACGGGCCAGCGGGCCCGAGGTGGCCAGGCCCGAGACGTCGTGGAGCAGCGGACCGCCGCTGACCCGGCCGCGGCTGGGCTTGATGCCGAACAGGCCGCAGACGGAGGCCGGGATGCGGATCGAACCGCCGCCGTCGCTGGCGTGCGCGACCGGTGCCAGACCGCCGGCCACGGCGGCGCCCGCCCCGCCGCTGGAGCCGCCCGCCGAGCGCGTCGGGTCCCACGGGGTGCGGGCGGGCGGTGCCAGGCCGTTCTCGGTGTAGCAGGGCAGCCCGAATTCGGGGGTGTTGGTCTTGCCGAGCAGGATCGTGCCGCCGGCCCGCAGCTTGTGGACGACATGGTCGTCGACGGTGGGCACATGCTCGGCCAGCGCCCGGGAGCCCATCGTGCAGCGCACCCCGGCGACCTGGTTGAGGTCCTTCACGGGGACGGGGACGCCGTGCAGCGGCGGGAGCGAGCGGCCCTCGCGGCGGGCCGCGGTGGCCTCGCTCTCGGCGTCCGAGGCCTGCTTGCGGGCTATCTCGGGGGTACGGGTGAGGAAAGCGCCGAGTGTGTCGTCGAGCCGCTCGATCCGCGTCAGGTAGTGCTCGGTGAGTTCCACGGGGGAGAGCTCACCCGACCGGATTCCCTCGGCCTGTTCGAGCGCGGTCAGATCGTGCAGTTCGGCCATGGACGTCCACCCTCTCCTAAGGCTGCCGGCGCGGCCCTGGTGCCGTACCGGCAGAGGGGCCGCCGCCGGCCGGGCGCGATGCCGGTGCGGGGGTCAGCCCGTGAACAGTTGTTTCAGTTTGAGGGCCAGCTCGTAAAGGCCATATAGGAACGGGATGCCCACCCACAGCCAGACGACGACGAACAGGAGGGCGCGGCGGCCGGTCACTGTCCGGCTCCCTTCGGGGCGGCGGGCTCGTGCGCCAACTGCGCGCCCGCTGACGGTGGTTGGTGGTGGCGGGGGTGCACGGGGCGGACCAGTTCGTTGGCGACGAAGCCCACCACCAGCAGGCCGATCATGATGAAGAACGAGGTGGTGTAGAGGTCGGGGCCGCTGCGGCCGGCGGACTTCTCGCCGTCGGCGATGGCGTTGACGATCAGCGGGCCCAGGACGCCGGCGGTGGACCAGGCCGTCAGGAGCCGGCCGTGGATGGCGCCCACCTGATAGCTGCCGAACAGGTCCTTCAAATACGCCGGGACGGTGGCGAATCCGCCGCCGTAGAACGAGAGGATCACCATCGCACAGGCGATGAACAGCGGCTTGGAGGAGTCGCCGGCCAGCGCGATCAGCAGATACATCAGGGCGCCGGCGCCGAGGTAGAGACGGTAGATGTTCTTGCGGCCGACCAGGTCGGAGGCGGAGGACCAGCCGATCCGGCCGAGCATGTTGGCCAGCGAGAGCATGCCGACGAACCCGGCCGCCGCCGGGGCGCTCACCGGCGCCGAAGTGTGCGCGAAGAAGTCGGAGATCATCGGGGCGGCCTTCTCCAGGATGCCGATGCCCGCCGTGACATTCATGCAGAGGACGACCCACAGGCACCAGAACTGCGGGGTGCGCAGCGCACTGCGGGCCGAGACCTGCGCGGTGGTGACGAGCGGGCGGGCCGCCGAGGCGCCCGCGGGCGGTGCGGCGGACGGCCGCCAGTCGTCGGCGGGGACCCGCACCAGCAGCACCCCGAGGGCCATGAAGACGGCGTAGACCAGGCCCATGACCAGGAAGGTCCCCGCGATGCCGGAGGTGTCCGAGCCGAGCGAGCCGAGGAGCCGGGTGGACCACGGGGAGGCGATCAGCGCGCCCCCGCCGAAGCCCATGATGGCGATGCCGGTGGCCATCCCGGGACGGTCGGGGAACCACTTGATGAGGGTGGAGACCGGGGAGATGTAGCCGATGCCCAGGCCGATGCCGCCCAGGAAGCCGTAGCCGAGGACGACCAGCGCGTACCGGCCGGTGGCCGCGCCGAGGGCGGCGACCAGGAATCCGGCGGCGAAGCAGACCGTGGACACGCACATCGCCCAGCGGGGACCGTGGCGTTCGACGAGCGTGCCGCCGAACGCGGCGGACAGGCCCAGCATCACGATGGCGAGCTGGAAGGGGAGCGCGGAGGCCGTCCCGGACAGCTGGAGGGAGGACTCCAGGGGCGGTTTGAACACGCTCCAGGCGTAGGCCTGTCCGATGGCGAGGTGGATGGACAGGGCGGCGGGCGGGACGAGCCATCGGCTCCATCCCGGCGGGGCGGCGGTGCGGGATCGGGCGAGCGCGCGCATGCGGCGGAACGTACCCCGCGCCTCACCGTCCCGGAAGACCACGGGCCGAAGCCGTTGCGGCGGCGACCAGTTGGGCGTTGGAGGCGGCCGGCCTGCCGTCGGGCAGCAGCAGGGTGTCCTCGATGCCGATCCGGGTGGCCAGGCCCAGGGCGCCGGCCAGCCGCAGCACCGGCCAGGCGCCGCCGTCCTGGCCGTGCAGGAGCACGGGACGGCCGGGCGCGGCGCCGGCCACGGCGGTCAGCAGGGCGCGGGCGGTGGCCGGCGCGGTCCCGGCGTCGGTGTCGGTCACCTCGGCCAGCACCCGCAGCACCCGGGCCGCGAGCGGTGAGCGGGCGAACGACTCCACGCCGTCGGTGCCCGACCAGAGACCGGCCTCGACGCCGATGCCCCGCTCCAGCAGGGCCGCGGCGACACGCTCGGCACCCGGCTCGTGCCAGTTCACCGAGGCGTGGTCGGGCAGCACCGGCCACGATCCGATCCGCTCCGCCCGGCGCGCGGGATCCGGCTCGGCCCAGGCGCCGGTCGTCACCCCGACCGGTACGTCCACCGCCGCCCGGACGGCCTCCAGGGCGGCGGCCACCACGCGCGGCGCGAGCGAATCCCGGCCGCACGGGGTCTTGGGATGGACATGGACCTCCTCGGCACCGGCCGCCACCGCCTGCCGAGCGGCCTCGGCGAGGGCGGCCGGTGACATCGGCACCGCCGCGGAATCGGCCGCCGTCCGGGGGCCGTTGAGACAGACCTGCAGCATGCCCCGATGATGACAGGAGGGGCCGACAGTGCCCCAGGGCCTGTGGCGCTCCGGGGGCGCGGTGGCGCCCGGCCGCTCCCCGGCGCCGGTCAGGCCGCCGCGAACGCCCCCGCCCCGTGAACCCGGCCCGCCGTGCTCAGCGCCTCGTGCGTCAGCACGGACAGCGGGGCCAGCACCCCGCACTGCCGGCAGGCCGGTCCGGGTGCCGCAGCGTCCACCGACTCCGGGAGCCAGACGAAGCGGGTGCCGCCGCACACCGGGCAGTCGCGGCGCGGCAGCCCCGTCTCCATCGCCACGATCATGCGGCGCAGCACCACCGCGAGGCGGGCCGCGGGATGCCGTTGGGGTGACTCGCACGGCACGATGTCGCAGCCGCCCCAGGTCCGACGGTGCCATTCGTCGAGCGCTCCGGGCTGGCGGATGCCGTCGTGCTTCTCCTTGCGGCGCCGGGCGGCGAACTCTTCCTCGTACGCGAGCCAGAGGGTGCGGGCCTCTTCCAGCTCGGCGAGCGCGGCCACCAGCCGCTCCGGATCGGGGTCGCGGTCCTGAGTGGCGATACCGGCCCGGGTGCACAGATGGTGCCAGGTCGCCCGGTGCCCGTAAGGGGCGAAGCGTTCAAGGCACTTGCGCAGGGCGGTGCGCCGCTGGGCCGCGACGAGTCGTGGATTGCGGACCTGTTCTGCGAGGGCTCTGAAACCGGCCATTTCATCCCACCTCCGTGGGGAGGATCCGACTGAACGGGGATGGGACGTAACCGATCACCGACTGGATCCATCGAACTTTCTTGCGGTTTTTTCGGGGTCGTGGGCCGGGGAACCGGAGCCTCGTCCGAAGAATCTCCGCCGGAAGAGCAAAAGTTGACTGTTGTTCATCTTCCGGCCGGGGATAACCGCCGGTAACGTCCCGCCCACCCTTCCCCGAGCTCGTGACGAGCAGGGGGGACCCCCACCGAGGAGCAGGAATGCGACGACGTACCGGAAGGCTCAGGACCGCCGCCGCGGCGGCCCTGTTCGCCTTGGGTGCCACGCTCTTGGCACCGCCCCCCACCGCGGCCGCGGCCTCCGCACCCGACGACGCCCACGACTACTGCCAGGGCCAGTGCGCCGACATCCTGCCGCCCGGCGCCACCGGCAACGCCACCTTGGTGGAGATTCTCGGCAACAAGCTGTTCGGCACCCACCCCGAGCACTCCACCGACCAGCTCGGCCCGTACGGCGCGATGGCGAGCGGGTACCAGTCGCTCACCGACGACACCCTCAGCCACTTCTTCAACGACGCCTCCTTCGGCGTCCCCCAGGACCAGGTCGGCAAGGTCAGCACGCCCCGCAGCGACGTGACCATCACCCGGGACAAGAAGACCGGGGTGCCGCACATCAAGGGCACCACCCGCTACGGCACCGAATACGGCGCCGGCTACGCCGCGGGCCAGGACCGGCTCTGGCTGATGGACCTCTTCCGCCACATCGGCCGCGGCGAACTGACCTCCTTCGCCGGCGGCGCGCTCGCCAACCAGGGCCTGGAGCAGCAGTTCTGGCCGCAGGCGCCGTACACCGAGGAGGACCTGCAACAGCAGGTCGACTACATCAAGGACCACAACGGCGAGCGCGGCAAGCTGGCCATGGAAGACGCCCAGGCCTATGTCGACGGCATCAACGCCTACCGCGAACAGGCCAAGAACGGACGCTACTTCCCCGGTGAGTACGTCCTCACCGGTCATGTCGACGCGATCACCAACGCCGGTGAGATCCAGCCCTTCAAGCTCACCGACCTGATAGCCCTCGCCTCCGTCGTCGGCGGCCTCTTCGGCAACGGCGGAGGCGGCGAGGTCCCCTCGGCGCTCGCGCTGCTCTCCGCCCAGCAGAAGTACGGCGTCGAGAAGGGCACCGAGGTCTGGGAGTCCTTCCGGGAGCGCAACGACCCCGAGGCCGCCAAGACCCTGCACGACGGCAGCAGCTTCCCGTACGCGGTCAAGCCGGCCAAGGCCAAGGGCACCGCGCTGCCCGACCGCGGCTCGGTCACCCCCGAGCCGCTGGTCTTCGACCGCACCGGCGCGGCCACCGTCAAGAGCGGGACGCCGCCGCGCGACCCGGTCAAGGCGCCCAAGAAGTACAAGAAGCTGGAAGGCCTCTTCAAGGACGGGGTGCTGCCCAAGGGGAGCTTCGACCCCACCCAGCACCGCGGGATGTCCAACGCCCTGCTGGTGTCCGGCAAGCACACCGCGAGCGGCCACCCCGTCGCCGTCTTCGGCCCGCAGACCGGCTACTTCGCGCCCCAGCTGCTGATGCTCCAGGAGATCCAGGGGCCCGGCATCAGCGCCCGCGGCGCCTCCTTCGCGGGCGTCGGGATGTACGTCCAGCTCGGCCGCGGCCAGGACTACTCCTGGAGCGCCACCTCCGCCGGCCAGGACATCACCGACACCTACGCCGTCGAGCTGTGCAACGCGGACGGCTCCGCGCCCACCAAGGACTCCGCCTCCTACCGCTACCGCGGTGCCTGCGTTCCCATGGAGAAGCTGGAGCGCACCAACTCCTGGAAGCCCACCGTCGCCGACCCCACGGCGGCCGGCTCGTACCGGATGCAGGTCTTCCGGACGAAGTACGGGACCGTCACCCACCGCGCCACCGTCGACGGCAAGCCCGTTGCCTATACCGCGCAGCGCTCCACCTACCGCCACGAGGCCGACTCGATCATCGGCTTCCAGATGTTCAACGACCCGTCCTACGTGCGCGACGCCACGACGTTCCAGCAGGCGGCGGGGCACATCGGCTACGCCTTCAACTGGTTCTACGCCGACTCCCGCGACGTCGCGTACTACAACAGCGGCCTCAACCCGGTCCGCAACCCCGACGTCGATCCGTCCCTGCCGATCAAGGCGGAGGACGCCTACGAGTGGAAGGGCTACGACCCGGCCACCAACACCACCGACTACACCCCGCCCGCCCAGCATCCGCAGTCCGTCGGCCAGGACTACTACATCTCCTGGAACAACAAGCAGGCCAAGGACTACGACTCGGCCGGCTTCGGCAACGGGTCGGTGCACCGCGGCAATCTGCTGGACGACCGGGTGCGCGCCCTGACCGAGGCCGGCGGGGTGACCCGGGCGTCGCTGACCCGTGCCATGGGGGAGGCCGCCGTCACCGACCTGCGCGGCGAGGACGTGCTGCCCGAACTCCTGCGGGTCCTGGGCAGCAAGCCGGTCACCGACCCGAAGCTGAAGACCGCGGTCCAGCAGCTGGAGGCCTGGCGCAAGGACGGCGCCCAGCGGAAGGAGACCGCCGCCGGTTCGCACACCTACACCCACCCCGACGCGGTCCGTCTGATGGATGCCTGGTGGCCGCTGATGGTCGAGGCGGTCTTCAAGCCCGGACTGGGCGGCGACCTCTACGACGCACTGCGGGCCAACCTCGGCATCGACGAATCCCCGTCCGCCGACCACGGCCCGACCGGGGCGCACGCCGGATCGGCGTTCCAGTACGGCTGGTGGAGCTACGCGGACAAGGACCTGCGGTCGGTGCTCGGCGACAAGGTGGCCGGGCCGCTCGCGCAGCCGTACTGCGGCAACGGTGAACTCGCGGCCTGCCGCGACACCTTGCTGGCCACGCTCCAGCAGGCGACCGGGAAGACGGCCGAGCAGGTCTACCCCGGCGACGACAGCTGCAAGGCCGGTGACCAGTGGTGCTCGGACGCGATCATCCACCGCGCGGTGGGCGGTCTGACCCACGACACCATCAGCTGGCAGAACCGGCCGACCTATCAGCAGGTCGTGGAATTCCCGGCACACCGATAGCGGCACCGGCAGAGCGGACGCACCCTCAGCAGGCCCCGGGCGCACGCCCGGGGCCTGTGTGCTGGCTTTTCCGGAGGCGTAAATTCCGTGCGGGGCGGGCCCTTTCGCGAAGAGCGCGAACGAATGCGGCGCATTCCGGAGTAAATCCCCGAAGGGCCCCGGCTGCTCCCGGGCGGGCTATTCACGGGGGTTATGCTGCAGGGTTCTGAACTCCACGGGAGGGGAAAGCGAGGCATGGCCTTGTCAGGTCCGCAGCAGTACCCGACAGAGCTGCTGGATACCACCATGGATCAGCTGCGCACGCTGATCGTCGTCCACGAGGCGGGCACCGCGCTGGGCGCCGCGCGACGGCTGGGCCGCGAACAGTCCAGTGTGCAGAAGCAGCTGGACACCATGAACCGCACCTTCGCCGCCCTGTGCGGCGAGGAGCTGGTCCTCAAGCAGGGACGGGGGAGGGACGCCCTGTTCACCGCGACCGGCGAGGCGCTGGTCGATCTGGCGCGGCGGACGCTGGGGGAGTGGTCGGACGGGGTGCGCGACGCCCGCCGCCGGCTCGGCCGGACGCTCTCCGTCGGCACCACCCGCTACACCCTCGGCTTTCTGCTGGACGCGGTGGAACGCGTCACGGAGGACTATGAGCGCGACGACGTCGATCTGAAAGTCACCCACGTCCGCACCGGCGACCTCTTCACCAAGCTGCGCTCCAAGGAACTCGACCTGGTCTGCGGCAGCGTCGTGGTCACCGAGGGCGAGGAATCGGAATTGCTGGCTCCGTACGAGGTGATGGAGTGGCGGCGCAGCGGGCTGTCCCTGCTGACGAATCTGCCGCCGGAACGGCTCTCCGGCACCTCCTTCGGCGCCCGCGACCTGCCCCGGCTGCCGCTGGTCATCTCGGCGGGCGGCCTGATCGGCCGCTTCCTGACCTCCTGGTACGGCCCCGACTTCCGGCACAAGCTGTCCGTGGCGGCCGAGATCGAGGCCGCGCACTACGGCTTCGAACTGCTGCGGTCGGGCGTGGTGAGCGGGGCGATGCTGGTCACCCGGGGCATCGGGGAGGCCGCCGCGGACGGCCGCCTCCCGGAGGCCGGCGGACTGCGCACCCTGGAGATCGTCGGGGAGGTGGGCCCCCGGACCGAGGTGCTGGTCGGCGTCTTCACCCGCCGCGGCGAGCGGGACTCCTACACCCCCGGCCACCCCCTCAACCTCCTGTGGGACGCGCTGTCCAGGGAGAGCGGGCGGTGGTGGCTGAGCTCCTGAGCCGCCGGCGCCACCGGCGGCTCAGACCAGGTCCCGCTCCCGGGTCTCCGGCAGCGCCAGCACGCACAGCAGCGAGACGACCGCCATCGCGCTGACGTACCAGCCCACCGAGGCCGACCCGTACGCCGACTGGAGCCGGGTGGCGACCAGCGGAGCCACCGCGCCGCCGAGGACGCCGCCCAGGTTGTAGGCCAGCGAGGCGCCCGAGTACCGCACCCGCGCGCCGAACAGCTCCGGCAGGTAGGCGCCCATCGGGCCGTACACCACCCCCATGCAGAACAGCGCGCCGCCGATGCCGAGGGCGATCAGCACCGGCTGCCCGGTGTCCAGCAGCGGGAAGAGGAGCAGGCCCCACACCGCCGCGAGGGCGCTCCCGGCGAGGATCAGCCTGCGGCGTCCGGCGCCGTCGGAGCGGGTGGCGGCGAGCCAGGTGCCGGCGGCCAGGAAGAGGCAGGCGACGAGGGAGAGCCCGAGCATGGTGTTGCGGGAGATGCCGAGGGTGCCGGTGGCGTAGGCCAGGCAGTAGGTCGTCGCGGTGTAGAACAGGCCGTACGCGACGACCATGCCGCCCGCGCCCAGCAGGAGTTCGCGCGGATGACGGCGCAGCACCTCGACGGCGGGGATCTTGCTGGCCTCCTGGGCGTCCCGCACCTTCGCGAACACCGGCGTTTCGCTGATCTTCAGCCGTACGAACAGCCCCACGCCGACCAGCAGGAACGACAGCAGGAACGGCACCCGCCAGCCCCAGGAGCTGAACGCCGCATCATCGAGCACGGACGACAGCAGCCAGAACACGCCGGTCGCCGCGAAGAACCCCACGGACGGGCCGAGTTGGGGGAAGGCCGCGTACAGCCCGCGGCGGTGGCGCGGCGCATGCTCGACCGCGAGCAGTGCGGCCCCGCCCCACTCGCCGCCCAGGCCGATGCCCTGCAGGAAGCGCAGCGCGATCAGCAGCAGCGGGGCCCAGACGCCCCAGGTGCCGTAGCCAGGGAGCAGCCCGACGCACGCCGTCGAGAGCCCCATCAGCAGCAGCGAGACGACCAGGACGGACTTGCGGCCCACCCGGTCGCCGAAGTGGCCGAAGAGCACCGAGCCCAGCGGCCGCGCGGCGAACGCCACCGCGTAGGTGGAGAAGGACGCGAGGGTGGCGTTGACCGGGTCGAGCGTCGGGAAGAACGCATGGTCGAGGACGAGCGCGGCGGCCGTCCCGTAGATGTAGAAGTCGTAGAACTCGATGGCCGTCCCGATGAACGAGGCCAGCGCCACCCGGCGCAGGCTCTCACCGCCGCCGGTTTCCTCCGCCGTCCTCGGCGGAGCGTCCGCTGATCCCTGTGCTGCTGTCGCGTCGCTGCTCACCAGCGCACTTTCCGGCCCGGCGGAGCGGCCGGTCAAGAGCGCAACGGGCCCGGACCGCAGCCGGCCCAACGCCCTTACGGATAGCGCAGATACCGCCGCCGCAGTGCGCGGAAGCGGGTGAGGTTCTCCCGCCAGGCGGCGACGATCTCGTCCGTCCCCGCGCCCGCGTCGATCATCTTCCGTACGGTCGACGAGCCGGTCAGCCGGTCGATGCCGTTGTCCGGCCGCCAGGCGAAGCCGCCCCAGACCCGTTTCGCGGTCACCAGGAGGCCGATGCCGGTGCGTACCGGGTCGAACGCCTCGCGGTCGTGGACGTGCAGTTGGACGCCGCCGACCGTCTTGCCCTGGAACTTGGAGAAGGTGGGCGCGAAGTAGGCCTCCCTGAAGTGGACTCCGGGCAGGTCCAGTTCGGTGGCGGCTGCGGCCCATCGGTGGTCGATGCCGTCCGCGCCCAGCAGTTCGAAGGGCCGGGTGGTGCCCCGCCCCTCGGAGAGGTTGGTGCCCTCGAAGAGGCAGGTGCCGGAGTAGACGAGGGCGGTGTCGGGCGTGGGCACGTTGGGGCTCGGCGGCACCCAGGGCAGCCCGGTGGCGTCGAAGAAGTCGGTGCGCCGCCAGCCGGTCATCAAGGCGGTCGCCAGTTCCACCGGGCGCCCGGCCGCCTGCGGCACGAACTCGCCGTTGAACAGCAGCGCCAGCTCCGCCACCGTCATCCCGTGCGCCTGCGCGATCGGCTCCCGGCCGACGAACGAGGCGTAGGCCTTGTCGAGCACCGGGCCGGTGGCCGACCGGCCGGTGACCGGATTAGGCCGGTCGAGGACCAGGAAGCGCTTGCCGGCCAGCGCCGCCGCCACCATGCAGTCGTACAGCGTCCAGATGTAGGTGTAGAAGCGCGCGCCGACGTCCTGGATGTCGAAGACGACGGTGTCCACACCGGAGGCGCCGAAGATGTCGGCCAGTGCCTTGCCGCTCTTGTTGTAGGTGTCGTAGACCGGCAGGCCGGTGGCCGGATCGTCGTAGCGGCCCTCGGAACCGCCGGCCTGCGCGGTGCCGCGGAAGCCGTGCTCGGGGCCGAAGACGGCGGTCAGCCGCACCCGGTCGTCGGCGTGCATCACATCCACGATGTGCCGCAGGTCGTGGGTGACGCCGGTGGGGTTGGTGACGATGCCGGCCGTGCGGCCGTCCAGGAGCCGGTAGCCGTCGGCGGACAGCCGGTCGAAGCCGGTGTGCACCCGCCGCCCGCCGCCGTGCGCAGGCGGCGCCGCCTGCGCGGGCCCCGCGCCCGCGGCCAGTGCCGCACCGGCCGCTCCGGTCGCCGCCAGCCGTCCGAGCAGAACGCGTCTCGACAGAGCCATCCGCACACCTCCGTGATCGGGGAACCGAGCGGTACGTGTCGTGCGCACGCTAACGCGCGCGGCGGCGGGGCGGAACGGACCCGGCCGGTACGGCAGGGACTCTTCCGCCGGGACATACCGACTGGTTAGTCTCCCTGTCAGCCGAATCGACGCGACCGAGGGAGAGCCAGCGTGGAAGCCGTACGGGACAAGACCGTTGTCGTGACCGGGGCGGGCGGCGGGATCGGCGCCGCGCTGGCCCGCCGGTTCGCCGCCGAGGGCGCCCGGGTCGTGGTCAACGATCTGGACGAGGCCAAGGCGGCGAAGACCGCCGGGGAGATCGGGGCGATCGCGGTCGCCGGCGACGCCTCCGCCGTCGTCCCGGCCGCGCGCGAGGCGCTCGGCGGCGGCATCGACATCTTCTGCGCGAACGCCGGGGTCGGCACCGGCGGCGGGCCCGAGGCGTCCGAGGAGGACTGGACGCTGGCCTGGGACGTCAATGTCATGGCGCACGTCCGGGCCGCGCGGGAGCTGGTGCCGGAGTGGCTGGAGCGCGGCAGCGGGCGCTTCATCTCCACGGTGTCCGCCGCGGGCCTGCTCACGATGGTCGCCGCCGCCCCGTACAGCGTCACCAAGCACGGCGCCTACGCCTTCGCCGAGTGGCTCTCGCTGACCTACCGGCACCGCGGCATCGACGTCCACGCCATCTGCCCGCAGGGCGTCCGCACCGACATGCTGGCCGCCACCGGCACCGCCGGTGACCTGGTCCTGACGCCCACGGCCGTGGAACCCGAGGACGTCGCCGATGCGCTCTTCGCGGCGATGAGGGAGGGCCGCTTCCTCGTCCTGCCGCACCCCGAGGTCGCGGACTACTACACCGCACGGGCGGCGGACCCCGACCGCTGGCTGCGCGGGATGAACCACCTCCAGCAGAAGTTGGAGGAGACCGAGGGCGGCCGTTCCTAGGACGCCCCCCCCGGCAGGGTGACGGGCCGGCCGGGCCCGGCGCGTCACCCCACGTCACCCAGGTGTTTCCCCTGCAGGGATGATCAGGCGATCAGGAAGAAAGGGCCGCACCCGATGACCTCCTACCAGGACATGCCGTGGCTGGCGCAGCTCACCGACGCCCAGCGCGCCCCCGTCCAGCCGCCCCCCACCACGCTGCACGCCTTCCGGGCCGCGGTGGGCCGCGTCCCCGACCGTACGGCGCTCGCCTACTTCGACGGCCGGCTGTCCTACGCCGAGACCGACGCGCTCTCCGACGGCATCGCCGCCCACCTCGCCGAGCGCGGCTTTGGGCGCGGCGACCGGGCCGCGGTCATGCTGCAGAACACCCCGCACTTCGTGCTCGCCCTGCTCGGCGTGTGGAAGGCCGGCGGGGTGGTGGTGCCGGTCAACCCCATGTACAAGTCCACCGAGATGCGGCACATCCTGGACGACGCCGAGGTCACCGCCGTCATCTGCGCCGACCGCACCTGGGACGGCTTCCTGCGCGCCACCGCCGCCGAGGCGCCGTCCGTACGGCTCGCGCTCACCGCCTGGGAGCGGGATCTGCAGACCCGCGACGACCGGCGGGTGCTGCGCGGCGAGCGGCTCGGACCGCAGGAGGGCGCCGACGATCTGCTGACCGTCGCCCGCACCGCGGGGAGGATCCGCGCGGTGCCGGCCGACCCGGAGCTCACCGCCGACGACCTCGCGCTGATCAGCTACACCTCCGGCACCAGCGGCACCCCCAAGGGCGCCACCAACACCCACGGCAACATCACCTACAACGCCGAACGCCAGCGCACCGGCCTGGGCCTGCCCGAAGGCGCCACCTACTTCGCGCTCGCCCCGCTCTTCCACATCACCGGCATGGTCTGCGAACTGGCCGCCTGCGTCGCCAACTCCGGCACCCTCGCGCTCGCCTACCGCTTCGACGCCGGTGTCGTCCTGGACGCCTTCCTGGAGCACCGCCCCGCCTACACGGTCGGGCCCTCCACCGCCTACATGGCGCTGATGGCCCATCCGGGCGTCACCCGCGACCACTTCGCGTCCTTCCGCACCATGTCCTCGGGCGGCGCCCCGCTGCCGCCCGCCCTCGTCGAGAAGTTCCGCACCGACTTCGGCCCGTACCTGCACAACGGCTACGGCCTGACCGAGTGCACCGCCCCCTGCGCCAGCGTCCCGCCCGGCCGGGAGGCACCGGTCGACAAGGTCTCCGGCACGCTCGCCGTGGGCGTCCCCGGCCCCGACACGGTCGTCCGGATCACCGACGAGCACGGCCGGGACCTGCCGTTCGGGGAGCAGGGCGAGATAGCCGTCCGCGGTCCCCAGGTGGTCCCCGGCTACTGGCGCCGCCCCGAGGCCACCGCCGAGGCCATGCCGGACGGCGAGCTGCGGACCGGCGACATCGGCTTCATGGACGCCGGCGGCTGGCTGTACGTCGTCGACCGCAAGAAGGACATGATCAACGCGTCCGGCTTCAAGGTGTGGCCGCGCGAGGTCGAGGACGTCCTCTACAGCCATCCGGCGGTGCGCGAGGCCGCGGTGGTGGGGGTGCCCGACGCCTACCGCGGCGAGTCGGTGAAGGCGTATGTCAGCCTCCGCCCCGGCACCGCCCCGGAACCCGCCGAGCTGGCCGCCTACTGCAAGGAACGGCTCGCGGCGTACAAATATCCGCGCGCGGTGGAGATCCTGGCCGAGCTTCCCAAGACCACGAGTGGCAAGATCCTCCGACGGGAGCTGCGCCACCGCGCATGACGAGAGCACGAAGGACAGGTGAGGGCGATGGCCGGCACGAAGGACGGCAACGGCAACGGCGGGGCGAAGCCGGTGGCCCAGCGGCTGCTGGCGACCGCCACCAGGCTGTTCGCCGAGCAGGGATACGACCGCACCTCCGTCCAGGAGATCGTCGATGCGGCGGGCGTCACCAAGGGCGCCCTCTACCACTACTTCGGCTCCAAGGAGGATCTGCTCCACGAGGTCTACGGCCGGGTCCTGCGACTCCAGCAGGAGCGGCTCGACCACTTCGCGGACGCCGACGCGCCGGTGGAGCGCAGACTGCGGGACGCCGCCGCCGACGTCGTCGTCACCACCATCGACAACCTCGACGACACCAAGATCTTCTTCCGCTCGATGCACCAGCTCAGTCCGGAGAAGGACAAGCAGGTGCGCGCCGAACGGCGCCGCTACCACGAGCGGTTCCGGGCCCTGGTCGAGGAGGGCCAGCGCACCGGTGTGTTCGCCGCCGACATCCCCGCCGACCTGGTCGTGGACTACCACTTCGGTTCCGTGCACCACCTGGGCACGTGGTACCGCGAGGACGGGCCGCTCAGCCCGCAGCAGGTCGCGGACCATCTGGCGGACCTGCTGCTGCGCGCCCTGCGGCCGTAGGCCCGGTCCGCAGGCCGTAGGCCCGCACCGCACGCCGTGGTCCCGGGGGGCCGCCGGCCCGCCCGGCCCCGGCGTGCGGTGCCGGCCGCGGCGCCCGGCTTCCCGCTGCCCGCACCGGCCGTCGCCGGTGTTCCGTTGGCCACATCGCCCGGTGTGGCGTCCCTCACACACCCTCACCCTGCGTATCGGGACGGGCACATCGGGGCGAGCCCGGCCGCCCCGCGACCCGCTCCGGAGGGCCCCCACCGCATTTCCCGGAATTTGTTGGATTGCGCGCAAGGCCTGCGGGAATGCGCTCCCGGGCGACGACACTCGGAGGGCAGCCGCGGCTCGGGGGTGTTCTCATCCGCTATCGGTAACTTACGGTATCGATAGTTCTGCTATCACGACCGATGTGGGTGGCCTTGTGGCTGAAGTGACGCTGTTTCTCCGGGAGTACGCACGGACGCGCCGGGAGGTGGGCGCGATCGCTCCGAGCAGTCCCCGGCTCGGCAGGGCACTGACCCGCTATCTGGTCCCGAGCCCCGGGCGCTCCCGTGCGGTCCTGGAGGTGGGGCCCGGCACCGGAGCGGTGACCCGCCACATCGCCGACGCGCTCGGCCGGGAGGACACCCTCGACCTGGTCGAGGCCAACCCGCGCTTCGTCGACATCCTGCACGGCGTCTACGGCGGCGACCCCCGGCTGCAGTTCCTCACCGGCCTGGTGCAGGAGCACGAACTCGGCACCTACGACACGATCGTCTGCGGCCTGCCGTTCGCGAACTTCGACGCCCCCACCACGACGGACATCTTCGACCGGCTGCTCGGCGCCCTGCGGCCCGGCGGAACGCTCTCCTTCTTCGGCTACGTCGGCGGCGCGACGGTGCGCCGCACCTTCACCGGCAAGACGGCCCGCGTCCACGCCCTCGACGGCCAGAACGCGCTGCGCCGCATACTCGACCGGCACACCTTCCGTACCGAACTGGTGCTGGGCAACCTGCCGCCGGCCCGGGTGCATCACCTCGTCCCGGCCGGCGACCCCGTTCACCCCGTCTGAGGGCGCTCCTGCACCCGCCGGGAGACGTCCTCCTGCGCGATGCGCCGTAGTGCGGCCATCGCCGCGTCGCCCAGTACGGTCCCGAGCACCGCACCCTCGATCTGGGCGTCGAGGCTCGGGACCCCGTCGAACGCCGCCAGTTCGGCGGCGGCCAGGGCGCCCGCGGCCTGTGCGTACCGGTCGAGCAGGCCGAGCAGCTCGCCCTGGTCGAGCTCGTGGTAGGCCACCACGACCTGCACCAGCGTCCGCCACCCCGGATTCTCCGGCCGCACCGCCCAGTCGTGCCGCCGCACCAGCTCCGCGACCTCGCGCTCGGCGCGTTCCCACATCTCGTCGGTGCCCCGCTCGGCGGCCACCTTGCTGACCGCCGACTGCGCGGTCCCGAGCATGCCGTACGGGGTGGTGCCCGGAGCGTCGATGCCGGCCAGTACCTCGGCGGCCGCCGCGATGGACAGGCCGCCCACTTCGGTCAGCGCACGGATCAGCTTCAGCCGCCGGATGTGCGACTCCGTGTACTGGACCTGGTTCGGACTGATGCGCTCGCCCGGGGGCAGCATGCCCTCCCGGGTGTAGTACTTGATCGACGGAACCGGAACGCCGGTCCGCCGCGCCAGTTCTCCGATACGCATCCCCCGAGGATAGCGGCGGGTCCACCGCGACCGGGGGTGACTCCGACGGGCGGACACGGGCCCCGCGCCCGTGCCGTACGCAGGCCGTGCCCGAGGTCCCCACCCCCTCGGGCACGGCTGCGGTACCGGCCCCGCGCTACAGGTAGCGCTTCAATTCGCGGCGCGCCAGCGACCGTTGGTGCACCTCGTCCGGACCGTCCGCCAGCTGGAGCGTGCGGGCGCCGGCCCACAGCTCCGCCAGCGGGAAGTCCTGGCTGACGCCGCCCGCGCCGTGCAGCTGTACCGCCTTGTCGAGGATGTCCACGACGGTGCGCGGGGTGGCGATCTTGATGGCCTGGATCTCGGTGTGGGCACCCTTGTTGCCGACGGTGTCCATCAGCCAGGCGGTCTTCAGCACCAGCAGCCGCAGCTGCTCCACCGCCACCCGGGCGTCCGCGATCCACTCCTGCACCACGCCCTGCTGGGCCAGCGGCTTGCCGAAGGCCGTACGGGTCACCGCGCGGCGGCACATCAGCTCGATGGCGCGCTCGGCCATGCCGATCAGCCGCATGCAGTGGTGGATCCGGCCGGGGCCGAGGCGGGCCTGGGCGATGCCGAAGCCGCCGCCCTCCTCGCCGATCAGATTCCCCGCCGGCACCCGTACGTCGTGGAAGACCACCTCGGCATGGCCGCCGTGATAGTGGTCCTCGTAGCCGTAGACCTGCATGGCACGCTTGACCTCCAGGCCGGGGGTGTCGCGCGGGACCAGGATCATCGACTGCTGGCGGCGGATGTCCGCGCCGTTTGGATCGGTCTTGCCCATCACGATGAAGATCTGGCACAGCGGGTTCATCGCGCCGGAGATGTACCACTTGCGGCCGTTGATGACGTAGTCTCCCCCACTCTCGGCTCCGCTCGAGCGGGAGGTGCCCCCATCGTCCCGCACGATACGCGTCTCGATGTTGGTGGCGTCCGACGAGGCCACCTCCGGCTCGGTCATCGCGAACGCCGACCGGATCTCACCGGCCAGCAGCGGCTCCAGCCACTGCTTCTGCTGCGCCTCGTTGCCGAACTGCGCCAGCACCTCCATGTTGCCGGTGTCCGGCGCCGCGCAGTTCAGCGCGGTGGGCGCCAACTGGGGGCTGCGGCCGGTGATTTCGGCCAGCGGCGCGTACTGGAGGTTCGTCAGCCCGGCGCCGTGCTCCGCGTCGGGGAGGAAGAGGTTCCACAGGCCCTGCCTGCGGGCCTCCGCCTTCAGCTCCTCGACGATCACCGGGGTGTCCCACGGCGAGGCGAGCGCGGCCCGCTGCTCATGGGCGGTCCGCTCGGCCGGATGGACGTGCTCGTCCATGAACGTCAGGAGCTTCTCGCGCAGCTCCTCGGTACGGGCGTCGAATGCGAAGTCCATGGGTGTCTCAGCCTTCCTTGAGGGTGGTGAGTCCGTGGTCGATGAAGACGGGGACGAGCTCGCCGATCCGGTCGAACCCGGCGCCGACGGTCTGGCCGAGCGTGAAGCGGTAGTGGATGCCCTCCAGGATCACGGCGAGCTTGAACCAGGCGAACGCGGTGTACCAGGCGATGGCGGAGGTGTCCCGGCCGGAGCGGGCGGCATAGCGCTCGATCAGCTCGGCCGGCGAGGGATGGCCGGGGGCGCCGCTGGTGGTGCTGACCGGCGACTCCGGCAGGCCCAGGTCCGAGCTGTACATCACCAGCAGGCCGAGGTCGGTCAGCGGATCGCCGAGCGTGGACATCTCCCAGTCCAGTACGGCCTTGAGGGTGTCGTCGGCCCCGATCAGGACGTTGTCGAGGCGGTAGTCGCCGTGGACGACGGCCGGTGCGGGCGAGGCGGGCAGCGCCCGGCCCAGCGCCTCGTGCAGCTCGTCGATCCCCGGCAGGTCACGGTTCTTCGAGGCGCTCAACTGCTTGCCCCAGCGGCGCAGTTGGCGCTCCAGGAAGCCCTCGGGGCGGCCGAAGTCGCCGAGTCCGACCGCCTCCGGGTCCACCGCGTGCAGGTCCACGAGCGTATCGACCAGCGAGAGCACCACGGCCCGGGTGCGCTCAGGCCCGAGCGGGGCCAGCTGGCCGGCCGTGCGGTAGGGCACGCCCTCGACCAGCTCCATCACATAGAAGGGTGCGCCGATGACCGACTCGTCCTCGCACAGCAGCAGCGCCTCGGGCACCGGCACCGGCGTCTCGTGCAGGGCGCTGATGACGCGGTGCTCGCGCCGCATGTCGTGTGCGGTGGCGAGCACATGGCCGAGCGGCGGCCGGCGGACGACCCAGGAGGCGGTGCCGTCGGTGACCCGGTAGGTGAGGTTGGACCGCCCGCCCTCGATCAGCCGGGCCCGCAGCGGGCCGCCGGCCAGCCCCGGCCGCTCCCGGCCCAGATGCTCGCGCAATCGCTCCAGGTCGAGGCCGGGGGGATCCTCCCGGTCCTGGGCCTGCGGGGGAGGGGTGCCCTTGCTCATCGTGCTCCTCCGTACGGAGTGGACGGTCCATCGGTCGCAGCACGATCATGCCGACTAGTCGGTATGGAGTCCAGTGCCGGGGCGTGGGGCGTCGGTCACGCGGGGATTTTCCGCCATGCCGGCAGCCCCGGCCCTGGATGCTCTGGGAGCCCTGGATGTCCGGGGAGCGCTCCGTCCCTCTCAGGCACCGCGGGCCGCGGTCATGCGTGGCACGCCATCGGCACCCCGCCGTTCATCACCGTCATATCGCCGAATCCGGCCACCACGTCGAGCGGGGCGCCCGGCGCGGTGCCCGCCAGCTCCGCATACGCCCGGTGCAGGTTCGCCACCAGCCGCTCGCTCTCGGCCAGCTCGGCGAACGGTCCGAGATCCGCCTCCCGGGCCACCTCCAGCGGCGTGCGGCCCGCGGCCCGGCCCTCCTGCGCGAGCCGGCCGACGAACCGCAGATAGCGCTCGATGCCGTCGTACACCTCGGGTCCGGTCACCGGACCGTGCCCGGGGACGACGGTGACCGCGTCCAGGGTGCGCATCAGCTGCAGCGCCCGCAGCGATCCGGCCAGCGACCCCATGAAGACGAACGGGGTGCCGCCGTGGAAGACCAGATCGCCCGCGAAGACGATGCGCTGCCGGGGCAGCCAGACGAGCGTGTCGCCGGTCGTGTGCGCCACGCCCGGGTGGATCAGCCGCACCTCGATGTCCCCGACGTGCAGGGCCAGCTCGTCGGTGTAGGTGACCTCCGGGGCCGTCAGCCGGATGTCGCCGTACTCCACCTCGGGCCACACCGCGTGCAGCTGCTGCCCGGCGGCCAGCAGCTCACGGCGGCAGGAGGCGTGCCCGATGACCGTCGCCTCGGGCGCGAAGACGCAGTTGCCGTAGGTGTGGTCGCCGTGGTGGTGGGTGTTGACCACCATGCGGGGCGTGGGCGCGCCGCTCTCGGCGATCCGGCGGCGCAGCAGGCGCGCCCGGCGCTCGGTGGCGGCGGTGTCCACGACCAGGGTGGTGTCCCCGTCGGTGATGAAACCCGCGTTGTTCAGGCACCAGCCGCCGTCCGGCTGGACGAAGGCGTGGATGCCGGCGGCCAGTTCGGTGAGGTAGGGCTCGGGGAGAGGCGCCCCGGCGGCGGGTGGTGCGTCCGCGGGCGCCGCGGCGCCGGGCGGTGGCGCCGCCGCCGGCCCGGTGGCGCCCGGCCCGGTGGGCTGCGCCGTCGAGGTGTCTGCTGCCGGGTTCTGTGCCGGCGTGTGGCGTGCTGCCGAGTCGCCCATGCGGGTGTGTCTCCTCGTCCGGTGGTCCCTCGTTCCCCGCTGCCGGGGCGGGGGTTGGGCCCGCTCCGTGATCGCGAGGGTCGCGTCACCGTACCTCCGCCGCCCGCCACGGCGGGCGCCGCGCCCCCCGGCTCAGTGCCCCGGCCGTACCAGGATCACCGCTCCGCACAGCGCCAGCGCCAGGGTGCAGCCGACCAGCAGCAGGGCCGCCCGCGGGGACAGCCCCGGCGGGCGGCCGGTGGCCATCGCCTGCATCCGGCGGTGCGCGAGCGCCACGAACGCGATCCACAGCAGCCCCGTCAGCACCGTCAGGGCCACCTCCACCGGCCCCGGGGCCGCGCTCCGCAGCAGCTGACGGGCGGCCAGCACCGCCACCGCCGTGGCGGACAGCGTGGTGCGCCGCCACGCCAGCCTGGTCCGCTCCGGCTGCAGCCCGGGATCCCGGTCGGGAGCCGGACGCGGCGGCCCCGCGTCCGGGGGCGCCTGGCCCGCCATCGGCTAGGTGGTCCGGCCCAGGAGGACCAGCACGACCACCGCCACCGCCAGTACGCCGACGCCCAGCGCCAGCGCCGTGGGGAAGCGGGTGACCGGCAGATCCTCACCGCGCCGCATCGCGCGCTCGCAGCGCACCCAGTGGTTGACCGCCCGCAGCGCACACAGCGCACCGCCCACCAGCAGGACGACGGTGCAGGTCACCCGCAGCCCCTGGTGCAGCCGGGGCAGGAACTGGTCCACCGCGAAGCCGCCGCCGATCAGTGCCAGCCCGGTGCGCAGCCAGGCGAGGAAGGTGCGCTCGTTGGCGAGCGAGAAGCGGTAGTCGGGGGTCGTGCCCTCCGCGCGGACCCGCGCGGGCGAGAACCACAGCCGCACGGCCGCGCCGGCGGACCGCAGTCCCTCGGTGAGGATCATGGCCGAAACCCTATCGGCCGGCCGGTGCCCTGGCCGGGTCGCATCAGAGCTCCCCCGACTCCCGCCGGGCCAGCAGCTGCCGGTACGCGGCGAGCCCGTCCGGCGTCCACGGCCACTCGTCGAGGCGCCCGGCCAGCTCCTCCTCGGTCAGGAACGCGGACCAGTCGATCTCCGACTCCTGCGGGGCGACCGGCAGGGTGCAGCGCACCTGGTACACCGCGGACCACCAGGTGTGCTCGGCCGTCTCGTAGAGGAACTTGAACAGCGGCTCCGGCGGCTCCAGCCCCTGGACCCCCAGCTCCTCCTCGGCCTCGCGCAGCGCAGCCTGGTCGTAGGTCTCGCCGGTGCCGACCACCCCTCCCACGAACATGTCGTAGTACGAGGGGAAGACGAGCTTCCGCGGGGTGCGGCGGTGGACGAAGATCCGGTCCCGGTCGTCCCGGGCCAGGACGAACGCGCAGCGGGTGCGCATCCTGCGGGCGTATGCCTCGCCCCGTGGGGCCTGGCCCACGACCTGATCGTTCTCGTCGACGACGTCGAGGATCTCGTCCGCGTTGAGCGGTTGCTGATCGGTCATGGGAGCCATGCAACCACCCGGCTCCGGGGCGCCACCCGCCGGGCGGCGTCCCTCAGTGCGGCTGCAGCTCCCGTACGTTCTCCCGCCGGCCGGACCCCGGCGGCATCGCCGGATGGCTGCCGATCAGCACGATGCCCGCGACGACGGCCACGATCCCGGTCACCTCCCACGCCAGCGCCCCGGGCGTCACCTGCAACTGGTCGCCGAGGAACCCCACCCCGCAGGCGATACCCGCCAGCGGCTGGGCGGCGGTCAGCGCGGGCAGCGAGAGCCGCAGCGGCGCCGACTCGAAGGCGCTCTGCACGAGCACCAGCGCCAGCACACCGAGCACGACGATGGCGTACGGCTGCCAGCTGGTGAACAGGGCCGACCAGCCGCCCTGGCTGAAATGCTCTCCACTGATCCGGGTCAGCGCGTCCTGCAGCCCGTAGATCAGCCCCGCCGCGATGCCCAGCAGGGCGGCTTCCAGGCTCACATGGACCCGCTCCCGCTTGGCGACCGCGGCCAGCAGCAGGGCGATGCCCAGCACCATCCCCATGATCAGCCACTGCCACAGATGATCGGCGCTGCGCTGCCCGCCCTGGGGGCGCCCGGCCACGATGAAGGCCGTCACCCCGCCCGCCAGCAGCCACAGCCCGGCCCAGCCGCTCCGGCCGAGCCGCTGCCGGGTCAGCCGTCGCGACAGCGCCATCGCGAACAGCAGATTGGTCGCCAGCAGGGGCTCCACCAGAGTGATGTCGCCCATTCCCAGCGCCATCGCGCCGAGCGCCATCCCGACCACCATCAGGCCGATACCGGCCAGCCACAGCGGCATCCGCACCAGGTCGAGGAGCAGGCGTACCGAGAGGTAGTCCTTCATCGGAGCGTGCTGCGCCGCGGCCTGCTGAAACACGAAACCGAGTCCCAGACAGCAGGCCGCTCCAAGGGCGAGCAGTATCACCGTCACGTCGCACCTCGTATCGGGGGGCGGGGGATGCGCCTGAGGATAGTCATCCGGCGGCGGGCGTGGGGTGGCCCTGGTCACCCACCATTCTCCCGCGCGCCTCCGTGTACCGCCCGGTAACCAGGTGGTTGACGCGGCAGTCGGGTGCGCTGAGGATCGTTCCACCCGGCGGCCGGGGCGCCCGGCGCGCCCCGTTGAGGAGAAGCTGAGATGGCGTACGACGCTGATGTGATCGTGATCGGAGCGGGGCTCGCGGGGCTGGCGGCCACCGCGGAGCTGGTGGACGCCGGACGGAAGGTGATCCTCCTCGACCAGGAGCCCGAGCAGTCCCTCGGCGGGCAGGCCCACTGGTCCTTCGGCGGTCTCTTCCTGGTGGACACCCCCGAGCAGCGCCGGCTGCGGATCCGCGACAGCCATGCGCTGGCCTGGCAGGACTGGCTGGGCACCGCGGGCTTCGACCGGCCCGAGGACCACTGGCCGCGCAAATGGGCCGAGGCCTACGTCGATTTCGCGTCCGGCGAGAAACGCTCCTGGCTGCACCGGCAGGGCGTACGGCTCTTCCCCGTCGTCGGCTGGGCCGAACGCGGCGGCTACGACGCGACCGGGCACGGCAACTCCGTCCCCCGCTTCCACATCACCTGGGGCACCGGGCCCGGTCTGGTGGCGCCGTTCGAGCGCCGGGTGCGGGCCGGGGCCGCCCGCGGACTGGTGGAGCTGCGCTTCCGTCACCGGGTCACCGGGCTGTCGCGCACCGGCGGGAGCGTGGACACCGTCAGCGGCGAGATCCTGGAGCCGTCGGAGGCCGAGCGGGGCAGGCCCAGCAGCCGTGAGGTGGCCGGTGCCTTCGAGCTCAAGGCCCAGGCCGTGATCGTCACCTCGGGCGGGATCGGCGGCAACCACGAGCTGGTGCGCGCCAACTGGCCCGAGCGGCTCGGCAGCCCCCCGCGGCGGATGCTGTCCGGGGTGCCCGCGCATGTGGACGGCAAGATGCTGGGCATCGCCGAGGGGGCCGGCGGCCGGCTCATCAACCGCGACCGGATGTGGCACTACACCGAGGGCATCGACAACTGGAACCCCATCTGGCCGCTGCACGGCATCCGGATCCTGTCCGGCCCGTCCCCGCTGTGGCTCGACGCCCGCGGCAAGCGGCTGCCGGTGCCGCTGTTCCCCGGCTTCGACACCCTCGGCACGCTGGAGCACATCATGCGCACCGGCCACGACCACACCTGGTTCGTCCTGACCCAGAAGATCATCGAGAAGGAGTTCACCCTCTCCGGCTCCGAGCAGAACCCCGATCTGACCGGCAAGAGCGTCCGCGGCGTACTGGGCCGGGCCAGGGCCGGCGCGCCGGGACCGGTACAGGCCTTCATGGACCGGGGCGCCGACTTCATCGTCGAGCGTTCACCGGCCGATCTGGTGCGGCGGATGAACGAGCTGACCGAGGAGCCGCTCATATCGGAGGACGTGCTGCGCGCCGAGCTGGTCGCGCGCGACCGGGAGATCGCCCACTCCTTCACCAAGGACCTCCAGGTGACCGCGATGCGCGGGGCCCGCAAGTACCTCGGCGACCGCCTGATCCGCACCGCGGCGCCGCACCGGCTGCTCGACCCCAAGGCCGGCCCGCTGATCGCCGTACGGCTGAACATCCTCACCCGCAAGACGCTCGGCGGCCTGGAGACCGACCTCTCCTCGCGGGTGCTGACCGACGACGGCGCGCCCCTGCCGGGCGTGTACGCGGCGGGGGAGGCGGCCGGGTTCGGCGGCGGCGGGGTGCACGGCTACCGCTCGCTGGAGGGCACCTTCCTCGGTGGCTGCCTCTTCTCCGGGCGGACGGCTGGGCGGGCGGCGGCGCGGGCGGTGTCCTGACGGGGGGACGGGGCGAAGGGGGTGGCGGATCCGGCCATTCCCCTTCTCGTCTTGACGCGGAGCTCTGCGTGCCGCTTTGCTGTGCGTGATGACTGGTGCGGACCAAGCCATCACCCTCTGTAGAGGCGTGCGCGCATCCGGTCCCTTTCCTCCGAGGACGACTCGGTGCGGTGGGACGGCCGGTGCGGCGCGCCATGGAGCCCCTTACCCGTGATGTCGATAACCCCTTCGCCCCCGACGCCGCCACCCCTCGTACGCGCCCGCTGCCCGGGCACCCCGCCTCTCCCCCCGGCCCTGGACGACACCGAACTGGCCATCGCGGCCGACGCGCTGGCGCTCGGCCAATGGGTCCGGGTGCGCACCCTGCTCGCCGGGACCGGTGAGGACTGGGACCTGCGCGGCCACCGCTTAACCGTGCTGGCCACCTGCCCCGGCAGTGCCGCCTGGGCCGGCGACTGGCAGCTCGCCGAACCGGACAGCGGTGACGCCGCCACCCTCCTGGCCCTCGCCACCGTCCACCTCGCCCTGCGCGGCGAGAGCAGTACCGGGGCCGCCGCCGACGCCTGTGCCACGGCCGCCCGGATGCTGCCCGACGATCCCACCCCCTGGCTCGGCGCGCTGATCCTCGCCCGCCGCACCGGCACCCCGGACGAACAGGCCCACGCCTTCCACCAGGTACGCGCCCGCCACCGCGACCACCACCACGCCCACCACCTCATGACGGCCGCCCTCGCCGAACAGGGGCCGGCCGCTACCGACGACCCCCGGCACCCGGCGCACACCTTCGCGGCCCGCGCGGCCGCACGCGCGCCCGCCGACTCCCCGCTCGCCCTCCTCCCCGTCGTGGCGCACGCCGAGCGCTACCGCGTCCTCGCCGCCGAGGGCCTGGCACCCCCCGACCCCGCGAACTGGAGCCACTGGTCCACCCGGCGCGCCCGGCAGGTCCTGCAGGCCGCCGTCGACTGGTGGCTGGAGTGGGAGGGCGAGGAGCATCCGCGCCGCAAGATCGATCTCAACTTCCTCGCCCATGCCGCGTTCCACCAGGGGAGGATGGCCGAGGCCGCCGCGCTGTTCCAGCGGATCGGCCCGCACCCCACGCGCGCCCCGTGGTCGTACCCGGGCCGCGACGGCGCGGGCGCGTTCCGGGCCGCACGCTCCACCGCGCTCCGCCGCGCCCGGGACACCGCCGCCCCGTGACCCGCGCCGCTGATGACGAAAGTCTGACGCCGGGGCCCGGACACTGGCCCCGGCGTCCGCGGGGTGCTCGAATCGAAGGGTGACCAAGGACGCGAACCGGCCCCGTGCCAGGGGCGGCGAGGACGGGCTCGGCGCCCCCGTGGGCCGCCGTGTGGTGCTCGGCATGCTCGCCGCCGGTGCCGCGGGCGTCGCCGCGGCCCCCTTCCTGCAGAGTGCCTACGACAGCACACTCGGGGCCGCCGCGCAGCGGGACCCCACCGGCCTGACCGGACTGCTCCCGGGCGGTGGCGGTTTCCGCTACTACTCCGTGACCGGCTCCGTACCGGCCAAGGACGAACACACCTACCGCCTCACCGTCGACGGCCTGGTCCGCCACCGCGCGAGCTACCGCCTCGCCGATCTGCGCCGGCTGCCCCAGACCCGGCTCGTCCGCGACGTCCAGTGCGTGACCGGCTGGCGGGTGCCCACCACCCCCTTCGAGGGCGTGCGCCTCTCCGCCCTCCTCGACGCCGCGGGTGTCCGCCCCGAGGCCAAGGCCGTCCGCTTCACCTGCTTCGACGGCTCCTACAGCGAATCCCTCACCCTCGAACAGGCCCGCCGCGACGACGTCCTGATCGCCCTGCGGATGCAGGACAAGCCGCTCGGCCATGCCCACGGCGGCCCGGTGCGCCTCTATGTCGCGCCCATGTACTTCTACAAGTCGGCGAAGTGGCTCTCCGGGATCACCGTCACCGACCATGTCCAGCCCGGATACTGGGAGCACCTCGGATATGACATCGACGCCTGGGTCGGCCGGTCGAACGGACGCGACGATGCCCCCACCACCTGAGAGCCGCCCCGAGCCCCCCGCGGTCCGCCCCCGTGTCCACCGCTTCACCGCGGCCGAGCACCGGGTGCACCGCGCCACCGCCACCCTGATGGCCGTCTGCGTCCTCACCGCGGGCTGCCTCTACCTCCCCTTCCTCGCCGAACTCGTGGGCCGCCGCCACCTGATGGTCACCGTCCACGAGTGGTCCGGCATCCTGCTGCCCGTCCCCCTGCTGCTGGGCCTCGGCTCCCGCGCGCTGCGCGCCGACCTCACCCGCCTCAACCGCTACGGCCCGCACGACCGCCAATGGCTGCGCGCCGCGCTGCGCCGCCGGGGCGGCCGCCCGGCGGGCAAGTTCAACGCCGGGCAGAAGCTCTACGCCGCCTGGATCGCCGGTGCGGTCCTGGTGATGCTCGGCACCGGCCTGCTGATGTGGTTCACCTCCCTCGCACCGCTGCTCTGGCGCACGGGCGCGACCTTCGTCCACGACTGGCTCGCGCTCGCCGTGATCCTGGTGATTTCCGGCCATGTCTGGAAGGCCTTCGGCGACCCCGAGTCGCGCCGCGGTCTGCGCACCGGTTCCGTCGACGCCCAATGGGCCAGGCGGGAGCATCCGTTGTGGGCGCCCGAGGACCGGGACACGGACGGGCACGGAGGCGGGGACGAGCACGGGGGCGGGGCCGGACACCGGGGCGGGCACGCCGGCGACCGCGGGCCGCGTGGCACTGCTTGACTGGGCTCGACACGTTCCCCAGTGAAGAAGGACGACAGACATGGCACACCGCGCACTTCTCGTCATGGACGTCCAGCGCGACATCGTGGACCTCGTGGATGCCGGTTCCGGATATCTGACGCGGCTGCGCCGGGCGATCGACGGTGCCCGGGCGGCGGACATCCCGGTGATCCACGTGGTCATCGGATTACGTCCGGGCCGGCCGGACGTCAGCCCCCGCAACAGGGTGCTCACCCATGTCGTACGGGACGGCCTGTTCGCCGAGGACGCCCCGGGCACCGGGATCCATCCCGATGTCGCGCCCCGGGACGGCGAGATCGTGGTCACCAAGCGGCGGGCGAGCGCCTTCTCGGGAAGCGACCTCGACCTGGTGCTCAGGGCTCGCGGTATCGACAGCCTCGTCCTCGCCGGCCTCGCCACCGGCGGTGTGGTGCTGTCCACCCTGTGCCAGGCCAACGACCTGGACTTCGGCCTCACCGTCCTGACGGATGCCTGCCTCGACACCGACCCCGAGGTGCACCGGGTCCTCACCGAGAAGCTCTTCCCGCGGTGGGCCGATGCCCTTGCCGTCGAGGACTGGCTCACGACCCTCGCGCCGTAGGAGGCCGTCCGGATCCCTCGTGTGCGGGTCAGCAGGGCGCCGCCGTCGGCGGTTCTCCCTGCTGTTCCGCCGACGGCAGTTCGACCTCGAAACGGCAGCCCGAACCGGCGTTCCGTACCGTCGCGCGGCCCTCATGGGCCTCCACGATCCCGCGGACGATCGCCAGCCCCAGTCCGGCGCCGCCCTTGCCGTCCGTGCGCGGGGTGCGTGCCGCGCCGCCGCGCCAGCCGGTGTCGAAGACCCGCGGCAGATCCTCCGGCGGAATGCCGCCGCAGCCGTCCTCGACGGCGAGCACCACCCGGCCCTTCTCGTGCCGTGCGCTGACCGCGACGGTGCCGTCGGCCGGTGTCGCACGGATGGCGTTGACCAGCAGATTACCCAGGACGCGGGTGATCTGCTGGGCGTCCACCCGCACCGGCAGCGGTACCACCCCGCCGTCCACCAGCCGCACCCCGCTCGCCCGCGCCAGCGGCCCTGCCCCGGCGAGGGCGTCGTCCACCAGGTCGTACACCGACACCCGCGACAGCGTCAGGGCCAGCGCCCCGGCCTGGATACGGGACAGTTCGAAGAGGTCGTCGACCATGGCGGCCAGCCGGTCGACCTCGATCCGCATCCGTGCGTGGTAGCGCGCGGTGTCCTCGGCGACCCCGTCCTCCAGCGCCTCGGCCATCGCCCGCAGCCCGGCGAGCGGGGTGCGCAGGTCGTGCGAGATCCCGGCGATCAGATCGCGCCGGGAGGCATCCAGCGCCCGCTCCCGCTCCCGTGCCTCGGCGAGCCGCCCGCTGGTCTCCTCCAACGCCCGGGACAGTGCGGCCAGTTCGGAGGTCGGCGGTTCGGCGGGCGCCACGAAGCCGCCCTCGCTGCCGACCGTACGGGCCGAACGCGCCAGCTCCCGGCTGCCCGCGGCGATCCGCCGCCCGAAGAGCAGCGCGGCCGCCAGCGACACCACTCCGGAGACGGCGACCACGGCCATCACCACGCCGAGGTCGTGCCCGGACAGGAACATCGCCTGGGCGACCGCGACCGTGCCGGCCGCCATCGCGGCCACCGCCAGCACCGCCACCGCGAACAGCGAGAGCGCGACCGACCGACGCCGCAGCACCCGGACCGCGGGCGCGGCGAGCAGGCCCGCCAGCGCCGCGCCCAGCGCCGCCAGCGCCACGATGACCAGGAAGTCCGTCATGAGAAGGGATCGCCTCCCGGCAGCGGGCCGGACTCCGGCGGGGGTTCGGCCTCCATGGGGTCGAAGCGGTAGCCCGCGCCCCAGACCGTCGTCACCAGCCGTGGCGCGGCCGGATCCTCCTCGATCTTCTCGCGCAGCCGCCGCACATGCACGGTCACCGTGGACAGATCGCCGAACTCCCAGCCCCAGACCCGGTGCAGCAGCTCCTCCCGGGAGAAGACCTGCCCGGGGTGGCGCATCAGAAAGACCAGGAGGTCGAACTCGCGGGCGGTGAGGGAGAGTTCCCGGCCGCCGCGGTCGGCGCGCCGGCCACCGGGGTCGGCACGCAGATCCCCGGCCCGCAGGGCGGCCGAGGGCGCCGCGGCCGGCGGCGCGGACTCCGCGCGGCGCAGCACCGAGCCGATCCGCAGCACCAGCTCGCGCGGGCTGAAGGGCTTGGTCACATAGTCGTCCGCGCCCAGCTCCAGACCGAGGATGCGGTCCGCCTCCTCGCCGCGGGCCGTCAGCATCACCACCGGGACCGCCGGTCCGTCGTCGGCGCGGCGCAGCCGGCGGCACACCTCCAGGCCGTCGATGCCGGGCAGCATCAGATCGAGCACGACGAGGTGCGGACGGAACTCCGCGGCCCGGTCGAGGGCGGCGAATCCGTCGGCCGCGTGCTGGGTGGTGTAGCCGGCGCGGGAGAGATAGCCGGTGACGACCTCGGCGACGGTCGGATCGTCCTCGACGACCAGGACACGGCGCGGCGGCCCGTTCGGCGGGGCGGGCGGGGGCGCGGAGGGCGGCGTTGCTCGGTGCACGGCGTCAGCGTGGCCTTCCCGGGAGAGGCGTCATGGATCCAGCCAACACCAACGCGGGGGCCGGCGAGGGGCCGGGCCCGCTGCCGTAAGAATCCGGTAACCGGTAACCGGTAACCGGTGGCGGTGGCGTGCGGGGCAGGCGGCGGGCGGGCGGGCGAGGCGGGGCCGTAGGCGGACGATGCGGGAGGTGGGCGGTCGATACCGAACGCGGGTGGCCGATGCCGGAGCGCGGGTGCTTCGGTGCCGGGGCGCGGGCGGCGTCCCGGTGTCTCAGCCCTTCTCCAGGCCTTCCCGTACCCGTCGCGACACCGTGATCGCGTACAGGTCGAGGACGCCCGGCGGTTCCGCGAGGCCGGGGCCGCCGGCGCGGATCCATGCGGCGATGTCCGCCAGTGCGTCGTCGTCGTTGACCAGCCCCAGCCAGACGGGGCGCCCGCCGGCCGCCCGGCCCGCGGGCGACGGCTGGACCACGACCACATTCGCCTGGTCACAGACGTCCAGACACTCCGAGGCCCGCACCGGCGCCGCACCGTCGAGCGCCGCGCGCAGCCGCGGTATCTGCCCGGCGTGGTCGACGCCCGGGACCTTGGCCGCATCGCCGCAGCAGCAGCCGCGGCAAACGGTGACCCGGCACGGGGACGCGGTGGCTGCCTTTTTGGCAGGCTTGCTGATCATCCGGTTCATGCTACGGGGCCGATGCCGCGGCCTCGTGCCGGGAGGGCGACCGGGGTGCGACACCGGGGCGACGGCCGGGATACGGCGCCGAGCCGGCGACCCGAGCGGGAGAGCGACCAGGCCGTGCGGGAGAGCGACCCGGCCGCGCGGCACGGCAACGGAGAACACCCCCCGCTCTCCGGAGAGCAACCCCCGCTCTCCGGAGAGCAACCCCCGCTCTCCGGAGAGCAACCCCCGCTCCCGGGATAGAACCCCCGCTCCCGGGATAGGAACCGTCGCTCGCGGGATAGACATCCGGCATGTCCCCAAGCGAGTCCCACCCCCACCCCGGTTCCGCACCGGAGAGCGCGATACCCGGCCCGGCGGGTCTTCCCGTGCTCGGCTCGATGTTCGACCTCCGGCGCGACTCCCTCGGTACGTTCCTGAACGCCCGGCGTGCGCACGGCGATGTGGTGCGGCTGGAGGCCGGGCCGCCCGGTCTGCGCAGTGTGTTCCACGCGGTCTTCGCGCCCGAGGGCGTGCAGCAGATCCTCGCCTCCCAGGCCGCCAACTTCCGCAAGGACCACCCGCTCTACGAGGAGGTCCGGCAGGCGTTCGGCAACGGCCTGCTCACCAGCCAGGACGCCGACTACCTCAGGCAGCGGCGGCTGGTGCAGCCGCTGTTCACCAAGCGCCGGGTCGACAGCTACGCGGCGGCCGTCACGACCGAGGCCGGCACCCTCGCCGACCGCTGGCGCACCGCCGAGCAGAACACCGTCGACCTGGTCCCCGAGATGAACCGGCTGGCGCTGCGCACCGTCGCCCGGATCCTGTTCGGCCTCGACGCGGCGGCGGCCGAGGACGCCTTCCACCGGTGCGCCCCGGTCATCAACGCGTATGTCGTACAGCGTGCCTACGTCCCCGTGAAGATCCCGCGCGAGTGGCCGACACCCGGGAACCTCCGGGCCCGCGCGGCCACCGACGAGCTGAACGCGCTGTGCGACCGCATCATCGAGGACCGGCGGGCGGCGCGCGGTGCAGCCGGAGCGGCCGTGGACGAGGGCGACGACCTGCTGTCCCTGCTGGCCGCGGCCGGCAACGAGCAGGACGGCTCCCTGGACGCGACCGAGGTCCGCGAACAGGTCCTGATCTTCCTGCTGGCGGGGCACGAGACCACCGCGACCTCCCTCGCCTTCACCCTCCACCTCCTCGCCCGGCACCCCGAGGAACAGACGAGGGTCCGCGAGGAGATCGACCGGGTGCTGGGGGAGGACACCCCCACGGCCGCCGACCTGGACCGGCTGCCGTATCTGACGCAGGCGCTCAAGGAGTCCATGCGGCTGTATCCGGCGGCGCCGGTCGTCAGCCGCCGGGCCGTGGCCGCCACGGAGATCGGCGGATACCGCATACCGGCCGGCGCCGATGTGGTCGTCGCGCCCTGGGTCACCCATCGCAGCCCGGAGCTGTGGGAGGACCCGGAACGGTTCGATCCGCGGCGCTTCGCACCCGAGAGGGAGGCGGCGCGGCACCGCTACGCCTGGTTCCCGTTCGGCGGCGGGCCGCGCGCCTGCATCGGGCAGCACTTCTCGATGCTGGAGTCCGTCCTGGCGCTGGCCACGCTGCTGCGTGCGTACGAACTCGAGGCCGTGGACGAGGAGGTGCCGGTCGCCGCCGGGATCACCCTCCAGGCGACCGGCCCGGCAAGGGTGCGCCTGCGCCCGCGGGGCGGAGCGGGGGAGTAGGGCCCGGGGACGCCGCACCGCCCGGCGGGACGGGGAGACCGCACCGCCCGGCGGAGAAACGCAAACGCAACGAAAATAGCGTTTGCGTTTCGGCGGCGTCCCCCGTATTGTCGATCTCGCCCCATTGCCGCCGATCGGAGAAGGCCGTTGCTCGTCTGAGGTCCTGAGACACCGCGCCCGCGACGGTCTTCCGCCCTGTGCTTCCGGTTTCCGGAGCGGCGGATCATGCCTCGCGCGGCCCGTCCGCGACCTCGGCGTACCCACGGCGTACCCGACGCACCACGGCGTTTGCGATGACGCGGTGTCTCCCAGCGCATTCCCCACACCCCTTCGCGCCCCAGGAGACCCCTGTGTCCATGCCCGCCTCCTCCGCCTCCTCCGCGGCCATCGTCTGTACCGGCCTCGGCTTCGCCTGGCCCGACGGCACCCCCGTCCTGGAGGACTTCCCGCTGGCCGTCGGCCCCGGCCGCACCGGCCTCATCGGCCTCAACGGGGCAGGAAAGTCCACCCTGTTGAAGCTGATCGCGGGCGAGCTGACCCCGACCGCGGGAAGCATCAAGGTCGCCGGCGAGGTCGGCTACCTCCCGCAGCACGCGCCGCTCGACACCGCGCTGCGGGTCGACGAGGCGCTCGGCATCGCCGCGGCGCGCGCCGCCCTGCACGCCATCGAGGGCGGCGACGCGAGCGAGGAGCACTTCACCGCCATCGGTGACGACTGGGACGTCGAGGAGCGCGCCCGCGCCACCCTCGACCAGCTCGGCCTGCCCGGCCTCGACCTCGACCGCACCATCGGTGAGGTGTCCGGCGGCGAGTCCGTCTTGCTGCGGCTGGCGGCCCTGCTGCTGCGCCGGCCGGACGTCCTGCTGCTCGACGAGCCCACCAACAACCTCGACCGGGCGGCCCGCGAGCGGCTCCATGCCGCGGTCACCGGCTGGTCCGGGGTGCTCGTCGTGGTCAGCCACGACCGGGAACTCCTCGAACTCGTCGACCGGATCGCCGACTTCCGCGACGGGGAGATCCACTGGTACGGCGGCAACTTCAGCGCCTACGAACACGCCCTGGCCGTCGAGCAGGAGGCGGCCGAGCGGACGGTGCGGGCCGCCGAGGCCGACGTCCAGCGCCAGAAGCGCGAACTCGCCGACGCCCAGATCAAGTTGGCCCGCCGGGTCCGCTACGGCAACAAGATGAACGCCAACAAGCGCGAACCGAAGATCGTCATGAACGAGCGCAAGAGGGAGGCCCAGGTCTCCGCGGGCAAGCACCGCAATCTGCACACCGAACGCCTGAAGGAGGCCAGAGAGCGCCTCGACGAGGCGGCCGAGGCGGTCCGGGACGACGACGAGATCCGTATCGACCTGCCGCACACCGCCGTGCCGCCGGGCCGCACGGTCCTCACCCTGCACGCCCTGCGGGCCCGTTACGGCGCGCAGGCCGACCTGGAGGTGCGCGGCCCCGAACGGATCGCGCTCACCGGCCGCAACGGCTGCGGCAAGACCACGCTGCTGCGGACCGTCGCCGGCGAGATCCCCCCGCAGGAAGGGACGGCCGAGGCCCATGTCCCCTACCGCTTCCTGCCCCAGCGGCTGGACGTGCTCGACCCCGGGCTGACCGTGGCCGAGAACGTCGCCCGCTTCGCCCCGGACGCCACCAACAACCACATCCGGGCGCGGCTCGCCCGCTTCCTGTTCAAGGGCGCCCGCGCCGACCAGCAGGCCGGCACGCTCTCCGGCGGCGAACGCTTCCGCGCCTCGCTCGCCGCGCTGATGCTGGCCGAACCGGCACCGCAGCTGCTGCTGCTCGACGAACCGACCAACAACCTCGACATCGCCTCGGTCCGCCGGCTCGTCACGGCCCTGGAGTCCTACGAGGGCGCGCTCCTCGTCGTCAGCCACGACCTGACGTTCCTCCGGGACCTCGGCATCACCCGATGGCTCGCCCTGGAGGACGGTGAACTGACCGACATCGCACCGCTGTAGACGGATCGGGGCGGGGGGGGAGCCCCCTCGCCCCGCCATCCCCGAGCGCGGCCCTCAGTCCTGCGGACGGCCGGGCCGCCGGGCACCGGCCCCCGCGCCGAACAGCTCCAGGGTCTCCCCGCACTGCGAATGCAGCGGCACCGGCAGCTCCTGGGGAGCGAACCAGGCGAGCGCGTCGAACTTGTGCGGTTCGCCGATCGTCACCGCCTCCGGCGCCACCCGTACGGCGAAGACCACCGCGACCCAGTGCGAAGCGACCGGATCACCGCGCAGCACATTGCGCACCCCGATCTGTTCGATGCCGAGCGGCCGCACGCCGTACTCCTCGTGCACCTCCCGTGCCACGGCCGTCTCGAAGGACTCGCCGAACTCCAGCGCCCCCGCGCCGCAGTCCCAGGTCCCCGGCTCGTCCCTGGCCCCCGCGCTCCGCCGGGCCAACAGCACCCGCCCGGCGCCGTCATGGCATACGAAGACACAGGACACCTTGGGTCCCACCGCTGTCATGTTTTCCCGTCCTTCTCAGAAGTGCCGCAGCAGGTCACCGAACGCCGACAGCCGCAGCACCTTCTCGTCGGCGGCGTCGAGCTCGTCGTGCTCCAGGACCCAGGTGTGGTCGTGCGGGATGAACACCGCGTTCAGACCGGCGGAACGGGCGGGCAGGATGTCCGACTTCGGGGAGTTGCCGATCATCCACGCCGAGGCCGGGTCGAGCCCGTGGGTACGGATCAGGTCTTCGTAGGTGGCGGTGTTCTTCTCCGCCACGATGTGGACCTCCCGGAAGTGCCCGGCCAGCCCGGAGGCCGTCACCTTCCGCCGCTGCTCCTCGGTGTCGCCCTTCGTCAGCAGCAGCAGATCGTGCCGCCGGGCCAGTTCGGCCAGGGTCTCGGCCACCCCGGGGATCAGCTCCACGTGGTCCCGGTCGAAGGCCGCGGCCCATCCGGAGATCCGCGCCGTCTCCTCGGCCGTCGCGGCCCGGCCCCGCAGCCGCGCCACACACTCCCCGAGGCTGTGCAGGAACACCTTGCTGCCGTATCCGAGGGTCACCGCGTTCGCCGCCTCGATCCCGTCGAGCACGGCCCGCACCCCGGCCCGGTCGAGTCCGGGGTGGGTCATCCACTCCAGGAACTCGTCGATGACCCGCTCGAAGACCACGTTGTTCTCCCACAACGTGTCGTCCGCATCGAAAATCAGCATCCGTCCGCCAGCCCCTCTTCCACTCCACCGACGGGCGCACCTTAGGCACGAACGGCGGCCGTCCGCATCGCAAATTCCGCGGGGGAGGGGAGCCGGGCCGCCCTCACCACCAGCGGAGATACGACAGCAGCCGCAGGATCTCCCAGTAGAGCCAGACCAGGGTCATCACCAGCCCGAACGCGACGTACCAGGCCCACCGGTGCGAGGCGCCGGACTGCAGGAAGCGGTTGGCCGCCTCGAACTCCACCAGCAGGAAGTAGGACGCGGCGGCGATCGCCACCGCGCTGACGGCGATCGCCAGGCCTCCCCCCTCCCGCAGCCCGAGGTCCGCTCCAAAACCCCACGACGCGACCAGGTCCGCCAGGAACAGCACCACCAGCCCGCAGACCGTCCCGACCGCCCAGCGGGTCGCCTTCGCACTGACCCGGACCGCCCGTGTGCGGTAGGCCGCGAGCATCCCGGCGAAGAGGCAGCCGGTGCCGATCACGGCCCGGGTGCCGACGCCCGGCTGCAGCGCGTCGAAGAACTGCGTCGCCGCTCCGAGCACGATCCCCTGGGCCGTCGCGTACAGCAGGGTCAGTGCGGCGCTGGGCCGGGGCCGGACGGCCAGGTAGATCCCCAGTCCCAGCCCGACGACCACCGCGGGCAGGGCGAGGAAGGCGAGGCCCAGGAAGGCGGTGAGGAAGGCGCTCACCACGAGGACACCCAGGACGGCCACGGTCTTGACGACGATGTCGTCGAGGGTGATCGGACGGTCGGCGGCTGCCGGAGCCGCCCGGGACGCGCCCGGGGCGGCCGGCGCGACCGCACCGTCCAGGGTCAGCAGGTTACGGATCGCGGGGTTGCTCGTCGTGGGCACCGGCCCTCCCGGAGGGATCGAGTGGGGTGCACAACTCTTCGTTGTCCCAGCATAGTTGGGAAATTCGGGGAATACGTCACTCCACCTCGACCACCCGTCGCGACCCCGGCACGCTCGCCCGCAGCGCCCGCGTCACGTCCGGCACCGCGGGAAACACGCTGTCCGCGCCGGACGGCGACGCGTACGGCAGCGCCGTGCGCAGGTGGTCGCACCACGGCGCCGGCACCGCGACCGGCCGGCGGATGCCGGTCAGCACCACACACTGGACCGCCTCGGTGCTGTGGTCGCGCAGGGCGGAGCGCAGCCGTCCCGGCAGGCCCAGCCGCTGCGGCACCGCGGTGTTGAGCAGCCGCTCGCCGAGTCCCTCCCCCTGCGCGGAGAGATCACTGCCGCGCAGCCGGTGGACGGTGTCACGGACGACCGGATACTGCTCCGGCGTCACACCCCGGCAGCGCAGTACGACCACGGGGTGCGAGGACCCCTCCACCTCGCAGGCGATGTCGAACGACATCCGCCGCTTCAGGAAGCCGTAGCGGACCTCGTTGATCACCTGCAGATTCTCGTCGGGCTTCGGCTTGCCGGTCTCCGGCGGCGGCTGGCTGTGCAGCCCCGCGAGCTGCTCGCCGACCGTCACGCAGCCGGTGAACAACCGCCGCATGCCCAGGGCCACCGCCTGCTGCTCGTACAGCTCCAGCCATGCGGGCAGCCGGCTGACGCTGGTCAGATCGGGCGCCAGCCGCGCGGCCTCCTCCGCATGCTCCAGCGCGTCCCCGCGCAGTTGCTCGCTGAGCAGGCCGGTCCGCCGGCGCAGCTCGATCAGCGCCAGCGCGTCGAACTGCGACGCCCGGTCGGCGTCCCGCCGCCCGCCGACGCCTTCCAGGAGGCCCGCGAGGATCTGCGTGGGCGCGGCGTCGGCCGGCCACTCGCGACGCCGGGCCAGCTCGGTGAGCCGGTCTCCCGCGTACGGGGTCAGCCAGCCCCGGTCCTCGACGAAGCCGCCCCAGTCACGGGACTCCAGGCCGTGCCGGGCGGCGAGCCGGGGCAGCCGGGCCAGCAGCGCCAGCAGCAGCAACTCGGCGTCGTCGATGCCGTCCTGGTGCGGCCCCGTCTCGCGCAGCGCCTGCGCGAGCTGATGCGCGTCGAAGAGCGTGGCGAACACATCGGACTCCGGACACCGCAGCAGCTCCGCCAGCAGCGGCTGGGCGGCGGGACCGACCAGCAGATGCAGATGCCGCCCGGTGAACACGGCGGGCAGCTCGGGCGGGGTGAAGGCGGCCCGGATCCGGGCCGCCAGCTCCGTGAGCCGGCTCTCGGCCGCCCCGAACCGGTCGATCCGGTGCAGCAGATCCTGTGCGGCGAAATTCCCCAGCGCCTCCTCCGCAGCGGCCATCGCGCGGTCCGAGGTCCGCACCATCCATACGACGTACAGCTCGTTGTCCATGCCCTACCTCCCCGCCACCCGGCCGTAGCGCGGCGGCTCCTGCCCGGAGAGGACCTCGAAGAGCTCCTCGGCCGCACCCCGCGAACCCCCGACATACGGACCCAGCAGAATCTCCTCCAGCGCCCCGCCCAGCTTGGCCAGCGCCGCGTCCACGGCCTCCTGATGTTCGGCCAGCTCCTCCCCGGCCTCGTCCAGCTGCCGGGCCAGCCGGGCGTTCTCCACCGCACGCCGGAAGAGCCACACCGCGTACTCCCGCTCCGCGCTCACCTTGTTCAGCGGATCCCCCGTGCAGCCGGCCCGCGCCCGCGGCAGGCCCTGGAACAGCCGCCGGATGCCCTTGTCGAGACCGGCCTCGGGCAGGGTCTCCAGCCAGGCCCGGGTGAACTCCTCGTCCGCGGTGCCCGCTTCGTCCAGGGCCCGCAGCGCCGCGTCGGGGAGGCCGGGCATCTGGTGGCCGAGCAGACCGGGGATCTCACGGGACTCCAGCCGGGCGGCACGGCACTCCACGATCGCCCGCAGCAGCCAGACGCGGGCCTGCCACTGCGGTGCGGTACGGATGTCGTCCAGACACTCCCGTGCGGTCAGGAACGCCTCGTTGCGCATCGCCATCAGCGCCCGGTCCATCCCCTCGCCGAGCGAGGTGTGCCGTTCGGCGGTCCGCAGCGCCACCTCGACCGCGTCCGCCTCTGCGGCGGTGGGCCCGGCCGGCTGGAGGGCTTCGATCATCCGGCGGGCGATCCCCTCCGGCTGCGCCCGCAGCGCCTCCAGGAACCTGCGGCCGAACTCTTCCTCGACGCCGGGGCTTTCGGCCAGCTCGGCGAGGCCGTCCCAGAGTGCCGCGGCGGTCGGCCCGGTGGTCTCGGCCGGGGCCGGCTCGGCGTGGTCGGTGGCGTCGCGCACCACCATCACGGCGCGCTCGGCGTCGGCGAGCACCGCGGAGCGGGCGGGGTCCACCAGCGTGTACGGGTGGCTGAACAGCAGCGCCGGGTCCTCACCCGCCGGCGGCAGATAGCGACTGATCAGCACCGAGTGCGCAGTGAACACGTCCGACGGCGCGATGCCGTGCCGGCGCAGCGCGCACCGCCACTCGAACCGGAGCATCGGCGCGACCTCCTTGCACCAGGCGCCGAAGGCCCGTTCGGTGGCGGGGCTCTCGTCCGGGACGACGCCCCGCACGGCGGCGTCGAGGAACCGGCCTGCGGCCACCTGCCGCGCCGGGGCGTGCGGCCGGTGCACCGCCGCCTCCAGTTGCTCGACCAGCTCGCCCATGCGCCGGGCCCACTTCTCCCGCATCGAGATCAGCTGCGGCACATTGACCTGGTAGTACTGCTCGGTCTCCCGCTCCTCGGGCTCGGTGAGCCGGATGGTCCGGCCGGTCGGCTCGTCGAAGCGCTCCACCAGCAGCACCGTCGCCGGCCACAGCCCCCGCCGCTCCTCCTCGTTCGCCCGGTGGAAGGCCTCCAGATCGGCGGTCAGCTGCTCGATCTCCGTCTCCAGCTGGTCCAGGCGCAGCCGGGCGTCCATGGTCAGCCGCTGCGACAGCACCCGCTGATGGGCCTGCTCGACGCGCAGATAGGCATCCGTGGTGAACAGGTCCGGGCTGAACTCCACCCCCAGACTCGCCCCGTGCCCCCGGACCGTCCGCAGGTACGGCTGGAGGGACACCGGCCCGCCGTCCTCTTCGCGCGGCGCACGGAGGAACGCCCGGTCCGTCTCGCCCGCCGCCCGGTCCGCCAGCGCCCGCAGCCCCTGGGCGTACGCCAGCAGGTCCGCGTACGCGAGGTCCACGACCTCCACCAGGCTGGTCTCGTCGGCCAGCGACCGCAGCAGCCCGACGAAGTCGCGCAGCGCCCCGCGGGCCGTCGACGACGCGCCGTCCGCCACCGTCACCGACCGGGCACGGAACACCGACGGGATGTCGGCCTGGGCCGGGGCGCCGGACAGCCCGGCCGTCACCCGGATCAGCCCGACGCCGATGTGGTCCCCGACGAAGTCACCGCTGTCCGGGTCGCTGAGGCCGTTGACCCGCAGACAGGTCGTCAGCGCCGCCTGCACCACTTGCTGCCGGATCTCCGGGATGCCCTCGCCGACCACCAGCACCTCCACCGGGCCCTGATCGTCCCCGGCCACCCACGCCCGCAGCAGCGACGAGGGGAGCGCCGCGCGCACCTGCGGCGCGAGCGCGGCCTTCGGCCCCCAGGCGGGCGGCGCGGGGAACAGCGGCCCGCACTCCGCCCCTTCCGCGGCCCGCCGGGCGCACCGCGCGATCGGGCCGTCCTCCGGCCCGGGATCACCGCCCGGCGCCTCCAGTCCCAGCGCCCGGGCGTGCAGCAGCAGCGCGAGATCGTCCTCGGTGTCGCCGAACAGCGGCTCGTCCGGGGACATCCGGATCCAGTACTGCCACAACCTCTTCACCAGGCGCCGGGGCGCGGCCGGCCGGCTCTCCCGGAACCGCTGCCCGACCCGTTCGGCCTCGTCCGCGGTCCAGCTGTACGGCAACCGCTTGAGCACCTCGTCGACGGCGTCCCCCCGCATGGGTCTCCTCTCGTCGTCAGCTGTCGCCGACGCACCGGAATCCGACGTTCCCCCGGCACTCGACGGGTGACCGTGGTGACAGCTCCTCGCACAGCCGCGCCGCGGGCGTGTCGAAGGCCCCGCCGCGCAACACCGGCGCACCCGTGTCGTCCACGCAGATGTCCCAGACGTTACCGAGCAGATCGCCGATGTTGTACGGGTTCGGTGGGAATTCCCCGATCGGCGCCAACTCGGCATGACTTCCGCGGAAGTTGACCCGGCCCGCCGCGATGTCCTCGTGCCACCACTCCCCGGTCCGCCCGGCCCGTGCCGCCAGCGCCCACTCCGCCGCGGTCGGCAGCCGCAGCGGCAGCCCGAGCCCACGGCCCGCCCAGGCCGCATAGGCGCGGGCCGCGGGAAAGCTCACCGCGACCACCGGATGGCCGCCGCGCCCCGGCGGGAAGTCCACCCCGTCCCAGCCCGCCAGGTAGTTGTCGTCCACGTACCGGCCCGCCGCCCGCGCGGCCGCCGGACGCCACCGCTCGTTCTCCGGATCGCGGAGGAAGAGGCGGAACTGCGCGTGGGTGACCGGATACCGGCCCAGCCGCACCGTCCGCGTCCCGGAGAGGGCGACAGGGACGAACTCCGGCCAGGAGGAGGCCCGTTCGCCGGCCGAAGGCGCCGCTGCCGCCACGGGAGGCCACGGCGCCGCGCGCTGTCCGGACACCGCGCCGCCCTCCTCGGCCGGAGGTGCCGGGGACCGCGGCGGCCCGTTCTCCCCGGCCGGTCGCGGGCCCGCCGCCCCGGCGCGGTTGCGGAACAGGCAGATCCGCCCCGCGGAGTTGCGGTTGCTCTGCTGCGGCTGTGGCCGGGACTTCGCCCGGAGCGCCGCCGTCAGCTCCTCGAAGAGCGCCGACATGCTCAGCGGGTCGGGCCGCCCCGGCGCCCCGGCGTCGAGGATCCGGATCAGCTCACCCGTGAACGCGGTGTACGTCTCTCCGGGCGGGGCCAGCGCCTGACGCGTGGCCGCGGTGGCGGTCAGCACGCACGCACCCTCGACGGCGACCCCGGGCACCAGGTCCCCGCCGTGCATCAGACCGCCCAGCGCCAGACCGCTCCAGCAGCAGTCCAGAACGACCACCTTGCGCCGGGCCGAGGGGCGCCCGCCCGCCGGGGAGAGCAGGATCGACCGCAGCTCCTCGTAGCGCAGCGCCGTGTGCGGCCGGTCCGGGTGCGAGCCGGGCAGCGCGAGGTGGAGCTCGCCCGACTGCGGGTGGACCAGGCCGTGGCCGGCGTAATACAGCACCATCGTGTCGGTCGCCTCGGCGGCGGCGTCGTACACCGTGTCCAGGACCGTCTGCCGGGACGGCTGCAGCAGGACGTCGCACCGCCCCTCCGCCAGCCCCCAGACCGCCGGGTCGGTCAGCAGCTCCCGCAGCCGGCCGATGTTGTTCTCCACCGCCGGGATGTCGTCCAGCTCCGTATACGCATGCGTCCCGATCAGGACGGCGCGGGAGCGCGACGGGTCGGACAGCGCTCCCGCCAACGCGCTACTCCTGCCGGCCCGGCCGGTCCGCCGGGTCGCCCCCGCCGTCCCCGGCCTCCGGGGCGCCGTCCGCGGACAGCGCCCGCAGCACCCGCGCCACGGCCTCGGGATCCCCGCCGTCGACCGTCACCCGGACGCCCGCCCGTTCGATGTGGACGCGCTCCGCGCGCGGCCGGGTGCTGCGCCAACTCGCCACCGCCACCACCAGCGACGCCAGCTGCACCCCGCTGTCGAACACCGCCTCGACGGCCTCCAGCACCGGCCCCATGGGCCCCGGCGCCCCGGCCCGCCGCACCGGCGACAGCCCGGCCGCGGCAAGCACCTCGGGATCACCGCTCAGCCAGGTGTACAGCGACTGCGCCGCCCCACCGGTCTCCGTGTCCCGCTCGACCCCGATCCGTACGCGCACCGCCGCCCCCGCCGCCGTCCGTTGCACCCCGTCAGAGCGCCAGGATAAGTGGCGCCCCGCACCCAGGTCCCCCGATCACGCCATCGGGTCCATGTCCCACGCCGCCAGCCGCCGCCCGCTCTCGAACCGCCGCGTGCGCCCGTCCACCGGATCGGTGAACTCCAGTACCCTCGCCAGCAGTTGGAGCGGAGCGGTGAAGTCGTCCGGGGCCGGGTCCCCGACCACCGGATAGACCGGATCGTTGAGGATCGGCAGCCCGAGGCCGTTCATATGCACCCGCAGCTGATGGGTGCGGCCCGTAGTGGGCAGCAGCCGGTACCGCCCCAGCCCGCCCCGCCGTTCCACCAGCTCGATCCGGCTCTCCGCATTGGCCGCACCGTCCTCCTCGCGCGCGGCCATCACCCCGCGCTCCTTCACGATCCGGCTGCGCACGGTCACCGGCAGCGCCACGGTCCCGTCGTACGCCGCCACCGCCTCGTACTCCTTGCGCACCCGCCGCCCGCCGAACAGTCCCTGGTAGGCGCCCCGGTCCCCGGGCCGTACGACGAAGAGCGCCAGCCCCGCCGTCAGCCGGTCGAGCCGGTGCGCGGGCTGCAGCGCGGGCAGCTCCAGATCGCGCCGCAGCCGGGCCAGCGCGGTCTCGGTGATGTGCCGCCCGCGCGGAGTCGTGGCGAGGAAGTGGGGTTTGTCGGCGATCACGATCCGCTCGTCGCGGTGGACGATCCGCACCTCGAACGGCACCGGCGGCTCCGGCGCGAAGTCCCGGTGGAACCAGATGTAGCGCCCGGCCTCGTACGGCTCGGCCCCGCTCAGCGCACCGCCGGTCCCGACGAACCGTCCCGCGCCCAGCATCGCCTCCACCCGGCGCGCCCCGATCGCCCCCTGGAACCGGTGGACCAGATGCTCCCGGACCGTGCCCCAGGCCCCGTCCGGATCGGCGGGCAGCCGCACCCGTACGGGGTCGATACCGTCACGCTGGGGGAGCGGGGCGGGGGGAACCGGGGATCTGCGTCTCACCCGGCAAGAGAACCCCAGCCGGGCCCGCAGCGCAAAGCCCCGGCGGGACCGCGCCCGGCCCGGCCGCCCTCCGGCCCGTGGCCGGGAAACGCAGAAGGTGCCGACCGAAGACCGGTCGGCACCTTCGTGCGCGATGGTGTCCGAGGGGGGACTTGAACCCCCACGCCCGATAAAGGGCACTAGCACCTCAAGCTAGCGCGTCTGCCATTCCGCCACCCGGACAAGGTGTCTGCCGGGGCGGCCTGGGCCGTTCCGACGTGGAAAACAATAGCAAACGTTCGCGGGTGGTCGATCACCCCGGCATTCGGCCGGATGCGGCCCTGTGACCAGGGCATGTCGGGAGTATTGCGGCCTTGGGTACGGCGGGCGCCGGGTGGAGGATGGCGGTGGACCCCGCCGCGGGCCGTGCTCCTCGGGGCGCGCGATGCGGCCGTGAACCCAGAGGAGGCAATGTGCGCGATCTCCGCGAGCGAACCGTTGAGAGGTGCGAGTCCCGCGGATGCGGGGCCGGGCGAAGCGAGGTTTCGGCATGAGCGAGTCGCAGTCGGCCCGTACGGTCACCGGTGAGGACGAGGTCGTCGACCTGTGCCGGGATCTGATCAGGATGGACACCAGCAACTACGGCGATCACTCCGGCCCGGGGGAACGCGTCGCCGCCGAGTACGTCGCGGAGAAGCTCGCCGAGGTCGGCCTGGAGCCGCAGATCTTCGAGTCCCACAAGGGCCGCGCCTCGACGGTCGCCCGGATCGAGGGCGAGGACCGCTCGCGCCCCGGGCTGCTGATCCACGGGCACACCGACGTCGTGCCGGCCAACGCCGAGGACTGGACCCACCACCCGTTCTCGGGCGAGATCGCCGACGGCTGCCTCTGGGGCCGGGGTGCGGTCGACATGAAGGACATGGACGCGATGACGCTGGCCGTCATCCGGGACCGGCTGCGCACCGGCCGCAAGCCGCCGCGCGACATCGTGCTGGCGTTCCTCGCGGACGAGGAGGCGGGCGGCACCTACGGCGCGCGCTACCTCGTCGACCACCACCCGCACCTCTTCGAGGGCGTCACGGAGGCGATCAGCGAGGTCGGCGGCTTCTCCTTCACCGTCAACGAGAAGGTGCGGCTCTACCTCATCGAGACGGCCCAGAAGGGCATGCACTGGATGAAGCTGACCGTCGACGGCAACGCCGGTCACGGCTCGATGATCCACAAGGACAATGCGATCACCGAACTGTCCGAGGCGGTCGGCCGGTTGGGCCGGCACGAGTTCCCGGTGCGGGTGACCAAGACGCTGCGCTCCTTCCTCGACCAGCTCGGGGACGCGCTGGGCACCGAGCTCGACCCCGAGGACATGGACGCCACGCTGGCCAAGCTCGGCGGGATCGCCAAGCTGATCGGCGCCTCGCTCAAGAACACCGCCAACCCGACGCAGCTGGGTGCCGGTTACAAGGTCAATGTCATCCCGGGACAGGCCACCGCTCACGTCGACGGCCGTTTCCTGCCGGGCCACGAGGAGGAGTTCCTGTCCGACCTGGACCGGATCCTGGGCCCGCGCGTCAAGCGGGAGGACGTGCACGCCGACAAGGCGCTGGAGACCACCTTCGACGGTGCGCTGGTCGAGGCGATGCAGTCGGCGCTGCAGGCCGAGGACCCGATCGCGCGCGCCGTGCCGTACATGCTCTCGGCCGGTACGGACGCGAAGTCCTTCGACGATCTCGGGATCCGCGGATTCGGCTTCGCCCCGCTGAAGCTCCCGCCGGAGCTGGACTTCGCAGGGATGTTCCATGGCGTGGACGAACGAGTGCCGGTGGACGGACTGAAGTTCGGGGTGCGGGTGCTCGACCGGTTCATCGACCAGAGCTGAATACGGCGCGAATTTCCTGCCTTTCGCGCCGGCTTCGCTGAAATGGGTGAACGCGCCGATGTGTTCGTAGCTTCAACAGCATTTTCCTCGTTGCAGTCAGTGCGGTCCGCGGCTGGGATCGTCATTGCCTACAAGGAGGAATAATGATCAAGAAGGTCGTCGCCGCTGCGGCAGTTGCCGGTGGTGTCGTGCTCGCCGGTGCGGGCCTGGCCGTTGCTGACTCGGGTGCCCAGGGCGCGTCCCTGAACTCTCCTGGTGTGGTCTCCGGCAACACCATCCAGGTTCCGGTGCACGTTCCGGTGAATGTCTGCGGCAACACGGTCTCCGTGATCGGGCTGCTGAACCCCGCGTTCGGCGCGGGCTGCGTCAACAAGTGACCTTCTGGCGTCCTTTGGCGTTGTATTTGGCACCCGTAGGGGTCTGACTCGGTCCGGCTCCGGAAGGCACACCATGCATTCCGGAGCCGCTGGGTATTCGGCGGGCCGGTGGATCTTTTCGAGGATCTTCACTTGCCCGTATTCCTGTAAGGCACTAGGCAGGGGAACAACCTATGAGACAGGTCGCACGAAAGGGCCTGATCACCATGGCGGCCGCCAGTGGCGTACTCGCCATGGCCGCCGGCTATGCACAGGCCGACGCGGGAGCCGCCGGAGGCGCGGCGAACTCGCCCGGTGTGGGGTCCGGCAACAATGTTCAGGTACCGGTCCACGTACCGGTGAACGCCTGTGGCAACACCGTCAATGTCGTCGGGCTGCTGAACCCCGCGTTCGGCAACCACTGCGCGAACGATGTCGGTGGCCGGAACCACGGTGTCCACCACAACCAGGGCGGTCACACGGGCGGTGCGGGCGCCGTCGGCGGGGCCGCGAACTCGCCCGGTGTCGGGTCGGGCAACAGTGTCCAGGCTCCGGTCGACGTACCGGTGAACGCCTGTGGCAACAATGTCTCGGCCGCCGGGCTGCTGAACCCGGCCTTCGGCAACCACTGCGCCAACGGGTCTTCGGTCCCCGGCAGGCCGCACCACCCGGGGAAGCCGCACCACCCGGGCAACCCCCACCACCCCGGCAAGCCGCACCATCCGGGCAAGCCGGAGCACCCGGGGAAGCCGGAGCACCCGGGGAAGCCGCACCACCCGGGCACGCCCCATCACCCGGGCACGCCCAGCCAGCAGACGCCGCACACCCCGATGAAGCCGCAGACCGGGGGGCACAGTCAGATCGTGACGCCGCCCAAGCCTGTCGGTCACCTCGCGCAGACGGGTGCCGGAGGGGTCGGCTACGCGATTCCGGCCAGTGCCGGGCTGCTGCTCGGGGGCGCCTTGATCTACCGCAAGGCGCGCGCCGCTCGCCGGTGAGCAGCACCACATAGCGCTCCGGCGCTCCACGGAGCGGGCCCTGCTCAGCGGGGCCCGCTCTGCCGTGTTCAGGAGTCCGTGGCGCTCACCATGTGGCGCGGAGCTGGCGGATGATCCGGCGGCGCAGCCGCACCTTGCGGCTCCCGTCCGGGTTCAGGCGCAGTCGGTCCAACTCCCAGTGTCCGTACTCGGCATGGTCGGTCAGCAGGCGTGTGGCGGCCTTCCGGGACACGCCCCGAGGCACATACACATCGCAGAATTCGTATTCCGGCATCGCATCTATTGTGCGGGACCGGCCCCGGTACGGATAGCGTCTGCACTATGTCTGATGCTGCGCAGCCTTCCGCTGCCGAGGTACGTGCCGCCGCCGAGGCGGTCAAAGCCGCGCTGGACCGTCACCTCGACGCGGTCGAACGCCGCTCGGGGCAGGACGATCCGGCTGTCTACGCCGCGTTCGACGAGCTCGCCGCGGCGGCTGAGGTCTATGACGAGCTGCTGTACGACACCTACGACGAGGTCACCCCCTTCGAGATCCCCGGGAACGACGCCCTGCCCGCCTACGCGGGCCCCGACGACCCCAGTGCGCTGAGCGTCCTGATCCGGCGCGACTACACCGTCGCCGAACCGCAGCGGCTGCTGCACCAGGCCCAGCGCATCGCCGATCTCGATCCGGACGCCGCCGACGAGGCGGCGGGCACCGCCGCCGATGCCGCCGCGGTGGTCGGCACCAGCGTGCATGCGGCGCTCGGTGTGCTCTTCGGGGAGTTCGAACCGGACGAGATCGCCTCCCGGCACAAGGAGTTCGGCCTGGAGGAGGGCGACTCCACCCTGTGGGTGGCGGCGGCCGACGACCCGGCCGAGCCGGGGGAGTGGCTGTCCGCACCGTTCGACCAGGCGGACCCCCAGCGGGTGGTGTGCCGCTTCGACGTCAGCGCGGTCTTCGACGAGGAGCTGGGCGACGACGATCTGGAGCCGCTCGACCACGAAAGGTGAGGCTGCCGGCCCGGGGCGCGCTGACGCGCCGGTGCCGCACCCTGAGCCGTTTACGCCGCTGCCCCGGTCCGTCAGCAGTCTCCTGCTGACGGACCGGGGCAGCGGCCGTGCGGCGTCCGCGCGGGGCGGGCGGGGGAGCGGGCGTACGGCAGGTCAGCCGGCCGCCGACGGCTCCCCGGCGCTCTGCACGCTGTGCTGCAGCAGGGTGCGCAGCCGGGTCGTGCGTTCCTTGACGGGCACCTCGGAGACCGCGCGGGGCAGCGCCTGGTCGACCCCCTGGACGACCGACAGATGCCGCTCGCCGCGGCTGAAGGCGGTGTAGACCCAGGCGCGGGTCAGCCCGCCGGCGGCGTCCCCGGGGAGTACGACCACCGCGGCGGGCCAGCGCATCCCGGCCGCCTGGTGCGCGGTGAGCGCCCAGCCGTGGCGGACGGCTCCCGCGCCGACCTGCTCGCGCGGCACCACGGCCGCGGTGCCGTCGCAGTCGAGATGCAGACCGGACGCATCCGCTCCGGTGACCGTGCCGGGCACCGTGCGGCCGGGGGCCGGGGCGTAGGCCACGCGGTCACCGGCGTCGAAACCGCCGAACCGGCCGGGGCCGGGGTTGAGCCGCTCCTTGAGGGCGGCGTTCAGCGCGCGGGTGCCGGCCGCGCCGCCGTGGCCGACGGTGATGACCTGGGTCTGCTCCGCGGGGACGCCGAGCGCCCGGGGCACGGAGTCGGCGACCAGCTGGACGGTGCGGTGCACCGCCTCTCCGGCATCGCGCGCCGGGACGATCACCACTTCCTTGCCGGGCGCCTCGACCTGGCTCAGTTCGCCGATGCCGATGCCCGACACCAGCTCGCCGATCGGGCCGAAGTCCGGGGTGCGGGAGGCGACCTGCGGGCAGAAGCGGGCCGCGAGCAGATCGGCGAACAGCCGCCCGGGGCCGGCGGACCACAGCACCCCCGGGTCGCCGCTGAGCACCAGGCGGGTCCCGTCGGTCAGCGACTCGACGAGCAGCGCGGCGGTCTCCAGATCCAGCTGCGGGGCGTCCAGCACGACCAGCAGGTCGAGCGCGAGGGCGCCGTCGGCGTCGCGGCCCGGGCCCTGCCGCCCGGACAGCAGGCCGGACACGGTCACCGCGGCCGCGCCGGGGTCCTGAGGTCCGTCGGCGGCGTCCGGTGCGCTCCGTGCGAGGTCCGCAGCCAGGCGACGGCGGCCGTTCTCGGTGTGCGCGGCGCCGAACGCCCGCAGCCCCAGCGAGCGGGCCGCGGCGACCAGCGCGGCGGGCTCGGCGCGGGCCGCCTCGGCTCCGGTGTGCGCCACCAGGCCGCTGTGTGCGGCGGCGCGGATGAGCTCCGCGGCCGACGGCGACGGCGCGGCGGCCGCCGCGGCCTCCCAGGCGGCGGCGGAGGGGCGTACGGGCTGGTGGCGGGCCGCGTCGTCGGCGTCGTCGGGTGCTGCGGCCGGTTCGGTGTCGGGGGCCGGGGCGGCGGGGCTCTCCGCGGCCGGGCTCCCCTCGGTGTCCGCCTCCTCCGCGGCGGCCGTGCCGTCGCCGGGCGCCTCGGCGTCCGTGGTGTCCTGTGCCGGTTCCGCCACCGCTTCGAAGGTGTTCAGCAGCCGCGCCAGGCCGTCGGCGACGCTCTCCTCGGCCATCGCGAAGCGGTCCAGGCCGAGCAGGATCCGGACCGGCCGCTCTTCCTCCTCGTCGTCGCCCGTCGTGGCCGGACGCGCCCGGCCCGGTTCCTCGATCGCGTCCTGGAAGACCAGCACGGCGCCGTCCGCGATGGCGGTCTGCAGGGCGTCGTCGGGGTCGGGCACCGAGCGCTGGGCGAGCGCGGCGCGCAGCGCGGCGGCCTCCAGGGCGGAGTGCCCCGCGAGCGCGGCCTGCTCCAGAAGCCAGCCGACCAGTGCCTGTGCGCGCCGCTCGTCGCCCGGCCCGCACGCGGCGCCGAGGAGCGCCCGCGCGAAGCCGTCGGCCTGCTCGGGGCGCACCCCGGGCACGCCGAGCAACTGCCAGGGGTCCTCGCCCAGTGCCTCGGCCGCCCGCTCGCCGAGCACCTCCGCGGCCGGTTCCGCCAGCGCCTCCGGGGCGCCGCCCGCCGCGAGGATCTGGCGTACGCCCTCGATCCCGGGGGCCGCCGGCACGGCGGGGCGGGGGGTGGGAACCGGGCCGGCCGGGGCCGGTACGTCTGCGGGACCGGTGGGGCCGACGGGACCGGTGGGGCTCGCGTCGGTGACGGGGGGACGGGCCGGTCCGTCGGTCCCGGGGTGCGGCGGGTCGGCCTGCGGGGCGCGGCCGCCGGTCTCCGGACCGTCCTTGGGGGGCCGGGCGGCGGGTGCGGCCCGCTTGGCGGGGCGGGGGGCGTCGTTGAAGAACTCGGTGGCCGAACGCTCGCCGCTCTCCACGGCCCGGACCGCGGCGGCCAGCGCGTCCGCGGTCGCCTTGGCCGATGCCGGTACCGGCGGCACCGCCGGGGCCTCCCGCACCGCACCGGCGTCCGGCGTCCCGGCGTCGGCGCCGGATGCCGCGGGCGCCGGCTCGCTCACCGGCGCGTCCTCGCCCGCTGCTGCCGCGGAGTCCTCCGGAACCGTCGCGTCCGCGCCCTGCGCCGTGGCGTCCGCCGGCGCCGCGGCGTCCTCGGGTGTCTGGGCATCCGCAGTCCCGGGCGCGGCCTCCTGCTCGGGCGGGGTTTCGCCGGCGAGGCGGTCGGTACTCACAGCGTGCTCCAGTCGTGATCGGGGTAGTGGTGCACCGGAGCCGAAACATCGTCCAGCGCCCGGCGGATCTCGTCAGGAAGACTAAGGGTCTCCACTGACAATGCGGCTCTGAGCTGCTGCTCCGTGCGGGCGCCCAGGATCGGTGCGGTCACTCCGGGGCGGTCGCGGACCCAGGAGAGCGCCACCTGCAGCGGGGTGACGGCCAGTCCGTCGGCGGCGGTGGTGACCGCCTCGACGACCCGGCCCGCCGTCTCGTCGAGATAGGGCGCGACGAACGGCGCCAGATGCTCCGAGGCGCCACGCGAGTCGGCCGGTGTCGCATGGCGGTACTTGCCGGTCAGCACACCCCGCCCCAGCGGCGACGACGGCAGCAGCCCGATGCCGAGGTCGAGGGCCGCGGGCAGCACCTCCCGCTCGACGCCGCGCTGGAGCAAGGAGTACTCCATTTGTGCGCTCGCCAGCCGGTTGCGCACCCCGGGCGCCGCGAGCTGCCAGGTGCCCGCCTTGGCGAGCTGCCAGCCGGAGAAGTTCGACAGCCCCACATAGCGCGCCCGGCCGCTGGTGACGGCCAGGTCGAGGGCGTGCAGGGTCTCCTCCAGCGGCGTGTGCGGATCGAAGGCGTGCAGCTGCCACAGGTCGACGTACTCGGTGCCCAGCCGCTCCAGGGAGGCGTCCAGGGCGGCGAGGAGGTGGCGCCGGGAGCCGTCGGCACGGCGGTCCGCCGCGAGGACACTGCCGGCCTTGGTCGCGATCACCAGGTCCTCGCGCGGAACCAGCCCTTCCGTCAGCCGGCCCAGGAGGTACTCGGCACCGCCGTCGGCGTAGATGTCGGCGGTGTCCACCAGAGTGCCGCCGGCCTCCCAGAACGCCTTGAGCTGGTCGGCGGCTTCCTGCTCGTCCGTGTCGCGGGCCCAGTTCAGGGTGCCGAGCCCGAGACGGGACACGCGAAGGCCCGTACGGCCGAGGTGCCTGTGCTCCATGGGCCTTGAGATTACTGGCCGCGGGCCGGGAACAGGGGACCTGTGGACAACCCGCCGATGACGGCCGGCGGGGACGCGCGCTACAGTCCCCGGAACAGCGACGTTACTGATCGGTAAGGGGAGCGGCATGAGGCTTGGCATCAACCTCGGCTACTGGGGCGCCGGGATGGACTCCGACAATCTCGCGGTGGCACAGGAGGCCGACCGCCTGGGCTATGCCGTCTGCTGGGCCGCCGAGGCCTACGGCTCCGACGCCGCCACGGTGCTCTCCTGGGTCGCCGCCCAGACCGAGCGGATCGACATCGGTTCGGCGATCTTCCAGATCCCGGCCCGGACGCCCGCCATGACCGCGATGACGGCCGCCACCCTGGACTCGCTCTCCGGCGGCCGCTTCCGGCTCGGCCTGGGCGTCTCGGGCCCGCAGGTCTCCGAGGGCTGGTACGGCGTCAAGTTCGACAAGCCGCTGGCCCGCACCCGCGAGTACGTGGACATCGTCCGCAAGGCCATGACCCGCGAGCGGCTGTCCTACGAGGGCGAGCACTGGACGCTGCCGCTGCCCGGCGGCCCCGGCAAGCCGCTGAAGCTCACCGTCCACCCGCAGCGCGAGCACATCCCGCTCTACATCGCCGCGATCGGCCCGAAGAACCTGACGCAGACCGGCGAGATCGCCGACGGCGCGCTGCTGATCTTCCCCGCCGCCGAGCACCTGGAGGACACCGCGATCACGCACCTGCGGGCCGGGCGCGAGAAGGCGGGCAAGACGCTGGAGGGCTTCGACATCTGCCCGACGCTGCCGCTGGCCCTGGGCGCGGACGGCGACGTCAGTGCGCTGGCCGACATGTTCCGCCCGTACACCGCCCTGTACGTCGGCGGCATGGGGAGCCGGAAGCAGAACTTCTACAACCAGCTGGCCCGGCGCATGGGATACGAGAAGGAAGCCACCGAGATCCAGGACAAATACCTGTCCGGCGACAAGGAGGGCGCGGCCGCCGCGATCCCGGAGCGGCTGATCGACCAGACCACGCTGCTCGGTTCCGTCGAGCGGATCGCGGACCGGATGCAGGCCTACGCGGCGGCCGGCGTGACCACCCTGACGCTGGCCCCGGCGGGCTTCACCCTGGAGGACCGTCTGGCGTCGCTGCGGGCCGGCACCGAGGCGCTGGAGCGGGCCGGGCTGGCGTAATCACCGGATGCGGCGGGCTCGTACCGGGGTCCGCCCCGGCGTCCCGCACACGGCCCGGCGCCCGTGGCGCCGGGCCGACCGGGCCCGCGGCCGTGGCGGGGGCTCGGGGGATCTTCCCCGCCGCGGCCGTCACGCGGCACAACGTGGCGGCGCGTACCCGGGTTACGCCCGCCATCAGGACGGACATCACCCGAACGGCCGTACGGCGCGCCGCCTCCGGTTGCCTCCGGCAAAACACCCCCTTTGACTTTTCCTTTACGGGTGTGTCCGTTCGGAGGTGGCGCAGATGTTCTCGGCCCGAAGCCTGTTCCAGGAGATCGTCGACAACGACGACTCCTACCGCCTGTTCTGCTCCATCGCGGCCAGCGGCGAGGCCCAGGGCGGCTGGGAGAACGGCCGGATCGCCGCGCTCATGCCCGCCTCGCTGCGCGACCTGGCGCCCAAGGCCACCCGGCACGGCGCCGACGAGGAGAAGCACGGCCGGATCTTCCACGCCCTGCTGCGCAGGCGCGGCCTGACGCCGGCCCCGGTCCCCGAGGAGACCGCCTACACCTCGCTGCTGGAGCGGCAGGGCATCGGCCTGGCGCACGACAAGCTGCGCCGCGACGAGCCGCTCAGCGAGCTCGACATCATCACCTACCTCTCCCACAGCCGGGTCACCGAACAGCGCGCCGCCGACCAGATGGTGATGCTCAACAGGTACTTCGGCGACCACCCCGAGGTGGGCAAGGCGATCCGGATCATCTCCCGCGACGAGGACAACCACCTGGCGTACTGCCACGAGGAGCTGCTGCGGCTGGCCCGCCACGGCCACGGCCGGACCATCCAGCGGATCCTGCACGACTGCGCCCGCGCCGAACTGGTCGTCTACCGGGACGTCAGCCTGGCCGTGATGGACCACATGGGCCGCATCCTGAAGTGGCCCAAGGCGAAGTCCGGCGGGCTCACCGCCGGGATCCGGACGGTGTACGGCTATGAGCGGCTGGGGGGCTGGCGGCGGATGGTCACCCTCCGGATGCCCGAGCGCCGGAACGCGCTGGGCGGCCCGGCCACCTCGGCGCCGGAGTTCGCCTGAGCCCTCCGGCGCTGCGCACCGTCGCCGGGGAACGCCCGGTCACAGCCAGCCGCGGCGTTTGAACAGCCGGTACAGCGAGACCTCGATGACCACCATCACCAGCAGGACCATGGGATAGCCCAGGGACCACGTCAGCTCCGGCATGTGCTCGAAGTTCATGCCGTAGATGCCGGCGATCAGGGTCGGTACGGCCGCCAGCGCCGCCCAGGCCGAGATCTTGCGCATGTCGTCGTTCTGCCGTACGCCCATCTGCGCCAGATGGGCGGCCAGGATGTCCGAGAGCAGCCGGTCCAGGCTCTCCACCGACTCGTTGGCGCGGGTGAGGTGGTCGTCGACATCGCGGAAGAACGGCCGGGCGTGGTCGTGCACATACGGCACGCCGGGGTTCTGCAGGAGGGTCATCGGCGCGGCCAGCGGGCCGGTCGCCCGCCGGAATTCCAGCACCTCGCGCTTGAACGCATAGATCTCGGCCGCGGTGTTCTTGGTGTCCCGGCGTACCGGAGCGAACACCTCCGTCTCCAACTCCTCCAGATCCAGCTGGAGTTCGGCAGCCACGTCGATGTAGTGGTCGACCACCGCGTCACAGACCGCGTACAGCACCGCCCCCGGGCCGTGCCGGAGGATCTCCCGGTGTTCCTCCAGCCGCCGGCGCACCGCCGCCAGCGGGCTGGCCTCGCCGTGCCGGACGGTGACCACGAACGCCTCGCCCAGGAAGACCATCACCTCGGACGCGGTCACCGTGGAGGCCGCGTCGTCGTACGTGATCGGCTTCAGCACCATGAACAGCGAGTCGTCATAGACCTCCAGCTTGGGCCGCTGATGCGCCTTGAGCGCGTCCTCGACGGCCAGCGGGTGCAGCCCGAATTCGCTGCTGACGAGATCGAACTCGTGCTCCGTCGGCTCGTGCATCCCCAGCCACAGGAAGGCGTCCCCTTCGGCCCGTGCCTCTTCCAGAGCGCGGGAGAAGTCGGTCGCGCACTCGGCGCGGCGGCCGTCCCGGTAGATGGCGCAGTCCACGATCACACCTGGCATTCTCGCTCGTCCCACCGCCACCTGCCAGGAACGCGGGCCGGGAACGTAGGGTGGCGCCCATGCCCACGCTGATCCTGGTGCGGCACGGCCGCTCCACCGCCAACACCGCCGGAGTGCTCGCCGGGCGGGCGCCCGGCGTCGCTCTAGACGAGCGCGGTGGCGCCCAGTCCGCCGCGCTGCCCGCACGGCTGTCCCAGGTGCCGCTGACCGCCGTCGTCTCCAGCCCGCTGCAGCGCTGCCGGGAGACCCTGCAGCCGCTGCTGGACGCCCGGCCGTGGCTCACGCTGCACATCGAGGACCGGATCAGCGAATGCGACTACGGCGACTGGTCGGGCCGCAAACTCGCCGAGCTGGGCGACGAGCCGCTGATGGAGGTCGTCCAGCAGCACCCGTCGGCGGCCGCCTTCCCCGGCGGCGAGTCGATGCGCGCGATGCAGGCCCGGGCGGTGGACGCGGTGCGCGACTGGAACGCCCGCATCGAGGAGGCGCACGGCCCCGAGGCGGCCTACGTCATGTGCTCGCACGGCGACATCATCAAGTCCCTGGTCGCCGACGCACTGGGCATGCACCTCGACCTCTTCCAGCGGATCTCCGTCGAGCCCTGCTCGGTCACCGCGATCCGCTACACCCGGCTGCGTCCCTACCTCGTACGGCTCGGGGACACCGGTGACTTCGGTTCGCTCGCGCCCCGGGAGGACGGCGGCAGCGCGGCGGCCGACCGGGACGCGGCAGTCGGCGGTGGTGCGGGAGCAGCGTGATCAGTCGGCGCAGTAGGGTGGTGCGACGGCGCTGCCCGCCACGCACCTGCGATCCGCGCAGTGACCGCAGGACGTGCAGCGACCGCAGTGACCCCGCAGTCGAGCAAACGGAGCAGGACGTTGTCCCGTCAGGTGTTCTTCTACGACGCGCCGGACCGCTTCGTGGCCGGTACGGTCGGGCTGCCTGGCCGCCGTAGCTTCTACCTCCAGGCCACTGCCTCCGGCCGCACCACCAGCGTGGCCCTGGAGAAGACCCAGGTCGCGGCGCTCGCCGAGCGGATCGACGAGCTGCTGGACGAGGTCGTGCGGCGCAGCGGCGGCAATGCCCCGGTGCCCGCGGTCTCGCCCGCCGAGCTGGCCGACGCCGCGCCCCTGGAGACGCCCGTCGAGGAAGAGTTCCGGGTCGGCACGATGGCGCTCGCCTGGGACGGCGAGGACGAGCGGATGATCGTCGAGGCCCAGGCCCTGGTCGAGCTGGACGCGGACAGCGACGAGGACCTCGCCGACGCCGAGGAGCGGCTGCTCCAGGACGACGAGAACGGCCCGCCGATGCTGCGGGTCCGCCTCACCGGAACCATGGCCAGGGCCTTCGCCAAGCGGGCGCTCGAAGTGGTCAACGCCGGCCGCCCGCCGTGCCCGCTGTGCAGCCTGCCGCTCGACCCGGAGGGACACGTATGCCCGCGCCAGAACGGATACCGGCGGGACGCCTGAGCGCCATGCCCGCCGAACCGGCCGAGACGGCCGCGCCGCTGCCCGCTCCCGTCGGCCCCCAGGACCCGCCGCCGGCCGCGCCGGAGCCCGCCGGGGCCCGGCCGGACGCCCTTCTCGCCGACGGTGAGCTGACCGTCCGCGGGCGCATCCAGGAGGCCTCCAACGCCGTGCTCTACTGCACGGTCGCCCAGGACGGCCACAGCGCCTCCTGTGTCTACAAGCCGGTGGCCGGCGAGCGCCCGCTGTGGGACTTCCCCGACGGCACGCTCGCCCAGCGCGAGGTCGCCGCGTACGAGATCTCCCGTGCCTGCGGCTGGGACCTCGTTCCCCCGACGGTCCTGCGCGACGGCCCGTACGGCACCGGCATGGTCCAGGAGTGGATCGATCCGCCGGAGAACAGCGACGAGGTCCCCGAGCTGCTGGCGCTGGTGGAGGACGAGGAGCCGGGGCCCGGCTGGAAGGCGGTCGGCTTCGCGGAGACCGGCGAGGGCCGCACCGCGCTGCTGGTGCACGCCGACCATCCGCGGCTGCGGCGGCTCGCCGTGCTCGACGCCGTGATCAACAACGGTGACCGCAAGGGCGGCCATCTGCTGCCCGGCGCCGACGGGGAGTTCTTCGCCATCGACCACGGCGTGACGTTCCATGCCGAGGACAAGCTGCGCACGCTGCTGTGGGGATGGGCGGGGGAGCCGCTGACCGACGAGGCGCTGGAGGTGCTGCGGGGCCTTCAGCGGGCGCTGGAGGGCGCCGGGCCGCTCGCCGCCCGACTGGCCGAACTGATCACGGATGACGAGATCGCGGCGCTGCGGGCGCGGGTGGCCGGGCTGCTGCGCAGCGGACGGCACCCGGAGCCGAGCGGCGAATGGCCCGCCATCCCCTGGCCGCCGGTCTGATCCCCGGCGTCGGCCCGGCGGGGAACACCGGATGTGCCTTGCATGTTCGGCAACCGAACACAAGACCGCCTTTCCGGCCAGACCTCCGGTCCGGTTCGTATGCGGAACATGCATCCGGTTAGGCTCATGGCATGCATGCATGGCCCGCTTCTGAGGTCCCCGCCCTGCCCGGTCAGGGCCGCGACCTGAGGATCCACGACACCGCGACCGGCGGACGGGTGACCCTCGACCCCGGTCCCGTCGCCCGTATCTACGTCTGCGGCATCACGCCCTACGACGCCACCCACATGGGGCACGCGGCGACCTACAACGCGTTCGACCTGGTTCAGCGCGTGTGGCTCGACACGAAGCGCCAAGTGCACTACGTGCAGAACGTCACCGATGTCGACGACCCGCTGCTGGAGCGGGCCGTGGCCACCGGCGACGACTGGACGGCACTCGCCGAGCGCGAGACCGCCCTCTTCCGCGAGGACATGACGGCCCTGCGGATGCTGCCGCCGCGCCACTACATAGGCGCCGTCGAGTCGATACCCGGCATCGTCCCGCTGGTGGAGCGGCTGCGCGACGCCGGCGCCGCCTACGAGCTGGACGGCGACACCTACTTCTCCGTCGCGTCCGACGCGCACTTCGGTGCGGTCTCCGGGCTGGACGCCGAGGCGATGCGGCTGCTGTCCGCCGAGCGCGGCGGCGACCCGGAGCGCGAGGGCAAGAAGAACCCGCTCGACCCGATGCTGTGGATGGCGGCCCGCGACGGCGAGCCGAGCTGGGACGGCGGCTCGCTGGGCCGCGGCCGGCCCGGCTGGCACATCGAGTGCGTCGCCATCGCCCTGGACCACCTCGGCATGGGCTTCGACGTCCAGGGCGGCGGCTCCGACCTGGCCTTCCCGCACCACGAGATGGGCGCCTCGCACGCCCAGGCGCTCACCGGCGAGTACCCGTTCGCCAAGGCGTATGTGCACGCCGGGATGGTGGCCCTGAACGGCGAGAAGATGTCCAAGTCCAAGGGCAACCTCGTCTTCGTCTCCGCGGAGCGGCGCAACGGCACCGACCCGGCCGCGATCCGTCTGGCGCTGCTCGCGCACCACTACCGCGCCGACTGGGAGTGGACCGACGCGGTGCTGGAGGAGGCCGTCGAGCGGCTGGCGCGCTGGCGTGCCGCGGTCTCCCGTCCCGACGGCCCGTCCGCCGACGCCCTCCTGGAGGAGATCCGTACGGCGCTGGCCGACGACCTGGACTCCCCGGCCGCCCTCGCGGCCGTGGACCGCTGGGCCGCGGCCCAGGAGGCCGACGGCGGCACCGAGGAGGGCGCGCCCGGCCTCGTCTCCCGCGCGGTCGACGCGCTGCTCGGCGTGGCCCTGTAAGCACCCGCCGTATCCGTCCTCAGGGGCGCCTCTGCCGAACGGCGGGGGCGCCCCTCTTGCCGTGTCCCACCCGGTGCGGCGGCCCGCTGCCGCGCAGAAATCCAGCAACCCGGCCCGAGAGTCCATGGAGGCGCGGCGCGGCGGCGGACTAGAGCTGCGGGCATGAGGAAACCAACAGGACTGCGGGCGGCGGTCGTTGCCGTGCTGCTCGGGATCGCGGCGGCCGTCGCGGGGCCGGTGGGCGGCGTACGGGCCGACGCTCCCGCTCACGCACAGACCGTCGGCGACATCACCGGCTTCGCCGCGGACGGGCCCGTCTACCACCTGCACGCCGGCCGGGCCGAGGCACGCGTCAGCTTCGTGACGGACCGGACCTTCCGCGTCGAACTCGCCCCGGACGGCACCTTCTCCGATCCCACCGGCAAGGACATCGTGCTGCCCCAGGGCGCACCGCCCGCCACCCACTGGCGGGACGCCGGCGACGCCTACGAACTCCGCACCTCGCAGGTCACCCTGAAGGCCTTCAAGGCGCCGCTGCGCTTCGAACTGCGGCGGGCCGACGGCTCGTTGGTGTGGTCCGAGGCGAAAGGGCTGAGCTGGGACGACAAGACCACCACCCAGACCCTGGCGCGCGGCGGCGACGAGCAGTTCTACGGCGCCGGTATGCAGAACGGGCGCGGCAACACCTCGCACCGCGGCCACACCGTCGAGGTCGGCGTCGACTACCACTGGGATGACGGCGGACACCCCAACTCCGTCCCGTTCTACCTCTCCTCCGCGGGGTACGGCGTCTTCCGCAATACGTACGCGCCCAACACCTACGCCTTCGGGCAGCCGGTGACGACCAGGGCCGAGGAGCGGCGGTTCGACGCCTACTACTTCGCCGGGCCGAGCGCCAAGGACGTCATCGGCCAGTACACCTCGCTGACCGGCAAGCCCTTCCTGCCGCCGCTGTACGGCCTGGAGATCGGGGATTCGGACTGCTACCTGCACAACGCGAACCGGGGGGAGCGGCACACCCTGGACTCCCTGAAGGTCGCCGACGGATACACCGAGCACGACCTGCCCAACGGCTGGATGCTGGTCAACGACGGCTACGGCTGCGGCTACGAGAACCTCGCCGGGACCTCGAAGGGCCTCGGCGAGCGGAAGATGAAGCTCGGACTGTGGACCGAGGACGGCATCGGCAAGCTCGCCGACCAGGTCAAGGCGGGCCAGCGGATCGCCAAACTGGACGTCGCCTGGGTCGGCGACGGCTACAAGTTCGCGCTGGACGGCTGCAAGGACGCCTACCGGGGCATCGAGGACAACAGCGATGCCCGGGGCTTCACCTGGGCCCCCGAGAGCTGGTCGGGCGCCCAGCGCTGCGGGGTCCAGTGGTCCGGTGACCAGAGCGGCAGCTGGGACTACATCCGCTGGCAGATACCGACCTACGCGGGTGCGACGCTCTCCGGACTCGCCTACACGACCGGCGACGTGGACGGCATCTTCGGCGGCAGCCCCCGGACCTACGTCCGCGACCTGGAGTGGAAGTCCTTCCTCCCGGCGATGATGACGATGGACGGCTGGGCGCCCACCGACAAGCAGCCCTATCGCCACGGCGAGCCCTACACCTCCATCAGCCGGACGTACCTGAAGCTGAAGGAATCGCTGCTGCCGTACATGTACTCCTACGCGGCGGAGGCCACCCGGACCGGCATCGGACCGGTGCGCCCGCTGTCGCTGGAATACCCCGACGACCCGAAGGCCGCGACCGACGCCGCCAAGTACGAGTTCCTGACCGGCCGGGACTTCCTCGTCGCGCCCGTCCACCAGGACAGCGACACCCGTGACGGCATCTATCTCCCCCGGGGCACCTGGGTCGACTACTGGTCCGGACGCACCTACCAGGGGCCGGTCACGGTGGACGGCTACAGCGCACCGCTGGACACCCTGCCGCTGTTCGTCAGGGCCGGTGCCGCCGTGCCCATGTGGCCCGGCATCAGGTCCTACCAGGACCGGACGGCGCACTCGCCGCTCGCCTGGGACGTCTACCCGCAGGGCCGTTCCTCGTTCACCCTCTACGAGGACGACGGGGTGACCCGTGCGCACCGGGACGGCCACAGCGCCACCCAGCGGGTGCGGGTGGCGGCCCCGCGCTCCGGCGGCGGCGACGTACGGATCGACGTCGGCGCCTCCCGGGGCTCGTTCCGCGGCAAGCAGACGGCCCGGCCCTACCGTTTCACCGTGCACACCGGGGACGCCCCGCGCGGGGTCGCACTGGACGGCCGGCCGCTGAAGCGGCTGCCGTCCGCGGCCGCCTACGAGGCCGCGGACGAGGGCTGGTTCCACGACCCCGCAGACCGTGCGGGCGTCGTCCGGATCAAGACCGCCACCCGCCCCACCGACCGTGCGTTCGGCCTGGTGCTGAAGGGCGCGAGCGCGGTCGGCGGCCGGACGCCGGGTGCGACGGTCGCGGTGACCACACCGGGCGGCCAGGAGGTGACCAAGGGCGCGCCGACGACCGTACGGACGGCGCTCACCGCGGGCACCCGTACGGCACATCAGGTCTCGGTGGCGCTGTCCGCGCCCCGGGGCTGGAAGGTCTCGGCGCCGGTGCGCCATGCGCGGATCCCGGCCGGCGCCACACGGCGCGACGCGCTGACGCTCACCGCGCCCCGGGACGCCAGGAGCGCGGACCCGGTCACCGTCACCGCGACCGTCCGCTACCGCTCGGCCGGTGCGCCGCGCACGGCGGTGCACCGCTTCCAGGTGCGGCCGGTACCGCCGGCGCCCGCCGAGGACACCTGGGCGAGCGATCTGGAGTGGCTGAGCGAGACCAATGGCTACGGGCCGGCCGAACGCGACCGCAGCAACGGCGAGTCGGGGGCGGCGGACGGCCATCCGCTGACCCTCGCCGGGAAGACGTACGCCAAGGGCCTGGGGACGCACGCCGACTCCGGCCTGGAGTTCTACACCGGCGGGCGCTGCTCGTCCTTCACCGCGGACGCCGGGATCGACGACGAGATCGCCGACTACGGGGAGGTCGCCTTCTCGGTGGAGGCGGACGGCAAGGTGCTGTGGACCTCACCGAAGCTGACCGGCACGTCGGCGCCGGTGGCGGTGGACGTGCCGCTCGGCGGGGCCCGGCACGTACGGCTCAGGGTGACCGATACGGACGGCAAGAAGTCCGGTGATCACGGCGACTGGGCGGGGGCACGCTTCCACTGCTCGGGCTGAGCGCCAGGGGGTGTCGTTCGGACGACACCCCCTAACCCGCCCGGCAGGCGGGGCAGCGCACGGGCGCCGGTCCGGCTCGACGGCCGGTCCGGCGCCCGTGGTGTGCCGTGGCGCTCAGCTTCCGGAGTCCTCCGGGCCGTCCTCCGGCTGCGCGGGGTCGGCGGAGTCCGTGTCTCCCGAGGGGCCGGGGGTCTCCGTGGAGCCCTTGTCCCTGCCCGCGTCCTTCGGCCCCGTACCCGTGTCGTCGCCGGGCTTGGGCTCCCGCGGCTCCTTGGACACCGGGCGGGGCGGGCGGGTGCGGCCGCTGGTGGAGTCGCGGAGGTAGGAGCTGTCGCGGCCGTCGGCGAGCCCGCCCTCGGTCGCCACGCCGGGGCCGGCCTGCGGGTCGCGGCGGCGCAGATAGCGCTCGAACTCGCGGGCGATGGCCTCGCCGGACGCCTCCGGCAGGTCCGCGGTGTCGCGCGCTTCCTCCAGCGACTGGACGTACTCGGCGACCTCGCTGTCCTCCGCCGCCAGCTGGTCGACCCCCAGCTGCCAGGCGCGCGCGTCCTCGCTCAGCTCACCGAGCGGGATCCGGACGTCGAGGAGGTCCTCCAGGCGGTTGAGCAGCGCGAGGCTGGCCTTGGGGTTGGGCGGCTGGGAGACGTAGTGCGGAACCGCGGCCCACAGGCTCACCGCCGGGACGCCGGCATGGGTGCACGCCTCCTGGAGGATGCCGACGATGCCCGTCGGGCCCTCGTAGCGGGACTCCTCCAGATCCAGGCGGCTCGCGAGGTCGGCGTCGGAGGTGACCCCGCTGACCGGCACCGGGCGGGTGTGCGGGGTGTCGCCGAGCAGCGAGCCCAGGACCACCAGCATCTCCACGCCCAACTCATGGGCGAAGCCGAGGATTTCGTTGCAGAACGAGCGCCAGCGCATGCTGGGCTCGATACCGCGGACCAGGACGAGATCGCGGGTCCGCCCCTTGCCGTTCGTGTCGCCGATGCGGACGACGGAGAGCCGGGTCGTCGGCCAGGTGATCTTGCGTACGCCGCCGTCCAGGAAGACGGTGGGGCGGTTCACCTGGAAGTCGTAATAGTCCTCCGCGTCCAGCGCGGCGAAGACCTCGCCCTTCCATTCCCGGTCCAGATGCGCGACCGCGGCGGAGGCGGCGTCGCCGGCGTCGTTCCAGCCTTCGAACGCGGCCACCATGACCGGGTCGATCAGCTCGGGCACCCCCTCGAGCTCGATCACCCAGCGCCTCCTTCCGACCGGTCCGGCCGCCTGGGGCGGCCGCCGGCTGCAGTTCCATTGCGTGCGTTCCCAAGACTACGGCGTCCGAGGTGCCGGTCCGCAGCCCCTTTGCACGAAGGGGTCGCTATTCATCCGATCTGTATCGAGCGTTGTTCGGTCAACTTCCGTACGGGGTCTGGACGATGCCTGACGCGCGGGTCTATACATCGGATGACCGGGAAAGGTCCGATGTTCTTCCGCAACATCTCAGGGGGCATGCCCATGGCCGCGGCCGACACCGTCACCGCGCTCGAGGTCCACGACGTCCGGTTCCCCACCTCGGAGCAGCTCGACGGCTCGGACGCCATGAACCCGGACCCCGACTACTCCGCCGCCTACGTCGTGCTGCACACCGACGGCGGACCGCGGGGCCACGGCCTCTGCTTCACGATCGGGCGCGGCAACGATGTCATGGCCGCCGCGATCCGGTCCCTCGCCCCGTACCTCGTCGGCCGCCCCGTGCCCACCGCCGCCGCCGGTCTCGCCGCCCTGCACCACGACCTCACCCACGACTCCCAGCTGCGCTGGCTCGGCCCCGAGAAAGGCGTGATGCAGATGGCGGCCGGCGCCGTGATCAACGCCGCCTGGGACCTCGCCGCCGCCCGCGCCGGCCTGCCGGTCTGGGAGTTCCTCGCCGCGCTGACGCCGGAGGAGCTGGTCTCGCTCGTCGACTTCCGCTACCTCTCCGACGCCCTGACCCCCGACGAGGCGCTGGCGATCCTGCGCGCCGCGGTACCCGGCCGGGCCGAGCGCACCGCCCGCCTCAAAGCCGAGGGCTACCCCGCGTACACCACCTCGCCCGGCTGGCTCGGCTACGACGACGACAAACTGGTGCGGCTGGCGAAGGAAGCGGTGGCCGACGGCTTCGGCCAGATCAAGCTGAAGGTCGGGGCCGACCTCGACGACGACACGCGGCGGATGCGGCTGGCGAGGGACGCGGTCGGGCCCGGCATACGGATCGCCGTCGACGCCAACCAGCGCTGGGACGTGGCCGAGGCGGTCCGCTGGATGACCGCGCTCGCCCCGTACGCCCCGCACTGGATCGAGGAACCCACCAGCCCGGACGACGTCCTGGGACACGCCGCGGTGCGCACCGGCCAGCCCGTGAAGGTCGCCACCGGCGAGCACGTCGCCAACCGCGTGGTCTTCAAACAGCTGCTGCAGGCCGGCGCCGTCGACTTCGTCCAGATCGACGCGGCGCGGGTGGCCGGCGTCAACGAGAACCTCGCGATCCTCCTGCTGGCCGCGAAGTACGGCGTACCGGTGTGCCCGCACGCGGGCGGGGTCGGACTGTGCGAACTGGTGCAGCACCTGGCGATGTTCGACTACGTGGCGGTGTCCGGGAGCCGCGAGGACCGGGTGATCGAGTACGTCGACCATCTGCACGACCACTTCAGCGATCCGGTCGTCGTCGAGCGCGGCCGCTACCGCGCCCCCACCGCACCCGGCTTCTCGGCCCGGATGAAGCCCGCGTCGGTCGCCGCCCACCGCTTCCCCGACGGGCCGGTGTGGCGCGCCCGCCGGCCCCCGCACCACCGGCACGGCGAACAGGAGGTCCCCGTATGAGCCACGGACCGCGACACGGCCGGCCGCCGGCCGACTTCGAGGGGATGGCCGCGCTCGTCACCGGCGGCGGCTCCGGCATCGGGGCGGCCACCGCCGCCCTGCTGCTGGCGCGCGGCGCCAGGGTCGCCGTCCTGGACCGGGACCCCTCCGGCGCGCCCGCCGGGACGATCCCGGTCCGGGCCGATGTCACCGACGACGCCGCGGTGCGCGCCGCCGTCGACGAGGCGGTGGGGGAGCTGGGCGCCCTGCACACCCTCGTCGGCAACGCCGGCATCGGCGCCGTCGGCACGGTCGAGGACAACGATGACGCGGAGTGGGGCCGGGTCTGGGACGTGAACGTGGTGGGCCTGGTGCGCACCGCGCGCGCCGCGCTCCCGGCGCTGCGCCGCGCCGCCGCCAAAGCCCCGGGCCGGGTCTCCATCACCCACACCTGTTCCATCGCCGCCACCGCCGGCCTGCCGCAGCGCGCCCTCTACAGCGCCAGCAAGGGCGCGGTCCTCTCGCTGACCCTCGCGATGGCCGCCGATCACCTGGGCGAGGGCATCCGCGTCAACTGCGTCAACCCCGGCACCGCCGACACCCCGTGGGTCGGCAGGCTGCTGGACCGGGCCGACGACCCGGCCGCCGAACGCGCCGCCCTCGAAGCCCGCCAGCCGTTGGGCCGGATGGTCACCGCGGACGAAGTGGCCGCCGCCATCGCCTCCCTGGCGTCCCCGGCCGCCTCCGGCATCACCGGCACGGCGCTCGCCGTGGACGGGGGCATGCAGGGGCTGCGGCCGCGGCCCGCCACCTGACCGGCCACCGCCCCTGCCGCGCCCCGCACCCCAGCCGCCCACCACGACCGAGGGACCACCCATGAGACTGCGTACGACCGGCGCGGCGGCCTGTGCCGCGGTGCTCGCCACCGCCGCGCTCGCCGGCTGCAACCGCGGCAGCGACGCCGCGGGCGGCAGGATCGGCATCGACATGCCCCGTACGGACACCGACTTCTGGAACTCCTACCAGCAGTACCTCGAAAAGGACCTGGACCACGGCGGACCGGCCGCGCTGCCGCTGTCCAACTCGCAGAACGACATCGCCAAGGTCGTCTCGAACGTGCAGGCGCTCACCGACCAGGGCGCCAAGGCGATCGTCATGGCACCGCAGGACACCGGTGCCATCACCGCCGCGCTGCAGCGCCTGGCGGAGAAGAAGATCCCGGTGGTGAGCGTCGACACCCGCCCCGACGAGGGCAAGGTCTACATGGTCGTACGCGCCGACAACCGGGCCTACGGCGAGAAGTCCTGCGAGTACCTCGGGCGGCAACTGGGCGGCAAGGGCCGGGTCGCCGAGCTCCAGGGCGACCTCAGCTCGATCAACGGGCGGGACCGCTCCGAGGCGTTCGCGGCGTGCATGAAGAAGAAGTTCCCGAAGATCACCGTGCATGAGCTGGCCACCGACTGGAAGGGCGAGGTCGCCTCCGCCAAGCTGCAGAGCCTGCTCGCCCAGCACCCGGATCTCCACGGCATCTACCTGCAGGCCGGCGGCGCCTTCCTGCAGCCGACGCTCGCCCTCCTGGAACAGAAGAAGCTGCTGCGGCCGGCCGGCTCCGACGGGCACATCACCATCATCTCCAACGACGGCATCCCGGACGAACTGGACGCGATCCGCGCCGGCACCATCGACGCCACCCTCTCCCAGCCCGCCGACCTGTACGCCAAGTACGCGCTGTACTACGCCAGGGCCGGTCTGGAGGGCAAGACCTTCAGGCCGGGGCCCACCGGTCACGGCTCGACCATCGTGAAGATCAAGAACGGACTGGAGGACCAGCTGCCGGCGCCCCTGGTCACCAAGGACACCGTCGACGACAAGAAACTGTGGGCCAACCAGCTCGAGAAGAAGAAGTAGCCGTGGGAACGGCCGAGGACACGGCGGCGGTGCACGCCGAGGGAATCGTCAAACGCTACGGTCCCACCGTCGCGCTCGACGGCGCCCGGCTGACCGTACGGCCCGGGGAGGCGCACGCCCTCGTCGGCCGCAACGGCGCCGGCAAGTCCACCCTGGTGTCCGTGCTGACCGGCATGGCCCGCCCGGACGCCGGCCGGGTCACCTTCGGCGGCGCGCCCGCGCCCGGCTGGGGCGACACCGCCGCCTGGCAGCGCATGGTCGCCTGCGTCCACCAGAAGTCGATGACCGTGCCGGAGCTGACCGTCGCGGAGAACCTCTTCCTGGGCCGCTTGCCGGGCGGACGCACCATCCGCTGGCGGGCGCTGCGCGAGCGGGCCCGCGAGCTGCTCGCCGGGTACGGCGTCGAGGTCGACCCGGCCGCCCGGATCAAGGAACTCGGCGTCGAGCAGCGGCAGTTCGTGGAGATCGCCCGCGCGCTGTCGTTCGGTGCCCGGCTGATCATCCTCGACGAGCCCACCGCCCGGCTGGACGCCGGCGGCATCGACCGGCTCTTCGGCAGACTGCGCGAACTGCGCGCCCAGGGGGTGGCCTTCCTGTTCATCTCGCACCACCTCCAGGAGGTCCACGAGCTGTGCGACACCGTCACCGTCTTCCGCGACGCCCGCCATGTGCTGACCGCGCCCGTCCCGGGGCTGGCCGAGGACGCGCTGGTGGCGGCGATGACGGGCGAGGCGGCGGGCCCGGCGCGGCAGCGGCCGAGGGGCGCGCGCCCGGCGGGGGAGCCGGTGCTGCGCACCCGGGGGCTCACCGCCGACGGGTACTTCGCGCCGCTCGACCTGACCGTACGGGCCGGGGAGGTGGTGGGGCTCGCGGGCGCCACGGCCAGCGGCACCACCGCGATCGGGGAGACCCTGGTGGGGCTGCGCGCCCCCGACGGCGGCCGGATCACGGTGCGCGGGCGGCCGGTGCGTACGGGCAGTGTGCCGCACGCCCTCGCCGCGGGCATCGGCTACGTCCCCGAGGACCGGCACCGCGAAGGGCTCGTCCCGGGGCGCAGCGTCGCCGAGAACGCCACGCTCACCGTCGCCGACCAGCTCGGGCCGATGGGCACCGTACTGCCCGCCCGGACCCGCGCGTTCGCCCGGCGGATGATCTCGGCACTGGACATCCGGACCACCGGGCCGGACCAGCCGGTGTCCGGGCTCTCCGGCGGCAACCAGCAGAAGGTCGTGATCGCCCGCGCGCTGGCCCGCGAGCCCGCCGTGCTGGTCGCCGTCCGGCCCACCAACGGCGTCGACGTCAAGTCCAAGGACGCGCTGCTGGGCGTCGTACGGGAGGTCGCGGACGGCGGCAGCGGCGCCCTGATCGTCTCCGACGAGCTGGACGACCTGCGGGTCTGCGACCGGGTGCTGGCGGTCTTCCACGGGCGCGTCACCGCGGAATTCGCTGCCGGCTGGCACGACCACGAACTCGTCGCCGCGATGGAGGGCCTGGCGGCCGCCGCCGGCGAGGAGGCAGCGCCCGGCCCGGCCGGCGGCGGCCGCGAACCCGCCCCGCACACCCGGACCGCGCAAGGAACGGAAGGGACCGCGCCATGACCGAGACCGTATCGCCGCCGGCCACCGAGGCGGTCCACGGCCCGCCGCGCCGTCGGCCACGGGTCGGCCCGGCCCGCTGGCGGGACTTCTCCCTGGTGCCGGTGATCTTCGTGCTGGGCGTCATCGGCTTCATCGTGTCGCCCGCGTTCCTCACCCGGGACAACCTCGTCGGCGTCGTCCAGCAGTCCACGGAGCTGGGCCTGCTGGTGCTCGGCGAGGCACTCGTCCTCATCAGCGGACGGATGGACCTGTCGCTGGAGTCCACCATCGGCCTGGCCCCGGTGATCGCGCTGTGGCTGGTGATGCCCGCACACGGCGCCCGCTTCGCCGGGCTGGAGCTCCTCCCCTCCTGGACGGCGATCCCGCTCTGCCTGGCCGTGGGCGCGGCGATCGGCGCCGCCAACGGCTTCCTCATCCTCACCCTGCGGGTCAACGGCTTCATCGCCACCCTCGGCATGCTCACCATGCTCCGCGGCCTCCAGGTGGGTCTCTCGGAGGGCCGGTCCATCGGCGATGTCCCGGAGTCCTTCGCCTACTTGGGCAAGGCCGACTGGCTGGGCATCCCGGCCGCCGTCTGGATCTGCCTCGCCCTCTTCGCCCTCGGCGGCGCGGCCCTCGGCTACCTCCGGCACGGGCGGGCGCTCTACGCCGTCGGCGGCAACCCGGAGGCGGCCCGCGCGGCCGGCATCCGGGTGGACCGCCTCACCTGGATCGTGCTGGCCGTCGGCGGACTGCTCGCCGCCTTCGCGGGGATCCTCTACACCGGCCACTACGGCGCGGTCTCCGCGAGCCAGGGAAACGGCTGGATCTTCCAGGTCTTCGCCGCCGCGGTGATCGGAGGCATCGGCCTCAAGGGCGGCCGGGGCACCCTCTTCGGCGCGCTCACCGGCGTCCTCACGCTCCAGCTCGTCATCAATGTGATGACACTGGGCGGCGTGCCACCGCTGTGGACCCAGTTCCTCAACGGCATGATCATCATCGTCGCGCTGGTCATCTCCCGGTTCACCAGCGGCGAGAAGCAGGATTGAGGCCCGCCGTGCACCGTCCCCCGTACGGACCGAGGGAGCTGGGGCGCAGCGGCGTCAGCGTCCCGCCCCTGGGCCTGGGCTGCGCCCCGCTCGGCAACCTCTACCGCGCCGTCCCCGAGGAGCAGGCGCAGCGCGTCGTCCACAGCGCCCTCGCCACCGGCGCCGGCTACTTCGACACCGCCCCGCACTACGGCGTCGGCCTGTCCGAGGAACGCCTCGGCCGGGCGCTGCGCGGCCGCGACCGCGCCGCCTACACCCTCTCCACCAAGGTCGGCCGCCGGCTGCGGCCGCTGGCGCCGGGGGAGCGGGCCGACGGCGAGGGCTTCGTCGGCACCCCCGCCCGCGCCCGGGTGCGGGACCTCACCCGTGACGGCATCCGCGCCACGCTGGACGCGTCCCTGGAGCGGCTCGGGGTGGACGCCGTCGACATCGTCTACCTCCACGACGTCGAGGACCACCTGCGCGAGGTGTACGAGACCGGCTTCCCGGCCCTCGCCGAGCTGCGCGCACAGCACCTGGTGCGCGCCATCGGCTTCGGCATGAACCACAGCCGTCCGCTGGCCCGCCTGGTCGCCGACCTAGACGTGGACGTGGTGCTCTGCGCCGGCCGCTGGACCCTGCTGGAGCGCACCGCCTTCGACGATCTGCTGCCGGAGTGCGAGCGCCGCGGCACCTCCGTGGTCGTCGGCGGCGTCTACAACTCCGGCCTGCTGGCCGACCCGTCGCCCGGCGCGCCCTACGACTACGCACCCGCGCCGCCCGCCGTCCTCGACCGGGCGCGTCGACTTGCCGCCGTCTGCGCCGAGTTCGAAGTCCCCCTCAAGGCCGCCGCGCTCCGCTTCCCCTTCGGGCACCGGGCCGTGGCCTCCGCCGTCGTCGGCGCCGCCCGTCCCGAGGAGATGGCCGAGAACGCCGCCCTGTTCACCCGTCACATCCCGGACGGACTGTGGCATACGCTCGTCGCCCGCGGCCTGCTCGACCCCGATCTGCCGCTGCCCCTGCAGGACTGAGCCGGAGCGCGCCCCTGATGCGTATCGACGCCCATCACCATCTGTGGGACCTCAGCCGGCGCGAACAGCCCTGGATGGACGGGCCGTGGGCCGATCCGATCCGCCGCAGCTATGCGCTGAGCGACCTCGCCCCGCATCTGACCGGCCACGGCATCGACGGCACCCTCGTCGTCCAGTCGTCGTCCTCGTACGAGGAGACCGCCGAACTGCTCACCCTCGCGGCGGGGGAGGGGCCCATCGCCGGTGTCGTCGGCTGGGCCGACCTCCGCGACCCGGCGCTCGCCGAGGTCCTCGCGGCGCTGCCCGCCGGGCTGGTGGGCGTCCGGCACCAGGTGCAGGACGAACCGGACCCCGACTGGCTCGTCCGGCCGGACGTGCTCCGGGGCCTGGGCACCCTGGCCGACGCCGGGCTGGTCTACGACCTGCTGGTCACCCCGCGCGAACTGCCCGCCGCCCGCACCGCCGTACGCGCCGTGCCCCACCTCGCATTCGTGCTGGACCACGCCGCCAAACCGGCGGTCGCCCGGGGGGACTGGCAGCCCTGGGCAAACGCCCTCACCGCGCTCGCCGGGCTGCCGAACGTCAGCTGCAAGCTGTCCGGGCTGGTCACCGAGGCCGACTGGGACGCCTGGCGGCCGCAGCAGATCCTGCCCTACGCCCGGCACGTCCTGAAGGCCTTCGGCCCCGGCCGGGTGATGTTCGGCTCCGACTGGCCGGTGTGCACGCTGGCCGCGGGCTACGAGGACGTCGTGGCGCTCGCGGAGGCGGCCACCGGCCATCTCGGCGAGACGGAACGGTCGGACGTCTTCGGGGGAACGGCCGGGCGGGTGTACGGCATCGGGACGCCGCCGGCACCGGAGCCGCCGGGCCCCTGACACGGCGTCCGGATTCCGCCAGCTCCGGATCCCGCCGCACCGGAGGATCGAGTCGTACCGCGGAGAACACCGGCAAGGCGGTGTCCCCCTGCGGAATCCAGCCGGCTCCGGACAACCGCGGGCGGCTGCGTACCACCGCCCACGGCTGCTCGTGCTGCCCGTGGCGGTGGACGGCTACGGACGACTCGAAGCGAAGGTGATGACGATGACGGCGACCGTGATGGCGGCGGCGACGGCGGCGACCGGCCCCCGGCCGCTCACCGGCAAGGTGGCCCTGGTGACCGGCGGCAGCCGGGGCATCGGCGAGGCGACGGCGCTGCGGCTGGCCGCCGACGGTGCGGCGGTGGCCCTGACCTACCGGAGCCGGAAGGACAAGGCCGAGCAGGTCGTCGAGGAGATCGAGCAGGCCGGCGGGCGGGCCCGGGCGGTACGGGCCGACAGCGGTGACGCGGAGGCGGTGCGGGCCTCGGTGGCCGGCACCGTCGCACACTTCGGGCGGCTGGACATCCTGGTGAACAACGCGGGCATCGGCGTGCTCGGCCCCTTCGAGGGGATCTCCCTCGACGATGTCGACCGGGTGCTGCGGACCAATGTCCGGGCCCCGTTCCTGGCGGCGCAGGCCGCGGCCGCTCATCTGGCCGAGGGCGGCCGGATCATCTCCATCGGCAGCTGTATGGCCGAGCGGGTCGCCTTCCCCGGCGGCACCCTCTACGCCACCAGCAAGGCCGCCCTCTCCGGCCTGACCCGCACCCTGGCCAAGGAGCTGGGGCCGCGCGGCATCACCGCCAACCTCATCACCCCGGGCCCCATCGACACCGAGATGAACCCGGCCGACGGCGAGAGCGCCCGGATGCAGGCCGGGCTCACCGCCCTGGGGTCGTACGGCCGGGCCTGGGACGTCGCGGCGACCGTGGCCCATCTCGCGGGCGAGGGCGGACGGTACATCACGGGCGCCTCGATCGCGGTGGACGGCGGCTTCGCGGCCTGACCGGGCGCGCGGCGGGTGGTCGCGCGCCTCACAGCGACGCGCGCAACCACTGCTCCACGCTGGCGATGTGCACCGTCGCCCACGCCCGAGCCGCCTCCGCGTCCCGGTCGCGCAGCGCGCCGAGGATCGCGCGGTGCTCGGTGAGCGTGCGGGCCACCGCGTCCTTCTGCGTCAGCCCCCGCCAGATCCTGGCCCGGGTGGTCGGCCCGGAGATCCCGTCCAGCAGCGAGCACAGCACGGAGTTGCCGGACGCCGCGACGATCCCGCGGTGGAACTCCAGATCGCAGGCGACCAGGTCCTCGACCGAGGGGCTCGGCCCCAGTGCGTCCAACTGGGCCTCCAGCGCGTCCAGTTCCGCCAGGCCCATCCGGCCGGCCGCCATCGCCGTGGCGGCCGGCTCCAGGATCCGGCGGACGGCGAGGAATTCCAGCACCGTGTCATCGCGGTGGAAGTCCACCACGAAGCTCATGGCCTCCAGCAGGAGTTGCGGATCGAGGCTGGTGACGTAGGTGCCGTCGCCCTGGCGCACATCCAGGATGCGGATGAGGGAGAGCGCGCGCACCGCCTCGCGCAGCGAGTTGCGGGACAGGCCGAGATCGGCTGCCAGCTCGCTCTCCTTCGGCAGCCGGTCGCCCGGCCGCAGCGCGCCGGAGACGATCATGCCCTTGATCTTCTCGATGGCCTCGTCGGTGACCGCCATGCCGACCTCCCCGCTCGGACCCGCCCGGATACCGCCCGCCGGATGCCGGGATAGACATCCGATGTCTGCGCTCATTATGACCCGCGACGCGCTCCCCATCCGCTCCCGTACGCGGCCCAGTCCTCCTGGGTGGCGGCGAAGTCGACGTACAGTGCCGTGCCGAACCGCCGGCGGCCCGGGTCCTCGCGGGTCAGCCCCAGACGGATGCCCCGCACCGCGGCCCGCACCGTCTCCGCCGAGGCGTGATGGCCGATGCTGTCGGTGTGGAAGAACGGCAGCCCCATCAGCAGATCGGTGTGCGGCCCCGTCGCCTCCAGCGCCAGCCGGGTCTGCTGCGCCACATAGCCGCCGTACAGGCTCTCGGCCGGCAGACCCGTGTCGTAGGACATCAGCGCGATCTGGTCGACCCGGCGCGCCACCTGCCCGAAGAAGCGCTGGGATATCCACTTGCGGTGGCCCGTCACCGCCCCGCTGACCGTGTGCAGTCCGGGCAGCGGGTCGATCTGGTGGACGGCCACGGACAGCAGCCCGCCACGGTCGTGGACCGCGGGCCCGAGCCGGTCCAGCAGCCGCAGATAGTCGGCGTTGTCCGAGTGCAGCGGCTCCAGATCCAGATGGACCCCGGCGAACCCGTCCGCCATCACCTGGCGGGCGCTCGCCACGATCGCCCGGCGGGCCGAGGCGTCCGACAGCCGCAGCCCGCCCCGCTCGCCCGCCTCGTACACCAGCCGGTCGCCCAGCCAGGCGTGCACCCGCACCGACGGCAGCGCACGGTGCAGCGCGGCGATCAGCCACCGCGCCCGCGGGTAGGCACGACGGGCCGGCGGCAGGGTGCCGTCGTGCTCCAACGGCCCGGCGTGCACATACAGATCGCGGATGCCCGTGCCCCCGATCCGGCGTCGCAGCGCCGCCACGTCCGACGCGTCCCGCCGCCCGTCGACCCAGGCGTGGCCGAGCCAGAGCGCGTCCCGCCCGCGGGTCGTGGTCTGCGGGGACGCCGCCCCCGCGTACTGGGCGCGCAGCGCCGTACCGGCCAGTGCCACCGGCAGCACGATCAGCAGGGCGACCCCCCAGGCCGTCCACTTTCCCGCACGCCGCCATCGCTGTCGCGCCATCGTCATCCCCCCGTTGCCGCATCCCCCGTTGATGCGTCTCGGTCCACATCATCGCAGCCGCCACTGACAGTCACCGCCGGGGCTGCCCGCACCCGGCCGCACACCCGGCCCTGCCTGCGGATAGGGCGATGGGGCGGCCCCGTGGACCGCCCCATCGTCACGCGGCGTAGGTCACCGTGAGGCACCGTCGGCTCGCCCGGCCGCCGTCCGCGACGGCCGTCCGTCTCCGTCAGCCGGCCAGCATGTCCTTGACCTTGGTCCGTACGTCCTCCGTGTCCAGGCCACGGATCGTCAGCGTCGTGCGGCGGCGCAGCACATCGTCGACCGTCTCGGCCCACTCGTGGTCACGGGCGTAGGCGACCTGCGCCCAGATCTCCGGGGCGTCCGGGTGGATGCGCTCGGCCAGCGCCGGGTTCTCGTTCGCCAGCCGGGCGATGTCGAAGGACAGCGAGCCGTAGTGGGTGGCGAGGTGACGGGCCGTCTCCGGGGACATCCGCGGACCGGGCGTGCCGCCGTCGACGAGCAGCCGGTGCGCGACCGCGTTCGGGTTGGCGATACCGGGCAGCGGGAGCTTCTTCGGCAGGTGCGCGATCGGCTCCATGTCCTCGGCCAGCGGGTGGCCGGGCAGCGCGGCCAGCTTGTTCATGACCGTACGGCCGATGTGCCGGAAGGTCGTCCACTTGCCGCCGGCCACCGACAGCATGCCGCCGCTGCCCTCGGTCACGACCGTCTCGCGCTTGGCCTTCGAGGTGTTGCCGGGGCCGCCGGGCAGCACCCGCAGACCGGCGAAGGAGTACGTGATCAGATCCCGCGACAGCTGCTGGTCGCGGACGGAGAAGGCCGCCTCGTCCAGGATCTGGGCGGTGTCCTTCTCGGTGACCGAGACGTCCGCCGGGTCGCCCTCGAACTCCTCGTCCGTGGTGCCCAGCAGCAGCATGTCCTCCCAGGGGAGGGCGAAGGTGATGCGGTACTTGTCGATCGGGGTGGCCAGCGCGGCCTTCCAGGGCGCGGTCCGCTTGAGGACCAGGTGCGCGCCCTTCGACAGCCGGATGGAGGGGGCCGCGTTCGCGTCCTCCATCTTGCGCAGGTGGTCCACCCACGGGCCGGTGGCGTTGAGCACCAGGCGGGCGTTGACGCCGAACTCCGCGCCCTCCATGCGGTCCTTGAGCTCCGCACCGGTGACCCGGCCCTGGGTGAAGCGCAGACCGGTGACCTCGGCGTGGTTGAGGACCGTGGCGCCGGCCTCGACCGCCGCACGGACGGTCATCAGGGCCATCCGGGAGTCGTTCATCTGGTCGTCGCCGTACACGGCCACGGCCTTGAGGTTGTCCGTCCGCAGCTCCGGCACGTCGCGCTGCGCCTTGGCCGGGGATATGACGTGGCCGACGCCGTCGCCGAAAGCGGACAGCGCCGAGTAGGCGAAGACGCCCGCGCCCAGCTTGGCGGCGCCGTGCGGGCCGCCCTTGTAGACGGGCAGGTAGAAGGTCAGGGGGTTCGCGAGGTGCGGTGCCACCTGGCGGGACACCGCACGACGCTCGAAGTGGTTCTCCGCCACCAGCTTGACCGCGCCTGTCTGCAGGTAGCGCAGACCGCCGTGCAGCAGCTTGGAGGAGGCGGAGGAGGTGGCGCCGGCGAAGTCACCGGCGTCCACCAGGGCCACCCGCAGTCCGGCCTGTGCGGCGTGCCAGGCGGTGGAGATGCCCAGGATGCCGCCGCCGATCACCAGGAGGTCGTACGTCGCCTTGGAAAGCTGCTCCCGAGTCTCGGCGCGGCTCGCGTGCGAACCATTGGCCGGGTGCGTCCCGAGTGCCGGGACGCTCTGCAGGGTGCTCATGTTTACTCCTCGTCCTCGATCCAGCCCATGGTCCGCTCGACGGCCTTGAGCCAGCTCTTGTACTCGCGGTCACGGGTGGCCGCTTCCATCCGGGGGGTCCATTCGGCGGCCCGGCGCCAGTTGGCGCGCAGCTCGTCGGTGCTGGACCAGAAGCCGACGGCCAGTCCGGCCGCGTAGGCAGCGCCGAGGCAGGTGGTCTCGGCGACCATCGGGCGCACCACGGGCGCGTCCAGGAAGTCCGAGATGGTCTGCATCAGCAGGTTGTTGGAGGTCATACCGCCGTCGACCTTGAGCGCGGTCAGTTCGACGCCGGAGTCCTTGGTCATGGCGTCGGTGATCTCGCGGGTCTGCCAGGCGGTGGCCTCGAGCACGGCGCGCGCGATGTGCGCCTTGGTGACATAGCGGGTCAGGCCCGCGATGACACCGCGCGCGTCCGAGCGCCAGTAGGGGGCGAACAGACCGGAGAAGGCCGGCACGAAGTACGCGCCGCCGTTGTCCTCGACCGTGCTGGCCAGGGTCTCGATCTCGGCCGCGCTGTTGATCAGGCCCATCTGGTCGCGCATCCACTGGACGAGCGAGCCGGTGACGGCGATGGAGCCTTCCAGGGCGTAGACCGGCTGCTGGTCGCCGATGCGGTAGCCGACCGTGGTGAGCAGTCCGTTGTAGGAGTTCACCGGCTCGTGGCCGGTGTTCATCAGCATGAAGGTGCCGGTGCCGTACGTGGACTTGGCCTCGCCCTGCTCGAAGCAGGTCTGGCCGAACAGCGCGGCCTGCTGGTCACCGAGCGCCGAGGCGACCGGGACGCCGGCCAGCACACCGCCGGTGGTGCGGCCGTAGACCTCGGCGGACGACTTGATCTCCGGCAGCACGGCCGCCGGGATCTCCATCGACGTGAGGATCTTCGGGTCCCACTCGAGGCGGTGGAGGTTCATCAGCATGGTGCGCGAGGCGTTGGTGACGTCCGTGACGTGCACGCCGCCGTCGACACCGCCGGTCAGGTTCCAGATGACCCAGGAGTCCATGGTGCCGAAGAGGATGTCGCCGCGCTCGGCGCGCTCGCGCAGGCCCTCGACGTTGTCGAGCAGCCAGCGGATCTTCGGACCGGCGAAGTACGAGGCCAGCGGCAGGCCGGTCTCGCGGCGGAAACGGTCCTGGCCGACGTTGCGGCCGAGCTCCTTGCAGAGCGCGTCGGTACGGGTGTCCTGCCAGACGATCGCGTTGTGGACCGGCTCACCGGTGGTGCGGTCCCACAGCACGGTGGTCTCGCGCTGGTTGGTGATACCGATCGCCTTGACGTCGGCGGCGGTCAGCCCGGCCTTGTGAACGGCGCTGTCGACGACCTGCTGGACGTTGGTCCAGATCTCGGTGGCGTCGTGCTCCACCCAGCCCGGCTTCGGGAAGATCTGCTCGTGCTCCTTCTGGTCGACCGAGACGATCCGGCCGTCCTTGTCGAAGACGATGCAGCGGCTGGACGTGGTGCCCTGGTCGATGGCCGCGATGAACGGGCCGTGCCCGTGGGAGGCGGTGCTGGGGGTGTCGCTCATGGTGTGCTCCAAGAAGTCTGTGCGGGCGGAGTCGGGGCGGTCAGGCGGCTCAGGCGAACGCCACCTGGTAGATACCACCGGCGATGGCTCCGCCGATCAGCGGGCCGACGACCGGGATCCAGGCGTAGCCCCAGTCTGAACCGCCCTTGTTCCGCAGCGGCAGAAGCGCGTGCACGATGCGCGGGCCGAGGTCGCGGACCGGGTTGATCGCGTACCCGGTCGGACCGCCCAGCGACAGACCGATACCGGTGACGACCAGCGCGACCAGCAGGGTGCCGATGACGCCGACGCCCTTGCCGTTGTCGCTCAGACCGAGCGTGAGGATCGACAGCACGAGCACCGTGGTGGCGATGATCTCGGTGGCCAGGTTCTGCACCGCGTTCCGGATCTCCGGGCCGGTGGAGAAGATGCCGAGGACCGGTCCGGCCGACGGAGCGGCGGACTGGTCGACCAGTCCCTCCTCGCTGGTGTGGTCGGCCAGCACCTCGGGGTCACTCAGATGGGCCTGGAACTGCCCGTAGTACGTGATCCACACCAGCACCGCGCCGATCATGGCGCCGAGCATCTCGCCGCCGAAGTAGACCGGCACCTGGTTCCACTCGATACCGCCCTTGATGGCGAGACCGATGGTGACCGCAGGGTTGAGGTGTGCGCCGGACTTCGCGGCGATGTAGGCACCCGTGAGGACGGCGAAGCCCCACCCGAAGGCGATGGCGACCCATCCGGCGTTGAACGCCTTGGAGCGCTTGAAGGTGACGGCGGCGCATACGCCACCGCCGAGCAAGATCAGAACAGCGGTACCGATGGTCTCGCTGATGAAGATGTCGGAGCTGGACACCCGCGACTCCTTTGTCCTTCGTCCAGGGGAAGGCGAACCCCGGGTCCCGTCCGGTGGTCCGCGCCCTCCTAGAGGGCGGTGGTCGGCCCGCGGCAATGCCCCACCATAGCGAATATTGCCGTTAGGTGTTCGGCAATGCCGACCGACGAACGGCAGTTTTGTTCACCGGTAGAACCCCGTCAAGGGTTCCGTGGCCAAAAACTTAGGTGAACTGATGGGGCGAATCCGGTCAGAATCGCCCTGCACCAAGATCCCGGGACACTGCACGTGCGCAATCGCGCACGGCAGCGATGATTTCCGGCCGCAGTTCGCCCTCCTGGCAGACCCGCTCGACCGCGCCTGTGATGCCCACCGCACCCACCGGCATCCGCCGCCGGTCGTGGATCGGCGCGGCCACCGACGCCACGCCCTCCCAGGTCTCCTCCACGTCCGCGGCCCAGCCCCGTGCCCGGGCGAGGTCCAGCAGCCCCTCGAAGTCCCCCAGCCCGGTGACCGTGCGCGGGGTGAACGCCTCCCGGTCCGCCTCGACGATCTCGCTGTGCGCCACCGGGTCGTACGCCGAGAGCACCTTGCCCAGCGCCGTACTGTGCAGCGGCTGCATCGCGCCCACCTCCAGTACCTGCCGGCTGTCGTCCGGCCGGAAGACGTGGTGGACGATCAGCACGCCCTGCTGGTGCAGGACGCCCAGGTAGACGGCCTCACCGCTGGAGCGGGCCAGATCGTCGGTCCATACCAGGGCGCGGGCGCGCAGCTCGTGGACGTCCAGGTAGCTGTTGCCCAGCCGCAGCAGCTCCGCGCCCAGCTGGTAGCGGCCGGACGCGACGTCCTGCTCGACGAAACCCTCCTGCTGCAGCGTGCGCAGGATCCCGTGGGCGGTGCCCTTGGCCAGTCCCAGTGAGGAGGAGATGTCGGAGAGTCCCAGTCGCCGTTCCCCTCCTGCGAGCAGCCGCAGCATCGCTGCGGCGCGCTCCAGCGACTGGATGGTGCGTGCCATCGGGCAACCTCCGAAGTGAGCGGTTCGACAATGCTGAACGATATCGGTCCATGCCGACTGGAGTCAGCGTTCTGGAACCTTTTGCTCGCCGAACGGAGTCTGCCAACGATCACTGATAGTGCACGCAGGGGGGTGGAGCAGTGCTGTCCACGGCGTGGAACGGGGAACACGTGTACCGGACCGGCAGCTACGCTGGCCGGGTGCGCCCTCTGAAGGAGGGTGCAAAGCCGACAGCCGTCGCAACCACGGGAGCATCTCCATGGCCTCGAACACGCCATCGCCCATCAGCACGACCCGCGTCGAATCGTTCCGTGAGGCCCTGGCCTCGCGGGTGGTCGTCGCGGACGGTGCGATGGGCACCATGCTGCAGGCGCAGGATCCGTCCATGGAGGACTTCCAGCAGCTGGAGGGCTGCAACGAGATCCTCAACGTCACCCGGCCGGACATCGTGCGCTCGGTGCACGAGGAGTACTTCGCGGTCGGTGTCGACTGCGTCGAGACCAATACGTTCGGTGCGAATTTCGCCGCGCTGGCCGAGTACGACATTCCCGAACGGGTCTTCGAGCTGTCCGAGTCCGGTGCCCGGCTGGCACGCGAGGTGGCGGACGAGTTCACCGCCTCCACGGGCCAGCAGCGCTACGTCCTGGGCTCGATGGGTCCGGGCACCAAGCTGCCGACCCTGGGCCACGCCCCCTACGTGACGCTGCGCGACGCCTACCAGCAGAACGCGGAGGGGATGATCGCCGGCGGTGCGGACGCGCTGCTGGTGGAGACGACGCAGGACCTGCTGCAGACCAAGGCCGCCATTCTCGGCGCGCGGCGCGCCCTGAAGGCCACCGGCAGCAACCTCCCGGTGATCTGCTCGGTCACCGTCGAGACGACCGGCACGATGTTGCTGGGGTCGGAGATCGGTGCGGCGCTGACGGCGCTGGAGCCGCTGGGCATCGACATGATCGGTCTGAACTGTGCGACCGGTCCGGCCGAGATGAGCGAGCACCTCCGTTACCTCGCCCGCCACTCGCGCATCCCGCTGGCGTGTATGCCGAATGCTGGTCTGCCGGTGCTGGGCAAGAACGGTGCGCACTATCCGCTGACGGCCGGTGAGCTGGCCGACGCGCAGGAGACGTTCGTCGCCGAGTACGGGCTGTCGCTGGTCGGCGGGTGCTGCGGGACGACGCCGGAGCATCTGCGGCAGGTCGTCGAGCGGGTGCGCGGCATCGCCCCGCCCGCGCGTACGCCGCGCCCCGAGCCGGGCGCCGCCTCTCTCTACCAGACGGTGCCGTTCCGGCAGGACACCTCGTATCTGGCGATCGGGGAGCGGACGAACGCCAACGGGTCGAAGAAGTTCCGCGAGGCGATGCTGGAGGCGCGCTGGGACGACTGTGTCGAGATGGCGCGCGACCAGATCCGTGAGGGCGCGCACATGCTCGATCTGTGCGTCGATTATGTGGGGCGCGACGGCGTGGCGGACATGGAGGAGCTGGCGGGCCGGTTCGCGACCGCCTCCACCCTCCCGATCGTGCTGGACTCCACGGAATTGAACGTCCTCCAGGCCGGGTTGGAGAAGCTCGGCGGCCGGGCGGTCCTCAACTCGGTCAACTACGAGGACGGCGACGGGCCGGAGTCGCGCTTCGCGAAGGTCACCGCGCTGGCGGCCGAGCACGGTGCGGCGCTGATCGCGCTGACCATCGACGAGGAGGGCCAGGCCCGCACCGTCGAGCACAAGGTCGCCATCGCGGAGCGGCTGATCGCGGACCTGACCGGCAACTGGGGCATCCACGAGTCGGACATCCTCATCGACTGTCTGACCTTCACGATCTGCACCGGCCAGGAGGAGTCCCGGGGTGACGGGATCGCCACCATCGAGGCGATCCGGGAGCTGAAGAAGCGCCACCCCGACGTGCAGACCACGCTCGGCCTCTCCAACATCTCCTTCGGCCTGAACCCGGCCGCCCGCATCGTGCTGAACTCGGTGTTCCTCGACGAGTGCGTCAAGGCCGGCCTGGATTCGGCGATCGTGCACGCGAGCAAGATCCTGCCGATCGCGCGGCTGGAGGAGGAGCAGGTCAAGGCCGCTCTCGACCTCGTCTACGACCGGCGCAGCGAGGGCTACGACCCGCTGCAGAAGCTGATGGAGCTGTTCGAGGGCGTCAACACCAAGTCGATGAAGGCCGGGCGGGCCGAGGAGCTGTTGGCGCTGCCGCTGGAGGAGCGGCTGCAGCGGCGGATCATCGACGGGGAGAAGAACGGTCTGGAGGCCGACCTCGACGAGGCGCTGCAGGGGCGGCCGGCGCTGGAGATCGTCAACGACACCCTCCTGGAGGGCATGAAGGTCGTCGGTGAGCTGTTCGGCTCCGGGCAGATGCAGCTGCCGTTCGTGCTGCAGTCGGCCGAGGTGATGAAGAGTGCGGTGGCGCATCTGGAGCCGCACATGGAGAAGTCGGACGACGAGGGCAAGGGCACCATCGTGCTGGCCACCGTCCGCGGCGACGTCCATGACATCGGCAAGAACCTCGTCGACATCATCCTGTCCAACAACGGCTACAACGTGGTCAACCTCGGCATCAAGCAGCCGGTCTCGGCGATCCTGGAAGCCGCCGAGGAGCACCGTGCCGACGTCATCGGGATGTCCGGGCTCCTGGTCAAGTCCACGGTGATCATGAAGGAGAACCTGGAAGAGCTCAACCAGCGCAAGATGGCGGCCGACTTCCCCGTCATCCTCGGCGGCGCCGCCCTCACCCGCGCCTACGTCGAACAGGACCTCCACGAGATCTACGAGGGCGAGGTCCGCTACGCCCGCGACGCCTTCGAGGGCCTGCGCCTGATGGACGCCCTCATCGCCGTCAAGCGCGGCGTGCCCGGCGCCACCCTCCCCGAACTCAAGCAACGCCGGGTGCCCAAGCGGGACACGGCCGTGCTGGAGGTCGAGGAGCCGGAGGGCGCGGTGCGCTCCGACGTCGCCACCGACAACCCGGTGCCCGCCCCGCCGTTCTGGGGGACCCGCGTGGTCAAGGGCATCCAGCTCGCCGACTATGCGTCCTGGCTGGACGAGGGGGCCCTGTTCAAGGGGCAGTGGGGGCTCAAGCAGGCCCGTACCGGCGACGGTCCGACGTACGAGGAGCTGGTGGAGACCGAGGGCCGTCCCCGGCTGCGCGGCTGGCTCGACAAGCTGCAGACCGAGAACCTCCTCGAAGCCGCCGTCGTCCACGGCTACTTCCCCTGCGTGTCCAAGGGCGAGGACCTCATCCTCCTGCACGAGGACGGCACCGAGCGCACCCGCTTCACCTTCCCCCGCCAGCGCCGCGGCCGGCGCCTGTGCCTGGCCGACTACTTCCGCCCCGAGGAGACCGGCGAGACCGACGTCGTCGGCCTCCAGGTCGTCACCGTCGGCTCCAAGATCGGCGGCGCCACCGCCGAACTCTTCGCCGCCAACTCCTACCGCGACTACCTCGAACTCCACGGCCTGTCCGTCCAGTTGGCCGAGGCACTCGCCGAATACTGGCACGCCCGGGTCCGTGCCGAGCTGGGCTTCGCGGGGGAGGACCCGGCCGACGTCGAGGACATGTTCGCGCTCAAGTACCGCGGCGCGCGGTTCTCGCTGGGCTACGGCGCCTGCCCCGACCTGGAGGACCGCGCCAAGATCGCCGACCTGCTGCAGCCGGAGCGGATCGGCGTCGAGCTCTCCGAGGAGTTCCAGCTGCACCCCGAGCAGTCCACCGACGCGATCGTCATCCACCACCCGGAAGCGAAGTACTTCAACGCGCGGTAGCGGGGCGAGCACCTTCCGGGGCGGTCCGCGGGCCGTCCCGGAAGATGACGTGACGCTCGGTGATCCGGTGGGAGCGGATCGGGCCGCCCCGGGATCCTGCCCAAAACGGCCCTGACCTCGGTCACCACGCATTTCGGCTCGTACCGTCGTACACTTATCGGTCCGGTAGTGGCCGGTCGTCTCCCCAGCCGGGGATGGCGACCGGCCCTTTCGTCCCTTCGGGGACGTCGTCACGGAGGTGGATGGATGACCAGCAGCATCCCCGCAGTCGGCACCCGAACGGCCGAAGCCGCGACCCTCCAAGCCGTATTCCTCGATCTGGACGGCACGCTCGTCGACACCGAGGGGTTCTGGTGGGAGGCGGAGGCGGAGGTCTTCGCCGAACTCGGCCACATCCTCGACGACGCACACCGCGAGGTCGTGGTCGGCGGCCCGATGACCCGCAGTGCCGGGTATCTGATTCAAGCCACCGGTGTCGACATCAGCCTGACCGAGCTCAGCGTGCTGCTCAACGCGGCCTTCCTGGCCCGGATCAGGCGCGGCGTTCCCCTGATGCCGGGCGCCCGCAGGCTGCTGGCCGAACTGGCCGCCCATGACGTGCCGGCCGCCCTGGTCTCCGCCTCCCACCGCGCCATCGTCGACCAGATGCTGCATTCGCTGGGCCGGGAGAACTTCCGGCTGACCCTGGCGGGCGACGACCTGGAGCGGACCAAACCGCACCCGGACCCGTATCTGACGGCCGCCGCGCGGCTGGGGGCCGACCCGGCGTGCTGCGCCGTCATCGAGGACACCCTGACCGGTGTGACCGCGGGCGAGGCGGCGGGCTGCCCGGTCGTCGCGGTGCCCTCGGTGACACCGATCCCGCCGGCCGCGGGCCGTACGGTCGTGCCCTCGCTGGAAGAAGTCGATCTTCCATTTCTCCGAACGCTCATCACGGAAAGCCGTGGAGCCATGTACTGAGCGTGCTCCGGAGAAAGCCCCTCAGGACTGAGGGGAGTGGCCCGCTCATTTTCCGTGACGAATGCGCTGACTGAATTGTTGCCTCGTCATGGCTCCTTGAACGCGTGACCTTTCTCACGTGCCGGGCCGTCGACAGTGGCACCCATGGGTGTTCCAAGGGGTCTCTCGGGGGGTTTGTGCGGGGGTAAGTGTCCGGATTGGTGGAGCAACGTGCGAATCGTTCCACCGTCCGGATATCGATCACCCGCCCTTCGTTATCCGGAGCCCATATCGAATCAACTCCTTTGTGTCTGAGCGCGGCTGGCCGTTCCTACTAATGTCGACGCGAGCAACACCTCTGCGCTGATAAGGAACCTGCCGACGATGAATCGCAAGACCCTGGTGCTGCCGGCGCTGGCCGGTCTCCTCGCCCCCGTTCTCGCAGCCTGTGGCAGCACGGACGGCGCGGGCGATGGTGGCGATCCGATCGTCGTGGGAGTCGCCTCCCAGATCGAGGCGACCAAGGCGGCGCCCGCTCCGCTCGACCCGGCGCAGGCCTATGACGTCGATGCGTGGAACATGCTGCGCGGCACCCTCCAGACCCTGATGCGGCTGCCCAGGAGCGGCACCGCGCCGGTGCCAGAGGCGGCCGAATCCTGCGGGTTCCGCGACACCCAGAACGAGCAGTTCCGCTGCACCCTGCGCAGTGGCCTGAAGTTCTCGAACGGACACGCCCTGACGGCGCAGGACGTCAAGTTCTCCATCGACCGTATGCGGACCATCAACAACACCAACGGTCCGGTGTCGCTGCTCGACGACATCGACAAGGTCGAGACGCCGAGCGACAAGGAGGTGGTCTTCCACCTCCGCAAGCCGGACGCCACCTTCCCGCAGAAGCTCGCCACGCCCGCCGCGGCCATCGTCGACGGCGAGGTGTACCCGAAGGGCCGCCTCTACAGCGGCTTCGACGTGGTCGGCTCCGGCCCGTACACGCTCAAGACGGAGCGCAGGAACCACCACATCACCAAGGCCACCTTCACCAAGAACCCCACCTACAAGGGCGGGGTGAACGTGAAGAACGACAAGGTCGAGATGCGCTTCTTCGCCGACTCCAAGGAGACGGAGAAGGCGCTGCGCAAGGGTGATGTCGACCTGATGTACCGCGGGCTGTCGCCCGATCAGATCAGGGGCCTGGAGAACGCCCGCGACGAGCACATCATGCTCCAGGAGATGCCGGGCCAGGAGATCCGCTACCTGGCCTTCAACACCAAGGACCCGGCCGTCTCCAACAAGGCCGTGCGGAAGGCGATGGCGCAGATCGTCAACCGCTCGGAGCTGGTGCGCGACGTCTACTCCTACACCGGCGACCCCCTCTACTCGATGGTTCCCACCGGTCTCACCGGTCACATCAACTCGTTCTTCACCGAGTACGGGAACCCCAGTGCGGCCGCCGCCCGTAAGACGCTGCAGCAGGCGAACATCACCACCCCGGTCAAGTTCACCCTCACGTACACCACGAACCACTACGGCTCCAGCACCGCCAAGGAAGTGCGGGCGCTGCAGAGCCAGCTCAACAGCACCAAGCTGTTCGACATCAAGGTCAAGGGCGTCGACAGCTGGCAGCAGTTCCGGACCGACTCCCTGGACGGCAAGTACAGCGTCTACAACATGGGCTGGTTCGCGGACATCCCGGACCCGGACAACTACATCGCGCCGTTCATCGGCAAGCAGAACTTCCTCGGTTCCCCGTACCGCAATTCCAAGATCGAGTCGCAGCTGATCCCGAACAGCCGGCAGCAGACCGACCGCAACGCCGCCGCAGCGAACTTCAAGCAGGCGCAGGACCTCATCGCCGACGATGTGCCGCTCCTCCCGCTGTGGCAGGGCAAGCAGTACGTCGTCGCGCGCGATGACGTCACCGGCATCGAGTGGGCCCTCAACTCCTCCTCGTCGCTGCAGATCTGGGAGCTCGGCCGCGGCGTCGCCGACTGAGCCCCCGGGACATGACCGATGCAGCACCCACCGCCGCGGCCTCCCCGTCGCGGCACGACAGGCACCACCAGAACGTGAGGACCGTTTAGTGAGGAAGCGTGACCAGTGGCTGGCCGCCCCGATCGGAGCGGGGCTGGCCACAGCCCTGCTCGCGGTCGCCGGGTGCGGCACGGACGACTCGGGGGCGGCCGGTACCGGCGAGCCCGTGGTCATGGGAATGACGGACAAGGTGCAGTCCACCGACCCGGCATCCGGCTACGAGCCGGGGTCATGGCTGTTGTTCAACAACGTCTTCCAGTCCCTGCTGAGCTTCCCCAAGGGAAGCACCACCCCCGAGCCGGAGGCCGCCGAACGCTGCGGCTTCACCGACGACGACAGCAAGGTCTACCGCTGCACCCTCAAGGACGGCCTCACCTTCAGCAATGGTGACGCGCTGACCTCCAAGGACGTCAAGTACTCCTTCGACCGCACCCGGCGCATCAAGGACCCCAACGGCCCCGCCGTGATGTTCTCCGCGGTCGACCAGGTCGAGGCGCCGGACAGCAAGACCGTGGTCTTCCGGCTGAAGACGCCCGACGCGACCTTCCCGATGAAGATAGCCTCGGGCGCCGGCTCGATCGTCGACCACGCCGACTACCCCGCCGACCGGCTGCGCACCGACGGCAAGGCCACCGGCTCCGGCGTCTACACCCTCAAGGACTACAGCTCCCAGAAGGCCGTCTTCGGCGTCAACGGTTCGTACAAGGGCCCGGCCAAGGTCAAGAACTCCGGGATGACCGTGAAGTTCTTCAACCGCCCCGACAAGCTCAAGACGGCCGTCGAGAAGGGCGATGTCGACGTCGCCTACCGCGGCCTGTCCATGAAGGACATCGCGGCCCTCGACAACGCCTCGCTGAAGCAGCAGCACGGCACCCAGGTCGTGGAGGGTGCCAGCGCCGAGGTCATGCACCTGGTCTTCAACGTCAAGGACCCGGTAGCCGGCAAGCTGGGCGTCCGCAAGGCGATCGCCTACCTCCTGGACCGCTCCAGCCTCGTCCGGGACGTCTACCAGCGCACCGCGGAACCGCTGTACTCGATCGTCCCGGCCGGCATCACCGGTCACAGCACCTCCTTCTTCAACACCTACGGCGACCGCCCGAAGCCCGAGAAGGCAAAGGAAGCACTGCGCTCCGCCGGCTTCAACGGGAAGGTGCCGCTCACGCTGTGGGCCACCCCCGACCGCTTCGGCCCCGGCACCGTCCCGGCCTTCGAGCAAATCGCCCAGCAGCTCAACACCAGCGGCCTGTTCGACGCCAAGGTGCGCACCCTGCCCACCAAGGAGTACGAGCAGGGCGTGGCCTCCGGACGGTTCGGCGTCTACGTCAAGGGCTGGATCCCCGACTATCCGGACCCGGACAACTTCACCGCGCCGTTCTTCGGCAAGGACAGCGTGGTGGCCAACCACTACAACTCGCCGACCATCACCGGGCAGCTGCTGCCCAAGACGGCCGACCAGCCGAACCGTGGCGCCACCAAGTCCGAGTTCCGGGCGCTGCAGGACATCGTCGCCAAGGACGTGCCGATGATCCCGATCTGGCAGGGCAAGCAGTACGCGGTGGCTCGTGACGGGGTCTCCGGCCTGCAGTGGACCCTGGACCCGTCGACCGTCTTCCGTTTCTGGGAGATCAGCAAGTCGGCCGACGCCTGACCGGACCTCTCACACGACGGCGGGGCCGGCCCGGGAATCTCTTCCCGGGCCGGCCCCGCCGTCGTGAGTGTGCCGGGCCGTCAGGGCCCCGTCGGCTACTGGGCGCCGGGGCGCACCAGCCCGCTCTCGTACGCGTACACCGCCGCCTGGACCCGGTCGCGCAGCCCCAGCTTCGTCAGCACATGGCCCACATGCGTCTTCACCGTCGTCTCGCTCACGAACAGATCCGCGGCGATCTCCGCATTCGACAGCCCGCGCGCCACCAGCTTCAGCACCTCCACCTCGCGCTCGGTGAGGGTATGCAGCGTGTCCGGAACCGGCTCCTCGCCCGACGGCAGATGCCCGGCGTACTTGTCCAGCAGCCGGCGCGTGATGCTCGGCGCGAGCATCGCCTCGCCGCCCGCCACCACCCGGATCGCCTGCACCAGTTCATTGGCCGGCGCGTCCTTCAGCAGGAAGCCGCTCGCCCCCGCCCGCAGCGCCTCGACGACGTACTCGTCCAGATCGAAGGTCGTCAGCACCAGCACCTTCGCCGGGCCGTCCTTCGCCGGCCCCGTGATCTGCCGGGTCGCCTCGACGCCGTCCATCCGGGGCATCCGGATGTCCATCAGCACCACATCGGGCTGCAGCGCCCGCACCTGCTCCAGCGCCTGCAGACCGTCACCGGCCTCCCCGACGACCGCCAGATCCTGCTCCGCCTCCAGAATCATCCGGAATCCCGTACGCAGCAGGGGCTGGTCGTCGACCAGCAGGACGCGGATGGCCACGAGCTCTCCTTTGATAGGCCTGTCCGGGCGATCAGCGCCTAGATGTCCCCCATTCTGCCCTGTGGCACCCGGGCGTCCTCCGCCGGGCGGACCTGGAGCGGATACACCGGGGGAGTGCCGCCGAATTCCGGACAGTGCGCCTGGTGGTCGCACCAGCCGCACAGCTTCGTCGGCCGCGGCCGCCAGTCACCGGTCGCGGTCGCCAGCTGGATCGCCTCCCACAGCGCCAGCAACTTCCGCTCCACGGCCCGCAGATCGGCCTCACCGGGGTCGTACGTCACCACATCGCCGCTGCCCAGATAGACCAGCTGCAGCCGCCGCGGCACCACACCGCGCAGCCGCCACATCACCAGCGCATAGAACTTCATCTGGAACAGCGCGCCCTCGGCGAACTGCGGCCGCGGCGCCTTGCCGGTCTTGTAGTCGACGATCCGCACCTCACCGGTCGGCGCGACATCCACCCGGTCGATGAACCCCCGCAGCCGCAGCCCCGAGTCCAGCACCGTCTCGACGTAGAGCTCACGGTCAGCCGGCTCCAGCCGCGTCGGATCCTCCAGCGAGAACCACCGCTCCACCAGCGTCTCGGCCTCCGCCAGCCACTGCGCCAGCTGCTCGCCCTCCGTGTCCTGCGCGAACAGCTCCGCCAGCTCCGGCCGCTTGGCCAGCAGCTTCTCCCACTCGCCCGGCACCATCGCCCGCGCCCCGACGGCCGTACGCTCCGCCGCCGGCGCGTCGAAGAGCCGCTCCAGCACCGCATGCACGACCGTGCCGCGCGTCGCCGCCGCGCTGGGCTTCTCGGGCAGTCTGTCGATCACCCGGAAGCGGTACAGCAGTGGACACTGCATGAAATCGCCCGCCCGCGACGGCGAGAGCGCCGCCGGCGGCCGCGGCTGCTCCCCGATCCGCGCCACCGCCCCGGCAGTCTCCCCGCCGCACCCGGCTTCCCCGCCCTGTGTGCCCGCCTCGGCCTGCTCCGTGCTCGATCCCATGCCACAAAACCCTACGGCCCGCCACTGACAAGCGCGGACGGGTCACCGGCGCAAGGGCCCCGCAGCGGATCGGGCCGGGGCACTCCGCATACCATCGACCCTGAACCCCTGCGCCCTGCATGATCGAGATATCAGGCCGAGCAGGGGCGAATGCCGTATTCGATGAGGGGACGCCGTGGACGAGAGCGGGAAGTCGCAGGACCCCGAGGAGTCCGTGCGGCCCCAGCCGCCCGAGCCGCCCGAGCACAACGACGAGCCCAAGACACCCACACCGGGCAAGAAGAGGGGCAGCGGCGGCGGCATCCTGATGGGCCGTCCCTTCGGCGTACCCGTCTACGTCGCCCCCAGCTGGTTCCTCGTCGCCGCCCTGATCACCTGGGTCTTCGGCGGCCAGCTGGAGCGCGTCCTGCCCGAGCTCGGCGCCGCCCGCTACCTCGTCTCGCTCTTCTTCGCGGTCGCCTTCTACGCCTCGGTGCTCGTCCACGAGCTGGCCCACACCGTCGCCGCGCTCCGCTTCAAGCTCCCCGTACGGCGTATCCAGCTGCAGTTCTTCGGCGGCGTCTCGGAGATCGAGAAGGAGACCGAGACCCCGGGCAGGGAATTCATCCTGGCCTTCGTCGGCCCGCTGCTCTCCCTCGCCCTCGCCGGGGTCTTCTACGCGGGCATGCAGCTGGTCGAACCCGGCACCGTCCCCGGTGTCCTGCTCGCCGGCCTGATGATCTCCAACCTCATCGTCGCGATCTTCAACCTGCTGCCCGGCCTCCCCCTGGACGGCGGCCGGATGCTGCGCGCCATCGTCTGGAAGATCACCGGCAGACCCATGACCGGCACCATCGCCGCCGCCTGGGTCGGCCGCGCGCTCGCCGTCACCGTCCTGATCGGCCTGCCGCTGCTCACCCACACCGGCGTCCTCGGCACCCCCCGCCCCGAGATCGGCGGCGCCGACTCCCTCACCGACGCCCTGCTCGCCGCGATCCTCGCCGCCATCATCTGGACCGGCGCCGGCAACAGCCTGCGCATGGCCCGGCTGCGGGAACGCCTCCCCGACCTCACCGCCCGCACCCTGACCCGGCGCGCCGTCCCCGTCGAGACCGGCACCCCGCTCTCCGAGGCGCTGCGCCGCGCCAATGACGCCGGTGCCCGCGCCCTGGTCGTCGTCGACCCCCAGGGCACCCCCACCGCGCTCGTCCGGGGGCCGCCATCGTCGGCGTCCCCGACCACCGCCGCCCCTGGGTCGCCGTGGGCACCCTCGCCCAGGACCTCAAGGACGGCATGCGGGTCTCCGCCGAACTCGCCGGTGAGGACCTCCTGGAGTACCTGCGCGCCACCCCCGCGACCGAATACCTCGTCGTCGAGGAGACCGGCGAGATCTACGGCGTGCTCTCCACCGCCGACGTCGAGCGGGCCTTCGTGTCCGCCATGGCCCGTAAGGCTGCTTGAGGGCTCGGTTCGCCTACGGGAGCGCAGAAGCCGGTGACGGGAGAGCGACCGTGCTCAGCCCCTCCTCCGCCGGGGCCTGCGCGCGCTTCCTCTCCCGGCATCGGCCCGCCCCCTACGGCTCACTCGCCCCCGGACCCACTGGTCGGCGGCGTCCCGACGGGCCGGTAGGCTGGTCACATGTCCGAACCGACCGGTGCCGCCCGTCGTCGCGGGCCCTTCAAGGTCGGGGACCAGGTCCAGCTCACCGATCCCAAGGGACGCCACTACACCTTCACGCTCGAAGAGGGAAAAAGCTTCCACACCCACAAGGGAGCTTTCCCCCACGACGAGCTGATCGGTGCTCCCGAGGGCAGCGTTGTCCGTACCACCGGGAACGTCGCCTACCTCGCGCTGCGCCCGCTGCTCCCCGACTATGTCCTGTCCATGCCCCGCGGTGCCGCCGTGGTCTACCCCAAGGACGCGGGGCAGATCCTGGCGATGGCCGACATCTTCCCCGGCGCCCGCGTCGTCGAGGCCGGTGTGGGCTCCGGCTCGCTCAGCAGCTTCCTGCTGCGTGCCATCGGCGACGACGGCATGCTGCACTCCTACGAGCGCCGTGCCGACTTCGCCGAGATCGCCACGCAGAACGTCGAGCGCTACTTCGGCGGTCCGCACCCCGCATGGACGCTCACCGTCGGTGACCTGCAGGACAACCTCTCCGACGCCGACGTCGACCGCGTCATCCTCGACATGCTCGCCCCCTGGGAGTGCCTGGAGGCCGTCTCCAAGGCCCTGGTCCCCGGCGGCATCCTCTGCGCCTACGTCGCGACGACGACGCAGATGGCCCGCACCGTCGAGGCGATCCGCGAGCACGGCACCTTCAACGAGCCGTCGGCCTGGGAAACCATGGTCCGCACCTGGCACGTCGAGGGCCTCGCCGTCCGTCCCGACCACCGCATGATCGGCCACACCGGCTTCCTGCTGACCGCCCGCCGCCTCGCCGACGGGGTCGAGCCCCCGCTGCGCCGCCGCCGGCCCGCCAAGGGAGCCTACGGCGAGGACTACACAGGCCCGGGCAAGGACCAGGCGGCTGCCTCCGGGGGCAGCTCCGCCGAGCGCGGCTGACCGCCCGGATCCGGCCACTGAACCACCAGGCGCCGCCGACGAGTTCCCCCGCGGGAACCGCCGGCGGCGCTCCTTCGTTCCCCGCACCGGATCTGCACGGAAAACTCCGGTCCGGCCGGTTCCTTGGCGCACCCTCCTGTGGAACGATGCTGGGCACTCCCACCGGTACAGCACTTCACAGGAGTTACCCCGCGTGCAGCCCATGGCAGGCCAGGACCTCTCGCACACCCAGCCGCGCCCCATGCACTGGCTCGCCACCGCCACCGCCGTCTCGGCGGTCGTCGCGGCCGCGTCCTTCGTCCAGCCCCCCGACGCCAAGGCCACGACCTCCCAGAATGCCGCCGCCGCCCGTCCCGCGGCCGCCCCCGACCCGGGCCGGGTGACCTTCCCGGTCGACTGTGGACCCCATCGCCTCGACGTGGTGAAGAAGGCCTCCGGCGACCTCGACGGCGACGGGACGACCGAGACCGTCGCGGTGGTCCGCTGCCACAGCCAGACCGGCACCCCGCCCAGCGGCGTCTACGTCCTCGCGCAGCCGGGCGAGGCCAAGGCCGCGCCCCGGATCGTGGCGACCCTCCTCGAGCCCGCCCGGCAGCGCAGCGTCCAAACCCTCACCGTCGAGGATGGCGCGATCTCGGCGGCCCTCCTGGGCTACTCCACGCTCGACGTTCCGCGCTGCTGCCCGGACGTCCACAAGAGCGTCAAGTGGCAATGGCAGGGCGGGAAGTTCGTTCAGAGCGAACTTCCCGCTGCCATGAGCACCCAGCGTTTGTGATCTGTCACATGATGTGGTCGGCCCGACGCGTTCCGCGCCGGGCCGGCTACTCCGCGTCCGGCCCGTAGACCTCGACCAGGTCCGTGACCCGGCGGACGTGGATGCAGTCCCCGGGGCACTCCTTCGCGGAGTCCCGGACGTCGGCGAGCAGCTTCAGCGGGACGGGGGTTGTGGCCCCCTTGTCCTGCAGCAGCTCGTCGTCGGTGCTCTTCACATAGGCCAGACCGTCGATGTCGAGCTCGAAGACCTCCGGCGCGTACTGCGCACAGATGCCGTCCCCGGTGCACAGATCCTGGTCGATCCATACTTCCAGCTCTGGGGCTTCGTCCTGCGCGGTCATCTCGCCTGCCGTTCCTGCGTACGTGAACCGTTTTTGTCTAAGTGGCGCCAGCCCTGACGGGTGTTGACCGACTCGACGATACAACCGCTCGCTTTCCGATGTTGTTGGGTGGGTATTCCCTTGGCGTGAGGACGTGCGCAAGGGTGAAGATCGGACACGCCCCGACAGTCTTTTCGATCTAGGGGTTTCAACCTGCACCGGCCCAGGTAGGGTCAGGAAGCGTCCAGCTCCTTGGAGGAGGTGAGGACCGTGGCAGCCCACGACGACGACATCAACCGCGGCATCCGGCCGGGGCGAGGGTCTGAAGATCCCGCCGGTCAGGTTGCCTATCTCGAGCAGGAGATCGCCGTCCTGCGACGCAAGCTCGCCGACTCTCCGCGGCACACGAGGATTCTCGAAGAGCGGATCGTCGAGCTGCAGACCAACCTGGCCGGCGTCTCGGCACAGAACGAGCGTCTCGCCAATACTCTCCGCGAGGCCCGCGACCAGATCGTCGCGCTCAAAGAGGAGGTCGACCGGCTCGCGCAGCCGCCGGCCGGCTTCGGTGTCTTCCTGCAGGCGAACGAGGACGACACGGTCGACATTTTCACCGGAGGCAGAAAGCTCCGGGTGAATGTCAGCCCCAGCGTGGAGACCGAGGGCCTCAGGCGCGGCCAAGAGGTCATGCTCAATGAAGCGCTCAACGTGGTCGAGGCCATGGCCTACGAGAGCGCCGGCGACATCGTCACCCTCAAGGAGATCCTCGAGGACGGCGAGCGCGCCCTGGTGATCGGGCACACGGACGAGGAACGGGTGGTGAGGCTCGCCGAGCCGCTGCTGGACATCACCATCCGTCCCGGCGACGCCCTGCTGCTCGAACCCCGCTCCGGCTACGTCTACGAAGTCATCCCGAAGAGCGAGGTCGAGGAGCTCGTCCTCGAAGAGGTCCCGGACATCGACTACACCAAGATCGGCGGTCTGGGCGGCCAGATCGAACTGATCCGGGATGCGGTCGAGCTTCCGTACCTCTACCCCGACCTCTTCAAGGAGCACGAACTCCGCCCGCCCAAGGGCGTCTTGCTCTACGGCCCGCCGGGCTGTGGCAAGACCCTCATCGCCAAGGCGGTCGCCAACTCCCTTGCCAAGAAGGTCGCCGAGGTGACCGGGCAGCCCGCGGGGAAGAGCTTCTTCCTCAACATCAAGGGCCCCGAGCTGCTCAACAAGTACGTCGGCGAGACCGAGCGGCACATCCGGCTGGTCTTCCAGCGCGCCAGGGAAAAGGCGAGCGAGGGCACCCCCGTCATCGTCTTCTTCGACGAGATGGACTCCCTCTTCCGCACCCGGGGATCCGGCGTCAGCTCGGACGTGGAGAACACCATCGTCCCGCAGCTGCTCTCCGAGATCGACGGCGTCGAGGGCCTGGAAAACGTGATCGTGATCGGTGCCTCGAACCGCGAGGACATGATCGACCCCGCGATCCTGCGCCCCGGCCGCCTCGACGTGAAGATCAAGATCGAGCGTCCCGACGCGGAAGCCGCCAAGGACATCTTCTCGAAGTACCTCACGGAACGCCTGCCGCTGCACTCCGACGATCTCGCCGAACACGGCGACTCGCGGAAGGCCGCAGTGAGCGGAATGATTCAATCCGTCGTCGAGCAGATGTACGCGGAATCCGAGGAAAATCGCTTCCTGGAGGTCACCTACGCCAATGGTGACAAGGAAGTCCTCTACTTCAAGGACTTCAACTCCGGTGCGATGATCGAAAACATCGTAGGACGCGCAAAGAAGATGGCCATCAAGGCCTTCCTCGAACACAATCAGAAGGGGCTTCGCGTCTCCCACCTCCTCCAGGCATGCGTGGACGAGTTCAAGGAGAACGAGGACCTGCCCAACACCACCAACCCGGACGACTGGGCCCGTATCTCCGGAAAGAAGGGCGAGCGGATCGTATACATCCGTACGCTCGTCACCGGAAAGCAGGGCGCGGACACCGGTCGCTCCATCGACACGGTGGCGAATACCGGCCAATACCTGTAACACCGCCCTCCGGCTGCGGATGTCCTGCACGGGGCGTCCGCAGCCGGACGCTTTTCCGGGGGCGCCAGAACCGCACTCCAAAAGGGCGCGGTGGACCAGGGAAAACCGGACTGGAGCAATGACTGTAATGATCTCCCCAGCGCCGCAAAGGCGTTCTAGGCTCTTCGGTACCGCTGCGTCACGCTGTGCGGGCGTGGGGCACGCACACGGACCGGAAGAGCAGCGGTACTTGAGCGCCGACCCCATCCGGGGGCGCCGCCGGGCAAGGAGGGCCGCATGACCGTACGGCGAGTAATGGGAATCGAGACGGAGTACGGGATCTCCGTCCCCGGCCACCCGAACGCCAATGCCATGCTCACCTCGTCCCAGGTCGTCAACGCCTACGCGGCCGCGATGCACCGGGCACGCCGTGCCCGCTGGGACTTCGAGGAGGAGAACCCGCTGCGGGACGCCCGCGGCTTCGACCTCGCACGCGACAACGCGGACGCCAGCCAGCTCACGGACGAGGACATCGGCCTGGCCAACGTGATCCTCACCAACGGCGCCAGGCTCTACGTCGACCATGCCCACCCCGAGTACAGCGCCCCCGAGGTCACCAACCCGCGGGACGCGGTGCTGTGGGACAAGGCCGGCGAGCGGATCATGGCCGAGGCGGCCGAACGGGCCGCCCAGGTCCCCGGCGCCCAGCCCATCCACCTCTACAAGAACAACACCGACAACAAGGGCGCCTCCTACGGGACGCACGAGAACTACCTGATGAAGCGGGAGACCCCGTTCTCGGACATCGTGCGGCACCTGACGCCGTTCTTCGTCTCCCGCCAGGTGGTCACCGGCGCCGGCCGGGTCGGGATCGGCCAGGACGGGCATGAGCACGGCTTCCAGCTCAGCCAGCGCGCCGACTACTTCGAGGTGGAGGTCGGGCTGGAGACGACGCTCAAACGGCCCATCATCAACACCCGCGACGAACCGCACGCGGACGCGGAGAAGTACCGCAGGCTGCACGTCATCATCGGGGACGCCAACCTCTCCGAGATCTCGACGTACCTGAAGCTGGGCACCACCTCCCTGGTGCTCTCCATGATCGAGGACGGCTTCATCGCCGTCGACCTGGCCGTCGACCAGCCCGTCCGCACCCTCCACCAGGTCTCGCACGACCCCACTCTGCAACACCTGATCACGCTCCGCAGCGGCCGCACGCTCACCGGCGTACAGCTCCAGATGGAGTACTTCGAGCTGGCCCGCAAATATGTCGAGGACCGTTACGGAGCGGATGCGGACGAGCAGACCAAGGACGTCCTGACCCGGTGGGAGGACGTGCTCGGCCGGCTGGAGAACGACCCGATGAGCCTGTCCGGCGAGCTGGACTGGGTCGCCAAGCGGGAGCTGATGGAGGGCTACCGGCGCCGGGACGGCCTGGAGTGGGACGCCGCGCGCCTGCACCTCATCGACCTGCAGTACGCCGACGTGCGGCCCGAGAAGGGCCTGTACAACCGTCTGGCGGCCCGCGGCAAGATGAAGCGCCTCCTGGACGAGACCCAGGTCGAGCGGGCCGAGCAGAAGCCTCCGGAGGACACCAGGGCCTACTTCCGCGGTCGCTGCCTGGAGCAGTACGCGGACGACGTCGCGGCCGCCTCCTGGGATTCGGTCATCTTCGACCTGCCCGGCCGTGACTCCCTGCAACGGGTCCCCACGCTGGAGCCGCTGCGGGGCACCCGTAAGCACGTGAAGGAGCTTCTCGACCGCTGTCGTACCGCGGAGGAGCTGGTGAGGACGCTTTCCGGCCGCTGAGTGTCGGCAGGTGCACGACAGAATTCTTCACGATCCACGGCCGATCCGCGGCTGAAATCGTCGCGGTGCGGGAATCATCGAGGTGACTCCCGGTCGTTGCAGGAAGTGCAGGGCCGATGTCGGACCCTGCTTGTAGGGTCGGATCTTGAAGGTCACATCGAGCGGGGCGAACCGAGCGGGGTGAGGGACATGGCGACCAAGGACAGCGGCGGCGGACAGGCAAAGGCCACGCGTTCCACCGAAGAGGTCGAGGAGCAGACAGAGGACGCGCAGGCCTCGGAAGACCTCAAGGAACGCCAGGAAAAGTTGTCGGACGACGTGGATTCCGTTCTGGACGAAATCGACGATGTGCTCGAGGAGAACGCAGAGGACTTCGTTCGGTCCTTCGTGCAAAAAGGCGGACAATAGCGGCGATGTCCGACTCGGTCGACAAGAATTGCACCGGGTGCGAGCGCCGTTTATCGCCGGCCTCGTTCGCTTCGGACGAGAACCGGTGTGAGGGACTCCGAATGCGGCGTCGGGGGTGCGTGGCGGATTACGGAGCCACGTACTGCCGGCGCCGACGGGAGGCTCTGGGAAGAACGGTGCGGGAAAAGGCGGATGTCCCGCCCGGACACACGCGGTGCCGCGCGTGCGGGAAGGTCCCACCCCGCAGCGAGTGGCATGGCAAAGCGACTGCCTCCGACGGCCTGCCGGTGCGCCGCACGGGGTGCCGGGCCGTCCACGATCGAGCGGGCCCTCTCGAGCGTCACCACGGCCGCACCGTGGCCGAGCGGGACGCGATGATCAAGGAGCGGTCCGGTATCTGCCCGATCTGCGTCGAGCCAGGTCGCGAGCATGTGGATCACGACCGCGATACGGGTAAGGTCCGAGGCGTACTGTGCTTCAACTGCAACTCGGCACTCGGCAAGTTGAGGGATGACCCCGACGCCCTGCGGCGGGCCATCGCATATCTGGAAGGAAACGTGTGGAAGCCAATATTCGAAGCACCGGGCGTCTACCAGCTGCCTTCCTGACGCCCGGATCCTCGTCCTTCATGGATTTCCTCGGCGAGCACTCGCCCGCGCTGCTGCCGGGCAACCGCCCGTTGCCGCCGGTGCAGGGTGTCATCGAGGCGCCGCACGGCACGACGATCGTTGCCACGGCGTTCCCCGGAGGCGTGGTGCTCGCCGGCGACCGGCGGGCGACCATGGGCAATGTCATCGCGCAGCGTGATATCGAGAAGGTCTTCCCGGCCGACGAGTATTCGGCGGTCGGCATCGCGGGCACGGCGGGTCTCGCGGTGGAGATGGTCAAGCTCTTCCAGCTGGAGCTGGAGCACTTCGAGAAGGTCGAGGGTGCCCAACTCTCCCTGGAGGGCAAGGCGAATCGTCTGTCGACGATGATTCGCAGCAACCTCGGGATGGCCATGCAGGGCCTCGCCGTGGTGCCGTTGTTCGCCGGATACGACCTCGACCGCGAGAAGGGCCGGATCTTCTCGTACGACGTCACCGGCGGGCGGTCGGAGGAGCACGGTTACGCGGCGACGGGTTCCGGCTCGGTCTTCGCGCGCAGTGCGCTGAAGAAGCTCTACCGGGAGGATTTCACGGAGGATCAGGCCGCGACCGCCGTCGTCCAGGCGCTCTATGACGCGGCCGACGACGATTCGGCGACCGGCGGGCCCGATATGGGGCGGCGGATCTACCCCATCGTCACGGCGATCACCGAGGACGGCTTCAAGAGGCTCAGTGACGACGAGGTCTCCGAGATCGCCCGTGCCGTGCATGAGCGCCGCCTCGAACAGCCCGACGGCCCGCGCGCCGCGCTGCTCTGACGGGACGGATGTTCGCCATGCTCCCCCAGCTACCGAGAGAGCTTTTGACAGGAAGGGACGGATAGCCGGTGTCGACGCCGTTCTATGTCTCACCCCAGCAGGCCATGGCCGACCGCGCGGAGTACGCCCGCAAGGGCATCGCGCGCGGCCGCAGTGTCGTGGTGCTGCAGTACACCGACGGCGTGGTCTTCGTCGCCGAGAATCCCTCCCGCGCCCTGCACAAGGTCAGCGAGATCTATGACCGCATCGCCTTCGCGGCGGTCGGCAAGTACAACGAGTTCGAGAATCTGCGGATCGGCGGTGTGCGCTACGCCGATCTGCGGGGCTACACCTACGACCGGGAGGACGTGACCGCGCGGGGCCTGGCGAACGTCTACGCCCAGACGCTCGGCACGATCTTCTCCAGCGCCGCCGAGAAGCCCTACGAGGTCGAGCTGATCGTCGCCGAGGTCGGGGCGGCCCCCGAGGACGACCAGATCTACCGGCTGCCGCACGACGGCTCGATCGTCGACGAGCACGGCTCGGTGGCGGTCGGCGGCAATGCCGACCAGATCAGCAGCTATCTCGACCAGCGTCACCGTGACGGTATGACGCTGGCCGAGGCGCTCAAGCTGGCGGTGGAGTCGCTGTCGCGCGACAACAACGGCGGTGAGCGCCGGCTGACCGCCGAGCAGCTGGAGGTCGCGACGCTGGACCGTACGCGCCCGCAGCAGCGCAAGTTCAAGCGGATCCTGGGGCGGCAGCTGTCCCGGCTGCTGGACGAGAGCGGCGGGGCGGACACCGGGGACGCGGCGGCGGACGCCGATGCGGGTGACGGTGCCGGAGAGTCCGGGGCCACCGCGGAGGGAACCGGCGCCAAGGGCAAGGAGAGCAAGGGCAAGGGCAGCTCTGCGGGCGAGGACGGCTCCGAAGGGGAGCCGCTGCTCTGACGCAGCGCTGAGGGCCTGTGTGCCCCGTGCGCGCCCCGGTGGGTCACTGCCCGCCGGGGCGCTCCGCGTTTCCGGGGGCGTTCGCGGGCGGGGCGGTGGAGCCCCGGGTGACCAGTTCGACCGGCAGGGTGGGCGCCTCGGCCGGGCGGCCGTCGAGGACGCTCATCAGGGCCCGCATGCCGGCCTCGCCGAACTCCTCGGCGGGCAGTCGTACGGTCGTCAGCTCCGGTTCGACGGCGACGGCCAGGGCCAGGTCGTCGAAGCCGGTCACGGAGACGTCCTCGGGGACCCGCAGGCCCAGCCGCCGTACGGCCTTGCAGGCGCCCGCGGCGATGATGTCGTCGTCGCAGAGCAGGGCGGTGGGGCGGGGGCCGGGGGCGGTCAGGGCGGTGTGTGCGGCGTGCAGCCCGGCGTCGACGCCGAGGGCGGCCGGCTGCCGGCGCAGCCGGGCGCCGGGGGTGTTCTCCAGGGCTTCGGCGACGGCACGGGCGCGCAGATCGAAGGTCCAGGAGTCCACATCGGCCGCGAGGTGGGTGATGCGGCGGTGGCCGAGGGCCGTCAGATGGGCGGTCAACTGGCGTACGCCGTCGGCGATGTCGAGGTTGACGGTGGCGGTGGCCCGCTCGTCGTCGGGGTCGCTGTCGAGCATGACCAGGGGCAGGTCCGCGTCGCGGAGGGCGGTGAGGGCCTCGGCTGCCATGGACGAGGCGATCACGCCGTCCAGGGTGGCCGCGGCGGAGTCGAAGGGGTCGCGGGCCGGGCCGATGCCCTCGGGGGACGGGTAGAGGACCACTCCGAAGCCGTGGTCGGCGGCGATCCGGGCCGCGCCGGTGTAGACGCGGGCGAAGAATTCGGTGGTCAGGGCGGGGACGACGAGGAGCGCGGTGCGGGTGCGGCCCATCCGCAGGCTGCGGGCGGCGAGGTTGGGGCGGTAGCCCAGCTCGCGGGCGGCGGTGCGGACGGCTTCGGCCTTGGCGGGGGAGACCCGGCCGCGCCATTTGTCGCCCAGGACCAGCGAGACGGCGGCCTGGGAGACTCCGGCGGCGCGGGCCACGTCCCGGCTGGTCGTGCGGGCGGCCGGGCGCCTTCCGGGTGCGGCGGTCTCGTTGCTGGTCACCGGGCGTTTCGCTCCTCGCGTGCGGCCGTTGCGGGTGGACTGTGGGTGAGGCACATGGTACGTATAACGGCGGCAGTTATACGTAACACGTCCGGCGGGTCCGGGCGGGAAAGGGGCAGGGATGGCCGCGGGATATGCGGAGCTGCTCAGAACCCGGCACGCGGCCCGGCTCCTGACGGGGACCTTGGTCGGCAGGCTGCCGAACGCCACGGCGGCGCTGGCCGTGGTCCTCTTCGTGCGCGCCGAGGGCGGCAGCTACGCCCTGGCCGGGGCGCTCTCCGCGGTCTACGGCGTCTGCAACGCCGTCGGCCAGCCGCTGCTGGGCCGGGCGGTGGACCTCCACGGGCAGCCGCGGGTGATGCTGCCCGCCTCGGTGCTCTCCGCGCTCGGCATGGCGCTGCTCGCGGCCGTCGGTCTGCAGCCGCTGTGGCTCGCCTACGCCGCCATGGTGATCGCCGGATTTTTCACCCCGCCCCTGGAGGGCGGCCTGCGGGCGCTGTGGCCCGGCGTCCTCAAGCGTGCGGACCGGGTGCACGCCGCCTATGCGCTGGACGCGGTGGCACAGGAAGTCATGTTCGCGGTGGGACCGCTGCTGGTGACGCTGTGTGTGGCGGCCTGGTCGGAGGGGGTCGCACTGCTGGTGATCAATCTGCTCGGGGTGCTCGGGGCGCTCTCCGTGGTGGTCTCCGAGCCGTCCCGGCAGTGGCGCAGCGGGCCGCGTGAGGCGCACTGGCTGGGCGCGTTGCGCTCGGCCGGGATGCTGGTGCTGATCGGGGCGTTCTTCTTCGTGGGCCTGGCGCTGGGGTCGATCGCGGTCGCCGCGGTGGCGTACGCCGATGAGCACGGCGGGGGGATGGTCGCCAGCCTGCTGCTGTCCGCGCTGGGGGTCGGTGCGCTGATCGGCGGCCTGGGCTACGGCGCGCGCGAGTGGCCGGGGCGGCCGGAGGGGCGCCTGCGGTTGCTGATCGGGCTGCTGGCACTGGGCTATCTGCCGCTGGCGCTGGCGCCGGGGGTGGCCGGGATGACGGCGTTGACCGGTGTCGCGGGGGTGTTCCTGGCGCCGGCGCTGGCCTGTGCCTTCGTGGTGGTGGACCGTCATGCGCCGCGGGGCACGGTGACGGAGGCGTTCTCCTGGCTGGTGACGACGTTCGGTGTCGGCTCGGCGGTGGGTGCTTCCGTGGTGGGTCCGGCCGTCGAAGGCGGTGGCGCGGTGGCGGGATTCGCGGTGGCAGGCGCCGGTGGGCTCGCCGCGCTGCTCGTCCTTTTGTCGACGAAGCGATTTCTCGGGGAACCCGTACTGGGCCCGGCAGGTGCGGCCCCGGCGGAAAATGATCGAAACGGGGCCGTCGAACCCGGTTTCAGAGCAGGCCGTCAGGCGTAATGTTCAGTCATGGACCGCCGCATTTTCGGGCTGGAGAACGAGTACGGCGTCACGTGCACGTTCAGGGGACAGCGCCGACTGTCGCCTGACGAAGTGGCGCGGTACCTCTTCCGCCGTGTCGTGTCATGGGGCCGCAGCAGCAATGTCTTCCTGCGGAACGGTGCCCGCCTGTACTTGGATGTGGGTTCGCACCCGGAATACGCAACTCCCGAGTGCGACAACGTGACCGAGCTGGTCACGCACGACAAGTCCGGCGAGCGCATTCTCGAGGGCCTGCTCGTCGACGCCGAGCGCCGCCTGCATGAGGAGGGAATCGCGGGCGACGTCTATCTCTTCAAGAACAACACCGATTCGGCGGGAAACTCCTACGGGTGTCACGAGAATTATCTCGTCGCCCGTCATGGTGAGTTCTCCCGGCTCGCGGACATCCTCATTCCGTTCCTCGTCACCCGTCAGCTGCTGTGCGGCGCGGGCAAGGTGCTGCAGACTCCGCGGGGCGCCGTCTACTGCGTCAGCCAGCGTGCGGAGCACATCTGGGAGGGCGTCTCCTCGGCGACGACCCGCTCCCGGCCGATCATCAATACCCGCGACGAACCGCATGCGGACGCCGAGCGCTATCGCCGGCTGCATGTCATCGTCGGCGACTCCAACATGTCCGAGACGACCATGATGCTGAAGGTCGGGGCCACCGACCTCGTGCTGCGCATGATCGAGGCGGGCACGGTCATGCGCGATCTGACGCTGGAGAACCCGATCCGGGCCATCCGTGAGGTCAGCCATGACATCACCGGCCAGCGCAAGGTGCGGCTGGCCAGCGGGCGCGAGGCATCGGCGCTCGAGGTCCAGCAGGAGTACTACGAGAAGGCCGTGGACTTCGTCGACCGCCGCGGAATCCGTACGGGCACCGTCGAGCGGGTCCTGGAACTGTGGGGCCGTACGCTCGAGGCGATCCGGGACGAGGAGCTCGACCGCATCTCGACCGAGATCGACTGGGTGATGAAACATCAGCTCATCGAGCGGTACCGCACAAAGAACAACATCACCATGTCCCACCCCCGGGTGGCGCAGATAGACCTCGCGTACCACGACATCCACCGTCGCCGGGGGCTCTACTACCTCCTGGAGCGGAAGGGGCAAGCGGCGCGGATCTGCAACGACTTGAAGATCTTCGAGGGCAAGTCGGTCCCGCCGCAGACCACGCGCGCCAGGCTGCGCGGCGACTTCATTCGCCGTGCGCAGGAACAGCGCCGTGATTTCACCGTCGACTGGGTGCATCTCAAGCTGAACGACCAGGCGCAGCGAACGGTCCTGTGCAAGGACCCCTTCCGTTCGGTGGACGACCGGGTGGAGAAGCTGATCGCAGGTATGTGACCGGATTCGCCGCTGCCGGTATCGGGCGGATTCCCCGCGGGACGCACGGCGGGGAATCCGGGCCGGTCGAGTGACGGCGGTCGAGGCATGTGGCCCCGGTGAGGGGGCCGGTCGGATGGGACAGTGGCGGGCTCGTGTGACACGAGCCCGCCACTTTCGCTTGGCGTGGCTAGAGTGGCTCCGTCCATTCATTCTGATCGCAGCCCGTTTTGAGGGATATACGTGCGCCGACGCCGAATCGCAGCCCTGATCGCCGTGCCCCTGCTCCTCGTTTCCGCAGCGGCCTGCGGCAATGACGACTCATCCGAGGGCGGCTCAGCGCCGAAGGTGAGTGGGCAGGCGGATGCCAAGCCCACGGTCGACAAGGGGGAGGGCTCCCCGCCCAAGAAGCTTCAGGTCAAGGTCCTCAAGAAGGGCGACGGGCCGGAGGTGAAGAAGGGCGAGGCCCTCAACGCCAACTACCTCGGCCAGACCTGGGACGGCAAGGCCTTCGACAACAGCTGGGACCGCGGCGCGCCGGCCACCTTCGAGATCGGCAGCGGCAAGGTCATCAAGGGCTGGGACGAGGGCCTGGTGGGTCAGAAGCTCGGCAGCCGGGTGGAGTTGGTCATCCCGCCGGACAAGGGCTACGGGGCGCAGGCGCAGCAGAACATCCCGGCCAACTCCACGCTGGTCTTCGTCGTCGATCTCAAGAAGATCATGCCGAACAAGATCGAGGGCAAGCCGGTCGCGCAGGACAACACGGACCTCCCCAAGGTCGGCACCAACATCGACGCCAAGGCGCCGAAGATCACCCTCCCGAAGGACACGGACGCGCCGAAGGACATCGAGAGCGCGACGATCATCGAGGGCAAGGGCGCGCCGATCAGCCCGAAGAGCATCGTGCGTGCCAACTACACGGCGGTCACCTGGAAGGGTGGCAAGGTGCTCGCCGACACCTGGGCGCCGGGGCAGCCCGGGGCGCAGGACGTGCCGGTCGCTCAGCTGCCGGGCTGGAAGGAAGGCCTCAAGGGCAAGAAGGCCGGCAGCCGGGTGCTGATCGTGGTGCCGAAGAGCAAGCTGACCGCCGAGCAGCAGAAGTCCATCGGTTCTGACCTGGTGTTCTCCGTGGACGTCCTCAGCGTCAGCTGACACGGATCTGCGAGACTGGGCGCCGTAATCGTAAAGATTCGTAAGTAGGAGCACATTCGTGAGCATCGACAAGCCCGAGATCGACTTTCCTGAGGGCCCGGCTCCCACCGAGCTCGAGATCGTGGACCTGACGGAGGGCGACGGGCCGGTCGCCAAGGCCGGGGACACCGTCTCCGTCCACTACGTCGGCGTGTCGTTCAGCACCGGCGAGGAGTTCGACGCGAGCTGGAACCGCGGCAAGCCGCTGCAGTTCCAGCTGGGCGCCGGCCAGGTCATCGCCGGCTGGGACCAGGGCGTGCAGGGCATGAAGGTCGGCGGCCGCCGCCGGCTGACCATCCCCGCGCACCTCGCGTACGGCGACCGCGGCGCCGGTGGCGGCCGGATCGCCCCGGGCGAGACGCTGATCTTCGTCTGCGACCTGGTCTCCGTCTGAGACCCCTGCCGGTCGCCGTGCGCGACCGTCGCTGACGTATCCGAGGGCCCGTGCCGCGATGGCACGGGCCCTCGGTCGTGGTGCCCTCGGCTTTTGCCCTGACCTCCCCGAGCGGTACGGTCAACGATCGGGAGTTCAACGAGAAAGGGCGTCGATGGCCATTGCCAAGGCCGAGCGGCTGATGAATCTGGCGCTGTGCCTGTTGGGGACGCGACGCCCGCTGACCAAGCGTGAGCTGAGGTCGTCCATCGAGGCCTATATCGAGGCCAACAGCGACGACTCGTTCAACCGCATGTTCGAGCGCGACAAGGACGATCTGCGCGAGCTCGGCCTGGTCATCGAGACCGTCGAAGGCATCGAGGGCGACATCGGCTACCTCGCCCGCCGCGACAGCAACCGCCTGCCCCCGATCACGCTGGACGCCGAGGAGGCCGCCGCCCTGGGGCTCGCCGCGAAGATCTGGCAGCAGGCCCGGCTGGCCGGTGCCGCCAGCGGTGCGCTGCAGAAGCTGCGCGCGGCCGGTATGCCGGACGGTACGGACTACGACGCCGGGCAGCCGCACAGCGCCCTGGAGCCCCGTATCCCCGCCCATGAGGCCGCCTTCGAGCCGTTGATGCTGGCCTGCCGCGACCGCCGCCCGGTCGTCTTCGACTACCGCAAGTCGAACGCCGCCCGGCCCGAGCAGCGGCAGGTCGAACCGTGGATCCTCGAATGCTGGCGGGGCCATTGGTACGTCGCCGGATGGGACCGCGAGCGCAAGGCGGAGCGGGTCTTCCGGCTCTCCCGGATCACCGGCAAGGTCCGTTCCCGGCAAGGGGCGTTCACCGCGCCGGTGCCCGACCACGTCACCGTCCGCGAGACCGTCGAGAGCTGGGCCGGCGAGACCGCGACCGGCACCGCAAGGATCAGGCTCCGCGCCGAGCACGGCTATCCGCTGCGCGCCCGTGCGCTCACCGTCCGCGAGCTGGGCGACGGCTGGGACGAGCTGGAGATCCCCAACGGACATGGCCTTGACGCCTGGCTGGTGGAGTTCGGGCCCGACGTGGTCGTACTGGAACCCGCGGAACTGCGCGCCGAGGTCATCGACCGGCTGCGTGCCGTGGCCAAGGGCTGAGAGGGATACGAGACCCATGGCGACGAACGCGATCGACCAGACCCGCCGGATGCTGTCCCTGGTGACCTATCTGCGCGAGCGCCCCGGCGCCCGCGTCGGGGACGTCGCCCGCGCCTTCGGCATCACCGAGGACGAGCTGATCGCCGACCTCGACGTCCTGCCGATGTGCGGGACGAGCTTCCGCGGCGGCGACCTCCTGGACATCGACACCGACGGCGACCGCATCTGGTGGCACAACCCCGACGACGTCGCCGAGCCGCTGCGGCTGGCCGCCGACGAGGCGACCGCCCTGCTGGTCGCGGCCCGCGCGGTGGCGACCCTCCCCGGGCTGCGCGAGGGCGACCGGCAGGCGCTGCTGCGGGCCACCGCGAAGCTGGAGGCGGCGGCCGGCGAGGCGGCCGGCGCCAGTGCCCGGCTGTCGGTGACCTTCGAGTCCGAGGGCGGGGTCTTCGCCGACGTGGACCGCGCCATCGCCGAGCGGCGGCGGCTGTGGCTGCGCTACTACTCCCCGGCCCGCGACGAGCTGACCGAGCGCGAGGTCGACCCGATCCGGCTGTTCGCCGTCGGCCACACCTATATGGAGGCGTGGTGCCGGCTCTCCGAGGCCCGGCGCACCTTCCGGCTCGACCGGGTCGCCGAGATCAGGCTGCTGGACGCCCCCGCCGACCCGCCGCCGGTCGAGCTGCGCGATCTGTCGGAGGGGCTGGTGCAGCCCGCGGCCGAGGACCCCGAGGTGTCCATCGAGGTCGGGCCCGGTGGCCGCTGGGTCGCCGAGTACTACCCGCACGACAGTGCCGAGGAGCTCCCCGACGGCGGACTGCGCATCACCCTGCGCACCCCGGACCCGGCGTCGCTGCGGCGGCTGGCGCTGCGCCTCGGCCGGGACGGCCGGATCGTGGCGCCGCAGGAGCTCGCCGACAGCGCGCGGCAGGCCGCCGAGCGGGCGCTCGCGGCGTACGGCGAGTGAACGCGGCGTGCCGGGCGGCGCGCCGTCCGGCACCGGGAGAAGGAGGAGGCAGCGAAGGATGACGACCACGATGGCGACCACCACCCTGGCGGGCATGACCGCCCCGGTGGTCTTCAAAGCGGCCTGCCCGGACTGCCGGGGCCGCTTCGAGCTGGCCTCGGACGCCTTCCGGCTGGCGATCGGCGCCAGCAGCCGCACCACCTTCTACTCCTTCACCTGCCCGGACTGCCGCCGTGCGGTGCGCAAACCGGCCGGCGAGCGGATCATCGAGCTCCTCACCGGCGGCGGGGTCCGCACGCTGCGGCTGCACATGGGCTGACCGATAGGCTCGTCCCATGCTCTGGTCCATGATCGCCATCGCCCTCGGCTTCGCCGGGATCGCCGTGCTCGGTGTCCTCGCCGTCCGCGTCTTCGTCGAGGTGCGACGGCTGGCCCGCCAGGTCGGAGCGACGTCGGAGCGGATCCAGCGGGCCGCCGAGGATCTGGAGCGGGCGGCCGTTCCGCTCGCGTCCCGGATGCACGAGACCGGCAGGGACTGAAGTCGTAGCCAGGGGCTCCGGCGCTCTGCTGCTGGGCCGGGCGGAGAGGTACGCTGCTTGCGCGGTTCAGACAGTGCGGCGGTCGAGGCAATCGCGAGTACGTGAGGGGATTGCCCGGCGTTCACCACCGAACGTTACGATCGTGCCAGCACCAGGACGCCAGTCCGACCCTATCGGCAGGCACCACAGCAGACGCCGCCCCGGCGAGAAGGTAGTCGCAGATGCTCAGCAACCTGAGGGCCCCCGAGATCATTCTGATCCTCGTCGTGATTGTGCTGCTCTTCGGCGCGAAGAAACTTCCTGACATGGCGCGGTCCCTCGGCAAGTCGGCTCGCATCCTGAAGAGCGAGGCCAAGGCGATGAAGAAGGAGGGCGATGCGGACGGCGGGGCCACGACCGGTACCACCTCCGAGACGCCCGCCGATGCCGCGCAGCAGGCTCCTCGTACGATTCAGGCAGCGCCCGGTGATGTGAACAGCTCGCGCCCGGTGGCCGAGCCGCACCGCACCAACCAGAGCTGAGCCGAACCGATCCAGCCGCACCGATCCGTTTCGGGAAAAGGCTGACGCACGAGACGAGGACGTGGGTTGCCCAAGTCTGCCCGCAAGCAGGAGAAGGACCCCGAGGGGCGGATGCCGCTCGCGGCGCATCTGCGTGAGCTGCGCAACCGGCTGCTGAAGTCGGTGCTGGCGATGTGTGTGATCACCGCCATCGCGATGTGGCAGTACGACGCCATCGCCCACTTCATCACGGGCCCGGTCATCGACTCGGTCGGCTGCGCCAAGGGCAGCACGACCGGCCCGCGCGACCATCCCTGTGCCCAGGTCGTCGCGAACGGTCTGCTCGCACCGTTCACGATCATGCTCAAGCTCTCCCTCACGGCAGGCGTCGTCGGCGCCAGCCCGATCTGGCTCTACCAGCTCTGGGCCTTCCTCGCGCCGGGTCTGCACCGGAGCGAGAAAAAGTACGCGCTGAGCTTCGTCGGGGCCGGAGTGCCGCTCTTCCTCGCCGGCGCCTACCTGGCCTACGCGGTGCTGCCCACCACGGCCGGTGCCCTGGTCGGCCTGACCCCGGACGACTGGGCCAACTTCTTCCCGGCCGACGACTTCTTCGACATCGTCACGCGCATGATCGTGGTCTTCGGTCTCGCCTTCGAGCTGCCGCTGCTCCTGGTGCTGCTCAACTTCGGCGGGGTGCTGACCGGCCGCCGGATCCTGAGCTGGTGGCGGTTCATGGTGCTGGGCATCACGATCTTCGCGGCCATCGCCACCCCGACCGGCGACCCGCTGACCATGGGTCTGCTGGCCGCTCCGATCGTGGTGCTGTACTTCGGCGCCGCCGGCATCTGCCTCCTCAACGACCGCCGTCGCAAGCTCGGCAACCCGGACGCGGGGCTGAGCGACGACGAGGCCTCGGAGCTCGATCTGACGCCTTCGGAGGTCGGTGAGATCGAGTCGGTCCCCTCCGGCCGGATGCTCCCGGAGCAGGCGAGCGGTGACGCGGCCGAGGGCGATGCGCGGCGCCGTGGCGGGTACGACGACGTGACGTGACGGCTGCTTACCTGACGTGATGCAAGCACCCTGGTGGGTGGGTGACGGTCCCCGTGCTCGATGAGCCGGGGGCCGTTCGCCGTGTGCGGGCGGGGCCTGCGCGGGTGTTGGTTCCCGCGGGGCGGGCAGGAGGCAGCGGGGCCCGCCCCGGTGCCGGCCGGCGGGGCGGCGTACGGCACCGCCTCGTGCCCGTTCGGTAAAGGGCCGCCATAAAGATCGGGTCGTTGTCAGAGGTGGCCGGTAGGCTCGTAAGCACGATGACCGAGGACATGTCCCCTGCTGAGCGCTATGCCGCCGCCAAGCTCCGGGCGGCCGAGCAGGCCACCGCACTCGCCCCTTTCCGAGAGATGTACGACTTCGGTCTGGATCCGTTCCAGGTCGAGGCGTGCCAGGCCCTGGAGGCCGGCAAGGGCGTGCTGGTCGCGGCCCCTACCGGATCCGGAAAGACGATCGTCGGCGAATTCGCCGTCCACCTGGCCCTGGAGCAGGGCCGAAAATGCTTCTACACCACGCCCATCAAGGCGCTGTCCAACCAGAAGTACCAGGATCTGGTCAAGCGTTACGGCGCCGAGAAGGTCGGTCTGCTGACCGGCGACAACAGCGTCAACTCCGAGGCTCCGGTGGTCGTGATGACCACCGAAGTGCTGCGGAACATGCTCTATGCGGGCTCCCGGTCGCTGGTCGGCCTCGGCTATGTGGTCATGGACGAGGTGCACTACCTCTCCGACCGCTTCCGCGGCGCCGTCTGGGAAGAGGTGATCATCCATCTCCCCGAGTCGGTGACCCTGGTGTCGCTGTCGGCGACGGTCTCCAACGCCGAGGAGTTCGGTGACTGGCTGGACACGGTCCGTGGCGACACGGCCGTGATCGTCTCCGAGCACCGCCCGGTGCCGCTGTGGCAGCACGTCCTCGCGGGCCGCCGGATATACGACCTGTTCGAGGAGCGGGACGGGCAGAGCGGCGGCCGCCGCGAGGTCAATCCCGATCTGGAGCGGCTGGCGCGGATGGAGAACAGCCGGCCGACGTTCGGCCGGGACAAGCGCCGCGGCCGCAATATGCGCGAGGCGGACCGCGAGCGGGAGCGCCGTCAGCGTGCCCGGATCTGGACGCCGAGCCGTCCCGAGGTCATCGATCGCCTCGACAACGAGGGCCTGCTGCCCGCGATCACCTTCATCTTCAGCCGCGCCGGCTGCGAGGCCGCCGTCCAGCAGTGCCTGTACTCCGGCCTGCGGCTCAACGACCAGGAGGGCCGCGAGGAGGTCCGCCGCATAGTGGAGGCGCGGACGGCCGGCATCCCGGACGACGACCTCCATGTGCTGGGCTACTTCGAGTGGTTGGAGGGCCTGGAGCGGGGCATCGCGGCGCACCACGCCGGCATGCTGCCGACGTTCAAGGAGGTCGTCGAGGAGCTGTTCGTCAAGGGCCTGGTCAAGGCCGTCTTCGCCACCGAAACGCTGGCGCTGGGCATCAACATGCCCGCGCGGTCCGTGGTGTTGGAAAAGCTCGTGAAGTGGAACGGCGAGCAGCACGCCGACATCACCCCCGGCGAGTACACCCAGCTGACCGGCCGGGCCGGGCGCCGCGGGATCGACATCGAGGGCCATGCGGTGGTCCTGTGGCAGCGGGGGATGAACCCGGGCGCGCTGGCCGGGCTCGCCGGGACCCGTACGTATCCGCTGCGGTCCTCCTTCAAGCCGTCGTACAACATGGCGGTCAACCTCGTCTCCCAGTTCGGCAGGCACCGTTCGCGGGAGCTGCTGGAGATGTCCTTCGCGCAGTTCCAGGCCGACAAGTCGGTGGTCGGGATCACGCGGCAGGTGCAGAAGAACGAGGAGGGGCTGGAGGGCTACCGCGGCTCGATGACCTGTCACCTCGGCGACTTCGAGGAGTACTCCCGGCTGCGGCGGGAGCTGAAGGAGCGGGAGACGGAGCTGGCCCGGCAGGGCGCGGCACAGCGGCGGGTGGCGGCAGCGGCGGCGCTGGAGAAGCTGAAGCCCGGCGACGTCATCCATGTGCCGACCGGCAAGTACGCCGGTCTCGCGCTGGTCCTCGACCCCGGCATGCCCTCGGGGCGGACCAACGGCCATCGCGGCTTCGATGCGCAGGACGGCCCGCGGCCGCTGGTGCTGACCGCCGAGCGGCAGGTCAAGCGGCTGGCGTCGATGGACTTCCCGGTGCCGGTCGAGGCGCTGGACCGGATGCGGATCCCCAAGTCCTTCAACGCCCGCAGCCCGCAGTCGCGCCGTGATCTGGCGTCCGCGCTGCGGACGAAGGCCGGCCATGTCGTGCCCTCGCGGCACCGCAAGCCCCGCTCGGTGGCGGCCGACGACCGCGAGATCGCCCGGCTGCGCACGGAGATCCGGGCGCACCCCTGCCATGGCTGCGCCGAGCGCGAGGACCATGCCCGCTGGGCGGAGCGCTACCACCGGCTGCAGCGGGACACCCGCCAGCTGGAGCGCCGGATCGAGGGGCGGACGAACACCATCGCCCGCACCTTCGACCGGATCTGTGCCCTGCTGACGGAGCTGGACTACCTCGAGGGCGACACCGTCACCGACGAGGGCCGCCGGCTGGCCCGGCTCTACGGCGAGCTGGATCTGCTGGCGAGCGAATGTCTGCGCGAGGGCGTCTGGGAGGGCCTCGGCCCGGCGGAGCTGGCGGCCTGCGCCTCGGCGCTGGTGTACGAGGCGCGGCAGGCGGACGATGCGGTGGCGCCCAAACTGCCGGCCGGCAAGGCCCGGGACGCGCTGGGCGAGATGGTCCGCATCTGGGGCCGGCTGGACGCCCTGGAGGAGGACCACAAGATCAACCAGGCGGAGGGCGTCGGCCAGCGCGAGCCGGACCTCGGCTTCGCCTGGGCCGCCTACCGCTGGGCCTCCGGCTTCGGCCTCGACGAGGTGCTCCGGGAGGCGGAGATGCCCGCCGGTGACTTCGTCCGCTGGTGCAAGCAGCTGATCGATGTCCTCGGCCAGATCGCGGCCGCGGCCCCGCCCGGCGGCACGGTCGCCCGTACGGCCCGCAAGGCCGTGGACGGTGTGCTGCGAGGCGTGGTGGCGTACTCGTCGGTGGGCTGAGCGGCCGCGCCCGGCCCGGCAGTGCGACGGCGCCGCACCCCCGTTCCGCGGGGTGCGGCGCCGGCTGCTGTCGGCGGGAAGGGCGGACGACCGTTACGACGCCTGCCGGCCGTCGGTGGCCGCCCGCTCCGCATCGCCTTCGGCGACCTCCTCGCGCACGATCGGGATGACGTACCGGCCGAAGTCGATGTGGTCACGGGTGACCAGCCGCTGCTGAGGACGCATGGCCTCAGTGGAACGGTCAGATGTACGCGCCGTCAACCAATTCCTGTCGTGGCACGAGGAGTTCATGGTGGTTCGGGCCAGCGGGTGCGGCCGGCGGGGCGGCGGGGAAGGATGCCGCCATGTGTGCGACGAGGGACGAGGGCGCCGCTCCGATGCGGCGCCTCGGGAAGCTGATCCGGCTGCGTCCGGAACACCGTGAGGAGTACCTGCGGCTGCATGCGGAGGTCTGGCCGGAGGTGCTGGCGATGATCTCCGCCTGCCATCTCCGCAATTACTCGGTCTTCCTCGAGGGCGAGCTGCTGTTCTCGTACGCCGAGTACGTCGGCGAGGACTACGCCGCCGATATGGCCAGGATGGCCGCCGACCCCGTGACCCGGCGGTGGTGGCAGCTCACCGACCCCTGCCAGGAGCAGACCGGGGGCGCCGTACCGGGGGAGTGGTGGACGCCGATGCGGGAGGTCTTCCACCACGACTGAGACCGCCGGGGGCTTTGGCCGGCGCGTGCGGCGGTAATCGCCGCGACAGGCTTCCTGCCCGGTGGGACGCTGACGGCATGATTGATCACATCGCGATCCAGGTCGCCAGTGTCGCCGCCAGCGCGGACTTCTACGACCGTGTGCTCGCCCCGCTCGGGGGCGAACGGACCAAGGAGTTCGGCGAGTTCATCAGCTTCGGGACCACCGGACACACCCTCTGGCTCGTTCCCGCCACCGAGGAGGGCCCTGCCCGCGAGGTGCATCTCGCCTTCGCCGCGGACGGCCGTGCGGCCGTCGACGCCTTCCATGCCGCCGCTGTGGCGGCCGGTGCCGAGTCCCTGCACGCGCCGCGGTTGTGGCCGGAGTACCACGCGTCGTACTACGGGGCCTTCGTCCGTGACCCCGACGGCAACAACATCGAAGCGGTCTGCCATACGCCGTGACCCGGCGGCGCCTCCGGGCGGTGTGGCCGGCGCCCCGGTTCGGGAGGGCCGGCCACACCGGACGCCGTGCTCGCGGCGGAGCAAAGCCGCAGGGTCAGGAGGCCGCCGCTGCCGCGGATTCCTGTTCGGCCTCGACCTGCTGGTTCCATGCGCGCTTGCCCGCCTGCCAGCCGTCCTCGTCGTGGCCGGTGCGCCAGTAGCCGGAGATGGACAGGGCCTCACGGGGGATCGCGTGCTCGACGCGGAGCAGATGGCGCAGCTCCTTCACGAACCCGGCCTCGCCGTGTACGAACGCCTGGACCCGACCGGCCGGGAACTCCAGGGCCCGTACGGCGGCGACCAGTTCACGGCCGACCGGCGCCGCGCCGCGGTAGAGCCAGCTGATCTCGGCGCCCGCCGGCGCGTCCAGTTCCTGGCGCTCCTCGGGCCCCGCCACCTCGATGAAGGCGTGCACCGGCACCCCGGCGGGCATCCGGGCCAGGGAGACCGCGATGGCGGGCAGCGCGCTCTCGTCGCCCGCCAGCAGATGCCAGTCGGCGCCGGCCTCGGGGACGTAGGCGCCGCCGGGGCCGAGGAAGTAGATCTCCTCGCCGGGCTTCGCCGCGGCCGCCCACGGCCCGGCCAGGCCCTCGTCGCCGTGCACCACGAAGTCCACGGTCAGCTCGCGGGTCCCGGCGTCCCAGGCGCGGACGGTGTACGTACGGGTGCTGGGCCACTGGTCGCGCGGGAAGTCGGCGCGGATCTGCGTGATGTCGAACGGCTCGGGGTAACGCACGCCGGGCAGCGGAAAGACCAGCTTCACATAGTGGTCGGAGTACTCGCCCGCCGCGAACTCCGCCAGCCCTTCACCGCCCAGCACGACCCGGACCATGTGCGGGGTGAGCTGCTCCGTGCGCTGCACCCGGGCACGGTGCAGGGTGGGCTTTTTGCGGGACGAACGCTCTGCTGCCACGGCAATCTCCCCTGATGCGATATTTATTAGGTATACCTAACCTAACAGGTCATCGGCCGAGGGTGAGGAGCAGCCGCTGCAGGGCGCCGCCGAGCCCCCATTGGGTGGCCAGTGCCTCCAGGCGCTCGGGGTCGGCCGGTTCGGCCGGCAGGGTGTGGTCGACGACGGGGACGGGCACGTCGGTGGCCACCTTCACGACCTTCGGGGCGACGGCGACATAGGGGCGTGCCTCCAGCAGCCGCTTGCGCTGGGCGGGGGTGACCTTCGAGGCGGGGTCGTCGGCGGCGGCCATGATGCCCGCCAGGTCTCCGTAGGAGTCCAGCAGCTTGGCGGCGGTCTTCTCGCCGATCCCCGGTACGCCGGGCAGGCCGTCGCTGGGGTCGCCGCGCAGCAGCGCCAGATCGGCGTAACCGGGGCCGTCCACACCGTACTTCTCGCGCAGCAGCGCCTCGTCGGTGATCTGGAGGGTGCCGACGCCCTTGAGCGGATACAGGATGCGGATGCCGCGCCGGTCGTCGACGAGCTGGAAGAGGTCGCGGTCGCCGGTGACGATGTCCACCGGGCCCTTCGCCTGGGCGGTCAGGGTGCCGATGACGTCGTCGGCCTCGTAGCCGGCCGCCCCGATGCGGGCGATGCCCAGGGCGTCCAGGACGTCCTCGATGACCGGGACCTGCGGCGAGAGGGTGTCGGGGATCTCCTCCTCGTCGGGGTCCGCGGAGCCGGCCGGGGCCTCCTCGGCGACCCGGTGCGCCTTGTACGAGGGGATCAGGTCGACCCGCCATTGGGGGCGCCAGTCGAAGTCCATGCAGGCGACCAGGTCATCGGGGTGGTGATCCTGGACGAGTCGGGCGATGAAGTCCAGCAGGCCGCGTACCGCGTTCACCGGGGTGCCGTCCGGAGCCTTGACTGATTCCGGTACCCCGAAATAGGCGCGGAAGTAGAGGGAGGCGGTGTCGAGGAGCATCAGGCGTCGTGTCACATCCCGCATCTTGCCGTATGCCCCATACGTCACGCGGATGTGAGCTGTGTCACCGCTTTGTTTGAGCCAGATAAAGAAGGGCAGGTGCGCAGCCGGAGTGGACCCGGTCGAGATTCAACTATTCGACCGGTAAAGGCGGGCAGACCCCGTGCCGCTCCGCGACCTGGCTACGGGGGTGGCAGGTCGTCATTGGATCGACAAGAGAGGCATATGTGTCCAGGCTGCAAGCCGAGCACCTGTACAAAGTGTTCGGCAGACGACCCGAGGACGCGGTCCGCAGGCTCGAAGCCGGCGCCGGCCGGGAGGAGCTGCGGGCCGAAGGCACCACCGCCGCGGTGATCGACGCCTCCATCGAGGTGGACGAGGGCCAGATATTCGTCGTCATGGGGCTGTCCGGATCGGGCAAGTCCACGCTGCTGCGCACCCTCAACGGGCTGCTGGAGCCGACCTCGGGGACCGTCCGCTTCGACGGCCAGGACCTCACCTCGCTCAGCGACAAGGAACTGCGCAAGGTCCGCTCCGAGAAGATCTCCATGGTCTTCCAGCACTTCGCGCTCTTCCCGCACCGCAGTGTGCTGGAGAACGCCGCCTACGGCCTCGAAGTGCAGGGCGTACCGCGGGCCGAGCGCATCGCGCGCGCCACCGAAGCGCTCGAACTCACCGGCCTCAAGGGCTGGGAGAAGTCCTGGCCCGACGAGCTGTCCGGCGGTATGCAGCAGCGCGTGGGCCTGGCCCGTGCGCTGGCCACCAACGCCGATCTGCTGCTGATGGACGAGTCCTTCAGCGCGCTCGACCCGCTGATCCGCCGCGATATGCAGGACCAGCTGCTGGAGCTGCAGAAGTCGCTGAAGAAGACGATCGTCTTCATCACCCACGACCTGAACGAGGCCATGCGGCTCGGTGACCGGATCGCCGTGATGCGCGACGGCCGGATCGTGCAGATCGGCAGCGCCGAGGACATCCTCGTCACGCCGGCCAACGACTATGTCGCCTCCTTCACCCAGGACGTGGACCGTACCCGGGTGCTGACCGCCGGCGCGATCATGACCGAGGTCGGGACCGTGCTCGGCGCCACGACCCCGGAGGGCGACAAGCTCGCCACCGCGGCGGAGTTCCGGGCCGCGGCGCCTGCCACGGTCGGTGCCGACACCCCGCTGGTCGAGCTGTTCACGCCCTGCTCGACCAGCACCGTTCCGGTCGCCGTGACCGATGAGCAGGGCTCGCTGATCGGCGCCGTCACGGCCGAGCGGCTGCTCGCCGTCCTCGGTGAAGCCGCGGAGCAGAGCCCGGCCCCGGCCGCCCCCGCCCGGGACGCTGCCGACGACGGGACGCCCGCGGAGAAGACGCCGGCGGACCCGGCCTCCGCGCACACGTCCGGGAACTCGTCCGCGGACCACGACCCCGAGGACAAGGTGAGCGCCGGTGCCTAGGATTCCGATAGGCAGTTGGGCCGACAGCCTGGTCGAATGGCTGCGGGACCACGCCGAGTGGCTCTTCCACTTCGTCACGACCGTGCTGGGCGGTTTCTACGACGGCATTCTCACGGTCCTCTCCGGCCCCACGCCGCTGCTCCTGACGGGCATCTTCGCGGTGATCGCCTGGTGGCTGCGGGGTCTGCCGGCCGCCGTGCTGACGTTCATGGGCTTCGCGCTGGTCGATTCGATCGAGCAGTGGCACCAGACCATGCAGTCGCTCTCGCTGGTGCTCGTGGCCTGCATCATCACGGTCGCGGTCGCGGTACCCCTCGGTGTCTGGGCGGCCCGCAACCGCGCCGTCAGCGGGGCGGTGCGTCCGGTCCTGGACCTGATGCAGACGATGCCCGCGATGGTCTACCTGATCCCCGGCATCCTCTTCTTCGGCCTGGGCGCCGTCCCCGGCATCGTGTCGACCATCGTCTTCTCCATGCCGCCCGCGGTCCGCATGACCGAACTGGGCATCCGGCAGGTCGACGGTGAACTGGTCGAGGCCGCCGACGCGTTCGGCACCCATCCGCGGCGCACGCTCTTCCGCGTCCAGCTGCCGCTCGCACTGCCGACGATCATGGCCGGTATCAACCAGGTCATCATGCTGGCGCTGTCCATGGTCGTCATCGCCGGCATGGTCGGCGGCGCCGGTCTCGGCGGCACCGTCTACCTCTCGCTCAGCTCCGTCGATGTGAAGCTGGGCGCGGAGGGCGGTCTCGCGGTCGTCATCCTCGCGGTGTACCTGGACCGCATGACCAGCGCGCTCAACCAGCGGGTCTCCCCGCTCGGGCGGCGCGCGCTGGCGAAGGCGCAGGCCGCGCTCGGCGGCCTGAAGTTCCTCCACTGGAAGCCCGCGACCTCCCTGGCGACGGTCGCCGTGGTCGTGCTCGCGCTGCTCGCCGGCGGCATGAGCGTCTTCGGCAAGGACAGCGGCGGCGGCGCGGGGGGCACCGACGGCAACGGCCGGCCGGTCAGCCTCGGCTACGTCAACTGGGACGAGGGCAAGGCCACCACCTTCCTGTGGAAGGAGATCCTCGAACAGCGCGGGTACAAGCCCCGGGCCCAGGCCCTGGACGCCGGACCGCTCTTCACCGGCCAGGCCCGTGGCGACATCGACGTGCAGACCAACGCCTGGCTGCCGACGACCCACGCGGAGTACTGGAAGAAGTACAAGAACAAGCTCGAGGACCTGGGCGCCTGGTACGACAAGACCTCCCTGGAGGTCGCGGTCCCGTCCTACATGAAGGACGTCAAGACCCTGGACGACCTCAAGGGCAAGGGCGGTACGTTCGGCGGCAAGATCGTCGGGATCGAGCCGGGCGCGGGCGAGATGAAGATCCTCAAGGACAAGGTCCTCAAGGACTACGGCCTGGGCGGCGAGTACAAGGTCGTGGAGTCGAGCACCTCGTCCATGCTCACCGAGCTGGACCGCTCGATCCACGACAAGAAGCCGGTCGCCGTCACGCTGTGGTCGCCGCACTGGGCCTACGACAAGTACAAGCTGACCAAGCTCAAGGACCCCAAGGGCTCCTTCGGCTCCGGCGACAGCCTGCACATGCTGGGCCGCAAGGGCTTCTCCCACGACGAGCCCCAGGTCGCCGGCTGGATGAAGAACTTCCACCTGGACGAGAAGCAGCTCACCAGCCTCGAGAACGAGGTCAAGAACGCCGGCACGGGGCATGAGCAGGACGGCGTGCGCGCCTGGCTCAAGCAGCACCCGGGCCTGGTCGACAAGCTGGCGCCGTCCGCCAAGGCCGACTACGCCAAGGGCAAGGACGCCGGCAAGACCCCGACGATGGGCTACCCCGCCTGGGACGAGGGCATCGCCACCACCTACCTCTGGAAGAACATCCTGGAGAAGCGGGGCTACAAGCCGAAGCTCCAGAACCTCGATGTCGGCCCGATGTGGACCGGCTTGTCGACGGGGCAGATCGATGTCGAAACCGACGCCTGGCTTCCGGTGGCGCAGAAGCAGTACTGGGACAAGTACAAAAACGATCTCGTCGATGTCGGTGCGTGGTACGACAAGACCTCCCTGGAGATCGCCGTACCGTCCTACGTCAAGGGAGTGAAGACCCTGGACGATCTGCGCAAGCACAAGGACACCTTCGGCGGCAAGATCATCGGTATCGAGCCGGGCACGGGCGAGATGAAGCGCCTCAAGAGCGTGGTGTCCCCCGCGTACGGTCTGGACGGCTTCGACGTCACCGAGGCCGGCACCAGCGCCATGCTCACCGAGCTGGAGCGGGCGTACGCCAAGAAGGAGCCCATCGCGGTGGTCCTGTGGTCCCCGCACTGGGCGTACAGCAAGTACCACCTCACCAAGCTCAAGGACCCCCAGGGGACGTGGGGCGCCAACAACCAGATCAAGACGATCGGCAACAAGAGCTTCCCGAAGAAATTCCCGGAGTTCGATCGCTGGTTGAAGAACTGGAAGATGAGTGCCGAGGATCTCGGCAGCCTGGAGAAGGACATTCAGGCCGCCGGCAAGGGCAACGAGAACAAGGGCGTCCAGAAGTGGATCGATGCTCACCCGGGCATCGTCGACAAGATGGCACCCGTGAAGTAACCCTCATCGGGAGTGACTTCACCGCGGCGGGCCCCGCCACCGGACGATCCGGTGGCGGGGCCCGCCTTTTCGATCCGTGAGACGGAACCGGAGAGCACACGGAACGGTGCGGGCCGGCCGGTGGCCGGTGGCCGGTGGCCGGTGGCCGGAGGTCGGGTCAGGGTTCGACGACTCCTGCCTGGTCGCTGGACGGGGACAGGACGGCCGTGGGGGTGACGGCGCCGGCGAAGCTGGCTTCGTAGCCGTGGTTGAGGAGGGTGAGGGTGAGGGTTTCGTTGACCCGGGCGACGCCTTGGGCGTCGGTGTTGGCGATGCCCAGGACGTTGCTGCCGGCTTTGAAGAGGATCGGCTGGTTGGGCACGGGGAGGCCGGTGACCTGGTCGGTCAGGGTGGCCGTCAGGAACGGGAAGTACACGTGCGGGGGGAAGAGTTTCGTCAGTGCCGGGGTCGCGGTCAGCGAGGTGGCGTGGACGGGGAGCACGTAGGTGAAACCGCCGACCAGGGTGGCGCTGCCGCCGGGGGTGGTGACGGTGACGTCGGCGGGGCCGGCCGCGCCGGGCGGGGTGATGGCGGTGAGCTGGGTGCCGGTGGCGTTGACCATCACGCCGGTGGCGGGGTTGCCGCCGATGGTGACGCTCGCGCCGGTCAGGTTGGTGCCGGTGATCGTCACCGGCGTGCCGCCCGCGATGGGCCCGCTGTTGGGGGTGATGCTGGTGATTGTCGGGTCGAACTGGATGACGGTGACGTTGGCTCCGGCGATGTTGGTGGCGTAGACCTTGTTGTTGGGGGCGACGACCAGGGCGATGGGCTGGCTGCCGACGGGGATCGGGGCGCCGATGACGTGTTGGTGACGGAGTCGATCACGGTGACGCCGTTGGAGCCGCGGTTGGCGGTGTAGACGTGGCCGTCTGCGCCGGCGGTGATGCCCCAGGGGTTGGTGCCGACGGGGATGGGGGCGCCGACGACGGTGTCGGAGACGGTGTTGATCACCGTGACGTTGCTGGAGTTGATGTTGGCGACGGAGGCGTTGCCGTTGGGGGCGACGGTCAGCCAGACCGGCGTGGTGCCGGTGGGGATCGCGGCGCCGATGACGGTGTCCGTGGCGGTGTCGATGGTCTGTACGTTGTTCGAGCCGGAGTTGGTGACGTAGAGGTCACCGTTGGGGATGACGCCAGCCCGACCGGGTTGGTGCCGACGGGGATGCTCGTGGTCGCCAGGAAGACGTGCATCGCCGCCGGCCCGCTCACCTCCCCCGCCATGGCCGCCGACGCCACCTGGCCGGAGAGGAGAGACGTCTGCAGCAGCTCCTGCGACGGTGATGAACGCTGGTACTCATCTGGACCCCTTAGGTCGGGGTCGCCCTCGGTCCGGTTCGTCCCGTGCGGGAACAGCACCGGATCGGCGCTCCCTTCTCCGGGGCACCACACGCCGCACCGCAGCTCACACGTCACACACACGCGGCGGGCCGCCCACCCCGAGGAGGTATGGGCGGCCCATTTGGTTCGGTATCCGCCCTTTCCTCATCCCGCGGGGAGGTGAAACCTTCCTCCGCGCGACCCGCGTGAACGGCGGCCCGGCGCACGTTCCGCCGCCCATGGTTTCCGGGCACCCGCACGGTCCGTCAGGCGCCCGGCGCCGTAGTGGAGTTGAGTGGCAGCATGACGCACCGTACTCCGCCGCGCCGCGTGGTCTCGCTCGTTCCCTCGCTGACCGAGGCGGTCGCCCGCACCGCTCCCGGCCTGCTGGTGGGGGCCACCGACTGGTGCAGCGAGCCGGCCGGGCTCGATGTCCACCGCATCGGCGGCACCAAGAACCCGGACACCGAGCGGATCGCCGCGCTCGCCCCCGACCTCGTGATCGCCAACGAGGAGGAGAACCGGGAGCCGGACCTCGCCGCGTTGCGGGCCGCCGGGATCGAGGTGCTGGTCACCGAAGTGCGGACGCTGCCGCAGGCGTTCCGGGAGCTGGCGCGGGTCCTCGTGGAGGGGTGCGGGCTGTCCCGGCCCGCGTGGCTGGACGAGGCGGAGGCCGCCTGGCGTGAGCTGCCGGTCCGGGCGGCGGAGCGGACGGCCGTGGTGCCGGTCTGGCGCCGGCCCTGGATGGTCCTGGGGAGCGACACCTTCGCCGGTGATCTCCTGGCGCGCCTGGGCGTCCGCAATCTCTACGCGGACCACGCCGACCGCTACCCCCGCATCCCGCTCGACGCGCTCCGGGCCGCCGGCGCCGACCTGGTGGTGCTGCCCGACGAGCCGTACCGCTTCAGCTCCGAGGACGGCCCCGAGGCGTTCCCCGGCCTGCCCGCGGCGCTGGTCAGCGGCCGGTATCTGACCTGGTACGGGCCGTCCCTGGCAGGCGCTCCGGGCGTGCTCGCCGAGGCGCTGGCCGCGGCCCGGTGAGGGAGCGGCGTACGGCCGTCAGGTCGTGACCGGCCGGGGCGGCGCCAGCAGCCGTCCGCGGGCCAGGCCGACGGCGGTGCGGGTGCCGGCCACCGCCACGGCGGTCACCAGGAGCGTGAACAGGCCCACCGCGAGCCCGTCGAAGGCGCCGAGGCCGGTGCGCAGGGCCAGGCCCGCCGCGCCCGTGACGCAGGTGCCGAGCGGGAAGGTGAAGCCCCACCAGGTCATCGTGAATCCCATGCCGTTGCGGAAGGCGCGCACCACCATGGCGGCCGCGATCGCCAGCCAGAGGAGGGCGAAGCCCGTCACCGGTACGCCGTAGAGCACCGCGAAGGCGGCCATGGCGTGGGCGGTGGAGGCGTCCACGACGCCCGGTGCGGCATGGGCGAGGTTGGCCAGCGCGGTGGTGGACTGCCCCAGCGGGCCCAGGACGAGGAACAGCGTGGGGGTGAGCGCGAGGGGGAGCGGGCCGTGGTGGATCAGCCGGGACAGGACGAGCGGCAGGACGAGCAGCGTGGCCAGCAGCGACATCCCGAACAGGGCGTAGCAGGCGAACAGCAGGGCCGCCTGACACTGGCCGGCCGGCAGATGCGGCACCAGGGCCGGGCCCAGCGCCGCCGAGACCATGGGCGCGACCAGCGGCAGGAGCCAGACGGGAGAGGCGCTGCCGGCCTCGATGCGGTGCCGGGTCACCATCAGGTAGGGGACGGCCGCGGCGCACGTGAGGCCGACGACGGTGCCCACGGTCCACAAAGCGGCGTCGGCGGCCAGCGCGGCCGGTTCGCCGATGACCTCCCGGCCCACGGCGAGCGTGCCGCCGCCCACCGCCAGCAGGGCCATCGCCAGGCATCCGTAGAAGGGCGCGACGGCCGGGTCGAGCAGATGGCGGCGCGCCTGGTCGCGGTGGCGGACCCAGTGCACGGTGCGCGCGGCCAGCAGCGTCAGCAGCATCAGTGCCGACAGCGCCCAGACCACCTGGTAGGCGACGCGCAGGCCGGGGGCGGTGAGCGGCAGGACCGCGCCCGCGTTGGCGACGATCGCGGTGCCCATGACGGCGGCGTACCAGTTCGGCCCCAGATACCGGACCGAGGCCGCGGTATCGGGCGCGCCGGGGCTGGGGTCGGGCCCGGTGGCGGGGGTGCTGCGGGAGGGTGCGTGCGCGAGGGTTGCCATGAGAACAGCCTCGCGGTCCCGGAGGGCCGCCACCAGGGACCTTGTGTCTATGAGGGCATAAGCTGGGGTTATGTGCAGGGGGACTTATGGGTGGTGAGGCCGAGCAGGCCGCCGTGTCGCTGTCGCACCGGGTCCCGGACCTCGGCGCGCTGGAGCTGCTGCTCGCCGTCGCCCGGCTCGGCAGCCTGGGGCGGGCCGCGCGGGCGCGGGGCATCTCCCAGCCCGCCGCCAGCAGCCGGATCCGCTCGATGGAGCGCCAGTTGGGGGTGGCGCTGGTCGAACGCTCGCCGCGCGGTTCCCGTTTGACGGACGCCGGCGCCCTGGTGACGGACTGGGCGCGCCGGGTGGTGGAGGCTGCCGAGGCCTTCGACGCGGGCGCGCAGGCGCTGCGCGGACAGCGGGATTCCCGGCTGCGGGTGGCGGCCAGCATGACCATCGCCGAGTACCTGCTGCCGGGGTGGCTGATCGCTCTGCGCGCGCGGCGGCCCGGGACCGCCGTCTCGCTGCTCGCGGGCAATTCCAGTGTGGTGGCCGAGCGGCTGCTGGGGGGCGAGGCGGACCTCGGGTTCGTGGAGGGGCTGGCGGTGCCCATGGGGCTGGACGGGACGGTCATCGGGCACGACCGGCTGGTGGTGGTCGCCGCCCCCTCCCACCCCTGGGCCCGGCGCCGTAGGGAGCTGACCGCCGCCGAACTCGCGGCCGCCCCGTTGATCCTGCGCGAGCGGGGATCGGGGACCCGCCAGGTGCTGGACGCGGCGCTGGCCCGGCACGGCGGGCTGGCCGCACCGCTGCTCGAACTCGCCTCGACCACCGCGGTGAAGGCGGCCGTGGTGAGCGAGGCGGCGCCCTCCGTCCTCAGCGAGCTGGCCGTCGGCGAGGAGCTGACCGCGCGGCGGCTGGTCGAGATTCCGGTGCGCGAGCTGCGGCTCGCCCGCGAACTGCGGGCCGTGTGGCCCGCCGGTCAGCGGCCCGCGGGCCCTGCCCGCGAGCTGCTGGGGCTCACCCGCGGGGCGTCCTGACCGTGCCGCCGCGGACCGGCGGCGCCACGCTCGGGCCCGGTCACTTGGCGGCGGCCGCCTCGCGCGCCGCCGCCACCAGGGCGTCCATCACCCGGGTGTCCTCCCCGGCCTCCGGGTGCCACTGCACCGCCAGGGTGAAGCCGTACGCGCCGGGGAGTTCCAGCGCCTCGATGGTGCCGTCCTCCGCGTAGGCGGACGGCACCAGCCCGCGGCCGATCCGGTCCACGGCCTGGTGGTGGTAGGTCGGCACGGCGACCGGCTCGGGCAGCGTCCGGCCCAGCAGCGTGCCGGGGACCGGCTTGATGTCGTGCCGGTCGAAGACTCCGGGGGCCCCGGCATGCCCGTCGAGATGCTGGACGAGGGTGCCGCCCAGCACCACGTTCAGCAGCTGGAGCCCGCGGCAGATGCCCAGCAGCGGTACGCCGCCCGCCAAGGCCGCCTCGATCAGGGCCAGTTCCCAGGCGTCCCGGTCCAGCGCGGGCGGGCCGGTCCTGGGGTGCGGCTCCGCGCCGTAGCGCGCCGGCTGGACGTCCGCGCCGCCGGCGATCACCAGCCCGTCCAGACGGGCGACGGCCGCGGCGGCCGTCGCCGGATCGCCCGGCGGCAGCAGCGCGGCCAGCCCGCCCGAGCGCTGCACCAGCTTCGGATATCCGGCGGGTACCAGCGCGGCGGGCAGGTTCCACACCCCCCACCGGGCCTCTTCCTGGTACGTGCTGATGCCGATGAGGGGCTGGGACATGGGGTGGGGTCCTCCGTGGGTGGGTGCGGGCGGTGCGGGGACGGACGGAGCCGGCCGGGATGCCCCGGCCGGCCGTCGCCGCGTCCCGAGTGTGCCGGTCAGTCGCGTGCGAGCTCCGCCTCGGCCGCCGCCAGCGCCGCGAACTCCTCCTCGGGCGCCGCGGCCACCAGCCGGTGGCGGGAGTAGAAGGCGAAGTAGGCGAGCGCCACGACGTAGACGCCGAGGGCGATGAAGGCGGCCTCCTTGTCGACCAGGAACGTCGCCACCAGCGCCGAGCAGGCCAGGACGAAGGCGACGGACGAGGTCAGCATGCCGCCGGGGGTGCGGTAGGGGCGGGGCAGCCCGGGCTCGCGGCGGCGCAGCACGATGTGCGAGAGCGCCATCAGCGCGTACGAGATGGTGGCGCCGAAGACCGCGACATTGAGCATCCGGGCGCCGTCGCCGGTGGCCGCGGCGAGCGCGAAGCCCAGCGCCCCGGGCACCAGCAGCCCCAGGTAGGGGGCCTTGCGGCGGCTGGTCAGGGAGAGGAAACGGGGCAGGTAGCCGGCCCGGGAGAGCGCGAAGAGCTGGCGTGAACCGGCGAAGATGAGGGAGAAGAAGGACGCCACCAGGCCCGCGAGGCCCGCGTAGTTGACGATGCGGCCGACGGTGGTCGGCTTGCCGTGCGGCTGCAGGGCCTGGACCAGCGGGTCGCCCACCGACTGGATCGCCGCCGAGCCGCGCGCCCCGGTGGCGGCGACGAAGGTGATCAGCGCCAGCACCAGCAGGATGCCCATCGCCGCGGCCATCGCCTTGGGCAGCGACCGCGCCGGGTCCTTGGTCTCCTCGGCGGCCAGCGGTACGCCCTCGACGCCGAGGAAGAACCACATGCCGAACGGGAAGGCCGCCCAGATCCCCAGAATGCCGAACGGCAGCCAGGAGTTGGCGCCGAAGGCGCCGGCCTTGACCGGGATGTCGTTGAGGGTGTCCACATGGAAGTCGGTCAGCGCGGCGATCGCGAAGACGACGATCGCGGCGACCGCTATGGCGGTGACGATCAGGCTGAAGCGCAGGGCCTCGCCCACGCCCCACAGATGGATCCCGATGAAGATCGCGAAGCAGGCGAGATAGACCGGCCAGCTGGAGTGCAGGCCGAACAGGCCGAGCGATTCGACGTAGTCACCGATGAAAATGGAGATCGCGGCGGGTGCCAGTACGTATTCGATCAGGATCGCGGTGCCGGTCAGGAAGCCGCCCCAGGTGCCCAGGGCCCGGCGGGCGAAGCCGTAGCCGCCGCCGGCGGTCGGCAGGATCGAGGCCAGCTCCGCCAGCGCGAAGACCAGACAGGTGTACATCAGGCCCATCAGGACGGCGGCGATCGCCAGGCCGCCGAAGCCGCCCTGCGCCAGACCGTTGTTCCATCCCGAGAAGTCGCCGGAGACGACGTAGGCGACGCCCAGGCCGGTCAGCAGCAGTGGTCCCGCGCTGCCGCGGCGCAGCGTCCGCCGCTCCAGATAGGTCTCGTCGGGCGATGCGCCGCCCGCCGGCCCGATGGGCGGTGCGGTCTGCGATTCCGTCTTGTCGGCCATGAGCCGCTCCTGCCTCGCCGAGGGGGGATAACGAGCAAAGGTTTAGCCGCATACCTTTGCTGGCGGGTCGGCTCAGCGCAAGACCTGGAGGTAAAAGAATGGTGAACGCGCGCGCACCGTCCCCGGGCGGGCGCTCAGGGTGACGGCGCCGTCAGGAAGCCGCGCAGCAGTGCCGCGGTCCCGCAGCAGTGCTCGCGCATGACCTCGCGCGCCCCGTCCGCGTCGCCCTCCAGCACCGCCTCCACCAGCGCCGTGTGCTGGGTCTGCGAATGCTCCAGATTCCGGACGAGGAGCGGGATGCAGTCCAGGAGATCGTTCACGCCCGCCCGCACCGCTGCGTACTGCGCGGCCAGCGACGGCGACCCGGACAGCTCCGCGAGGGTCAGGTGCAGCAGGGTGTCGCGGCGGCGGTAGTCGGCGAGCGGTGCGTCCTGGGTCGCCGCGAGCGCCGCCCGCAGCCTGCCGCTCTGCTCGTCGGTGAGCCCGTGGGCCGCGCACAGCCCGGCCGCGCCCACCTCCAGCACCTCACGGAAGCGCAGGGTGTCCTCGACGTCGATCTTCTCGATCCGGCGGCGCAGCTCCGCCCCGCCCGGGTTCTCCGGGCGCGTCCGGACGAACGTGCCGCCGTAGCGCCCGCGCCGGCTCTCCACCAGGCCCTCGTCCTGCAGCACCTTGAGCACCTCGCGCAGGGTGACCCGGCTGATCTGCAGCCGCTCGGCCAATTCCCGCTCGGCGGGCAGCCGTTCGCCCTGGGGTACCAGACCGAGCCGGACGACCTGGAGTATCTGCTCCAGGGCCTCCTCGAAACCGTTGCCCGCCCGCACCGGTCGCAGCACGGGTGCCAGCCGGTCAGCCGCACCGTCCATCGATACCCCTTCCCAATCAATGGTTCGTGTGCCTACCTTATGACCTCCGGATGCAGTGACAGGAGGCAACACCGTGGCAGACCGCACGCCCCCACTCTCCGTCGAGGAGCTCAGAGTCCTCGTCGATGCCGGGGAGATCGACACTGTCGTCCTCGCCTTCACCGATATGCAAGGCCGGCTCCAGGGCAAGCGGTTCGCGGCCCGATATTTCCTCGACACCGTCCTCGACCACGGCACGGAGGGCTGCAACTACCTCCTCGCCGTCGACGTCGACCTCAACACCGTCGAGGGCTACGCGATGTCCTCGTGGGAGCGCGGCTACGGCGACTTCGCCATGCACGGCGACCCCGGCACGCTGCGCCGCACCCCCTGGAACGCCGGCACCGCCCTGATCACCGCCGACCTCGCCTGGCACGACCGCTCCCCGGTCGCCGCCTCGCCCCGGCAGATCCTGCGCCGCCAGCTCGACCGCCTCGCCGAGCGCGGCTGGAGCGCGTACGCCGGCACCGAGCTGGAGTTCATGCTCTTCAAGGACTCCTACGAGGACGCCTGGTCCCGCGGCTACCGCGAGATGAACCCCGCGAACCAGTGGAACGGCGACTACTCCGTCCTCGGCACCGGCCGCGTCGAGCCCGTCCTGCGCCGCATCCGCAACGAGATGGGCGCGGCCGGCATGACCGTCGAGTCCGCCAAGGGCGAGTGCAACCTCGGCCAGCACGAGATCGTGTTCGTCTACGACGAGGCGCTCACCACCTGCGACCAGCACAGCATCTACAAGACCGGTGCCAAGGAGATCGCCGCGCAGGAGGGCATGTCGCTCACCTTCATGGCGAAGTACGACGAGCGCGAGGGCAACTCCTGTCATATCCACCTCTCGCTGCAGGACGAGGACGGGCGGCCGGTGCTGGCCGACGACAACGGCCCGTACGGCATGTCGAAGACCATGCAGCACTTCCTGGCGGGCCAGGTCGCCGCGATGCGTGACTTCACGCTCTTCTACGCGCCCAACATCAACTCCTACAAGCGCTTCCGCCCCGGCTCCTTCGCGCCCACCGCCGTCGCCTGGGGCCCCGACAACCGCACCTGCGCCCTGCGGGTGGTCGGCCACGGCCGCGCCCACCGCCTGGAGAACCGTCTGCCCGGCGGCGATGTGAACCCCTACCTCGCGGTCGCCGGCATGGTCGCGGCCGGTCTGTACGGCATAGAGCACGAGCTGGAACTGCCCGAGGCGACCACCGGCAACGCCTACGACGGCGACGCCGCCCACGTCCCCACGACCCTGCGCGAGGCCGCCGAGCTGTGGGAGCGGAGCCCGATCGCCCGCGAGGCCTTCGGCGACGAGGTCGTCGACCACTACCGCCACATGGCCCGCGTCGAGCAGGACGCCTACGACGCGGCCGTCACGGACTGGGAGCGCTTCCGCTCCTTCGAGCGCATGTAAGGACCGCACGTGTTGCACGAGCTGAAGATTCTCAACCCGGCCACCGAGGAGGTGGTGGCCACCGTCCCCACCACCTCCCCCGAAGAGGTCGATGCCGCGGTCCGCCGGGCAGCCGCCGCCCAGCAGGCCTGGGCCGCGGTGGCACCCGGCGACCGGGCCCGCCTCCTGCGCCGCTTCGCCGAGGTCGTCGACGCCCACATCGAGCCGCTCGCCGCGCTCGAACTCCAGGAGGCCGGCCACCCGCTGGGCAACGCCCGGTGGGAAGCGGGCAACGTCCGCGACCTGCTGCACTACGCGGCCGGGGGAGTGGAGCGGCTGACCGGCACCCAGATCCCGGTCGCCGGCGGACTCAACATCACCGTCCAGGAGCCGCTCGGCGTCGTCGCCGTCATCGCCCCCTGGAACTTCCCGATGCCGATCGCCGCCTGGGGCACCGCCCCCGCGCTCGCGGCCGGCAACGCGGTGCTCCTCAAGCCCGCCGAGACCACCCCGCTCACCGCGCTGCGGCTCGCCGAACTCGCCCTGGAAGCCGGCCTGCCCGAGGGCCTCTTCCAGGTCCTGCCCGGCGAGGGACCGGTCACCGGCACCGCGCTGGTCGAGCACCCCGGCGTCGCCAAGGTCGTCTTCACCGGCTCCACCACCACCGGCCGGCAGATCGCCGCCCGCTGCGCCACGCAGACCAAGCGGCTCACCCTCGAACTCGGCGGCAAGAGCCCCAACATCGTCTTCGCCGACGCGGATGTCGAGGCCGCCGCGGCCGCCGCCCCCGGCTCCTTCCTCGACAACACCGGCCAGGACTGCTGCGCCCGCAGCCGCATCCTCGTCCAGCGCTCCGTCTACGACCGCTTCATGGAGCTGCTGGAGCCCGCCGTCAAGGCGTTCACGGTCGGCGACCCGGCGGACCCCGCCACCCAGATGGGCCCGCTGATCTCCGCCGCCCAGCGCGAGCGGGTCCGGTCCTTCGTCGCCGAGGACGCCCCGGCCGCCATCCGCGGCGAGGCACCCGCCGGGAAGGGCTTCTGGTACCCGGCCACCGTCCTGGAGGGGCGCCCCGACGACCGTACGGCCGTCGAGGAGATCTTCGGCCCGGTCGCCGTCGTCCTGCCCTTCGACGACGAGGCCGATGCCGTCCGGCTCGCCAACGCCGGCGACTACGGCCTGGCCGGCTCGCTGTGGACCCGTGACGTCGGCCGCGCTCTGCGGGTCTCGCGCGGCGTCGCGGCCGGCAACCTCTCCGTCAACTCCCACAGTGCCGTGCGCTATTGGACCCCCTTCGGCGGGTTCAAGCAGTCCGGCCTCGGCCGGGAGCTGGGCCCGGACGCCCTGTCCGCCTTCACCGAGACCAAGAACATCTTCATCAGCACCGAGGAGACCAAGTGACCGACCAGACCGCAGTGTGCCGCCGCCTCGTCGGCCGTACCGCCGTGATCACCGGGGCCGGCAGCGGCATCGGCCTGGCCACCGCCCGCCGGCTGGCCTCCGAAGGCGCCAACGTCGTCTGCGCCGACATCGACGAGGCGGCGGGCAAGGCCGCCGCAGCCGAGGTCGGCGGCCTCTTCGTCCAGGTCGATGTGACCGACTCCGACCAGGTCGAGGCGCTCTACAAGACCGCCTTCGACACCTACGGTTCGGTCGACATCGCCTTCAACAACGCCGGGATCTCCCCGGACGACGACGACTCGATCCTCACCACCGGCCTGGACGCCTGGAAGCGCGTCCAGGAGGTCAACCTCACCTCGGTCTACCTCTGCTGCAAGCACGCGCTGCCCTACATGCGCGAGCAGGGCCGCGGCTCCATCATCAACACCGCGTCCTTCGTGGCCGTGATGGGCGCCGCCACCTCCCAGATCAGCTACACCGCCTCCAAGGGCGGCGTGCTGTCCATGTCCCGCGAACTGGGCGTGCAGTTCGCCCGCGAGGGCATCCGGGTCAACGCCCTGTGCCCCGGACCGGTCAACACCCCGCTCCTGCAGGAGCTGTTCGCCAAGGACCCGGAGCGCGCCGCGCGCCGCCTGGTGCACGTCCCCGTCGGCCGGTTCGCCGAGCCCGAGGAGATCGCCTCCGCGGTCGCCTTCCTCGCCAGCGACGACTCCTCGTTCGTCAACGCCGCCGAATTCCTGGTCGACGGCGGCATCGCGGGCGCCTACGTCACCCCGGTGTAAACGCTCGCTGTTCACCTCCGCGTCAGCGCGATGGCGGCCGGACGTCGTACGACGTCCGGCCGCCGTACGCTAGCGTCCGCCTTCGGTTCCTCGTTCGACAGGAGTGCGTTCCATGCTCACCAAGCGTCGCTGGCTTGCAGCGGGTGCTGCCCTCGCGGTCATGGGCGGCGGTGTCGCGGTCGCCCAGACGGCCTCGGCGGGCCCGGCCCCGCGTCACTGCCCCACCCTCCATGTCTCCAAGGGCTGGTACGGCGACAACCGTGCCAAGCTGCAGAAGATAATCGACGAGCGGGGCAGCTGCGCCGACGCCGACGGCGCGCGGCCGGTCGCGGCCTTCGACTGGGACAACACCGTCGTCAAGAACGACATCTCCGACGCCACGCTGGCCTGGATGCTGCGGCACGACAAGGTGCTGCGCCCCGCGAGTTGGAAGGCCACCAACAAGTGGCTGACCGAGGACGCCGCCCGCGCCCTCACCGAGGCCTGCGGCACCTCCGTGCCCGCCGGCCGTCCGCTGCCGACGTCGACCGACACCGGCTGCACCGACGAGATCCTCGACGTCTACCAGGACGCCAGGACCTCCACCGGCAAGAAGGCGTTCACCGGCGAGTGGAACCACCGCCGCACCGTCCCCGAGTACGTCTGGATCACCCAGCTGTTCGCCGGCCACAGCCCCGCACAGCTGACCGGGTTCGCCCGCGCCGCCCGCGCCGAGAACCTCGCCGCGCCGGTCGGCACGGAGCAGAAGGTCGGCACGCACACGATGGAGGGGTACGTCCGCTACTACGCCCAGCAGCGCGACCTCATCCGCACCCTGAAGAAGGCCAACTTCGACGTCTACATCGTCTCCGCCTCGGCGGAGCCGCTGGTCCGGGCCTGGGCGCCCGGTGTGGGCATCGACCGCGAGCACACCATCGGCATCCGCAACCTCGTCAGCCACGGCCGGCTCACCACCGGCGTGCAGGGCTGCGGCGACGTCAAGGACACCCACGGCGAGGTCCTGACGTACATGGACGGCAAGCGCTGCTGGATCAACCAGGAGATCTACCACGTCAAGGGCGCCAAGGCCTGGCAGCAGCAGGACCCGGCGCACCGCCCGGCCTTCGCGGCGGGCGACGCCGAGACCGATGTGACGTTCGTCGGTGACGCGACCTCCGGGCACCTGGCCATCAACCGCAACAAGGCCGAGCTGATGTGCCGGGCGTACGACAACGGCGACCACCGCTGGCTCGTCAACCCGATGTTCATCGAGCCGAAGAAGCGCCAGGCCGACGCGTACCCGTGCGCGACCACGGGCTACACCCGGCCGGACGGCACCCTCGGCCCGGTCCACCGCCCCGACGGCTCGGTGATCCCGGACCAGAAGGACACGGTGTACTGAGCGCACCGCTCACGGGGGAGGGCCGCGCCGGTCAGAGAAAGGCGTGGCCCTCCCCGCGGTACGTCGGCACCGTGTCCACCACCCGGTCCCCGTCGATCAGCCGCAGCGCGGTGAACCGCTCGCACAGCTCACCGGCCTTCGCATGCCGGAACCACACCTTGTCGCCGATCCGCAGCCCGTCGGCGGCCGGGCCCAGCAACGGCGTCTGCACCTCGCCCGGCCCCTCCTGCGGGTCGTAGCGCAGCCCGGCCGGCAGATACGGCACCGGCAGCCGGTCCGCACCCGCCACCCCCGACGCCGGATAGCCGCCGCCCAGCACCGTGACCACGCCGGGCCCCGGGCGGCGCACCACCGGCTGGGCGAACAGCGCCGCCGGACGCCCGCTGAACGAACGGAAGTTGTCGAACAGCCGCGGGACGTACAGCCCCGACCCGGCCGCGATCTCGGTGACCGCCGCCTCCGCCGCGGTGTGCTGCACACTGCCGGTCCCGCCGCCGTTGACGAACTCCAGACGCGGCGCCACCGCCCGCACCGTCCGTACGGCCTCCCAGCGCCGCTGCGCCAGCTCCTTGCGGGCCGCCGCCTGCATCATCCGGATCGCCCGCGAGAACACCGGCTTGCCGGCGACCTCGTCGCCCACCCCGGCCACATGCCCCTCGTACGCCATCAGCCCCACCAGCCGGAAACCGGGGCGGCGCACCACCGTCCGGGCCAGCGCGGCCAGTTGGGCGGGCGCCCGCAGCGGCGAGCGGCGGGCACCGACCCGCACCTGCCCGCCCAGCAGCCGGTAGGAGGTGTCGAGTTCCAGACACACCCGCACCTCCTCGCCCGGCCCGCCGGCCGGCCGGGCCGCGTCGATCAGGTCCAGCTGGGCCGGGTCGTCGACCATCACCGTCACCGCGGCCGCGAGCTTCGGGTCACCGGTCAGCTCGGCGAAGCCCGCCCGGTCCACCGACGGATAGGCCAGCAGGACGTCCGTGAAGCCCGAACGCGCCAGCCACAGCGACTCGGCGAGCGTGAAACTCATGACCCCCGCGAAGCCGTCCCGGGCCAGCACCCGCTCCAGCAGCGCCCGGCAGCGCACCGACTTGCTCGCCACCCGCACCGGCTTGCCCTGCGCGCGGCGCACCAGATCGGCGGCGTTGGCGTCGAAGGCCTGCAGGTCGACGACGGCCAGCGGCGCGTCGAGAGCGGCGGTGGCCCGGTCGTAACGGGCTTTGTCGCCATACGTATCGACTGTGTGCACGGACATGGCCGCAGCCTGCCAGACCGGCCTACCACTGGGTAGAGGGGAGATTGCGACAGAGCGGACATGGGTTGGAGCACCGACGGCGCCAGCCCTTACAGTGTTCGACACCGCAACCAGCAGGTCAGCGGCGTGTTGTCCGGATACGAACCACCGTGCCCCGATTGCAGATCGGGCCCGGAGGTCAGCGGCGCAAGGGGGAGCGCGGGTGAGCACCGACGCTGAATTCGCCGATACGCGACACATCCCGCCCATACCCCCGCAGCCACCCCGGCGGCCCGCCGCGGCCGCCGCTCCGGGACCGGCCGAGGATCCGCAGACCGCCGTGCTGCGCCGGATGCCGCCCGAGCCGCCGATGCCGCCGTCCCCGCCCGCCGCCCCGGCCGGACCCGGCGCCCACTCCGCCCCTCCCCGCCCCACCGCCCCGCCCCGCGTGCAGCCCCCCGCCGCCGGTGCGCCGCTGCCGCCCCGCCCGGACCGCGCCCCCGGCTCGCCGGCCCCCGCCGGACCGCCGGCCCCCGGCACCGCGCCGCCCACCGCCTTCCGCGACACCGCCGCCTTCCACCTGGCCCACAGTCAGGATCTGTGGAGCGGCCCCGGTGAACGCGGCACCGGGCCCGGAACCCCGCGCACCCGCGAGCCCGCCTCGGCCACCCCGTCGACGGCGCCCGGCAGTGTGCCGCCCGCGCCGCCCGCCGAGCGCCCGGCACCCGTACCGTGGCCCCGTACTCCGCTCCCTCCCCACGGAGCGGTGCCCGCCCCCGGCGCACCGGCCGCCCCCGCCCGCCGCCGCCCCGGCGCCCGGGTGCTCACCGCCGCGGCCTGCCTGATCCTCGGCATCGGCCTCATCGGCGGTGCGGCGGCCGGGAGTTGGCTCACCGAGGACGCCTCCGGTGCCGCCCCCACGGCCGAGGCCGTCTTCGCCAAGGGCCGTGACGTGTGGCACGACACCCCCGTCGACACGCTCTTCCCGCGCGTCGTCGACGGCCTGGGCGTCGGCCCCGGCGGCGCCGACCGGACCTGGACCCGGATCGCCGTCGCCCCCGACAGCGGCTGCACCGGCGCGTACGACCCGAAGCTCGCCGCCGCGCTCGCCCCGGCAGGCTGTGTCCGGCTGCTGCGCGCCACCTACGTCGACGCCACCCACAGCGCCGTCATCACGGTCGGCGCGCAGACCACCAAGGCCGACCCGGCCGGGATGATGGCCCTCAACGCCCGCTTCAGCACCAAGAACCTGGGGATCCGCACGGACCTGATGCCACTGCCGTACGCGGCCAAGGGCACCCCGGCCGCGGACTTCGGGCGTGCCCAGCGGGCCAGTTGGACCGTCCGGGTGCTCACCGACCTCCCGGCCGTTGTCTACGCCGTCTCCGGTTTCGCCGACGGCCGCACCTTCACCGAGCCGCAGCCCGCCGAGGCCGCGGTACGGCCCGGCACCACCACCGCGCCGGCCGAATCCGGCCTGGGCCACGACGCGAAGGACCTGGCGGACCGTATCGAGGCGGACTTCCGCAAGGCGGCCGGCGGCAGCCCGGCGCGGACCGAGGAGGCCTCGTCATGACGAAGACCGTGCGGCGCGGCGCCGCCCTCGCCCTGGCCTCCTCGGTGCTCGCCGTGCTCCCGGCAATCCCCGCCGAGGCCGACGCCCTCCGCGCCCAGGAGTGGGCCCTCCAGGCCGTCCACGCCCAGCAGGCCTGGCGCACCACCAAGGGCGAGGGCGTCACCGTCGCCGTCCTGGACACCGGTGTGGACGCCAACCACCCCGACCTCGAAGGCCAGGTGCTGCCCGAGCAGGACCTGGTCGGCTTCGGCGCCGGGCCCGGCGACTCCGCCTGGGCCCAGCACGGCACCGGAATGGCGAGCATCATCGCGGGACACGGCCATGGCCGGGGCCGCGAGAACGGCGTGCTCGGGCTGGCCCCGGCCGCCAAGATCCTGCCGGTCCGGGTGATCCTCGAAGACGACGACTCCGAGCGCGAGCGGGCCCGCACCGAGAAGGCGGGTGCGCTCGCCGACGGCATCCGCTGGGCCGCCGACCACGGCGCCGACGTGATCAACATGTCGCTGGGCGACGACAGCGAATCGGCGCACCCCGAACCACGCGAGGACGCCGCCATCCAGTACGCCCTCGGCAAGGGCATCCCCGTCGTCGCCTCCGCGGGCAACGGCGGCCAGAAGGGCAATCACGTCTCCTACCCGGCCGCCTACCCGGGCGTCATCGCGGCCACGGCCGTCACCCACCTGGGGGGCCGGGCCCGGTTCTCCACCCGGCACTGGTACGCCACGGTCAGCGCGCCGGGCTTCGACATCGTCATGGCCGACACCGGCGACGGCTACCTCTCGGGCTGGGGCACCAGCCCCGCCGCCGCGTTCGTCTCCGGCGCCGTCGCCCTGATCCGCTCCGCCCACCCCGGCCTGAGCCCGGAGCAGATCCGCCGGCTGCTGACGTCCACCGCCCAGGACAAGCCCGAGGGCGGCCGCGACGACGACTACGGCGCCGGCCTGATCGACCCCGCCGCCGCCCTGGACGCCGCGGCGGATCTCAAGCCCACCCCGCAGAAGCCGGCCCCCGCCGGCTACGCCACCCGCTACTTCGCCCCCGGCCCCACCGCCGACGATGCCGAGGACGCCCCCGTCAACTGGCTGCCCTGGACCGCCGGCGCCGCCGGCCTGGCCCTCCTCACGGCCGCCGTCGTCCTCTGGCGCGGCCGCCGCGCGTCCCACTGACCGGTCCGCACCCACCGGGCGGGCGTCCCACCGGCCCGCACGGCAGGGGCACCACCCCCGGCCGATACGCTCACGTCGTGCAGAAGAACATCCCGGATCCCGGTTTCTCCGACGACGACGGCTCCGCCGACCCCGCACTCGCGCAGGCCCTGGCGGCGTACGCATCCGACCGGGCCGCCGAGCCCCGGCTCCTGTCGGCGCTGGCCGGCGCCCGCGTGCTGGTGCCCGTGGTGGCCGTCCTCGGCGAGGTCGAGACCGGGCCCGACGGGCTGCGCCGCGAGAAGACCAGCGACATGGCCGTCCCCACCCTCCAGGCCCCCGACGGGCGCCGCGCCCTGCCCGCCTTCACCTCCATGGAGACCCTCCGGCGCTGGCGCGCCGACGCCCGCCCCGTCGCGGTCCCGCTGCAGCAGGCGCTGCTCGCCGCGTCCCACGAGCTGGCCGACACCGTCGTCGTCGACCTGGCGGGCCCGGTCACCTACCAGCTCACCGGACCGGCCCTGCGCGCGCTGGCCGAGGGCCGTACGAGTGCCGACCCGCTCGCCGACCCGGCCGTCACCGATGCCCTGCGCGCCCTGCTCGACGCCGAGCCCGGTGTGCTCGTCGCCCGCCTCGCGCCGTCCGGCGAGACCGACGGCACCCTCGCCCTCGGCCTGGCCCCCGACGCCCCGGCCGCCGAGGTCGCCCAGCGGCTGGCCCGGGCCCTGGCCGCCGACGAGGTCCTGCGCGCCCGGCTCGTGCGGGGCCTGGACCTGGCCCTTCTCCCGCCCGGCGGCACGACGGCCCAGGAGCCGCTCTACCGCCGCTGAGCTCCACCGCCGGGGCCCGGGTGCGACGGCCGGGCGCCGGCCGCCGACGGGCGGGTTCGTCTCCAGGGCCGCACAATGCGAGGAGAGCTCAAGATCCACGCGAGGAGAGCCCCCATGGAGAAAACGGAGATCTCGACGGTACTGACCCGCCCGGTCGTATCCGAGTTCCTCGGCACGCTGCTCCTGGTGTTCTTCGCCGTCGGCTCGGCAGTGCTGGCGGGCGAATACATCGGCACCTTCGGCATCGCCCTGGCCTTCGGCTTCACCCTGGTGGCGCTTGCCTACGCCCTCGGCCCGATCTCGGGCTGCCATCTCAACCCCGCGGTGACGCTGGGCATGCTGCTGGCCCGCAGGCTCACGCTGCGCACCGCGGCCGAGTACTGGATCGCCCAGGTGGTGGGCGCCATCGCCGGTTCGGCGCTGCTCTTCCTGGTGGCCCGGCAGGTCCCCGGGCTGCAGACCCACGGGGCCTTCGGCACGAACGGATGGGGCGACCGCTCGGCGGTGCACATCAACCTCGGCGGCGCCTTCGTCATCGAGATACTGATGACGTTCCTGCTGGTCTACGTGTGGCTGTCGGTCACCCACAAGGTCGCCGTGATCGGCTTCAACGGCATGGCGATCGGCCTGGCCCTGGCCACCGTCCACCTCATCGGCATCCCGCTGGACGGCACCTCCGTGAACCCGGCGCGCTCCATCGGCCCGGCGCTGTTCGCGGGCGGCGCGGCCATCACCCAGCTGTGGCTGTTCATCATCGCGCCCCTGATCGGCGGCGCCCTCGCCGCGATCGTGCACCAGGTCACCCATCCGCCGCACGAGCCGGTCCTCGTCGCCGACGACGCGGTGCCGCACGAACCCGCGACGGAATCCGACTGACCGGCCCGCCCGCCCGCCGCACCCCCGAACGCCGCGAGCCCCGGCCCTTCCCGGGCCGGGGCTCGTCGTGTCGGCGGATCTCCGCGGCGGCTCAGCCGTAGACCGGACCGGTGAACTTCTCCCCGGGGCCCTGACCCGGCTCGTCCGGTACGACCGAGGCCTCGCGGAACGCCAGCTGCAGCGACTTCAGACCGTCCCGCAGCGGCGCCGCGTGGTACGAGCCGATCTCGGTGGCACTGGCGGTGACCAGCCCGGCCAGCGCCTGGATGAGCTTGCGCGCCTCGTCGAGGTCCTTGTGCGCCGCGCCCTCCTCGGCGAGCCCGAGGTTGACCGCCGCCGAACTCATCAGATGCACCGCGACCGTGGTGATCACCTCGACCGCCGGGACCTCGGCGATGTCACGGGTCATGGAGTCGAAGTCGGGGTTCGCCGCGTTCGGCACGTCGGGCTGCTGCGGTGTCTGGTCGCTCATGTCTTCGGGCTTCTTCCTGCTGAGGGCTTCGGCTCCAGCCTATGGGCAGCGGGCCCGGGACCCGCGTCCGGGAGTGTCATCCCGGAGCGGGGCCGGGCCGCGGCGGCACAGGAGTGGGTGCCACCCCTTGACTCGTGTATTCTGGTGTTCCGACCGGCCGGACACGCATGTGACCGGCCCACAAGTGGAGGCTCCGATCTCCCACCCGGCCGACCTCAGGTTGGCGGGTCAACGGTCCGGCTGCGCCCCGCGGAGACTTCGCGACGGTGCTCCAGATCTATGTGGAGCCCCGCCTGTGTCCCGTCCGGGGCATTTTTCATGTACCGCGCGGTTGGTCACACCGAAAAGACGTTACGCGGCAGTCCGCCAGGCCGTCGCGTGGTGCTACCGAGGAGGATCCATCAGCGCCGAGCCCCGCATCAACGACCGGATTCGCGTTCCCGAAGTGCGACTTGTCGGTCCCAGCGGCGAGCAGGTCGGGATTGTTCCGCTTGCCAAGGCCCTTGAGCTTGCTCAGGAGTACGACCTCGACCTGGTCGAGGTGGCGGCGAACGCTCGCCCGCCCGTCTGCAAGCTCATGGACTACGGGAAGTTCAAGTACGAGTCGGCCATGAAGGCCCGTGAGGCGCGCAAGAACCAGGCGCACACGGTCATCAAGGAGATGAAGCTCCGGCCGAAGATCGACCCGCACGACTACGACACCAAAAAGGGTCACGTCGTCCGGTTCCTCAAGCAGGGTGACAAGGTCAAGATCACGATCATGTTCCGTGGTCGCGAGCAGTCCCGCCCCGAGCTGGGCTTCCGGCTGCTGCAGCGGCTCGCGTCCGACGTGGAGGACCTCGGCTTCATCGAGTCGAATCCGAAGCAGGACGGCCGAAACATGATCATGGTCCTCGGTCCGCACAAGAAGAAGACCGAGGCGATGGCCGAGGCCCGCGAGGCGCAGGCCGCCCGCAAGGCGGAGCGCCAGGGCGGAGTCGCCGCGGAGCAGTCCGTGGACGAGCCCGCCGAGGAGCCCACCGAGGAGCACGCCCAGGCGTGATCCCCGAGGCGTGAGCCCCGGCTGCCGCCGGGGCACCTCGCCCCGGACACCAACCGATACATCTGACGCTCCCGCTTGCCGGTTTCTGCCTGCGGGAGCGCCACTGACGAGGAGAGAACGGCGCATGCCGAAGAACAAGACGCACAGCGGTGCCAGCAAGCGCTTCAAGGTCACCGGCTCCGGCAAGGTGCTGCGTGAGCGCGCCGGCAAGCGCCACCTGCTCGAGCACAAGTCGTCCCGCGTGACGCGTCGCCTTTCCGGCAACGCCGAGATGGCCCCGGGCGACGCCGCGAAGATCAAGAAGCTTCTCGGCAAGTGAGTCGCCGCGCCCCACTGACAAGAGGGGGCGCGCGACTCGGACCGGGACTCAATCGAACCGGGCCGTGTGACGACAACCACGGCCCCGCTACAAGGAGTTAACAAGTGGCACGCGTCAAGCGGGCAGTCAACGCCCACAAGAAGCGCCGGGCGATCCTCGAGCAGGCCAGCGGCTACCGCGGTCAGCGCTCCCGCCTGTACCGCAAGGCGAAGGAGCAGGTCACCCACTCCCTCGTCTACAACTACAACGACCGCAAGAAGCGCAAGGGCGACTTCCGTCAGCTGTGGATCCAGCGCATCAACGCCGCTGCCCGCGCCAACGGCATGACCTACAACCGCTTCATCCAGGGTCTGAAGGCCGCCAACATCGAGGTGGACCGCAAGATCCTGGCCGATCTCGCGGTGACGGACGCCAACGCGTTCGCCGCGCTCGTCGAGGTCGCCCAGAAGGCGCTTCCGAGCGACGTCAACGCCCCGAAGGCTGCCTGAACTTCAGCCTGACGACGTTGTGACGCGGACCCGCAGGCCCCGGCCTGCGGGTCCGCCGCTTTTCCGGAACGGCCGTGTCCCCGTCGACGGACCGGCCCCCACGCACCGAACCACAGAAGCGAGCCGCCGCCCATGGGCACCCCCGAGCTGATCTCCCCGCGTTCCCCGCGTGTCACCGCCGCCAGGCGGCTGGCCCGCCGTGCCTTCCGCGGCAAGGAGCGCCGGTTCATCGCCGAGGGCCCGCAGGCCGTACGGGAGGCCATCGCGCACCGCACGGGCGGCGTGCCCACGCTCATCGAGCTGTTCGCCACCGTCGAGGCCGCCGAGCGGCACGCCGAGATCGTCGAGGCGGCCCACGCGGCCGGGGTCCGGGTCCACTTCGCCGACGACCGGACCGTCGCCGACATCTCCCAGACGGTCACCCCGCAGGGCCTGCTCGGCGTCTGCGGGTTCCTGGACTCGCCGTTCGAGGAGATCCTCGCCGCCCGCCCGCAGCTGATCGCGGTGCTCGCCAACGTCCGCGACCCCGGCAACGCCGGCACGGTGCTGCGCTGCGCGGACGCCGCGGGCGCGGACGCGGTCGTGCTGACCGACGCCTCCGTGGACCTGTACAACCCCAAGTCGGTGCGGGCCTCGGTGGGTTCGCTCTTCCACCTGCCGGTCGCGGTGGGCGTACCGGTCGAGCGGGTGGTGAGCGGACTGCAGGCCGCCGGCGTACGGATCCTCGCCGCCGACGGTGCGGGCGACCGGGACCTGGACGCCGAACTGGACACCGGCTCGATGGGCGGGCCCACCGCCTGGGTCTTCGGCAACGAGGCCTGGGGGCTGCCGGAGGAGACCCGGGCGCTGGCGGACGCGGTGGTCCGGGTGCCCATCCACGGCAGGGCGGAGAGCCTCAACCTCGCCACCGCCGCCGCGGTCTGCCTCTACGCCTCCGCCCGGGCCCAGCGCAGCCCCGGCGGATGCCGTGCGGTGTCACCCGCCTGAGGGGCGTACTCCGGAACTCCGCGGCACTTCCGATCCGAGCTAGTAGGCTTGCGTGCTCGGGGGCCCGGAAGGGGGTAACGGGGATGAGTGCGAGGACTTCCGGCACCGCAGTCACCGCGGGCGGCGGCCCGTCCGACGGACCGGTGCGCGGGCCGTCGCCCGCCGCTGCCACGGGCCCGGACGTCCTGGGCGCCGGTCTCGGGCTGGACCCCGACGACCTGCCCGACGGCCTGGTCGTCGCCGACGAGACCGGCCGGGTGATCTGCTTCAACGCCGCCGCGGCCAGGATCACCGACATCGCCCCCCACGACGCGCTCGGCCGCCCCCTGGAGCACGCGCTGCCGCTGCAGGACATCGAGGGCCGCCGCTGGTGGCGGCTCACCGACCCCTACGGCGGGCTCGCCATCCGCCGCGGCCAGCCCGAGCGCAACCTGCTGCTCGGCGGCCGTGAGGTGCTGGTCTCGGCCCGCTATGTCCGCGGCCGGCCGACGGGTCCGGTCCAGCGGCTGGTGATCGCGCTGCGCGGCACCGAGGCCCGGCGCCGTACGGAGCTCAGCCACGCCGAGCTGATCGCCACCGTCGCCCACGAACTGCGCTCACCGCTGACCTCCGTCAAGGGCTTCACCGCCACCCTCCTCCAGAAGTGGGAACGCTTCACCGATGACCAGAAGCGGCTGATGCTGGAGACGGTGGACGCCGACGCCAACCGCGTCACCCGTCTGATCGCCGAGCTGCTGGACATCTCCCGGATCGACTCCGGGCGGCTGGAGGTGCGCCGCCAGCGGGTCGACATGAGCGCCGCGGTCCGCCGGCACGTCCAGGCGCAGACCACCGCCGGCCAGCGCCCGGACCGCTTCCTGATCCGGATGCTGGACCCCCTGCCCGATCTGTGGGCGGACCCGGACAAGGTGGACCAGGTGCTGGGCAACCTGCTGGAAAATGCCGTGCGCCACGGCGAGGGAACCGTCACCATCGAGGTCGGACCGGTATCGGACGCGACCAGCACGGAGGGGACGAGCGTCACCGTGAGCGACGAGGGCCCCGGCATCCCGGAGGAGTCGATGAGCCGCGTGTTCACCCGCTTCTGGCGGGGCAGCAAGCGCGGCGGCACCGGCCTGGGCCTCTACATCGTCAAGGGCATCGTCGAGGCCCACGGCGGGACGATCACGGTCGGCCGGGCGCCGGCCGGCGGCGCCCAGTTCCGATTTAGCCTGCCCGTCGCGGCCCCCGCCTTCATGGCGTGACAGGACGCGGCGGGCGCCCCCGCAGGGGCACGGGCCTGCCGCGTGGCCCGTCCCCCTTAGACTTGACCTTTGGCACCTTTGGCGCACAGGCATCGCGGGCACACGCGGGCTCGGCATCCCACGTTCGTGATCGACGTTTGTCACCGACGTTTGTGATCGAAGAGCCGAGGCGAAGCGAGCCGAGCCAAGCCAGTCCACCGGAAGCACGGGAAGAGATGTCCGCACCCAATAAGTCGTACGACCCTGTCGAGGTCGAAGCCCTGAAACCGGAAGAGATCGCCGCACGGCTGGACGAGGCGCTGGCCGCCATCGCCGCCGCGGACTCTCTGGAGGCGCTGCGTGAGGTGAAGGTCGCGCACACCGGCGACCGCTCGCCGCTCGCCCTCGCCAACCGCGAGATCGGCGCCCTGCCCCCGCACGCCAAGGCGGACGCCGGCAAGCGCGTCGGCCAGGCCCGCGGCCGCGTGAACCAGGCGCTCAAGGTCCGCCAGGAGGAGCTGGAGGCGGAGCGCGACGCGCGCGTCCTGGTCGAGGAGGCGGTGGACGTCACGCTGCCCTACGACCGCACCCCGGCCGGCGCCCGGCATCCGCTGACCACGTTCATGGAGCGGGTCGCGGACGTCTTCGTGGCGATGGGCTACGAGGTCGCCGAGGGCCCCGAGGTCGAGGCGGAGTGGTTCAACTTCGACGCCCTGAACTTCGTGCCGGACCACCCGGCGCGCCAGATGCAGGACACCTTCTTCGTCCAGGGTGGGGGCACCTCCCAGACGGAGTCTGGGGGAGGCACCGAGGGCGATGAGTCCGGTGTCGTGCTGCGCACCCACACCTCGCCGGTCCAGGCCCGTACGCTCGTGGACCGCGAGCCGCCGGTGTACGTCGTCTGCCCGGGGCGGGTCTACCGCACCGACGAGCTGGACGCCACCCACTCCCCGGTCTTCCACCAGATCGAGCTGCTCGCCGTCGACGAGGGCCTGACCATGGCGGACCTCAAGGGCACGCTCGACCACATGGTCCGGGCGCTGTTCGGCCCGGACATGAAGACCCGGCTGCGGCCGAACTACTTCCCGTTCACCGAGCCGTCCGCCGAGATGGACATGGTCTGCTACGTCTGCCGTGGCGAGTCCGTGGGCAACCCCGACCGTCCCTGCCGCACCTGCTCCAGCGAGGGCTGGATCGAGCTCGGCGGCTGCGGCATGGTCAACCCCAAGGTCCTCATCGCCTGTGGCGTCGACCCGGAGAAGTACAGCGGCTTCGCCTTCGGGTTCGGCATCGACCGGATGCTGATGTTCCGGCACAACGTGGAAGACATGCGTGACATGTTCGAAGGCGACGTCCGGTTCACCCGGCCGTTCGGGATGGAGATCTGATGCGGGTCCCGCTTTCTTGGCTGCGGGAGTACGTCGACCTGCCGGCCACGGCAACCGGTCGTGACGTACAGGAAAAGCTCATCGCGGTCGGCCTGGAGGTCGAGACCGTCGAGCGCCTCGGCGAGGGCCTCAAGGGCCCGCTCGTCGTCGGCCAGGTGCTGACCATCGAGGAGCTGGAGGGCTTCAAGAAGCCGATCCGCTTCTGCACGGTCGACGTCGGCGACGCCAACGGCACGGGCGAGCCCCAGGAAATCGTCTGCGGCGCGCGGAACTTCGCCGTCGGCGACAAGGTCGTGGTCGTCCTCCCCGGCGCCGTGCTGCCCGGCGACTTCAAGATCGCCGCGCGCAAGACGTACGGCAAGAAGTCGCACGGCATGATCTGCTCCGGCGACGAGCTGGGCATGGGCGACGACGGTACGCACGGCATCATCGTGCTGCCGCCCGAGTACGAGGTCGGCACCGACGCCATCGAGCTGCTGGAGCTCGTCGACGAGGTGCTGGACATCGCCGTCACCCCGGACCGCGGCTACTGCCTGTCGATGCGCGGTGTCGCCCGTGAGGCCGCCACCGCCTACGGGCTGCCGCTGCGCGACCCGGCGCTCCTCGACGTGCCGCCGCCGAACTCCGTCGGCTACCCCGTCCAGGTCTCCGACCCGCTGGGCTGCGACCGCTTCACCGCCCGTACGGTCACCGGCCTGGAGCCCGGCGCGCGCACCCCGCTGTGGATGCAGCGCCGGCTGCAGAAGGCCGGGATGCGTCCGGTCTCGCTGGCCGTCGACATCACCAACTACGTGATGCTGGAGCTCGGCCAGCCGCTGCACGCCTACGACCGCACCAGCGTGGACGGTCCGATCGGCGTCCGGCGGGCGACCCCCGGGGAGAAGCTCACCACCCTGGACGGCACCAAGCGGGTGCTGGACGCCGCCGACCTGGTCATCACCGACAACCGCGGCCCCATCGGCCTCGCGGGTGTCATGGGCGGCGCCAACACCGAGATCGCGGGCGGGGTCACCGACCCCGACACCGGCGAGCAGCGCGGCACCACCGACGTCGTGATCGAGGCCGCGCACTTCGACGCGCTCTCCATCGCCCGTACGGCCCGCCGCCACAAGCTGTCCTCGGAGGCCGCCAAGCGCTTCGAGCGCGGGGTGGACCCGGAGGCCGCGTCCGCCGCGGCGCAGCGCACCGTCGACCTGCTGGTGCTGCTCGCGGGCGGCACCGCCGAGGGCGGCGTCACCGAGGTCGTCACGCCCCGTGGGCCGCGCACGATCACCATCTCCGCCGACCACCCGGACAAGGTCGCCGGTGTCGCCTACGGCCGGGAGACCGTCGTCCGCCGCCTCCAGCAGGTCGGCTGCGACGTCTACGGACAGGACGAGCTGGTCGTGACCGTGCCGTCCTGGCGGCCGGACCTCGGCGAGCCCAACGACCTGGCCGAAGAGGTCATCCGGCTGGAGGGCTACGAGAACCTGCCCTCGACCCTCCCGAAGCCGCCGGCCGGCCGCGGGCTGACCGAGCGTCAGCGGCTGCACCGCCGGGTCGGCCGGGCGCTGGCCGGCGCGGGCTACGTCGAGGCCCTGAACTACCCGTTCACCGGCTCGCACGTCCTCGACCAGCTCGGCATCGAGCCCGACGACCCGCGCCGCGCGGCCGTCACCCTCGTCAACCCGCTCTCCGACGAGGAGCCCGACCTCCGCACGACGCTGATCCCGGGCCTGCTGAACGCGCTGCGCCGCAACTACGGCCGCGGCACGCACGACCTGGCGCTCTTCGAGACCGGACCGGTCTTCCGGGCGACCGGTGACGAGCAGCCGGCCAGCCGGCTGGTCGTCGACCGCCGGCCGACCGACGACGAGATCGCCTCGCTCGACGCCTCGCTCCCGCAGCAGCCGCGGCGCGCCGCCGTGGTGCTCGCCGGCGGCCGCGAGCAGGACGGCTGGTGGGGCGGTGCCCGCCCCGCGATCTGGGCGGACGCCATCGAGGCGGGCCGGACCGTCGCACGGGAGGCGGGGGTCGAGCTGATCGTCCGCCAGGACCAGCACGCCCCGTTCCACCCGGGCCGGTGCGCGGCGCTGCTCGCCGTCGCCGACGGCGAGGAGATCCTCGTCGGCAACGCCGGTGAGCTGCACCCGCGGGTCATCAAGACGCTGGCGCTGCCGGAGCGCACCTGCGCGATGGAGATCGACCTGGACCGTCTGGAACAGGCCGGCACCGGACCGCTGCGCGCCCCGAAGATCTCGGCCTTCCCGGTCGCGACCCAGGACGTCGCCCTCGTGGTCGACGCGGGTGTCCCGACCGCGGAGGTCGAGGGCGCGCTGCGCGGCGGTGCGGGTGAACTGCTCGAGTCGCTGCGGCTGTTCGACGTCTTCACCGGTGAGCAGATCGGTGCGGGCAAGAAGTCGCTGGCGTATGCGCTGCGGTTCCGTGCCGCGGACCGGACGCTGACCGCCGAGGAGGCCTCGGCGGCCCGTGACGCGGCGGTCGCCGCGGCCGAGGAGCGGACCGGGGCGGTGCTGCGCGGCTGAGCGTGGGCACGACCCGCGACGACGTGTGGTGAAGGGTGCGGGCGCGGACGGTGACACCGTCCGCGCCCGCACCTTTTCGCTGTGCGGCGGGCGGGGCCGGTGGGGCGGGCCGGATGCGCTGAGGGCGCCGTGACCGGCGGGGGCGTGCCCGCCGGGCGCAGGGAGACGATCCGATCCGTACACCATCACTCAATCGGGTGATGGTGTACGGATCGTCGCCGGGTGGACACGTAACGTCGCGAGAATCGACGCGGCCGCGGCGGCCCGTATGAGCGCGGCAGCGGGCCCGACAGGCCCAGGGCGTGTCCGCAGGGGGATCACCGGCTAGGGGGACCATCGGCATGATCCGAACCCGGGCGCGGGGCGGAGCACGCGCCGGAGCGGCGACCGCCCGGCGCGCCTTCGTCTTCGTGCTGCCCGGCCTCTGGGTGCTCGGAGTGGTGGTCTGGGAGCTGTGCCATCCGACCGGCGGCCGGCTGCTGCAACTGCTCGCCGCCGCACCGGCGATCGCCTGTGCGGGCACCGGCCGTCGCCAGTGTGTGCTGCTCGGCGGGGTGTGCGCGCTGCTCCCGCTGGTGCCGTTCGGCGCGGTGGAGCCCGGCGCCGGGGCGGGGACGCGCTTGACGACCTGCGGTGCGACCCTCGCGGTGATCGCCGCCAGCTATCTGACCGCTCGTCGGCGACTGCGGCTGGTGCGGGAGCTGGAGTGCACCCGGGAGGTCGCCGTCGCGGCCCAGCGGGTGGTGCTGCGGCCGTTGCCCCGGCGGATCGACGGTGTGCTGCTGGCGGCCGACCACCTCTCCGCGAGCGAGGGGGCCTTGGTCGGCGGGGACCTGTACGAGGTCGTGGGGACCCGGCACGGGGTGCGGGCGGTGATCGGGGATGTGCGCGGGCACGGCCTGGAGGCCATCGGCACGGTCGCCGCGATGCTCGGCAGCTTCCGCGAAGTGGTGCACGACGAGCCCGAACTCGGCGGGGTGCTGCGCCGGTTGGAGCGGTCGCACCGGCGGCATCTGCACGAACGGGTGCGGGTCGAGGGGCCGGCGGACGGTGACGGGGACCCGACGGGCCGGCTCGCGGAGGAGTTCGTGACCCTGCTGCTCCTGGAGGTGGCGCCGGACGGGTCCGTCACGGCGCTGAACTGCGGCCACCCCTGGCCGTACCGGGTCGCCTGCCAGGCGGTCGCCCCGGTCGTGCCGGCCGAGCCGATGCCGCCACTGGGGCTCTTCCCCCTGCCGGCGGAGCTGTCCGCGGTGCGCTGCGGGCGGCTGCGGCCCGGTGAGGGGCTGTTCCTGCACACCGACGGGGCGGCCGATGCGCGGGACGCCGCGGGGGAGTTCTTTCCGCTGGCCAAGGAGCTGCGCAGCAGTGTCGAGGCGGCCGCGGCGCCGTGCGGGCCCTCGCCCGCGGGGGTGGTGGGGGAGGTGCGGGAGGCGCTGCTGCGGCATGCGGGCGGGCGCCTCACCGATGACGTGGCGTTGGTGATGCTGAGCAACGACCGGGTGCGGGTGCCGGCGCCGTCGGCCGGCACCCCGCCTCCTAGCGAGCGCCTTCCGCGGTGACCTCCCGGCCGGCCGGGGCGGGGAAGGTGACGCCGGTCAGTTGCTCGGACGCCTGCCACAGGCGCCGGGCGGTCTCCGGGTCGGTGGCCGCGGGCGTCCTGCCGACCATCGTCGGTGCGCCGCGCATCTCGCCGAGGCCGTCGGGGCCGAGGTAGGAGGCACCGGGCAGGTCCTGGGTGGCGGCGTAGAGCGTGGGGAGCGCACCGGCCTTGTTGTCCTGGGCGACCACGCGGTTGCCCACCCGCATCACCGCGCGCCGCAGCACGCTGACGTCGGCGCCCTGGAGGTTGGTGGCGGCCCAGCCCGGGTGTGCGGCGAGGGCGCGCACCGGGGAGCCCGCGGCGGCGAGACGGCGCTGCAGCTCCAGGGTGAACAGCAGGTTGGCCAGCTTGGACTGGCTGTAGGCCGTGACGGGGCGGTAGGCGCCGGTCAGGTTCAGGTCGTCGAAGTGGATGCGGTTGCCGGGCATCCGGTGGGCTCCGGAGGACACGGTCACCACGCGGTCGGTGACGTGGGGCAGCAGCAGGTTGGTCAGCGCGAAGTGACCGAGGTGGTTGGTGCCGAACTGCATCTCGAAGCCGTCCTTGGTGCGGGACTCCGGGATGTTCATGACGCCGGCGTTGTTGATCAGCAGATCGAGCGGACCCTGCCAGCCGGCGGCGAAGGCGCGCACGGAGGACAGGTCGGCCAGGTCGAGGCGGCGGACCTCGACGCTGCCGCGGGCGCCCCGCACGGTGGCGGCCGCGGCCTCGCCGCGCCCGGTGTCCCGTACGGCGAGCACGACGTGGGCGCCCGCCCTGGCGAGGGCGTCGACGGTGGCGATGCCGAGTCCGCTGTTGGCGCCGGTCACGACGGCGGTGCGGCCGGTCTGGTCGGGGATGTCGGTTGCGTTCCATTTCGGGGTGTGAGCCATGGCTTCAATGTAGGCAACGCCTACAATGATGTCAATGCCAACAATGTAGCCAGTGAATACATGGGGGATAGGATGGCGGTCATGCAGACTCGTCGTTACCACCACGGAGACCTGCGCGCCGCGCTGCTCACCCGCGCCGAGCAGACGCTCCGCGAGAAGGGGCCGGGCGCCCTGTCCCTGCGGGAGCTGGCCCGCGACCTCGGCGTCAGCCATGCCGCGCCGAGCCGGCACTTCAAGGACAAGCAGGCGCTGCTCGACGCGCTGGCGCTGGCCGGATTCGAGCGGCTGGACGAGGCGCTGGCCGCGTCCCGGAAGGCGGCGGGCGAGACCTTCGCCGACCGGCTCGGCGGACTCGTCCGCGCCTATGTGGACTTCGCCGTCGCCAACGCCGAGCTGCTCGACCTCATGTACACGGTCAAGCACGACCCGGCGGCGTCCGAGGCGCTCATCACGGCCGCTCAGCGGCTGGGGGCGACGGCGGTGGAGCTGGTCGCGGAGGGACAGCGCAGCGGTGAGGTGCGGGAGGGCCCCGTCGACGACATCGGGATGCCGGTCTTCACCACCCTGCACGGCTTCGCCAGCTTCGCGGTGAGCAGTGTGCTCTCCGCCGAGGAGGTCGAGTCCGGCCTCGACGCGGTCATCGCGTACATGGTGCGGGGCTGCGCGCCGAGTTGAGCCGCCGGCCCCCTTCACACCCCGTGTGAGGGGCGCTTCACTACGCTCGACTGACGGAGTGGTGAAGTCGACAAGGCCATGAGCTGATGGCCCGTGGGCGGGCCCGGCTCACCGGGAGGCCGGTATGGAGCCCAACACCCTGCTCGACGCGATTCTCGACGAGGCCGGCATCTCGCACGCCGGCCTCGCCGCGCGCATCAACCGGCTCGGCCGGTGTCGCGGCCTGGCGCTGCGGTACGAACACACCGCCGTGGCCCGGTGGTTGAAGGGGCAGCGGCCGCGCGGGCAGGTACCGGACCTCATCTGCGAAATCCTCGGCGAACGGCTGCACCGGCCGGTCGGGCTCGACGACATCGGGCTCAGCGGTCCGGGGTCGGGGCGTGCCACCGACACCCCGCTCTCCGGTTTCGTCGAACGGGCCACCGCGCTGTGGCGGTCCGACGAGCAGCAACGGCCGCACATCCTCGACGCACCGGCGCTCACCGGCACCTCGGCGGTCATCCCCGTATGGGAGTGGGAGAACCCTCCCGAGGACGGTGATGTCTCGCGCGACGGGCTGACACGGGTCGGCATGGCCGACATCGAGATGCTGCGCACCGCGCGGACGCACTACGAGACGATGTACCGGAAGGCGGGTGGTGTCGCTACCAGAGCACGCATCGTGGGATTCCTCAACACCGAGGCGGCGCCGCTGCTGCGGGGCAGCTACAGCGATGCGACGGGGCGTCAGCTCCACCGGGCGACCGGCGGACTGGTCGCGGTCGCCGGCATCTGTGCGTACGACTCGGACGCTCTCGGGCTGGCCCAGCGCTACTTCCATCAGGCGCTGCGGCTGGCCAAGGCCAGCGGGGACCGCGGCCTCGGCGCGTATGTCATCGCGCTGCTGGTCAATCAGTCCCTCTTCGTACGGGAGTACCGCCAGGCCGTCGCCTTCGCGGAGGCGGCGCTGCGGGCCGCGGGTCCGCAGATCACCCCGGCGCTCTCCGCGGACCTCTACGCGATGCAGGCCAAGGCCTACGCCCGGCTCGGCGACGGCGCGGGCGCGCTGTCGTGCATCCGGCGCGCGGAGGCGGCCGCGGAGCGCATCCGGCCCGGTCTGGAGCCGGCCGAGACGGGCTATGTCCAGCCCGGCCTGGTGAACGTACAAGTGGCGGAGGCGCTGCTCAGCCTGGGTGACCTGCGGGCCGCCCGGGAGCAGGCGGACGCCGCCGTCGACACCCCCGCACACGACCGCGGCCGGGTCCACCGGCTGGCCATGCTCACCCATATCGAGCTGCGCCAAGGCGATGCGGACCGGGCCGTGGCCAATGCCGCGCAGATGACGGAGCAGGCTCGGGGCATGGAGTCGCAACGGCTGCGGGACCGGCTGCGGGCGGTGCGCGAGCATCTGGCGGAGACCGGGAGCTCCGCGACGGACGAGGCTGCCGATCTCATCGACGAGGTGCTGCGCGTTCCGCTGTGACCGGGCTCGTGTCACCTTGCCGGCCCAACAGCGGAAGGTGGCAGTTACGTGCGTTGGAACAACCTCAGCGAAAAGCCCGTCTATGCGAATCCCTGGTTCCGGGTCAATCTGGCCGATGTGGAACTGCCCGACGGCCGTCACCTGGATCACTACCTGATCCGGATGCGGCCCGTCGCCGTGGCCACGGTGGTCAATGAGGCCCATGAGGTGCTGCTGCTGTGGCGGCACCGGTTCATCACCGACACCTGGGGCTGGGAGCTGGCCGCCGGTGTCGTCGAGGACGGCGAGGACATCGCGGCGGCGGCCGCCCGGGAGATGGAGGAGGAGACCGGGTGGCGCCCGGGGCCCCTCCACCACCTCCTCACGGTGGAGCCCTCCAACGGCCTCACCGATGCCCGGCATCACATCTACTGGTCCGAGGAGGGCGAGTACACCGGCCTGCCCCAGGACGGCTTCGAATCCGACCGACGGGAGTGGGTGCCCTTGAAGCTGGTGCCCGACATGGTGGCGCGGGGGGAGGTGCCGGCCGCCAACATGGCCGCCGCACTGCTGATGCTGCATCACCTCCGGCTGGGCTGACCGGACCTGGCCGGTGACCGCGGCCGGCGGTCACCGGCCCATGGCCTGCCACAGTGCGACCACCAGCGCCGCGAGCCCTGTGAGCGCGGCGAGGGACGGCAGCGGCCAGCGGGTGTTCTCCAGGCGGGTGACGCGGGCCTGTGCCTCGTCCGCGTCACGCGCCTGCTGTTCGGAGCGCTGGGCGAGCAGGGCGAGTTGGCCGTCGACCCGGGCGGTGCGGACGTCCAGGAGACGCCTCAGCTCCGCTAAGTCGGCGGTGACCAGATCGGGTTCGGGGTGGGCGGTCACGGTCCGCTCCTCATTCCTTCAGTCAGCGACTTCGTTGTCCGTACGGGCAGCAGTCAACTGCGCTGCGGCGAAGGGCGGGAGCGTGTGCGGCGGGGATATGCGGGTCTGCGGTTCACACCCCGTGCGAAGTGACGGAGGGTGGCGGGCGGGCGGCATTCGTACGGGGTGTGAAGTGCGCACCCCGGCCGGGGTGGTTCACACGCTCCCGTCGGCGCCCGCGCGGGAGTTGACTCGAAGGTGTCACGGGGGCCGATGCCGGCGGACGGGCGCCCGCCGGCCCGGGGTCCGCCCGCCGGTTTTCCCCCGAGCGGCGGGCGGACCACCCCGCAGATGGGGCATCAGTCTGCAGCAGACCGGGCGTCACGCCAGGACGGCAAGAGCTCGTCGAGGAGGGCCTCGGTGCGGGGCGGGAGGCTACGGGCGCCGCCGCTGTGCTCGTGAATGCGGGCAATGAGCGATGCTGCTGTTGATTCGAGCTCGGCCGCATCGCCGGTGGCGTGTGCGGCGCGTAGAAGTTCGTTCCAGAGTCGCTCGTCCGTCGGCGTGGTGGTCAAGGCCGTGTTGAGGGCGTTGAGCGCTGGTACCGGGTTGCCGGCCTCCAAGTGGTGGGCGGACAGGGCCAGTGCGACGTCTGCCACCAGTAGGGGCAGCTGGGCCTCGATGATCTCGTGGGGAAGCCAGGTGTAGCGGCCCTGTGGGCGGTTTGCGAGCAGGGGGCCGTGGACGAGTGCCAGGGCGTCGTTGAGCAGGCGTTCCCGTATGTGTGCGTTACTGGCGCCTCTGCCCGCGGTGGCCTCGTAGTGGAGGGTGCGGAGCACGTCGAGGTCGGAGACGACGGACGGCGCGAGGGTGAGCCGACCGGTGGTGTCGGTGCCGAGCCGCGGGGTTCCGTCGGCGTCGCTCCCCAGCCAGGTTCGCAGGCTTTGGATGAGGGCGTCACGGACATCCTCGGTTACGCCGCGGGGCCACAGCCCGGAGGCCAGAACGTGCGGGTGCACTCCTTCGCGATGGAGCAGGAGCATGACCAGCGCCTCGTGGAGAAGCGGGCTGTGCTCGGCGTCAGGTGTGTCGAGGCCGGTGATCTCGTAGGTGCCGACCAGCCGTGCGTACACCGCGGGTCGTCCGCTCGGGGTGATGTCAACCATGAACTGCGGGGTGCTGGTGTCCGGGGCGCGGTCGTCGTCGGGTGTGGCGCCGGCGAAGAGCTGGACCACGGCGTCGTACTGGGCCTGGGGCAGGCGCTGTGCTTGCAGTTCCAGGCCGAGGAGTGGGGCCAGGAGGCGTCCGTCGGGGGTGACTTCGAGTTTCCAGGTCGCGCCTGGCAGGCCGTTCTCCCCGGTGGCGGCCAGGTAGCTGATGCCCAGTCGGCCGGAGTCGGCAACGAGCTCGGCGAACTGCGCTGCCTGATCCTCGGTCGGCTGTGCGGCGAGGAGGACGAGGTGGGGCGCCCCTTGGGTCTGCTGTGCGGAGCCGGTGGGTACGGAGTCGTGGCCCGCCATCGCGAGGGCGCCGCGCCGCTGCCGGGTTTCCGCGTCCATGGTTGCCAGGAGGGCTTCGACGTCGTCGACGTGGCGGACGCGGGTGGGGTCGAGCGCGGTGAGTTCCTTGCCGAAGCCGACGAGGGTGACGGTCATCCGGTCCGACCAGCCGCTGGTGGCGAGTTCCGCGGCGACCGACGTGAGGACGGCACTCCGGTCCGCGTGCGTGCCGGTGAGTGAGACGAGTCCGGGGGCGGCGTCGAGGTTCAGCAGCAGGCGCGCGCCGTCGAGGCTGCCGAGGCTGACCAGGCCCGGGTAGGGGGCGGCAGTGCCGGTTTCTGTTCCGTGCACCGGGATGTCGGCCCGTTGGATGCGCCAGAACGTCTCGTTCTGACCGAGCCGCCATGGCGCTGGCGGCTTACCTGCGGGATGGGCGAGCTGGAGGCTCAGCTCGCTGTCGGTGAGCCGGGCAACGTAGACGGTCGGCAGGGGGCGCGATTCGACGGCCAAGGCGGACGCCAGTCCCCGCAGGGCGTGGTCGAGATCGCGTACGGCCTGCGGGTCGGCCCCGACGAGCAGCGCATCTTGGGCATCGGCGGCGACACCCGTCGGCCGGCGAAGCTCCGGGGTGCGACGGCCCCTGGCGCCCATGGCGGACTGCCACAGGGCCGTGCGGCGTCGGCGGCCGAGTGCCGCGAGCAGGCCGGCGGCGAGCAGCGGGGCATCCACGAGGGCCTCGGGGAGGCCGGAGGGCGAGGTGGAGGGCGAGGTGGAGGGCGAAGAGTTGGGGCCGGCGTTCTCACCACCGGCTTGATTCCCGGCCTCGCCAGGGATGGTCAGGCTGATGCGGTGGCCGGGGTTGAGGCGGACCGGGAGGCCGGTGGCGGCGAGGTGACGGCCGGTGGTCTCTTGCCACTCGTGCCAGGTGTCGGGGGTGTGGGTGGGGTGGGTGAAGGCCGGGATGTAGCGGCTGCCGTCGTCCTCGACGACGGTGTAGAGGCCGGTCTGCCCCTCCTGGGCGAACAGGAGGAGCGTGGCGTCGCGGAAGGCCGTGAGGAGTTCCTGCTCGCTGCCGTAACCGGTGACGGCGCGCTGCAGGGCTTGGTCGAGGGCGGTGACAGGGGGCGGGAACTCCAACGCCATCGGCGACGGGCGGTAGTTCTGGTTGTGCGTGAAGGAAACGAGCTGGCCGGAGCTGCCGACGGACCAGCCGCCGACGATGCCGTACGGGGGGACGGCGCCGTTGGGGTCGAAGTACGGGTCGATCGCGTACACGTAGCCGCCGCGCTGCTGTGCGGCCTGGGCGCGCAGAGCCTCGGTGACCGGGGGAACGGTGGGGGCAGGGCCGGCCGGGGTGGTCACAGCGACTGGCTCCACTGCTTTTCGAAGGCGATCTGCTCGGCGACAGTGGCCAGCGTCTCGCGGGGTGCGTCATGGAAGGTCTGGATGAGATCGGCGCGGGTGGGGCGAAGCCCGGGCCTGAGTAGGCAGACGAGGAAACCCCCCATATCGCGGCACGTCCCGGAGGGCCAGGTGTCGCGACGCGAGCCGTTGACACCCAGGAGCCACCCCTGGGGTTCGATCTGCTCGCGGGTGCGGGTGAGCGCCTCGAAGCAGTCATCCGCTCTGCCGGTGACCTGCCCCCAAGGGCCGTCGGCGGTCACGGTGAAATCGTAGTTTCCGCCCTCCCAGCGCAGGACGGCGTCGGCCTGCTGGTCGCCGTTGAAGGCGAGGACGTCGAAACGGTCGGGGACCTGGTGGCCACTCATTGGGTCCATCCTTCGGGCAGTTGACTGGAGGGCGGTGGTTCAGGGGCGGGAGCGACGGGTTTTTTGGGGATATGAGGCTCGTAGTGGGGGTTCGGTATCCATTCCCCCTTGGTTCCGGTGCGGAGGTCCATCTCCCAGGCTCCCTTGATGTGCTTGCGGTCGATGCCGCCGGCGAAGGCGATCTCCTGGTCGATCTCGCGGTACTTGTTGTTCGGCAGGGTCTCGTTGACGTCGATGCCGCCGGGGGCGTCGACCTCGTACCGGTAATCGGTCACCCAGTTGGCATCGGGGTTCCTGGTGGTGCCCACAAAGGCCGACGCATGGTTGCCCTCCACATAGCCATGAATGTCCGTGTTGGACGAGTCGCGTGGATGGAAGCCCTGGTCGAAGATCTCCTGGGGATGGCGGTTGTCGTTGCGGTACAGCGGTTCGTGGTCTTCGCGCCACACCGGCTTGTGGCTGATGCTGTCGACGTCGACGTTCTTGTCCGCGGCTGCGGGAAGGCTGCGAGGGTCGTCCGGGTCCAGATCCCTGCCCGCCCCGGAGGGGTCATCGGGGCGCTCGCCCCCATCATCGGCGTGCTCGGCAGCATCATCGGCATGCGTTGCCGCATCATCGGCATGCCGAGCTGCGTCGGCCGCGTCATCGCCGTGCCCGGCGACGCCGGCGGAGTCCTTGGCGGCGGTCTTGGCGGCGTCTTTGGCGGCAGCGCTTTCCATGCCGTGGGCGGCGGCTTTGGCTCCGACCTTGCTCACGGCGCCTCCGCCGCCGATGAAGTTCGTCGCGAACGCGCCGATGGCCTGGTTGCGGTCGGTGCCCCAACCCTCGCCGATGAAGCCCTTGACCAGCTCGGTGGGGTGGTTGGCAGTGTGGATCAGGCCGCCGGCGACACTGGTGAGGTTGGTGGTGTAGGCGGCCGGGTGGGTCAGGTTGTACGGGTCCTGGGGGTTGACCGTGCGGACCAGGCGCAGCAACGAGGTGCCGGTCTTGACGATGCCGCCCAGCTGGTGCTCGGCCCCGACCAGCTGGTTTTTCACCGTGTTGCCGGCTTCGCGCTTGAGGCGGTCCAAGCCTTGGGGCTCGGCCGGTGCCCGGCAGGTGCCTCGGGCGAGCTTCGCGGCCAGTTGGGTGCCGGCGCTGTCGCGCTGGCTGCGGGCCGTCTTGAGCAGGTGCTCTGCGGACTTGCGTCCCTCGGCGCCGGGGTCGTGGAACGGGCCCGGCTCCTGCGGAGACTGGTGCCCGGCGGCGTTGGCCTGCTGCTTGTAGTCGTCGACCGTGCGCTTGTACTGCTCCACGGCCGCCGCGGTCTGCTTCTGGGCATGCTTCCACCGCTCGACCGCCTCGCGGGCCTGCTTACCCGCCCACTCGACCGTGTCGGCGTAGTGATCCAGCGCAGCGGCCGCGTCCTCGAACGAGTCGGCGGCGGTCAGCCAGCGCTTGGGGTGGGTCTGCACCTTCTCGCGAAAGCGGTCGGCGGCCTGTCCGTGCCAGTCCGAGGGATCCATCTTCCGCAGCGCAGAGCCGGTACGCTCGAAGGCCGCGCCCAACTTCTTCACCTGCCGGGCGGACTTACGGATGCTGCTCGCGTCCCCGTGCAGCAGCAGGGCGGGGTCGTCGGTCTCGTTCAGCTCGAGCTCGCGGGTCTGGGCACCCAGCTTGTCGGCCGCCCAGGAGCCGACTGCGTCGGCCTTGTCCGCCCAGTCGTGTGCGCCCACGTCATCAAGCAGCTTCGAAGTACCGTGGGCGACGGTCTGTACCCCGTCGGCGAACGTGTCGCGGGCCGACTGGGTGACGCGGTCCACATCGTCGAAGAAGCCCATCACTTCTCCTTCGCCGAAGTGCCGGCGTCGTGCCCGTCGTCGTCACCGTCGAAGGGTGCGGAGCCGACGGCCTTCGCCACCTGGATGTGGGTCCCGGCCACTCCGGTCTCAGTGACGTCCGTCCAGGTGTTGGAGAGGTTCTTCCGGCTCTCCTTGGCAGCGTCCTTGAAACTGTCCATGGAGTAGTCGGGGGTGTAGGCGTCCTCGATCTTTCCGCCCACCTGGCTCCAGGACATCTTCTCCGCCTTCTCCGAGGTCAGCGTCGGGTCCGCAGTCGCGGACAGCACAACGTCCTTGAGGACGCCCGTGCCGTACTCTTCCGCCTCCTCGTAGTAGCCCGCGTTCAGATCCAACGCCCCGGCCACGTCGTCGCCCTCGTCCAGGAGCGCCTGGACCTCCCAGCCCCAACGCTCGGCGAAGTTGTCCAGCATCTGGGAAGCATCGGAGTGCCCCATCACGGTCGGCGACACCGACAGATCGGAGAAGCCCTGACCCGTGGACGCCTCAGTCGCATCCGTGATCTTCTTCAGCTCGTCCAGCGCATCGTTGATGCCCTTGGACACCTGCTTCAGGATCTGCGGATCGACCCCGAAATCACCACCGCTCACCATGCGGCAAGCTCCCCCTTGGCAACGGATTCCTTATCGAGCGCAATCCCGTCCGGCACGATTCCGGACACGGGTGGCAGGAAGGCGCGAAGTCCGGAGGACACGTCCACCACGACCCCCATCGGAACCCGGTCCCGCTCCACCAGCTCAGGAAGCAGCTCCTGCAACAGCTCCGCACCGCCCACGCGCAGGTAGCGTACGTACCGGGCCAGTTCGGCGGGCAGTTCGTCGGGCTCGGCCGCCTCCCACTTCTGCTGCAGGAAGGCGTGCATCTCACCTGTGCTGGTGAACGCGAACAGCCAGCGAATGTCGTCCAACTCGCCACTCCACACAGCGCCCTCACCGAGCAGGGGGAGCAGAAGCTCCGCGCCCTGCGCGGCCTCGACCAGCGCCTGCGGATCCCCTTCACCTCGTAGGAACGCGGCCATCTGAGCGCGCAGTTCCGCCGTCCCTGTCGACAGCTCGCTGCCCATCCGGTTCCGCACCCCTGCTTGTGTCGACCTGTCACGACTTCAGCGCATGCCGGGCAGCTCGGTACGTCAGCGACCACATGGCATGAGCAGGTCAGATACTAGATTGACGTCTGCGATCATCGCGAATCGGGAGAGGACGCGAGCGATCTGGCAGTTCTCGGTCCGTCCGGCGGTGCCGGAGTGCTCGCCGAGTCCCTGCGGAGGCGGCGCCCTTCTTCACGAAGCCGGTGTCGTCCACGATGCTTCCCAGGGATTCTTCAGGGACTGTCGGCTCTGTCCCAACTCATCAGGCAGCCGCGCCCGGGTGTAGCGGCGCGTCTGTCGTCCGAGGGTGTGCGGAAGGGGTCCGGCGGGGGTGGCGAGAGCCACCCGGGGCGGTCCGGTCGTCGGCGCTGTTCCAGAATGAACTCACGCTGGAACAGCGCCACTTGGCGGTGCGGGCGCGCCCTCAGTACGAGTAGAACCCCGACCCCGACTTCCGGCCCAGCCGGCCCGCGTCGACCATCCGCGCGAGCAGCGGAGGAGCGGCGTACAGGGGCTCCTTGTACTCGTGGTACATCGACTCGGCGACCGAGGCCACGGTGTCCAGGCCGATCAGGTCGCTCAGCTTGAGCGGGCCCATCGGGTGGGCGCAGCCCATCTCCATGCCGTTGTCGATGTCCTCGCGGCTGGCGATGCCCGACTCGAACATCCGGATCGCGGAGAGCAGGTACGGGATCAGCAGGGCGTTGACCACGAAGCCCGAGCGGTCCTGGGCGCGGATCGCATGCTTGCCCAGCACTTCCTGCACCACGGCCTCGGCGCGCTTGATGGTCTCCTCGCCGGTGGTCAGGGCGGGGATCAGCTCGACGAGCTTCTGCACCGGTGCCGGGTTGAAGAAGTGGATGCCGATGACCTGGTCGGGCCGGGAGGTGGCGACCGCCAGCTTCACCAGCGGGATCGACGAGGTGTTGGACGCCAGAATGGCGTCCGGACGGGTGATCACCTGGTCGAGGACCTGGAAGATCTCGGTCTTGACCTGCTCGTTCTCCACCACGGCCTCGATGACGAGATCGCGGTCGGCGAACTCACCGAGGTCGGTGGTGAAGCTGAGCCGGTCGAGCGTCGCGTCGCGCTCTTCGGCGGTGATCTTGCCGCGCTCGGCGGCCTTGCCGAGAGAGTTGGTCAAGCGGGTGCGACCCAGCTCCAGAGCTTCGCCGGTGGTCTCCGCGACCATGACGTCCAGCCCGGCGCGGGCGCACACCTCGGCGATGCCTGCGCCCATCTGGCCGCAACCGACCACTCCGACGCGTTCGATGTCGGTCACATCGTGCCTTTCGCTGATCTTCAGGACCGGCGGTACGCCGTATGGGTCCGGCGGCCGCCTCGGGCCCGACGTTACTCCGCGCGGTGCTGTGCTAAGGGTGCCGGGGCGGGCATTCTGAGCCCTCAGTACGGGACGAACCGGACAACCTGGGGACTTTTGATGAGGCGTATCACACGCAGAGGGTTCGCGGTGGCCGCGCTGGGCGCGGCCTCCTCGCTGCTTGCCGCGGGGCCCGCGGCGCCCGCGGACGGCACGTCGCGGCGCGAGATGCGGGGCATGTGGCTGGCGACCGTCGCCAACCTGGACTGGCCCTCCAGTGCGAAGCTGCAGCCCGCCGAGCAACAGCGCGAACTCCGTGCCCACTTCGACAGGGCCGTCGCCCGCAAGCTGAACACGGTGTTCTTCCAGGTGCGGCCCACGGCGGACGCCCTGTGGCCCTCCCCGTACGAGCCGTGGGCGCAGTGCCTGACCGGGCAGCAGGGCCGCGACCCCGGCTGGGACCCGCTCGACTTCGCGGTCCGCGAGGCCCACCGGCGCAATCTCGAACTGCACGCCTGGTTCAACCCGTACCGGGTCGCCAACCACACCGACCCCGGGCGGCTCACGCCGGACCACCCCGCCCGCCGCCACCCCGGCTGGGTCCTCCCGTACGGCGGCAAGCTCTACTACAACCCCGGCCTGCCCGAGGTGCGCCAGTTCGTCCAGGACGCGATGTTCGACGCGGTGCGGCGCTACCCCGTCGACGGGGTGCACTTCGACGACTACTTCTATCCGTATCCGGTGGCGGGGCAGCGTTTCGACGACGACGCGGCGTTCGACGAGTTCGGCAGCGGCTTCGCGAGCCGGGCGGCCTGGCGCCGGGACAACATCGACCGGCTGGTCTACGAGATGGCGGCCAGGCTGGGGGACGGGGGCGGGCGGGCCGGGCGCCGGGTGCGGTTCGGCGTCGCTCCGTTCGCGGTCTGGCGCAACCGCGCCACCGACCAGCGGGGCTCGCGCACCCAGGCCGGGGTGCAGACCTACGACGACCTGTACGCCGACACCCGCCGCTGGGTGCGGGAGGGCTGGATCGACTACATCGTGCCGCAGGTCTACTGGCCGCTCGGCTTCACCGTCGCCGACTACGCCGAACTCGTGCCCTGGTGGGCCCGGACCGTCGACGGCACCGGGGTGGACCTGTACATCGGCGAGGCCCTCTACAAGGCGGGCGAGGAACAGCCCGCCGCCTGGCAGGACCCGGCCGAACTCTCCCGCCATCTCACCTTCGCCCGCGGCTATCCGCAGGTGGGAGGCCATGTCTACTTCTCGGCGAAGGACGTGGCCAAGGACCGGGTGGGAGCCATGGCGAGGGTCGTACGGGACCACTACGCCGCGGCGGCGCGGACGTAGCGGCGGCCCGCGCGGGCCATGAGGGTCCGCGCGGGCCGCGGCGGTGACCCGCCGAGGGGACGGGGCACCGTCCGGTGCCCGCCGTCCGGTCCGGTGCCGGTGGCTACCGGCCGGAGTCGACGTCGGTGACCTTGCCGTGCCTGACGACCGAGTCGGGACCGGGCGACATGATCGCCTCATGGCCGTCCTCGGCGCGGACGCGGTAGGGCGGATCGCCGTTCGTGCCCAGTACTTCGACGATTTCGACGACCTTGTCGTGATGCCCGACGGTCCTGCCGTGCACCACCAGCCGGTCGCCCCTGCTTGCATGCATCAGGGTCCTCCCCGCCTCGGGGCGGCCGTACGACCGGTAGACCGACAGAGCGACGGCCGACGGTTGAACGGCCCATGATTTCCACGGTTGACGGACCTGACAGTGGTCCGGACGGCGGTACCTGCCGTCGCGGCAAGTTTACGTCCGCGGGCCGCCGCCGCACCCGGGAAAGTACGGGTTCATCCCGCTCCGGGGCCGGTGCGCCGTGCGGTCATCGGGACCGCTGGGTGACCGCGATGCACACCAGGACCCCCAGCGCCGCGGCGGGGGCGGCCGGCGGCAGCCGCTCGCCGAGCAGCAGCACGGACCAGACCAGGGTCAGCAGCGGCTGGGCGAGCTGCAGCTGGCTCGCCTTGGAGATGCCGATCGCGGCCATCCCGCGGTACCAGGCCACCAGCCCGAGGAACTGCGAGCCGAACGCCAGCCACAGCAGCCCGCCGACCGAGTGCGCCGTGAGCCGCAGCGGCTCGGAGGACAGCGCGAGTGCCGCGCCCGCCACCGTCACCGGAAGCGCCAGCACCAGCGCCCAGCCGATCACCTGCCAGCCCGGCATGTGGCGGGCGAGCCGGCCGCCCTCGGTGTAGCCGGCCGCGCACACCAGCAGCGCCGCGAACAGCAGCAGATCCCCGCGGCCCGGCGTTCCGCCGCTCTGCTGCACCGCAAAGCCGATGACGACGGCCGCGCCCACCAGCGAGGCGCCCCAGAACGTCCGGGAGGGCCGGGCACCGGTCCGTACGGCCGAGCAGGCGGCGGTGGTCAGCGGCAGCAGGCCGACCACGACGGCGGCATGCGAGGTGGTGGAGGTCTGCAGCGCGAGGGTGGTCAGCAGCGGGAAGCCGAGGACCACACCGCCCGCGACGACCGCGATGCCCGCCCAGTGGCGCCGCTCCGGAACGCGCACCCGGAGCACGGCCAGCGCGCCGCCCGCGAGCGTGGCGGCCAGCACGCTGCGCAGCATCACCACGGTCCAGGGGCCCATGCCCTCCAGCGCCCAGGCCGTCGCGGGGAACGTGAGGGAGAAGGCGGCGACACCGAGCGCGGCGAGCAGGGCGCCGCGGCCGACGAGCGCGCCGCGGGCCGGGGGCGCGGTGTCCGGGGCGTCCGGGACGGCGGCAGGGGCGCCCGGGGCGCTGACCGCTATCGTCGCCGTGCCGGTAGCGCTATCATTGTCTCTCATGCAAGAGCGTAGCAGTGGGGCAGAACTGGCCGCGACCCTGCGGATGGAGCTGAAGCGCTACTCGCCGGGAGAGAAGCTGCCGTCGAGCCGGGCCCTCGTGGAGCGGCATCGCGTCAGCCCGGTGACCGTCTCCCGGGCGCTCGCCGAGCTGGTGGCGGAGGGCCTGGTCGTGACCCGGCCGGGCGCGGGCGCCTTCCGGGCCGAGCCGCGCGGCGAGGCGCCCCGGCCGGCCGACACCTCCTGGCAGGAGATCGCGCTGAGCGCGGAGCCGGCCGGCGACCAGGTGCCGCGCAGCGTCGACGCCTCGGGAGTGCTGGCCACGCTCGCCACCCCCGCCTCCGGCGTGGTCGAACTCATCGGCGGCTATCTCCACCCCGATCTGCAGCCCGAACGCGCCCTCGGCGCCGCCCTGGCACGAGCCGGCCGGCGGCCCGGTGCCTGGGCGCGGCCCACGGTCGGGGGCGTAGCGGAACTGCGCGCCTGGTTCGCCCGGGAGATCGCCGGCCCCGGCGGCCCGCTCGCCGCCAGCGACGTCCTGATCACCGGGGGCGGCCAGAGCGCGCTGACCGCCGCACTGCGCGCCCTCGCCGCCCCCGGCGCCCCGGTGCTCGTCGAGTCCCCGACCTACCCCGGCATGCTGGCCGTGGCCCGCGCCTCGGGGCTGCGGCCGGTGCCCGTACCGGTGGACGCGGACGGGGTCCGGACGGACCTGCTGGCCGACGCCTTCCGCGCCAGCGGTGCCCGGCTGTTCGTCTGCCAGCCGCTGTTCCAGAACCCGACCGGCGCGGTGCTGGCCGCCGAGCGGCGGCGCGAGGTGCTGCGCGTGGCCCGGGCGGCAGGCGCCTTCGTGATCGAGGACGACTTCGCGCGGCTGCTGGTCCACGACGACGCTCCCGCCCTGCCGCCCACCCTGGCCGCGGACGACCGGGACGGCACGGTCGTCCATGTCCGCTCGCTGACCAAGGCGACCTCGCCCCATCTGCGGGTGGGGGCCCTGGCCGCCCGCGGCCCGGTGCTCGACCGGCTGCGTGCCATCCAGGTCGTCGACAGCTTCTTCGTGCCGGGCCCGCTCCAGGAGGCCGCCCTCGAACTCGTCGGATCGCCCGCCTGGGGCCGCCATCTGCGGCTGATCGCCGCCGAGTTGACCGTGCGCCGCAAAGCCCTTGCCGCGGCCCTGCGCGAACAACTGCCCGCGCTCGTCGAGCGGGGGATGGGGCACGGGGCGGCGTACGGGCACGACCTCGCGCCGGGTGGCCTGTACGTCCCGCCGGGCGGCTACCACCTCTGGCTGCGGCTGCCGGACGGCACCGACGAGGGGGCGCTGACCGGGGCGGCGCTGCGGGCGGGCGTCGCGGTCGCGGCGGGCCGGCCGTACTTCGCCGCCGAGCCGCCGGCCGCGCATCTGCGGCTGAGCTTCGCGGCCGCGTCCGGCGCCGGCGAGCTCGTCGAGGGTGTCCGCAGACTGCGTACGGCGTGCGAGGAGCTGGGCGTCCCGGCGGGCTGACCGGCCGGGCGGGGGAGGCGGGGGCAGGGCCACCCGGCGAAAGCCGGGGGCACCTCCTGGGCCGTGGCCGCCGATGCCTCCCGGGGCCGGGCCCGCCGGCAATCGGTTCGACGCCGCCCCCGCCCCTCTGCGAACCTCCCGGCATGAACGATCACGCCCTCGACGGCTACGAGATCTCCACCGACCCGGCGCGCCTCGATGCCGACCTGGTCCACCACTGGCTGGCCGCCGACTCCTACTGGGCCGTGGACCGGCCCAGGGAGCTGCACGACCGCGCCGTCGCGGGCTCGCTCAACTTCGGTCTGTACGAGGCGGGCTCCGGCCGGCAGGCCGGCTACGCGCGGGTGGTCACCGACCACGCCACCTTCGCCTGGCTCTGCGACGTGTACATCTGCCGCGACGACCGCGGCAAGGGACTGGGCACCGCCCTCGTCGAGGCCGTCGCCGACCGGCTGACGCCCTGCGGGCTGAGCCGTCTGACGCTCGCCACCAAGGACGCCCACGGCGTGTACGAGAAGGTCGGCTTCCGCGCCCTGGTGTCCCCGGAGCAGTGGATGACCCTCGGGCTGATCGACCCGGGGCCTGTCGAGATCTGATCAACCGGGGTCGCCGGGGCGGTGCTGCTCTTACCATCGGCGGATGAGCGTCCGACTCAAGCTGCTCGCCGTGGGCCGCAGCTCCTCGCTGCTCGGCACGCGGTTCGGCGACGACCGTCCGCTCGACGCCGCGGGATGGCACGAGGCGGAGCGGGCCGCGCCCGTCCTGTGCCGGCTCGCCGCCGCCGAGCTGCGCTACTGCTCGCCGTCCGCCCGCTGCCGGGACACCGGCGAGGCCCTCGGCCTGCGCCCGCTCGCCCAACCGGCGCTGCGCGACTGCGACATGGGGCGCTGGCACGGCCGCACGCTGGGTGAGGTGGCCGCCGACGAGCCACAGGCGGTGGAAGCCTGGCTGGCCGACCCGCGCGGGGCACCGCACGGCGGGGAGTCCCTGCTGGCCTTCATCACACGCGTCGGCCGCTGGCTGGACACCCGGCCGGTCGAGGACGCCGACGGACTGCTGGCGGTCGCCGAACCCGGGGTCGTCCGCGCCGCGCTGGTCTACGCGCTCCAGGCGCCCCCGCACTCGTACTGGCGGATAGACGTCCAGCCGCTGTCGGTCACCACCCTCACCGGCCGGTCCGGCAAGTGGGACCTCCAACTGGAGGCGTGAGCGCCGACCGGTCCCGGCACGCGGCCCCGCCACGGCGTGCCGGCCGCCGGGCCGCGCCGCGGCCACGGACGTCCGCCCGACGTCCCGGTGCCGAGCGCGCCCCGGCCCCACCACCCGGAAAGCCCATCCCGCCCGTTCCGCCGTCCGGGGCGTGCGCACCCGTGTGACCTGCGGGAAGAGGCGGCGGGCGGGCGTCTTTCGTGGAAGTCGGCCCGGCGGGGGCGCACCATCGAGGTGCGCACCGCGGGGCCGGGCGCTTGTCTCGGGTTATGCACATACGCCACATTCCCCTGTACGCGCTGGGGGCCGGCGCCCTGGCGGTGTCCGTCCTGCTCTTCGGCGACGGCGAGGGTGCCGATGCCGCCACCGGAGCCCTCACCAGGACGGTGACCGAGGGCGCCACCGAGACCGGTGTCGCGCCGGACGCCGTACCCGGGGTGGTCGTACAGCCCGACCCGGTGGCGCCGGGTGCCGCCTTCTCCGTCTCCGACGGCGGCCGCTGCTCCGGTGACACCGCCGAGGCCACCTTCGACGACGCGGGCCTCCCCGCGGTGCAGCTCTCCGCCCAGAGCGGCCGGCTCGGCGGCACCGCGACCGTGCCGGCCGACACCGCGCCCGGTTCCTACCGGGTCACCCTCACCTGCGGCGGCGCGTCCGGAGCCCGGCAGAGCGCCCTGGACACCGGCCGGGCGGACGGCGACGAGGAACACGGTGCGGCCGACCGCAGGGAGGACAGCGGACGCGGTGAGGAGTACGGGCAGGAGTCCGGCGACGGCAGGCAGACCCTCACCGGCACCATGATCGTCTCCGACGGCGCCGGCCAGGTCGTGCCCCAGGGCGGCGCGGACACCGGCCTCGGCGGCGCGGCCGGTACCGGCCGGGCGGCCACGACCGCGGGCGGTGCGCTGTTGCTCGCGGCGGCCGGCTGGGGAGCCCTCGCCCGGCGGCGCCCCCGCGGCTCCCGGAGCTGACGGCGGTGCTCGCGGATCCGCCACGGCGCGGCCTCGTCATCGGCCTCGCCACCGTGCTCGCCATGGCGGGTGTGCTCGCGTTCGTCGCCGTCCGCCTCCGCGACCGCGATGCCACCAGCGAGGTCGACCGCGGTACCCACACCGTGCTGCGCACCGAGATCGCCAGAACGCTCAGCGGCCGGCTCGGCCTGCCCTTCCGCAAGGGGCCCGACGCGGTGCACTGCTCCGGTGACCTCCCGCCGGTGCCGTACGCCGAGGTGCGCTGCACGGCGCACTTCCCCCTCGGCCTGGAGCGCCGGCTGACGGTCGAGGTCACCCGGGTCCGCGACAACCAGGTCACCTACCGCCGCCACTCCCTGCCGCGCTGAACGGCGCCGGCCGCCAGGGGCGCAGGGACGCCCCTCGGGGTTCCTACGGTTCGAGGTCCAGGGCCGCCAGCCCCGACCCGTCCATCAGGAACGGCACCGAGCTGTGCGTATGCGTGATCTTCCAGGTGCCGTCGATCTTGCGGAGGCCGACGGTGGCCCGGCTCCACAGCTCCACCTCGAAGCCGTCGGTCTTCGTGCCGCGCATCCGGTTGATGCTGTGGCAGAAGGCGACCTCGTCGCCGACCGTGACCTCGACCTGGGTCAGCGACACCTCGATCGGGCCCTCCCAGGTCGCGTACCAGGCCTCGACGCCCTGCCGGTCCAGCGCCTCCGCCCCCCTGAACTGCAGCGGAGGAGCGAGGCTGAAGTCCACCAGGTCCGGCGCGCAGGACGCGAGGAACCGCCGGGCGTCCCGCGCCGTGGTCGCGGCGGCCCGGTCCTCCAGGAGCTCCCGGATCTTCGTCTCGTCCGTTGTGCGTGCGATGTCGGTGGTCATGAGAGGTTCTCCCGTCGGACGGCGCCGCGGCGCCCGGAATCGGTGTGCAACGGGTAGACGCCGCCGCCCGCGGAAACTCATCGGCGGGCGGCGCGGGCACCGGTACGACCGGCCGGACCGGCCCTACGGAGCGAGTCGCACCGCCGCCCGCTCCCGGGTCAGCCAGGCGTTCGCCGCCTCGACCCGGCCGCCCACCTGCAGCTTCGCGTAGGCGTGCTCCAGATGTTTGTCGACGGTGCGCGGGCTGATCGCCAGTCGGCGGGCGATCTGCTGGTTCGTCAGGCCGCGGGCGAGCAGGGCGAGTACGGCGGACTCGCGGCGGGTGACGGGGGACGGCGGAGGCGTGGGCGGGGCCAGCCGGTTGAGGACGTGGCTGAGCCGGGTGCGCAGCAGGGCGGCGGCCGCCACATCGTCGTCGGAGAAGTCGCCGCCGCTGCGGCTGATCGCCACGCAGACCTTCCGCGGCACACCGGCCGCGTAGCCCGCCGGGAAGGACATCGCGAGCTGCTGCTCGGCGTGCAGCGGCCGGTAGACGTCGGCATAGGCGGCCAGGGCGTGGAATTCACCGCAGGTCTGCAGCGTCGAGCGGCGCATCGGGGTGCCGGGGCCGAGGGTGGTGTGGGCGACGAGGGAATCGCCCGCCGACTCGCGGGCGAACGCGTCCCTGATGTCCTGGGTCAACAGGCCGGCGGGCAGGGTGAGCGGCCGGTCGGCACAGCCGGCGCGGGGGGACCAGATGATGCTGTCGCCGGGCACGGCACCGAGCAGCAGCGGCAGCAGTGCCGGGACAAGGGTGTCCTCGTCGACGGCATCGATCAGGAGGTCCACGACGGCGAGAATGCGTCGCAGGCCGGCCTCCGCGGCCGCGCTCATACCTCCAGCGTGCCGAGGGGCCACAGCGCAGTCAAGCGAGGCCACCCGGCCGGCCGGGGGAAGACCGGCCGGGCGCGTCAGGCGCTAACGCCCGACGTCATAGACGCGGTTGACGGGGTTCGTCGCGGCGAGTCGCCAGTGGTGGAGTCCGGCCTCGTCGGCGATCCGCCGCATCGCCTCCTCACCCGCGTGGTTTCCCAGTGCCTGTGGTCCGTGCTGGGCCAGTGCGGACGGCAGGCAGATGGCGACCGAGCCGGCGGTCAGTGCCCGGCCGAAGGGGTTGACGTTCTCCTGGGCGTTGGCCGAGGCGTTCGGCTCGACGATCATGCAGGTGCCGCCGTCGGCCAGTGCCTGCTCGGCGTGGTGCAGGGCGCCGCCCGGATCGCCGATGTCGTGCAGGCAGTCGAAGAACGTGATCAGGTCGAAATCCCCGCCCGGGAAGTCCTGGGCGCCGGCGACCTGGAAGGCGACCCGGTCGTCCACTCCCTGCTCGGCCGCGATGCCGCGGGCCGCTTCGACGGAAGGACGGTGGAAGTCGAAGCCCTCGAAGTGCGACCGGGGGAAGGCCTGCGCCATGAGCGTCGTGGAGTAGCCGTAGCCGCACCCGACGTCCGCGACGCGCGCGCCGCGCTCCAGCTTCTCCACCACGCCGTCCAGCGCGGTCAGCCACTCCGGTACCAGCGCGGCGGTGTAACCGGGGCGGAAGAACTTCGCGGTGCCGGCGAACAGCGCCGGGCCGTGCTCCTCCCAGCCGACGCCCTCGCCGGTGCGGAAGGCCTCCATGAGGATGTCCTCGGTGGCGTAGAGGGCCTGCAGGACGGTGGCGAAGCCCGCCGCGTACGTCGGCAGGTCCGGATCCGCCAGGACGGCGGCGTGTTCGTCGGGCAGCAGGTAGGTGTCGGTGCCGGGCGCGTAGACGAGGTACTCGCCGGCCACCTGGGCGGCCAGCCATTCGCGTACGTAGCGCTCGACCAGCCCCGTGCGGGCGGCGAGCTGCGCGGAGGTGAGCGGACCGGCGCCCGCCATGGCCGCGTACAGACCGAGCCGGTCGCCGAGCGAGGTGCACAGGCCTGCGACCGCGGCGCCGCTGTCGGCGATCACTCTCTCCAGGAACTGCTGCACCCGGTCCTGGTCCACTCCCGCTCCGGGGCCGGCATCGGCGGAGGCCGTCATGGCTCTCACCTCCTCGTTCCTCCACTGCAGCAGGACGGCCGCCCCGCGCGCCATACGGGATTCGCCGTATACGGCGGGTGGTGCCACCGGGCCGACACTGGGAGACGAGGAGGTGCACTCATGCGCAAGAAGGTCGACTGCCGGGATTACCCGAGTGAGATGAACTGCACCCTCGTCATCGCGGGCGAGGAGGAGGAAGTGGTCCGCGCCGCAAGCGAGCACGCCGTATCCGTCCACGGCCACCAGGACAGCCCGGAGCTGCGGGAACAGATCAGGTCGTCACTGAAGGACGAGGTTCCGCAGCACGCCTGACGCGCGGCAGCGGCCCGCCGCCCCGCCCGGGGCGGCGGGCTCGCCGTGTCCGGGTGCGGCCGGGGGCTTCGCGCGGTCCGTGGCGGCTACGACCGGCGGCGGGGCTTGCCCCGACCGCCCTTGCCGCCGCCCTTGGCGCCCTTCGCGCCGCCGGAACCGCTCCGTGGGCTCTTGCCGGCCGGCTTCCCGGCCGCGGGCTTGCGCCGTGCACCGCCCGACTCGGGGCGCTTGCTCCTGGACTTCTCCGGGGCCGGCTCCTGGCGGCGCCCCCGTGAGCTGTTGACCGTCCGCCCGCGGACGATTCCGATGAAGTCCTCCACCAGGTCGGTGGTCGCGTCCTGTGGCCACGACAGCGCGACCCGGGACGCGGGGGCGTCCGAGACCGGCCGGTAGGTGAGGTCCTTGCGGTGGTGCAGACGGGCGAGGGACTGCGGGACGACGAGGACGCCCACACCCGCCGCCACCAGTTCCACGGCGTCCGCCGTCGTGGCGGGGCGCTCGATCGCGGGCCGCCCCGGCCGGTGCTCCCAGTCGAGGGTGTCGTCGAGGGGGTGCAGCACGATCTCGTCGGCCAGATCCTCGGCGGACACCTCGTCGGCGGCCGTCACGAGGTGGTCCTTCGGGATCACGACCACGGTCGTCTCGGTATAGAGGGGAATCGCGCTGAGGTCCGTCCGGTCGACCGGCAGGCGCACGAACCCCGCGTCGGCGCCGCCGTCCCGCAGGACGTCGAACGCTTCGGCGGCGGACACCGCGACGAGGGTCAGGGGAACGTCGGGCAGCCGCTCGTTCCAGATCCGCACCCACTTCGCGGGCGTCACTCCCGGGACATACGCGAGACGGAACGAAGGGGATACATCCGAGCCAGTCACCGGGACAGGTTACCGGTCGTGGTCGGAGGCAGCGCACACGATCGATACCCTTGACACCATGACGCAGCACCAGAGCACCCAGACCATGAAGCCCGCCACCGCGGCGAAGAAACTGGGTGTGTACCTCGAGGCCACCCCCGCCGAGTTCCAGGAGGGTGTCGTCTCGCGCACCGAGTTGAACGCACTGCAGGCCGATCCGCCCCAGTGGCTGCAGGACCTGCGACGCAACGGCCCGCACCCCCGGCCGGTGGTCGCCGCGAAGCTGGGCGTCTCCATCTCGGGCCTCGCGCGCGGCGGGGTCACCGAGCCCCTCACCACGGAGCAGATCGACGCGCTGAAGGAGGACAGCCCCGAGTGGCTGCAGCAGGAGCGCGCCACCCAGGCCGGGGTCCGCAAGGAAGCGGCGCGCATCAAGGAGAAGAAGGCGACCCAGGGCGAGCAGCCCGGCGGGACGCGGTCCTGACCCCGCCGCCCGTCGGGCCGCCCCGGTCACGTCGGTGACCTCGCTCCCGGGCCGGGCCGCCCCGGCCGCGTAGCGGCAGCGGGGCGGGCTCAGGCGCCCGTCGGGGGAAGCAGATGCTCGAGCCCCTCCGCGCAGCCCTTGGCGGCCTCGGCCGAGCGCGGCAGCATGACCCCCTCGTACGCACGGACGGCGTCGTCGACGCCGGGTTCCGTGAGGAGGGCGTGGGCGAGATCCGTGCCGTCGAGCAGGGCGAGGTTGGCACCCACCCCGAGGGGCGGCATGAGGTGCGCGGCGTCGCCCAGCAGCGTGACGCCGGGGACGTGCTCCCAGAGGTGGGGGACGGGCAGCGCGAACACCGGCCGGTTGATGAACCCGCCGTCGTTGTCCCGCAGGAGGGCGAGCAGGCGCTCGTCCCAGCCGTCGTACCTCGTCAGCAGGTGGGCACGCACGGCCGCCGTGTCACCCAGCTCCACACCGGCCGCCAGATGCCAGTCCTCCGGGGCGCGGAACGCCGCGTAGACGCGGATGTGGCCGTTGCCGTTGCGCTGGGCGAACAGAGCGCCGGCGCCGGCCTTCGCCATCATCGTGCCGGGGCCGACCCTCCGCGCCAGGTCGGCATGGCGGTTGTCGCAGTCGTCGAAGCCGGCTTCCACGAGGGAGACGCCGGTGTAGCCGGGTACGGCGTCCGAGAGGGCCGGGCGGACCCGCGACCGGGCGCCGTCGGCGCCGATCACCAGGTCGAAGTCCTCGGCGCTGCCGTCGCCGAAGTGCACGCGGCCGGTGCCGTCCCCGAGCGGGGTGACCCCGCTGACGGCACGGTCCCACCGCACGCTGCCCGCGGTGAGCGATTCCAGGAGCAGACCGCGTAACTGACCCCGGTCGATCTCCGGCTTGTCGTCGCCGAAGTCGTCCGGCGGGCTCTGATCCGGCAGGACGGCGGCGGTGGCGGGGTCGAGCAGGCGCCACTCCTGGCCTTCGGGACGGGAGAGGGCGCGGAACCGGTCGAGCAGGCCCGCCGCGCGCAGGGCGGACTGACCGGTGCCGACGTGCAGGTCGAGCGTGCCGCCCTGGGGGCGGGCGTCGGCGGAGGCGTCACCTTCGAAGACGGTGACGGAGCGGCCGTGGAGCTGCAGCACGCGGGCACAGGCGAGGCCGCCCAGGCCGGCGCCGACGACCGCGATGCGGAGATCACGAGCGGAGTTCATGGGGCTGTCCCCTCAGAGGCGGTGAGCCGCCTCGGAAGCGGGTGAGTCGCCGGGAGGTCCGGCACGACCAAGAAAGCACACTCACTAAATAAGCGCAATCACTAAACTTTCGCAGTGAGTGCACTTCGGGGTACGGTGTGCCCGTGACCGAACCGACCGGGCGCCGTGAGCGCAAGAAGGCCCAGACTCGCAGGTCCCTGGCCGACGCCGCACTGGAGCTCTTCCTCGACCGTGGCTACGACCAGGTCGGCGTCAAGGACGTTGCCGACGCCGCCGACGTGTCGGTGACCACCCTGTTCAAGCACTTCCCCAGCAAGGAAGCGCTGGTCTTCGACCAGGGCGATGACATCGAGGCGGCGCTCGTCGCCGCCGTACGGGAACGCGCCCCCGGACAGTCGATCCCCCACGCGCTGCGCGAGCACCTCCTCCTGGCACCGGACCACGCCGCCGACCCGCGGTTCGCCACGTTCCTGCGCCTGGTCGACGACACCCCGGCACTGCGCGACTACGCCCACCGCATGTGGATGCGCCACGAAGCAGCCGTGGCCCGGGCCATCGCCGAGGAGACCGGCGCGCCCGAGGACGACGTCACCTGCGCGGCCCTGGCCCGTTTCGCGCTGGAGGCCCGCGAGCTCATCCAGCGGCACGCCGACCCGCGAGGTGCCGCGGAGGCCGCCTTCGCGCTGCTCGAACACGGCTGGGCGGCCTCGCACCCCGAGGCCTGAACCGCCCCCCTCGGGGCGTACCGGGTGGGGCGCCGTCCGTATGGCGCAGCGGTCGTCCCGGCCTCCAGGGGCACGGCCGGCTCCCGAGGCACGGTCGACTCCCGCGGTACGGCCGGCTCCAGGGGCGCGACCGTCGGCGCCCCGGCCGCCCGTCAGTCCGCCCGCACGGACCGGCTGCGGTCGCGCCATACTGAGGCCCTGGCACAGGGACTTGAGGGGGGCTCATGGAATCCGGTCGGCTGAGTCGGACCGCATGGCGGGCGGCGCACGCCCGCGCCCGTCACCAGGCCGATCCGCAACGGATCTTCACCGACCCGTTGGCGTCGACGATCCTCCACGTCGAGCCCGACGCGCTGACGCCGCTGCCCGACGACCCGGTCGCCCGGCACAACATCCGCTTCCTCGCCGCGCGCAGCCGCTTCGCCGAGGACTCGCTCGCCTCCGCCGTGACCGCCGGCACCCGGCAGCTCGTGGTCCTCGGCGCCGGCCTGGACACCTTCGCCTGCCGCCACACCCACCCCGGCCTCACGGTGTTCGAGGTCGACCACCCGGACACCCAGGCATGGAAGCGGCAGCAACTGGCGGCGGCCGGGATCGCCGTCCCGCCGTCGCTGGCCTTCGCCCCGCTCGACTTCGAACGCGGCACCCTCGCCGAGGCCCTGGACGCGGCCGGACTGGACCGCACCCGAGCGGCATTCTTCATATGGCTCGGGGTCACGCCCTATCTGACGCGGGACGCCGTTCTGGCCACACTGCGTTTCGTGGCCGGGCACACCGCTCCCGTACAGGTGGTGTTCGACTACTACAGCGAACCGTCCCCGGCGATGGCACCGGAGCTCCGCGCCGCGTACGAGGCTGCCACGAGGCGGGTGGCAGAGCTGGGCGAGCCCTGGCTCAGCCACTTCACCCCGGACGGCATCGCCGGTGAGCTGCGTGCGATGGAGCTGGACGACATCGAGGACCACACGGGCCCCGGCCTGCTCGCCCGTTACCTCGGCGAGCCGACGCCCGACGCCGATGCCTTCAGCGGTCATGTGATCCGCGCCGGGCGCACCGCCGCCCGATAGCTCCGGACACCCTGCCTGGCGGCGTCACCCGCCCCGAAGGTGCCAGGAATCAGCGGCAGGCCGACACCGGTCCGGCGCGGGACGACCACGCCCGAACCGCCACTCGGTTCCCCGCCGCGCTCACCAGGGGAAGGTCCTGTCCCACCAGGAGAAGGCCCTGTCTCACCAGGGGAGAGGGCCCGCCGCGTCGAAATAGCCCCCGGTGGGGCCGTCGGGGCCCACCTGCGCCATGCGGACGATGATCCCGGCGCCCTCCTCGACGGTCTGGGTGCCCGCGTGCGCGTTCAGGTCCGTCGCGGTGTAGCCGGGCTCCACCGCGTTGATCCGCATGTCCGGGAAGGCCTTCGCGTACTGCACGGTGATCATGTTGACCGCGGTCTTCGACGCCGGATAGGCGACCCCCGGGTACCCATGGGCCGGTGTGCCGGGCGCGGTGATCCGGGCCATCGACGCCAGCCCGCTGCTGACGTTGACCACGACCGGGGCGGCGGACCGCTGCAGCAGCGGAAGGAACGCATGGGTCACGCGCACCACACCGAAGACGTTCGTCTCGAACACCTTCCGCAGCTCGTCGGCGGTCAGCTCCGCGGCGCCGATCACACCGCCGTCCCGCGCCCGCTCATCGATACCGGCGTTGTTGACCAGCACGTCCAGTCCGCCGTCGGCCTCGACGGTGTGCGCCGCTGCGGCGACGGACGCGTCGTCGGTGACATCGAGGAGGACGCTGCGCGCCCCCAGTCGCTCGGCGGCCCGGCGCCCGCGGTCGGCGTCCCGGCTGCCCACGTAGACCGTGTGACCCGCCGCGACGAGCCGACGGGCGGTCTCGAAGCCCAGTCCCTTGTTCGCGCCGGTGATCAGTGTCGTCGTCATGCCTCCAGCTTCGGCGGCCGGTGGGGTGGTCGGCCAGCCGTTCGCTCGTCTCGGGACAGCTGCCGGTACCGGGCCGGTCGGCGGCCGGCGGTGGCCGTCGCCCTCGATGTCCGCGCCGGCCAGGCGCCCGAGCCCTCGGAGGGGGTGTTCGGCCGCGCCCTGATGGATCACTCGCCGGGCGGAGCCAGGACCGGTGGGCGAGGCTGAGCGGTGGAGGTGGCGGCGGGTCATGGAACAGGTGCGGGCGGACGTATGCGTGGTGGGCGCCGGTTTTGCCGGACTCGCGGCCGCGAGACGGCTGGTCCACGCCGGCCATGAGGTGGTGGTCCTGGAGGCCAGGGACCGGGTCGGCGGCCGGGTGTGGAACCGGGAGCTGCCCGACGGGACGGTGGTGTCGGCGGGCGGCACCTGGCTCGGCAAGGGCCAGGACCGTATGTTCCAGCTCTGCCGGGAACTGGGACTCGACGTGTACCCCCAGTACGAGCAGGGCGATCACCTCCTGCGCCTGGAAGGCGTCAACCACCGCTACCGCGGTGTCCTCCCCGCCACCGGCAAGGGGACGCTCCTCGCCCTCGGCCTGGCGCTCTCGCGTCTGCAGCTGATGACACGGCGCCTCCCTGCGGATGCCCCGTGGCGCGCCCGGAGGGCCCGGACGTGGGACGCCCGGACGCTCGGCCAGTGGCTCGCCGACCCCCGCAACGTGCCCTCGGCCACCGCCCGCACCCTGCTCAGGTCGAGCATGCACCTGCTGTTCTGCGCCGACCCGGCGGAGGTCTCGCTGCTGGGCGCCCTCACCCTGGCCCGGGGCGGCGGCGGTTTCGGCTACTACACCGACTCCCGCAGAACCGAATCCCACCTGGTGGACGGCGGAGCCCCCGAACTGGCGAGGCGGATGGCCGAGCACCTGGGAGAACGGGTGCACCTCTCCAGCCCCGTGCAGCGGATCGCGGACGACAGCACCTGCGCGCGGGTCGAATCCGACTCGCTCACCGTGCGGGCCCAGCGCGTGATCGTGGCCACGCCGCCGGTGCTGGCGGGGCGGATCCGCTTCGATCCGGCGCTTCCCACCGCGTGTGGCCATCTGCTGCAGCGGGTGGTGCCCGGGGCGATCATCCGGGTGCACACGGTCTACCCCCAGCCGTTCTGGCGCGAGCGGCACCTGTCGGGACAGACGCTCGCGCCCCACTCGCCCGTCCCGCTCACCATCGACCAGACGCCGCGTACCGGTCAGCCGGGAGTGCTCAGCAGCTACGCGTTCAGCACCGCGGCCCTGCACCTGGGGCGGCTGGAACCGGCCGAGCGGCGAGAGGTCTGGCTGGACGCGCTGGCCGAGCGGTTCGGCCCCCGGGCGCGCCACCCCGAGCAGTATCTGGAGACCGACTGGTCCGCCGAGCAGTGGTCGCTCGGCGGGATGATCGGCCACTTCCCGCCCGGCACCCTGACCAACTACGGCAGCGCGCTGCGGGAGCCGGTGGGCCGGATCCACTGGGCCAGTACGGAGTCGGCCACGCGGATGCACGGCCTGATGGAGGGCGCGGTGCGCTCCGGCGAGCGGGCCGCCCATGAGGCCCTGACCGCCTTGTCCCTCGGGCGACGGACTGTTGGCACGTAAGGCCGTGGGGCCGTGGGGCCGTGGGGCCGTAGGGCCGTGTGACGGTCGCCCCGGAGGAGACCGTTCGCCCGGCCCCGGCCCCAACCCTGGCCCCAGGCGTCCGAGGTCGGACGCGCCCTTTCTGCGCTCCAGTCGCCGGCGCACGTGGGCGCCCGGCGCGCCGCTGGAGTGCTCAAGTCACGGCAGGTCTTCGTCCCCCGCATACCGTGGCGCCATGGTGCGCGCCGGTGGCCCCGAGGGCGATCGACCCGAGGTGCATGCGGAGACGGGGCGGCCCCTGGCCCCGCTGCTCGCGGTCTGCGCGGGCTATTTCATGGTCATCCTGGACGTGACCGTGATCAACGTCGCCGTGCCGGTGGTGGGGCGGGAACTGTCGGCCTCGCTCACCGGCATTCAGTGGATCACGGACGGCTACACCCTGGTCTTCGCCGGCCTGCTGCTCACCGGGGGCGCGCTGGGGGACCGGCTGGGCAACCGCCGGATCTTCTGCACGGGAGTGGTGGTGTTCACCGCCGCCTCGGTCGGCTGCGGACTGGCCCAGAGCACCGGGGGTCTGGTCGCCGCCCGGCTGTGCGAAGGGCTCGGCGCGGCACTGATCGTGCCCGGCTCCCTCGCCCTGCTCCAACAGGCGTATCCCGCACCCGCCGAGCGCTCCTGGGCCTTCGGCCTGTGGGGCTCGATGGCAGGCATCGCCGCCTCCGCCGGGCCGCTCCTGGGCGGTCTGCTGGTCACCACCGTGGGCTGGCGCTGGGTGTTCTTCATCAACGTGCCGGTCGGCTGCGCCTGCCTGCTGCTGACGCTGCGCCGCGTGGCCCCTTCGGCCCGGCGCGCGGACCGCCCCGTGGACTGGCCGGCCCAGTGCGCGCTGATCGCGCTGGTGGCCCTGCTGATCGCCGTCCTCAACGAAACGGGACGCCGGGGCTGGACGGACCCGCTGATCGTGACGGGGGCCGTCCTGTGCCTGCCGGCCGCCGGCGCGTTCGTCCTGCGCGAGCATCTGGCCCGTACCCCCGTGCTGCCCTTGCGGCTGCTGCACTCCCGCGCGATGAGCGGCGGTGCGGCCATCGGCCTGCTGTTCAACTTCGCCTTCTACGGCATGATCTTCACCGCCAGCCTGTACTTCCAGCACCAGCGCGGCCTGACCGCGCTGCGCACCGGACTCGCCCTCTTCCCGGCGGTGGCGATGACCATGTTCGCCTCCGTGCTGTCCGGGCGCCTGGCCCGCCGCACCGGACACCGCCCGCTCGTGGTCACGGGCATGCTCCTGGGGGCCGCGGGCCTGGCGGGCTGGGCAGCGGCCGGCCGGAACCCGGACTACGTGCTCCTCGTGGCGCCGATGATGGCGGCGGGCTTCGGCACGTCCTTCGCCCTCACCGGATCGACCGCCACCGTGATGTCGGCCGCCCCGGACGCGTACTCCGGCACCGCCTCCGCCCTCTTCAACACCACCCGCCAGATCGGCAGCGCCGCGGGCGTCGCCCTCGGAGGCTCCCTGCTGGCCGCCACCGCCGACTTCACCACAGGCCTGCGCACCAGCATGGCCCTCGGCGCAACCGCCTACCTGACGGCAGCCGCCCTCGCGCTCTTCTGCATCCCGCGGAGGGCCGTCGGCCGCGTCGTCGGCTGAGGGACGGCGGGCCGGGGCGGGGGACCGGGGCAGGTGCTGGTGCTGCTCAACAGAAGGTCGTGGAGGGGTGCCGGCCGGTTGCTCCGGTGAGCCGGGCGCGGCGGGAACGTCGCTCAGTTCTCCTGGACACGAATCACGGGTGTGTGAGTGATGGGGAAGTTCACCGAGCGGGCGATGAAGCACACGGCGGATACATCGCCGTGCAGCGAGCGGGCCTTCTCCTCCATCGACGCGTCGGCGACAGTCACCTCGGGGCGCAGGACGACCTCGGTGATCCGGCCTCCTCCGCCGCTCTCGTCCATGGTCATGACTCCATGGGCGTGGTCCTGGTAGTCGGTGACGGTGACTCCGCCGACAGCACAGAGGTGGAGGTACCAGAGCATGTGGCACTGGGCAACGGAGGCCACGAGCAACTCCTCGGGGTTCCATCGCGCGGGGTCGCCGCGGAACGCGGGATCCGAGGAGGCGGCGATCCCGGGCTTGCCGTCCGCCACCACCTCATGATGCCGGCTGAAGGACCGGTAGCCGTCCGTGCCCGATCCGAGGTTGCCCGTCCACTCGACCGTGACGTCGTAGGTGTGCGTTGCAGTCATGGGGCCAGAGCTTAGAAGGCACTCGGGGCGGTGCCGCGGCATTTTCAGGATGCCGGTGCTGCTCCGCGGAAGTGCGTGGAGGGGGCAGGCCGTTGGGCTGTCGAGGAAGCACTCATCGGGAGGGGCCGGGCGAAAGGAGCCCGGTGAGCACGCGGCGCATCGTCCGTTCGAAGAGTGCCTGCGGTTCCTCGGCCGGGGACGCCTCGGCATGATCGGCCATCGCTGCCGCGAGGGCCGGACGCTGCCCCTGGGCGGCCGCTTCGCTCAGATAGGCGGCCTGGGCCGCCTGGCGGTGGGTGTGTGCCCGGCCGGCCTGGAGTTCTGCCCGCGCGAGCTGTGCGACCAGGGCGTTCATCAGGGCGACGGCTTCCATCCGGGTACGCCCCGGCAGCCGGGCGGGCGCCATGGCCCGCAGCGCGTATTCCAGGTAGTCCAGGCCCCGGGGGCCCAGCCGGAGAGGCTCCGGGGGAACGTCGAGCAGCCAGGGGTGCCGTAGCTGGACGGCCTTGGTGCGGACCGCCAGGGCGACCAGATCCTCGACGGGGTCGTCCTCGAGCGGGACGTCGAGGGCGACCTCTGCGGTCACCGCGTCCGACATCAGGTCGAGCAGGTCCTCGAAGCCGGAGACATAGCGGTAGAGGGACGCCTGTCCCGTGCCCAGAGCCTTGGCCACTTGACGCATGGTCACCGCCGACAGGCCTTCTCGGTCCGCCAGTTCGACGGCGACCGCGGTCAGCTCCGCGCGGCTGTGCGCAGCCGCGGGGCCGCGGGCACCGCGTTCGGGCCGCCCCCAGACGGTCACGGGTTCCTGAGTCACTCGCCCACCTGCCTCCTCCGTTGCCATGGTGCCTTCCTTACTGTAAAACTGCGAACATCGATCGCAGTTATGGAGGTTCTGATGTCCACGTCATCGGCACATCTGTGGAGCCCGGTCCGCTGGGCAGCGAACGGCGCCGTGCGGCTGGCCTTCGACCAGCTGGCCGGAGAGACGGACGGCGAGCCACTGCTGCTCGTCACGGGGTTGGGCGTCAATCGGCTGTGGATCCCGGACGGGCTGTGCCGGATGCTGGCTGCACAGGGCTTCCTGGTGGCCCGTTACGACCAGCGCGACGGCGGGGAGTCGACGCACCTGGCGCCCACCGCCACCGGCAACCCCTTCACCGCGCTGTTCGCCCGGCGCGGCGAGGCGTACACGGCCGAGGACATGGCGGATGACGCGGTCGCGGTCATGGACGCCTTGGGCTGGCGGTCGGCGCATCTGCTGGGCGTCTCGCTCGGTGGTGCGGTCGCCCAGCGGGTGGCACTACGACACCCGCACCGCGTCCGGACCCTCACGACCATGGCCGCCGTTCCCGCGGACGCCGCGGGCCTGCGGACCCTGCGGTACCTACGGATGAGGACCCTGGCGGCGTTCGCCCGTCTGAGGCTTCCCGACACCCCCGACAGGGCCGTCGCGGCCGGCATCGCCGTCTCCCGCCTGCTCGCCTCGCCGAACCGTTCCTTCGACGAACGAGCCGCCCGGGCGGCCGCGGAGCGCAACGCCGACAGCGGGGTGCACGACCGGCAGGCGCAGAGCCGTCAGATCGGTGCGCAATGGCACGGCCCGCCGATCCGTGCCATCACCCGGCCCACGCTGGTGCTCCACGGGGCGGACGACCCCCTCATCAAGCCCAGTGCGGCAAGGGCGATCGCCTCCCGGATCCGCGACTCGCGCCTGGTCCTCCTGCCCCACGTGGGTCACGAACTCCCCGAGACCGCCTGGGCCGGCCTCGTGGCCGAAGTCCGCGGACTGGCCGACTCCGCTCGCCCCCTGCCCTCGCCGCCCACCGGCTGAAGCACACGGACCCGCCGGCAGGGGCCCCCGACGGCCGGCCTCGGCGATCCGGCCTCCCGCGTCACCCGCCACCCGCTCCGTCGGGCATCAGGTTGCCTCGGGCGTCAGGCGGAGGGCTCGGCTCATGGCAGCCATCGCACCGGGGAGACCTGGCGGAGGTGGACGAGCACATCGAATGCGTCGGCAAGGCAGGCGACGGCGATGTGTTCGGCGGCATCACGGGACGGGTCGTAGACCCCGCTGATGACGCGGGCCTTGGCAGGGCCGTTCCATCGGCGGCGGACGGGGTCGGGGCGCAGGTCCAGCCAGTGGGCGGCCGGTTCCGCCTGGCCCAGCGTCGCGTCCATCAGATCAGCGGCCGGCTCCGGGACGGTGACGACACCGAGGTCTCCGTGATGGAAACCGATCGCCACGGAGACATACCCGGTGCCGTACCGATCGCGCAGCAGGCTGCCGGTGCTCGGCTGCGGACCGCGCTCGGGGGCCAGTCCGGAGGTCACCGCGGCCGCCGAGGTGTGGCTGATCCCGTCCCAGTAGACCGTGCGCAGCGCCGTCCGACGCCGGTGTTCACCGATGGCGTCGGCCCACACGGCCGCCTCACCGGCGTAGTCGCCTCGCCCCGCGACGCTGCGCGCATGGAAGTCCACGATCAGACGCATACGCGCCAGGACGTCGTCGGCACGGTCGACGGCGGGCAACGACCGGATGAGCGCGAGCGCATCGCGGGCATGGTCGACGAACGGGCGCCCCGGGTGCATTCCCCGAGCGCGCTGCACATGCTCATCCGTGCGGTGAGCGGTCCGGATCGGCTCCAGGTGGGACGCCACCTCCGCCCACCGTTCCGGGGCCGACTCCCGTACGTGATCCAGGACGGCGTCGTAGTCCTCGGGCTGCGCCTGCACGGGTTTCACGCCGAAGATGCGGACGGGGTCGCGGGGGTGGTCCCGGTTGAACGCCCGTATCCACTCGAGCGTCGCGGCCATCTCGGCGGTGCGCCAGGGGCGCCAGGCGCCGTCGAGGGCGGATTCGGCCGAACCCTTGCCGGCCTGCACGTACCTGTCGAGGCGGGCGGCGACGCCGGCGCTGTCCTGTAGGGCCAGTGCCCGGAATCCGTGGCGCCGGACGAGCCGGCGGAAGAGTTGGTCGCGCACCCCGAAGGTCTCCCGGGAAAACCGGGTGGACTCCCCGATGCCGATGACCATTGCGGTGGTGGCGATCCTCTCGGCGAGCTCATCGAGCGTGGCGGCGGACAGCGGGAGGGCATCGGCTCGCTGGGGATCGGACGACCCGATGCGGGAGGCGAAGGAGCCCTGGGGAGCGGTGGTGTCATTTTCCATGCCGCCCAGGCTCTTTCCTGAAGTGCGGTTGAGGTCAAGAGGCCGGCCCGGCCGCGAAGACGATGTCCCGTAGCCAGGGGCGCCGGAGCACCGCCCGCAGGCGGACGACCGTGACCGGGACGGTTCCGGGCCCCGCCCGACGGGCCCTGTACGCGGTGCTCTTGGAGGGGCCCGTCACCGCGCGTCGCGTAGCTGAAGGAGGTACGCCGCAGTCAGCGCGACGGCACGGTCGACGTCATGTGACAGCTCCCCGAGGGCGCCTGCCGCCCTCGTCCCCGGGATGCCCGCCAGCGCCTGGGTCAGCCGTCCGCGTACAGGCCCTTCCATGGAGTCGTGGGCGAGGCGGTCGACGAGCCCGGCCGCGATCCGATCCGCCGTCGCGCTGTCGGCCGCCAGCACGCTCAGCGCATCGGCTGCATCGGTGTCGTTCCTTCCCGCCACGATCATGTCGATGAGCGTCGGGACCGCATCGGCCACGCCACGGGTCCCGAGCGCCAGAGCCGCATGCCCGCGGACCACGACGTCGGAGTGCGCGAGGGCACCCCGCAACTGTGCGGTGGCCTCGCCATCGGATATCTCGGCGAGGGACCGAACGGCACGTTCCCGCACCGCGGCCACCGGTGAGCCGAGGCCCTCCGCCAGCAGTGCCGGACCGCGGTCGCCCGAGCGTGCCAGCGCCCATCGAAGGGCGCCGGCCACGTTCGGCTCCGTCTCGCTCAGCGCCGCCTCGACCAGGGCCTCCACCGGCACCGGTACCTCGTCGGCCGAGGAAAGGGCCGCGCGCTGGCGCGCGTCGGCGCTCTTCGACGCCAGCGCCCGCAGGAGCGCGACGACCTGGAGGACGTCCTCCCAGTCGGCGGGGTCCGCGGCATCGATCCGGCGCAGCCGCGTGAGCAACTCGGTCTCCGCCGCGATGCGTTCGCGCGTGTGACGGATGAGGTCGTCGACGAGCGCCGAGGGCGTGAAGCCGGGATCGTCGAGCGCGCGTCCGACCTCGCGCAGCGACAGCCCCAGCGACCGCAGGCTCTCGATACGGAAGATCCGCTGGACGTCCTCCCCGGAGTACTCCCGATAGCCGGAGCCGGTGCGACCCGACGGGCGCACCAGACCGAGCGACTCGTAATGCCGCAGCATGCGCGCACTGACCCCGGACCGTCGCACCACCTCACCGATCAACACGCCCTATCGTCCCTCCTGGCCCGGCCCGCCGAGCGCCACGACGCGCTTCGCCTCCTCGATCGCGCACCCGGATCCGGCGTCCGGGTCGCGCAACAGCCGCTGGGTGGCGCGTGCGTGCGCGCGCATGCGCGGGTCAGGGGCCGTTGCCGCAGCAAGCAGAACCGGCCCGATCACCTCGCCCAGCGCGACCAGCGCCCGGCTGAGGCTCAGCTGCGTCTGACGCCCACCGCGTCCGAGCTGCGTCGCCAACACCGCGGCCAACGCGGGCTCCTCGCCTTCCGGTACGAGCACGACCGCGGCCCGCCAGGCGCTCCGCGCCACCTCGTCGTCGGCGTCCGACAGGAGCGTCCGTGTGAGGGCCGGCCACGCCCGCGGGTCCCCGATCTTGGACAGCGTGTGCAGCGCCTGGCTCCGTGCCTGCGCACGCTCCGAGCGGACCTCGCGGAGCAGCTCGGGGAGCGTCATGGACACCGGGTGGCGGGTGAGCGCCCAGGTCAGCATGTCGCGGACAAAGAACTCGGGCTCGATCGCGCATCGTTCGACGAGCTTGTCGACGAAGCGCGGGTCAGGCGTCGTACCGACGGCCAGGGCAGCCCCCAGCCGCACGGACGGACGGCCGTCCTCCAACCCCTGAAGCGCCCGTATCGCATCCGTGTCGTGCCTCGTGATCGTCATCGTGACCACCTCCTGGGCATGCAGTGAAAACCCTGTCACCGTGTCAAGGTCAAGCAGCGGCCGCTGCGCGAGCACCGGCTGCCTGCCGCGGCGGCCGGTGAGTGAGTTGATCTCTGTTCGGCGACGTACCTGCGGAGGCCGTGGCGGAGTGCATAGGGTCGCCGGCATGGCACTGCGACCTGTTCAGGTGAACATCAAGGCTCTCGACGACTCGTCGGTCGGCCGGTTCTGGGCGGAGGCGCTCGGCTGGGGTGTCTCCAGTGAGGGGCCCGGCGTGACCAATGTGGAACCCGTCGGCGGCTTCGTGTGGCCGGACCCGGTCGCCGTCTGCGTCGACGTCGTCACCGTCCCGGAACCCAAGACGACGACGAAGAACCGTGTGCACCTCGATCTCGCCACCACCTCCGCGGCCCATCAGGCGGAGTTGGTCGCCCGCCTCGAGTCTCTCGGCGCGACGCCCGCCCAGGTGGGTCAGGGCACGGTGCCGTGGACGGTCCTCGCCGACCCGGAGGGCAACGAGTTCTGCGTGCTGGAGCCCCGGGAGATCTACCGGGACACCGGGCCGATCGCCGCGGTGGTCGTCGACTGCGTGGATCCGCGGGGCATGGCCCGGTTCTGGGGCGAGGCGACGGACTGGGCCCTGCACGCGGCGACCGACGATCATGCGGTGTTGCGCTCCGCCGAGGGCGTCGGCCCGTATCTCGAATTCCTCCGCACGCCCGGCGTGAAGACCGTGCCGGACCGCGTCCATCTCGACCTGCTGCCGTACCCCGGTGACGACAAGGCAGCGGAGGTGGCCCGGCTGCGGGCCCTCGGCGCCACCGACCTCGACCTCGGCCAGGGCGATGTCCCGTGGACGTGCCTGGCCGACCCCGAGGGCCACGAGTTCTGCGTCCTCGGCCCGTCCTGAGCGGAGCCTCGACCACACGTACAGCAGCACGATGCTGGTGCGCATGAGCTGAGCGGCATCGCAGTACGGCGGTGGCGTCCCGGGCGCGGTCCGAGGCAGCCACCGTGTTTTCGTGAGTGGACACGAGGAAGGGAATCCCGTCGTGGTGACAGGAGACGTGAAGGTGCTGGACCATCGGGCGCTCAACCGGAGCCTACTGGCCCGGCAGTTGCTGCTGGAGCGGTCCGCGATGCCAGCGGGGCGGGCGGTCGCGCACCTGGTGGGCATGCAGGCACAGGCGCCGAACCCGCCCTACATCGGCCTGTGGACGCGGCTCGCCGGCTTCCGCATCGAGGACCTGGCCTCCCTCGTCAGGAACCGCGAGGTGGTCCGGGTGGGTCTGATGCGCGGCACGATCCACCTGGTCACGGCGGACGACTGCGTCGCACTGCGCCCCGTCCTGCAGGGCGCCCTGCGGCAGGGGCTGAAGGGCGCCTTCGGGCGCAAGCTCGAAGGGCTCGACGTCGAGAAGGTGGCCGAGCTGGGCCGCGAGCTGGTCGAGCGGGAGCCGCTCACGCTGGGCGGCTTGGGCACCCTGCTCGCCGAGCGGTGGCCGGACCGGGACCCCTTCGCCCTCGCCAACGCCGTGCGCAACCTGGTACCGCTCGTGCAGGTGCCGCCGCGCGGGCTGTGGGGCGAGAGCGGGCAGGCCGTGCACACCAGCGCCGAGGCGTGGCTCGGCCGGCCCGTCGCCGGGCTGGCGGCACCGGACCTGATGGTCGAGCGCTACCTGGCGGCCTTCGGGCCGGCCACGGTCAAGGACATCCAGGTCTGGTCCGGCATGACCCGGCTCGCCGACGCGGTGAACCGGCTCCGGCCGCGGCTGGCGGTCTTCCGCGACGAGAACGGCCGCGAACTGCTCGACCTGCCGGAGGCCCCCCGCCCCGACGCGGACACCCCCGCCCCGGTGCGCTTCCTGCCGGAGTTCGACAACATCCTGCTCTCCCACGCCGACCGCGCCCGCATCCTCACCGAGGAGCAGCGCAAGCTCGTCTTCACGCGGAACGGGCTGATCAGGTCGACGTTCCTGGTGGACGGGTTCGTGGCGGGCGTGTGGCGCGTCGAGCAGACGCGCGGTGCCGCCGTCCTCGTCCTGGAGCCCTTCGGTACCCTGCGTGCCGGGGACCGCGCCGCGCTCACCGAGGAGGGCGGCCGGCTGCTCGCGTTCGCCACGGCCTCCGCCGCCTCGCGCGAAGTCCGCTTCGCCTGATGCCCGGCCATGCGCACGGCGTGTGCAACATCCCGCGAGTTCGCCGTGCCCCTCGGTTCCTCGGCATGGGGCCTTACCAGGCACCCCGTCGCCCTCGGCCTGTGCGTCTATGGCGGGATCATGATGGTTCTTCAGGAATCCCGAAGGTCCATCATGATCTATGCGGATCCATCGCTCCCGCCTGCCGGGCTGACCTGCGGCAACGGGAGATGAAAGCCAGGACGAACCCGCGGGATGTCGCATAACTGGTGCGATGGATCAGAAACACGCACTTACCCACGATTGAACACGCACAGGCCGACTACGACGCTCAGCCGGGCCAACTCAACCGCTCACGGGCCATCTGAAGAACTCAGTCACACCCGGACGGCGACCCCACTCCCGGGTCATTGCATAAAACTGCCGCTATCCGTATAGTCATGCCATCAAGGAGGAGAGGTCCATGACGGTACGAGCAGCAGTGGCCGGGGCGAGCGGGTATGCGGGGGGTGAGGTGCTGCGCCTGCTTCTGGGGCATCCGGAGGTCGAGATCGGGGCGCTGACCGGGCACTCCAACGCCGGGCAGCGCCTGGGCGGGCTGCAGCCGCATCTGGTGCCGCTGGCCGACCGGGAGCTCCAGCCGACCTCCGCCGAGGTGCTGGCCGGGCACGACGTGGTCTTCCTCGCGCTGCCGCACGGCCAGTCCGCCGCGGTCGCCGAGGAGCTCGGGCCGGATGTGCTCGTCGTGGACTGCGGCGCCGACTTCCGGCTCAGCGATTCCGCCGACTGGGAGGCGTTCTACGGCTCGGCCCATGCGGGCACCTGGCCGTACGGCCTCCCCGAGCTGCCCGGCGGGCGTGCCGCGCTCCAGGGGACCCGGCGCATCGCGGTCCCCGGCTGCTATCCGACCGCCGTCTCGCTCGCCCTGTTCCCCGCGTACGCGGACCGGCTCGCCGAGCCCGAGGCCGTGATCGTCGCGGCCACCGGCACCTCCGGCGCCGGCAAGGCCCTCAAGCCGCATCTGCTGGGCTCCGAGGTCATGGGCTCGATGAGCCCGTACGGCGTCGGCGGCGGGCACCGGCACACCCCCGAGATGATCCAGAACCTGAGCGCGGTGGCCGGCGAGCGGATCAGCGTCTCCTTCACCCCGACCCTGGCGCCCATGTCACGCGGCATCCTCGCCACCTGCTCGGCGAAGGCGAAGCCCGGGGTGGACGCCGGCGCCGTACGGGCCGCCTACGAGAAGGCGCTGGCCGACGAGCCGTTCCTGCGGCTGCTGCCCGAGGGCCAGTGGCCGTCGACCGCGGCCGTGTACGGCTCCAACACCGCCCAGATCCAGGTGACGCTGGACGCCGCGGCCGGCCGGATCATCGCGATCAGTGCCCTGGACAACCTCACCAAGGGGACCGCGGGCGGCGCGGTGCAGAGCATGAACATCGCCCTGGGCCTCCCCGAGGAGACGGGGCTTTCGAGGGTCGGGGTGGCTCCGTGAGGCGGACGGACCCGGGGCAGCACAGCGTGGCCGGCGAGGCCGGCGAAGCGATGGAGGAGAAGAAGCAGTGAGCGTCACGGCAGCACAGGGGTTCACGGCGGCGGGCATCGCCGCCGGGATCAAGGCCCCCTTCGTCAGTGGAAACGGCGGCAACCCGGACCTCGCCCTCGTGGTGAACAACGGGCCTCGACTGGCCGCCGCCGGTGTCTTCACCTCCAACCGCGTCAAGGCCGCCCCGGTCGTCTGGTCCGAGCAGGTCCTCAAGGGGGGCACGGTCTCCGCCGTCGTCCTCAACTCCGGTGGCGCCAACGCCTGTACGGGCCCGCTCGGCTTCCAGGACACCCATGCCACCGCGGAGCGGGCCGCCGAGGTGCTGGGGCTCAACGCCGGTGAGGTGGCGATCGCCTCCACCGGACTGATCGGCCTGCGGCTCCCGATGGACAAGCTGCTGCCCGGAATCGACCGTGCCGCGGCCGAGCTGACCGAGCACGGCGGCGAGAAGGCCGCCATCGCCATCAAGACCACCGACAGCGTGCACAAGACCGCCCAGGTCACGGTGGGCGGCACCCGGCCGGGGGACGGGGGAGGCTGGACCGTCGGCGGGATGGCCAAGGGCGCCGGCATGCTCGCCCCGGGCCTGGCCACCATGCTCGTCGTCCTGACCACCGACGCCGATGTGCCGGCCGCCGAGCTCGATACGGCGCTGCGGGCCGCGACCCGCACCACCTTCGACCGGGTCGACTCCGACGGCTGTATGTCGACCAACGACACGGTGCTGCTGCTCGCCTCGGGCGCCTCCGGCGTCGTGCCGGACACCGCCGAGTTCGCCGAGGCGGTGCGCGCGGTCTGCGACGACCTGGCACGGCAGCTGATCGGGGACGCCGAGGGCGCCAGCAAGGACATCCGGATCGAGGTCGTGGGCGCGGCCAGCGAGGACGACGCGGTCGAGGTCGGCCGCTCCATCGCCCGCAACAACCTCCTCAAGTGCGCCATCCACGGCGAGGACCCCAACTGGGGCCGGGTGCTGTCGGCCATCGGCACCACCTCCGCCGTCTTCGAGCCCGACCAGCTCAATGTCGCCATCAACGACATCTGGGTCTGCAAGAACGGCTCGGTGGGCGAGGACCGCGACCTGGTCGACATGCGCTACCGGGAGGTACGCATCACCGCGGACCTCGCCGCCGGCACCGAGTCCGCGGTCATCTGGGCCAACGACCTGACCGCCGACTACGTCCACGAGAACAGCGCGTACTCCTCATGAGCGAGCGCATCCGACACCGGTGCGGGCTGTGCGAGCCCGCCGAGCGAAGCGAGGCCGGCGCATGAGTACCCGCAAACACACCGCGCTCCCCAAGGCCCGCACCCTCATCGAGGCGCTGCCCTGGCTGACCCGGCACCACGGCAAGACCGTCGTCATCAAGTTCGGCGGCAACGCCATGATCGACGAGGAGCTCAAGCGGGCCTTCGCCCAGGACGTGGTCTTCCTGCGGCACGCCGGCCTGCGCCCCGTCGTCGTGCACGGCGGCGGCCCGCAGATCAGCGCCCAGCTCGACCTGCTCGGCCTGGAGTCGGAGTTCAAGGGCGGCCTGCGGGTCACCACGCCCGAGGCGATGAACGTCGTACGCATGGTGCTGGCCGGACAGGTGCAGCGCGAACTGGTCGGGCTGCTCAACGAGCACGGCCCGCTCGCCGTCGGCATGACCGGCGAGGACGCCCATCTGATGACCGCGACCAAGCACTTCGCCGACATCGACGGGGAGCGGGTGGACATCGGCCGGGTCGGCGAGATCACCGGCATCGACCCCGGCGCGGTCCACGCGCTCCTGGACGACGGCCGGATCCCGGTCATCTCCTCGATCGCCCGCAGCAGCGACGAGGACGATGCCCACGGCGTCTTCAACGTCAACGCCGACACCGCCGCGGCCGCGCTGGCCGCGGCCCTCGGCGCCGAGACGCTGATGGTCCTCACCGACGTCGAGGGGCTCTACGAGGACTGGCCGCAGAGCGACGAGGTGATCTCCCGCCTCACCGCCGGCGAACTGGAGAAGCTGCTGCCCGACCTGGCCAGCGGCATGGTCCCCAAGATGCGGGGCTGTCTGCACGCCGTCCGCAACGGCGTGCACACCGCCCGGGTCATCGACGGGCGGGTCCAGCACTCGATCCTGCTGGAGATCTTCACCGACGAAGGAATCGGCACGATGGTCGTGCCGGACGCGAACACGATCGAGGGGGCGACATGAGCGACGCGGCACACCGCCACGGCCCGGTGACCAACGCAGGCCTCACCGGGCGCTGGCAGGGCGCCATGATGGAGAACTTCGGCACCCCCCGTATCCCGCTCGTCCGCGGCGAGGGCGCCACGGTGTGGGACGCCGACGGCAACGAGTACCTCGACTTCCTCGGCGGCATCGCGGTGAACTCCCTCGGCCATGCCCACCCCGCGGTGGTCCGTGCCGTCTCCGACCAGGTCGCCACCCTCGGCCACGTCTCGAACTTCTTCGTCGCCGAGCCCACCGTCGCCCTCGCCGAGCGCCTCCTCGCGCTGGCCGGACGCCCGGGCCGGGTCTACTTCTCCAACTCCGGCGCCGAGGCCAACGAAGCCGCCTTCAAGATCGGCCGGCTGACCGGGCGCCGCCATATGGTCTCCACCGCCGGCGGCTTCCACGGCCGCACCATGGGCGCCCTCGCCCTCACCGGCCAGCCCGCCAAGCAGGCGCCCTTCGCGCCGCTGCCCGGCGACGTCGACTACGTCCCGTACGGGGACGTCGAGGCCCTCCGCGCCGCCGTCACCACCGACACCGCCTTCGTCATCCTGGAGCCCCTCCAGGGCGAGAACGGCGTGGTCGTCCCGCCGCCCGGCTACCTCCGGGCGGCCCGCGAGATCACCGACGCCACCGGCACCCTGCTGGTCCTCGACGAGATCCAGACCGGCATCGGCCGGACCGGCCACTGGCTGGAGTCCCGTGCCCAGGGCGTCGAGGCGGACATCATCACCCTCGCCAAGGGCCTGGGGGGCGGTCTGCCGATCGGCGCCACGCTGGCCTTCGGCCCGGCCGCCGAGCTGCTCACGCCCGGTTCGCACGGTTCGACGTTCAGCGGCAACCCGGTCGTCTGCGCCGGCGCCCTCGCCGTCCTGGACACCATCGAGGCGGACGGCGTCCTGGAGAACGTCAAGCGGGTCGGCGAGCGACTGCGGACCGGAACCGAGGCTCTGGGCCACCCATTGGTCGCTCAGGTCCGCGGCGCGGGCCTCCTCCTGGGTATCGTCTTGACGGAGCCGCTCGCGCCACAGGTGCAGCAGGCGGCTCAGGACGCGGGCCTGCTGGTGAACGCGGTCGCGCCGGACGTCGTCCGGCTCGCCCCGCCGCTGATCGTCTCCGACGACGAAGCGGAAGTGTTCCTCCACAAGCTCCCCGCCGTCCTGGACACGGCCCGCCAAGGGGCCGACGGGGAACGACGAGCCGGAGACTGACGACAACGATGACCGAGCCGCAGGACAACGAGGCGTACAACGGCGGCCAGGCCGTGCCGCAGACCCGCACCGCACGCCACCGCCGGATCGTGGACATCCTCAACCGGCTGCCGGTCCGCTCCCAGAGCCAGCTCGCCAAGCTGCTCGCCGACGACGGCCTGTCCGTCACCCAGGCGACGCTCTCCCGGGACCTGGACGAACTGGGCGCGGTGAAGATCCGCAACACCGGCGGTGAGCTGATCTACGCGGTGCCCAGCGAGGGCGGCGACCGCAAGCCGCGGGCCCCGCTGGGGGAGTCGGCCAAGGAGGAGCGGATGCGCCGCCTCTCCGGCGAACTCCTCATCTCCGCCGAGGCCTCCGCCAACCTCGTGGTCCTGCGCACCCCGCCGGGCGCCGCCCAGTTCCTGGCCTCGGCCATCGACCAGGCCGAACTCCACGACATCCTCGGCACCATCGCGGGCGACGACACCCTGATGCTCATCAGCCGCGACCCGGCGGGCGGCCAGGCCCTCGCCGCCCATCTGCTGCGCCTGGCGCAAAAGGCGCACTGAGGCGCGCGGGGCCCGCCCTTCGCGCTGCTCACCCGTCACACCAGCACTCTGGGACACGGCCGTCTCCCCTCCGGGAGGCGGCCGCGCCCGTTTGCGCTCCGAGCCACCTGCCGGTGGCCGAACCGCATGCGGCAGGATGGCAGTTCGCGTCGGGGTGTCCACGGATGTCCCGGCGCCTTCGCAGCCTCAGAGACAAGCAGGTGACCAGGTGACGTCGCATCACATCCGGCTGATAGCCGAGCAGTTCCCCCGGACCGCGGGAGCCGGCCGGTGAACCGGGCTTTCACGCTGCACGACATGATGGTGGCCGGGGCCGCGCTGGCCATCGGCATCGCGGCGGCCGTGCTGCTGCGCGTGGCCCTGCGATGGCTGGGCAAGCACGCACTGCGGACGCGGTGGAGCGGGGACGACGTCATCGTCGACGCGCTGCGGACCGTGGTGCCCTGGGCGGCCATCACCGCCGGTATGGCGGCGGCGGCCGCCGCTCTGCCGCTGACGCAGAGCGTCGGGCACACCGTCAACCGCACGCTGACCGTGCTGCTCATCCTGGTCGTCACGCTCACTGCGGCCCGGGTGATCACCGGCCTGGTGAAGACTTTGGCGCAGTCCAGGTCCGGCGTGGCCGGATCGGCCACCATCTTCGCCAACATCACGCGCATCGTGGTGCTGGCGATGGGCTTTCTCGTCGTCCTGCAGACCCTGGGCATCTCCATCGCCCCGCTGCTGACCGCGCTGGGCGTGGGCGGCCTCGCGGTCGCGCTGGCGCTGCAGGACACCCTCGCCAACCTCTTCGCCGGTGTGCACATCCTCGCCTCGAAGACCGTGCAGCCCGGTGACTACATCCGGCTCAGCAGCGGCGAGGAGGGCTATGTCGTCGACGTCAACTGGCGCAACACCGTCGTGCGGCAGCTCTCCAACAACCTGGTGATCATCTCCAACCGCCAGCTGGCGGACACCAACATGACCAACTTCAGCCGGCCGGAACAGAAGTTGTCGATCCTCGTGCAGGTGGGCGTCGGCTACGACAGCGACCTCGAACATGTCGAGCGGGTCACCACCGAGGTCGTCGAGAGCGTGATGACCGACATCACCGGCGGGGTCCCCGACCACGAACCGGCTGTCCGCTTCCACACCTTCGGCGACTCGCGGATCAGCTTCACCGTGATCCTCGGCGTCGGCGAGTTCAGCGACCAGTACCGGATCAAGCACGAGTTCATCAAGCGCCTGCACCAGCGCTACCGGGCCGAGGGCATCAGGATTCCCTCCCCGGCGCGGACCGTGGCGCTGCAGAAGCCGGAGGAGATAGCGATACCGCACCCGCGCGGAGTGTCGGACCCCGTGCCGTAGGGGCACGCCGGCCGCCGTCGGCACGCCGTACGGGCCGCCCCGCGGCCTCGCTCCCGCCCCGCGTCCGCCCCCGGGCCGACCGGGGCGGGGCTCCCCGCGGGAGCCCCGACGCAACGGCAAGCGGCGGCAGCCCACGACAAGCAACGGCAAAGGCCGCTTCCGAAACCTCGGAAGCGGCCTTTGACCTGCAAAAACACCGTCGGGACGACAGGATTTGAACCTGCGACCCCTTGACCCCCAGTCAAGTGCGCTACCAAGCTGCGCCACGTCCCGGTGCTCATACCGGCCGGAGAACTCCCGGCCGGGGCGTGCAGAAGAAAAATACCCTGTCCCGGCCCATGAATCCAAAGCGGGGCCCGCAGGGGGTGCTTCCCGGCCTCCCGGCGGGACTCTCGCAGGCATGGTTCGATGAGGTATGGGTGAAATATTCCCCGCGGATGCCCTCCGGGTGCGCCGGGTGTACGAGTCGCCGGAGCCGGAGGACGGGGCCCGAGTGCTGGTCGACCGGCTGTGGCCGCGCGGGCTGTCGAAGGCGGATGCGCAGCTCACCGAGTGGTGCAAGGAGGTGGCGCCGTCGTCCGAGCTGCGGCGCTGGTACGGCCACGAGGGGGAGCGGTACGAGCAGTTCGCCGAGCGCTATCGCGAGGAGCTGGCGACCGAGGCCGCGCAGCGGGCGCTGGAGCGGCTCCGGGAGCTCGCCCGGGAGGGGCCGCTGACGCTGCTGACGGCGACGAAGGACATGTCGGCGAGCCATGTGACCGTGCTGACGGAGGTGCTCAAGGAGGGGTCGTGAGGCAGGCGACACGCCCTCGACCCGCCGACTGACCTGCGGGTTCGTGGTTGCGTTGACGAAACATACGGTGGAGTGCATACTTATACCCATCAGCGTATGCACCGTAAGGAGAAACCCGTGACCGAGCGCGTCGTACTCGCCTACTCGGGCGGCCTGGACACCTCCGTCTGTATCGGCTGGATCGCCGAGGAGACGGGCGCCGAGGTCATCGCCGTTGCCGTGGACGTCGGCCAGGGCGGCGAGGACCTGGACGTCATCCGCAAGCGTGCGCTCGACTGCGGTGCGGTCGAGGCCGAGGTCGCGGACGCCAAGGACGAGTTCGCCGACGAGTACTGCCTCCCGGCGATCAAGGCCAATGCCCTGTACATGGACCGCTACCCGCTGGTCTCCGCGCTCTCGCGGCCGACCATCGTCAAGCACCTGGTCGCCGCCGCCAAGAAGCACGGCGCCACCACCGTCGCCCACGGCTGCACCGGCAAGGGCAACGACCAGGTCCGCTTCGAGGCCGGCATCTCCTCCCTCGCCCCCGACCTGAAGTGCATCGCCCCGGTCCGCGACTACGCGATGACCCGGGACAAGGCGATCGCGTTCTGCGAGGAGAAGAACCTCCCGATCGCGACCACCAAGAAGTCGCCGTACTCCATCGACCAGAACGTCTTCGGGCGGGCCGTGGAGACCGGCTTCCTGGAGGACATCTGGAACGCGCCGATCGAGGACGTGTACGAGTACACCGAGAACCCGGCCGTCCAGCGGGAGGCCGACGAGGTCGTCATCTCCTTCAAGGAGGGCGTCCCGGTCGCCATCGACGGCAAGCCCGTCACCGTCCTGCAGGCCATCCAGCAGCTCAACGAGCGGGCCGGCGCCCAGGGCATCGGCCGGATCGACATGGTCGAGGACCGGCTGGTCGGCATCAAGTCCCGTGAGGTGTACGAGGCGCCCGGCGCGATCGCGCTGATCACCGCGCACCAGGAGCTGGAGAGCGTCACCGTCGAGCGCGAACTGGCCCGCTACAAGCGGCAGGTCGAGCAGCGCTGGGGCGAGCTGGTCTACGACGGCCTGTGGTTCTCGCCGCTCAAGCGCGCCCTGGACGGCTTCATCAACGAGGCGAACCAGCAGGTCAGCGGCGACATCCGGATGACCCTGCACGGCGGCCGCGCGGTCGTCACCGGCCGGAAGTCGGACCAGTCGCTGTACGACTTCAACCTCGCGACGTACGACACCGGCGACACCTTCGACCAGTCGCTCTCGAAGGGCTTCATCGAGCTCTTCGGCATGTCGAGCAAGATCGCAGCAAAGCGCGACCTGGCCTGAGCCCGCCTCGTTACCTTCGTACGGCAAGCCGCCTCCCTGCCCTCCGCGGCCGGGAGGGGGTACCCCCCTGGCCCTTGAGGCCTTGGGGGAAGTCGCACACCACAGCAGCCTTGAGGAGCAGCAGTGAGCAGCAACAGCGGTGACGTCCGGCTCTGGGGCGGCCGTTTCGCCGACGGTCCGGCAGAGGCGCTGGCCCAGCTGTCGGCGTCGGTCCACTTCGACTGGCGGCTGGCCCCGTACGACATCGCGGGCTCCCGTGCGCACGCCCGGGTGCTGCACAAGGCGGGCCTGCTCACCGAGGACGAGCTCACCCGCATGCACGCCGGGCTCGACCAGCTCGCCGAGGACGTCGCTGACGGCTCGTTCACCGGCACCATCGCCGACGAGGACGTGCACACCGCACTGGAGCGCGGGCTGCTGGAGCGGCTCGGCCCGGACCTCGGCGGCAAGCTGCGGGCCGGCCGGTCGCGCAACGACCAGGTCGCCACGCTCTTCCGGATGTACCTGCGTGACCACGCCCGGATCATCGGCGGGCTGATCGCCGACCTCCAGGAGGCGCTGGTCGGGCTCGCCGAGACCCACCCGGACGTCGCGATGCCGGGCCGCACCCACCTCCAGCACGCCCAGCCGGTGCTCTTCGCCCACCATGTGCTGGCGCATGTGCAGTCGCTGTCCCGGGACGCGGAGCGGCTGCGGCAGTGGGACGAGCGCACCGCCGTCTCCCCGTACGGCTCCGGCGCGCTGGCCGGCTCCTCGCTCGGCCTCGACCCGGAGGCGGTCGCGGCCGACCTCGGCTTCGAGCACGGCTCGTCCGGCAACTCCATCGACGGGACGGCCTCCCGTGACTTCGTCGCGGAGTTCGCCTTCATCACGGCGATGATCGGGGTCAACCTCTCCCGGATCGCCGAGGAGGTCATCCTCTGGAACACGAAGGAGTTCTCCTTCGTCACGCTCCACGACGCCTTCTCGACCGGTTCCTCGATCATGCCGCAGAAGAAGAACCCGGACATCGCGGAACTGGCGCGGGGCAAGTCGGGCCGCCTCATCGGCAATCTGACCGGGCTGCTGGCGACACTCAAGGCGCTGCCGCTCGCCTACAACCGTGACCTCCAGGAGGACAAGGAGCCGGTCTTCGACTCCTGCGACCAACTGGAGGTGCTGCTCCCGGCGTTCACCGGCATGATGGCCACGCTGACCGTCAACCGTGAGCGGATGGAGGAGCTGGCCCCGGCCGGTTTCTCGCTGGCCACCGACATCGCGGAGTGGCTGGTCAAGCAGGGTGTGCCCTTCCGGGTGGCGCACGAGGTCGCGGGCGAGTGCGTCAAGGAGTGCGAGGCGCACGGCATCGAGCTCGACCAGCTCACCGACGAGCAGTTCGCCAAGATCTCGCCGCATCTGACCCCCGAGGTCCGCGGCGTGCTCAACGTGCCCGGGGCCCTCGCCTCGCGCAGCGGCCGGGGCGGTACCGCGCCCTCGGCGGTGGCGGTCCAGCTCGCCGAGGTGCGGACGGACCTGGTGAAGCAGCAGGAGTGGGCGGTGGCCAAGGAGGCCACGGCGCTGCGCTAGAGGCTGCTCGGACGCAGGAGTGTGTGACGGCGGCCCGCCCCCGGAGAGATCCGGGGGCGGGCCGCCGTTGTGCGTGGTGCGAGATGCATGTGAGACATTGCTGTCTCATTAGGGTACTCTCTGTCTCATGGCAGTGGATCGTGAACGGGTACTCGAAGAAGCCGCCGCGTTGCTCACGCGCCGGGCGTCGACGCCGATGGACGAGATCGCCCGCGCCGCGGGCATCAGCCGCGCGACCCTCCACCGGCACTTCGCCGGACGGGACGCCCTGATCCGGGCGCTGGAGGAGCACGGGATCGCGCAGTTCGTGCAGGCGATGGACGCGGCGCGGCTGGAGGAAGGGGACGCGGCCGAGGCGCTGCGCCGGCTGATCGCCGAAGCCGAACCGGTCGCCGCCGTACTGGCCTTCCTCTTCACCGAGAACCAGCTCTTCGAGGACGGCGAGATCAACGCCGGCTGGGCGGAGCTGGACGCCCGTATCTCCGCCCTCTTCCGCCGCGGCCAGGAAGAGGGCGATTTCCGGATCGATCTGAGCGCCGCCTGGCTCACCGAGGCCTTCTACGGCCTGATCGGCGCGGGCGCCTACGCCGTCCACGAAGGACGGGTCGCCCGCAACGACCTCACCCACTCGATCGCCGAGCTGCTGCTCGGCGGCATCCGACGGAGCATGGAGAAATGACCGAGACCATAGCGTCAGAACCGGCCGGTTCGGCTCATGTGGACGACGAGCCCCGGCCGGGGCGCTGGCTCGCGCTCGCCGTCCTCGTCCTCGCCGTCCTGCTGGTCGGCGTCGATGCCACGGTCCTTGGCCTGGCCACCCCCTTCCTCAGCGAGGACCTCCGGCCGTCCGGGACGCAGCTGCTGTGGATCGGTGACATCTACTCCTTCGTCATCGCGGGTCTGCTGGTCTCCATGGGCAGCCTCGGCGACCGCATCGGCCGGAAGAAGCTGCTGCTGATCGGCTCCGTCGGCTTCGGCGCGATGTCGGTGCTCGCCGCGTACGCCAGTACCCCGGAGATGATGATCGCCGCCCGGGCGCTGCAGGGCGTGGCCGGTGCCACGCTGATGCCGTCCACCCTGGCGCTGATCCGCAACCTCTTCCACGACCCCAAGGAACGCAGCCTGGCCATCGGCATCTGGGGCGCGATGGCCTCGGCCGGCATGGCCGTGGGACCGGTGCTCGGCGGCTTCCTGCTGGGGCACTTCTGGTGGGGTTCGGTCTTCCTGATCAACCTGCCGGTGATGGCGCTGCTGGTGGCCGTCGGCGCCAGGGTCATCCCGGAGTCGCGCAATCCGGATCCCGGCCCCTGGGACATCCCCAGCGTGCTGCTGGCCCTGGTGGGCATCGTCGCCGTCGTCTACGCCATCAAGGAAGCGGCGGTGGAGGGCTACCGCTGGGACATCGTGCTGGCGGCCGTCATCGGGGTGCTCACCCTGCTCGTGTTCGTCCGCCGGCAGCTCACCCTCGCCTCGCCGCTGCTGAACATGAAGCTCTTTCACCACCGCGGTTTCTCCGGGGCGGTGCTGGCCGATCTGCTGACCATCCTCGGCCTGTCCGGCCTGGTCTTCTTCCTCTCCCAGTTCCTCCAGATGGTGCAGCTGCGCTCGCCGCTGAACGCCGGGCTCACCGAACTACCGGCCGCGATCGGCGCGGTGGGGGCCGGTCTGGCGGCCGGCTGGGTCGCCCGGCGGCTGTCCGTACGGATCGTGGTGGCCGGCGGCCTCGCGGTGGTCGGGCTCTCGCTCGTCGGCTGCACCACCCTGCACGGCGACACCGGGACCGCCGCGCTGTGCCTCATCCTCTTCGTCGTCGGCATCGGCGCGGGCTTCTCCTTCACCGTCACCGCCGACGTGATCCTCTCCAGCGTCCCCAAGGAGGAGGCGGGCGCCGCATCCGCGGTCTCCGAGACGGCCTACGAACTGGGCGCCGCGCTCGGCATCGCCCTGCTGGGCACCATCGTCACCGGCATCTACCGGGGTTTCGCCACCCCGCCCGGCGTCCCCGCGCCCACCGCGGACGCCGCCCGCGAATCGCTCGGCGGCGCCTTCGAGGCGGCCCGCCATCTCCCCGCCGACCAGGCGGCGGCGCTGGTGAAGGCCGCTCAGGACTCCTTCGTCGCGGGGGTGGACGTCGCGGCCGGGGTGGGCGCGGCGGTCCTGCTGGCCGCCGCGGTGGCCGCCTGGTTCCTGCTCCGGGGCCAGGAGCTGGCGAACAGCCCGGCCCCGCCCCCCACGGCCGCGCTCTCCCCGGCCGCCCAGGAGCCGGGCCACGGTTCCGCGGCCGGCGGCCCGGCGGAACGCCCGTGACGCCGTAGCGCCGCTCCGCCGGACGGCGGGCACACACCGCGCCTCAGGGCGTGTCTGGTGGATCACGGTGCCGTGCACCCGCCATGATCCACGGGACACGCCCTGGGGGCGACTGTCCCTCGCCCGTTCACGCCCGGTACGTGTGCTGGTGACCGGCCGTCCCGTACGGCCCGTTTGACTCTCCCGTCGTCCCCCTACGGACGGCTTGCTCAGGAGAGTGACGCAGTGCGCGACATCGGACGACGTTCCTTCTTCACCGCCGCGGGGGCACTGGCCACCGCGAGCGCCATCGGCAGCAACGCCTACGCCACCGGCCACGCCCGCGACGCGGCCAGCGCCGACGAGTACGTCGACGTCCAGCTCCTCAACATCACCGATCTGCACGGCTATCTGCAGGGCGCCCCGGGCGCCAACTCCGTCATCACCGGCGCCGGCGGGAAGAAGTACACCGTGGGCGGTGTCGCCTATATGGCCGCCCACCTGGAGCGGCTGAGAGACGGCCGCAGGAACTCGCTGTTCTTCGCCCCCGGTGACCTCTTCTCCGGCTGGGAGTTCGACGCCTCCTCCTTCGCCGACGAACCCACCGTCGAGGCGCTGAACGCCATGGGCCTGGACTTCGCCTCGGCCGGCAACCACGAGTTCGACAAGTCGGCGACCTTCCTGACCTCGCACATGGGGGACGGTGACGCCTACCCGGTCGTCGGACGGGACGACGACTTCAAGGACTCCACCGGGCGCCGCTTCGAGGGCGCGAAGTTCCCCTACTACAGCGCCAACATGGTGTGGAACGCCACCGGCGAGCCCGTCCTGGCGCCGTACAACATCGAGTACGTGGACGCCGGCCGCGGCCGCCGGCTGGCGATCGGCTTCATCCATCTGACCGCGATCGGCACCGAGTCCTTCCCCGGCTCCTACCAGCCGGGACTGCGCACCCTGGACGAGCTGGAGACCGCCAACCGCTGCGCCGCCGAGCTCAAGTCCCGCGGCGTCCATGCGATCGTGCTGAGCATGCACGACGGCGCGGTGGCCGGCAGCGACTTCAACAGCGGCAAGAACCCCTCGGGGCCCGCCTACGAACTGGCGCTGCGGGCCTCGCCCGACATCGATGCCATCGTCACCGGCCACTGGCACTGCGCCTTCACCATGATGCTGCCCGACCCCAACGGCGACCCCCGCCCCTTCGTCGAGGCGGGCTGCTACGGCCAGATCATCAACGAGATCAACCTGCGCCTCGACCCGGACACCGGAACGGTGATCCGGGAGCTGACCACCTCCACCAACCACCCCAACACCCGCGACGTCACACCGGACCCGGAGCTGCGCTCGATCGCCGGCTACTGGGCGGACTACGCCACGCGGCGCGCCCGCAGCCGGATCGGCACCCAGACCGCGTCCTTCACCCGGCGGCGCAACGCGCTGGGGGAGAGCACCATGGGCAACCTCGTCGCCGACTGGGCCCTGTGGGCGGGCCGGCAGGCGCACGGGCCGATGGACGACCCCGCCGACCACCCCAACACCCCCGCGGACCTCGCCGTGATCGCGGTCGCGCCGCGCGTCGGCCAGGCGGTGATCGCCGGCGACCTGATCCGCAACCAGGAGACGGACGGCACCGTCACCTTCGCCCAGGCCTGGAACTCCGTCGGCTTCGGCGACCCGATCCTGACCGTGACCGTCACCGGCCGGCAGATCCATGACGCCCTGGAGGAACAGTGGGCGCCGACCGCCGGCGGCGGCCTCGGCTTCTCGCCGCTGGCCGTCTCCGGCAATGTCCGCTACACCTTCGACGCCGCGGGGCCGGTCGGCCGGCGGATCGACCCCGCCGAGGTCTTCATCGACGGCACCGCCCTCAGCCTCACCCGCCGCTACCGCCTCGCCGCCCCCTCGTACACCCTCATCAACCAGGACGGCTTCAGCGCCTTCACCGGCTTCACCGCACCGGTCCGGCACACCCGCGACTTCGAGAGCTTCATCGCCTACGTCCGCACCAAGAAGGAGCTCACACCCGCGGCGCTGAACCGGGTACGGGTCAAGAACGCAGGGGTGCCCGGCGCCCGCACCGGCACCGTCACCCAGCGCCAGCAGTTGCTGCAGGCCGACGGCAGCGTGGTGCCGCGGCCCGAGGCGGCGCTGCGCACGGCGCTGCCCGGCGGCGCCGAGGGCCAGCGCGCCCCCGGCGGATTCCGGGTGCCCTGCTGACCCGGCACGGGAGCACGGCACGCACAACGGGCCCCGTCCGGAAAGCGGACGGGGCCCGGCGCACGCGGGGAAGGGTCAGGCGGCCCTGGCCTTGGTGGCGTAGATGTCGACGTACTCCTGGCCGGACAGCTCCATGACGTCGCTCATCACCTCGTCGGTGACGGCCCGCAGCACATAGCGGTCGCGGTCCATGCCGTCGTAGCGGGAGAAGTCCAGCGGCTCGCCGAAGCGCACCGTCACCGGGGCGATGTGCGGGCGGCCCTTGCCGCCGGGCTGCACCTTGTCGGTGCCGATCATCGCGAACGGGACGACCGGCGCACCGGTCATCAGGGTGAGCCGGGCGATGCCGGTACGGCCGCGGTAGAGACGGCCGTCGGGGGAGCGGGTGCCCTCGGGGTAGATGCCGAAGACGCTGCCCTCCTCCAGGATCCGGCGGCCGGTCATCAGCGCCGCGACCCCGCCGTGCCCGCCGTCGCGGTCCACCGGGATCATGCCGGCGCTGGTGAAGAACCAGGCCATCAGCCGGCCCTTGACGCCCTTGCCGGTGACGTACTCGTCCTTGCCGATGAAGTACACCGGGCGCTTGACCACCAGGCTCAGGAACAGCGAATCGATGAAGGTGACGTGATTGCCGGCCAGGATCACCGGTCCGGTCGCCGGAATGCGCTCCATGCCCTCGACCTTCGGGCGGTACAGGACACGCATGACGAATCCGAGAATCGCCTTCAGCACAATGCGGGACAACGGGTCCTCCGGGTCGCGACTGGTCAATGTCAAGCGGGCGCAGAACTCTGCAGCCCAGGACAATACTCGCGGGTCACTCCCGCTCGCACGTCGGGTTCACGAGGTCGATACGCACAGTTGACCCACGGTTGACGTGTGTTACCACCATGTTCCCCCCTATGTTGGCGGGCGTCTCCCCGGCATGACCCGTCCGTGCTTACGATCGGCCCGGTTCCGTGGGCCGGTGTGCAACACGCCTCACCGCACGCCGGAAAACACCCGGAAGCACCTGGAACACACCGAAAAACCTCGGACAAGGAGCGTGGGCATGCACAAGTGGCAGCAGCCGGGACGACGGACGGTGCTGGGGGCCGCGGCACTCGGCGCGGGAGCGGCGGTGTTCGGCGGAGCCGGCCAGGCGAGCGCCCGCGAGCGCGACGGCGTGCCCCGGAAACTGCCGGTGCCGCTGATCGTCGGCCACCGCGGTGCGAGCGGCTACCGCCCCGAGCACACCTTCGGCTCCTACCAACTCGCCCTCGACATGGGCGCGGACGTCATCGAGCAGGACCTCGTCCCCACCAAGGACGGCCACCTGGTCTGCCGTCACGAGAACGACATCACCGCCACCACCGATGTCTCCGCGCACCCCGAGTTCGCGGGCCGCAAGACCACCAAGACCGTCGACGGCGCCAAGCTGACCGGCTGGTTCACCGAGGACTTCACGCTCGCGGAGCTCAAGACGCTGCGCGCCAAGGAGCGCATACCGGGCACCCGCCAGCACAACACCCTCTACGACGGTGTGTGGGAGGTGCCGACCTTCGAGGAGGTCCTGCAGTGGGCCGAGCGCGAGGGCCGCAAGCGGGGCCGCCCCGTCTGGCTGCACATCGAGACCAAGCACCCCACCTACTTCCGGGGGCTCGGCCTCGGCCTGGAGGAGCGGCTGGCCAAGGCCCTGCGGGCGCACGGCCGGCACAAGAAGCACTCCCCGAACTTCCTGCAGTCCTTCGAACCCAGCAGCATCCAGCGGCTGGACAAGCTCGTCGACTGCCCCAAGGTCGTCCTGCTGGGCACGCTCAAGGACCGCCCCTGGGACTTCACGGTGTCCGGTGACCCGCGCACCGTTGCCGACCTGGTCAAGCCCGCGGGCCTGAAGTGGCTGGCCGGCTTCGCCCAGGGCATCGGTCCGGACCTGACCGTGATCATCCCGCGGGACGCCGACGGCAAGCTCGGCGAGCCCAGCTCCGTGGTCGAGGACGCACACGCCGCCGGGCTGGTGCTGCACCCGTACACGGTCCGCAACGAGAACACCTTCCTGCCGACCGACTTCCGCCGCGGCACCGACCCGAACGCCTACGGCGACTCCCTCCGCTTCTTCAAGGCGCTCCTGGGCACCGGTATCGACGGCCTGTTCTCCGACAACCCCGACACCGCGCTGCTGGCGGCCGCACAGTTCCGCAAGCACTGACCCCCGCGAAGGGCCGACCCCAGCGAAGGGCTGGCCCCCGCGGCCGGCCGCCGCCCCGGCGGAGTCCGGACCGGCACCACCTCCCCGCACTCTCATCTGAGTTGGGAATGTCACAGGAGAGCTCGGTGCCGGTCCGTTCCGCCTGCTCCGATTGCCTGCGCAGAATGCTCGCGGCGGAGATTGCCGCTGCCACATACCGGGGATCCCGGAAGGAGCAGTGTCAGCCACGCCACGACGGCGACGGGTACCCCGCGGCGCCGTCTGTCAGGGCACATCGTTCCGGGCGCACCCCTCTCACCCTCAGCGCCCGGACCAGCGAACCGAATAGGGGAGGCATACGCGCATGGGCACGAGCGTGGCCATCTCTGCGGCGACCGACCAGGACGCCGAGCAGATCCTCAAACTCCAGTTCCTCTGCTACCAGCAGGAAGCCGCGCTGTACGACGACTACGGCATCGAGCCGCTCACCCAGACGCTGCAGGCGCTGCGCGCCGAACTGGGCGAGGCCTGCGTCATGGTGGCCAGGCTCGGCGAGGAGGTGGTCGGGTCCGTGCGCGGCACGGTCGACGAGGACGGCACCGCGCGGATAGCCAAGCTCATCGTGCACCCGCGGATGCAGCGGCACGGCCTGGGCGGACGGCTGCTCGCCGCCGTCGAGGAGCGGCTGGCGGCCGAGCGGTCGGCCACGCGCTTCCGCCTGTTCACCGGCCACCGCAGCGAGGGCAACCTGCGGCTCTACCGCAGCCGCGGCTATGTGCCCGTCGGCACCGAGCAGCTCACTCCCCGGCTCACCGTGGTGACGCTGGAGAAGGAGCTCCGCACGGAGGCCACCGCGGTGGGCGCATCCGCCGGAGCGAGCCAGGGGGAGTTCGCCGCCCAGGCGTGAGAGAAGGGGAGGGGAGGACGGCCCGTGCGGGTCCGTCCTCCCGTCCGCCTAGCCGGCGGGCTGCTCCGTACGGGCCCGGCGCAGCCACAGCAGCCCGGTGACGGGCAGGATGACCGGAATGAAGAGGTAGCCCATGCCGTAGTCCGACCAGACCGTGGCGTCGGGGAAAGCGGACCGGTCGAGCAGCGTCCAGGTGCCGATGCCGAGCACCCCGAGCAGCTCCAGCGCGCAGCAGACGATCGCGGCCCGGCGGGCGCCCTCACCCCCGCGCACCAGCGAGAACGTGATGAACCCGTAGACCACCGCGGAGACGGCCGAGAGGCTGTAGGCCAGCGGGGCCCGGTCGAACTGGGCGAGGAGCTGGTAGAGCGAGCGGGACGCGGCCGCGACGGTGAAGATGCCGTAGAGCGTGACCAGCAGCCGCCCGGGGCCGGTGCCCAGGGAACGCTTCGCCGGGACGTCGGCCGTGCTGCCGTCCGCCGCCGTGGTCGCCGTGGTCTCAGGCACTGCCGCCTCCCCAGATGTCGAACAGCCGCACTTCCAGTACGGCCAGCACCACGGCGCCCGCCGCGACGGTGGCCGAACCCCAGCGGGTGCGCTCCGAGAGCGACATGAACCCGGTCGCGGGGACGCAGGCCGCCGCCCCGAGCAGGTACGCGACGAAGAGCGCGGTGCCCTTGTCCGGCGTGGCTCCGCGCGTCAACTGCACGACGGCGACGACCAGTTGGACGAGTCCGAGGACCGACACCAGTGCCATGCCGATGAAGTGCCAGTCCTTGGTGGGCTGGTCGCGGAACGCGGCGAGACCGCACCAGGCGGCCAGGGCGAGAGCGGTCACCGCGACCGCGATCGTCAGCGCGTCGATCACCGGGACCTCCGGGCCGCGTGGCTGCGCGCCATGGGGTTGTGGGGCATGGGGCGATGCTAATCGGCCCCGGGCGGGCGGCCGTCGTCGGCCCCACCGTGGCCCGTACGCTCGTGCAGTATGAAGATCACCGCTGATGCGCTCCTTTTCGACAACGACGGCACCTTGATCTCCTCCCTGGAGTCCGTCCGCCGCTGCTGGACCCGGTGGGCGAAGGAGTACGGCATCACCGAGCAGGCCTTCGCCGAGATCCAGCTGCACGGCCGCCCGGCGGCGGAGATCGTCGCCGATCTGCTGCCCGCCGGCCGGGTGCCCGAGGCGGTGGCCCGGATCGAGCACCTGGAGGTCGAGGACGTCGCCGGGGGAGTCGTGGCGCTGCCCGGCACCCTGGCCCTGCTGGAGAGCCTGCCCGCCGAGCGGTGGGCCGTGGTGACCTCGGCCACCCGGCGGCTGGCCGAGGCCCGGCTCGACGAGGCCGGCATCCGCACCAAGACCCTGATAGCCGCCGATGACATCAGGCGGGGCAAGCCGGACCCGGAGCCGTTCCTGCTCGCCGCCGAGCGGCTCGGGGTGGACCCGGCCCGCTGTGTGGTCTTCGAGGACGCGCCGGCCGGACTGACGGCCGGCCGCGCGGCCGGCATGGTGACCGTGGCGTTGACCACAACGCACCGGGCCGAGGAGCTGTCGGCGGACGTGGTGGTCCCCGACCTCTCGGCGGTATCCGCCCAGGCCACGGGCGGGGCGGTGGAGATCACCGTCGTCGGATAGGGCGTTGTCCACGGGTCGGTCAGGCGTGTCCGCTATACGGACTGGCTTGATCGGCCCGCACGGCTGTCTGGTTTACTTGCCGCCATGACCACGACGAGCAGCCGCACCCCTGCGACCGAGGCGTACCTGACGCCCGGTGCTCGTTGCATGTGTCGAATGTGTGACCGCTGAGGGCCCCCGCCTGAGCCTCGCGCCCCGAAGCGAGACCCGTTGCCATGTGCCGTACGTCGGACACCCGACGGCCACGGCCGCCCCGCGTCACCGGAACCCGGAGCCGGGCCCCGCGCCCGCCGCCGCTCCCTGTTCCCCTCTGCCGCACTCGCAAGAATGCCCCGTGCCCGGCGGGCGAGCCGCCGAGCACTCGACAGTGACGGAATTCCCTAGTGATCACCACAACGGGCCTGACCAAGGTCTACCGTTCCGGAGACCGCGAAGTCACCGCCCTGGACGGCGTCGATCTGCACGTTCGCGAGGGCGAGGTGTACGGCGTCATCGGCCAGAGCGGCGCCGGTAAATCCACCCTCATCCGCTGCCTCAACCTCCTGGAGCGCCCCACCTCCGGCACGGTCACCGTCGCCGGCCAGGAGCTGACGTCCATCGCCGGGCGCGGCAAGCGGGCCAGTGCCGGACTGCGCGCCGCCCGCAGCCACATCGGCATGGTCTTCCAGCACTTCAACCTGCTGTCCTCGCGCACCGTCCAGGACAACGTCGAGCTGCCGCTGGAGATCCTCAAGGTCGACCGCCGTGAGCGCTCCCGCAAGGCGCTGGAGCTGCTGGAGCTGGTGGGCCTCGCCGACAAGGCCAAGGCCTACCCCGCCCAGCTCTCGGGCGGACAGAAGCAGCGCGTCGGCATCGCCCGCGCGCTCGCCGGCGACCCCAAGGTGCTGCTCTCCGACGAGGCCACCAGCGCCCTGGACCCGGAGACCACCCGCTCCATCCTCCAGCTGCTGCGCGACCTCAACCGCAAGCTGGGCCTGACGATCGTGCTCATCACGCACGAGATGGACGTGGTCAAGACGATCTGCGACTCGGCCGCCCTGATGAAGAACGGCCGCGTCGTCGAGCAGGGCACCGTCGCCGAGCTGCTCGCCACCCCCGGCTCCGAGCTGGCCCGGGAGCTGTTCCCGGTCGGCGGCGAGCCCTCCGCAGACGACCGCACCGTCGTCGACATCACCTTCCACGGCTCCGCCGCCACCCGCCCGGTGATCTCCGAGCTGTCGCGCACCTACAACGTCGACATCTCGATCCTCGGCGCCGCCATGGACACCGTCGGCGGCAAGCAGGTCGGCCGGATGCGCATCGAGCTGCCCGGCCGCTTCGAGGAGAACGTCGTGCCCATCGGCTTCCTGCGGGAGCAGGGACTACAGGTGGACGTCGCGGACGTCGACTCCGGCGCCGCGGCGACCGCCGCCGAACCCGCCGAAGCGCCGGCCACCCCGGAGCCCGCCGCCACGCTGCAGAAGGAAGGCGCCAAGTGACCTGGAACGAGATGCAGCCGCTGCTGTACGACCGCACGCTCGACACCCTCTTCATGGTGTGGTGGTCGGGGTTCTACGCGGTGCTCCTGGGCATCCCGCTCGGCGTGCTGCTGCACCTGACCCACCGCGGCGCCGTCCTGCAGAACGTCGTCGTGAACAAGGTGCTCGGCGCGATCGTGAACATCGGACGGTCCTTCCCGTTCCTGATCCTGATCGTGGTGCTGATCCCCTTCACCCGGTTCCTCGTCGGCGTGTCCATCGGTCCGACCGGCGCGGTGGTCCCGCTCGCGCTCGCCGCCATCCCGTTCTTCGCCCGGCTGGTGGAAGCGGCCCTGCGCGAGGTCGACCACGGCCTGGTCGAGGCCGCCCACGCCATGGGCGGCGGCACCTGGACCATCGTCTTCAAGGTGCTGCTCCCGCAGGCGCTGCCCGCACTGATCGCGGGCGTCACCACCCTGGTCATCCAGCTGATCGGCTACTCCGCCATCGCCGGCGCGGTCGGCGGCGGCGGGCTGGGCGACCTCGCCTACACCTACGGCTATCAGCAGTACGAGACCCCGCTGATGATCGCCACCGTGGTGGAGCTGATCCTCCTGGTCACCCTCGTCCAGGTGCTCGGCGACCGCCTCGTGCGCCGGCTTGCCCAGCGCGGCACCCGTGCCTCCTCCCTGCGTGTCGGCCTGCGCCGCGCCCGCACCGAGGAGCCGCCCGCCGTCACCGAAGCCGCCTGAACCCGGAGCCACCCGCTCCGACCCGAGAGCCCGGACCCTTTGCCGGGCGGACACCGCACATGAACCCCTGTGCGTGAACAAGAAAGAGGCACTCTTCGTGCGCAACACCGTCAAGATCTCCGTCGCCATAGCCGCCGCCTCCGCCGTCGCCCTCGGCGCGAGCGCCTGCAGCGCCCCCTCCGACACCACCGCCAGCGACAAGGGTGACAAGAACGCCCCGCTCGTCGTCGCCGCGAGCCCCACCCCCCACGGCGCCATTCTCGACTTCGTCAAGAACAAGCTGGCGGCGAAGGCGGGCCTCAAGCTGGTCGTCAAGCCGTTCAACGACTACAAGATCCCCAACAAGGTCACCGACGACGGCCAGGTCGACGCCAACTTCTTCCAGCACAAGCCGTTCCTCGACACCTTCAACAAGGAGAACGGCACGCACATCGTGCCCGTCCAGAACGTGCTCATCGAGCCGCTGGGCGTCTACTCCAAGAAGATCGACAAGCTCTCCCAGCTCAAGTCCGGCAGCACCGTCTCGGTCCCCAACGACCCCTCCAACGAGGGCCGGGCGCTCAAGCTGCTCGCCGACAACGGCGTGATCACCCTCAAGCCCGGTGTCGGCTCCGACGCCAAGCTGACGGACGTCAAGGACGACAAGGGCATCAAGATCACGGAGCTGGAGGCCGCCCAGACCGCGCCGCGCATCGACGACGTCGACGCCGCGATCATCAACGGCAACTTCGCCATCGGCGCCCACCTCAAGCCCTCCACCGACGCGCTTGCCCTGGAGAAGGCGAAGGGCAACCCCTACGCCAACTTCCTCGCGGTCAAGAAGGGCAACGAGAACGACCCGCGGATCAAGAAGCTGGCCAAGCTCCTGAACTCCCCCGAGGTCAAGAAGTTCATCCAGGACAAGTACACGGACGGCTCGGTCATCCCGGCCTTCGGCCCCGCCAAGAGCTGATGCGGGCGACTGTCCTGACGTCTCCCTGCCGTCCGGACGCCGTTCCCCTGTCCTGAACGTTTTTCCCCGCCGCGCACCCCCCTTCGGGGGTGCGCGGGTGTGGACGTGCGGTCGTCCGTGCGCAGGTCACCCGAGGGTGGCCCGCCGTACGCGCCGTCACCGGGCCCCGGACCCGCGCTGCGCGCGGCCGGGGCCCACGCGCGTGGCACACCCGCGCGCCGATGCTGCATGCTGGTGCATTCAAGACGGTCAAGACGGCCCGTGACCTCGCGGTCTCACAGCCCGCGACGTTCCGGAACACCACAGTCAACGGCGTGGGAGCAGCGGCATGACATCGACCTTTCCGGATATTTCCATCAGCACGGACCGGTTGGTGCTGCGCCCTTTCGAGGAGGCCGACGTCCCGGCCCTCACCGCGATGATGAACGACGAGCTGGTCGCCGCCTGGACCGCGATACCCCAGCCGTACACCGAGGACGCCGCGCGCGCCTGGGCCCTCGAGAGCGCCCCCGCCGAACGGGTCTCGGGCCACGGCATCGACTTCGCGATCACCGAGTTCCTCACCCAGCGCCTGGTCGGTGTCGCGCAACTGCGCCACACCGACTGGCGGATCCGCTCCAGCGAGCTCAGTTATGTCGTCGCCTCCTGGGCCCGCGGTGAGGGGTATGCCTCCGAGGCCTCGCTCGCCGTGGCCCACTGGCTCTTCCACGACCAGAAGTTCGAACGCATCGAGCTGCGCACCGCCGCCGGCAACACCGCCTCCCAGCAGGTCGCCCAGAAGATCGGCTGCATCAGCGAGGGCGTGCTGCGCAATGCCTTCATAGCCCGCAGCCGCACCGAGGACGGCGGCTGGGCCGACATCCGCACCGATCTGATCGTGTGGAGCCTGCTGCCCGAGGACCTCGACGGGATCCCCGGCCCGCCGGCGGACGCGAACGGATTCCCCTACCCCGAGTGGAACTGACCCGGGCCCGCGCTCCGGCCCGATCCTCTCGGGGTACCCTCGGCCTGCCGCGCACCTGCGCGACCCGCGCGGACCGGCGCACCACAGCGGCACCCCCACCGGCCCGCGGCCGCCCGCAGCCGGCCCCCTGCCGCCCCCGCGCGCGTAACCACAGCAGCCCCAGGAGACTGACGAGCATGGCCGACCGGGTCACGGTGATCGGATGGGACGGCTCCGCGCTGACCGCCGCCGCCCGCTCCGCCCTCGGCGCCGCCACGCTGGTGGCCGGCGCCGCCCACCACCTCGCACTGCCCGAAGTCCCGCCGAACGCCGAGCGGATCCGGCTCGGCAGTGTGTCCCTGGCCGCCCGCCGCATCGCCCAGCACCGCGGCACCGCCGTCGTGCTCGCCGACGGCGACCCCGGGTTCTTCGGTGTCGTACGCACCCTGCGGGCACCCGAGCACGGCCTGGAAGTCGAAGTGGTGCCGGCCGTCTCCTCCGTCGCGGCCGCCTTCGCGCGGGCCGGTATGCCCTGGGACGACGCCCAGGTCGTCGTCGCCCACAGTCGCGACCTGCGCCGCGCGGTGAACGTCTGCCGCGCCCACACCAAGGTCGCGGTGCTCACCTCGCCCGGCGCCGGACCCGCCGAACTCGCCCTGCTGCTCGGCGGCGTCCACCGCACCTTCGTGATCTGCGAGGATCTGGGCACCGATCGCGAGCGGGTGACTGTCCTCACATCCGACAAGGTCGCCGACCATGTCTGGCGTGACCCCAATGTCGTGATTGTCGTCGGCGGTTCGCCCGCCGGCGCCGCGGCCCAGGGAACTGGCTGGATCGCCGGCCGCGAGGTGGGTCATCCGACGGGCGCGCGCGGCTGGGGACTTCCGGCCGGCGCCTACGGCGGTGCCCTGGGTGAGGGGGAGTCCGTCCAGTTGCGGACCGCACAACTCGCCCGTCTCGGACCGCAGGTGGGCGACCTGGTCTGGGACATCGGCGCGGGCAGCGGTGCCGCCGCGGTGGAGGCCGCGCGCTTCGGCGCCGCCGTCATCGCGGTGGACGCCGACCCGGACGCCTGCGGACGCGCCGCCGCCCTCGCCCGCCGCCACGGCGTCCAACTCCAGGTCGTGCGCGGGCGCGCACCGCAGATCCTGGACGACCTCCCCGAGCCCGATGTGATCCGGGTCGGCGCCGGGGGAGCGGAGGTCGTCACCGCTTGCGCGGCCCGCCGCCCCGAACGGATCGTCACCCACGCCGCCACCCGCGACGAGGCCGAAGCGCTGGGCCGGGCACTGGCCGACGGCGGCTACGAAGTCGAGTGCGCGCTGCTGCAGTCCGTGGACCTGGACACCTCCGTCTGGGTCGAACGGGAGCGGTCCGTGGTGTTTTTGCTGAGCGGCTATCGCGTTCCTCACCCATGACCAGCACGGCAACCCGCGCGAGGTAGGCTGGCGGATCGTTGCGCCGCCGTTCCGCATTCGGCTTCGTACGCCAATATCCGGAAAATGCCGTGGTTTTGGCCGAATATGAAGCTCTGGAGAGCGGACGTGCCGCGAGGCGTGCTCGCTCGTTCTAGCTATCGGGGCGTCGGCGCGCCCCGGTCGAGCGCGTCGCACGAGCGGTTGGAAGGAGCACTACCAATGGGCGAGGGGTACGCATGACCGACACCGGCCAGGTCCCGGGCGAGGGACAGCCGGAGAACGCAGGCGGACATCCCGGGCAGCCGCAACCGGCGGCCGCTCCCTCCCCTGCTGACGCCGGACCGACGGAGCTGCCGGGCCTGGTGCCCCCTCCTGGCGAATACCCCTACGCCGACCAGCCCGACGGCGTCGTCGAGGACGACGACCTGCTGCTGATGCCCGGTGCCCAGGGCGCCTGGAGCGAGCAGCCCGCGCACCAGCCGCTCCCGCAGCCGCAGGAGACCCACCAGGACCAGCACCCCCAGCAGGGCGCACCGTTCGACGCGGCCGCACCGGCGGCCACCGGCTTCGAGCCGATGCCCGCCCAGGCCGGCGACCATGAGAGCGGCGGCCGGGACTCCGGCTCCGTCGACCTCAGCGCCGTCCGTATCCCGCAGCCCGCCGCACCGCAGCAGCAGGCCCGCGCCGCGGCGCCCGCCACGCCCCAGCGGCGTCCGCTGCACATGGGCCCGCCCGTCCCCGACGCGACCGGCGGAGTGGTCCGTTCGCTCGCCGACCGCGGACCGGCCGAGGCCCCCGCGCAGTCCGCCGCACGGCACGCGGGACCGCCCACCGGCGGCCCCGAATACTTCGACGCCCCGGCGGGAGCCCCCGAGGCCACCGTCGGCGAGCAGCCGCCGGCCGATGCGGGCCTCCCGTACCCCGACCAGTCCTTCGGAGCGGCGGCCCCGGCCGAGCAGGCCTTCGCAGCGCCGTCGTACGGTCAGCCCTACGCGGAGCAGCCCTACGGTGGGCAGTTGTCCGCCGAGCAGACCTATGGGGCCGCGGGCCAGGGACCGTTGCCCGGCCCGCAGCTCGGCGAGATCCCCTCGCAGGTGCCGTCGTGGCAGGAGGCCTCGGCCCAGGCCGCGGCGTCGGCCCCGCTTGCAGAAACGGTCGCCCCCGAGGCGCCGGCCGTACCCGTCGCCGAGGCCGCGCCGGCCGTCCTGCCGGACGCGGCGCCGCTCGCCGAACAGCCGCTCGCCGAGCACCCGCAGCCGATGCCGCTGCCGCCCGAGGGCGCGGCGGAGGCCGGTGACGGCGCGGCCGTCGTCGCGGACGCCACCGATGCCGCGCAGGACGCGCCGGCCGGGGCAGAGGCACCGGCGCAGCCGCAGGACATGACCGCGGAGGCACTGCCGCACGAGGCAGCGCCCGGTCAGGACGGAACGGCCGAGGCGGTCGAGACGGCCGGAGCGACCGAAGCCGAGGCCGCTGTGCCGGATGCCCCTGTGGTGAACGACGCCGCGGCGGAGGCCCCCGTGGCGGATGCCGCCGCGCAGGAGGTGCCCGCGGCGGACGACGCCGCTGCGGCCGCCGAGCAGACCGAGGCGGTCGCCGCCGACGTCCCGCAGCAGCCCGCGGAACAGGGCCCGCCCGCCGAAGCCGTAGCCGCCCCGGAGGCGCAGCCCGCCGCCGCGGCCCCCGCCCCGGCCGAAGCCGCCGGTCCGGCCGAGGAGCCCGCCGTCGCGCAGGCGGCCGACGCCACCACCGCCCCGGCCCCGACCGCTCAGGACGAGCAGCCTGCCGACCCGGCCCCCGCCGTCGACGAGCCCCAGCCGCAGCCCGAGGCCGTCGCGCCCGAGCCCGTCGCGCCCGAGGCCGGTACCGACGCCCCCGTCACCGAGCCCGCCGCCGCCCCGGCCCCCGTGGCTGCCCCCCAGGGCCCCGTCGCCCTGCCCGTCACCGAGAACGGCGCGCCCGTGGAGCAGCCCGTCACGGAGCAGGCGGTCATAGAGCCGCCCGAGGCGCAGGAACCGGCCGCCGGACAGCCGCAGCCGGGTGGCCCCGTGGACGCCGCCGGGCAGCAGACCACCGCGGAGGCGCCCGCACCGGAGGCCGCCCCGCAGGGCGCGGACGCCGCCGTCGAGGAGCAGCCCGCGACGGACGGCCCCGAAGCCCCCGACCAGCCCGACGAGCCGGACGCCCCGACGCCCGAGGCGACCCCGGACAGCGACCCCGCCGCCGCGACGACGCCCGCCGAGCCCGCGGAGACCGACGCACCCACGGAGGCCGCGGAGCCCGTCGAGCCCGACGCCCCCGCGGACCTGCCCGCCGACGCCCCGCCCGTGGCCGTCCACATCCCGGCCCAGGCCTCCGGCGAGCCGTCCCCCGCCGACGACCGGGCCCCGCGTGCCGCGGCCGCGGAGCCCTCGACGGCCGGCCCGGCGCCCGACGGCGTCCCCGCGCCCGACGCCCCCGCCGACGAGGCGCCCCAGCAGCAGGTCGTCGCCGAACTCGTCCAGCTCGGCGACGACCAGCCGCCGGCGGACGGTTCGCAGCCCGACGCCGCGGCCGACGGCTCCGACGTCGCGCCCGACGAGGGCGACGCGGCCGATCTGACGTCCCCGGCCGCCGGGTACGACGACTCCGAGCGCGCCGCCGTGCACCGCGTGATGCGCGAGCGCCGCGACATCCGCAACGGCTTCCGCGGCGACCCGATCCCCAACGAGGTGCTGCTGCGCGTCCTGGAGGCGGCCCACACCGCCCCCAGCGTCGGCCACTCCCAGCCCTGGGACTTCGTCGTCATCCGCTCGGACGAGACCCGCGAGAAGATGCACCAGCTCGCGACGGCGCAGCGGGAGGCCTACGCCAAGTCGCTGCCCAAGGCGCGCGCCAAGCAGTTCCGCGAGCTGAAGATCGAGGCCATCCTCGAGACGCCGGTGAACATCGTGGTCACCGCCGACTCCACCCGCGGCGGCCGGCACACCCTCGGCCGGCACACCCAGCCCCAGATGGCCCCGTACTCCTCCGCGCTCGCCGTCGAGAACCTCTGGCTCGCCGCCCGCGCCGAGGGCCTGGGCGTCGGCTGGGTGAGCTTCTTCGACGAGCGGGAGATGGTCCGCGAACTGGGCCTGCCCGAGCACCTCGAGGTCGTCGCGTACCTGTGCATCGGCTACGTCGACGAGTTCCCGGAGGAGCCCGAGCTGCTGCAGGCCGGCTGGTCCAAGCGCCGCCCGCTGTCCTGGGTCGTCCACGAGGAGACCTACGGCCGGCGCGCGCTGCCCGGCGAGAGCCCGCACGACCTGCTCCAGGAGACCCTGCAGGGCATCCGCCCGCTGGACGCCAAGGCGCTCGGCGAGGCCTGGGAGCGGCAGAAGCGGATGACCAAGCCCGCCGGGGCGCTGGGCATGCTGGAGATCATCTCCGCGCAGCTGTCCGGGCTGTCCCGCAAGTGCCCGCCGCCCATCCCGGAGCCGGCCGCCGTCGCGATCTTCGCCGGTGACCACGGTGTGCACGCCCAGGGCGTGACCCCCTGGCCCCAGGAGGTCACCGGCCAGATGGTCGCCAACTTCCTGGGCGGCGGCGCGGTCTGCAACGCCTTCGCCAACCAGGTCGGCGCCGAGGTCTGCGTCGTGGACGTCGGTGTCGCGGGCGACCTGCCCGCCACCCCGGGTCTGCTGCCCCGCAAGGTCCGCGCCGGCACCGCCGACTTCACGGCGGGCCCGGCGATGACCCAGGAGGACGTGCTCAAGGCGATCGAGGTCGGTATCGACACCGCCCGCGACCTCGTCGCGGCCGGCAACAAGGCGCTGCTCACGGGCGAGATGGGCATCGCCAACACCACCACCTCCGCCGCGCTGATCTCGGTCTACACCGGCGTCGACCCGGTCGAGGTCACCGGCCGCGGCACCGGCATCAACGACGAGACGCACGCCCGCAAGGTCGACGTCGTCCGCCGTGCCCTGGAGCTCCACCAGCCCGATCCGGCCGACCCCATCGGCGTCCTCGCCGCCATCGGCGGCTTGGAGCACGCCGCCCTCGTCGGACTGATCCTCGGCGGCGCCTCGCTGCGTACGCCGGTGATCCTCGACGGGGTCAGCGCGGGCGCCGCCGCCCTGGTGGCCCGTGCCATCGCCCCCGAGGCGCTGGCCGCCTGCATCGCCGGCCACCGCAGTGCCGAGCCGGGCCACGTCGCGGCCCTGAACAAGCTGGGCCTGCGCCCGTTGGTCGACCTCGATCTGCGGCTGGGCGAGGGCACCGGTGCGCTGCTCGCGCTGCCCGTGGTGCAGAGCGCCGCCCGCGCCATGCACGAGGTCGCCACCTTCGACTCCGCCGGAGTGACGGAGAAGACCTGATCAGGCCCCGACCTCCGCATGACCCCCGGCCCGCAGCCCCATAGGCTGTGGGCCGGGGCCGTACCGTCCCAGGGCCGTACCCCCCTTCACCAGCCGCTCCGGCGCCGCAGCGGCTGAGCCGGCCGCCGCATTCGCATCATCCGCACAAGGAGCCGTACCGCCATGGCTGAGCACGCCGCCGAACACGCCGCCTACCCCGTCGGACTGCGGCTGTCCGGCCGCCGGGTGGTCGTCCTGGGCGCCGGACAGGTCGCCCAGCGCCGGCTCCCGTCCCTCGTCGCCGCGGGCGCCGATGTCCTGCTGATCTCCCCGTCCGCCACCCCCTCCGTCGAGGCGATGGCCGATGCCGGGGAGATCCGCTGGGAGCGCCGCCGCTACCAGGACGGCGACCTCGCCGGCGCCTGGTACGCCCTGATCTCGACCGACGACCCGGAGGCCAACGCCGCCGCGTCCCAGGAGGCCGAGGACCGCCGGGTGTGGTGCGTACGCTCCGACGACGCCGAGGCGGCCACCGCCTGGACCCCGGCCACCGGCCGCAGCGAGGGCGTCACCGTGGCCGTGCTCACCGGCCGCGACCCGCGCCGCTCCGCCGCCGTGCGCGACGCGATCGTCGAGGGCCTGCGCGACGGCAGCATCGCCGCCCCGCACCACCGCCGCCCGCACACCCCGGGCGTGGCGCTGGTCGGCGGCGGCCCCGGCGACCCCGACCTGATCACCGTGCGCGGCCGCCGGCTGCTCGCCGAGGCGGACGTCGTGATCGCCGACCGGCTCGGCCCCCGCGACCTGCTCGCCGAACTCCCGCCGCACGTCGAGGTCATCGACGCCGCGAAGATCCCCTACGGGCGGTTCATGGCCCAGGAGGCCATCAACAACGCGCTGATCGAGCACGCCAAGGCCGGCAAGGCCGTGGTCCGGCTCAAGGGGGGCGACCCGTTCGTCTTCGGCCGCGGCATGGAGGAGGCCCAGGCGCTCGCCGAGGCCGGCATCCCCTGCACGGTCGTCCCGGGCATCTCCAGCACCATCTCCGTGCCCGGCGCCGCCGGCATCCCGGTCACCCACCGCGGGGTCGCCCACGAGTTCACCGTCGTCAGCGGCCATGTCGCCCCCGACGACGAGCGTTCGCTCGTGGACTGGCCCGCGCTGGCCAAGCTGCGCGGCACCCTCGTGGTCCTGATGGGCGTCGAGAACAGCGGCGCCATCGCCGCCAAGCTGATCGAGCACGGCCGCGCCGCACAGACCCCGGCGGCCGTCATCCAGGAGGGGACCACCGCCGCCCAGCGCCGGGTCGACGCCACCCTCGCGACCCTCGGCGAGACGGTACGCGCCGAGGGCGTGCGTCCCCCGGCCGTCATCGTCGTCGGCGACGTCGTCGCCGTCGCGGCCGCTCCCGCCCACACGTAACCGATCCCGCACGCGGCCTGGGATCCCCGACACCGACAAGGCACTCTCTCCCCGTGGCAGAAATCATCACCGTCGACGACCCGGACGACCCGCGGCTGGCCGACTACACCGGCCTGACCGACGTCGAGCTGCGGCGCCGGCGCGAGCCCGCGGAAGGGCTCTTCATCGCCGAGGGCGAGAAGGTCATCCGGCGCGCCCGGCACGCCGGCTACGCGATGCGCTCCATGCTGCTCTCGGCCAAGTGGGTCGACGTCATGCGCGATGTGATCGACGAGGTCCCGGCGCCGGTCTACGCCGTCAGCCCCGGCCTCGCCGAGCGGGTGACGGGCTACCACGTGCACCGTGGCGCGTTGGCCTCCATGCAGCGCAAGCCGCTGCCGGACGCCACCGAACTCCTGGCCGGGACCCGGCGCATCGTCGTCATGGAAGCGGTCAACGACCACACCAACATCGGTGCGATCTTCCGCAGCGCGGCGGCCCTCGGCATGGACGCCGTGCTGCTCTCCCCGGACTGCGCCGATCCGCTCTACCGCCGCTCGGTGAAGGTCTCCATGGGCGCGGTGTTCTCCGTGCCGTACGCCCGCCTGGAGAGCTGGCCCCGGGACCTGGCCGCCGTACGGGAAGCGGGCTTCAAGCTGCTCGCCCTCACCCCGGCCGAGAAGGCCACGGACATCGACGCAGCCGGGGTGCACGGCCTGGAGCGCGCCGCCCTGATGCTGGGCGCGGAGGGCGGCGGCCTGAGCACCGGCGCACTGCGGGCCGCGGACGAATGGGTCCGTATCCCGATGGCGCACGGCGTGGACTCGCTCAACGTCGGGGCGGCCGCAGCGGTGGCGTTCTACGCGGTGGCGACGGGCCGGCCGCGGTCCTGACCGGCCGGGCGGACCGTCAGGACGGTCCTGCCGCCGGTGCGTGCCCGCCTCCGGACGCGCCGAGGTGCACCGGCCGCTCCACACCCAGTCCGTGGGTGGCCGGCCCCTGGCATCCCTGAGCCGCCGCGATCCCGAGCGCCACCAGCAGGGTCACCACCACGAACACGATGACGCGCTGGCGCAGCAGCCGCCGGTCGGGGCCGGGCCGCCGCCCGCCCGACGTCGTACGCACCGGGGTGCGCATGCCGTTGCGCCCCGGCGGCCCGGCGGCCGGGACGCGTCGCGCCGTGCGGCCGCCGGTCTTCCGGGGATTCCTCCCCGCGGCCGAGGCCGGACCGGACGGCCGGGGCGCCGGGTCCCGCGGAGCAGGGGGGCGGGACGGGTGCGGACGCGGCGCGGAGCCGCCGCCCGTCCGTCGCTCGGTCTGCTGGCGGGCGTACTCCTCGGCCCGCCGCCCGGTCGGCCGGTCCGCGGGACGGCGCTCGCCCCGCTCCCAACCGGCCCCGGCACCCGCACCGTTCTCCAGCGGTCCGTCGGACGGCCCGTGTGCCTCACGGGCCGCGATCTCCTTGAGGCGCAGCGACAGCGACAGGGTGCTGGGCCGGTCCGCCGGATCCTTGGCCAGGCACGAGGCGAGCAGCGGCGCCAACGCGTCCGGCACCCCGGCGAGCTGTGCCTCTTCGTGGACCACGCGGTAGAGCATGACCTCCGAACTTCCCTGCCCGAAGGGGGAGTCCGCGGTACAGGCGTACGCGAGGGTGGCGCCCAGCGCGAAGATGTCCGTCGCCGGTGTCACCGCGGCCCCGCGCACCTGCTCCGGCGCCAGGAAGCCCGGCGAGCCGACGGCCGTGCCGACGTGGGTCAGGGTGCTGGCACCGGTCGCCCAGGCGATGCCGAAGTCGATGATCCGCGGGCCCTTGGGCGACAGCAGGATGTTGGACGGCTTCAGGTCACGGTGCACGACGCCCGCGTCGTGGACGGCCAGCAGGCCCTCGGAGAGCGCGGCGCCGACGGAGGCGACCTGCGCGGGCGACAGCGGCCCCTCCTCGTTGACCTTGTCGTGCAGCGAGGGCCCCGGGACGTACTGGGTGGCGAACCACGGGCGGTCCGCATCGAGATCGGCGGCCACCAGCCGCGCCGTACAGCCGCCGCGGATCCGCCGGGCGGCCGAGACCTCCCGCGCGAACCGCGAGCGGAATTCCTGATCCTCCGCCAGGTCCGGCCGGATCACCTTGAGGGCCACCCGCTGCCCGCGCTTGTCCGAGCCGAGATAGACCACGCCCATCCCGCCCGCGCCGAGCCGGCGGTGCAGCCGGAACGTCCCGACGACACGCGGGTCCTCGCGTCGGAGCCGCATCATCGCCATGTCCGTCCCCTACCTGCGGTGGGGAGCCCCCTCCGCTGCCAACCGTCTGACGTGGCACAGCTTACGGATTGACGGCTCGCTGTGCGCAGAGGCCGCGCATGCGTCGGCGGCCGGATTGCCGGTGGCGGGTGCGATTGCCGCGGCGGGGACGGGAAAACCGGCCCCGGGCGTCCCGGCTTCCGCCCCGGGGGCCCAATGATCCGCCGTTGAAGGGGGATTGGCGGGATGAAGGGGGATCAGGGATGGTTGGCACCGGATGCCGGGGATGCGGGCAAGGGGCGAAAAGCGAGGGTGGGCGCGGCGGTCCGCGGGGCGGGATCACGGTGCGCGGGGGAGCGGCCGACGTGAGCGAGGTCACCCTCAGGAGTGCGCGGGCCGAGGAAGCACAGCGGTCCCCCTTGGGGGAGATCCCCAAGGGGCGGGGCCGTCTCTCCACCCAGGGGAGTAGACGGGGCGCGGACCCGTCATCCTCCTGGAGGCCGACCAATCGGTACGACGGCATGACGCCCGCCGCCCGCCGGGTGCCTAGGGTTGTTTCCAAGCGGCGGGCGCAGCACTCGTCCCCCGAGGTCAGACGCCCGCCGCCCCAGTCACGACGGGAGCGGGACGATGGCGGAGTTCTCAGGGCGGACGGCCCTTCGGGCGCAGGGTCGGCGGGTCGCCGCAGCGCTCGGCGGCCGACAGCCGTCCGGCACTCGCCACCCCCTCGTCGCGGTGGCCATGGTGCTGCCGCTGGCGATCGTTCTCGCCGTGGTCTTCGGCGGCTGGGAGGCCGTCATGACACAGGCGTCGTCCGTGGTCGGAATGCTGGGGCGCTGAGCGGCGCCCCGGTCCCGGGAGAGCGGCCCGGGACGGGACCTCCGGCTGAAAGCCCCGTGGGGACGGGGGTGCGGCGGACGGCACGACGGCCGGGCATCTGGGGAGATGCCCGGCCTTCGAGCTTTCCCGGCCGCTGCCCTGCCCGGCCCGCCCGCACCGCGCGTACGATCCCCTCCGGGCCGCCCACAGCGCGCACCACCAGCCACGGCGCCGCCGGCTCGCGCAGGATTCGGGGGAAAGATGACCGCCTCACTCCTCGGCCGCCTGGCCGCCCTGTCCGCCCCGACGGCCCGGCGAGGCGCACCGGCCCCCGCTCCCGAGGTGCTCGCCGACCGCCCCGACGGCACGGTCGTCCGCAGCGGCCGCACGGTCGCCAAGGCGCACGCCCCCGACGCCGACCCGCACGACCTGGCCGCTCGGCTGCGGATCGCCGCCCACCCCCTCCTGCACGGCATCCTGCTCCCCCCGCTCCCGGTCACCGCCCCCGACGGCTTCCTCGCCTTCACCGACGACGGCCGCGCGCTCACCCGCTGGCCGTACGGCGGCCCGGTCCCGGCCGACGAGCCCGACGCCGCGCCCTGGGAGGACGCCGCCCGCCTGCTGGCCCGCCTCCACGCCGTCGACCCGCGCCAACTGCCCGGCCCCGTACCGCCGATGCGTGGCCCCGCCAAGGCCGCCCGCGCCCTGGCCCGCCTGCGCACCGCCCTGGCCCCCGCCGACGGCCCACGGCCCGCACCCCGGTCCGGCGCGGACTCGCTGCCCGCGGCCGCCGCGGCCGTCGAGCGAGCCTGGGCCCTGCTGCCGCCATGGGCCAGGGACGCCGCCCCGCCGCCGCGCGCCGCCACCCTCTGCCACGGCGATCTGCACCTGGGCCAGCTCGTCCGCCACCCGGCGACCGACGGCCCCTGGCTCCTCATCGACATCGACGACCTCGGCACGGGCGACGGCGCCTGGGACCTGGCCCGCCCGGCCGCGTGGTTCGCCACCGGCCTGCTCGCCCCGGACCTCTGGATGCGCTTCCTCGCCGCCTACCGTGCCGCCGGCGGCCCCGCCGTCCGGCCGTCCGGCGACCCCTGGCCCGAGCTGGAGATCCCGGCCCGCGCCCTGACCGTGCAGACCGCCGCGCTCGCCGTCGCCAAGGCCGCCACCGCCTCCCGGCCGCTTGACGAGGCCGAGGAAGCGGTCGTCGGCGCCTGCGCCCGGATGACGTCCCTGCCGGACCAGTTGGCGCCCGCCCGCCCGGACGTAGGGTGAACACCTCGCTGCCGGGAGGCCGTTTGGCAGGCACCCCGGTGAACCGTGACGGACGACAGGAGTTGAGCCGACGATGCAGTGCCCCAAGTGCCATGCGCCGATGCAGACATACCAGCGCAACGGCGTCCAGATAGAGCAGTGCGCCGGCTGCCGGGGGATCTTCCTGGACTACGGGGAGCTGGAGGCGCTGACCCGTCTCGAGTCACAGTGGTCCCAGCAGGCCCCGCCGCCGCCCGCCCCGCAGGCCTACCCGGCAGCCCCCGCCTGGGGCGCCCCGCACCAGGGCCACCACGGTCACCATGGACACCACGGCCATCACCACCGCAGCTTCGGTCACATGCTCTTCTCGTCCTGACCGAGCGCTTCCCGCACCACGACCGAGGGCCGGAGCGAATGCTCCGGCCCTCGGTACCAGGTGTGGACGATACTGGGATTGAACCAGTGACCTCTTCCGTGTCAGGGAAGCGCTCTCCCGCTGAGCTAATCGTCCGCGGGACCGCGGATCACGAAGATCCGCAGCTGCGTGCGCGATACTGGGATTGAACCAGTGACCTCTTCCGTGTCAGGGAAGCGCTCTCCCGCTGAGCTAATCGCGCGGGACGGATACCCCGTTTCCAGGGGATCCAGTGGACGATACTGGGATTGAACCAGTGACCTCTTCCGTGTCAGGGAAGCGCTCTCCCGCTGAGCTAATCGTCCTTGGAGGTGGAGACGGGATTTGAACCCGTGTAGACGGCTTTGCAGGCCGTTGCCTCGCCTCTCGGCCACTCCACCAGGAGTGAGGGGGTTCGGGAAGATCCCCCACATCGAGCGGACGACGAGACTCGAACTCGCGACATCCACCTTGGCAAGGTGGTGCTCTACCAACTGAGCTACGTCCGCAGGTGTCTCTCCCAGACTACGTCCGGGAGCTACTCGGCCTCCGGGGCGCTTGCGTGTCCCGGCGACGTGTTGAACTCTAGCGGATTCCGGGGCCAGTACAAAAACGCGTTTGTGCAGCGTGCTGCGCTCCTCGCTCGGCACAGGCAGGGGCCGGGCCGTCGCCATAGACTCGCTGACGTGCACGACTTCGCTCCGATGGCACGCTTCGGCGGCCTGATAGCCACCGACCTGCTGGATGTGACCAGCGATCCCGCGGCTCTGGACTCCACGGGCTGGTGGGCCGTGGCCGCCGATTTCGAGGGCGCGGTGGTCTGCGCCCGCTTCGGCGACGTACGGCCGGCCACCGCGGCGGACGGTCCCGCCCCCGACGGCTGGCACGGCCCCGTGCCCGGCGCCTGGAACAGCTCGCTGGACCGGGACGCCTATACCGGTGGTGTGCGGCGCATCCGTGAACACATCGCGGCCGGCGACGTCTACCAGGTGAACCTCTGCCGGGTGCTGACCGCGCCGCTGCCCGACCCCGGCCGTGCCGACGTGGACGCCCTGTCCGCGGTGCTGGCCCGGGGCAACCCGGCGCCGCACGCGGGCACGATCCGGCTCCCCGGCCATGGCGTGGAGATCGCCAGTGCCTCCCCGGAGCTGTATCTGCGGCGCGACGACCGGGTCGTCTCGTCCGGCCCCATCAAGGGCACCGGCCGGACCGCGGCGGACCTCTCGGCGAAGGACCGGGCGGAGAACGTGATGATCGTGGACCTGGTCCGCAACGATCTCGGCCGGGTCTGTGCCACCGGCAGCGTCACCGTCCCTGCACTGTGCGCCGTCGAAGAGCACCCCGGCCTGGTCCACCTCGTCTCCACTGTGCGCGGGGAACTGGACGCGGCGAACGAGAAGACGGCCTGGGCGGATCTGCTGGGCGCCACCTTCCCGCCCGGGTCGGTGACCGGCGCCCCCAAGTCCAGCGCACTGCGGATCATCGACGAGCTGGAGACCGCGCCCCGCGGCCCGTACTGCGGAGGCATCGGCTGGGTCGATGCGGACCGCCGCACCGGCGAGCTCGCGGTGGGCATCCGTACGTTCTGGATCGACCGCACCCTGCCCGGCGGCCCCGTGCTCCGCTTCGGCGCCGGCGCCGGGATCATCTGGGACTCCGATCCGGAGCGGGAGTGGGCCGAGACCGAGTTGAAGGCGCGCAGGCTGCTCGCGGTAGCGTCGGGCCTGCACGAGGCGAGTGGAGGTAAGCGATGAAGATCTGGCTCAACGGGGGTCTGCAGGACGCCGAGGATGCCCGGGTCTCGGTCTTCGACCACGGGCTGACGGTCGGCGACGGAGTCTTCGAGACCATCAAGGCCGAACGCGGCCGCGCCTTCGCCCTCACCCGCCATCTGGAGCGCCTGACCACCTCCGCCCGCGGACTGGGGCTGCCCGACCCCGACCTCGACGAGGTGCGGCGCGGCTGCGCGGCGGTCATCGACGCCAACCCGATGGCCCTGGGGCGGCTGCGCCTCACCTACACCGGCGGTGTCTCACCGCTCGGCTCGGACCGCGGCGACGCCGGCCCCACGCTGGTCATCGCGCTCTCCGAGACCCAGCGCCGGCCCGACACCACCGCCGCCGTCACCGTCCCGTGGACCCGTAACGAACGCGGGGCGCTCACCGGTCTGAAGACCACGTCGTACGGCGAGAACGTCGTCGCCCTGGCCCGCGCCCGTGAACGGGACGCCTCCGAGGCGCTGTTCGCCAACACCGTCGGAGCGCTCTGTGAGGGCACCGGTTCCAACGTCTTCGTCGTCCTGGACGGCGAACTGCACACGCCTCCGCTGCACTCCGGCTGCCTGGCGGGCATCACCCGTGCCCTGACCATCGGCTGGGCGGGTGCCAAGGAGACCGATCTGCCGCTGGACGCCCTGGAGCGCGCCGAGGAGATCTTCCTGACCTCCACCCTGCGCGACGTCCAGGCCGTGACCCGTATCGACCGCCGCCAACTCCCCGACGGTCCGGGCCCGGTGACGGCGGAAGCCATGCGGATCTTCGACGAGCAGTCCGCCGCCGACTTCGATCCGCGGTGATGACGGGCCCGCGCACGGGCGAGTAGAAAGTCCTCGTGACCACAACGCTGCGCCCCGCGGGACCCGAAGAACGACTCGACGACGGGCGCCGCGCCCGTGCGTACGACATCTGCGTCAACAGCCGCCGGGTCGGCGGGATCCGGCTGACGACGGACGCCCGGTTCGGCCCGGCGGCGGGCCGGATCGAGGAGCTGGGCATCGAGGCGCCGGACCGGCAGCGCGGCCGCGCCACGGTCGCCGCCCTCGCCGCCGAGGAAGTCCTGCGCGGCTGGGGCTGCCGGCAGATCGAGGTGACCGTCCCGGCCGGCGCAGAGGCCGCCGGGCGGCTCGCCGCGGCGCTCGGCTACATCGAGCGCAGCCGCACGATGAGCAAGACCCTCGACGGTCCGCCCCGGCTGCCCGAGGGCAGCGGCGACCGTGCGCTGAGCGAGGCGGAGTACCCCGCCTGGCGGGACGCCGCGCTCGCCGAGCACATCCGGACGCAGCTGGGCCAGGGGATGGCGCGCGCCCGCGCCGAGGAGATCTCGGCCGCGGGCCATCGCGCGCTGCTGCCGGAGGGCTTGGACACGCCCGACCAGGCGCTGCGCGTCCTGACACATCGCGGCGCGGACGTCGGCAGCATCTGGGTCGCCCTGCGGATGCCGGAGGCACCGGGCGGCTACGTCGTCGATGTGCAGGTCGCGCCCGCCCACCGCGGACAGGGCCACGGCCGCACCCTGATGCTGGTCGCCGAGCGCGAGAGCCTCGCCGCCGGCCACACCACCCTCGGCCTGAACGTCTACGCGGACAACGCGCCGGCCCTCGGCCTCTACGACTCGCTGGGCTACCGGCCCACCGGGTACCTGCTCTGGAAGCCGATCCTGTGAGGCCGCACGGACCGCGCCCGTGCGGCCCGGCTCAGCCCTGACCGGCGAGCAGCCGGTCGGCGATCTCCTCGATACGGGCGCGCAGCCCCTCCTGGCTCTTGCCGCCGTCCAGCCGCTCGCCGCCGATCACATACGTCGGGGTCCCGGTGACCCCGATCGCCTTGCCCTCGGCCTGGTCCGCGTCGACGATCAGCAGGTGCCGCCCGTCGATCAGCGCGGTGTCCAGCTCCTCGGCGTCCAGCCCCAGGTCCCCGGCGACCTCCAGCAGCAGCTTCTCGCCGCGCGCGGCGAGGTCCTCGCTGCGGGCCAGCACCGCCTCGATGTACGGCCAGCCCTGCCCCTGCTCGATGGCCTCCTCGGCGGCCTGTGCGGCGACGTAGGCGTGCTTGTGCTTGGGGAGGGGGAAGTGGCGCAGGCGGATGCCCAGCCGGTCGCCGTAGCGCGCCCGCAGCGCCCGCAGGTCCTCCAGGGCGGCATGGCAGTCCGGGCACTGCAGTTCGCACCACACGTCCAGAACGGGGCGGTCGGGACGGGCGGCGGAGGTGGTGGCGTCGTTCATGGGGCTCAGTCTTCCAGCACTGCCCCGGATCGCGCGGGGAGGTACCCCGGCCGGTGCCCGGACCGGGACCTGCGGAGGAGCGCAACCCCGAGATGTCCCTGAGGCCGTGCCGGAACATGGCCCGCGCACGGCCGGACAAGGCAGGATGGAAGGGAGCAGAGTGGCTGCTCGCTCTTTCATCGGCAGGAGGACCGGATGCTGACCTCGACCGTCTGTGCCGCGGTGTCGGCAGCGGGCCTGGGCATCGCCGCGCTGACGGCTTACCGCAAGCGGTTCCTGGCCGCGACCCGCATCGCCGCTTTTTCCCTGATTCCCATCGGCCTGGTGATGACGGGCGTCATCGACTGGGTCACCAACATCGTCTTCAAGCCCACGGTCTGGGCCGGCTTCGGTGTGCTCGCGCTCTCCGCCGTGCTGTTCATGATCAGCAGGGGAGTGGAGCGCCGCAGGGGCGGGATCGGCAGCCGCAAGGAACGCAAGGCCGCGGCGGCCGACCGGTCCGACGCGGTGGCTCCGGCCGCCTCCGTGCCCTCCCTCGGCGCCGGCCGGGGTGCGGCGCAGCCGGCCCCCAAGGGGAAGGCCGCTCAGGGCAGGGGCGGTGCACCCAAGGATGACTTCTCGGACATCGAAGCGATCCTGAAAAAGCACGGGATCTGATGAACTACCACTGCTGAGGCGCTTATCGGGCGCATTGGCACGATCATCTGCGCCATGATGCGCGCGAGATGAACGATGAGTGCGCCCTCGCCCAAGACGACGCCCCGTCCCCCGAACCCCGCGGTTGCCTGTTCGCGCTGTCCCAGCCGCCGCTGATGCTCTTCCTCGCCGTCATCGGCTTTCTGCTCCTCCTCGGGGCAGTGCACGACCTCTTCCTCCTGTGAGGCCGCTTCGTGCCGCCGCTCCGCGCCCTGCCGGTGTGCCGCGCCGGGCGCTCAGCCCGCCGCGGCCTCCCGCCGCCGTGCCCGGTAGGCCGCGACATGCAGCCGGTTCCCGCAGGTGCGGCTGTCGCAGTAGCGCCGGGAGCGGTTGCGCGAGAGGTCGACGAAGGCGTGCCGGCAGTCCGGCGCCTCGCAGCGCCGCAGCCGTTCGCGCTCCCCGGCGACGACGATGAAGGCCAGCGCCATCCCGCCGTCCGCGGCCAGATGCTCGGCGACCGACGCGCCCGGCGCGAAGTAGTGGACGTGCCAGTCGTACCCGTCGTGATCGGTCAGCTGCGGCGTGGTGCCCGCCGAGGCGACCAGCGAGTTCAGCTGTTCGGCCGCGCCGCGGTCGTCCTCGGCCGCGAAGATCCGTGCGAACCGCGCCCGGACGGACCGTACGGCTGCCAGGTCGCCCGCGCCGAGGGGGCCCACATCGCTGACGTCGTGGCGCCGGACGAAGTCCTCGAGGGCCGCGAGGCCGGTCAGGCTGTCCGGTGCCCCGGGCGCATCGCCCTCCGGAGCGGTGTTCAGCAGATCGACGACCGCCTCCAGCGCGCACCGGGTGTCATGGCTGATCATCACGGTTCCGCTCCCTGGCAGGGTGGGGCCGGACGGTTACCGTCCCCGGTGTGGTTGCCGAATGGTCGCCGACTCTAGCGCCAGGAACAAGCTTCAGCGCCGACTCCGCGGTGGGTCCGCGGCGACGACGCCGAAGTGTGCCGTATGAACTTGTCGGTCCTGCGCCGTCTCCCCGAGTCGGACGGACGCAAGTGTGAGCGGGTGGGTGCTTTCGGTAAGCGGTCTGCGTCTCAGCTCTCCGCGAGGATGTGGGAGAGCTCGGTGTCGAGATCGAAATGCCGGTGCTCCGTACCGGGTGGTACGGCGGCATCGGTCCTTTTGAGGAACGACTCGAGAGCGCGCGCGGGCGCCTCGAGCAGGGCCTCGCCCTCCGGTGAGCTCAGGGCGATGCAGACAACGCCCTGTCCGTGGCTCCGGGACGGCCATACACGGACGTCTCCGGTGCCGGTGGGCCGGTGCAGGCCCTCGGCGAGGAGGTCGCGGGCGAAAACCCACTCCACGGTCTCCTCGGCTCCGGTATGGAAGGTGGCATGCACGGCATAAGGATCGGCCGTGTCATACCGCAGGCCCGCGGGTACAGGCAGTGAGGACTCGCTCGACACAACGAGGCGCAGGTGCAGCTCGCAGCTGACCGTGGTGTTCATAAGCGCCAGGGCCTTTCGCTCAGTGTGCGCTCGGGGATTCGCACGTCGGCGAAATCGACATGCCACCTACGGTGCCGTTGTAAACCCCTCTGACGGTTTTGTGTGGCTTCAGGTACCTCTTCCGGCGGATTGCGAGATCGTCCTCGGCGGTAATTCCGCGGACCCATCCCGTCCGGTAAGTTTGTGCGTATGAATACGCAGAGTAACGGGGGGTCGGGAACGCTGGAGGAGGGTGCCGCTCCGGCTGGGCCACCGCTCGGTTCGAGAGCGCCGCACTTCATCAAGCGCTCCCGGCCGCTGCACCTGAGCTGGCAGGTCGGAGTCTTCGTCGTCGGCCTCGCGGTCGTGGTGGGCGGCGTGATCATGCTGCCGCTGCCGGGGCCGGGCTGGCTGGTGATCTTCGGCGGCATGGCGATCTGGGCGACGGAATTCGTCTGGGCCCAGTTGATCCTGCGCTGGACCAAGCGCAAGGTCACGGAAGCGGCCCAGAAGGCGCTCGACCCCGCCGTGCGGCGGCGCAACATCATCCTGACCGCCATCGGCGTGGTGATCATCGCCGCGGCGCTCGCGGTCTACGTCTGGAAGTTCGGCCTCGCGATGCCGTGGAACGTCTCGGAGTGATGACGGCATGGTCAAAAGTGCCCGCCGACGTGGGGTAATGTTTGCGGTGCGCCCGGGCGATTAGCTCAGTGGGAGAGCGCTTCGTTCACACCGAAGAGGTCACTGGTTCGAACCCAGTATCGCCCACCCCGGACGACGGCCCGGAGACTCCAAGTCTCCGGGCCGTCGCTGTTGTTGGGCGTGCGCACCGCCGCGGGGCGCACACTGGGGTCATGCCCGCCTGGTCACGCCGATTGCACCGCTACCGATTCCGCAGCGTCTGGCTGCTCGACGCCCCGCCGGCCGTCGTCTACGCCGTCCTGGAGCGCGCCGAGGCGTACCCCCGGTGGTGGCCCCAGGTCCGTGAGGTGGACCCGGTCGACGACCGCAGCGGCACCGCCCGCTTCCGGTCGCTGCTGCCGTACGACCTGACGGTCGTGGCGAGCGAGCGCGTACGGGACCCCGGTGCGGGGGTGCTGGAGATAGGGATGCGCGGAGACCTGGCCGGCTGGGCGCGCTGGACGGTGGTGCCCGGCGAAGGCGGCACCCGCGCCGTCTTCGAGCAGGACGTCGAGGTCCGCAAACCGCTGCTGCGGCGGTTCGCGCTGCTGGGGCGCCCGGTGTTCCTCGCCAATCACGCGCTGATGATGCGGGCCGGACGCCGCGGGCTCGCCGCCTGGCTGGCCCGCGGATGAGGGGCCCCGGGCGCCAGGGCGGGGCGGCCCCGGGCCGCGGCGGAACAGGAATTTGATGGAAGGCCCGGGCGGCCTGTATTGTTCTGCTCGTTCGCGAGGGAAACCTCGCCGACACCCGGGCGATTAGCTCAGTGGGAGAGCGCTTCGTTCACACCGAAGAGGTCACTGGTTCGAACCCAGTATCGCCCACCGGGATCAAGAACCGGGCCGCCAAAAGGCGGTCCGGTTCTTTTCGTTGGACAACCGGGGCCGGGAATTCCGCTCGCTGCCTTTCCGGCCGGCCCGGAATTGCTGATGAGGGATCAGGCCGCGGCGGGGAGTTCGGGACGCAGCGGCCAGTGCGGATCCACCGTTTCCGGGTTGCCGCTGCGGGCGAACCACGCCTGGAGCCCGCGCGCCTGGGCGGCGTACCAGACCGCCTGGCGGGTGTGCAGCTCCGCCGGGTGCAGCCCCTCCAGGCGTTCCGCGTAGCGATGCCCCAGAGCCCGTACGACGCGCAGCGAGGCGAGCGCGTCGGCCGCCGCCTCATGCGCGTCCGTCAGCTCGACCTCGTAGTGCGCGCACAGATCGGTGAGCGTGCGGCGGCCCTTGCGGTAGCGGTCGAGGTGCTTGTCGAGGACGCGGGGATCGAGGATGCGCAGCGGATGGCCGCCCAGGTACGCGCCGAGCGAGCTGGCGCGGTGCCGCTTCAACTCGCGCTCCAGGAGCGTGAGATCGAACGGGGCGTTCATCACGACCAGCGGGCGGCCGGCCACCGCCTGGGCGGCCAGGGCGCGCGCGACCTCCTCCAGCACCGGCGCGGGCCAGCGGCCGTTGCGCGCGAGGTGGTCGGCCGTCAGGCCGTGCACCTCCGTGGCGGCCTCGGGTATCTCGACGCCCGGGTTGATCAGCCAACGGGTGATCCGGGGCGCGGAACGCGGTGTCTCCTGGACCACCAGGGCGGCGGAGACGATGCGGTCGCGCTCGACGTCGATCCCTGTGGTCTCGGTGTCGAAGGCGGCAAGCGGACCGTCATACCAGCACGGCATCATCCCAACTCCTCGCGCTCGTACAAGGGATGACACGCACGTCACCCGAGCTGGTGATACCCGAGCCGTGCGGTGGTCGAACCGTCTTTGTTTGCGGACCACTTGACGCGGAGACAACCAGAGGGACGGGCCGACGCGTTCCGCCTTCTCCCCGTCATCCACCCGCATCGATCGGCACAGCCCGGAAGGCATCCCCGCGATGACGCTCGCGCAGCCCGAACCGGGCGGGCTGCTGCCCCAGCTGACCACACCGCAGCGCGGCGGACTCGCCACCACGGCCTGCATGGAGACCCTCCAGGTGGGCTATCTGCACGCGGTCGCCGCCGCCTCCGGATGTTCGCTGGCGCAGCCCTTCCCGGACAACGGAATCGACTGGCACGTCAGCCATGGCGCGCCCGGCCACACCGTCGACGACGAAGTCACCATCAAGGTGCAGCTCAAGTGCACCTACCAGACCGCCCCCCGCCCGCCGGGGCCGACCTTCGCCTTCACGCTCGACAACGACCATCTGGTGAAGCTGGCCCGTACACCCGTATCGGTGCACAAGATCCTGGTCGTGATGCTGGTCCCGCGGGCCCAGGAGGACTGGCTGCGAGCCTCCCACGACCGTCTCGCACTGCGGCACTGCTGCTACTGGATCAACCTGGCCGGCCATCCGGTGACCGGCCGGCGCAGGACCACCGTGCGGATCCCGACCGCGCGGATCTTCGACGACCGAGCGCTCTGCGAGATCATGACGCGGGTCGGGGCGGGAGGGAGACCCTGATGTACCGGCCGACCGACGACTATGACGCGCGGCTCCTGGATCCCGCGCGGCTCGATCCGGCGGTGCTCGGCGCGCTGCTGGCCCGGCACGGCTGGCGGCGCAGAGGCGGGGCCGCGGGCCACTACACCCGGTGGACGCCGCCCGGTGGGGCGAGCGGCACCAGCCTGCTGATACCGCACGACCGCCGCTTCCCCGACAGCGGCGAGCTGCTCGCGGAGGCGCTGGCGGCACTGGCGCAGAGCTCCGCGTCCTCCGCCCGCGAGGTGCTGGTGGGGCTGGCGGTGCCCAGCGACGAGGTGCGCTGGGAGCGCGAGGTCCCCGACGGCGGCTCGGGGGCCGCGTACTGGGTCGCGCAGGAGCAGCTGCGCGGTGCGGCCCGCTCGATGCTGGTCGCGGGGGCGCTGGGGACGTACGGGCGGGCCGGCTACTACGGCGCCCGGTACAAACGGCAGGCCGAGGGGTTCCTGGGCGACGTGCTGGTCGGTCCGGCGGCGGCCGGGCGCCGGCTGACCGCGTTCGTCCCGGTGCGCGGCGGGCGCGGTGCGGTCACCGGGCTGCAGCGGGCGCTGCACGCGGCCCGCGACGCCACCGACTACCAGCGGGCCACCGGCGGGATGGAGGCCTTCGACGCCGCCGTCGGGCTGGGGGTCTGCCATGAGCTGGTCCAGGCACTGATCGCGCTGGTGCGGGACGCGGAGGGGGTGCGGATCGCGGTCGAGTGGTCGCCGGGGGCCGGCGCCCCGGCCGACTGCCCGGCCCGCCCCGAGCCGGTGGAGTTCTCGCCCGGCGATCTGCCCGCGCTGCAGCAGGCGGCCCAGCGCTATGTGCGCGAGGAGCCGTCGCTGCCGGTCCGGGTGACCGGCGCGGTCACCCGGCTGCGCCGGGAGCGGCCGGGCGGGCCCGGCACGGTGCGGCTGCGGGTGATCACCGGGGCAGACGTGGTGCAGGTGCGGGTCGCGCTGGGGGAGGAGGACTACCGCATCGCCGGACATGCGCACCTGGTGGGACTGCCCATCCGGGTGAGCGGGCGGCTGGAGAGCCGGGGCGGGTTCCGCCGGATCACCGGCGGCCGCGATGTCACGCCCGTACAGGTCGACGAGGCGGAGCGGGACCGGCTGCTGAAGTCGCTGCAGGAAAACCTCGACTTCTTCGAGGAGGCGTGCGGTGCCGAGGAATAGCGGCTTTCGAGCGGGGGGTGGTGAAACCGTTTCGCGGTCGGGTCCGGTGGCTCGGTACGATTCGGCTGCGCAGCAAGAGCTGACGTGAAGAGACATGAGTCAGGAGAGACCGGTGTCAGACGTCCGTGTGACCGTCCAACGCGATTCCGAGCGGGAAGAACGCGTGGTGACCACGGGCACTACGGCCGCCGACCTCTTCCAGGGCGAGCGCAGCGTCGTGGCCGCCAGGGTGGCCGGAGAGCTGAAGGATCTGGCGTACGAGGTCGCCGACGGCGACGCGGTCGAGCCCGTCGAGATCACCTCCCAGGACGGTCTCGACATCCTGCGGCACTCCACCGCCCATGTGATGGCGCAGGCCGTGCAGGAGCTGTTCCCGGAGGCGAAGCTCGGCATCGGCCCGCCGATCAAGGACGGCTTCTACTACGACTTCGACGTCGAGACCCCGTTCCACCCCGAAGATCTCAAGCGCATCGAGAAGAAGATGCAGGAGATCCAGAAGCGCGGGCAGAAGTTCGCGCGCCGGGCGGTCAGCGACGACGCCGCGCGCGAGGAGCTGGCCGAGGAGCCGTACAAGCTGGAGCTGATCGGGCTCAAGGGCTCGGCGGCCGAAGCGGGCGAGGGGGCCTCCGCCGAGGTGGGCGCCGGCGAGCTCACCATCTACGACAACCTCGACGGCAAGACCGGCGAGCTGTGCTGGAAGGACCTGTGCCGCGGGCCGCACCTCCCCAGCACCCGTGCCATCCCGGCGTTCAAACTGATGCGCTCGGCCGCCGCCTACTGGCGCGGCAGCGAGAAGAACAAGCAGCTGCAGCGGATCTACGGCACCGCCTGGCCGACCAAGGACGAGCTCAAGGCGCATCTGGAGTTCCTCGCCGAGGCCGAGAAGCGCGACCACCGCAAGCTCGGTGCCGAGCTCGACCTGTTCTCCGTCCCCGAGGACATCGGTTCGGGCCTGGCGGTCTTCCACCCCAAGGGCGGCATCATCCGCCGGGTCATGGAGGACTACTCCCGCCGGCGCCACGAGGAGTCGGGGTACGAGTTCGTCTACACCCCCCACGCCACCAAGGGGAAGCTGTTCGAGAAGTCGGGCCACCTGGACTGGTACGCCGACGGCATGTACCCGCCCATGCAGCTCGACGAGGGCGTGGACTACTACCTCAAGCCCATGAACTGCCCGATGCACAACCTGATCTTCGATGCGCGCGGCCGCTCGTACCGTGAGCTGCCGCTGCGCCTCTTCGAGTTCGGGACGGTGTACCGGTACGAGAAGTCGGGCGTCGTGCACGGCCTCACCCGTGCCCGCGGCTTCACCCAGGACGACGCGCACATCTACTGCACCAAGGAGCAGATGGCGGACGAGCTGGACGCCACCCTCACCTTCGTCCTCGACCTGCTGCGCGACTACGGTCTGACCGACTTCTACCTGGAGCTGTCCACCAAGGACCCGGAGAAGTTCGTCGGCTCGGACGACGTGTGGGAGGAGGCCACCGAGACCCTGCGGAAGGTGGCCGAGAAGCAGGGGCTGCCGCTGGTCCCGGACCCGGGCGGCGCCGCGTTCTACGGCCCCAAGATCTCCGTGCAGACCAAGGACGCCATCGGCCGGACCTGGCAGATGTCGACCGTGCAGCTGGACTTCAACCTGCCGGAGCGCTTCGACCTGGAGTACACCGCGGCCGACGGCAGCAAGCAGCGTCCGGTGATGATCCACCGCGCGCTGTTCGGCTCCATCGAGCGGTTCTTCGCGGTGCTGCTGGAGCACTACGCGGGTGCGTTCCCGGCATGGCTGGCGCCGGTCCAGGCGACCGGTATCCCGATCGGCGACGCACACGTCCCGTACCTGCAGGACTTCGCCGCCCAGGCCAAGGCCAAGGGGCTGCGCATCGAGGTCGACGCCTCGTCGGACCGGATGCAGAAGAAGATCAGGAACGCCCAGAAGGCCAAGGTCCCGTTCATGATCATCGCCGGTGACGAGGACGTCGCCAACGGCGCGGTCTCCTTCCGCTACCGCGACGGATCGCAGAAGAACGGCATTCCGCGCGACGCGGCGATCGCCGAGATCCTCGATGTCGTGGAGCGCCGCGCCCAGGTGTGACGCCCGTCAGGTGGGCACGAAGCCCCGGAGAACCACCCGCTCTCCGGGGCTTCTTCATGTCTCGCCGTCCTGCCGGAAGCGGCGCAGCAGCCAGGAGGAGAAGGAGCCCACCACCGCTCCGATCAGCGCCACCCCGACGAACATCAGCGCCACCGCGACCACCCTGCCGCGCGAGGTGACGGGCGTGGCATCGCCGTACCCCGTCGTCGTCAGCGTCGAGCAGGCCCACCAGACCGCATCGCCGAAGGTGTGGATGTTCGCGCCCGGGGCGGAGCGCTCGTCGTGGTAGACGGCCAGGCTGGCCGCGAAGCCCAGCAGCAGCGAGGTGAGCCCGGTGTACGCCATCACCCGCGACTCGAGGACGAGCCGCGGGTGGTCCCGGCGCCGCTGCATCCGCTCGTGCATGTCGACGATCCGCAGCGGCCGCAGCAGCGGCAGCACGGTCACGATCAGATCCAGCCAGCGGGTGCGCAGGAAGTGCCGCCGGTCGCTGCTGAACGCCAGCCGCGCCAGATATTCGACGACGAAGAAGCCCCAGGTGACGACGGTGACCAGCTCCCACCAGGCCCGCCAGCCGGGGGAGAGGTCGGGGACCAGGACCCGGACCGCGTAGGAGGTGAGGAAGAGGAGCGAGGCGAGAAGGAGGCAGGGCTGGGCGGTTCGCTCCCAGTTCCGCAGCCGCTGCTCCCTGTCCACCGGCTCAGCATCGCGGAGCGGGTCGCGGTATGCGCCCCAACGACACGGCGCCAATGGGCGAAGCAATATGCTGGCCCGTATGACAAGCGAGCCGGAGCAGCAGATCGGAGTCGGGACGCAGGACGCCTTCCAGCGCCTGTGGACGCCTCACCGGATGGCTTACATCCAGGGTGAGAACAAGCCGACCGGCCCGGGGGCCGGCGACGGCTGTCCGTTCTGCGCGATCCCCGCGAAGTCGGACGAGGACGGCCTCGTGATCGCGCGCGGCGAGTATGTCTACGCGGTGCTGAACCTCTACCCGTACAACGGCGGTCACCTCATGATCGTCCCGTTCCGGCACGTCGCCGACTACACCGAGCTGGACGAGGCGGAGACCGCGGAGCTGGCCGAGCTGACCAAGCGGGCGATGACCGCGCTGCGCACCGCCTCCGGGGCGCACGGCTTCAACATCGGGATGAACCAGGGCACCGTCGCCGGTGCCGGCATCGCAGCGCACCTCCACCAGCATGTGGTCCCGCGCTGGGGCGGTGACACCAACTTCATGCCGGTGGTCGGCCACACCAAGGTGCTGCCCCAACTCCTCGCCGACACCCGGGCGATGCTCGCGGACGCCTGGCCCGCGTAGGGCGTGCCCGGTCTCGTCCGGCGCCGGTGTCCGAGGCGACACGTACGCGGATGAATCGGATAGATCGCCCTAATTCGGATTGGTTGCCTCTCTAATGGGGTGGTGACTTCCCCAGATCGCCGCTCCGTGCTGCGCGCGGCCGCCTCGGCCGCGGCCGCCGGCGTGCTGGTGTCGGGCTGCGACCCGCACCGGGACGAGGACGCCGGCGCCCCACGGTCCGCCGGCGGGCCGGGCGCTGCCGGGGCGGGGCATTCCCCCTCCGCCCGGGCCCGCACCGCCCGGCCGCCGACCCGGGTGCCCGGCCTGCCCGTGCAGATCGCGCACGGCCCGCGGAACGGCCGTGCGGTCGCGCTGACCTTCCACGGCAGGGGCGACCCCAAAATGGCGGCCGCCCTGCTCGGCGAGGCCGAGCGGGCCGGGGCCAGGGTCACCGTGCTCGCCATCGGCGACTGGCTCGACGAGCAGCCCGCGATGGCCCGACGGATCCTCGACGGTGGCCATGAGCTGGGCAACCACACCATGCACCACCGCAACATCTGCGCACTGCCGGCCGCCGAGGCCTACGCCGAGATCACCCGGTGCGCCGACCGGCTGAGGGCCCTCACCGGAACCATCGGCAGCTGGTTCCGCCCCTCGCAGGCGAGGCGGGCCACGGACCTGGTGACCGGGCTGGCCCGCAGAGCCGGCTATCCGCATGTCCTCTCCTACGACGTGGACTCCCTCGACGCGGACGACCCCGGAGCACCGGCCGTCCGGCGCACGGTCCTGGACGCGGTCGAGCCGGGCTCGGTCGTAAGCCTCCACCTCGGGCACGCCGGCACGGTGGCGGCCCTGCCCCCGATCCTCGACGGCCTCCGCCGACGCGGTCTGCGCGCGGTGACGACAACGGAGCTAGTGACCTGATGGCTGACCGGAACCGTACCCACGACCGTCCCCGTCGCGCGCGCCACCGGGCCGCGCTGCTCGCCGTGGCCTGTGCGCTGGTGGCGGCGGGCTGTGACGGCGGCGGGACCGAGCGGGCCGGGCAGAGCCCGCGGCCGGTCGAACGCGCGCCGGTCAAGGCCGCCAAGCCGGGGCTGCCCGGGATGCCGCCGCTGCTGGACGAGCACGACCTCTATGCGGCCGACCGGCCGGGCCGGCTGGCGCCGCAGGTCAAGGACTTTCCCTCGCGGATCTACGTCCCCAACACCGGCTCCGACACGGTCAGCGTCATCGACCCCAAGACGTACAAGGTGATCGACACCCTGCGGGTGGGCGTACAGCCGCAGCATGTCGTGCCGTCATGGGACCTGAAGACGCTCTGGGTCAACAACAACCGGGGGCACGACCTCACCCCCATCGACCCCGCCACCGGCAAGGTCGGCAAGCCCGTCAAGGTCCACGACCCGTACAACCTCTACTTCACGCCCAACGGGAAGTACGCCATCGTGATGGCCTCGATGGACCGGCAGCTGGTCTTCCGCGACCCGCACACCATGGAGATCCGCAAGACGCTGCCGGTCAACTGCGGGGGCGTCAACCACGCCGACTTCTCGCCGGACGGGCGGTACTTCATCGTCTCCTGCGAGTTCTCCGGTGAGCTGCTCAAGGTCGACACCGAGAAGATGAAGGTCATCGGCCAGCAGAAGCTGCCGTTCGAGGGGGCGATGCCGCAGGACGTGAAGATCTCCCCGGACGGCAAGACCTGGTACGTCGCCGACATGATGGCCGACGGCATCTGGACCCTCCACGGCGACACCTTCGACCGGCCCGAGCTCCTGCCGACCGGCAAGGGCGCCCACGGCCTCTACGTCAGCCGCGACTCGCGCTACATGTACGTCTCCAACCGCGGCGAAGGCTCCATCTCCCGCCTCGACTTCAGGACCGGGGCGCTCATCGACAAATGGCACATCCGCGGCGGCGGCAGCCCCGACATGGGCGGGCTGTCCACCGACGGCAAGGTCCTGTGGCTGTCCGGCCGCTACAACTCCGAGGTCTATGCGCTGGACACCCGTACCGGCAAGACCCTGGCCAAGATCCCCGTCGGCCAGGGCCCGCACGGGCTGGCGGTCTACCCGCAGCCCGGGCGGTACTCCCTGGGACACACCGGCATCTTCCGCTGACCCTCAGGCGTTGTACTCGTCCGCCTTCTGCGGTTCCACGCCCTGGATCATGCCGCTGAGCACCAGGGAGCGGTTGGTGAAGCGCTCGGTGTCCACGCCGTTCTCCTTGAGGACACTCATCGCGGCGGCGTGGACGGTGCGCAGCACCGGGGTCGCGGCGCGCAGCGCGTCATCGGCCATGAAGCGGTGGCGCCAGGGCTTGTCGGCCCAGACGTGCCGCAGGCCGAACGGCTCGGGGAGGGTCAGCTTGCCGCCGAGGAAGTCCAGGACCGGCGGGAACCACGTCAGCGGGGCGCGCGCCGCGAGCCGGACCACCTCCTGCGGCTCGATGAGCGGGAGGTGCTGGGTCCGGGTCTCCCAGAACTTGATGACCTTGGCGACGTCCTTGGTCTTGGGCTCGGGCTTGGTCGTGAACAGGCCGTTGACCGGGCCGAGGGCGTGACCGGTCACCTCGATGCGCAGGGTCTCGTGCAGCACCGTGACGGTGATCATCAGGGTGATCACCAACTGGCCGTCCCACAGGACGAACTGCACGCCGAGGTAGTGGCGGTTGCCGCTGCCGAACTGCTGCTCGTTGCAGATCCGCTCTATCTCGTGCCCACGGATCTGGTACGCCTCCACATGGGTGCCCTCGGGGCGGGTGACGGCGGCGGCCTTCTCGCCGACCGGCGAGACGATCCAGTGGCGTACGGACGGCGAAGGGAAGCCGCCGGTGTGCAGCGGACTGCGCTCCAGCAGCCGCAGCTTGTCGTGGATCGCCCGGATGACGTCCCAGCTGCGGAACGGGTGGATCTCGCTGCCGTCGTGCGCCGGCGTGAGCTCCTCCGCGAGCTGCCAACTGCCCCAGCGCGTACCCATGCCGAGTATGCCCTTGGGACCGGCGTAGAAGACGACGTTGCTGCTCTGCTCGGCGGAGATCTTGACGAGGTTCTGCCGGAGGGTCTCGGCGGCGATCTGGTTCGGGTCCTGGGGCACCGCCTCGGGGATCTTCGCGGCCACTCCGCCGCCCTCCAGCAGTCCCTTCCAGGACTCCCGCATGGCCACCGCGGTCTTCTCGCAGATCTGCTTGGCCAGCCACCAGCCGATCATCGGGGCGACGACCATGGCGCGGGCGTACATCGGCCAGAAGCCGTTGAACGGCAGCTTGATCATGAAGAACACGGTGAGGATGCCCAGCACCGTCAGCAGCAGCCCACCGATCAGGGACAGGCCCTTGCCCGCACCGTCCTTGGAGAGCATCTTGCGCAACTGGAAGACGCCCAGCCACAGCAGCACCCCGGGCAGGAACACCACCCCGAACAGCACCATCAGCACCGTCAGCTTGGCGTCCCGCTGCTTGCGGACGCGGGTGGCGGACAGGCAGTGCTCGACGATGGTCTGCGGCTCGGTGCCGAAGGACTGGATCAGCGCGGCGCGGCCACCGCCCAGCATCCGCACCTGTACGGCGCGCGAGAACGCCTCGCCGAGGTTGGGCGCGAACAGCGACAGCTTCGGCTTCTTGATCTCGGACTTGCCGGACTCCGAGTCGGCCTTGGAGATGTCGGCGAGCGGGCTGTCCCGGTAGGCGGCCGAGGCCAGCGCCTGGGTCGCCGCCGTCTGTCCGGCACTCCCCGACAGCGGGACCTGCGCCCCAGGACTGAAGTCGAAGCCGTCTGCCACTACCGCCCCCCACACCGCTCGCATCCGATGATGCGGCTCTTCCCGACTTCCGCCGACGGCACACCTGCAAAGAGCCGGTGTTCGAGCCCGTGACCTCATGTCCTGCCGTCGGACCCCCGGCTGTGCGGCAGATGCTCAGCGTACAGCCGCCGTCCGGCTCAGGGGAGTTGAGCCGGACAGCGGTCGCCCCCACGGCTGATCCGCCGTTAACTATGCGCCGTTCTCGGCCTGTTCCCGCCACTTGTCGGCGAGCTGCGGTGGCATCGGCTCATGCCGCAGGTGAACGCGGGAGAACCGGCCGGTGCCGTGCGAGAGGGAGCGCAGATCGACGGCGTACCGGTCGATCTCGACCTCGGGCACCTCGGCACGCACCACGGTGCGCCCCGCCCCTGACTGCTCCGTGCCCACGACCCGGCCACGGCGCCCCGACAGATCGCTCATCACCTGGCCGACGAAATCGTCCGGAACCATCACGCTCACCTCGGACACCGGTTCGAGCAGTTCGATCCGGACCTCGCCGGCCGCCTCGCGCAGCGCCAGCGCGCCGGCCGTCTGGAACGCGGCGTCCGAGGAGTCGACCGAGTGCGCCTTGCCGTCGCGCAGCGTGACGCGGATGTCGACGAGCGGATGCCCGGCGGCGACCCCGCGCTCGGCCTGGGCGCGCACGCCCTTCTCCACGGACGGGATGAACTGCCGGGGCACCGCGCCGCCCACGACCTTGTCCACGAACTCGATGCCGGAGCCGCCGGGCAGCGGCTCGACCTCGATCTCGCAGATCGCGAACTGGCCGTGGCCGCCGGACTGCTTCACATGGCGTCCGCGGCCCGCGGCGGGGGCGCCGAAGGTCTCCCGCAGCGACACCTGGTGCGCGACCGTGTCCACCTGGACGCCGTAGCGGGTCCGCAGCCGCTCCAGCGCGACATCGACATGCGCCTCGCCCAGGCACCACAGGACCACCTGATGGGTGGCCTGGTTGTGTTCCAGACGCATCGTCGGATCCTCCGCGACCAGGCGGGCCAGGCCCTGCGACAGCTTGTCCTCGTCGGCCTTGCTGTGCGCCTGGATGGCGACCGGCAGCAGCGGGTCGGGCATCGTCCAGGGCTCCATCAGCAGCGGGTCGTCCTTGCCGGACAGGGTGTCGCCGGTCTCGGCGCGGGTCAGCTTCGCCACACAGGCCAGATCGCCCGCGACGGCCTTGGACAGCGGGCGCTGCTGCTTGCCGAACGGGGTGGACAGTGCGCCGACGCGCTCGTCGACGTCATGGTCCTCGTGCCCCCGGTCCTCCAGACCGTGGCCGGAGACATGCACCGTCTCGTCCGGGCGCAGGGTGCCGGAGAAGACGCGGACGAGGGAGATCCGGCCGACGTACGGGTCGGAGGAGGTCTTGACCACCTCGGCCGCGAGCGGGCCGTCGGGGTCACAGCTCAGCGCCGGGCGCGGGGCGCCGTCCGGGCTGGTCACGGCCGGTGCCTCGCGCTCCGCGGGGGTCGGGAAGCCGCCGCTGATCAGCTCCAGCAGCTCCACGGTGCCCAACCCCTGCTTGGAGCCCTCGGCAGCCGGGGCCGCGGCCAGCACGGGGTGGAAGGTGCCCCGGGCGACCGCCGTCTCCAGATCCCCGATGAGGGTCTTGACGTCGATCTCCTCGCCGCCGAGGTAGCGGTCCATCAAGGACTCGTCCTCGCTCTCGGCGATGACGGCCTCGATGAGGCGGGCGCGGGCCGCCTCGATCTGCGGCAGCTCCTCCTCGGTCGGCGCGCGTTCGGTGCGCTCACCGGACGAATAGTCGAAGACCCGTTGGGTGAGCAGGCCGATCAGGCCGTGTACGGGGGAGTGGCCGTCGGCGCCCGGTGTCCCGTACAGCGGGAGGTAGAGGGGGACGACGGCGTCCGGGTCCTCGCCGCCGAACGACGTCCGGCACAGCTCGGTCATCTCGTCGAAGTCGGCGCGGGACGCTTCCAGGTGTGTGACGACCAGCGCGCGCGGCATGCCGACGGCCGCGCACTCGTCCCAGACCATCCGGGTCGCGCCGGCCACGCCGTCGGCTGCCGAGACAACGAAAAGGGCCGCGTCCGCCGCGCGCAGACCGGCCCTGAGTTCCCCGACGAAATCGGCGTATCCGGGGGTGTCCAAGATATTGATCTTGACTCCGCCCCAGTCCACCGGGACCAGGGAGAGCTGTACGGAGCGTTGCTGGCGGTGCTCGATCTCGTCGTAATCGGACAGGCACCCGCCGTCCTCGACCCGGCCCGCCCGGTTGACCGCGCCGGATGCCAGCGCGAGGGCCTCGACCAGGGTGGTCTTTCCCGATCCGGAGTGGCCGACCAGCACCACATTCCGCAGGGCCGTGGGCTGGCCGGCCGTTGATGCCCTGCCGGCGGCTCCCGGGTGTGTACTCGATTTCTCGCTCATGTGTCTCGCCTCCAGGTCGACACTTTGCGGTGATTCGAGCTTTCCACCGAGGTCATGATGCGTCCATACATGGCACAGGGAGCCGGTCCTCCCAAGGGTCCCGGAGCGCCCCACGAGGGGGCCCGCGGAGGCGTGCACGGGCGCGCGGCGGCGTCCCCGAGCCGCGGGATGCGCCCTGCGCCGCGATGCGTTCGCGGTGGCCCAAGAGCTCCTGGCTACGATGGGCCAGCCGGTGGCCCCTTGACCTCGCGGCCCGTATCGACCTCCGGGAAGGCCATGCTGAACAAGTACGCGCGTGCTTTCTTCACGCGTGTTCTCACGCCGTTCGCCGCCCTGCTCATCCGTATCGGCGTCAGCCCGGACGCGGTCACCCTCGTCGGAACCGGAGGCGTGGTGGCCGGCGCCCTGGCCTTCTACCCACTGGGCGAATTCTTCTGGGGCACGGTCGTCATCACCCTGTTCGTCTTCTCCGACCTGGTCGACGGCAACATGGCACGGCAGCTGGGACGCTCCAGCCGCTGGGGGGCCTTTCTCGACTCCACCCTCGACCGGGTCGCCGACTCGGCGATCTTCGGGGGGCTCGCCCTGTGGTACGCGGGGCGCGGCGACAGCCTGATGCTCTGCGCGATGGCGATCTTCTGCCTCGCCAGCGGCCAGGTGGTCTCGTACACCAAGGCGCGCGGCGAGGCCATCGGGCTGCCGGTGAACGTCAACGGCCTGGTCGAGCGCGCCGAGCGGCTGGTCATCACGCTGGTCGCCTGCGGGCTGTCGGGTCTGCACGCCTTCGGGGTGCCCGGCGTCGAGGTCCTGCTGCCGATCGCCCTGTGGATCGTCGGCATCGGCAGCGCCGTCACCCTCGGACAGCGTGTGGTGACCGTACGACGGGAGTCGGCCGAGGCCGACGCCATGGCACAAGGGGGAACAGGCGCATGAGTCCACTGAGGACCCGCCGGCCGCGGTTCGACACCGACAAACTGGCGGACGCGCTCTACGCGCTGGGCTGGAGCACCGTCAAGAAGCTGCCCGAGGGCGTGGCCACGGGCCTCGGCCGCCGGATCGCCGACACGGTCTGGAAGCGCCGCGGCAAGGGCGTCCTGCGGCTGGAGGCGAACCTCGCCCGGGTCGTCCCGGACGCCACGCCGCAGCGGCTCACCGAGCTCTCCCGGGCCGGGATGCGCTCGTACATGCGCTACTGGATGGAGTCCTTCCGGCTGCCGGCCTGGAGCAAGGAGCGGATAAGGAACGGCTTCACTCCCGAGGACGTGCACTACCTGGAGGACGGGCTCAAGAGCGACCGCGGCCTCATCCTCGCGCTGCCGCACATGGGCAACTACGACCTCGCCGGTGCGTGGGTCACCACCAAACTCGGTGTCCCCTTCACCACCGTCGCCCAGCGCCTCAAGCCGGAATCCCTCTACGACCGCTTCGTCGCCTACCGTGAGGGTCTGGGCATGGAGGTGCTGCCGCACACCGGCGGCTCCGCCTTCGGCACCCTCGCCCGGCGGCTGCGGGCCGGCGGCCTGGTCTGCCTGGTCGCCGACCGTGATCTGTCCGCCTCCGGGATAGAGGTCAAGTTCTTCGGGGAGGCGACGAAGATGCCGGCCGGCCCCGCGGTGCTCGCCCTCCAGACCGGTGCCATGCTGCTGCCCGTCACGCTCTGGTACGACGACAGCGCCGTCATGCGCGGCCGGGTCCACCCGGAGATCGAGGCCCCGGAGACCGGCACCCGCGCCGAGAAGGCCGCCCAGATGACCCAGGCGCTCGCCGACGCCTTCGCCTCCGGCATCGCCGACCACCCCGAGGACTGGCACATGCTGCAGCGACTCTGGCTCGCCGACCTGGAGCCGCGCGAGGAGTCCGGCGCACCGGGCGATCCCGAGGCGCCCGGAACGGAGACGGCGTGAAGATCGGCATCGTCTGCCCGTACGCCTGGGACGTCCCCGGCGGCGTGCAGTTCCACATCCGCGACCTGGCCGACCACCTGATCCGCCTCGGCCACGAGGTCTCCGTCCTCGCCCCCGCCGACGACGAGACACCCCTGCCGCCGTACGTCGTCTCCGCAGGCCGCGCCGTCCCCGTCCCGTACAACGGCTCGGTCGCCCGGCTCAACTTCGGCCTGCTCTCCGCGGCCCGGGTGCGCCGCTGGCTCCAGCACGGCGCCTTCGACGTCATCCACATCCACGAACCGGCCTCGCCCTCGCTCGGCCTGCTCGCCTGCTGGGCGGCCCAGGGCCCGATCGTGGCGACCTTCCACACCTCCAACCCGCGGTCGCGGGCGATGATCGCCGCGTATCCGATCCTGCAGCCCGCGCTGGAGAAGATCAGCGCCCGCATCGCGGTGAGCGAATACGCCCGCCGGACGCTCGTCGAACACCTCGGCGGCGACGCGGTGGTCATCCCCAACGGCGTGGACGTCGACTTCTTCGGCTCGGCCGAACCGAAGGCCGAGTGGCAGGGCAGGACGATCGGCTTCATCGGCCGGATCGACGAACCGCGCAAGGGCTTGCCGGTCCTGATGAGGGCACTGCCCGCGATCCTGGCCGCGGTGCCGGACGCCCGGCTCCTCGTCGCCGGCCGCGGTGACGAGGAGGAGGCGGTCGCGGCGCTGCCCGCCGAGATGCGCTCCCGGGTCGAGTTCCTCGGCATGGTCAGCGACGAGGACAAGGCCCGGCTGCTGCGCAGCGTCGACGTCTACGTCGCACCCAACACGGGCGGCGAGTCCTTCGGCATCATCCTCGTCGAGGCGATGTCGGCCGGGGCCCCCGTACTGGCCAGTGACCTCGACGCCTTCGCCCAGGTCCTGGACCAGGGCGAGGCCGGCGAACTCTTCGCCAACGAGGACGCCGAGGCGCTCGCCGCTGCGGCGGTACGACTGCTCGGGGATCCCGCACGCCTCGCCGAACTGCGCGAACGTGGCACCCGCCACGTACGCCGCTTCGACTGGTCGACCGTCGGGGCCGACATCCTCGCCGTCTACGAGACGGTCACCACCGGGGCGGCCTCCGTGGCCACCGACGAGAGGGTGGGGCTGCGGGGGCGGCGCCGCCTGGCCAAGGATTGAGGCTTCCCACGTTTTTGTCTCTCGCGCCGTGGGTGTTGCTCGCCGTTTGTCGCCCGCTGCGCGGTGCGCCCGTCCGCTGCGCTTTGCCTGTCCCGCCGTGGTGGTTTCTCGCCGTGGCGCCTGGCGGCGGGCCGGGGTCCGCTGCGCGGGGCTGTGGGTGCGGTGACGGGCCTGCGGGGCAGGGGTGTGGGACTGCTTCGCTTTACGTCCCACACCCCTGCCCCTCCGGCCCGTCCCCTCCCGTGTGTGGAGAGGTGAAGGCTGGTGGGGGCGGGCCGTCGCTGTGGCCGTTCTGGCCCTTGCCGGTCGTACCGGGGGGACTTGTTTCTGTGTGATCACGAGGTGCACCGGACCACCTGCGTGCACTCCCACCACCGTTTTTCCCTCCCACCCACGGGAGGGGGCGGGTCGGAGCGGGTGGGGGTGTCCGGACGTAAAGCGAAGCAGTCCGGACACCCCCACCCGCGCAGGCCCGTCACCGCACCCCGACAGCCCCGCGCAGCGGCCCCGCCCGCCGCAGGCGCAACGGCGACAAACCCCCACGTCGGGACGGGCAAAGCGCAGCGGACGGGCCCGCCGCAGGCGCAACGGCGAGAAAGCCAAAAACGAGCCGAGGCAAAGCGCAGCGAAAGGGCAACGACGGGCGCACCGCGCAGCGGGCGATAGACGGCGACAAACCACCACGGCGGGAAAGCCAAAAACGTGGGAAGAAAGCCAAGCGCAGCGCACCGCGTATCGTGACCGGCCGTGACCACGTTCATCTGGATCGCCGTCGCGATCGTCCTCATCGGTATTTATCTGAGCTGGACGGCCGGCCGTCTCGACCGCCTGCACGCCCGTATCGACGCGGCCAGGGCGGCGCTCGACGCCCAGCTGCTCCGGCGCGCGTCCGTCGCGCAGGAGGTGGGGACCTCGGGGGTGCTCGATCCCGCCGCCTCGATCGTCCTCTACCAGGCCGCGCACGAGGCGCGGCAGGCCGAGGAGGACCACCGTGAGGTCGCGGAGAGCGAGCTGAGCCAGGCACTGCGGGCGATCTTCGAGGAGGAGGCCCAGCTGGAGGCCGTACGGGAGGCCCCGGGCGGCGAGCGGACGGTCACCGAACTCACCGCCGCGGTGCGCCGGGTCCCGATGGCCCGCCGGTTCCACAACGACTCCGTACGGGCCGCCCGCGCCGTCCGCCGCCACCGGGTGGTGCGCTATCTGCGGCTGGCCGGCCATGCCCCGTTCCCGCTGGCCTTCGAGATGGACGACGAGCCGCCGGCCGTCCTGGACGACCGCTCGGCCGGGAACTGAGCGGCCGGCGGGCGGGCGCCGCACACTGCGACTCCCAGCAGTGACGAGCCACTGACCTCTAATTGGCCCTTTTCCCGGGCCACTCGCTAACGGTTGTGTGGGCGCAGCAGTACAGCCACCCGCATTGAGTGAGGTCACACGTGTCCAGCACGCCCACCACGCCCCAGAACCCCGAGACCGGAACCGCGCGCGTCAAGCGCGGAATGGCCGAGCAGCTCAAGGGCGGCGTGATCATGGACGTCGTCACGCCGGAAGAGGCGAAGATCGCCGAGGACGCCGGCGCCGTCGCCGTCATGGCCCTGGAGCGGGTCCCCGCCGACATCCGCAAGGACGGCGGCGTGGCCCGGATGTCGGACCCCGACATGATCGACGGCATCATCGAAGCCGTCTCCATCCCGGTCATGGCCAAGTCCCGGATCGGCCACTTCGTCGAGGCGCAGGTCCTGCAGTCGCTCGGTGTCGACTACATCGACGAGTCCGAGGTCCTCACCCCGGCCGACGAGGTCAACCACTCCGACAAGTGGGCCTTCACCACCCCCTTCGTGTGCGGTGCCACCAACCTGGGCGAGGCGCTGCGCCGGATCACCGAGGGTGCGGCCATGATCCGCTCGAAGGGCGAGGCCGGCACCGGCAACGTCGTCGAGGCGGTCCGCCACATGCGTCAGATCAAGGGCGAGATCGCCCGGCTGCGCGGCTACGACAACAACGAGCTGTTCGCCGCCGCCAAGGAACTGCGCGCCCCGTACGAGCTGGTCAAGGAGGTCGCCGAGCTCGGCAAGCTGCCGGTCGTGCTGTTCTCCGCCGGTGGCGTCGCCACCCCGGCCGACGCCGCGCTGATGCGCCAGCTCGGCGCCGAGGGCGTCTTCGTCGGCTCCGGCATCTTCAAGTCCGGTGACCCCGCCAAGCGTGCCGCCGCGATCGTGAAGGCCACCACCTTCTACGACGACCCGAAGGTCATCGCGGACGTCTCCCGCAACCTGGGCGAGGCCATGGTCGGCATCAACTGCGACACCCTCCCCGAGGCCGAGCGCTACGCCAACCGCGGCTGGTAGGACCATCGATGAGCACCCCCACCATCGGTGTGCTGGCCCTCCAGGGCGACGTCCGCGAGCACCTCGTCGCGCTCGCCGAGGCGGACGCCCTGGCCCGGCCGGTACGCCGTCCCGAGGAACTGGACGAGATCGACGGCCTGGTCATCCCGGGCGGCGAGTCCACCACGATGTCCAAGCTGGCCGTCGTCTTCGGCATGCTGGAGCCGCTGCGTGCCTTCGTCCGTGCGGGCAAGCCGGTCTACGGCACCTGCGCCGGCATGATCATGGTCGCGGACAAGCTGCTGGACGCCCGTGAGGACCAGGAGACGCTCGGCGGCATCGACATGATCGTGCGCCGTAACGCCTTCGGGCGGCAGAACGAGTCGTTCGAGGCGGCCGTCGACGTCGCCGGGATCCCCGGCGGGCCGGTCGAGGGCGTCTTCATCCGGGCGCCCTGGGTCGAGTCGGTCGGCGGCGCGGTCGAGATCCTGGCGACGTACGACGGGCACACGGTGGCCGTGCGGCAGGGTAACGTCCTCGCCACGTCCTTCCACCCGGAACTCACCGGCGACCACCGGGTCCACGCCCTGTTCGTGGACATGGTGCGGCGCTCTTAGCGGTCCGTTTCGGGCGGTCGCCGGGCGACGGGCGGGAGTAACACCGAGTGACCCGTCCCCGGTAGGATCTGAGGCGTTCGTTTCAGACGTTGGTTACGCGAAGGAGACAGGCGGATGTCCGGCCACTCTAAATGGGCTACGACGAAGCACAAGAAGGCCGTGATCGATGCCAAGCGCGGCAAGCTCTTCGCGAAGCTGATCAAGAACATCGAGGTCGCGGCCCGGACCGGCGGCGCCGATGTGGACGGCAACCCGACCCTCTTCGACGCCATCCAGAAGGCCAAGAAGAGCTCGGTCCCCAACAAGAACATCGACTCCGCGGTCAAGCGCGGTGCGGGTCTCGAGGCCGGCGGCGCCGACTACGAGACCATCATGTACGAGGGGTACGGCCCCAACGGTGTCGCGGTGCTCATCGAGTGCCTCACCGACAACCGCAACCGTGCCGCCTCGGACGTCCGTGTCGCCATGACCCGCAACGGCGGTTCGATGGCCGACCCGGGTTCGGTGTCGTACCTGTTCAACCGCAAGGGCGTGGTGATCGTCCCCAAGGGTGAACTGACCGAGGACGACGTCCTGGGCGCGGTCCTGGACGCGGGCGCCGAGGAGGTCAACGACCTCGGCGAGTCCTTCGAGGTGCTCAGCGAGGCCACCGACCTGGTCGCGGTCCGCAGTGCCCTCCAGGAGTCCGGCATCGACTACGACTCTGCCGACGCCAACTTCGTCCCGACCATGCAGGTCGAGCTGGAGGAAGAGGGCGCGCGCAAGATCTTCAAGCTGATCGACGCGCTGGAGGACAGCGACGACGTGCAGAACGTCTTCGCCAACTTCGACGTCTCGGACGATGTGATGGCCAAGGTCGACGCCTGACAGGCGCGGCACGCTCGGTCGGCTGACGGGCCGACGGGGAACACACCCCGTCGGCCCGTCGGTTTGTCAGTGGCAGCCGTTACTGTGCTGATCAGGGGGCATCCGCTCCCTGACCAGGAACAGCCGGGCGACAGTGCGAGGGGCGGGGACCGATGAAGGTGCTGGGGGTGGACCCGGGGCTGACGCGCTGCGGCGTCGGCGTGGTCGACGGGGTCGCGGGGCGTCCGCTGACGATGGTCGGCGTCGGTGTCGTCCGCACCCCTGCGGACGCCGAGATCGCGCACCGCCTCGTCGAGATCGAGCGCGGCATAGACGCCTGGCTCGACGAGTACCGTCCGGAGTACGTCGCCGTGGAGCGGGTCTTCAGCCAGCACAACGTCCGTACGGTCATGGGCACCGCCCAGGCCAGCGCGGTCGCCATGCTGTGCGCGGCGCGGCGCGGGCTGCCGGTCGCGCTGCACACCCCCAGCGAGGTCAAGGCCGCCGTCACCGGATCGGGCCGGGCCGACAAGGCCCAGGTCGGCGCGATGGTGACGCGTCTGCTGCGGCTCGACGCCCCGCCCAAGCCGGCCGACGCCGCCGATGCCCTGGCCCTCGCCATCTGCCACATCTGGCGCGCCCCCGCGGTCAACCGCCTCCAGCAGGCACATGCCGCGGCCCGCCGCGCCGCTCCCGCCACCGTCCCGTCCTCCGGCCCGCGCCGGGCGACTCCCCAGAAGGGCACCCGATGATCGCCTTCGTCTCCGGCCCGGTCGCGGCCCTTGCCCCGGACACCGCCGTCGTCGAGGTCGGCGGTATCGGCATGGCCGTCCAGTGCACGCCGAACACCCTGTCGGCCCTGCGCATCGGCCAGCAGGCCAAGCTCGCCACCTCCCTCGTCGTCCGCGAGGACTCGCTCACCCTCTACGGCTTCGCCGACGACGACGAGCGCCAGACCTTCGAGCTGCTGCAGACCGCCAGCGGCGTCGGCCCCCGGCTCGCCCAGGCGATGCTGGCCGTGCACGCGCCGGACACCCTGCGCCTCGCCGTCTCCACCGGCGACGAGAAGACCCTCACCGCCGTCCCCGGCATCGGCAAGAAGGGCGCCCAGAAGCTGCTCCTGGAGCTCAAGGACCGGCTGGGGGAGCCGCTGGGCACCGGCCGCGCGGGCGTCGGCAGCGCCGTCACGGCAGGCTGGCGCGAGCAGCTGCACGCCGCCCTGATCGGCCTCGGCTACGCCACCCGCGAGGCGGACGAGGCGGTCGCGGCGGTCGCCCCGCAGGCCGAGGCGGCCGTCGCCGAGGGCGGTACGCCCCAGGTGCCGCAGCTGCTCAAGGCGGCCCTGCAGACCCTGAACCGGGCGCGATGACCCTTGCCGGACGGGCTCCGCGCCCCCGACCGTACGACCACGCAGGCGGCCCGGCCGCCCCGACCCCGCGAGGCAATCCGCAGTGAACTGGGACGACACCGCACCGCACACCGCCGAGGACGCCCCGGGCGCGCCCGACCGGCTGGTCGGCGCCGACGCGGACGGCGAGGACACCGCCGTCGAGGCCGCGCTGCGGCCCAAGGACCTCGAGGAATTCGTCGGCCAGGAGCGGGTGCGCGAACAGCTCGACCTGGTCCTGCGCGCCGCCCGCGCACGCGGCGCCACCGCCGACCACGTCCTGCTGTCCGGGGCCCCGGGCCTCGGCAAGACGACCCTCTCGATGATCATCGCCGCCGAGATGGGCGCCCCGATCCGGATCACCTCGGGCCCCGCCATCCAGCACGCCGGTGACCTCGCCGCGATCCTCTCCTCCCTCCAGGAGGGCGAGGTCCTCTTCCTCGACGAGATCCACCGGATGTCCCGGCCCGCCGAGGAAATGCTCTACATGGCGATGGAGGACTTCCGCGTCGACGTGATCGTCGGCAAGGGGCCGGGAGCCACCGCCATCCCGCTCGAGCTCCCCCCGTTCACCCTGGTCGGGGCCACGACCCGGGCCGGTCTGCTGCCGCCCCCGCTGCGCGACCGCTTCGGCTTCACCGCCCATATGGAGTTCTACGCCCCCGCCGAGCTGGAGCGGGTCATCCACCGCTCCGCCGGGCTGCTGGACGTCGAGATAGAACCCGAGGGCGCCGCGGAGATCGCCGGCCGCTCGCGGGGCACGCCCCGTATCGCCAACCGCCTGCTGCGCCGTGTCCGCGACTACGCCCAGGTGAAGGCCGACGGCTTGATCACCCGCGAGATCGCCTCCCAGGCCCTCGGGGTCTACGAGGTCGACGCCCGCGGCCTGGACCGCCTCGACCGCGCCGTGCTCACGGCCCTGCTCAAGCTGTTCGGCGGCGGCCCGGTGGGCCTGTCCACCCTCGCGGTCGCGGTGGGGGAGGAGCGGGAGACCGTCGAGGAGGTCGCCGAGCCGTTCCTCGTACGGGAAGGACTGCTGGCCAGGACCCCCAGGGGCCGGATCGCGACCCCGGCCGCGTGGGCGCATCTGGGGCTCGTGCCGCCGCAGCAGCAATCAGGCGCGAGCGGACAGCAGGGCTTGTTCGGGGCGTGACGGCGCGGATACTCGCCCGGTCAGGAACTGCGGTGGGATGCTGGGCGTTGTTCCACTGGTGGGGACTCGCCTAGACTCCGCCGATGCCGTTCGTATGGGCGGCATTCCCACCCCCGTATATGAGATCGCGCATCCGCGGTCGTGCGAAGGATTTCCGTCCCGTGAATATCGTGACTCTCCTCCCGTTCATCGTCCTCATCGGGGCCATGTTCCTGATGACGCGATCCGCCAAGAAGAAGCAGCAGGCGGCCGCGCAGATGCGCAACGAAATGCAGGCCGGCACCGGCGTCCGGACGATCGGCGGCATGTACGCCACCGTCAAGGAAGTCCACGACGAGACCGTCCTTCTCGAGGTCGCCCCCGGCGTGCACGCCATCTACGCGAAGAACGCCATCGGCGCGGTGATCGCGGATGAGGAGTACAACCGCATCCTGGACGGTGCCGACCCGCTGCACGCCGACGAGCCGGTCGTCCCGGACGACGCCTCCTCGCTGACCGCCGGCACCGCCGGCGAGGCCACCGAAAAGGGTGACAAGATCGACCTGGGCAAGGCCGAGACCCCGGCCGCCGAGCCCGTCGAGGAGAAGCCCGCCGTTGCCGAGGCCAAGGACACCAAGGCCGCGGACGACGCCAAGGACACCGTCAAGGCCGACGCGGACACCGCCAAGGACGACAAGAAGTCCGGCGACGACGACGCGAAGTAGTCCGCCCCACGGAACCGCGGAGCACGCGTGGTGTGTCGTGCGCCGCGGTTCCCGGACGGTCTAGGCTCCGGCGGGGGCACGTCCCCACAAGACTTCGTGGCCCCTCGGCCGGCATCCCTGGCCGAGGGGTTGGACAGGGAGATACGAGAAGGTGGCAGCACCGAAGAAGGGCCGCAGGGCGCCCGCGAGCCAGGGACATCCGGGCCGCACCCTGATCCTGGTCCTGATCGCCATGGCGGGGCTGATCGGAGGGATGTTCTACTCCGGCACGCTGACGCCGCGACTGGGCATCGACCTGGCCGGCGGCACCAGCTTCACGCTGGCGGCCCAGAACCAGCCGGGCAAGCCCAACGCGATCAACGAGACCAACATGAACACCGCCGCCGGCATCATGGAGCGACGGGTCAACGGTCTCGGTGTGACCGAGTCCGAGGTCCAGACGCAGGGCAGCAACCACATCATCGTGAACATCCCCAAGGGGACGGACGCGAAGCAGGCTCGTCAGCAGGTCGGCACCACCGCCCAGCTCGGCTTCCGGCCGGTGCTGACCACCACGGCGGGCGCCAAGACCCCCGAGCCCAAGCCCAACCCCTCCCAGAGCGGCGCGAACGGCAAGGGCAAGGGCGACAAGGCCGCCGGCGACCAGGCGAAGAACAAGCCGGGCACCCAGCAGAAGGCCTCGTCCTCGCAGTCGCCGAGCTCCCAGCCGACGACGCAGGGCCGCGCGGTGACGGACTCGCTCAAGAAGGCGCCGTCCCCCAAGCCCTCCGGCCCGGCCAAGCCCACCACGCCCCAGGCACCGCCGACGCCCCCGGGCGGCGCGGCCATCCCGCCGGCCCTCCAGAAGCAGCTCGACGCGCTGGACTGCTCGACCAAGAAGAGCCGCGCGGCAGCCGGTGAGAAGGCCGCCAACACCAAGCCGTCCGACCCGATCGTGGCGTGCAAGGACGACGGCGCGCAGAAGTACGCGCTCGGCCCCGTCGCCGTCGAGGGCACGGACGTCAGCAGCGCCAAGGCCGTCTTCGACAGCCAGCAGGGCCAGGGCTGGATCGTCCAGATGGACTTCACCTCCGAGGGCGGCAAGAAGTTCGGTGACATCACCGGCAAGCTCGCCACGAAGGCGCCGCCGCAGAACCAGTTCGGCATCGTCCTGGACGGCGCGGTGGTCTCCGCTCCGTCGGTCGACAAGGCCATCATGGGCGGCGGAGCCACCATCTCCGGCGGCTTCACCCAGCAGTCCGCCGAGGACCTCGGCAACATGCTGTCCTACGGTGCCCTGCCGCTGTCCTTCAAGATCGACGACGAGACCACGGTCACCGCGGCGCTCGGCGGCGAGCAGCTGCACGCCGGTCTGATCGCCGGCGCCATCGGCCTCGCCCTGGTCATCATCTACCTCGTCGCCTACTACCGGGGACTGGCGCTGGTCGCGCTGGCGAGCCTGGGCGTCTCGGCGGTCCTGACGTACACGATCATGACGTTGCTGGGCCCGGCCATCGGATTCGCGCTGAACCTCCCGGCGGTCTGTGGCGCCATCGTCGCCATCGGTATCACCGCCGACTCGTTCATCGTCTACTTCGAACGCATCCGGGACGAGATCCGCGAGGGACGCACCCTGCGCCCTGCCGTGGAACGCGGCTGGCCGCGGGCCCGCCGCACGATCCTGGTCTCCGACTTCGTGTCGTTCCTGGCCGCCGCGGTGCTGTTCATCGTCACCGTCGGCAAGGTGCAGGGCTTCGCGTTCACGCTCGGTCTGACCACCGTCCTCGACGTCGTCGTGGTCTTCCTCTTCACCAAGCCCCTGATGACGCTGCTGGCCCGGCGGAAGTTCTTCTCCGAAGGACACTCCTGGTCCGGCCTCGACCCCAAGCGCCTGGGCGCCAAGCCGCCGCTGCGCCGTCGTCGCGGCGCCGCCCCCACCCAGACGAAGGAGGCGTGAGATGTCCAAGCTCGGCAACATCGGCGCCCGGCTCTACCGCGGCGAGGTCGGCTACGACTTCATCGGCAAGCGGAAGATCTGGTACGGCATCTCGATCCTCATCACCATCGTGGCCATCGTCGGCCTCGGGGTGCGCGGTCTGAACATGGGCATCGAGTTCTCCGGCGGTGCGGTCTTCACCACCCCGAAGACCTCCGTGTCCACCTCCGAGGCACAGCACAAGGCCGAGTCGGCGGCCGGCGGCCGCCAGGCCGTGGTGCAGAAGCTCGCCAACAGCGGTGCCCTGCGCATCCAGATCAGCGGTCTGGACACCAAGCAGGCGGTGCCGGTCCAGGAAGAGCTCGCCAAGGACCTGAACGTCCCGGTCAAGGACGTCAACACCCAGCTGGTCGGCCCGAGTTGGGGCGAGCAGATCGCCAACAAGGCGTGGCTGGGCCTGGGGATCTTCATGGTCCTCGTGGTGCTCTACCTGGCCATCGCGTTCGAGTGGCGGATGGCGGTGGCCGCCCTGGTCGCCCTGATCCACGACCTGACGATCACGGTCGGCATCTACGCCCTGGTCGGCTTCGAGGTCACCCCCGGCACGGTCATCGGTCTGCTGACGATCCTCGGTTACTCCCTCTACGACACGGTCGTCGTCTTCGACAGCCTCAAGGAAGCCTCCAAGGACATCACCAAGCAGACCCGCTTCACCTACAGCGAGGTCGCCAACCGCAGCATCAACGGCACCCTGGTGCGTTCCATCAACACCACCGTCGTGGCGCTGCTCCCGGTCGCCGGTCTGCTGTTCGTCGGCGGCGGTGTCCTGGGCGCGGGCATGCTCAACGACATCTCGCTGGCCCTGTTCGTCGGTCTCGCCGCCGGTGCGTACTCCTCGATCTTCATCGCGACCCCGCTGGTCGCCGATCTGAAGGAGCGCGAGCCGCAGATGAAGGCGCTGGCCAGGCGGGTCAAGGCGAAGCGTGCCGCGGCCGAGGCCAAGGGCGCGGGTCAGGAGGACTCGCAGGACGCGGCGTCCGACGCCGCGGACGGCGAGGACGAAGACGGCACCGCGGTCGTCGGTCCGCGCCGGCAGCCCGCCTCCCGCAACCGCGGACGCGGTCGCCCGTCGGGCAAGCGCCGATGAGCGCTCCCGCAGCCCTGCGCGAGCTGCTGCTGAGCCGGATCGCGGACGTACCGGACCATCCTCAGCCGGGCGTGATGTTCAAGGACATCACCCCGCTGCTGGACGACCCGGCCGCCTTCGGCGCGCTGACCGAGGCGTTCACCGACCTGTGCGGGCGGTACCGGGTCGACAAGGTCGTGGGCCTGGAGGCGCGCGGCTTCATCCTCGCCGCCCCGGTCGCGCTGCGTGCCGGCGTGGGCTTCGTCCCCGTCCGCAAGGCGGGCAAGCTGCCCCGCGAGACACTGCGGCAGGCGTACGAGCTGGAGTACGGCACCGCCGAGATCGAGATCCACGCCGACGCGCTGGCCCCGGGGGAGCGGGTGCTGGTGATCGACGACGTCCTCGCCACCGGTGGCACCGCCGACGCCTCGTTGCAGCTCATCCGCCGCGCGGGCGCCGAGGTCGCGGGCGTCGCGGTCCTGCTGGAGCTGGGCTTCCTGGCCGGCCGGGAACGGCTGGAGCCGGGCCTGAAGGGCGCTCCGCTGGAGGCCTTGATCACGGTCTGAGCCGCGCTCGCACCGCACCGTCGAGCAAACAGGGGCATCCGGAAGAATTCGGGTGCCCCTGCTGCTGTGTCATGTACGGAACCGCGGCCGCGGGGGAGTCGTGGCCCCGGGGTCGATACCATGGCACCCCGGCCCGTTCGAGGTCCTGGGGTCCGGAACCGCCTGAGGAGTGCTCTTGCCAGACGAGGCCCAGCCGCTCTCCCCCGGACTGCGTCCGGCGGGATCCGACGCCGCGCGCCCGGACGAGCCGAAGCTGACGGACGCGGCTTCCTCGGACGCGCCCCAGCCCGAGCGGCAGGGTGCGTCCGACGGCACCGCCGCGCCCCGGCCGCCGGCCGATGGGTCCGCCGCGTCCCAGGCCCCCGCCGAACGGCCCCGTACGGCGCCCCAGCCGGGGCCCGCCGCCTCGTCGCCGCGGCCGGCCTCACCGTCGCGCGCGCCCAAGCCGCCGGCCAAGGCCGACCAGCCCGCCCCGCCCAAGCCGCCGGCGCCCGCTCCCGTCGGCCGCTCCGGCTCCCCCAACCGGGTACGGGCCCGGCTCGCCCGGCTGGGCGTCCAGCGCTCCAGCCCGTACAACCCGGTCCTGGAGCCGCTGCTGCGGGCCGTCCGCGGCAACGACCCCAAGATCGAGACGGGCACGCTGCGCCAGATCGAGCGCGCCTACCAGGTCGCCGAGCGCTGGCACCGCGGCCAGAAGCGCAAGAGCGGCGACCCGTACATCACCCATCCGCTCGCGGTGACGACGATCCTCGCCGAGCTGGGCATGGACCCGGCGACCCTGATGGCCGGCCTGCTGCACGACACCGTCGAGGACACCGAGTACGGCCTGGACACCCTGCGGGGCGACTTCGGCGACCAGGTCGCGCTGCTGGTCGACGGCGTCACCAAGCTCGACCGCGTCAAGTTCGGCGAGGCCGCGCAGGCCGAGACGGTCCGCAAGATGGTCGTCGCGATGGCCAAGGACCCGCGCGTCCTGGTCATCAAGCTCGCCGACCGGCTGCACAACATGCGCACCATGCGCTACCTCAAGCGGGAGAAGCAGGAGAAGAAGGCCCGCGAGACGCTGGAGATCTACGCTCCGCTCGCCCACCGCCTGGGCATGAACACCATCAAGTGGGAGCTGGAGGACCTCGCCTTCGCGATCCTCTACCCCAAGATGTACGACGAGATCGTCCGGCTGGTCGCCGAGCGGGCGCCCAAGCGCGACGAGTACCTGGCCATAGTGACCGACGAGGTCCAGGCCGATCTGCGGTCCGCCCGGATCAAGGCCACGGTCACCGGCCGCCCGAAGCACTACTACAGCGTCTACCAGAAGATGATCGTGCGCGGCCGCGACTTCGCCGAGATCTACGACCTGGTGGGCATCCGCGTCCTCGTCGACACGGTCCGCGACTGCTACGCCGCCCTCGGCACCATCCATGCGCGATGGAACCCGGTCCCCGGCCGGTTCAAGGACTACATCGCGATGCCGAAGTTCAACATGTACCAGTCGCTGCACACGACGGTGATCGGCCCCAGCGGCAAGCCCGTCGAGCTCCAGATCCGTACGTTCGACATGCACCGCCGCGCCGAGTACGGCATCGCCGCCCACTGGAAGTACAAGCAGGAGGCGGTCGCCGGCACGTCCAAGGTGCGCACCGACGTGCCCAAGGGCGTCGGCAAGGGCGCGGGCCAGGACACCGTCAACGACATGGCCTGGCTGCGGCAGTTGCTGGACTGGCAGAAGGAGACCGAGGACCCGGGCGAGTTCCTGGAGTCGCTGCGCTTCGACCTGTCCCGCAACGAGGTCTTCGTCTTCACGCCCAAGGGCGATGTCATAGCGCTGCCGGCCGGGGCCACCCCCGTCGACTTCGCGTACGCGGTGCACACCGAGGTCGGCCACCGCACGATAGGAGCGCGGGTCAACGGGCGCCTCGTCCCGCTCGAATCGACCCTGGACAACGGCGACCTGGTGGAGGTCTTCACCTCCAAGGCGACGGGCGCCGGGCCCTCCCGTGACTGGCTCGGTTTCGTCAAGTCCCCCCGCGCCCGCAACAAGATCCGCGGCTGGTTCTCCAAGGAGCGCCGCGACGAGGCCATCGAGCAGGGCAAGGACGCCATCGCGCGCGCCATGCGCAAGCAGAACCTGCCGATCCAGCGGATCCTGACCGGCGACTCCCTGGTCACCCTCGCGCACGAGATGCGCTACCCGGACATCTCCTCGCTCTACGCCGCCATCGGCGAGGGCCATGTCGCCGCGCAGGGCGTCGTCCAGAAGCTGGTGCAGGCGCTCGGCGGCCAGGACGAGGCCACCGAGGACATCGCCGAGTCCACGCCGATCCGGCCGCGTTCCAAGCGCCGCTCCAGCGCCGACCCCGGTGTGGTCGTCAAGGGCGTCGACGACGTGTGGGTCAAGCTGGCGCGCTGCTGCACCCCGGTGCCGGGCGACCCCATCATCGGCTTCGTCACCCGCGGCAACGGCGTCTCGGTGCACCGCGCCGACTGCGTCAACGTCGACTCGCTGTCCCGGCAGCCGGAGCGGATACTCGACGTCGAATGGGCGCCCACCCAGTCCTCGGTCTTCCTGGTCGCCATCCAGGTCGAGGCGCTGGACCGCTCCCGCCTGCTGTCGGACGTCACCCGGATCCTGTCCGACCAGCACGTCAACATCCTGTCGGCGGCCGTCCAGACCTCCCGTGACCGCGTGGCCACCTCGCGCTTCACCTTCGAGATGGGCGACCCGAAGCATCTGGGGCATGTGCTGAAGGCGGTACGGAGCGTGGAGGGCGTGTACGACGTCTACCGCGTGACGTCGGCCCGGCGGCCGTAACCGCGCACGAAAGGGGCCCCGGTACGGAATCCGTACCGGGGCCCCTTTTCCCGTCAAGGCATCTCAACCATCAATTGAGGAACCCCAACGGCGAGCAACCACCTCCGCGAGAGCGGCGCCGGTTCAGGCGCAAAGGAGGGCACTCAGCCGCCGAACTCCTCCAGGCCCTTGAGCGCCTGGTCCAGCAGCGCCTTGCGGCCCTCCAGCTCCCGGCCGAGCTTGTCGGCCTTGGCGTTGTTGCCCGACGCCCGGGCCGTGTCGATCTGCTTCTCCAGCTTGTCGACCGCGTCCTGGAGCTGGCCGGTCAGCCCCGCGGCACGGGCCCGCGCCTCAGGGTTCGTCCGGCGCCACTCGCTCTCCTCGGCCTCCTGGATGGCGCGCTCGACGGCGTGCATCCGGCCCTCGATCTTGGGGCGGGCGTCCCGCGGGACATGGCCGATGGCCTCCCACCGCTCGTTGATCGAGCGGAAGGCCGACCGGGCGGCCTTCAGATCCGAGACGGGGAGCAGCTTCTCGGCCTCGACGGCCAGCTCCTCCTTGCGGGTCAGGTTCTCCCGCTGCTCGGCGTCGCGCTCCGCGAAGACCTCCCCGCGGGCCTGGAAGAAGACGTCCTGGGCACCGCGGAAGCGGTTCCACAGGTCGTCCTCGTGCTCGCGCTGGGCGCGGCCCGCGGCCTTCCAGTCCGCCATCAGCTCGCGGTAGCGGGCCGCGGTGGCCCCCCAGTCCGTCGAGTTCGACAGCGACTCGGCCTCGGAGACCAGCTTCTCCTTCGCCTTGCGGGAGTCCTCGCGCTGCGCGTCCAGCGACGCGAAGTGCGCCTTGCGGCGCTTGGAGAACGCCGAGCGGGCGTGCGAGAAGCGGTGCCACAGCTCGTCGTCCGCCTTGCGGTCGAGCCGCGGCAGGCCCTTCCAGGTGTCGACGAGTGCCCGCAGCCGCTCGCCGGCCACCCGCCACTGCTCGCTGGCCGCCAGCTCCTCGGCCTCGGCGACCAGCTTCTCCTTGGCGTGCCGGGCCTCGTCGTTCTGCCGGGCCTTCTGCGCCTTGCGCTCCTCGCGGCGCGACTCGACGGCCTCGACGAGCTTGTCCAGCCGCTTGCGCAGCGCCTCCAGGTCGCCCACCGCATGGTGTTCGTCGACCTGGGTGCGCAGATGATCGATCGCGGTCGTCGCGTCCTTCGCCGACAGGTCGGTGGTCTTGACCCGGCGCTCGAGGAGGCCGATCTCGACGACCAGGCCCTCATACTTGCGCTCGAAGTAGGCGAGGGCCTCCTCGGGAGTTCCCGCCTGCCACGATCCGACGACCTGCTCGCCATCGGCGGTACGCACGTACACGGTCCCCGTCTCGTCGACGCGGCCCCATGGGTCGCTGCTCACAGCGCCTCCTCCACATGATGCCGACGGGGGCGTGCGGCCCCCCGGCATCGTCCACAGTTTCTGTCCGGCAGAGCCGCGCCCTGGCCGGTCCGACGGGCTGAATTGCGGGTGAGGGTGGCAGCCGTCGGAGCAGGCACCCTACACAACGCCAATCTAGGCGACGGGCCGTCTGCTGTCCGCATCCAGCACGACGAATTTCCGCGGTTCGCCTGGGGTGGAGCCACCGCGCCACCCCAGGTCGACCGGCCGGTCAGGACTTCTTGACGGACGCCTTGTCGATCACGACGGTGGCGTTGGGCGCGCTGTTGCGGGTCTGCGGGTCGGTCGTCGCACCGGCCTTGGCGATCTTTCGCAGGACGTCCATACCGCCCGTGATGGTGCCGAACGGTGTGTAGTTCGGCGGCAGCTTGCTGTCCTGGTAGACGAGGAAGAACTGACTGCCCCCGGAGTTGCGGGTCTTCTCGCTCGCCCCGTCGTAGCGGTTGGCCATCGCGACCGTGCCCGCCGGGTAGACGCCGCCCTTGAGCTTCGGGTCCTTGAGGTTCTCGTCCGGGATGGTGTAGCCCGGGGTGCCCTTGCCGGTGCCCTTCGGGTCGCCGCACTGCAGGACGTAGATGCCCTGGTCGACCAGGCGGTGGCAGGCGCTGTGGTCGAAGTAGCCCTGACCGGCCAGGAAGGCGAAGGAGTTGACGGTGTGCGGCGCCTTGCCGGCGTCCAGCTTCAGAGCGATCGTGCCGCAGGTCGTCGTGAGCTTCGCGGAGTAGGAGGCCGAGGTGTCGACCGACATCGCCGGCTCCTTCGGCCAGGTCTTCGTCGACGGAGTGCCCTTCGCGGGCCGGTTGCACGGGTCCGGTGCCTTGGAGGGCGTCGCGGCCGCGGCCCGGTCGGCTTCCTGGTCGCTGCCGTCCGCGAGCCCTGCGGAGAGGTAGACCGCGGCGCCGGCGGCCAGTGCGACGGCCACGACGGACGCGATGATCACGTGGCGGTGTTTGCTCTTCCGCTGGGCCGCGGACCGCCGTTGCTGCTGACGCTCGTACTTCTCGCGGGCGAGCTGCCGCCGCCGCTGATCTTTGCTGACCACCGGTCGTCTCCTTGTCCGATCATCGATCGCGCTCGTGCGCGTGGCCGTACGGTATACGGGTTCGCTCTGCCGGGAGTCCCGCCGGTAGGCTCTGGAGCTGCCGAGATGTCCGGGAGGTGCGGCCTTGCGGACCGCCCTCCACACCGACCTTTAAGGACGAACGTGCTGATTGCCGGGTTCCCCGCCGGGGCCTGGGGCACCAACTGCTACTTGGTCGCCCCCGCCGCAGGCGAGGAGTGCGTCATCGTCGACCCGGGCCACCAGGCGGCCCAAGGAGTCGAGGACGCGGTCAAAAAGCATCGGCTCAAGCCCGTCGCGGTCGTTCTCACGCATGGTCACATCGACCACGTCGCCTCGGTCGTCCCGGTGTGCGGCGCGCACGACGTCCCGGCCTGGATCCACCCCGAGGACCGCTTCATGATGAGCGACCCGGAGAAGGCCCTCGGCCGCTCCATCGGTCAGCAGCTCATGGGCGAGCTCACGGTGGGCGAGCCGGACGACGTCAAGGAGCTGAGCGACGGTGCCGCCCTGGAGCTCGCCGGGATGGAGTTCTCCGTCGCGCACGCCCCGGGCCATACCAAGGGGTCGGTGACCTTCCGGATGCCCGAGCAGGCCGACGTTCCGCCGGTCTTCTTCTCGGGCGACCTGTTGTTCGCCGGCTCCATCGGACGCACCGACATGCCGGGCGGCGACCACGCCGAGATCCTGCAGTCGCTGGCGCGTGTGTGCCTGCCGCTGGAGGACTCGACCGTCGTCCTGTCCGGCCACGGCCCCCAGACCACCATCGGCCGCGAGCGCGCCACCAACCCCTTCCTGCGGGAAGTGGCCGCCGGCCTCGGAGACGGCTTCAGCGCCGCTCCACGACGAGGAATGTGACGAGAGCTTCCGTGAGCACCTTCAAGGCCCCCAAGGGCACGTACGACCTGATTCCGCCGCAGTCCGCCACCTATCTCGCGGTGCGCGAGGCGATCTCCGCGCCGCTGAGGAACTCCGGGTACGGCTACATCGAGACGCCCGGCTTCGAGAACGTCGAGCTGTTCGCGCGCGGGGTCGGCGAGTCCACCGACATCGTGACCAAGGAGATGTACGCCTTCGAGACCAAGGGCGGCGACCAGCTGGCGCTGCGCCCCGAGGGCACCGCGTCCGTGCTGCGCGCCGCGCTGGAGGCGAACCTCCACAAGGCGGGCAACCTCCCCGTCAAGCTCTGGTACTCCGGCTCGTACTACCGCTACGAGCGTCCGCAGAAGGGCCGTTACCGCCACTTCTCCCAGGTCGGCGCCGAGGCCATCGGTGCCGAGGACCCGGCGCTGGACGCCGAGTTGATCATTCTGGCCGACCAGGCCTACCGCGCGCTGGGCCTGCGGAACTTCCGCATCCTGCTCAACTCCCTGGGCGACAAGGAGTGCCGCCCCGTCTACCGCGCCGTGCTGCAGGACTTCCTGCGGGGGCTCGACCTGGACGAGGACACCCGGCGCCGGGTCGATATCAACCCGCTGCGCGTCCTGGACGACAAGCGCGAGGCGGTGCAGAAGCAGCTCGACGGGGCGCCCAAGCTCCGCGACTACCTCTGCGAGGCCTGCAAGGCGTACCACGAGCAGGTGCGCGAGCTGCTGACCGCGGCGGGCGTGGCCTTCGAGGACGACGAGAAGCTGGTGCGCGGCCTGGACTACTACACCCGCACCACCTTCGAGTTCGTCCACGACGGCCTGGGCTCGCAGTCCGCGGTGGGCGGCGGCGGCCGCTACGACGGCCTCTCGGAGATGATCGGCGGCCCCGCGCTGCCGTCCGTGGGCTGGGCACTGGGCGTCGACCGCACGGTCCTGGCCCTGGAGGCGGAGGGCGTCACGCTCGACATCCCCGCCGCCACGGCCGTGTACGCCGTCCCGCTCGGCGAGGAGGCCCGCCGGGTGCTGTTCGGCGTGGTCACCGAGTTGCGCCGGGCCGGTGTCGCCACCGACTTCGCGTTCGGCGGCAAGGGCCTGAAGAACGCCATGAAGTCCGCCAACCGCTCCGGCGCGCGGCTGGCGCTCGTCGCGGGCGAGCGGGACCTGGCCGAGGGCGTCGTCCAGCTCAAGGACCTGGAGAGCGGCGAGCAGACCGCGGTGGCGCTGGACGGCGTGGCCGCGGAGGTCCGGCGCACGCTGGGCTGAGACCGCGCACAGTGACACCGAGGGGCCCGGCGGCGACCTGCCGTCCGGGCCCCTCGTGCTGTCGGCGTCCGGTGTCAACCCACGGTGGCGCCGTCATCCCGGCGGAGGGATTTGCGCGCCCCGCCACCGGCGCCGGCCGGCACGGGAACGGACGGCAGGGCGGGCCGGAGGCGCCAACCTGAGAGAACCCTGTGTACAGAGGGTTCGTCTTTATGTTCATCGCACAGCGGGTCATGGTGGAGTTGGGGCAGAATGAACGGCGGTGCCGTGCTCGCGGACCGCTTGCTCAGCCCATCTGCCCAGGGATCGACGGAACGGCGATATGACGACGACAGCGCTTGACGACGTGTCCACCGACGACGACCACGCGAACGGCGCGGGCACCATCGGTTCCGGCCGCGGCCTCGCGCTGCTCCTGGTCATCACCGGCGCGCTGGGCATCCTCGCGGCCTGGATCATCACCCTGGACAAGTTCGAGCTGCTGAAGGACCCGAGCTTCAAGCCCGCCTGCAGTCTCAACCCGATCATCTCCTGCACCAACGTCATGCAGAGCAAGCAGGCGGAAGTCTTCGGCTTCCCGAACCCGATGGCCGGACTGGTCGGCTTCGGCGTGGTCATCGCGATCGGCATGGCCCTGCTGGCCGGCGCCCGCTTCCGCCGCTGGTACTGGATCGGCCTGAACATCGGCACCGGCCTCGCCGCGGTCTTCTGCATGTGGCTGATGTCCCAGTCGCTGTACAGCATCAACTCGCTGTGCCTGTGGTGCACGCTGACCTGGTGCGTCACCATCCTGATGTTCTGGTACACCACCGCGCACAACATCAAGCACGGCATCATCCCGGCTCCCGAGGGGCTGCGCGGCGTGGTGGTGGAGTTCCACTGGGTCGTGCCCGTGCTCTGGTACGGCGTGATCGCGGTGCTGATCCTCACCAAGTGGTGGTCGTTCTGGAGCACGCTGATCTAGCCACCTCCGCGCACCCACCGCACGCCCCGGCCGCCGCAACGGTGCCCGGGGCGTTGTCAGTGGGGTGACATAGGCTCGTGGACGTGGAGCCCGACCTGTTCACCGCCGCTGCCGAAGACCGTCAGGAGAAGGACCCCGCGGGGTCCCCGCTCGCCGTGCGGATGCGTCCGCGCACCCTCGACGAAGTCGTGGGCCAGCAGCATCTCCTCAAGCCGGGATCGCCGTTGCGCCGGCTGGTCGGTGAGGGCAACGGAGGGCCGGCGGGGCCGTCGTCGGTGTTCCTGTGGGGTCCGCCGGGCATCGGCAAGACGACCCTCGCGTACGTCGTCAGCCAGGCGACGAACAAGCGCTTCGTGGAGCTCTCCGCGATCACGGCGGGCGTCAAGGAGGTCCGCGCGGTGATCGACGGCGCCCGGCGCGCCTCGGGCGGCTTCGGCAAGGAGACCGTGCTCTTCCTGGACGAGATCCACCGCTTCAGCAAGGCCCAGCAGGATTCCCTGCTGCCCGCCGTGGAGAACCGCTGGGTCACCCTGATCGCCGCGACGACCGAGAATCCGTACTTCTCGGTGATCTCGCCGCTGCTGTCCCGCTCCCTGCTGCTGACCCTCGAACCTCTCACGGACGACGATCTGCGCGGGCTGCTGCGCCGCGCGCTGACCGATGCGCGCGGGCTGGCGGGCGCGGTCACCCTCCCCGAGGACACCGAGGGGCATCTGCTGCGGATCGCCGGCGGCGACGCCCGGCGGGCGCTGACGGCCCTGGAGGCCGGTGCCGGCTCCGCGCTGGCCAAGGGGGAGAAGGAGGTCACCCTCCGGACGCTGGAGGAGTCCGTCGACCGGGCCGCGGTGAAGTACGACCGGGACGGCGACCAGCACTACGACGTCGCCAGCGCGCTGATCAAGTCCATCCGGGGCTCGGACGTCGATGCCGCGCTGCATTACCTCGCGCGCATGATCGAGGCGGGGGAGGACCCGCGCTTCATCGCCCGCCGGCTGATGATCTCGGCGAGCGAGGACATCGGCCTGGCCGATCCGACGGCCCTGCAGACCGCGGTGGCCGCCGCCCAGGCCGTGGCGATGATCGGCTTCCCGGAGGCCCGGATCACGCTGAGCCAGGCCACCATCGCGCTCGCCCTGGCCCCGAAGTCGAACGCCGCCTATATGGCGATCGACGCCGCCCTGGCGGACGTCCGGGCCGGTCAGGCGGGCGCGGTACCGCCGCATCTGCGCGACAGTCATTACAAGGGCGCACAGAAGCTCGGCCACGGCCAGGGCTATCAGTACCCGCACGACCTCCCGGGCGGTATCGCGGCCCAGCAGTACGCGCCTGACGAGGTGCACGGCAAGCGGTACTACGAGCCCACCCGCCACGGTGCGGAGGCGCGCTACGCCGACGTGGTCGAGCGCGTCCGCGTCCGCCTGCGCTCGGCCTCCGGCGAGGGTGCCGCCGAATAGCGGCCGCCGGGCCGGCCCGGTCCGGCCTGGGGCGTGCGAACAGGGACGGCGGGAGTGCCGGCCGGGGGCTCCCGACCGGGCGGAGCGCCCGAAGGCCGGCTGGTCCCCGGACTCCCGCTCCGCCGCTGCCCTACTCCGCCGCCGCCTCGAAGAGCAGATGCATCGCCCGGCGCAGCTCCGTCACGTCCCGTACGGGCTCGGGGAAGTCGAACCGCGCGTCGAAGGACCGCTGCTCGGCGTCCGTGAAGCGGACCCGCAGCCCGAAGCGGTCCAGGCCCACCGGCACCGCCCGGTCGCGCAGTCCGCAGGCCTGCCCGCGGTCGCCCAGCAGGGCACACAGCCCGCGCACCTGCTCGCTGTGCGCCGTGTGCAGATGCTGCAGCAGCTCCGCCTCGTGGGCCGCCAGCGGGTCGGGGGCCACGGCGGCGAACTCGTCGGGCTCGACGGGTTCGGCGCCCCACAGATCATCCACCGCGCCCTCGCCGACCTCCAGGCGCAGCATCATCCAGGCGGTCCGCCCGTACAGGCCCGGTCCCGGGTCCGGCTGCAGCGCCTCTCCGATGCCGAGCAGCTCGCCGACCGGGTGCCGCTCCGCGAGCAGCATCGCCGCCTCGGCGCGCTGCTCATTGCGTACGGGGGTCAGCCAGCCGGCCACCCAGGCCCGTCCGCGGATGCGATGAGGCACCGAAACGGGCGCGACGTCCGTGATCTCCATCACGGCTGTGACGTCGTCGTCCTGTGCGTGTGCGGCCGCCCGAGCCGCCGCAGAGTCCCCTGGAACCAGCAACAGCACGTCTCCACCGGGTGTCACGGTGCGGCAGACGGGAGCCGAGAGACCGGATTCGTCGGGGTCCTCCACGCCGGGGACACTCAAAGACGCCATACCATTGGACTCGACGAGGGTTCGTACGCGCTCGGCGGCAGTGGGCCGCTGGGCGTCTTCCACGGGACGCGGCTGACCCGCCTCGGTGCGGTGTGCACTGGGCAGGGGGATCCCAGGTCGAAACATGCGTTCTCCTCGCGCTAAGGTAAGCCTCACCTAACTTACACGGAGGTCCGTTCCACGTGAACCAGTCGCGTCCCAAGGTCAAGAAGTCCCGCGCGCTCGGCATTGCGCTGACGCCGAAGGCCGTCAAGTACTTCGAGGCCCGTCCCTACCCGCCCGGCGAGCACGGCCGTGGCCGCAAGCAGAGCAGTGACTACAAGGTCCGTCTGCTCGAGAAGCAGCGCCTGCGCGCGCAGTACGACATCAGCGAGCGCCAGATGGCGCGTGCCTACGACCGCGCTCGGAAGGTCGAAGGCAAGACCGGCGAAGCGCTGATCATCGAGCTTGAGCGCCGTCTGGACGCGCTCGTCCTGCGGTCGGGCATCGCCCGCACCATCTACCAGGCCCGCCAGATGGTCGTCCACGGCCACATCTCGGTGAACGACCGCAAGGTCGACAAGCCGTCCTTCCGCGTCCGCCCCGGCGACGTCGTGATGGTCCGCGAGCGCAGCCGCGAGAAGCACCCCTTCCAGGTCGCCCGCGAGGGTGGCTACGACACCGACGGTGAGACCCCGCGCTACCTCGAGGTCAACCTGCCGGCTCTGGCGTTCCGTCTCGACCGGGACCCGAACCGCAAGGAGATCCCGGTGATCTGCGACGAGCAGCTCGTCGTCGAGTACTACGCCCGCTAAGCACCACCGCAGGCGCAGCACCACGCTCAGCCCGCCGTCTCCCCGCCGCTCGCGGAGGGGGAGGCGGCGGGCTCGTTCGTGTCCGGTGCCGCGAGCCGCACCGTGGGCCGCTGGGCGGGCAGCCGGCCGGCGGGCCGGAGGATCCGGGCCACCGCCGCGTCCAGGCCGAGCCGCTCACCCGCGCGCCGGAAGTGCTCGTAGCGCTCGGCTCCCAGCCGCTCGCGCGCCTGCTCCTCGCAGCGGGCGTGCGGCTGGTTGAAGTGGCGCGAGCCGAACAGCGGCAGCCCCACCGACGGCCAGATCCGCCCGGCCGCCCCCTGCAGCACCGCCGCCTCCTCCGCATCGCCCTCGCCGAGCGTCACCAGCGCCAGCAGCTCGATCGCCAGCACCGCACCCAGCAGATCGTGGAAGGTGTGGTCGATGGCCAGGCACTCCTCCAGCAGCCCACGGGCCCGCTCGCCGTCGCCGCGGGTCCAGGCGGCGAAGGCCAGGACGTACTGGGCGTACGCCAGCGTCCAGCGCTCGCCGTGCTCCTCGCAGACCTCCATGACCTCCTCGCACAGCCGCACCGCGTCCGCCAGGCCGCCCTGGAAAGCCAACGCCATCGCCAGCTCGACCTGCCCCATCAGCACATTGCTGTTGAGCTCGCCGATCTCCCGGTAGCGCAGCAGGGCCGCGCGCAGCAGCTTCTCGGCCCGCGGCAGGTCGTCGGAGACCAGTGCCAGACAGCCGGTGCGGTGCAGCGCATAGGCGGCGGCCGTGGCGTTGCCGGTCCGCTCGGCTCCGTCGCGGCACTCCTGCAGGGCCCCCAGCGCGCCGACGGTGTCCCCCTGGATCACCGCGACATAGCCGGCCACCCACAGCGCCTTCAGCCGTGCCTCGTCGTGGTTGCTCTCCAGTTCCAGGGCCCGGTCCAGCCAGTGCCGGCCCTCGGAGAGCCGGCCGCAGCCCACCCAGTAGAACCACAGGGTGCCCGCCAGATACTGGCCGAGGTGCGTCTCCGTGGGGCTTTCCAGGCTCTGTTCCAGCGCCACCCGCAGATTGGGCAGCTCGGCCTCGATCCGGGCCGCGATCTCCGCCTGCCGGGAGCTGAACCAGTCCAGTTCGCACCAGGTGGCCAGCCCCAGATACCAGTCACGGTGCCGGCGCCGCAGCCGGTCGCCGTCGGGGGTCGCCGCCAGCCAGCCCGCACCGTAGGCCCTTACGGTGTCCAGCATCCGGTAGCGCACCCCGCTCGCGGTCTCCTCGCGCACCAGTACCGACTGGGTGACCAACTCCGCGAGGACGTCGAGGAGTTCACCGGCCGGCAGCTCCGGGCCCGAGCAGACATATTCGACCGCCTCCAGGTCGAACTGCCCGGCGAAGACCGACAGCCGGGCCCACAGCAGCCGTTCCCCGGGCGTGCACAGCTCATGGCTCCAGCCGATCGCCGTCCGCAGGGTCTGGTGGCGGGGTGGCGGCCCGCCCTGCGCGGGAGCGTCTCCCGGTTCGAGCGGAGCCGGGAGCGGAGGAGGGGCCGCGGGTTCGGCGGAACACCGCGGGCGGGTGCCGGTCAGCAGCCGGAAGCGGTCGTCGAGCCGGTGCAGCACCTGGGACACGGACAGGGCGCGCAGCCGGCCGGCGGCCAGCTCCAGGGCGAGCGGAATGCGGTCGAGACGGTCGCAGAGCTCGGTGACCACCGGCTCGTCGGAGGGTTCGACGGTGAACCCGGCGACGACGCAGGCGGCGCGGTCGGCGAACAGGGCGGTGGCATCGGCGGTGTTCATCGGCGGCAGCGGCATGTTCCGCTCGCCGTCGAGCCCGAGCGGCCGCCGGCCGGCGGCCAGGACCCGCAGCCCGGGGGCGCGGCGCAGCAACTGCCCGGTCAGCTCGGCGCAGGCGTCGACCAGGTGCTCGTAGCCGTCCAGGACCAGGAGCAGTTCGCGGTCGGCGAGGTGGTCGCAGAGCGCGGCGCGCACCGGGCGGCCGCTGTGGTCGGCCACCCCCAGTGCCTCGGCGACCGCGTGGTCCAGGAGGTGCGGCTCGCGCAGGGCGGCCAGCTCGACCAGCCACGCCCCGTCGCAGAAGCGATCCTGCAAGATCGCTGCGCCCTGGCGGGCAAGCCGCGATTTGCCGATGCCGCCGAGGCCGGTGAGCGTCACCAGCCGGGCGGATTCCAGCTGTCGCGCCAGGGCGGCCAGTTCGTCGTGGCGCCCGATGAAGCCGTTGAGCTCCGCGGGAAGGTTCCCGGGCCGCTCCGGCGTCCGCAGATGCATCGGGGAAGGGCGGAAGACAGGGCCGGGGCGCGTGAGGCGTCGCATGGCACACGGAGCGTACTCGGCAGGATGCGCACCGTACAATCACGCCTCCGGATTCCTCCGGCGCCGGCTGCGCCGCACGGGGAACGGGGTACGGACGGACAGTCACGGCGCGATAAGGTCGAGGTTGCCGTTCGAGCGGGACAGCCGAGCGGGAACGAGCCCAGACCAAACCAGTCGGAGAGTGGTGCCAACGTGTCCGGTGGAGAGGTGGCCGGGATCCTCGTGGCCGTCTTCTGGGCCATCCTTGTGTCGTTCCTCGCCCTCGTGCTGGTGAGACTCGCGCAGACCCTCAAGGCGACCACCAAGATGGTGGCCGAGGTGTCCGAACAAGCCGTGCCGCTCCTCGCCGACGCCTCCGCGACCGTCCGCTCCGCGCACACCCAGCTGGCCCGCGTCGACGCCATCGCCGCCGACGTCCAGGAGGTCACCGCCAACGCCTCCGCGCTCTCCTCGACCGTGTCCTCCGCCTTCGGGGGCCCGCTGGTCAAGGTGGCGGCGTTCGGCTACGGCGTGCGCAGCGCGATCGGCAAGAAGGGCGAGGCAGCCCCCGCCGCGCGCGCACAGCGCACCGTCGTCCCCGGCCGCATCCTGCCCGGCGCCCGCCGCGGCGGGCGCCGCAACCGTCGCTCCAAGGACTGATCACAGCGATGTTCCGCCGCGCATTCTGGTTCACCACCGGCGCCGCCGCCGGCGTGTGGGCCACCAACAAGGTCCACCGCAAGCTGCGCAAGCTGCAGCCCGACAGTCTCGCCGCCCAGGCCGCGGACAAGGCCGTCGAGACCGGACACCGGCTGCGCCAATTTGCATTGGACGTACGGACCGGAATGTCGGACCGTGAAGAGCAGTTGCACGAGGCACTGGGCCTCGGCGAGACGGGCGAGGTGCGCGAGCTGCCCGCCCCGCGCCGCGCGGTGCTCGAACCGCAGTACCGCACCACGAGAACAACCGGACACACCGGTCTGACCGGACCGACTGGAAATGAGGACCACTGATGGAGTCGGCTGAAATCCGCCGCCGCTGGCTGCGCTTCTTCGAAGAGCGTGGGCACACCGTCGTGCCGTCGGCGTCGCTCATCGCGGACGACCCGACGCTGCTGCTCGTCAACGCGGGCATGGTCCCCTTCAAGCCGTACTTCCTCGGCGAGGTCAAGCCGCCCGCTCCGCGCGCCACCAGCGTCCAGAAGTGCGTCCGCACGCCGGACATCGAAGAGGTCGGCAAGACCACCCGGCACGGCACGTTCTTCCAGATGTGCGGCAACTTCTCCTTCGGCGACTACTTCAAGGAAGGCGCCATCAAGCACGCCTGGGAGCTGCTGACCGGCTCGCAGGCCGACGGCGGCTACGGGCTCGACCCGGAGAAGCTCTGGATCACCGTCTACCTCGACGACGACGAGGCCGAGCGCATCTGGCACGAGGTGGTCGGGGTGCCCAAGGAGCGCATCCAGCGCCTGGGCAAGACCGAGAACTACTGGTCCATGGGCGTCCCGGGCCCGTGCGGTCCGTGCTCCGAGATCAACTACGACCGCGGTCCGGACTTCGGCGTCGAGGGCGGCCCGGCCGTCAACGACGAGCGGTACGTGGAGATCTGGAACCTGGTCTTCATGCAGTACGAGCGGGGTGCGGGCACGGGCAAGGAGGACTTCGAGATCCTCGGCGAGCTGCCCAGCAAGAACATCGACACCGGCCTCGGCCTCGAGCGCCTGGCGATGATCCTGCAGGACGTCCCGAACATGTACGAGACGGACACCCTCCGTGTCGTCATCGACAAGGCCACCGAGCTCTCCGGCGTCCACTACGGCGACTCGCACGACTCCGACGTCTCGCTGCGCGTCGTCGCCGACCACATCCGTACGTCCACGATGCTCATCGGCGACGGCGTCACCCCCGGCAACGAGGGCCGCGGCTACGTCCTGCGCCGCATCATGCGCCGCGCCATCCGCAACATGCGCCTGCTCGGTGCCGGCGGGCTGGTCATCGGCGAGCTGATGGACGTGGTCATCAAGACCATGGGCCAGCAGTACCCGGAGCTGCTGGAGGACCGCCGCCGCATCGAGACGGTCGCCCTCGCCGAGGAGGCCGCCTTCGTCAAGACGCTGAAGGCCGGCACCAACATCCTCGACAGCGCCGTCACCGACACCAAGTCCTCCGGCGGCACGGTCCTGCCCGGCGACAAGGCCTTCCTGCTCCACGACACCTGGGGCTTCCCGATCGACCTCACCCTCGAAATGGCCGCCGAACAGGGCCTTTCGGTGGACGAGGACGGCTTCCGCCGCCTGATGAAGGAGCAGCGGGACCGCGCCAAGGCCGACGCCCAGGCCAAGAAGAGCGGCCACGCCGACCTGTCCGCCTACCGCGAGGTCGCCGACAAGTCCGGCGCCACGGAGTTCACCGGCTACGGCGCCACCGAGGGCGAGTCCACCGTCGTGGGTCTGCTGGTCAACGGTGCCCCGGCGCCCGCCGCCCACGAGGGCGACGAGGTCGAGGTCGTCCTGGACCGCACCCCCTTCTACGCCGAGGGCGGCGGCCAGCTCGCCGACACCGGCCGGATCAAGCTGGACTCCGGCGCCGTCGTCGAGGTCCGCGACGTCCAGCAGCCGGTGCCCGGCGTCACGGTCCACAAGGGCGTCGTCCAGGTCGGCGAGGTGGTGCTCGGCTCCGCCGCGTACGCCGCCATCGACGTCACCCGCCGGCGGGCCATCGCCCGCGCCCACAGTGCCACCCACCTCACCCACCAGGCGCTGCGCGACGCCCTCGGCCCGACGGCCGCCCAGGCCGGTTCGGAGAACTCCCCGGGCCGCTTCCGCTTCGACTTCGGCTCGCCGGCCGCCGTGCCCGGCACGGTGCTGACCGACGTCGAGCAGAAGATCAACGATGTGCTCGCCCGTGAGCTCGACGTCCACGCCGAGGTCATGAGCATGGACGACGCCAAGAAGCAGGGCGCCATCGCCGAGTTCGGCGAGAAGTACGGCGACCGCGTCCGCGTGGTCACCATCGGCGACTTCTCCAAGGAGCTGTGCGGCGGCACCCACGTCCACAACACCGCCCAGCTGGGTCTGGTGAAGCTGCTCGGCGAGTCCTCCATCGGCTCCGGCGTACGCCGCGTCGAGGCGCTCGTCGGTGTGGACGCCTACAAGTTCCTGGCCCGTGAGCACACCGTCGTCTCCCAGCTCACCGAGCTGGTCAAGGGACGCCCGGAAGAGCTGCCGGAGAAGATCTCCGGCGTCCTGGCCAAGCTGAAGGACGCCGAGAAGGAGATCGAGAAGTTCCGCGCGGAGAAGGTGCTGCAGGCCGCCGCCGGACTGGCCGAGGGCGCCAAGGACGTCCGCGGTGTGGCTCTGGCCGCCGGCCAGGTCCCGGACGGCACCTCCGCCGACGATCTGCGCAAGCTGGTGCTCGACGTCCGCGGCCGGATCCAGGGCGGCCGCGCCGCGGTCGTGGCGCTGTTCACGGTCGCCAACGGCCGCCCGGTGACGGTCATCGCCACCAACGAGGCCGCCCGCGAGCGCGGCATCAAGGCCGGTGACCTGGTCCGTACCGCCGCCAAGACGCTCGGCGGCGGTGGCGGCGGCAAGCCGGACGTCGCCCAGGGCGGCGGCCAGAACGCCGCCGCGGTGCCCGAGGCCATCGAGGCCGTCGAGCGCCTCGTCGCCGAGGCGGCCTGACGCGCGTGAGTGAGATGCGACGCGGACGGCGTATCGCGGTGGATGTCGGGGACGCCCGCATCGGGGTCGCCTCGTGCGACCCCGACGGGGTCCTCGCGACCCCCGTCGAGACCGTGCCGGGACGTGACGTCCCGGCCGCGCACCGCCGGCTCCGTGCGATCGTCGCGGAGTACGAGCCGCTCGAGGTCGTGGTCGGCCTGCCCCGCTCCCTGAATGGGGGAGAGGGGCCGGCCGCGGCCAAGGTCCGGGCCTTCGCCCAGGAGCTGGCCCGGAACATCGCACCCGTAGGGGTCCGGCTGGTCGATGAGCGGATGTCGACGGTCACCGCGACCCAGGGCCTGCGGGCCTCGGGCGTGCGCAGCAAGAAGGGCCGCTCGGTGGTCGACCAGGCGGCCGCGGTGGTGATCCTGCAGAGCGCGCTGGAGACCGAACGCAGCTCGGGGGCACCCCCGGGAGAGAGCGTCGAAGTGGTCATCTGATCGCGGTACGGTAACGTTCCGCGCGATGTGCGGCGTTCGAACAGCCGCGCGTGCAAGTAGAGGCGGGTCGGATACCGCAAGCGCGCTGCCGGTCCGGAGCGCACCGCCTCTCGGCTCTAGGGGATCGATGACCGAGTATGGCCGGGGCTACGGCTCCGAACCGTGGCATCCCGAGGACCCGCTCTACGGCGAGCAGGGTTCCTCCAGAGGCCAGGCGCAGCAGCCGCCGTGGGACGGACAGCAGGCCGCCCGGTATCCCCAGCAGCAGGACCCGTATGCCCAGCAGCAGTACAACGGGGGCTGGGACGGTACGCAGGGCGGGCAGCTGCCGTACGACCCGTACGACCCCTACGGGCAGCAGCCGCCGGTCGACCCGTACAGCGGAACGAGCCCGGACTACTACGCCACGCCCGACGCCTATCCGCCGCCCCAGCCCCAGCACCTGCAGCAGCAGGCGCAACAGCAGCAGATGCAGCAGCAACAGCAGTACCAGCAGCCGCATCCGCAGCAGCAGGGCCCGTATCCGCCGCAGGCGGAGCCGCACTACGACGAGCACGACGGCCCCGGTGACGACTGGCGGGCCGACCCCGAGCCCCGTGAGCCGGAGCCGGAGCACGCGTTCTTCGCGGGCGACGGCGGGGACGACGACCACGACGACAACGACCCCCGCGAGGCGCGCCGGGCCGGCCGCGAGCGCCGCGGCAAGAAGAACAAGCGGCGCAGCGGTACCGCCTGCCTGGTCGTCGCGCTGGTCTTCGCCGGAGCCGTGGGCGCGGTCGGCTACTTCGGCTACGACTTCTTCATGGCCCACTTCGGATCGGCCCCCGACTACGAGGGGGAGGGGTCCGGCGAGATCCAGGTCGACATTCCGGACGGTTCGACGCTCTCGGAAATGGGGCAGATCCTCCAGCGCGAGGGCGTCATCAAGAGCCCCGGAGCCTTTACCGAGGCGGCCGGCGAGAACAAGAAGGCGAACAGCATGCAGCCGGGGACGTACACGCTGCGCAAGCAGATGTCGGGCGCCGCGGCCATCGAACTGATGCTGGACCCCAAGAGCCGTAACGGCCTCACGATCCGTGAGGGGCTGCGGGCCGCCGACGTCTACAAACTCATCGACCAAAAGCTGCACCTCAAGACGGGGACGACCAAGGGCGTCGCCAAGCGCGACGCCAAGAACCTCGGGCTGCCGTCGTGGGCGAACGACTCCTCGAAGATGAAGGACCCGCTGGAGGGCTTCCTCTATCCGTCGACGTACAGCGTCGGCGGAAAGGTGAAGCCGGCCGAGGTCCTGAAGCAGATGGTGGCGAGGGCGAACCAGGTCTATACGAAATACGACCTGGAAGGGAATGCCCGCAAGCTCAAGCTCGACTCGCCGATGCAGCTGCTCACCGTCGCCAGCCTCACGCAGGCCGAGGGCAAGTACAAGCACGACTTCGTCAAGGTCGCGCGCGTCGTCTACAACCGTCTCAAGCCGAACAACACCGAGACGTACGGCCTGCTGGACTTCGACTCGACGGTGAACTACGCGAAGTCCCAGAGCACGCTGGACACCGGATCCGTCGACAACCTGCGGAATTTCAACGATCCCTACAACACCTACAAGTTCAAGGGACTGCCGCCGGGCCCGATCGGCAATCCGGGTGAGGTGGCGCTCAAGTCGGCCATCGACCCGGCCAAGGGCGACTGGTACTACTTCGTCTCGATCAACCCGGAAAAGACGCTGTTCGCCGAGACGAACGAACAGCACGAGCGCAACCGGCGCATCTACGAAAAGGAACAAGAGAAGAACAAGCAATGAGCGCCACCCGTCGAGCCGCGGTGCTCGGCTCCCCGATTGCCCATTCCCTTTCGCCGGTGCTGCACCGCGCCGCTTACCGGGAACTGGGGCTGAGCGACTGGACGTACGACCGCCACGAGGTCGACGAGGCGGCGCTGCCCGCCTTCATGGAGCGCCTGGATGCCACCTGGGCGGGCCTCTCGCTGACCATGCCGCTCAAGCGGGCGGTGATCCCGTTGCTCGACGAGATCAGCCCCACCGCGGCCTCGGTCGAGGCGGTGAACACCGTCGTCCTCACCGCCGACGGACGACGTCTCGGCGACAACACCGACATCCCGGGCATGCTCGCCGCACTGCGCGAGCGCGGGGTGCGGCAGGTCGAGCGGGCGTCGGTGCTGGGCGCCGGCGCCACCGCCTCCTCGGCGCTCGCCGCGCTCTCGCGCATCTGCACCGGTGAGGTCACCGCGTACGTCCGCAGCCGGGCGCGCGCCGACGAGATGCGGGGCTGGGGGGAGCGGCTGGGCGTCACGGTCCGCACCGCCGCCTGGGAGGACGCCGGCGCGGCGTTCGAGGCGCCGCTGACCATCGCCACCACCCCAGCGGGGACCGCCGACGCGCTCGCCGCCGCCGTCCCCGAGCGGCCCGGCACGCTCTTCGACGTCCTCTACGAGCCCTGGCCGACGACGCTGGCCACCGCCTGGGCCGCCCGCGGTGGCGCCGTGGTGGGCGGCCTGGACCTGCTGGTGCACCAGGCCGTACTCCAGGTGGAGCAGATGACGGGGCGGTCTCCGGCGCCCCTGGCCGCGATGCGCACGGCCGGCGAGGCGGCGCTCGCCGCCCGCTGACCCGTCCGGTCCGGCCCCTTGTGTCCCCTCTGCCCGCGGGCGCCCGGTCCGCCCCCTGGACTGGGCGCCGCCCGTCGCGTGCGACGTGGGAGGATCGGGGGGAGACACCGTACGCGGATGAGCAGTACATGAGGAGCACCGTTGAGCAGGTTGCGCTGGCTGACGGCGGGGGAGTCGCACGGCCCCGCACTCGTGGCGACGCTGGAGGGCCTTCCGGCCGGAGTCCCGATCACCACGGAGCTGGTGGCGGACGCCCTGGCCCGGCGCCGGCTCGGCTACGGCCGCGGTGCCCGGATGAAGTTCGAGCAGGACGAGGTCACGTTCCTGGGCGGGGTGCGGCACGGCCTGTCGCTGGGCTCGCCGGTGGCCGTGATGGTCGGCAACACCGAGTGGCCCAAGTGGGAGCAGGTGATGGCGGCCGATCCGGTGGACCCGGACGAGCTGGCCGCACTGGCCCGTAACGCGCCGCTGACCCGCCCCCGTCCCGGCCACGCCGACCTCGCCGGCATGCAGAAGTACGGCTTCGACGAGGCCCGTCCGATCCTGGAGCGCGCCTCCGCCCGTGAGACCGCCGCCCGGGTGGCCCTGGGCGCGGTCGCCCGCTCCTTCCTCAAGGAGACGGCCGGTATCGAGATCGTCTCGCACGTCGTCGAGCTGGCCGCGGCCAAGGCCCCGTACGGGGTCTACCCGAAGCCCTCCGACGTGACGAAGCTGGACGCCGACCCGGTGCGCTGCCTGGACGCGGACGCCAGCAAGGCGATGGTCGCCGAGATCGACCAGGCCCACAAGGACGGCGACACCCTCGGTGGTGTGGTCGAGGTGCTGGCGTACGGCGTGCCGGTGGGTCTCGGTTCGCACGTCCACTGGGACCGCCGGCTGGACGCCCGGCTGGCCGCCGCCCTCATGGGCATCCAGGCGATCAAGGGCGTCGAGGTCGGCGACGGCTTCGACCTGGCGCGGGTGCCGGGCTCGAAGGCCCATGACGAGATCCTCTCGACCGACGACGGGATCAAGCGCAGCTCGGGCCGCTCCGGCGGCACCGAGGGCGGGCTGACGACCGGCGAGCTCCTGCGGGTGCGCGCCGCGATGAAGCCGATCGCGACGGTGCCGAAGGCGCTGGCGACCATCGACGTGAGCACGGGTGAGGCGGCCAAGGCGCACCACCAGCGCTCGGACGTCTGCGCCGTGCCGGCCGCGGGCATCGTCGCCGAGGCGATGGTGGCCCTGGTCCTGGCGGACGCGGTGGTGGAGAAGTTCGGCGGCGACAGCGTGCCGGAGACCCGCCGCAACGTGCAGACCTTCCTCGACAACCTGGCGATCCGATGACGTCGCCGGTCGTCGTACTGATCGGCCCGCCCGGGGCCGGCAAGTCGACGGTGGGCGCGCTGCTGGCCGAGCGGCTGGGCGTCGGCTACCGGGACACCGACGCCGACATCGTCGCCACGGCCGGCCGGCCGATCGCCGAGATCTTCATCGACGAGGGCGAGCCGTACTTCCGCGAACTGGAGCGGACGGCGGTACGTGACGCGCTGGAGAGCCACCCCGGTGTGCTCTCGCTCGGCGGCGGCGCGATCCTGGACGACGGCACCCGCACGCTGCTGACCGGGCTGCCGGTGATCTTCCTGGACGTGCAACTCGCCGACGCGGTCAAGCGGGTGGGCCTCGACGCGCCCCGCCCGCTGCTGGCCGTCAACCCCCGCAAGCAGTGGCGCGAGCTGATGGAACACCGCCGCCCGCTGTACACCGCGGCCGCGCGCGCCGTGATCGGGACGGGGGAGCGCACCCCCGAGCAGGTCGCCGAGGCGATCCTGGACGCTTTGGAGCTACGGCCGGCCGCGGGGCAGACCCCGCAGGCCGCCCACAGGGAGGAACAGGCATGACGGAGCAGGCCACCCGTATCCAGGTCGGCGGCACGGCGGGCACCGACCCGTACGAGGTGCTCGTCGGGCGGCAGCTGCTCGGCGAACTCCCGGCCCTCATCGGTGAGAGCGCGAAGCGGGTAGCGGTGCTGCACCCGGAGGCGCTGGCCGCCACCGGCGAGGCGCTGCGCGAGGACCTCGCCTCTCAGGGCTACGAGGCGATCGCCATCCAGCTCCCGAACGCCGAGGAGTCCAAGACCGCCGAGGTCGCGGCGTACTGCTGGAAGGCGCTCGGCCAGTCCGGCTTCACCCGCAGTGACGTGATCGTGGGCGTCGGCGGCGGTGCCACCACCGACCTGGCCGGCTTCGTCGCCGCGACCTGGCTGCGCGGGGTGCGCTGGATCGCCGTGCCGACCACCGTGCTCGGCATGGTGGACGCCGCGGTCGGCGGCAAGACCGGCATCAACACCGCCGAGGGCAAGAACCTCGTCGGCGCCTTCCACCCGCCGGCCGGGGTCCTGTGCGACCTGGCCGCGCTGGACTCGCTGCCGGTCAACGACTACGTCTCGGGTCTGGCCGAGGTCATCAAGGCCGGCTTCATCGCCGACCCGGCGATCCTCGAACTGATCGAGTCGGACCCGGAGGCCGCCAAGCGCCCGGACGGTGCGCACACCGCCGAGCTGATCGAGCGGGCGATCCGGGTCAAGGCCGAGGTCGTCTCCGCGGACCTCAAGGAGTCCGGTCTGCGCGAGATCCTCAACTACGGCCACACCCTCGCGCACGCCATCGAGAAGAACGAGCGCTACAACTGGCGCCACGGCGCGGCCGTCTCCGTCGGCATGGTCTTCGCCGCCGAGCTCGGCCGGATCGCCGGCCGCCTGGACGACGCCACCGCCGACCGGCACCGCTCCGTCCTGGAGTCCGTCGGTCTGCCGCTGACCTACCGCGGCGACCAGTGGCCCAAGCTGCTGGAGACGATGAAGGTCGACAAGAAGTCCCGCGGCGACCGGCTGCGCTTCATCGTCCTGGACGGCCTCGCCAAGCCGACCGTCCTGGAGGGCCCGGACCCGGCCATGCTGCTCGCCGCCCACGCGGAGATCGCGGCGTGAACGGCACGCGCGGCAAGGCCCGTCGGGTGCTCGTCCTCAACGGCCCCAACCTCGGCCGGCTGGGCTCCCGTGAGCCCGAGGTCTACGGCGCCACCTCCTACGCCGGGCTGGTCCAGGAGTGCGCCCGGCTCGGCAAGGAGCTGGGGTTCGAGGCCGAGGTCCGGGAGACCAACGACGAGGGGGAGATGATCCGCTGGCTGCACGAGGCCGCCGACGGGTCGATTCCGGTCGTCATCAACCCCGGTGCCTTCACGCACTACTCGTACGGTATGCGGGACGCGGCCGCCCAGCGCACCGCCCCGCTGATCGAGGTGCACATCTCGAACCCGTACGCCCGCGAGGAGTTCCGCCACAATTCGGTCCTCGCGGCCGTCGCCAGCGGTACGGTCGCCGGCTTCGGCATCGGCTCGTACCGGCTCGCGCTCCGTGCGCTGGCCGAGGAGCTGGACGGCTGACGCTCCCTCGGGCACGTTGTGCCGCCCCCGGCCGTTCACGCTGCGAGCGCCGGGGGCAAGGGGCCCTTCTGCCGCGTCCGGGAGGGTACCGTTCGCAGCAGTACCACCCCACGCCGACGGCCGTGGGGCACAACGGCCCTTCGGGGCCGGTGGGTTACCGCACCACGCACGGGGCAGCCAGTCCCGGCGCCTGGAGGCACCTCCGCCCGGCGCGGGCCGGGGGAGCACCGCACCACATCGACCGCACGAGACGGAGAGCCACCGGATGCAGTACGCAGTGGGGGCTCCGCTGCCACCGCCCCGCGGGCAGGCATCACTTGGGGCCACGATGAACTGGACGCCCCACCCGGGAGCGCACACCCCGCCCCTCTCGCCGCCGGCCCCCGCCGCCCCGCCCGCGCAGCAGCCCGCCCCCGGTCAGGGCTGGCACGGGCCCGCGCCCCAGCAGGCCCCGCCCACGCCGCACAGCACGGACATCACCGGCCATGTGCAGCTGCCCCCGGGCGCCCCGGTGCCGCTGCCCAGCCCGCCCACCGACACCGCGGCGCCGGACGCCGCGCATGCGGCCGTCGCGGTGCTGCTCATCGGCCCGGCCGGAGCCGGCAAGACCAGCGTGGCGCGCCACTGGGCCGACACCCGGCGGGTCCCGACGGCCCACATCAGCCTCGACGACGTCCGCGAATGGGTCCGGTCCGGCTTCGCCGACCCGCAGGCCGGCTGGAACGACCACTCCGAGGCGCAGTACCGCCTCGCCCGCCGCACCTGCGGCTTCGCGGCCCGCAACTTCCTGGCCAACGGCATCTCCTGCATCCTCGACGACGCCGTCTTCCCCGACCGGCCGGTCGTCGGCCTCGGCGGCTGGAAGCGCCATGTGGGCCCCGGCCTGCTGCCGATCGTGCTGCTGCCCGGCCTGGAGATCGTCCTGGAGCGCAACGCCCGGCGCAGCGGCAACCGCCGCCTGTCCGACGAAGAGGTGGCCAGGATCCACGGGCGGATGGCCGGCTGGTACGGCTCCGGACTGCCGATCATCGACAATTCCCAGCACGACGTCGCCACGACCGTGCGGGTGCTGGACGACGTCGTCGCCCGCAGCATCGCCAGCCCGCCGAACTGGTAGCCGCAGACAGCGGCCTCTCCCCCGGGCGGCCCCCCTCGACCGGCCGCCTCGGGGGAGCCGCCGTACGCTCGTGATATGTCCGAGTTGTACGCGGCCCGACGCACGCGGCTGCGCGACCGCTGCGCGGCAACCGGAAGCGCCGCCGCCCTGATCTCGCGCCCCGCGAACGTCCGCTACCTCACCGGTTGTGCGCCGCCCGGCGCCGCGCTGCTGCTGGGCCCGGCCGACGATGTGCTGCTGTGCGGCAGACCGCTGAGCGGCGATCCCGCCGAAGGGCGGCCGGCCGACGACGTACGGGTGTCGGTGCTGCCGACCCGCGGCGGCGACCCGGTGGTGGCCGGCGCCGACCTGGCCTCGACGGCCGGCGCGGACACCCTGGCCGTCGAGGAGCACCACCTCACCGTCACCCGGCACCGCGCGCTCTCCCAGGTCGCGCCCCGGCTGCGGCTGACCGACCTGGCCTGCGCGGTCGAGGGGCAGCGGCTGGTGAAGGACGACGACGAGATCGCCTGTCTGCGGATCGCCGCCGAGATCGCCGACCAGGCCCTGGGGGAGCTCCTCGAATCGATCCTGGTCGGCCGCACCGAGCGGCATCTGGCCCTGGAACTGGAGCGCCGGCTGGTGGACCACGGCGCGGACGGCCCGGCCTTCCCCACGTCCGTCGCGACCGGCCCGAACGCCGGCCGTCCCGGACATCTGCCCACCGACCGGAGGGTGGAGGAGGGCGACTTCCTGAGTGTCTGCCTGGGCGCGAATTACCGCGGCTACCGCTGCGAGATCGGCCGGACCTTCGTCATCGGCACCACTCCCTCGGACTGGCAGATCGAGCTGTACGATCTCGTTTTCGCAGCCCAGCGGGCCGGGCGCGAGGCGCTTGCGCCGGGTGTGGAGTGCCGCGAGGTGGACCGGGTGACCCGTCATGTGCTGGACGCCGCGGGGTACGGTGAGCGGCTCGGGGCGTGGACCGGGCACGGTGTGGGACTCGAAATCGACGAGGACCCTCAATTGTCGCCTGCCGCCATGGGTAAACTGGACGCTTGCGTGCCGGTCACCGTCGAGCCGGGGGTTCACATCCCGGGCCGTGGGGGTGTCCGGATCGATGACACCCTCGTCGTCCGCCCCGAGGCGGACGGCGGACCCGAGCTACTCACGATCACGACCAAGGAGCTGCTCGCGCTGTGAGCCCTACGGCTTGCGGCGCACGGCTTCGAGGTACCCACCACCTGCAGTCCAGGAGATTCCGCAACCGTGGCTTCCACGAACGACCTCAAGAACGGCCTGGTGCTCAAGCTCGAAGGGGGCCAGCTCTGGTCCGTCGTCGAGTTTCAGCACGTCAAGCCCGGTAAGGGCCCGGCCTTCGTCCGCACCAAGCTGAAGAACGTGCTCTCCGGCAAGGTGGTGGACAAGACCTTCAACGCCGGTGTGAAGGTCGAGACGGCCACTGTCGACAAGCGTGGGATGCAGTTCTCGTACATGGACGGCGAGTACTTCGTCTTCATGGACATGGACACCTACGACCAGCTGATGGTCGACCGCAAGGCCGTCGGTGACGCCGCGAACTTCCTCCTCGAGGGCTTCGAGGCCGTCGTGGCGCAGCACGAGGGCGAGGTGCTCTACGTCGAGCTGCCGGCCGCCGTCGAGCTCGTCATCCAGCACACCGAGCCCGGTGTGCAGGGCGACCGCTCCACCGGTGGCTCCAAGCCCGCCACCCTGGAGACCGGCTACGAGATCCAGGTCCCGCTCTTCATCACCACGGGCGAGAAGATCAAGGTCGACACCCGCACGGGCGACTACCTCGGCCGGGTGAACAGCTAACCGTGGCTGCCCGCACCAAGGCCCGTAAGCGCGCCTTCCAGATACTCTTCGAGGCCGACCAGCGCGGTGCCGATGTGCAGTCCGTGCTCGCGGACTGGATGCGGCACGCCCGGACCGACCCCCGACAGCCGCCGGTGAACGAATACACCCTGCAGTTGGTCGAGGGGTACGCGGACCATGTCGCCCGGATCGACGAACTGATCTCCACCTATGCGGTCGACTGGGACCTGGACCGGATGCCCGCGGCCGACCGCAGCATCCTGCGACTCGGCGCCTACGAGCTGCTCTGGGTGGACGACACCCCGGACGCCGTGGCGATCGACGAAGCCGTGCAGCTCGCCAGGGAGTTCTCGACGGACGATTCCCCGGCCTTCGTGAACGGCCTCCTCGGCCGGTTCAAGGAGCTGAAGCCGAGTCTGCGTCGCGAGGCGCAGTAGGCGGTCGACAGAGCGTGTGAACGGGCCCGGAGTGAAGGGTGATGCTCCGGGCCCTTCGCATGCCCGCAGAACGCCGTCCAGGGGCGCTCCTGGCGTACTGCGCGCCCCCGGTGTGCGCCGTCAGTGCGCCGCTATGCAGAAACCGCCGACCCGGAAGCCCGGAGCGGCGGTACGTTTCTGCAGGTGGTGAAGGGGTTCAGAGCTCGTCGTGCTGCACGGCGCGGCGGGCTTCGGCGTCGAGCACGCCCCAGCTGATCAGCTGCTCGGTCAGCACCGAGGGCGACTGGTCGTAGATGACCGCGAGGGTGCGCAGGTCGTCCTGGCGGATCGAGAGGACCTTGCCGTTGTAGTCACCGCGCTGGCTCTGGATGGTGGCGGCGTAGCGCTGCAGCGGGCCGGCCTTCTCCTGCGGGACATGGGCCAGGCGCTCCAGGTCGAGCACCAGCTTCGGCGGCGGCTCGGCCGCTCCGCCCGGTGTCGTGCCCGGCAGGAGTTCCTGCACCGGAACGCCGTAGAAGTCCGCCAGTTCGGCAAGGCGCTGCACGGTCACGGCGCGGTCGCCGCGCTCGTACGAACCCACCACCACGGCCTTCCAGCGGCCCTGGGACTTCTCCTCGACGCCGTGGAGAGAAAGGCCCTGCTGGGTGCGGATGGCGCGGAGCTTGGCCCCGAGCTGTTTGGCGTATTCGCTGGACATAAAACTCCCCAGACGGCTGTATCGACATGCGGCTCCGCCGCGGGCTGGTAACTCACTGTGAGGTTACGCAGCGTAATCTGACTTCGTCAAGCGGAACGGGGCAGACCCTCACCCGTCAGGGGTGCGGACGGGTCGGGAGAGGGCCCCTGGTAGCCTGGGCCGCGTAATTCCGACGTCCTTTAACGTCCGTCCTGTGAGGCGGAGAAGGAGGTCCGTTTCATATGGACGCAAGCAGTTCCGACACGACGGCTCAGCTCCCCGCCCGCCCGGTGCTCGAAGGCCCGGACATCGCGCGGATGCTCACCCGCATCGCCCACGAGATCGTCGAGCGCGCCAAGGGCGCGGACGATGTGGTGCTCCTGGGAATCCCCACCCGCGGCGTCTTCCTCGCCCGACGGCTCGCCGCCAAGCTCGAAGAGATCACCGGCCGCGCGGTCCCGGTCGGCTCGCTCGACATCACGATGTACCGCGACGACCTGCGCCTGGGCCCGGCCCGCACGCTCGCCCGCACGGACATCCCCGCCGACGGCATCGAGGGCCGCGTGGTCCTCCTCGTCGACGACGTCCTCTTCTCCGGACGCACCATCCGCGCCGCGCTGGACGCGCTGGGCGACATCGGGCGGCCGCGCGCCGTGCAGCTGGCGGTCCTGGTCGACCGCGGCCACCGCGAACTGCCGATCCGCGCCGACTACGTAGGCAAGAACCTCCCCACGTCGTTGCGGGAGACGGTCAAGGTCCAGCTCACCGAGGAGGACGGCCGGGACGCCGTGCTGCTCGGCGTGAAGCACACCGCCCCGGCCGGCGAGCGATAGCGCACCGCGTGCGGACCCGGTGACACCGGGCCCGCAGGCATGCCCGCTCGACGGACATTCCCGTACACCTCCTTCACTCACGGAGAAAACCGGATGAAGCGTCACCTCATCTCGGCCGCCGACCTCACGCGCGACGACGCCGTCCTGATCCTCGACACCGCCGAGGAGATGGCCCGGGTCGCCGACCGGCCGATCAAGAAGCTCCCCACCCTGCGCGGGCGCACCGTCGTCAACCTCTTCTTCGAGGACTCGACCCGCACCCGTATCTCGTTCGAAGCCGCCGCGAAGCGCCTCTCCGCCGACGTCATCAACTTCTCCGCGAAGGGCTCGTCGGTCTCCAAGGGCGAGTCGCTCAAGGACACCGCCCTGACCCTGGAGGCGATGGGCGCGGACGCCGTCGTCATCCGGCACCACGACTCCGGTGCCCCGCACCGCCTGGCGACCTCCGGCTGGATCGGCGGCTCCGTGGTCAACGCCGGTGACGGCACCCACGAACACCCCACCCAGGCGCTGCTCGACGCCTTCACGATGCGCCGCCGGCTGGTCGGCGCCGACGCGGGCCTGGGCCAGGACCTCGACGGCCGCCGGATCACCATCGTCGGCGACATCCTGCACAGCCGGGTCGCCCGCTCCAACGTCCATCTGCTGCACACCCTCGGCGCCGAGGTCACCCTGGTCGCGCCGCCGACGCTGGTGCCGATCGGCGTGGAGCAGTGGCCCTGCGAGGTCTCCTACGACCTGGACGCCGTGGTCGCCAAGTCCGACGCGGTGATGATGCTGCGCGTCCAGCGCGAGCGGATGAACGCGGCGTTCTTCCCCACCGAGCGGGAGTACGCGCGGCGCTACGGACTGGACGGCGACCGGATGTCCCGGATGCCGGAGCACGCGATCGTGATGCACCCCGGGCCGATGAACCGCGGCATGGAGATCACCGCCGAGGTCGCCGACTCGCCCCGCTGCACGGCCGTCGAGCAGGTCACCAACGGCGTCAGCATCCGGATGGCCGTCCTCTATCTGCTTCTGGGCGGCAACGAACCCGCCCTGACCGCCGGCAACGGCACCAGCACCCGCACCGAGGAGAGCAAGTAACCATGAGCAAGATCCTTATTCGCGGCGCGAAGGTCCTCGGTGGCGAGCCGCAGGACGTGCTGATCGACGGTGAGACGATCGCGGAGGTCGGCACCGGGCTGAGCGCCGAGGGCGCCCAGGTCGTCGAGGCCGGCGGCAAGATCCTGCTGCCGGGCCTGGTCGATCTGCACACCCACCTGCGCGAGCCGGGCCGCGAGGACTCCGAGACCGTGCTCACCGGCACCAAGGCGGCCGCCGTCGGCGGCTTCACCGCCGTGCACGCCATGGCCAACACCTTCCCCGTCGCGGACACCGCGGGCGTCGTCGAGCAGGTCTGGCGGCTGGGCAAGGAGTCCGGCTACTGCGACGTCCAGCCCATCGGTGCGGTCACCGTCGGCCTGGAGGGCAAGAAGCTCGCCGAGCTCGGCGCGATGCACGAGTCCGCGGCCGGGGTGCGGGTCTTCTCCGACGACGGCAAGTGCGTGGACGACGCCGTGATCATGCGGCGCGCCCTGGAGTACGTGAAGGCCTTCGACGGCGTCGTCGCCCAGCACGCCCAGGAGCCCCGCCTCACCGAGGGTGCCCAGATGAACGAGGGCATCGTCTCCGCCGAGCTGGGCCTGGGCGGCTGGCCCGCGGTCGCCGAGGAGTCGATCATCGCCCGCGATGTGCTGCTCGCCGCCCACGTCGGCTCCCGGGTGCACATCTGCCACCTGTCCACGGCGGGCTCGGTCGAGATCGTCCGCTGGGCCAAGTCCAAGGGCTGGAACGTCACCGCCGAGGTCACCCCGCACCACCTGCTGCTCACCGACGAGCTGGTCCGCTCCTACAACCCCGTCTACAAGGTGAACCCGCCGCTGCGCACCGAGGCCGACGTCCTGGCGCTGCGCGAGGCGCTCGCCGACGGCACGATCGACTGTGTCGCCACCGACCACGCCCCGCACCCGCACGAGGACAAGGACTGCGAGTGGGGCGCGGCGGCCATGGGCATGGTCGGCCTGGAGACCGCGCTCTCCGTCGTCCAGCACACGATGGTCGACAGCGGGCTGCTGGACTGGGCCGGTGTCGCCGACCGGATGTCCTTCCGCCCGGCGCACATCGGCCGCCTGGAAGGTCACGGCCGTCCCGTCTCGGTCGGTGAGCCCGCCAACCTCACGCTGCTCGATTCCGCTTACCGTGGAGAGGTGGACCCCGCGGGCTTCGCCTCCCGCAGCCGCAACACCCCCTACGAGGGCCGTGAGCTGCCGGGACGTGTGACCCACACCTTCCTGCGGGGCCGGGCAACGGTCGTCGACGGGAAGCTGGCGTGACACCTCCACTGAGCAATCTGGCCGCGGCGCAGCACTCCGCCCCGGTCACCGACTGGGCCGCACGGATCGGCTGGGTCGTCGGCCTGCTGGTCTTCGTCGTCTTCGTCTACTGGCTGATGCGCCAGGGCTGGAAGTGGCGCGGCACGCTCCAGGGCGATCTGCCCGAGCTGTCGGCCACCCCGGACGACCCCGGCGAGCCCCAGCTGTCCCTCAGCGGCCGCTACCACGGCTCCACCACCGCCGGGCAGTGGCTCGACCGGATCGTGGCGCGCGGGCTGGGGACCCGGAGCCGCGCCGAGCTGACCCTCACCGGCCAGGGCCTGGACGTCGTCCGGCCGGGCGCGGCGGACTTCTTCGTGCCGGCCGCCGCGCTGCGCGGCGCGCGCCTCGACAAGGGCATCGCCGGCAAGGTCCTGACCGAGGGCGGCCTGCTGATCGTCACCTGGGAGCACGGCGGCCGGCAGATCGACTCCGGCTTCCGCTCCGACCGGGCGGACGAGCACCCGGCCTGGGTCGAGGCCGTCAACCGGCTGAGCACCACCGAGCACACCACCAGCACCACCGAGCACACCGAAACGGAAGGCGCACGATGACGACCTCCACCAGGGGCACCGCCCACGGCACAAGGGGGCTCCCCGCCGTACTCGTCCTGGAGGACGGCCGCTCCTTCCGCGGCCGCGCCTACGGGGCCGTGGGGGAGACCTTCGGCGAGGCGGTGTTCTCCACCGGCATGACCGGCTACCAGGAGACGCTGACCGACCCCTCCTACCACCGCCAGGTCGTCGTCATGACCGCCCCGCACATCGGCAACACCGGTGTGAACGACGAGGACCCCGAGTCGCAGCGGATCTGGGTCTCCGGCTATGTCGTCCGCGACCCCGCCCGTACCCCGTCCAACTGGCGCTCGGTGCGCTCGCTGGACGACGAGCTGGTCGCCCAGGGCGTCGTCGGCATCAGCGGCATCGACACCCGCGCCCTGACCCGTCATCTGCGCGAGCGCGGTGCCATGCGGGTCGGCATCTTCTCCGGCGACGCGCTGCCCGACGAGGGCACGATGCTGGCCAAGGTCCGCCAGGCCCCGGAGATGCAGGGCGCGGACCTGTCCACGCAGGTCGCCACCAAGGAGTCCTACGTCGTCCCGGCGATCGGCACGAAGAAGTTCACCGTCGCCGCGATCGACCTGGGCATCAAGGGCATGACCCCGCACCGGATGGCCGAGCGCGGCATCGAGGTGCACGTCCTGCCGGCCACCGCCACCGTCGAGGACGTCTACGCGGTGAACCCGGACGGCGTGTTCTTCTCCAACGGCCCCGGCGACCCGGCCACCGCCGACCACCCGGTCTCCGTCATGCAGGGCGTCCTGGAGCGCAAGACGCCGCTGTTCGGCATCTGCTTCGGCAACCAGATCCTGGGCCGCGCCCTGGGCTTCGGCACCTTCAAGCTCAAGTACGGGCACCGCGGGATCAACCAGCCGGTGCAGGACCGTACGACCGGCAAGGTCGAGGTCACCGCGCACAACCACGGATTCGCCGTCGACGCCCCGCTCGACAAGGTCTCCGACACCCCCTTCGGCCGCGCCGAGGTCTCCCACGTCTGCCTCAATGACAACGTGGTGGAGGGCCTGCACCTCCTCGACCAGCCGGCCTTCAGCGTCCAGTACCACCCCGAAGCCGCCGCGGGTCCGCACGACGCCGCGTACCTCTTCGACCGCTTCGTTTCCCTGATGGAGGGCCAGCGTGCCTAAGCGCACCGATATCCAGTCCGTCCTGGTCATCGGCTCCGGCCCGATCGTCATCGGCCAGGCCGCCGAGTTCGACTACTCCGGCACCCAGGCCTGCCGGGTCCTCAAGTCCGAGGGCCTGCGCGTCATCCTGGTGAACTCCAACCCGGCGACGATCATGACCGACCCGGAGATCGCCGACGCGACCTATGTCGAGCCGATCACCCCGGACTTCGTCGAGAAGATCATCGCCAAGGAGCGCCCCGACGCGCTCCTGCCGACCCTGGGCGGCCAGACCGCGCTGAACACCGCGATCTCGCTGCACGCGTCCGGCACCCTCGACAAGTACAACGTCGAGCTGATCGGCGCCAACGTCGAGGCGATCAACAAGGGCGAGGACCGCGACCTCTTCAAGGAGGTCGTCGAGGCCGTCAACCGCAAGATCGGCCACGGCGAGTCCGCCCGCTCGTACATCTGCCACTCCATGGACGACGTCCTGAAGGGCGTCGACGAGCTCGGCGGCTACCCCGTCGTCGTCCGTCCCTCCTTCACCATGGGCGGCGCCGGCTCCGGCTTCGCGCACAACGAGGAGGAGCTGCGCCGGATCGCCGGCCAGGGCCTGACGCTCTCCCCGACCACCGAGGTGCTCCTGGAGGAGTCCATCCTCGGCTGGAAGGAGTACGAGCTGGAGCTGATGCGCGACAAGAACGACAACGTCGTGGTCGTCTGCTCCATCGAGAACTTCGACCCGATGGGCGTGCACACCGGTGACTCGATCACCGTCGCCCCGGCGATGACGCTCACCGACCGTGAGTACCAGACCCTGCGGGACATCGGCATCGCCGTGATCCGCGAGGTCGGGGTCGACACCGGCGGCTGCAACATCCAGTTCGCGGTCAACCCCGAGGACGGCCGGGTCATCGTCATCGAGATGAACCCCCGCGTCTCGCGCTCGTCGGCGCTGGCCTCCAAGGCCACGGGCTTCCCGATCGCGAAGATCGCCGCCCGGCTCGCCGTCGGCTACACCCTCGACGAGATCCCCAACGACATCACCGAGAAGACGCCGGCGTCCTTCGAGCCGACCCTCGACTACGTCGTCGTCAAGGTGCCGCGGTTCGCCTTCGAGAAGTTCCCGGCCGCCGACGCCACGCTCACCACGACCATGAAGTCGGTCGGCGAGGCCATGGCGATCGGCCGCAACTTCCCCGAGGCGCTCAACAAGGCCCTGCGCTCGCTGGAGAAGAAGGGCAGCCAGTTCGACTTCGTCTCCGAGCCGGGCGACAAGGCCGCGCTGCTGGTGAAGTCCCAGGTCCCGACCGACGGCCGGATCAACACGGTCATGGCGGCGATCCGGGCCGGCGCCACGCCCCAGGAGGTCTTCGACGCCACGAAGATCGACCCCTGGTTCGTCGACCAGCTCTTCCTCGTCAAGGAGATCGCGGACGAGATCGCGGCCGCCGAGAAGCTCCACCCGGAGATCCTTGCGGACGCAAAGCGCTACGGCTTCTCCGACGCCCAGATCGCGGCGATCCGCGGACTGCGCGAGGACGTCGTCCGCGAGGTCCGGCACGCCCTCGGGGTCCGCCCGGTCTACAAGACGGTCGACACCTGCGCCGCCGAGTTCGCCGCGAAGACCCCGTACTTCTACTCGTCCTACGACGAGGAGAGCGAGGTCGCGCCCCGCGAGAAGCCGGCCGTGATCATCCTCGGCTCCGGCCCCAACCGCATCGGCCAGGGCATCGAGTTCGACTACTCCTGCGTCCACGCCTCGTTCGCGCTCAGCGACGCCGGCTACGAGACCGTGATGGTCAACTGCAACCCGGAGACCGTCTCCACGGACTACGACACCTCCGACCGCCTGTACTTCGAGCCGCTGACGCTCGAAGACGTGCTGGAGATCGTGCACGCCGAGACCCAGGCCGGACCGGTCGCGGGTGTCATCGTCCAGCTCGGCGGCCAGACCCCGCTGGGCCTGGCGCAGGCGCTCAAGGACAACGGTGTGCCGATCGTCGGCACCTCGCCCGAGGCGATCGACCTCGCCGAGGAGCGCGGCGCCTTCGGCCGGGTGCTCACCGAAGCCGGGCTGCCGGCCCCCAAGTACGGCACCGCCTTCTCCTTCGACGAGGCGAAGCGGATCGCCACCGAGATCGGCTACCCGGTCATGGTCCGCCCGTCCTACGTGCTCGGCGGCCGCGGTATGGAGATCGTCTACGACGAGCCGTCGCTGGGCGAGTACCTCACCCGCCACGCCGGCCTGATCGACCGCCACCCGGTCCTCATCGACCGGTTCCTCGACGACGCCATCGAGATCGACGTCGACGCGCTCTACGACGGCCACGAGCTCTACCTCGGCGGCGTCATGGAGCACATCGAGGAGGCCGGCATCCACTCCGGCGACTCCGCCTGCGCGCTGCCCCCGATCACGCTGGGCGGCTACGACATCAAGCGGCTGCGCGCCTCGACGGAGGCCATCGCCAAGGGCGTCGGTGTCCGCGGCCTGATCAACATCCAGTTCGCGATGGCCGGCGACATCCTCTACGTGCTGGAGGCCAACCCCCGCGCGTCCCGTACGGTGCCCTTCACCTCGAAGGCCACCGCGGTGCCGCTGGCCAAGGCCGCCGCCCGGATCTCGCTGGGCGCCACCATCGCCGAGCTGCGCGCCGAGGGCATGCTGCCCAAGACGGGCGACGGCGGCACCCTGCCGCTGGACGCGCCGATCTCGGTCAAGGAAGCCGTGATGCCCTGGTCGCGGTTCCGCGACATCCAGGGCCGCGGTGTGGACACCATCCTCGGCCCGGAGATGCGCTCCACCGGCGAGGTCATGGGCATCGACTCGGTCTTCGGCACCGCCTACGCCAAGTCGCAGACCGGCGCCTACGGGGCGCTGCCCACCAAGGGCCGCGCGTTCGTCTCGGTCGCCAACCGCGACAAGCGCTCGATGATCTTCCCGGCCCGCGAGCTGGTCGCGCACGGCTTCGAGCTGCTGGCCACCTCCGGCACCGCCGAGGTGCTGCGCCGCAACGGCATCAACGCCACCGTGGTGCGCAAGCAGTCCGAGGGCGAGGGGCCCAACGGTGAGAAGACCATCGTCCAGCTCATCCACGACGGCCAGGTCGACCTGATCGTCAACACCCCCTACGGCACCGGCGGCCGGCTGGACGGCTACGACATCCGCACCGCCGCGGTCGCCCGCGCCGTGCCCTGCCTGACCACGGTCCAGGCGCTCGCCGCCGCCGTCCAGGGCATCGAGGCGATGTCCCGCGGTGACGTGGGCGTACGTTCCCTCCAGGAACACGCCGAACATCTCACCGCGGCCCGCGAGGAGTAGCGGCCAGGAGGGGGACACCGACGCGGTGTCCCCCTCTTCGTGCGCCCCTCGCTCCTCACCCCGGAAGGCCCACCCGACGATGTACCGCCTCTTCTTCCACCTGATCTTCAAGCGCATGGACCCCGAGCAGGCCCACCACCTGGCCTTCCGCTGGATCCAGCTGGCCGTGCGCATCCCCGTGCTGCGCACCTTCCTGGCGGCCGCCCTCGCCCCCCGCTACCGGGAGCTGCGCACCGAGGCCCTGGGACGCCGGATGCACGGCCCCTTCGGCCTGGCCGCCGGCTTCGACAAGAACGCCGTCGCGATCGACGGGATGACCGTGCTCGGCTTCGACCATGTCGAGATCGGCACGGTCACCGGCCAGGCCCAGCCCGGCAACCCCAAGAAGCGCCTGTTCCGGCTCGTGCCGGACCGTGCGCTGATCAACCGGATGGGCTTCAACAACGACGGCTCCGCGTCCGTGGCGGCCCGTCTGGCCGCCCGCCGCCCGGTCTTCCCGGCCACCGTCGGCGTCAACATCGGCAAGACCAAGGTCGTCCCGGAGGCCGAGGCGAGCGCCGACTACGTCACCTCCACCGAGCGCCTCGCCCGGCACGCCGACTACCTGGTCGTCAACGTCTCCTCCCCGAACACCCCGGGGCTGCGCAACCTCCAGGCCGTCGACCACCTGCGCCCGCTGCTGACGGCCGTACGCGAGGCCGCCGACCGTACGGTCACCGACCGCCGGGTCCCGCTGCTGGTCAAGATCGCTCCGGACCTCGCCGACGCCGACGTGGACGCCGTCGCCGACCTGGCCGTCGAGCTGGGCCTGGACGGGATCATCGCCACCAACACCACCATCGCCCGCGAGAGCCTCGGCCTGGCCTCCGACCCGAAGCTGACCGCCGAGACCGGCGGCCTGTCCGGCGCGCCCGTCAAGGAGCGCTCCCTGGAGGTGCTGCGCCGCCTCTACGCCCGCGTCGGCGACAAGGTCACCCTCATCGGGGTGGGGGGCATCGAGAACGCCGAGGACGCCTGGCAGCGCATCCTCGCCGGCGCCACCCTCGTCCAGGGCTACAGCGCCTTCATCTACCAGGGCCCGTTCTGGTGCCGCGCGATCCACAAGGGCCTCGCCGCCCGCCTGCGCAACAGCCCCTACGCCACCCTCGCCGACGCCGTCGGCGCCGAGCACAAGAAGGTGACCGCATGAGCCAGGAGCCCTTCGGCGCCCGCCCGTCGCCCGACCACCACCCCTCACCGAGGCCCTCCGGGCCGCAGGATGCGTCTGCGAACCCCTTCGGGGCCCGCCTGCGCCGCGCCATGGACGAGCGGGGCCCGCTCTGCGTCGGTATCGACCCGCATGCCTCGCTGCTGGCCGACTGGGGCCTGAGCGACGATGTCGCGGGCCTGGCGCGGTTCACCCGGACCGTGGTGGAGGCCCTCGGCGAGACGGTGGCGCTCTTCAAGCCACAATCCGCGTTCTTCGAGCGCTTCGGCTCGCGCGGCCTGGCCGTACTGGAGACCGCCGTCGAGGAGGCCCGCGAGCGCGGCGCCCTGGTCCTGATGGACGCCAAGCGCGGCGACATCGGCTCGACCATGGCCGCTTACGCGGAGACCTACCTGCGCAAGGACTCGCCGCTGTTCTCCGACGCGCTGACCGTCTCCCCGTACCTCGGCTACGGCTCGCTGCGGCCAGCCGTCGAGCTGGCCCGCGAGAGCGGCGCCGGGCTCTTCGTCCTCGCCCTCACCTCCAACCCGGAGGGCGCCGAGGTCCAGCGGGCGGTGCGCGAGGACGGCCGTACGCTCGCCGCGACCATGCTCGGCCACCTCGCCGCCGAGAACGCCGGTGCCGAGCCGCTGGGCTCCTTCGGCGCGGTCGTCGGCGCCACGCTCGGCGATCTCTCCTCGTTCGACCTGGCGATCAACGGCCCGCTGCTCGCCCCCGGCATCGGCGCCCAGGGCGCCACCCCCGCCGACCTCCCGAAGGTCTTCGGGGACGCCGTGCGCAACGTCGTGCCGAGCGTCAGCCGGGGGGTGCTGCGGCACGGTCCGGACACCGCGGCACTGCGCGCCGCGGCGGACCGATTCACCGACGAAGTGCGGACCGCGCTCGATTAAGAGCCCTCCGGCGGGGACTTTGGTCCCGAATTGTCCTGGTCAGCAGAGTCTGACCAGGACTTTTCGCTTGTTCTCGCTGACTCTGGCGCCCTCTGGCGCTAGTCTCCGACGAGAGCACTGCACGTAAGCGCGTTGCTCGTTGCTCCGCAGGTGCGGGGTGACTAGGTTCCACACTGGTCCGTATCCGACAGTTCGACATCCGAGGTGACGTAGGCGTGGCTCTTCCGCCCCTTACCCCTGAACAGCGCGCAGCCGCGCTCGAGAAGGCCGCCGCGGCTCGCCGGGAGCGCGCCGAGGTCAAGAATCGACTCAAGCACTCCGGTGCTTCCCTCCATGAGGTCATCAAGCAGGGCCAGGAGAACGACGTCATCGGCAAGATGAAGGTCTCCGCCCTCCTGGAGTCCCTGCCGGGCGTCGGCAAGGTCCGCGCCAAGCAGATCATGGAGCGACTCGGGATCTCCGAGAGCCGCCGTGTCCGGGGTCTTGGCTCCAACCAGATCGCGTCGCTGGAGCGCGAGTTCGGCAGCACAGCTTCCTGAATTTTCCGGCATGACCGGGAAGCTGGAATAATCGCTGCATGAGTTCTGCAGTCTCCGGGGGGACGACCCCCGCGCCCCCGGCCAGACAACCGCGACTGACCGTGCTCTCCGGCCCCTCCGGGGTCGGCAAGAGCACGGTCGTCGCGCATATGCGCAAGGTCCACCCCGAGGTCTGGCTCTCGGTGTCGGCCACCACCCGCAAGCCGCGCCCCGGGGAGCGGCACGGCGTCCAGTACTTCTTCGTCGACGACGGCGAATTCGACAAGCTCATCGCCAACGGTGAGCTGCTCGAATGGGCCGAATTCGCGGGCAACCGGTACGGCACCCCCCGCAAGGCGGTGCTGGACCGGCTGGAGTCCGGGGAGCCCGTCCTGCTGGAGATCGACCTGCAGGGCGCCCGCCAGGTCCGCGAGTCCATGGCGGAGGCCAACCTGGTCTTCCTGGCCCCGCCGAGCTGGGACGAGCTGGTCCGCCGGCTCACCGGCCGGGGCACGGAGGCGCCGGAGGTCATCGAGCGCCGGCTGGCCGCCGCCAGGATCGAACTGGCGGCGGAGAAGGAGTTCGATGTGACGCTTGTCAACACCTCCGTCGAGGACGTCAGCCGTGAGCTGCTAGCCTTGATGCTGAATCGATCCGGAGACGAGAACACCAGCGGCTGACCGCTCAGCTCCCCGGACCGTCCAAGACTTTGCGCAACACCCCCGCTTCATCCCCCTTCGGAAGGCAGAGAGTGTCCTCTTCCATCACCGCACCCGAGGGCATCATCAACCCGCCCATTGATGAGCTTCTCGAGGCCACCGATTCGAAGTACAGCCTGGTGATCTACGCCGCCAAGCGCGCGCGGCAGATCAACGCGTACTACTCGCAGCTCGGCGAGGGCCTGCTCGAGTACGTCGGCCCGCTCGTGGACACCCACGTCCACGAGAAGCCCCTGTCGATCGCGCTCCGCGAGATCAACGCGGGCCTGCTGACCTCCGAGGCCATCGAGGGCCCGGCGCAGTAAGCAGCAGCACATTTCACCTGGGGCCCGGCGGCGCGACCGCCGGGCCCTTGGTGTGTCATAGGGGCATACGTAGGGACCTAGGCCCGGGGAGCGGCGAAGCGATGGACAAGCGTGAGCGGGAGCGGCCCAGGGTCGTCCTGGGGGTCAGCGGCGGGATCGCCGCCTACAAGGCGTGCGAGCTGCTGCGGCGGCTGACCGAGTCCGGGCACGACGTACGGGTCGTGCCGACCGCCTCGGCGCTGCACTTCGTCGGCGAGGCCACCTGGTCGGCGCTGTCCGGCAACCCGGCGGGCACCGAGGTCTGGGAATCCGTCCACGAGGTCCCGCACGTCCGGATCGGCCAGGCCGCCGACCTCGTCGTGGTCGCCCCCGCCACCGCCGACCTGCTCGCCAAGGCCGCTCACGGCCTCGCCGACGACCTGCTGACCAACACCCTGCTCACCGCGCGCTGCCCGGTGGTCTTCGCCCCGGCGATGCACACCGAGATGTGGGAGAACCCCGCCACGCAGGAGAACGTCGCCACGCTGCGCCGCCGCGGCGCCCTCGTCATCGATCCGGCGGTCGGCCGGCTGACCGGTGTCGACACCGGCAAGGGCCGCTTCCCCGACCCGGCCGAGATCTTCGCGTTCTGTCGCCGGGTGCTGGCCCGCGGCGCCCGGGCCACGGAGCAGGACCTCGCCGGCCGTCATGTGGTGGTCAGCGCGGGCGGTACCCGCGAGCCGCTGGACCCCGTCCGCTACCTGGGCAACCGCTCCTCCGGCAAGCAGGGCTACGCGCTGGCCCGTACGGCGGTGGCCCGCGGCGCCCGGGTCACGCTGGTCGCCGGCAACACCGAGCTGCCCGATCCGGCCGGGGTGGACGTGATCCGCATCGGCACGGCCCGTCAGCTCCACGAGGCGGTCCTGAAGGCCGCCGCGGACGCCGATGCGGTGGTCATGGCCGCCGCCGTCGCCGATTTCCGGCCCGCCGTCTACACCACCGGCAAGATCAAGAAGGTCGAGGGTCAGGAGCCGGAACCGGTCACTCTGGTGAGGAATCCGGACATTCTTGCCGAGCTCTCCGCCGAGCGGACCCACCCCGGCCGGCTCGTGGTCGGCTTCGCCGCGGAGACCGACGACGTGCTCGCCAACGGCCGTGCCAAGCTCGCCCGCAAGGGGTGTGACCTGCTGGTCGTCAATGAGGTCGGGGAGCACAAGACCTTCGGCTCGGGCGAGAACGAGGCGGTGATCCTGGCGGCCGACGGAACCGAGACCCCGGTCCCGTACGGACCCAAGGAAGACCTGGCCGACACCGTATGGGACCTGGTCGCCCCCCGACTGGCCGAGATTCGCCCCTGAGATGTCCACAGGGGTCCCGTGATCACTCCACCGGCCCCCTAAAATCCGGCATGTCCTCTTGACCCGGTCCATTCTCGAGGTGATCGTCCTACCTCGGGCCGTGGTGTCCCAGGTCACGGGGGGTCCATAAATCGAGACCGCGTGCCCGAACGCCGCACACGACCGATAAACTGGCGAGCGGATCGGGCCGAGCGCAGCTCTCGGCCGTTCCGCCAATGATCAGCCAGCAGCCGCTGCAACCCCAGGGAGCGATGTGTCCCGCCGCCTCTTCACCTCGGAGTCCGTCACCGAGGGCCACCCCGACAAGATCGCTGACCAGATCAGCGACACCATCCTCGACGCTCTCCTCAAGGAGGACCCGACCTCCCGGGTCGCCGTGGAGACGTTGATCACCACCGGCCTGGTGCATGTGGCCGGCGAGGTGACGACGAAGGCGTACGCCGACATCCCCAATCTCGTCCGCAACAAGATCCTGGACATCGGCTACGACTCGTCCAAGAAGGGCTTCGACGGCGCTTCCTGCGGCGTCTCGGTGTCCATCGGCGCGCAGTCCCCGGACATCGCCCAGGGTGTCGACACCGCGTACGAGAACCGTGTCGAGGGCGACGACGACGAGCTGGACCGGCAGGGCGCGGGCGACCAGGGCCTGATGTTCGGCTACGCCTGCGACGAGACGCCGGAGCTGATGCCGCTCCCGATCAACCTCGCGCACCGCCTGTCGAAGCGCCTGTCAGAGGTCCGCAAGAACGGGACCATCCCCTACCTCCGCCCCGACGGCAAGACCCAGGTCACCATCGAGTACGACGGCCACAAGGCCGTCCGTCTCGACACCGTCGTGGTCTCCTCGCAGCACGCCAGCGACATCGACCTCGACTCGCTGCTCGCTCCCGACATCCGCGAGTTCGTCGTCGAGCACGTCCTCAACCAGCTCGTCGAGGACGGCATCAAGCTGGACACCGACGGCTACCGGCTGCTGGTCAACCCGACCGGCCGCTTCGAGATCGGCGGCCCGATGGGCGACGCCGGCCTCACCGGCCGCAAGATCATCATCGACACCTACGGCGGCATGGCCCGCCACGGTGGCGGCGCCTTCTCCGGCAAGGACCCGTCCAAGGTCGACCGCTCGGCCGCCTACGCGATGCGCTGGGTCGCCAAGAACGTCGTCGCCGCCGGCCTCGCGGCCCGCTGCGAGGTCCAGGTCGCCTACGCCATCGGCAAGGCCGAGCCGGTCGGTCTCTTCGTCGAGACCTTCGGCACCGCGACCGTCGACACCGACAAGATCGAGCAGGCGATCGGCGAGGTCTTCGACCTCCGCCCGGCCGCCATCATCCGCGACCTCGATCTGCTCCGCCCGATCTACGCCCAGACCGCCGCCTACGGCCACTTCGGCCGTGAGCTGGAGGACTTCACCTGGGAGCGCACCGACCGCGTGGAGGCGCTGAAGAAGGCCGCGGGGCTCTGATCCCGCCGGTTTTCCTACCGCCCGTGAAGTGACCCACGGCCCCGGACCGCTCGACGGTCCGGGGCCGTCGGCTGTCCACAGGCCGCCGCTCGATGTCCGTGCCGTCTGCTAAGACTGATGCTGTGAGCAGGGAGAACGGGCGACCGGAGGCGGGGGCTTCGGATGCGGGCGAGCAGTTGGCCCTCATCCGCGAGGCCGTGCGGGAGACCAAGACGGAGCGGGCGAAGCCGCGGACCTGGCGGGGAGCCGAGCTCGCCGCCGAGCTGCCGGTGGCGCGGGTGCTGGTCGACAAGGGGCTGGTGCACCTCGACCGGTACTTCGACTACGCGGTGCCCGCGGCGATGGACGCCGAGGCGCAGCCCGGGGTGCGGGTGCGGGTGCGGTTCGGCGCGGGGGAGAAGGGCGGCCGTCGTGAGGGCGGCAAGCTGGTCAGCGGCTTCATCGTGGAGCGGGTCGCGGAGAGCGACTACCGCGGAGTGCTCGCCCCGATCGCGCAGGTGCTGTCGTCCGAGCGGGTGCTGACGCCCGAGCTGCTGGGGCTGTGCCGGGCGGTGGCGGACCGCTATGCCGGGACGCTCGCCGATGTGGTGCAGCTGGCCGTGCCGCCGCGCCGGGCGCGGGCGGAGGCCAAGCCGTCACCGGCCCCGCTGCCGCCCAACGCGCCGCCGGAGCCCGGAAGTTGGGAGCGTTACGGGGCGGGTCCCGGGTTCCTGGCAGCGCTGACGCGGGGCGATGCGCCGCGGGCGGTGTGGACCGCGCTGCCCGGGGCGACCTGGCCGCAGGAGCTGGCGCGGGCCGCGGCCGCGGCGCTGGCCGGGGGGCGTGGTGCGCTGGTGGTGGTGCCGGACGGGCGGGCCGCCGCGCGGGTGGACGAGGCGCTCGGCGAGCTGATCGGGGAGGGCCGGCATGTGCTGCTGACCGCCGATGCCGGGCCCGAGGAGCGCTACCGCCGCTGGCTGGCGGTCAGCCGGGGCGCGGTGCGCGCCGTGATCGGGACACGTGCGGCGATGTTCGCGCCGGTCGCCGACCTGGGCCTGGTCGCCCTGTGGGACGACGGGGACGCCAGCCACAGCGACCCCCATGCACCCCAGCCGCACGCCCGTGAGGTCCTCATCCAGCGGTCGGTCAACGAGCGCGCCGGATGTCTGCTGGGCGGGCTGAGCTGCACGGTCGAGGCGGCCCAGCTGGTCGAGACGGGCTGGGCGCGCCCGCTGACCGCCGAACGCGAACAGGTGCGCACCGCGGCGCCCCTGGTGCGTACGGTCGGCGACGGCGACGAGGCGCGGGACGCCGCCGCGCGCGCCGCCCGGCTGCCGTCGATGGCCTGGCAGGTGGTGCGCGAGGGCCTCAAGCACGGCCCGGTCCTCGTCCAGGTCCCGCGGCGGGGATATGCGCCCCGGCTGGCCTGTGAACGGTGCCGTACCCCCGCGCGCTGCCGGGCCTGCGCGGGCCCGCTGGAGTCGCAGGACGCGGGGGAGCTGGCCTGTGCGTGGTGCGGGCGGCCGGAGCCGGGCTGGCACTGTGCCGAGTGCGGCGGATTCCGGCTCCGGGCCCAGATCGTGGGGGCCCGGCGGACGGCCGAGGAGTTGGGCCGGGTGTTCCCGTCGGTCCCGGTGCGGACCTCGGGGCGCGACCATGTGCTGGCATCGGTTCCGGCTGCTCCCGCGCTCGTGGTGAGCACACCGGGCGCGGAACCGGTGGCCGAGGGCGGCGGATACGCGGCGGCGCTGCTGCTGGACGGCTGGGCGCTGCTGGGGCGGCCGGACCTGCGGGCGGGCGAGGAGGCGCTGCGCCGCTGGCTGGGCGCCGCAGCGCTGGTCCGCGGCCAGGCGGAGGGCGGCACCGTCGCGGTGATCGCGGAGCCGACGCTGCGTCCGGTGCAGGCGCTGGTGCGCTGGGACCCGGCCGGCCATGCCGTCCGCGAGCTGGCCGAGCGGGCCGAGCTGGGATTCCCCCCGGTGTCGCGGATGGCCTCCGTCGCCGGCCGCGCCGAGGATGTCGTCGAGCTGCTGAGGGACGCCGAACTCCCGGCGGGTGCCGAGGTGTTGGGACCCGTCCCGCTGTCGGTGCCGGACCCCGCGCGCCCGCGTCGGCCGGGCGACCCCCCGCCGGGCGAACAGTGGGAACGCGCACTGGTCCGCGTCCGCCCCGGCCAGGGCGCCGCCCTCGCCGCGGCGCTCAAGGCCGCCCGCGCGGCCCGGCTGGTCAAGCGGGAGGGGGAGGCGGTACGGGTACGGATCGATCCGCCGGATCTGGGGTGAGGCCCGGGGGAGGGTGCGGGAGCTGCGGTGCTGCCGATGCGGGTGCGGGTGGCCCGAGCGGCGAGTGCGGAGGCCCGGGTCGGGGCGTGATGCCGTGTCACCCCGAGGCGTCCTCCGGTGGCGACGCGCTGTGACCCCCATGCCCCGCGCGCCCGCGGTCCCCGGGCATGGCGCCGCCCCGGGACCGATGTCGGTGGTGGTCCCGGGGCGTTGGCGCGTGGCGGGGGAGCGGAGTGCGCTCGGTGCCGGGGCGGCTCAGCCGTTGCGGGGGCCGGGGAAGGCGCCCGGACGCGCCGCCTCGTCACGGGAGAGCGCGGAGGACTGGGCGGGCATGGAGCGGGCGGCCGGGACGGACGCGGAGCCGGGCAGGCCCGCGGCCACGGTCATCGCACGGGTCGCGGCCGCCTCGGGTGAACGCACCGGCGCCTCGGCGCCGTTGCTCTCCGCGGCGGTCTGGGCGGCGGCCCGGCGGGCACCGTAACGGCGGTGCACCGCCTGCTTGGTGACGCCGAGTGCCGAGCCCACCGCGTCCCAGGAGAATCCCAGCGAACGGTCGAAGTCGACCGCGGCCGTGACGAGCGTTTCGACGCTGTCCCGCAGCTCCTGGGCGAGGCGCACCGTCGGGGCGGGCGCGCGTCCGTAGACGACGAAGCCCGCGGAGGGGCCGGTGCGCCGCGGCCGGTAGACGTTGCCGAGCTGAGCGGTCAGCGTGCGCAGGGCGTCCACCTGCCGGCGCACCCGTTCGATGTCCCGCACCAGGAGATGCAGGCTGGCGCGCGCCTGGGCGTCGTGGGTTGCGTGGTCGGCCATGAGCAAGCCTCTCGAACCGGCGTGGAAAAGGAAGGGTGAAGGGAAGCGGGCCGAAGCGGCCCGGTCCGGGTCAATGCTGTTTGACCAACGCGACAGCAGCGGCTCTGGTCACGGTATGGGGGCGTACGAGCTTCCGTACGAGGCGCGGGAAATCGTGTACGCCCCCTGGATCCACGGCCCATGGCCTGGGACGGGACCCCTAGACTGGTGTGTCGTTCCGCTGCGTGTGAGAGGTAGATCGCCACCCATGAGGCTTGTCTTCGCCGGCACCCCCGAGGTCGCCGTACCCGCCCTCGATGCCCTGATCGCCTCGGACCGGCACGAGGTCGTGGCCGTCGTCACCCGGCCCGACGCACCGGCAGGGCGCGGCCGGAAGCTGGTCGCCAGCCCGGTCGCCGAGCGCGCGCAGGAGGCGGGCATCGAGGTGCTCAAGCCCGTCAAGCCGCGCGACGAGGACTTCCTGGCCCGGCTGCGGGAGATCGCGCCGGACTGCTGTCCGGTGGTCGCCTACGGCGCGCTGCTGCCGAAGTCCGCGCTCGACATCCCCGCCAAGGGGTGGGTCAATCTGCACTTCTCGCTGCTGCCCGCGTGGCGCGGCGCGGCGCCCGTGCAGCATGCGGTGCTGGCGGGGGACGAGGTGACGGGTGCCTCGACGTTCCAGATCGAGACCGGACTGGACTCCGGCCCGGTCTTCGGGGTGCTGACCGAGCAGGTCCGGCCGACGGACACCAGCGGCGACCTGCTGACCCGGCTGGCGTTCGCCGGTTCCGGGCTGCTCGTGGCGACGATGGACGGCATCGAGGACGGCACGCTGCAGGCCGTGCCGCAGCCGGCCGAGGGGGTCACGCTCGCGCCGAAGATCGAGGTCGAGGACGCCAAGGTGGACTGGGCGGCGCCCGCGCTGCGGGTCGACCGGGTGATCCGCGGCTGTGCGCCCGCGCCCGGGGCCTGGACGGTCTTCCGCGGCGAGCGCCTCAAGCTGATGTCGGCCGTTCTCGCCGCGGGGCACACCGAACCCGCTCTCGCGCCGGGCAACCTCGCGGTGACGAAGAAGGCGGTGTACGTCGGCACCGGCAGCCACCCCGTCGAACTCGTCTGGGTCCAGCCGCAGGGCAAGAAGCCGATGAAGGCGGCGGACTGGGCGCGCGGGGTGCGGATCGAGGCCGGGGAGCGGCTGGGGGACTGACACTTGGCCGTCCGAGGCGGGACCCGCAGTCGTGGGACGGGGACCGGTAGCCGCCGGACCGGGACCCTCAGCCGCCGGATGGCTGCTCCGGTCCCGGTCCTCGTCCGGCCTCCCCGCGCGGTCCGGTCGCGGGCCCGCGTAGGCTGGGACGGACCCCTCATCTCGTATCCGGAGCACCTTTTCTGTGAGTCAGCAGCCGCGTCGTCGCCCCAGCAAGCCCCATCGTCGCCCGCAGAAGGACCCGGTCAGGATCCTCGCGTTCGAGGCGTTGCGGGCCGTCGACGAGCGGGACGCCTACGCGAACCTCGTGTTGCCGCCGTTGCTGCGCAAGGCGCGCGAGGGCGGCGACTTCGACGGCCGCGACGCGGCGCTGGCGACGGAGCTGGTCTACGGGACGCTGCGGTGGCAGGGCACGTACGACGCGATCATCGCGCAGTGCGTGGACCGGCCGCTGCGGGAGGTGGACCCGCCGGTCCTGGACGTGCTGACCCTCGGGGCGCACCAGTTGCTCGGCACCCGCATTCCGACGCATGCGGCGGTGAGCGCCAGCGTCGAGCTGGCGCGGGTGGTGCTGGGCGACGGGCGGGCGAAGTTCGTCAACGCGGTCCTGCGCAAGATCGCCGCCCATGACCGGGACGGCTGGCTGGAGCGGGTCGCCCCCGAGTACGACGAGGATCCCGAGGACCATCTCGGCATCGTGCACGCGCACCCCCGCTGGATCGTCTCGGCGCTGTGGGACGCGCTCGGCGGGGGCCGGGCCGGTATCGAGGACCTGCTGGAGGCGGACAACGAACGCCCCGAGGTGACGCTGGTGGCCCGGCCCGGCCGGTCCACCGCCGAGGAGCTCCTGACGACGGTCGGCGAGGACAGCGCGCTTCCCGGGCGCTGGTCCCCGTACGCCGTGCGGCTCGCGGAAGGCGGCGAGCCGGGCGCCCTGGACCCGGTCCGCGAAGGGCGCGCCGGGGTGCAGGACGAGGGCAGTCAGCTCGTCGCCCTCGCGCTGGCGAACGCACCCGTCGAGGGTCCCGACCGTGCCTGGCTCGACGGCTGCGCGGGCCCCGGCGGCAAGGCGGCGCTGCTGGCGGCGCTCGCGGCCGAGCGCGGTGCCGCCCTGCTGGCGTCGGAGAAGCAGCCGCACCGCGCACGTCTGGTGGCACGGGCGCTCGACGGCAACCCGGGCCCGTACGCGGTCATCGCCGCCGACGGCACGCGTCCGGCCTGGCGGCCCGGCGCCTTCGACCGGGTGCTGGTCGACGTGCCGTGCACCGGCCTGGGCGCGCTGCGCCGCCGGCCCGAGGCGCGCTGGCGGCGCCGTCCCGAGGACCTGGACGGGTTCGCCCCGCTGCAGCGCGAACTGCTCCGGCAGGCGCTCGCCGCCGTACGGGTCGGCGGCGTCGTCGGCTATGCGACCTGCTCACCGCACCCGGCCGAGACCCGGGCCGTGGTGGACGACGTCCTCAAGGGGCGGGGCGGCGACCCGGTGCAGGTGGAGTGGGTCGACGCCCGCCCCCTGATGCCCGGCGTACCGGCCCTCGGCGACGGCCCGGACGTCCAGCTGTGGCCGCATCTGCACGGCACGGACGCGATGTACCTGGCGCTGCTGCGACGGACCGGCTGAGCGGAGCGCGCCGTAGCGCCCCGGAACGGAATGACCTCGCCTCACCCGCCGGGGCCCCTGTCCGGCCCGTAGGCCCCGGAGAAGGCGCCGGACGCTGTCGTGCCTCGTGCCAGCCGGCAGATTCTCAGGTATCCCGCGCGATGCTGTCGACGCTCAAAGAGAGCGAGGCTGGGCGGAGTTCCGCGGTACGGAGCGGACCGCCCGTGCGGAATCCGGTCGCGCTCCGGCTGCGGAGGCCGCAGGATGCCGCCATGGCTGAGGATCTCGTGCTCGTTCGTGCCCGGGAGCTTTGGACGGCGCTGGCGGGCACATGGGTCGAGTTCGGTCCCTCAGGAGGGGCGAAGGTGGTGGTCGCGCCCACGTCGCGCTGGGCACCGCTGTCGTGGACCGGGGTGGTACGGATCGGTGACGCCGCCCTCGTCACGGCGCCGAACGTGCGGGCCGCCGAGCTGATGGACGACGTCGCGCGGACGATGTCCCACGAAGAGCTCGTCGACATCGTCCGCCTGCGTGCGGTGCTGCCCGTGCTCGATGTCCTCGGGCCCGCTTCGCTCGGCTACCTCGACGGCGACGGCTTTCGTCCTGCGCATGAAGGTACCGGGGTCGAGCAGTTGCCGGCCGGTCATGGCGGCCCGGCCGCGCTCCTGGCCCTGGCCGGGGAGCAAGATGCCGGCGAGAGCGGTCTGGCGGACATCTCCTCTCCCGCGTTCTGCCTTCGCCGGGGCGACGAGGTGATAGCCGCAGCCGGATACCAGTCCTGGCCACGGTCGGTGGCCCACCTGAGTGTGCTGGTCGCTCCACACTGCCGGGGCCGGCGCCTGGCCCGGGCCGTGGCGTCCGCGGCAGTGGCCCATGCTCTCGATGCCGGGCTGCTCCCGCAGTGGAGAGCACGGCCGTATCCGTCACGGCGTGTGGCGGCGGCTCTGGGGTTCCGGGAACTGGGTGCCCAGCTCAGCATCCGGCTTGGCGACGTCCCCGTCGGGCAAGGACGGTGAGGCGGAGTCTCCGCGCGGCCGGCCGTGTTGACGTGTACGGGATCGTGGGTCTTGTCGTCCATCCCGATGTCGACGACGAACACCCGACAGGCATGTCCAACTGGGCCCCGGGTGAGTCAGGTTGTGCATCGTACGGCCCGTGACCTCGCACGGGGCACGCCTCAGTGTCCTGACTTCCCGCCCGGCGCCCGGCGCCCGGCGTCCGTCTCCGTGCACCCGCCGGCCCGGCCCGGGACGCGCGGACGCCGCCCGACAGCGGATGCCCCTCCCGGGACCGTCGCCCCGTCCCCCCTCCGCCCGTCCCCGGTCCTCGCGCCATACTGGGGGCATGGCCTTGATCAACCCCAGCATCCTGTCCGCAGACTTCGCCCGCCTCGCCGAGGAGGCGCGGGCCGTCGAGGGCGCCGACTGGCTGCACGTCGACGTCATGGACAACCACTTCGTCCCGAACCTCACCCTCGGTGTGCCGGTCGTCGAGTCGCTGAGCAGGGCGACGGACACGCCCCTCGATCTGCACCTGATGATCGAGGACCCGGACCGCTGGGCGCCGCAGTACATCGAGGCCGGGGCCGGGTCGGTGACCTTCCACGTGGAGGCGGCGGCCGCGCCGGTGCGGCTGGCTCGGGAGATCCGGGCCAAGGGCGCCCGGGCGTCGATGGCGCTGAAGCCGGCCACACCGATCGAGCCGTACGAGGACCTGCTCCCCGAGCTCGACATGCTGCTGATCATGACCGTGGAGCCCGGCTTCGGCGGCCAGGCGTTCCTGGACATCATGCTGCCGAAGATCCGCCGCACCCGTGAGCTGATCTCCCGGCACGGTTTGCAGCTGGGTCTCCAGGTGGACGGCGGGGTGTCGGCGGCCACCATCGAGCGCTGCGCGGAGGCGGGCGCCGATGTGTTCGTGGCGGGCTCCGCGGTGTACGGCGCGGACGACCCGGCCAAGGCGGTCCGCGATCTGCGGGAGAAGGCCGAGACGGCGACCGCGGCGGCGGGCTGGGGCTGCGCGCACTGAGCGCGGCGAGCGGGAACCGGCGGCCCGACTGATTCACGCCATGGAAATCCGCGCGGGCGGGGACCGTGCCGCCGGTTGTTCGTGGCGCAACCGAGCGTTCACGAGGGTCGGGGCGGTCATGGTCCCCGTTGCCGCCGGGTTTCTGAAAGGATGAGCAAAGACTCGATCAGATGCGCAAAAGGGGAGAATTTCGTGGTAGCCAGCCGCCCACAGTCCGGAATGGGCCCTGCCGAGCTGGTGCAGGCCGCGGCCATGGCCCGCCGTTTCTATCTTGAGAACAAGTCGAAGATCCAGATCGCGGAGGAATTCGGCGTCAGCCGCTTCAAGGTCGCGCGGGTGCTGGAGACCGCCCTGGAACGTGATCTCGTGCGGATCGAGATCCGGGTGCCCTCCGAGCTGGACGCCGAACGCTCCGACGCCCTGCGGGCCCGCTACGGCCTGCGGCACGCGGTGGTCGTCGAATCGCCCGCGGACGCTCCCCCCGCCTTCGGCGGTCAGACCCCGCCCGACGACGCCGCCGACCCGGAGAACCTCGGCGAGGTGGCCGCCGATCTGCTCGGCGAGCTGGTCAACGAGGGCGATGTGCTCGGGCTGGCCTGGGGCCGGTCGACCATTCACATGGCGGCCGCGCTGCACCGCCTCCCGCCGTGCACCGTCGTGCAGTTGACCGGTGTGTACGACGCGGGCACCGCCGACCGCGGCTCGGTCGAGGCGGTGCGCCGGGCGGCCGACGTCTCCGGCGGCGAGGCGCACCCGATCTATGCGCCGATGCTGCTGCCGGACTCGGCGACCGCCGAGGCGCTGCGCCGCCAGACCGGGATCGCCCGCGCGTTCGAGTACTTCGACAAGGTCACCGTCGCCTGCGTCTCCATCGGCTCCTGGGAGCCGGGCGTCTCGACGGTCTACGACATGCTGTCGGAGCAGGAGCGGGAGCACTACGCCTCGCTGGGTGCGGCCGCCGAGATGTCGGCGCACCTCTTCGACACCGAGGGCCGCCGGATCGGCCGGGACCTCGGCGAGCGCTGCATCACCGTCGAGGCGGACCGGCTCCGCCGTATCCCGGAGGTCGTGGCCATCGCCGGCGGCCGCCGCAAGGCCGACGCGATCGGCGCGGTGCTGCGCTCCGGGCTGGTGACGAGCCTGGTCACGGACACCGCAGCGGCCGACCATCTGCTGCTGGAGACCGGCCCCGGGCCGCGCCCCGCACTGGACCGGGCGGACCCTGACGGGGCGTGACCCCGCCGGGGCGGGGCCTCGCGCGCACGCCCGTGGCTGCTCCGCCGCCTCGCGCGAACGGCCGCGGCCGCCCGCCCCGCCCTCGCGCGTGAACGCCCGCCCCGCCGCCCCGCCCTCGCGCGTGAACGCCCGCCCCGCCGCCCCGCCCCGTCCACTCCTGGCGCGGTATCGACGAGCAGCCTGCGCGGCCCTGTGACAGCATCGGCGCATGGTGATCCGCTCCGCCCCGCGCCGTGCCGCCGCCGCCCTCGGCGCGCTGCTGGCCGGGCTGCTCCTCGTGCTGGCCGGGTGTGCCACGGGCGGTGGCGCGGGCGGGAGTTCGTCCGTCGCGCCGCGGTCCACCGCCACGGCCGCCGCCGATGCCCCGAGCCGCTCCGGCGTGCCGGACTGGGCGCAGGGCATGCCGGCCGTCCCGGTCGGCGCGCTGCCCCCGCAGGCGCGGACCACCCTCCGGCTCATCGACGAGGGCGGGCCCTTCCCGTATCCGCAGGACGGGACCGTCTTCGGCAACCGTGAGCGGCTGCTGCCCCGTCAGCCGCGCGGTCACTACCACGAGTACACGGTGCCCACACCCGGCTCGCCGGACCGCGGGGCCCGTCGGCTCGTCACCGGCCGGAGCCAGGAGACGTACTACACCGACGACCACTACCGGACCTTCAAGGCGGTGCTCCGATGACGGGTTCAGTGCCCCGGCCGCTCGCGGCGGTGCTCGACGGCAGTACGCCCCCCGGGGTGCTGCCCTGGCCCGCCGAGCGCTCGGTGGCCCAGGCGCTGGCCGCCGCGCGGGGCGCCGGCTGGACCGGTACGTCCCTGGACCTGGAGGGGGTCGCGGACAAGGCCGCCTTCATGGACCGGTGCGCCGGTGCATTGCGGCTGCCGGACTGGTTCGGCCGCAACTGGGACGCGCTCGCCGACTGCCTCACCGATCTGTCCTGGTGTCCGGCCGACCGCGGCCGGCTGCTCGTCGTGACGGGCTGGCAGGGCTATGCGGCCGCGGCGCCGGACGAGTGGAGCGTCGTCGAGGGCGTACTGGCCGACGCGGTGGGCTACTGGCGCGACACGGACACCGGCCTGGCCGTGATCATGGCCAGAGGGCGGGACCGGCAGGGCGTGTAGCGGCGGTGCACCAGGCCTGACCGGCGGCGATGCGGAGCGGCCCGTCGGAGCGGCGGAGCATCCCGTCCCGGCGCGGGCCTCGCCGCCGTCACGGCACCCTTTGGCGGATCGCACACACGGCCGGGGGGGTGGCTCGGATTATCACATGAGCCCTGGTCAGGGCCCGTATCCTGGCCGTATGCGATTCCTGAATCCGAAGAACGGCGCGCTCGAAGAGAGTTCTTCGGTGCCCTACGACCTGACCTACGACGATGTGTTCATGGTGCCCGGCCGCTCCTCCGTGGGCTCCCGCCAGGGAGTGGACCTCTCCTCCCACGACGGGACCGGAACCACCATCCCTCTCGTGGTCGCCAACATGACGGCGATCGCCGGCCGCCGGATGGCCGAGACCGTCGCCCGCCGTGGTGGCCTGGTCGTCATTCCGCAGGACATTCCGCTCGATGTCGTCACCGACGTCGTGACCTGGATCAAGCGCCGCCACCTGGTCCTGGACACCCCGATCGTGCTGTCCCCGGTGGCGACCGTCGCCGACGCCCTGGCGCTGCTGCCCAAGCGGGCGCACGGCGCGGGCATCGTCGTCGAGGGCGGCCGCCCGGTCGGCGTCGTCACCGAGCACGACCTGGCCGGGGTGGACCGCTTCACCCAGGTGGCCGAGGTCATGTCCAAGGACCTGCTCGTCCTGGACGCGGACATCGACCCGCGGGAAGCCTTCAACCGCCTGGACGCCGCCAACCGCAAGCTCGCGCCCGCGGTCGACGCGGACGGCATGCTGATCGGCATCCTCACCCGCAAGGGCGCGCTCCGCGCCACCCTGTACACCCCCGCCACGGACGACAACGGCAAGCTGCGGATCGCGGCCGCCGTCGGCATCAACGGCGATGTGGCCGGCCGGGCCAAGGCGCTGCTGGAAGCCGGTGTGGACACGCTCGTCGTGGACACCGCGCACGGCCACCAGGAGTCGATGATCGCCGCGGTCAGGGCGGTCCGCGGGCTGGACCCGCAGGTCCCGATCGTGGCGGGCAACGTCGTCGCCGCCGAGGGCGTCCGCGATCTGATCGAGGCCGGCGCGGACATCATCAAGGTCGGCGTCGGGCCGGGCGCGATGTGCACCACCCGGATGATGACCGGCGTCGGCCGGCCGCAGTTCTCCGCGGTCCTGGAGTGCGCCGCCGAGGCGAAGAAGTTCGGCAAACACGTCTGGGCCGACGGCGGTGTGCGCCACCCCCGCGATGTCGCGATGGCACTGGCCGCGGGCGCCTCCAACGTCATGATCGGCTCCTGGTTCGCCGGCACCCTCGAATCGCCCGGTGACCTCCAGCACACCGCCGACGGCCGGCCGTACAAGGAGAGCTTCGGCATGGCCTCCGCGCGTGCGGTGCGCAACCGTACGAGCGAGGAGTCGGCCTACGACCGGGCCCGCAAGGGACTCTTCGAGGAGGGCATCTCCACCTCGCGGATGTTCGTCGACCAGACGCGCCCCGGCGTCGAGGACCTGATCGACACGATCATCGCGGGCGTCCGCAGCTCCTGCACCTATGCGGGCGCCGGCTCGCTGGCGGAGTTCGCCGACAAGGCCGTGGTCGGGGTGCAGAGCGCCGCCGGCTACGCCGAGGGCAAGCCGCTGCACGACAGCTGGAACTGACCCGCCACGGGGCGTGACACCCGCCCCAAAACCGCCGCTCACCGGCCCCGCACCGACTCGGTGCGGGGCCGGTCGCGTATGCGGAACCCGGGCCCCCGGTCCGCTGCGCTCCGTGGGAACCCGTACGATCGGACCCTGGCGCGCAACGAACGGCCGCCCACCGCGCCGGTGCGCAATGATCCTTCGCTGTTGCGCAAGGAACCTGCATTACGGCAGGTCAGCGGCGGGCCGTAGGGTCAAGCGCTGTACGTGGAGTGGCGGAGTCCGTCTGCTCGGCGGTCTCCTGCTGCGGGGTGCTTCGGCATGCCCTTGTACCGACCGCTGCCGGTCGCCGTCTTCCGTACCGAAATCCGATCGGCAGCGATAAAGGAGCCACCCCAGTGTTGGAGCACGGCGCATCCCCACCCGCAGGGGACAGCGACCCCCGACCGCCCTCCTCCGGAGGACTCGGCACCCGGTTGATGCGGCGCAAGCCCGTCGAGCGGCTGGTCGCCGAGGGCGGCAAGGGCGAGGGGGGAACGCTCCGCCGCTCGATGGGCATGTGGCAGCTGACCATGATCAGCATCGGTGCCACGCTGGGCACCGGCATCTTCGTGGTCCTCGGCGAGGCCGTCCCGGACGCCGGGCCCGCGGTGATCATTTCCTTCGTCATCGCCGGTATCACCGCCCTGTTCTCCGCGCTGTCCTACGCGGAGCTGGCCGGCACCATCCCGGTCTCCGGATCGTCGTACTCCTACGCGTACGCCACCCTCGGCGAGCTGGTCGCCTGGGTCTGCGGCTGGTGCCTGATCCTGGAGTACGGCGTCTCGGTCGCGGCCGTCGCCGTGGGCTGGGGCCAGTACCTGAACGAGCTGCTCGACGGCACGCTCGGGTTCACCATCCCGGACGCGCTGTCCCAGCCGCCCGGTGACGGCGGCATCTTCAACCTGCCGGCCCTGCTGGTCGTGCTGCTGGCGATGGTGTTCCTGCTGGGCGGGGCCAAGGAGAGCGCCCGCGCCAACACGATCATGGTCGTCGTCAAGATCGTCGCCCTGCTGCTGTTCTGCGGCGTCGCGGTGCAGGGCGTGAAGTCGGGCAACTACGCGAACTTCATGCCGATGGGCATGGCGGGCGTCAGCGCCGCCGGCGCCACCCTGTTCTTCTCGTACATCGGCTTCGACGCCGCCTCCACCGCGGGCGAGGAGGCCAAGAACCCGCAGCGCGACATGCCGCGCGCGATCATGCTCTCGCTGGTGATCGTCACCGCCCTGTACTGCCTGGTCGCGGCCATCGCCGTGGGCGCCATGCCGTGGCAGAAGTTCGAGGGCTCGGAGGCCGCGCTGAGCGGGATCATGAAGGACGTCACCGGCCAGAGCTTCTGGGCCGTGCTGCTCGCCTTCGGCGCGGTCATCGCCATCGCCAGCGTCGTGCTGACCGTGCTCTACGGCCAGACCCGCATCCTCTTCGCGATGTCCCGCGACGGGCTGGTGCCCAAGGTGTTCGCCAAGGTGCACCCGAAGAGCGGTGCGCCCCGCGCCAACACCGTGATCGTCTCGCTGTTCTGCGGGATCCTCGCGGCCGCGGTGCCGCTGGGCCAGCTGGCCGACGCCACCAGCATCGGCACGCTGTTCGCCTTCGCGCTGGTCAACATCGCGGTGATCGTGCTGCGCCGCACCCGGCCCGACATGCCGCGCAGCTTCCGCACCCCGCTCTCGCCGCTCTTCCCGGCGATCGGCTTTCTGCTCTGCCTCTACATGATGGGCAGCCTCGGCGCCGTGACCTGGGTGGTCTTCGGTGTCTGGATGGTCGTGGGCCTTGTGGTCTACTTCGGTTACGGCTTGCGCCGCTCCCGATTGGCCACCGCAGAGAAGTGATCCACCCGCAGTGCGACTGAACGATCTCGACGAACGCATCGTCCACGCCCTCGCCGAGGACGCCCGCCGCAGCTATGCCGATATCGGCCAGGAGGTCGGGCTGTCCGCGCCGGCCGTCAAGCGCCGGGTGGACCGGCTGCGGGCCGACGGCGCGATCACCGGCTTCACGGTCCGGGTCGATCCGGCCGCGCTCGGCTGGGAGACCGAGGGGTTCATCGAGATCTACTGCCGCCGCAACACCTCGCCCGAGGCGATCCACCGCGGCCTGTCGCGCTACCCGGAAGTGGCGTCCGCCTCCACCGTCACCGGTGAGGCGGACGCCGTCGTCCAGGTCTTCGCCTCCGACATGCGCCACTTCGAGCGGGTGCTGGAGCGGATCGCGGGCGAACCGTTCGTGGAGCGGACGAAGTCCGTCCTGGTGCTCTCGCCGCTGCTGCGACGGTACAGCTCGGGGGCGCCGGGCTGAGTCTTTCCGGCGACGTCCCGCCTGCCGTGCGACGCCCGCTCCCGTATCCGCCCGGCCGACCGGGCGGATACGGGAGCGGGCGTCGCGGCGCTCCGGCGCCCCTGGCGGCCGTGCCGCTTCCCGAGCGCGCCTCAGGCCGGGATCCGGTCCTGCCCGGCCCGTGCCCCGGTGCGCAGACCGCGCACCACGGCGAGGCCCACCACCAGCACCACGCCCGCCGCGATCCGGTAACCCAGCGCCGTCGCGGCGGTGAACGCGGTGGCCGCGGCGGCGCCGTCACCGGTACCCGAGGCGAAGCGCACGGACAGCACGGTGCCCACCACGGCGATCCCCAGCGCCGCGCCCAACTCCCGTGCCGCCCCCTGGAGTCCCGACCCCATCCCGGAGCGCCGGGCCGGTACGGACGCCACGATCGCATGCGACAGCGTCGGCATCGCCAGTCCCGCACCGGCCGACATCACCAGGAGGAACACCAGGTAGAGGACGTACGGCGTGTGGGCGTCCGCGGTGGAGAGCAGCAGCAGACCGGCCGCGATCAGCGCCAGTCCCGCGCCCGCCGTCCTGGCCTCGCCGGCCCGCTGCGCCCCGCGCATGCCGTACTTCGTCGTCGCCATCATCCCGACGGCCAGCGGCACGATCGCGCAGCCCGTCTGCAGCGGTGAGTAGCCCTTCACGTACTGCAGGAACTGCGCGTTGACGTAGAAGAGCGCGAACATCCCGAAGAAGGTGACGGCGATGCCGAGGGTGCCGGCGCGCAGCCGCGGCAGCCGGAACAGCCGGGGGTCCAGCACCGGGTGCGCGGCCCGCAGCCCGTGCCGTACGAACACCGCGAACACCACCACAGCCAAGGCGAAGCCGCCGGTCACCGGGAGGGACGTCCAGCCCAGCCCCGGGCCTTCGATGATGCCGAAGAGCAGCGCCGTCGCCCCGAGGACCAGCAGCGCCGAGCCCGGCAGATCGAGCGGCGCGGCCTGCCGGGGAATCCGGGGTGCGGCCGTCGCGACCCAGGCCAGCAGGGCCAGGGCGAGCGGCACATAGCCCCAGAACAGCCCCTGCCAGGGCAGGTACTGCAGGATCAGCGCGCCGCCCGCGTTGCCCGCCATCCCGCCGATGCCGACCGCCGTGCTCCAGGCGGCCACCGCCCCGGCCTTGCGGTCGGGCGCGGCGGAGTGCAGCAGGACGGACATGGTCGCGGGCACCAGGAGCGCGGCCCCCGCACCCGAGAGGGCGCGGCCCGCCAGCAGCACCGGCAGACCGGCCGCGGTCGCGCTCAGCAGCGCGCCCGCGGCGAACACACCGAGCCCGGTGAGCAGCACGCCCTTACGGCCCACCCGGTCGCCGAGCGCCCCGGCCGGGATCAGCAGCCCCGCGAAGACCAGGACATAGGTGTCCACGATCCACAACAGCTGGGCGGGGGAGGGGTGCAGGCCGCTTGCGGCGATCTTGGGTATCGCGAGGTTCATCGCGGCCACCAGCGACTGCGCGACCAGCACACAGGCACACATCGCGGCCGTCACCGAGCGCTGCCGCGCGGGGGCGCCGACGGACGCGGGAGAGGACTCCGGAGGGGAAACGGTCGAGGTCATGGCAGGGACGCTAGAGTCCTGGCGAGTTGACCTCAAATGCAAGGTATGCACTCCATGATTGCGCGAAACGCAAACATCGACCTCAACCTGCTGACGGCGCTGGATGCCCTGCTCGAAGAGCAGAGCGTGACCGCGGCCGCCGACCGGCTCGGACTCTCCGCCCCGGCCATGAGCCGTGCGCTCGGCCGTATCCGCCGGACCATCGGCGACCCCGTGCTGGTGCGGGCCGGCCGCCGGATGGTGCCCACCCCGCGCGCCCTGGAGATCAGGTCCGAGGTGCGCCGGCTGGTGGAGGCGGCACAGGGGGTGCTGGCCCCCTCCGCGCCGACCGACCCGGCCCAACTGGCCCGGGTGTTCACCTTCTACGCCAATGACCTCCTGGTCACCGCCGTCGGCCCGCGGCTGGTCGCCCGTGTCGCGGAGGCGGCCCCACAGGTCACGCTGCGGTTCCTCGGCGAGAGCCATGTCGATGTGCCGCTGCTGCGGGACGGCGCGGCGGACCTGGAGCTCGGCGTCATCGACAGCCGCGAACCGGAGATCCGCAGGGAGCAGCTGTTCGTCGACCACAGCGTCGCGGTGGTCCGCGAGGGACACCCGCTGACCACGGGGCGACTCACCGCGCGCCGGTTCGCCGACGCCCCGCACCTCAACTTCTCCCGGCGCGGCCGGCTGACCGGTCCCCTCGACGCCGCGCTCGCCGAACGCGGGCTGCGGCGCCGGGTGATCGCCACCGTCCCGACCTTCGCCGCGTCGCTGATGATGGTCCGGGACACCGACGCGGTCGGCCTGGCCAATGCCCGGGCCGCGGCCTCGATGGTCCGCGGGCTGGGGCTGCGCACGCTGCCGGTCCCGTTCGCGCTGCCGCCGATGACCATGGAGATGGCCTGGCATCCGCGGCACGAGGCGGACGCGGGGCACCGCTGGCTGCGCGCGACGGTGCGCACGCTGGTGCGGGACATCCTGCGGGACCTGCCGGCCGACGAGGGCTGAACGCCGCGGCCGCTGCGGTGGCGCCGCTGGGCCACTGATACGGGGGGCTCACCGACGACGACCCCCGCCGCACCGTGACCGTCCTCGACCGGATGACCGCCGACAGGGGGCTCGTGCGCTGACGGGAGGCCCGCGGCGCCCCGGGGCCGCCGGGTGTGCACCGGTCCGGGACCACCCCGGGCACGGGGCGCAACGAATCGCCGCACAGTCCCTTGAACGCGCAACGAATCGTCCCTCGGCGCGCAACGGTGGCGCCTTGTCCCGAATCGTCGGCGGCCCGTACCGTCAATGCGTCCACCCGCACCGTCCGCGCCGAGGGGTCCCATGACGTCGCTGCACACCGCCCTGCTCCAGAGTTCGGGCCGGCCCGGCGATGTCGCGCACAACCTGCGGATCCTCAACGACGCGGCCCGCGCGGCGGCCGCGACCGGCGCCGGGCTGCTGGCCTGCCCCGAGCTGTTCCTCACCGGCTACGCCATCGGCGCCGACGTCCACCGCCTCGCCGAGACCGCCGACGGCGACAGCGCACGGGCCATCGGGAAGATCGCCGCCGCACACGGCATCGCGGTGCTCTACGGCTACCCCGAGCGCGCCGCGCAGGACGAGCCCGACAGCGCCGCGGTGTACAACTCGGCGCAGCTCATCGGCCCGGAGGGCGAGCGCCTCGCGAACTACCGCAAGACCCATCTCTTCGGCTGCTTCGAGCACGAGTGGTTCACCCCGGGTGAGCAAACCGTCGTCCAGGCCGAGCTGGCCGGCCTCCGGATCGGCCTGCTGATCTGCTACGACGTGGAGTTCCCGGAGAACGTCCGGGCCCATGCGCTGGCCGGCACCGATCTGCTGCTGGTGCCCACCGCGCAGATGCACCCCTTCCAGTTCGTCGCCGAGTCCGTCATCCCGGTCCGTGCCTTCGAGAACCAGATGTACGTCGCGTACGTCAACCGGGTCGGCGCCGAGGGCGAGTTCGAGTTCGTCGGCCTGAGCTGCCTGGCCGGCCCGGACGGTGTCGTCCAAACCCGCGCCGGCCGCACCGAGCAGCTGGTGCGGGCCGAGGTCGACCCCGCCTTCCTGAAGGAATCCCGGGCGGACAACCCCTATCTGCACGACCGCAGGCCGGAGTTGTACGGCCCGCTGACCTGAACCTCCCCGCCCCCCCCTGATCCGCCGCAGGCCGGCCCATCCGGCCCGCCCTGCCCTGCCTGCGCTGCCCTGTCTGCAAGGAGTCCGCCCCCCATGACGTCCACGGTGCCCACCGCCGCCCACCACGCGGATGCCCAGCCGCCGATCACCATGTTCGGCCCGGACTTCCCGTACGCCTACGACGACTTCCTCGCCCACCCGGCGGGCCTCGGACAGATCCCCGCGATCGAGCACGGCAAGGAGGTCGCGGTCATCGGCGGCGGCCTCTCCGGCATCGTCACCGCCTACGAACTGATGAAGATGGGCCTCAAGCCCGTCGTCTACGAGGCGGACCAGATAGGCGGCCGGCTGCGGACCATCGGCTTCGAGGGCACCCCGGCCGACGCCGCGGGCCTGACCGCCGAGATGGGCGCGATGCGCTTCCCGCCGTCCTCGACGGCGCTCCAGCACTACATCGACCTGGTGGGCCTGACGACCACGCCGTTCCCCAACCCGCTGGCGCCGGACACCCCGTCGACCGTCGTCGACCTCAAGGGCGAGTCGCACTACGCCCGTACCGTCGAGGACCTCCCCGAGGTCTACCACCAGGTCATGGACGCCTGGAACGCCTGCCTGGAAGAGGGCGCGGACTTCTCCGACATGAACCGGGCGATCCGCGAGCGCGACGTCCCGCGCATCCGCGAGATCTGGGCCCGGCTCGTCGAGAAGCTCGACAACCAGACCTTCTACGGCTACCTCTGCGACTCGACGGCCTTCAAGTCGTTCCGCCACCGGGAGATCTTCGGCCAGGTCGGCTTCGGGACCGGCGGCTGGGACACCGACTTCCCCAACTCCATCCTGGAGATCCTGCGGGTCGTCTACACCGAGGCCGACGACCACCACCGCGGCATCGTCGGCGGCAGCCAGCAGCTGCCGCTGCGCCTGTGGGAGCGCGAGCCCGCCAAGATCGTGCACTGGGCGCCGGGCACCTCGCTGTCGTCGCTGCACGACGGGGCGCCGCGGCCCGCGGTGACCCGCCTCCACCGCACCGCCGGCAACCGGATCACCGTGACCGACGCCGACGGCGACATCCGCACCTACGAGGCCGCCGTCTTCACCGCGCAGTCCTGGATGCTGCTGAGCAAGATCGCGTGCGACGACTCGCTGTTCCCCATCGACCACTGGACGGCGATGGAGCGCACCCACTACATGGAGTCCAGCAAGCTCTTCGTGCCCGTCGACCGGCCGTTCTGGCTGGACAAGGACGAGGACACCGGCCGGGACGTCATGTCGATGACGCTGACGGACCGGATGACCCGCGGCACCTACCTGCTCGACAACGGCCCTGACGAGCCCGCCGTCATCTGCCTCTCCTACACCTGGTGCGACGACAGCCTCAAGTGGCTGCCGCTGAACGCGAACGAGCGGATGGAGGTCATGCTGAAGTCGCTGTCGGAGATCTATCCGAAGGTCGACATCCGCAAGCACATCATCGGCAACCCGGTCACCGTGTCCTGGGAGAACGAGCCCTACTTCATGGGCGCCTTCAAGGCGAACCTGCCCGGCCACTACCGCTACCAGCGCCGCCTGTTCACCCACTTCATGCAGGACCGGCTGCCCGAGGACAAGCGGGGCCTCTTCCTCGCCGGCGACGACATCTCCTGGACCGCGGGCTGGGCCGAGGGCGCCGTGCAGACCGCGCTGAACGCGGTGTGGGGCGTGATGCACCACTTCGGCGGTGCGACGGACGCCACGAACCCGGGTCCGGGCGACGTCTACGACGAGATCGCGCCGGTCGAACTGCCCGAGGACTAGGGCCTTTCGTTCCTCAACGGACGCCCGGTCCGGGCGTGCCGTCGACGGGGCCGGGTGGATCTTCGTGTTCCCCCAGCCCCGGGGCCGCCCGACGGCACGGCCGTCCGGTTCTCCGGCCGGGGTCCCCTGAGCGGGCCCCGGCCGCTCGACGATCTGAACGAAGCGGCCCCCGGCGGGGCATGCGGCTACAACGCATCGAGGTGCAGGTAGCGCACGGCGCTGAGGGTCAGCTCCGCCAGGTCCCCGGGCTCGTCCTGCCCCGCCCAGTGCTCCAGGGCCACGCCGAACGCATCGAGCAACGCACAAGCCAGCAGCCGTACCTCCATGCTGTCTTCCGGCACGCCCTTGCGGGCCGCAAGTACGGGCACCAGTTGGTCCTGCATGTCCCGCCCGGCCGCGAGCCACCGCATCCGGAGGGCCGGGACCGTGCCCATGATCCGGACCAGCCGGCGAACCTGCTCGGGGTCGGCGAGCCGCCGGGCCGAGACCGATGCGTCGAACGCCGCCTGCACCGCACGGGTCAGCGGCTCCTCGGCGGGCCGCGTGGCCAGTTCCCGGACGAGGACGCCGACACCGGACGTCACCACGGGCGTCAGCGCGTCCTCCTTCGCGGCGCAGTAGCGGTAGAAGGTGCGCAGGGAGATACCGGCCGCCGTGGCGATGTCCTCGACCGTCGTCGCCTCGTATCCCCGGTGGGCGAAGAGCGCGGCAGCGGTCTCGGCGATCTCCAGCCGGGTCTCCTGCCGCCGCCGTTCCGTCAACGAGGGCCTGCCGCGCGCTGCCGTCATCCGCTGCCTCTCCTGGTCGGGTGGCCGTCGCCTCTCTCATGCTCTATTTTGTCACGGACCAGCCATCTGGCACGTCGTGCCAAAAATTGCCTGCACCGCCGAGAGACCCGCTCCACCGCGCCGGCCCGCACCGCCTGCCGGTCCCGCGTCTCCTGACGGGGCGTCGGCGCCCGGATGAGCTACGAGCACCGCACCGCCGACCGCGACCGTCAGTGAAGGAGCCGACCTTGCCCGCCCCCACACCCCCGGCTGTGTCCCGTACGTACCTCGTCACCGGAGCGGCCTCCGGCATCGGCCGGGCCACCGTGGCCCACCTCCGCGCGCAGGGGCACACCGTGATCGGCGCCGACCTCGACGGTGTCGAGATCTCCGCGGACCTCGCCACCCCCGACGGCCGCACCGAACTCGTCGACCGGGCCCGCGAGTTGACCGGTGGCCGGGGCCGGCTCGACGCCGTGAGCGCCTGCGCCGGCCTTGCCCACTTCGCTCCCCGCACCCTTCAGGTCAACTACTTCGGAGCCGTCGCCACCCTCGAAGGGCTACGGCCGCTGCTCACCGCCGGTACGGACCCGCGCGCCGTCGTGGTCTCGTCCGTCGTCTCCCTCCACCCGTCCGACCCGGCCCTCGTCGACGCGGCACTGGCCGGCGACGAGAGCGCGGCCGTCTCCGCCGCCGAGGCCGCCGTCGGCCGGGGTGAGGGGCACACGATCTACGGCTCCTCCAAGCGGGCCGTCGCCCGCTGGGTCCGGCGTACGGCCGTCTCTGACGCCTGGGCCGCCGCGGGCATCCCCCTGAACGCCGTCGCCCCCGGCACGATCCGCACCCCCATGACCGAGCCCCTGCTCGCCGACCCCGACATGCGCACGATCGTCGACGCCGGCATCCCCATGCCGCTCCACGGCCACGCCCGCCCCGAGCAGGTCGCCCCTCTGCTCGCCTGGCTGACCTCGGCCGAGAACACCCACGTCACCGGCCAGGTCGTCTTCCTCGACGGCGGCGCCGACGCCATGCTCCGGGGAGACGGCATCTGGTAGGTACCGGCCGGCTCCGTCACCTGTGCGCGGGCAGACCGCCACGGACCTCCGGCCGGGGCTTTCATGGGCGGTGGACCTCCGGCCCGGTCCTGCCGGCCACGCCCTCGCACGCCTTGTTGCCCTCGGGGCCGGCGGCCGAGGGCCGGCCCGAGCCCGGCGCCGACGGCGGACGACCCGGTGCGGAAGTACGCGCACGCCCCTCGCCGAGCACCCGCCGGTACTCCGGGCCGCCGGTCTCGTGAAACGGCCGCGGCCCGGCGCGCCGGGCCCCGCTCTCCGCGTGGCTCATGCGCGCGCTGTGGTGTGCGCACCCGGCAACTGCCCCTGGTCGTCCCGTACTTCGGAAACCACCCGCCCCGGGCCGCCGTGCCCCCGCCGCGAAGGCGAAACCCGGTCGAAGGGCGGGGCAGCGGGCCGGGCCGCGGGTAACATCGACGGCTCCAGGTCGGCGGCGTGGGGGATGGCGCGAATGGTCGCGAGGTACGTGGTCTCACCGCGAGGCGGGCGTCGCACCTACCCCGACATCACGTCCGCGCTCACCGCGGCGGCCGGACGGGGCCGGGCGGCGCTGATCGAGATCGCGCCCGGCCACTACGAGGAGGCGCTCACCGTCCGGGGCGACGTCCAGCTGGCCGCGAGCGGCGGGCCGGGCTCGGTGGTGGTGAGCCGGCCCCGCGGCGCCGTCCTCGACGCCTTCGGGGCGGTGCGGGTCCACGGGCTCGTGCTGACCGGCCGTGACGCCGATGTCGTCGGCTGCCATGCGGGAACGCTCACCCTCGACCACTCGGAGATCCGGGCGCACAACGGCGTCTGTGTGCATGCGAGGCCGCACACGTCCGTGACGCTGCGGGACAGCGTGGTCCTGTACGGCCGGACCCTCTTCGCCGGGTCCGAAGGGCTCGTCGAACGGTGCCGGTTCACCGACGCCGCCGACAACGCGGTGGCGGTGATCGAAGGCGCCCGTGTCGCGGTCCGCGACAGCCGGATCGAGGGCAGCCGGATCCACGGCGTGCGGGTCAGCGATGCCCGCGCCCAGGTCACCGGGTGCGAGCTGACCGGCACCGGCAAGGCGGCCCTCATGGCGGACACGAGGGCGGAGCTCACCGTGGCCGGCTGCGCGGTCGACGCCGTGCACGCCGAGGCCGTCATGTTCATCGAGCAGTCCAGGGGTTCGGTCGACGGCACCCGCGTCACCGACGCGGAGCACGGGATCGGGGTGGCGAGCGGCGCCGACCCGGTGGTGCGCGGCTGCGTGTTCACCGCCTGCCGCGACACCGGCATCAACGTCCAGACCTCGGGCCGCGGCAGGTTCGAGGACTGCGAGGTCGTCGAAGCGGGCAACGTCGCGGTGTTCTCGACCAAGGGCGGCGCCCCGGAGGTCCACGGCTGCCGCATCTCACGCGGCAATGTCGGCATCGCCGTCACCGAAGCGGCCCGGGGCACCTTCACCCGGATCGGGATCGAGGATCTGACGGGCACGGCCCTGCGGGTCTACGACGCGTCCAGGGCCGTTTTCGCGCAGGTCCGGGCGGAGCGCTGCCCGACGGGCCTGGAGACCCAGGGCAACGGAGGCACCACGGCGGAGGTCACCGACGCGGCGTTCCACGACATCGACATGGCCGCCGTGGCCGCCCTCGGCCAGTCCCGGGTCACGCTCAAAGACGTGGCGGCGCAGGGCGGGCTGCTGGGCTTCGGGGCCGGCGAGGAGGCTCAGCTGATCGTGCACGACTGCGGCGTCACGGGGCCGAGCGCCGGCGGGGCCATCGGATTCGGCAAGGCGAGGCTCGTCGCGAGGAACCTCACCGTGACCGGTTCGGAGGCGTTCGGCCTCTGCGGGAAGGACTCCGCATATCTGGACGTCGCGCACAGCGAGTTCGTCGACTGCGCGGCCGCGGGGGCGAGCTTCGACGACGACTGCGGCGGCCGGCTGGTGGACTGCGCCGTGGGCGGCACGCGAGGCGTGGCCGTACAGGACAACGGCCGCGTCGACCTGGTCTCGCTGCGCACCTCGCTGCCGGTCGTCCAGCAGACCGCCAAGCCGGCCGCGCCCCCGCCGACGATCATCAACCACTTCCACGGCCCGGTCTTCCACGCCGCGGTCCACGGTGCGCACTTCGCCTGGAACAACACCGACGTCAGCCAGCAGACCCATGAGGGCGGTTCCCGCACATGAGCGACCCACAGAACGTCCACCACTACGACGGGCCGGTGTTCCACGCGCCGGTCACCGGCTCCCAGTTCGCCTGGAACAACGACACGGTCCACCAGAACCAGCAGAACAACAGCGCCGTCGCCCCGGGCTTCGAGGCGCTCGCCGAGCTGGTCACGGGCCTGCTCCGGGAGCTGCCGCGGGCCGGTCTCGCCGACCGGGACCGCGAGGACGCCGAGTCCGCGGCCGGCGAGGTCCTCGAGGCCATCGCGGGGCCGGCGGCTCCCGAGGAGGGCAGGCTCCGCCGCGCGCTCGCCATGCTCAAGGGAGCGCTCGCCCCGGTCGCGACCGGACTGGCGACCGGTACGGCGGTGGGGGCGCAGGAGTGGGCCCGTACGGCGATCGAGGGTCTGACCGGCATCGTCTGACCGGTGCGCGGCTGCATGGCCGGTGCGTGGAGCAGCGGCGGCCCCGCGCCTCCGCGCCGGGGCGGTCGGGCCGATCACCCGTACGCCGGGCGGGCCGCACCGGCCGCAGCCGACCGCGCACGGGCCGAGAACAGGACCAGGACGAGAGCCGGACCGGGGCGGGACCGACCGGGCCGGGAGCAGGACCAGGACGAGAGCGTGACCAGGGCGGATGTCCGAAGGGATGGAGCGCAATGGATCAGCAGACGTTCCCCGGAGCGGATCGCGGTGCGGATCGGAGGGCACACGACGACACGGTGCCTCCGTCCGGCGAGGGCGTTTCGCTGCGTGACTACTCCGGCGTCGGCCTCCGGGAGCTGGCGGACCGTACGGCACATCCCGTGCTCAGGGAGGTCCTGGCCGGGCTGGTGGCGAGGGCGGGCAGCCCGGGGGACTGCGTCGCCTACTACGAGGACTCGGCCGGAGAACCCCCCACCGCACGGGCGCGAAAGGGGACTTGATGCATCCCGGGGCGCCCCGGCCGGTCCCCCCGGGGACGCAGACGGCGCGGGCCGAACACGGCGGCAGCGTCTATCAGGCCGCGCGTGACCTCCACATCACCCGGTACGAGAGCGCCGAGGCGGCGCCGGTCACCGCCCTGCACACCCTGCCGCGGGACATCGGGGGATTCACCGGCCGTGACGAGGAGTTGCGGGAACTGGCCGAGTCGGCCGACGCCGCCGCGGGCCGGGCCCGGGTGATCGCCATCCATACGCTGGACGGCATGCCCGGGGTCGGGAAGACCGCCCTCGCCGTGCACGCCGCCCACCTGCTCGCCGCCGGTTTTCCCGACGGCCGGCTGTTCGTGCGGCTGCACGCGCACACTCCCGGGCAGCGGCCCGTCACCGCGGCCGCCGCGCTGGCGACGCTTCTCACGGGCATCGGCGTACCGCCGCAAGGGATTCCGGACGATCTCGACGCCCGCGCCGGGCTGTGGCGCGACCGGCTGGCCGGCCGGCGGCTGCTCCTCGTCCTGGACGACGCCGCCGGCCAGGAACAACTGGAGCCGTTGCTGCCGAACTCCCCGGGCTGCCTGGTGCTGATCACGAGCCGCCGTCGGCTGGTGGCCCTCGACGGGGCCCGGCCCCTCGCGTTGGACGTCCTGCCGCCCGCCCAGGCCGCCACGCTGTTCACCCGTCTGATCCCCCGGGGCGTCCCGGCCGCCGAGACCGCGACGGTGGCGGAACTGGTCCGGCTCTGCGGCCACCTCCCCCTGGCCATCACCCTCCTGGCGGGCCGCCTCGCGCACCATCCCAGCTGGACCCTGCGCCAGTTGGCCGCCGAATTCGCCGACGCCCAGGACCAACTCGAACCGTTCGCGGCCGGAGACCGGGCGGTGGCCGGCGCCTTCGACCTGTCCTACCGCGATCTGGCACCCGACCGGCGGCAGTTCCTCCGCCGCCTCGGCCTGCACCCGGGCGCCGACACCGATGCCCACGCCGCTGCCGCTCTCGGTGGCGTCCCCCTCGCGGAAGCCCGCCGGCACCTCGACGCCCTCTACCTCGACCATCTGCTCGACGAGCCGTCGCCGGGGCGCTACCGCGCGCACGACCTCGTCCGCGCCTACGCCCGCCGCCTCGTCGCCGAGGACCCGCAGGAGGACCGGGACCGGGCCGTCGACCGGCTGTTGGACCACTACCGCCGGCTGGCCGAGGCGTGCGACCGGCACCTCAACCGCTACTGGCACCGCGAGACGCAACCGGCCGAGCCGCTCGCCACCGCCCTCGCTCCGGCCCATCGCGATCAGGCCCTGGACCGGCTCCGTACGGAACAGGCGAATCTGGCCGCCTGCGCGCACCACGCCCTGGCCGCCTCCCGCCTGCCCGCCGCGGTGGGACTCGTCCGGGCGATGGCCGCCTACCTGCGCCAAGAGGGCCCCTGGGACGAGGCGATCGCCCTGCACCGGCTGGCCGCGACCGCCGCGGGGCACAGCGGCGACCACCTCGCCGAGGCCCATGCCCTGCGGCAGCAGGGGATCCTGTGTTCGCTGGCGGGCGACTACCCGGCCGCCCTGACGACACAGCAGCAGGCGTTGCGCCTCTTCCGCCGGTACGGGGACCGCACCGGCCAGGCCGCCGTGCTGTACCAACTGGGCATCATCGACATGCTGAACGGCCGCTCCCGGGACGCCGCGTGCAGACAGCTGGAGGCCCTGGCCCTCTACGAAGCGGCCGGCGACGCGACCGGCCGGGCCGACGCCCTCAACGGGCTGGGCACCATTCAGCGGCAGGCCGGCGACATCGCGGACGCCCTGCGGAGCCATGGCCGGGCGCTCGACCTGTACCGCGGCCTCGGCGACCGGCTCGGGCAGGCCAACGCCCTCCACGGTCTCGGCGCCGTCCAGGGCCACCTGGACGATCTCGATGCCGCGCTGGAGTCCCACCGGCACGCCCTGCGGATCTACCGGGACCTCAGCAACCGCCTGGGAGAGGCCCACGCCCTGCGCTATCTCGGCGTCGTGCAGACGCGGAAGGAGAACTTCGACGCCGCGGTCGAGACCTATCAGCAGGCATTGGTGATCTACCGCGGTCTCGGCAACCGTTTCGGCGAAGCCGGCACCCTGTACGACCTCGGCGTCACGCTGCGGCGCAGCGGCGCATACCGGGCCGCGATGGCGGTCCAGCGCGCCGGCCTCGGCATCCGCCGCGCGCTGGGCGAGGTGTTCGGCGAGGCCCACTCCCTGCGCGAGCTCGGCCGACTGCAGGTCATGACCCGGCATCCCTCGATCGGGCTGACGACGCTGTACCGGGCGCTGGCCCTGTACCGCAGTGACCCGCAACCCCTGCTGGAGGCCGCGACCCTGCACGGGATCGGTATCGCGCACGGAGAAGTGGGCGATCACCAGGCCGCCCTGGACACCCAACGACAGGCGCTGGACCTCTACCGCGCCCAGGGTCATCGCCGGGGCCAGGCCGACGCCCTGTACCGCCTGGGCCTCACCCTGCGGCTGACCGGCGACCCCGCGGCCGCACGAGCGAGCCTGCACGAGGCGCTGGCCATCCACCGCGACCTCGGCAACGAACCCGGCGTGGCCGACACCCTCGCCGCACTGGACACGGTCGAGACCGCTACACCCCGGCCGCCCGCGCCGCCGCGTACACCTCCGCGGCCACGTCCGTGAGCTCCTCGGCATCCCGGGCCCCGCCCTGCAGATCGATGAGGATCTCCTCCGGTCCCACCGAGGCGTGCGCGGCCAGATCCGCCGCGATCTGCTCGGCGCTGCCCTGGAACGGGCTGCGCTCCCGGCCCTCGTACGGCTTCGCCGTGTGCCGGGCGTTCACCCGCAGCACGCTGTGCACCGGCTCCTTGCGCTCCCGCTCGGCGGCCACCTCCCGCAGTCTCCGCCACTGGGTGGCGAGGGCCTCGGCGCCCATGCCGACCGGCATCCAGCCGTCCGCCCGGTCGACCAGACGCCGAAGCGCCCGCGGGCTGTTGGCGGGCAGCAGGATCGGGATGGGCCGCTTCGGCTTGGGGCCGACGACGGACGGGGCGATGGTCGTCAGCTCCCCTGCGTACGCCACCGGGTCCGGGCCCCACACCGCGTGGCACACGTCGATCAGTTCGTCGAGGACCGCGCCGCGCTTCTCGAACGGGGCGACGGAGGCGGCCGCGTACTCGTCCCGCGACCAGCCCGTGCCGAAGCCCGCCACCACCCGGCCGCCGCTCGCGGCGTCCAGCGAGGCGAGGGCGCGGGCCAGCTGGAAGGGGACGTGCAGCGGGGCGATCAGCACGCTGGTGCCCAGCCGCGCCCGCTCGGTGACGGCCGCGGCCAGGGCCAGTGTCACCAGCGGGTCGGCCACCGAACGGTACGCGTCGGGCCAGGGGAGGCCCGGGATGCCGTACAGCCCCTGGGAGGGGGGCTCGGGGAACAGGATCCGCTCGAAGACCCAGAGGCTCTCGTAGCCGGTCTCCTCCGCGGCCCGCGCCACGGCGGGAACGTCGCGTCCGATGTCGTACTGCCGCATCTGCGGAAGGCTCAGACCGAGCGGGATGGCCATGGCCGCACTCCTTCGTATCGGTCGTCCCGGGCCCCCTCGGTCAACGTACCGTCGGCGCACGGGAGTTCCGGGGCGTCGCCACGGCGCGGCGGCCGGGGCGCCGGCCGGGTTCAGCCGGGCAGCGGAGTCAGCAGCATCCGCCCGACCAGCCCCACCCCGGCGTCCAGCCGCTCGGCGAGCTCCTCGGTCACCTCCGGCAGCCGGCGCACGCTCCACAGCGCCCTCGCCGCCGCCCAGGCGCCGTCCCTGGCCTTGTCCAGGCTCCACGACCCGATCAGATGCGTCAGCGGATCGGCGACGTCCAGTGCGTCGGGGCCGGGCATCAGCCGCTCGCGGATCCGCTCCTCCAGGCTCGTCAGCACCTCGCCGACCCGGTCGAAGTCGCTCTCCAGCGCGGCCGGTTCGCACTCCAGAGCCCGGCAGGTGTCCAGCACCGCCAGGGCCAGATCGTGGCCGATGTGGGCGTTGATCCCGGCCAGGGCGAACTGCAGCGGACGCACGCCCGGATGGCGGCGGAGCTGGAAGAGCGGCCGCCAGCAGGCCGGTGGCCGCCGGCCCGCGGCCGTGGCGTCCACCGCGTCGAAGTACCGCCGCGCGAAACGGATGTCCAGCTCGCCCGCGGCCGCCGGGTCCTGGAACGTGCCGTCGCCGATGCGCCGCGCCACGGCTTCGGTGACGGCCAGATAGACGCCGTTGAAGACGGCCACCCCGTCCTCGGCGGGCAGCGCCGCGGCCAGCGCCCGCATCCGGGCCAGTGCCTCCCCGACTCCCGTGCCGGCGGCGGGTCCCGGGCCGACGGGAGGCCGGGCGGCGGACCCCACGGCCGGGTCCGGCCGGCCACGGATGTCGGAGCGCTGAGTCGTCGTCATCCACTCAGCGTGACACCGTGATTACGGAACGGAGGGTTTGCTCGCGGCTGTTGACCGGAACGGGGTAACGGGCGGCGCGCCTCGTTGTGGCGCGGCGTCCGCTCCCCGTTCCGCCGCCGGAAGCCGCCCGGTCAGTCCTTGTCGTCGTACGACGAGGTGCCCTCGTCCAGCAGCGGCGGCTGCGGCTTGAGGTGCGCGGGGGCGCAGGCGCGCAGCGCGTGGTAGCCGGTGAGCACCACGATCGTGCCCAGGGCGATCCCGCTCAGTTCGAAGTGGTCGCTGATCTTCAGGCTCACCCCGCCGACACCGATGATGACGCCCGCGGCGACCGGCACGAGATGGAGCGGATTGCGCAGGTCCACCTTGTTGTGCACCCAGATCTGGGCGCCGAGCAGGCCGATCATGCCGTACAGGATGACGGTGATGCCGCCCAGCACCCCGCCGGGGATCGCGGCGACGATGGCGCCGAACTTCGGGCAGAGGCCGAAGAGCAGGGCGAAACCGGCGGCCGCCCAGTAGGCGGCGGTCGAGTAGACGCGGGTCGCCGCCATCACGCCGATGTTCTCGGAGTAGGTGGTGTTGGGCGGACCGCCGAGCGCGGTGGAGAGCACCGATGCCGCGCCGTCGGCGGAGATCGCGGTGCCGAGCTTGTCGTCGAGCGGGTCGCCGGTCATCTCGCCGACGGCCTTGACGTGTCCGGCGTTCTCCGCGACCAGCGCGATCACGACGGGCAGCGCGACCAGGATCGCCGACCACTGGAAGCTGGGTCCGTGGAAGTGCGGCAGGCCGATCCAGTCGGCCTTGCCGACGGCGGAGAAGTCCAGCCGCCAGTGATCGGTGAGCTTCCCCGCGCCGTTCACCGAGTGGATCATCCCGAAGGCCCGGTCGAAGACCCAGGAGGCGGCGTAGCCGAAGACCAGCCCGAGGAAGATCGCGATACGCGACCAGAAGCCGCGCAGGCAGACCACCGCGAACCCGGTGAACAGCATGGTCAGCAGCGCCACCCACTGGTCCTGCGGCCAGTACGTACGCGCCGTCACCGGCGCCAGGTTGAAGCCGATCAGCATCACCACCGCGCCGGTGACCACCGGTGGCATCGCGGCATGGATGATCCGCGCGCCGAACCGCTGGACGGCGACGCCCACGAGGAAGAGCGCGACGCCGACGACCAGGACCGCTCCGGTGACGGTGGCGCTGGTGCCGCCCTGCGCCCGGATCACGGCGGCGACTCCGACGAACGAGAGCGAACAGCCCAGGTACGAGGGGATCCGGCCGCGGGTGGCCAGCAGGAAGATGACCGTCGCGACGCCGGACATCATGATCGCGAGGTTGGGGTCCAGCCCCATCAGTACGGGAGCGACGAAACTCGCGCCGAACATCGCGACGACATGCTGCGCACCCAGGCCCACGGTGCGCGGCCACGACAGCCGCTCATCCGGCCTGACCACTGCTCCAGGGGCCGGGTTGCGCCCGTCGCCATGCACGGTCCAGCGCACGCCGAGGCCCATGACTGCTCCACTTCCTCACACGGTGATGACCGGGCAATGTTAGTGCGGGGTAAATCCGCTTCATCCCGGTGTGTACCGGTTCGTGGTCGCTATGTCCTCCGTCACTGAGCCATGGCCGTCGCTCCCTGACCCGGCCCCTGGCCACCACGCCCCGCCTCCCGGCGAACACAGCATTCTAAGCAGCCGCTTACGATGACTCCGGCTCATCGCATGAGCACCACCCGCACCACCCGCACCATCAGCATCTACGGCGCCGACCGGCGCACCCGACCCCAGGAGCACCACCCGTGAGCGTCGAAGCCCTGCCGACCACCACCGTCCCGTACGGCGAACTGGTCCCCGTCACCGTCCACTTCGACGACCTCGACGCGCTCGGCATGCTGCACAACTCCCGCTACCCGCTGCTGGTCGAGCGCGCCTGGGCGGAGTACTGGCACGGTCACGGGTTCGGCTTCGACGGCGACTGGGCCGCGGCGGGCGACATGTGCAACGTCATCAAGGAGATGCACGTCTCCTACGAGCGTCCGGTCACCCGGCCGGGCCGCTATGCGGCACACCTGTGGGTCGCACGCCTCGGCCGCACCGGCCTCACCTACGGCTTCCGGCTCTGCTCGGCCGACGGCACCGAGACCTACGCCCACGGCCACCGGGTGCTGGTCCGCGTCGACGCGCAGACGCTGCGCCCCACCCCCTGGTCCGACCGCGCCCGCGGCATCGCGGCGCAGCTCCTCCGGCCGGAGGAGTCCGACGCGGGTGCCGAGGCGGACGCGGCCTGAGCCGTCGGCGGTCCGGAGCGGCCGGGCTCACGACCGCTCCAGATCGCCGGTCACCGCCGGGGCGCTGCCGGCCGTCGTACGGTTCGGCACCCGCAGTACCCGCGCGCCCGGCACCAGCCCGCACGCCAGCACCGTCACCAGCAGGAACGACGTGGTCAGCGAGGTCGCCTGGGCGATACCGCCGATCGCGGACGGGGCGATCAGCCCCGAGGTGTAGGTGATCGTGGCGACGCCCGCGATCGCCTGGCTGGGCGCCGGACCGCTGCGCCCCGCGGCCGCGAAGGCCAGCGGCACCACGACCGCGATCCCGAGGCCCATCAGGCCGAATCCGCCCATCGCCATGGCCGGATGCCGCGCCGCGACGATCAACAGGCCGCCGGCCGCCGCCAGCACCCCGCCGGCCCGCACCGTGCGCACCGCACCGAAGCGGGCCACCACCTTGTCCCCGGCCAGCCGCGCGGCGGCCATCGTGCAGGCGAACGCGGTGGTCGAGGCGGCCGCCAGGCCCGCGTCGGTGCCCAGTTCGTCGCGGAGGTAGACCGCCGACCAGTCCAGACCGGCACCCTCCGCGAAGACCGCGCAGAAACCTATGGCCCCGATGAGCAGTGCCGACTTCGGCGGCAGCGCGAAGCGCGGCGGCGGATGCTCCTCGGGGGCGCTGCGCAGATCCAGCACGCCCCGGCAGGTGAGTGCCCCGAGCGCGGTCAGCACGAGTGCCGCAGTGGCCAGATGGAGCCGGGCGTCCCACTCGGCGTGCGCGGCGACGGTACCGGCCGCCGAGCCGAGCAGGGCGCCCGCGCTCCACATCCCGTGCAGCCCCGACATGATCGGCTTGCCGAGCCGGTCCTCGGTCTCCACGCCCAGCGCATTCATCGCGACGTCCGACATCCCGGAGGCCGCGCCGTACAACAGCAGTGCCGGGCACAGCGCGTACAGGCCGGGCGAGAGCGCGGGCAGGACCAGCGACAGGGTCCACAGGGCGAGCAGACCGCGCAGCGCGGTACGGGCGCCGAAGCGGTGACTGATCCGGCCGGCCAGCGGCATCGCCAGGGACGCGCCGATCGCGGGGAACGCGAGGGCCAGGCCGAGCTGGCCCGGTGAAATGCCGGTGTGGTCCTGGATCCAGGGGATACGGGTCGCGAAGTTGCCGGTGACCGCGCCGTGCGCGAGGAACACCAGGGCCACCGACCGCCGGGCGCGCCGCAGTTCGTCGCGGGGGAGCGGGGTGACGTCGTGGGGGACACCGATGCCAGTCATGGGGCGTAAACTATCAGGAACCCTGCCTGATAATAAGGGGTTTCCGTTCGACGGGATGAAAGACTCGGGCCATGCATGCACCGCGCACGGCAGCGGCCGGCCGCACCGCCTCTCCGGCCACCGCACGGCTGATCAACGACCGCCTGGCCCTGCAACTCCTGCAGTCCGAGGGGCCCTTGACGGCAGGTCAGCTCAAAACGCTGACCGGCCTGTCCCGGCCGACCGTGGCGGACCTCGTCGAACGTCTCCAGGAGGCCGGACTGATCGCCGTGGTCGGCGAGAGCGGCGCACAGCGGCGCGGCCCCAATGCCCGGCTCTACGGGATCGTCGCCGACCGGGCCCATCTCGTCGGCCTCGATCTGCGGACGCACAGCGTCACCGTCGCGGTCGCGGACCTCCTCGGCGAGGTACGCGACGAGCGCACCGTCCCCATCGGCCCCGACGACGCGCCCGACACGGCCGTCGCCACCGCCCTCGCCGTCGTGGACAAGGCCCTCGCCGCGGCGGGCGCCCACCATCCGCACACCATCGCCGTCGGCGCCCCCGGCCTGGTCGATCCCGCCACGGGGCGGCTCGGCGGCACCGACTGGATCCCGTCCTGGCATGTCGCGCTGGTCGGCGAGCTGCGCGCGCGGCGTGCGTCCGTCCTGCTGGAGAACGAGGTCAATCTCGCCGCCATCGCCGAACAGCGCGACGGCGCGGCCCGCGACCACGACACCTTCGTCCTGCTCTGGCTCGGCCACGGCACCGGTGCCGCGGTGGTCCTGGACGGCACGCTGCGGCGCGGCACCTCGGGCGGCACCGGCGAGATCGGCTTCCTGCCGGTCCCCGGCACCGCTGCACTGCCCTCGGCGAGCGGCTGCGACGGCGGCTTCCACTCCCTGGCGGGCTCCGCCGCGATCTGCGCCCTCGCGGCCGAGCACGGCCTGTCCGCAGCGACCGGCGCCGGGCCCGGAACGGCTAACACCCCCTCGTCCGAGGCCGACGCGGATGCCCCGCCCGCCGAAGCCGTCGTGCGGGCCGCCGTCGGTGCCGGTGAGGCCGGCGCGGCCTTCCTGGACGCGCTGGCCGCGCGGATCGCCCTCGGCGTGGCGGCGGTGTGCGCCGTGCTCGACCCCGGGTGCGTCGTCCTCGGCGGGGAGGTCGGCTGCGGCGGCGGCGAGGAGCTCGCCGGCCGGGTCGCCGGACATCTGGCCCGCCTCTCCCCGCTGCGCACCGATGTCCGCGCGGGGACGGTCGGCGGGCGGGCGGTCCTGCGCGGCGCCGTCCTCGCCGCCCGCGACGCCGCTCAGGACGAGCTGTTCACGCCCGGGGGCTGAGCCGGGGGAGGGCAGTCGCGTGCCTGCCCGCCACCTCGACGGCGCGACCCGCGCCGTCCGTCACCCCCGCACCCCGCCCCCCACCCGCTCCGCGAGGAACTCCACGTAGGTCCGGCGGCCGTCGGCGTGCTCCGGGGTGAGGTGGCCGCCGCGGCGCAGTGCCGCGAGCCCCGCGCCCGGCAGCCACAGCGGCATCAGCACCCGGCGCCGCCCGCCCGCCTTCAGCGTGGCCCGTACGAGATCCCGGGCGTCCAGCACTTCGGGGCCGCCCATGTCGGTGACCCGCCCGGCCGGTTCGCCGACCGCCAACTCCGCCAGCCGGGCGGCGACTTCGCGCACCTCGACCGGCTGCACCCGTACGCCCGTCGGTACCGGGAGCACCGGCGAACGGGCGCCCGCCTTGATCACGGCGAGCACCAGATCGTGGAACTGCGTCGTCCGCAGCACCGTCCAGCCGATACCGGATCCCTCGATCAGGCGTTCCACGGCGAGCTTGGTGCGGTAGTAGCGGATCGGCACCCGGTCCACCCCGACGATCGAGATGTACAGCAGGTGCGCCACCCCCGCCGCCTCGGCCGCCTCGACCAGCCGTCCCGCGGCCTCCTCGTCCCCGACGGCCGGCGACGAGGCGCAGTGCACGATCGCGTCGACGCCCGCCAACGCCTCGGGCAGGCCCGTGCCGTCGCGCAGGTCGACCGCGTACGACCGGGGGCGGGGCCGTACCGTGCCGGTGTGCGGCCGCCGGCTCAGCGACCGGACGTCATGGCCGTCGCCGAGCAGCAGGTCGACCAGGGGCCGCCCGAGGGTGCCCGTGCCGCCGGTCACCAGAATTGTCGCCATCGCGGATCAGTCCTTGAGGGAAGAAGGGACGCGTTCTCCGTCATGACGGGTCACGCGCGCCGTCTGTGACACGCGGCGCGCCGGGGGGCTGTGAGGCAGCCCACAGCGCTTCGCCCGCATGGGCGACTACCGGGCGTGGCAGACTGAAGCTGTACTGACATAAGAGCAGCAGCGCACTCCGGGGTCGGTGTAATTCCGAACCGGCGGTAACAGTCCGCGACCCGTCCGCAGCCAGCGGCCGGTTGAGCAGGTGAAATTCCTGCACCGACGGTGAAAGTCCGGATGGGAGGCAGTGCGCGGCGGGCCCGCTTCGGTACACCGCCGTCGGCGGCGCGTCCGGTTTTTCCGGACGGGTTCTCCTTTCCGGCGCGGTGTTCCCGTGGCGTTGTTCCGCTTTCTGTCGTCCAGACAGCCCCGGAGTCCGTGCCCTGAGAGGCAGGAGGACCCGGTGGCCACCGCAGCCCCCGTCGAGACCGCGGCGATGCGCCGAGCCATCGAGCTCGCCGCGCGCGGCCTCGGGCGCACCAGCCCCAACCCCGTGGTCGGCTGTGTGGTCCTGGATGCCGCGGGCCGCACGGTGGGCGAGGGCTGGCATCAGCGGGCCGGCGGACCGCACGCCGAGATCCACGCCCTGCGCGCCGCAGGCGAGCGGGCACGGGGCGGCACCGCACTGGTCACCCTCGAACCCTGCAACCACACGGGTCGCACCGGTCCCTGCGCCCAGGCGCTGATCGACGCCGGGATCGCCCGCGTCGTCTACGCCGTCTCCGACCCCAACCCGACGGCCACCGGCGGCGCCGTCACCCTGGCCGACGCCGGGACCGACGTCGAGGGCGGACTGCTCGCCGACGAGGCCGCCGCCGGCAACGAGGCCTGGCTGACCTCGGTCCTGCGCCGCCGCCCCTTCGTCCTGTGGAAGTACGCCGCCACCCTCGACGGCCGGATCGCCGCCGCCGACGGCACCAGCCGCTGGATCTCCTCGCCCCAGTCGCGCGCCGATGTGCACCGGCTGCGGGCCGCCGCGGACGCCGTCATCGTCGGCTCCGGCACCGCCCGCGCCGACGACCCGCAGCTCGGCGCGCGGATCAGCGGGCTCGCCGACGACGAGATCAGCCAGCCGCTGCGGGTCGTCGTCGACTCCGGCGCCACCGCCGTCAAGGCCGGCGCCCGCGTCCTGGACGGGTCCGCGCCCACCCTGATCGCGGTCGCCGAGGACGCCGACACCAAACACCTCGAAGGCCTCGCCCCGATCATCCGGCTGCCGCGCGCCGCCGGGGGACGCGGGCTGTCCCTCCCCGCGCTGCTCCAGGCCCTCTACGCACGCGACGTGCGCTCCGTCCTGCTCGAAGGCGGCCCCACGCTCGCCGGGGCATTCCTCGCCGCCCAGGCCGTCGACAAGGTCGTCGGCTACCTCGCCCCGGTGCTGCTCGGCGCCGGACCGGCGGCGGTCGGCGACGCCGGAATCAGCACCATCGCCCAGGCGTTGCGGCTCGACGTGACCGACACCGAACGGCTCGGACCCGATCTGCGCATCACCGCCACTCCCATCCGCCACGCGCTCCACGAGGAGAACTGAAGTGTTCACCGGAATCGTCGAAGAACTGGGTGAGGTCGTCGCCGTCGAGAACCTCGGTGATGCTTCCCGGTTCCGGCTCCGCGGCCCCGTCGTCACCGAGGACGCCAAGCACGGTGACTCGATCGCCGTCAACGGAGTCTGTCTGACCGTCGTGGACACCGCCGACGGTGAGTTCACCGCCGATGTGATGGCCGAGACCCTGAACCGCTCCAGCCTCGGCGCACTGTCCGTCGGCTCGCGGATCAACCTGGAGCGCCCCATGGCGCTCGGCGGGCGGCTGGGCGGACACCTCGTCCAGGGCCATGTCGACGGCACCGGCACCCTCATCGAGCGCATCCCCGGCGAGCACTGGGAGATCGTCAAGATCGCGCTGCCGGCCGCGCTCTCCCGCTATGTCGTCGAGAAGGGCTCCATCACCGTCGACGGGGTCAGCCTCACCGTCGTCGACGCCGCCGCCGACTACTTCACCATCAGCCTCATCCCCACCACCCTCGCCCTGACCACCCTCGGCATCAAGAAGGCCGGTGACCCCGTCAACCTCGAGGTCGACGTCCTGGCCAAGTACGTCGAGCGGCTGCTCGGCCGTTCCGCCGAGGCCGGGGACCTGGCGGAAATCAAGGAGATGGACCGATGAGCGTCCTGGACACGCTGAACGGCCAGGCCTTCACGGCCTTCGGCCAGCACGTCATCTGGTCGGACATGATCGGCAACTCCATCGGCCTGGCCGCCCTGGCACTCGGCTGGCGGCGCTCGATCTGGACCTGGCCCGCCCAGTTCCTCTCCGGCGTGATCCTCGTCGCCGCCTACGCCTCCGCCCACCTCAGCGGCGGCGTCGGCAAGCAACTCCTCGTCATCGGCGTGGCGTTGTGGGGCTGGCGGCAGTGGCAGCGCGGCCGGAAGCAGGCGCAGGACGGCTCCATCGCCGTACGCTTCGCCGGCTGGCGCGAGCGCGGCCTGCTGCTGGGCGGCACCGCCGTGGGCACGGCCGCCGTCGGCACCCTGTTCACCCTGCTCCCGCAGCTGTCCTGGAACCCCTGGCCGGACGCCTACATCTTCGTCGGCACGCTCGCCGCGATGGTCGCCCAGGCCCGCGGACTGGTCGAGTTCTGGTTCGCCTGGCTGCTGGTCGACATCGTCGGCGTCCCGCTCGCCTTCAGCAGCGGCCTCGCCTTCTCCGGCCTCGTCTACGTCGTCTATCTCGCCCTCGTCGTGTGGGGCATGCGCGACTGGTGGCTGCGCTCGCGCGCCGCCGAACGCACCGTCCTGGAAGGAGCAGCGGCATGACCGCACTGCAGAGCTGGTACGACACCGAGGACGCCGAGGCCCTGGCGCTCGACCCCGTCGAGCAGGCCATCGCCGATATCGCCGCCGGCCGCCCCGTCGTCGTCGTGGACGACGAGAACCGCGAGAACGAGGGCGACCTCGTTCTCGCCGCGGAGAAGGCCACCCCCGAGATCGTCGCCTTCATGATGAGCGAATGCCGCGGACTGATCTGCGCCCCCATGGAGGGCACGGAGCTGGACCGGCTCGAACTCCCGCAGATGGTCGAGCACAACACCGAGTCGATGCAGACCGCCTTCACGGTCTCCGTCGACGCCACCGCCGCGCACGGCGTCAGCACCGGCATCTCCGCGGCCGACCGTGCCACCACCCTGCGGCTGCTGGCCTCCGGCGAGTCCGTCGCCGGCGACTTCGTCCGGCCCGGCCACATCTTCCCGCTGCGCGCCCGGCCCGGCGGGGTACTGGTCCGCAACGGCCACACCGAGGCCGGCGTCGACCTCGCCCGGCTGGCCGGACTGCGCCCGGCCGCCGCCATCGTGGAGATCGCGGGCGAGGACGGCACGATGCTGCGGCTGCCGGAGCTGGTGCCGTTCGCCCGTAAGCACGGCCTGTCGATCATCTCCATCGAGGACCTGGTCGCCTACCGGCAGTCCTCCGAGCCCACCGTCCGCCGCGAGGCCGAGACCCGGCTGCCCACCGCCCACGGCGAGTTCACCGCGTACGGCTACCGCTCCACCGTCGACGGCGTCGAGCACATCGCGCTCGTCGCGGGCGAGCTCGGCGACGGTGAGGACGTCCTGGTCAGGGTCCACTCCGAGTGCCTGACCGGGGACATCTTCCACTCGCTGCGCTGCGACTGCGGCCCCCAGCTGGAGGCCTCGCTGCAGCGGATCGCCGAGGCCGGCCGGGGCGTGGTGATCTACCTCCGCGGCCACGAGGGACGCGGCATCGGGCTGCTGTCCAAGCTGCGCGCCTACGAACTCCAGGAGCGCGGCCGCGACACCCTCGACGCCAACCTCGAACTGGGCCTGCCCGCCGACTCCCGCGACTACGCGGCGGGCGCGCAGATGCTCCAGGACCTCGGCGTGCGCTCGCTGCGCCTGATGACCAACAACCCCGAGAAGACCTCCGCCCTGGTGCGGTACGGCCTGCGGGTCACCGGCCGGGAGCCGATGCCCGTCAAGGCCGGCGAACACAACCTGCGGTACCTGCGGACCAAGCGGGACCGGATGGGGCACGACCTGCCCTGGCTGGACCCGGCCGCGAGCAACGTTCCCCCAGCTCTCGAACGCGCTCGAGCAGGGGAGGCCCCAATGGCGCAAGCGGCCGACGCCACGCCCCCTGTTACCGCCACCACCTGCGACAACCAGTAGCCACCCGGCACCACGTCACCACCACCCGTACGACCAGCACCATCACCCGTAAGAGGAGAACCGTGAGCGGCAAGGGCGCACCCGAACTGACCGTGAAGAACTGTGGCGACCTGCGGGTGGCCGTCATCGCGGCACAATGGCACGAACAGGTCATGAACGGCCTCGTGGACGGCGCACTGCGCGCCCTGACCGAGCTCGGCATCGACGAGCCCACCCTGCTGCGGGTCCCCGGCGCCTTCGAGCTGCCGGTCGTCGCCAAGGTGCTGGCCGGCCGCGGCTACGACGCAGTGGTCGCCCTCGGCGTGGTCATCAAGGGCGGCACCCCGCACTTCGACTACGTCTGCCAGGGCGTCACCCAGGGCCTGACCCAGGTGTCGGTGGACACCGGCGTACCGGTCGGCTTCGGCGTGCTGACCTGCGACACCGAGCAGCAGGCGCTCGACCGCGCCGGCCTCGAGGGGTCCACCGAGGACAAGGGCCACGAAGCGGTCACCGCCGCCGTCGCCACCGCCGCGACCCTGCGCACCGTGTCCGAGCCCTGGCGCTGATCGCCCGCCGTCACCCACCGCCGTCCATCGGCCGAGGCGCTGCGCGCCGGAGCGACATCACCGCGTAGGGTGGTCACCATCATGTCCAAGAAGACGTTCGAGGAGCTCTTCTCCGAGCTCCAGCAGAAGGCCGCCACGGGCGACCCCGCCACCTCCCGCACCGCCGAACTCGTGCAGGCCGGTGTCCATACGATCGGCAAGAAGGTCGTCGAGGAGGCCGCCGAGGTGTGGATGGCCGCCGAGTACGAGTCCGACGAGGCCGCCGCCGAGGAGATCTCCCAGCTCCTCTACCACCTCCAGGTCATGATGGTGGCCAAGGGCATCTCGCTCGACGACGTCTACGCCCACCTCTGATCCCTCACCCCGCACCCGCCGCAACACCCCTCAGTGCAAAGGAACTCGCTCTCATGCTGCGCATCGCTGTCCCCAACAAGGGTTCACTGTCCGAGCCTGCGTCGGCGATGCTCCATGAGGCCGGCTACCGCCAGCGCAAGGACCGCAGGGAACTGGTCCTCGTCGACGCCGGGAACGAGGTCGAGTTCTTCTTCCTGCGCCCGCGCGACATCGCGGTCTACGTCGGCTCCGGCAAGCTCGACATCGGCATCACCGGCCGTGACCTGCTGCTGGACTCCGGCTCGCCGGCCGAGGAGATCCTCCAGCTCGGCTTCGCCGGCTCGACGTTCCGCTACGCCACCCGCCCGGGTACCGCCAAGGACGTCACCGAGTTCGGCGGCATGACGATCGCCACCTCGTTCTCCGGCCTGGTCCGGCAGCACCTCGCCGACAACGGCGTGGACGCCTCCGTCGTCCACCTCGACGGCGCGGTGGAGACCGCCATCCAGCTCGGCGTCGCCGAGATCATCGCGGACGTCGTGGAGACCGGCACCACCCTGCGCAACGCCGGGCTGGAGATCATCGGCGAGCCGATCCTGAAGTCCGAGGCCGTGGTCATCCGCGGCACCGGCGCGCCGGACGACGACCCGAAGGTGCGCCAGTTCCTGCGCCGGATGCAGGGCGTCCTGGTGGCCCGGCGGTACGTGATGATGGACTACGACATCCGGGTCGAGCACGTCGAGAAGGCCGTCGGCCTCACCCCCGGCCTGGAGTCGCCCACCGTCTCCCCGCTGCACCACGAGGGCTGGGTCGCGGTCCGCTCGATGGTCCCGTCCAAGGACGCCCAGCGCATCATGGACGAGCTCTACGACCTCGGCGCCCGCGCGATCCTGACCACCGGCATCCACGCCTGCCGGCTCTGACCCGCGCCCGCCCCCCGTACCCACCGCTGCACCCACGACGGAAGACCCGACGACGTGTCCGCGCCCCTGCCCAGCCTCCCGGTGACGTTCCGGCCGACCCGCACCCGGGTCGTCCTGTACGCCGTCGGCACCGCCCAGCTCGCCGCCCTCACCGTGATCGCGCTGCTGCTGCCGAAGCTGGGCGGCGGCGAGCGGCTCAGCTTCGTCGTCACCGGGCTGCTGGTGCTCGCCGTCCTCCTGCTGCTCGGCCGCCCCAAGGTCGTGGCGCGGCAGGAGGGCGTCACGGTGGTCAACCTCACCACCCGGCGTGAACTCGCCTGGGCCCAGGTCCTGCGCGTCAACCTCCGCGAAGGCGACCCCTGGGTCCACCTCGACCTCGCCGACGGCACCAGCCTGCCGGCCATGGGCATCCAGCCCGGTATCGCCAAGGACCAGGCCGTCCGGGACGCCCGCGCGCTGCGCGATCTCACCGAGAAGCACGGTGCGCTCGACCACACGGCCGGTTGAGCCTGCCCTAATCAGGCTCCCGCTGTTTACTCTGTTCTCCGGGGCGCACCCTGCGCCCTGCCCCTCAGTGGGCCAACCCCGACCCGAGGAGTGACTCCCTCCGGCAATGGACGGATCGTCCTGTAGTACCTGCGCCGCCCCTCCCCGACCCCCGCACACCACGGAGGCGGCGGCATGACCGGCCCCCTGCTGCTGCTCGTCGCGGCTCTCGTCCTGATCCTGGCCAACGGTTTCTTCGTCGCTGCCGAGTTCGGACTCGTCACCGTCGAGAAGGCGGACGCCGAACGGGCCGTGGCCGACGGCGACCGCCGCGCCCACACCGTCGTCTCCGCCCTGCGGGAACTCTCCTTCCAGCTGTCCGGCACCCAACTGGGCATCACGATCACCTCCTTGGTGGTCGGTATGCTCGCCGAGCCGGCGCTGGCCGAGCTGCTGTCCGGCCCGCTGGCCGCCACCGGCCTGCCCACGGGCGCGGTCCCCGGCACCGCCGTCGTCCTCGGCATGCTGCTGGCCTCCGCGGTCCAGATGGTCGTCGGCGAGCTGGTGCCGAAGAACTGGGCGGTCTCCAAGCCGCTGCCCGTCGCCCGTGTGGTCGCCGGTCCCCAGCGCGCCTTCTCCCGCTTCTTCCGCCCGGTGATCACCCTGCTGAACACCGTCGCGAACCGGCTGGTGCGCGCCCTGGGGGTGGAGCCGACCGATGAGCTGGCCTCCGCCCGCACGCCCGGCGAACTGGTCTCGCTCGCCCGGCACTCCGCCCGCGCGGGCGCCCTGGAGCAGGACACCGCGGACCTGTTCGTCCGCACCCTCTCGCTGGGCGACCTGACCGCGGAGAACGTCATGACGCCGCGCGTACGGGTGAGTGCCCTGCAGGCGTCCGCGACCGCCGCGGACGTGGTGAACCTGACCCGCGCCACCGGACTCTCCCGCTTCCCCGTCTACCACACCCGTCTCGACGAGGTCGTCGGCATGGTGCACCTCAAGGACGCGCTGGCCGTCCCGGCGCACGACCGGCTGCGCATCCCGGCGGGGCGGATCGCGGTACCGCCGCTGCTGGTGCCCGAGACCCTGCCGGTGCAGGCGCTGCTGGAGCGGCTGCGCAGCGAACAGCCGATAGCGGTGGTCGTCGACGAGTACGGCGGCACGGCCGGTGTGGTCACCCTGGAGGACATCATCGAGGAGCTCGTCGGCGAGGTCCGCGACGAGCACGACGGGGTGGACCTGCCCGAACTCGGCCAGGCCCCGCCCGAGGAGGGCCGGCCCGCCTGGGACGCCGACGGCGGCTGCCGGGTGGACACCCTGCGGCGGATCGGCCTGGAGGCCCCGGAAGGACCGTACGAAACGGTGGCAGGACTGGTGGCACACATACTCGGCCGGATCCCGGCCCCCGGCGACATCGCGGAACTCGACGGCTGGCGGCTGCGGGTGCGACTGGTGTCGCACCACCGCGCCGAGCGGATAAGGCTCGTCCGGACCGCCACCGTCACGGTGCCCGCCGCCTCCGAGGCACCCCGTGAGGCCGCCGTCGTGATGAGCGCGGAGGTGGCCCGATGACACTGGTCCAACTGCTCTTCGCGGTCCTGCTCGTCCTCGCCAACGGTTTCTTCGTCGGCGCCGAGTTCGCCCTGGTCTCGGTACGCCGCAGCCAGATCGAACCGCTGGCGACCGAAGGCTCCTCCCGGGCCCGGCAGGTGCTGCACGGCCTGGAGAACCTCCCGCAGATGATGGCCGCTGCCCAGTTCGGCATCACCGTCTGCTCCCTGACGCTCGGTGCGGTCGCCGAGCCCACCGTCGCCCACCTCCTGGAGCCGGTCTTCGAGGCCGTCCGGCTCCCCGCGGCGCTGGTCCACCCGCTCGGCTACGTGATCGCCCTGGCGCTGGTGGTCTTCCTCCACCTCGTCATCGGCGAGATGGTCCCCAAGAACCTCGCGATGGCCGCACCTGAGAAGACCGCCCTGTGGTTCAGCCCCGGCCTCGTCGCCTTCGCCCGGCTGTGCCGCCCGGTCACCGCGCTGCTCGGCGCCTGCGCCCACGGGGTGCTGCGGCTCTTCCGCGTGGAGCCGAAGGACGAGGTGGAGGCGGTCTTCACCAGTGAGCAGCTGACCCATCTCGTCGAGGACTCGGTGCAGGCGGGTCTGCTCGACCCGGCCGAGCAGGAACAGCTCTCCGACGTGCTGGAACTGGGCAGCCGGCCCGTCACGGACGTCCTCCTCGACCGGGCGGGACTGGTCACCGTCGAACCGACCGTGACGCCCCGCCAGGTGGAGGAGCTGACCGTACGGACCGGCTACTCCCGCTTCCCGGTGTGTGCGCCCGGCGGCGCGTACATGGGCTATCTGCACGTCAAGGACGTCCTCGACCTGGAGGAACGCGACCGTGCGGTGCCCCAGCGCATCTGGCACCCGATGACCACGCTCCGCGCCGAGCTGCCCCTGGACGACGCCCTCACGGCGATGCGCCGGGCCGCCTCCCATCTGGCGGCGGTCGCCGACGCGACCGGCCGGGTGCTCGGCCTGGTCGCCCTGGAGGACGTCCTGGAGATGCTGGTCGGCGAGGTCCGCGACCCGGCCCACCGCCGCGCCCCCGCCGCCCGGGGCCACCGTGCCCGGGGCGACCGGACCGCGGGCGACCGGGCTCCGGCCGAACGGGTCAGCGAGCCCCGCGAGGAGGCACCGCTCCCGGCCGAGGGCCGAGCCATGGCGCGCTGAGCGAGGCGGGGGCCCGGGCCCATGGCGGCCCTCGCACACCAAGGTTCCGTTGGTGCCCCTGCCGCATCCGGGGGCACCAACGTCGGTCACGGGAACATGCGTCTCCATCCGTTCCCGCCGCGCCCGCAGGGTCGTTCCGGGGACTGGCCACCCCGCCGCGGATCCTTCGAAGAGAGCCGCACCGTCGGAAGAGGGGCCGCGGCTCGCGGAGTGGTCCCGAGGCGGTTGCCTGACCGGCCGGCCCGGCCCCAAACGGTGTGCCTAGAGATCCAGCCCCTTCGGCGGCGGCCCCTGGACGTCCGGGCCGCGGCCGGAGAGGACCTCGCCGTAGGCCTGCATGAGGTCGGGCAGCCGGAGGGTGGCGAGGTCGTCGCGGGTGGGGGTGCAGCGCCAGGTGGAGAGCCGCAGGTCGCGGTAGGCGCAGCTCTTCTCGTAGAGGGTGCGCAGGAAGCGGCCGTTGCCCAGTTCGTCGATCCAGCCCTGGTCGACGACGTGGCCGCTGATGCTGCACAGCTCGTCGCGGGACTCCTCGTCCCAGCGGTCGCCGTTCTCGGCGGCCAGCACCTCGCCGATCGCGGTCAGCTCCAGCGGCCGGTAGCTGGGGAAGTCGACGCGACTGGTGAAGCGGGAGGACAGACCGGGGTTGGCGGCCAGCAGCCGGTCCATGCCCTCCGGGTAGCCGGCCAGGATGACCACGAGCCGGTCGCGGTTGTCCTCGGCGCGCTTGAGCAGCACCTGCAGCGCCTCGTCGCCGTACGCGTCGCCCTTGCTGTAGCCGGAGTTGGACAGGCTGTACGCCTCGTCGACGAAGAGCACTCCGCCCAGCGCCGAGTCGATCAGCTCATTGGCCTTGACCGCGGTCTGGCCGAGGAACTCGCCGACGAGATCGGACCGTTGGGCTTCCACGAGATGGTCACCGCCCAACAGCCCCAGGGCGTAGAAGACCCGCCCGAGTATCCGCGCCACGGTCGTCTTGCCGGTGCCGGACGGACCGGAGAAGACGAAGTGTCGTTTCGGCGGCTGCACCGGCAGTCCCTGGCTCGCCCGCAGCCGGGCCATCCGCAGCTGCGCCGACAGTGCGCGCACCTGCCGTTTGACCGGCTCCATGCCGACCATCCGCTCCAGCTCCGCCAGGGCCTTCTCCAGGAGCACCGGATCGGCCGGCCCGGCGGGCAGCCGCTCGGCTCCGCGCGGCACCGGTGGGGTCGCCTTGACCCGGGCCGCGGCATCGCTCCCGGCCGGGACGCCACCGACCTCCCCGTCCGGCCCGTCCGCCTCGCCGGTCACCAGCAGCTCACGGCCGTCGACCGGATCGAGCGGGGCCAGATCGCCGCCCGCCTCCTGGCCGAGGCCGGATGCGGAGACCGTGGCGAGGTCGGCGCCCTCGTCCAGGCCGTCCCCTTCCGCGATGGCGGCGAGCCGCGCCGCGGTGTCCATGAACGCCGGGTCGACGCGGTGCACCGCGCGGTAGAGGGGCAGCGCCGCGGCGCTGCGGCCGGTGCCCTCGTGGGCGCGGGCGAGCCAGTAGCGCAGCTCCTTGCGCTGCGGCTGCTCACTGCGGCAGCGCATCAACGCGGCCGACAGCAGCGGCTCGGCCTGTCCGTACGTCTCCAGCCGCACCCGCGCCATTCCGCCGAACAGCCCCGCCTCGATGCCCAGCACCGGATCGCCGAGCAGCGGCTCGGTGTGCCGTACGAGCTGGTCCCAGTCCTTGACGAGGTAGGCGCGGCAGGCGTGCAGAAAGCGCACCTGGGGGTCGGTGTCGACCGGCGGGCAGCCGGCCAGCGCCTGGTCCAGCTCGGCCACATGGCGGCCGTCGAGCCAGTGGGAGGCATGGGCGAGCAGCAGGTCGCGGCCGGTCTCCAGCACCGGCTGCACCCACCACCCGAGCCAGTACCAGGAGTTGAGGGTGCGTCGGTGGCGGGCGCGCATCTCGCCGAAGCGGTCGCGGTGCCGGTGCATCCGCAGCAGCGCGATGGAGGTGTCGGCGCGCAGCGCGTGCAGGCCGAGCCAGGCGTCGGCCATCGAGGGATCGAGCCGTACCGCGGCCCGGAACTCCTCTTCCGCCTGCGGATAGGCGCCCACGGTGTAGGCGTCGACCGCGCGCAGCCAGGCGAGCTCTGCCGGGGCGGGCGAACCCTGCGTGCCGACATCCATCCCGTCCCCCCACACCAAAACGTCCCCCGAGTACCGCCGGGCGCGTGCCCGGCCGCGGCCTTGCGAACCGGCGTACGGAGAGCGGGAGTTGACCTTCGCCGCGCGCACATCGGTTCTGGCCTGCGGTGGCACAGACCCGCATCGTACCTGCGGGATCGGTGCAGGTCGTAGAGGGCGGTACGGGGCAAGAGCGGAGGGCGGCGCGCGGCGCGACGGCGCGAAGACTGCGGTGACCCAGGGTAAGGGAGGGGCGGCGCCGAGCGGCGATAAGAGGTGGTTTCGCACAGAACGAAGCCCCCGATCACGGGGGAACAACCGGGGGCTTCGCATCTGCGGGCGGTCCGTAGAACCGCACATTGAGAACGTAAGTCCTGTACGCCCCCCAGGTCAAGCCGAGTTGGGGCACTCGGCGGGACCCTGTCGGCGCCGCTCGGCCCGTCGGCCGCCGTCCGTTACAGAGCGTGAGATATGAGGCCGGTCAGGGCGTCGCGGACGGTCCCATGAGCACCTCGTACCCCAGCTGCTTCTGGTGCACCAGGAAGTCGGCATACGGACGCGAAGGATCCGCTGCGAAGTGCGCGCGCTCCGCCGGAATCCAGCCACTCCAGAACGCGGAGAGCCCCGGCCCGTCCCGGAGCCGCCCCCTTTCCCAGGAGTGCTCGCTCGCCAGTTCCATCCACAACAGCGACGCCAGATACGGGCGCAGCGCCCGTCGGCCCGCGCCCACGCCTTCGACCAGCACCAGCGGCGCGGGTGCCAGCGCACGCTCCTCGGTGAACTCCCCGCGCACCCAGTCGTAGACGCCGTAGCGCGCCGTCTCGCCCCGGGACAGCGGCCCCAGGATCTGGGCGCCGAACCGCTCGCTCCAGGCGAACAGCTCTTCATGGGTGGCGAGATCGTCGGTGTGCACCACCGGCGCACCGCCCAGCGCCTCGGCCAGCCGTCCGGCGAACGTGCTCTTGCCCGACCCCGCGTGCCCGTCCACCGCGATCAGCCGCACCGGCCCGCAGGACGGCGGCACGGTGCGCAGCCGGGCGGCGAGCGAAGCCAGATCACGATCCATTGCGCCAGCGTACGCGCGGGGCCCGGCCCCGCCTCGCGCCAGTGGTCCACACCAATATTCCTCCGGCGACGCGCCTCGCAGCGCCTTCCGAAGCGGGCCGGGAACCGGAATAGTTGAGCCACTGCTGATCCGCCCGTGTCCGCCCGCGGCCCCGGCCCGACCTCCCGCACCCGCTCGTACGCATCCGACTGGGGGACCACCACCATGACCAGCTCCGCGCCCCGGCGCACCGTCCTGGCCGCCGCGCTCGCCGCCGCGGCGGGTGCCGCCGCCCCCTCGGCGCAGGCCGCCGACGCCTCCCGCAGACCCGCCGCGGGTACCGCCGCCCCGGCCACCGCCCTCACCCCGGACGCCACCGCGCGCCGATCGAAGAGCCTCGTGGACTATCACGCCTGGACCACCACCGCCGACTGGACCAAGGGCCAGGCCCAGGGCACCGCCCTCGCGCACGGCTCCCGGCCCGGCATCCGCCTGGCGCACCCGGCCGGCACCTTCGACTACAAGGACCCGCACACCGGCAGGACCGCATCCTGGGAGTACGCCACCTGGACGTCGCCGGTCCACCGTCTCAAGGTCCCGGCCACCGAGCTCGTCGCCTCCTGGAACGCGCACACCCCGCCCGGCACGTGGATCGCCGTGGAACTGCGCGGTACCTACACCGACGGCGGCCGCACCCCCTGGTACGTCATGGGCCGCTGGACCTCCGGCGACGGCGACGCCGACATCCGGCGCACCTCCGTCGACGACCAGAAGGACGGCAAGAGCAGCATCTCGACCGACACCTTCGCCATCGACAGCCCGGCGAGCGGCCTCCGCCTGACCTCCTACGAGCTCCGCGTCACCCTCTACCGCAAACCCGGTGGCACCCTCACCCCCACCGTCTGGCGGCTGGGCGCGATGGGCTCGGACCTCCCCGACCGCTTCGAGGTGCCGGCCTCCGCGCCCGGCCTCGTCGGCCGCGAGCTGGTCGTCCCGCGCTACTCGCAGGAGATCCACAAGGGCCAGTACCCGGAGTACGACAACGGGGGGGAGGCCTGGTGCAGCCCCACCTCCTCCCAGATGATCGTCGAACACTGGGGCCGCAAGCCCACCCAGCAGCAGCTGTCCTGGGTCAACCCCGACTACGCCGACCCCCAGGTCTGCCACGCCGCCCGCTACACCTTCGACTACCAGTACGAGGGCTGCGGCAACTGGCCCTTCAACGCCGCCTACGCCGCCACCTACCGCGACCTGCAGGGCATCGTCACCCGCCTCTCCTCCCTCACGGATGCCGAACGCCTCGTCCACGCGGGCATCCCGGTCATCACGTCCCAGTCCTTCCTGAAGACCGAACTCGACGGCGCGGGCTACGGCACCGCCGGCCACCTGATGACCATCGTCGGCTTCACCAAGAACGGCGACATCATCGCCAACGACCCGGCCTCCCCGGACAACGCCGCGGTCCGGCACATCTACAAGCGCCGCCAGTTCGAAAACATCTGGCTGCGGACGAAGCGCCACGATGCAAACGGCCAGGTCAAGGGCGGTTCGGGCGGGGTCTGCTACCTCTACTTCCCGGCTAAGCCAGCACCAACTCAGCACCGGGTACTCGCGGAGCTGGGAATCCGCTGAGCATGTGCACCCCGAAGGTGGCCTCGATGACCTGACGGCAGCGTTCACTGCCGTCGAGGGTGAGGTGGCCGTAGCGGTCCACCGTGATCTTGATCGAGCTGTGGCCCATCCACCGCGACACCTCGTGGATGGGCACACCGTTGCTCAGGGTCACGGTGGCCCATTTGTGTCGGAGGTCGTGCGGGTTGTAGTCGGGAAGCCCGAGGCGTTTCAGTGCCCTGTCCCAGGACTTACGGAAAAGGTCGGGGTAGATCATGCCTCCGGCCTGATTTCGAATGGGCAGCCGTTCGGCAAGCGGCTCCAGGGTGGCGGGCGCCGGTATATCGCGCCATTCACCCTCTTTCCGATGCTTCAAGGGAGCGTAGAGGGCAACGTACTTACCTGAGGAGTTCTTGATACGCACAACCTGTCGCCGGCAACGCAACGTGCCGTCGGCGATGTCCTCTGGAAAGATTCCCAGCGACTCTCCGATACGCAATCCGCAGCACGCCATGAGCCACACAGCAGGCTCCAGGCGTGGACCAATCTCTTTGGTCAAGGCTGAGATCTCATCAAAGCTGGGAAGCGCCCTCTCATCCACTTGCATGATGGGGTTGGCAGGCTTCTCGGCCTGCTTTACCGGATTCTCACGGATCCTCTTGTGGCGAACCGCGTGAGAGAACATCCCCGACAGAGCAATGCGGCGGGAATCTATCGTGTTGGGCATCGCGCCCTGCCGGCGCCAGAGCGCGTACAACTCCTCCACGTCGGCCGCAGTGACCTGGGAGATGGTCTTCTTCCCCAGCTGCGGGAGGACGTGAAGACGCATGATGCGCTCGTAGGACTCCTCCGTGCCGGCCGCCATGGGCTTCAGAGCGAGCCACTCGGCCGCATAGCGCCGCACCGACACCTTGCCGGCAGAAGGATCGACGTAGCTGTTCTCCCGCTTGTCGTTCTCCATCTTGGTGGCGAAATCCACCGCATCCTTCTTGCGGTCGAAAGACTTCTCACGCTGCCGGGCGCTACGCCCACCGGGCTCCCGGTACCGTACGAGCCATCGCTTGCCGGGCGCACCAACGCCTTTGTCTACTACCGTCGCCAAATCTCGCGCCAATCCGTCCGAGCGTCATCGACGGGTCTTCCCGCCAGAGTGTGCTGTTGTAGCTCGGAATTCCGGCCGCGCCAAATGAGGGCTCAGGTTGATGATTTGGCTACGCGGCCACTTGGGGGAGGGTCTTGAGTTGGGTCATTGACGATGGGGCGCCGAAGCGTGCCGTCGAAGCGCTCTGCAGCGTCCGTGCGGCCGCAGGGTTGGGGCGGCGGTGGTTGGGGGGATATTGCACGGAAAGGAAATTAATGATCACGGATGTCACAGGTAAACGCGCGGAGAGAAGTTCGCGGCCGGCGCGAGCATTGCTCCGCTTCCCATGTCCGGCCGGGTCAACCGACGAGGTGGCTGGGACTCCTCACGAAAGCCCCTGGGTGTGCCGCAGACGTCAGAGGTCGAGCTGTACCCGGCGTACAGGCCGACTCGTCCGCCGCTACCTGGGGCTTCGCCTCGGAAAGGGCCTCTGACCTGCGCCGGAGGCCCTTTCCGGTCTTTCGGATCCTTGCCTGTTTAGAAGTCATCTCATTTGGTGAGTCTGCGAAAGCAGATGAGGGTGCAGGCGATACTTGTGAAGGCTAGGAAGTGCTCGGCCTTGCGTTCGTAGCGTCGGTGGAGACGGCGGCAGCCGGCGAGCCAGGCCATGGTGCGTTCGACGGTCCAGCGGTGACGGCCCAGTCGCTGGGAGGTCTCGATTCCCTTGCGGGAGATGCGGTGGGTGATGCCCCGGCTGCGTAACCATCGCCGCAGGTGGCCGTAGTCGTAGCCCTTGTCGGCGTGAAGCTTGGCCGGTCGGCGACGCCGTGGTCCGCGGCGGGAACGGATAGGCGGGATACCGCGGACGAGTGGTTCCATGGCCTGGCTGTCGTGGAGGTTGGCACCCGAGATGCCGATCGAGAGGGGCAGTCCCGACCGTTCCGTGATCAAGTGAATCTTTGAGCCCTTCTTGCCCCGATCCACAGGATTCGGACCTGTCAGGTCCCCCCTTTGAGGGCTCGCATGTTCACCGAGTCGATCGCACACCGCGACCAGTCCAACTCACCGCGGGAGCCGAGTTCGTCCAGGACCAAGCGGTGGAGCTTGGCCCACACCCGGGCCCTGCTCCACTCACTGAATCTCCGGTGGGCCGTCGCCCCGGACGGCCCGAAAGACGAAGGCAGCTGTCGCCAGGTGTAGCCGGACGTCGCCACGAAGATGATCGCAGCCAGCACTTCCCGATCCCCATACCTCCGTCGGCCGCCACCTTGTGGCCTCGACGGAGCTGGCGGCACCACGCGTCGAAACAGCTTCCACAACTCATCCGGCACCAAGCGCAGCACAGCCACCAAACCACCGTCTCCCCATCCAACACACTGAAACTCAGCGGCCGAGGCGTCCCCGAACCATCCCGACCATGGCGCTGACTTCGGGCAGTCGCATGAGGTGAGCGATGGCCATGAAGACACCGAGCAGGACGCTCCCGCCGGCGAGCAGTGCTACGAGCGAGCCCGGGACGCCACTACCCAGGGCCTTGGTGACCGCGTAGGCCACGCTTCCGCCGGCCACAGCAGCAGGAGTCGCGGCTGCGACAAGGCGAGCGTAGGTACGTAGGACGCGAGAGCCATCCAGGTCGCCGCCCAGGCGCCTGCGCAGTCGACGCCAGGCAACTCCCACACCCACCGCGTAGGCCAGACCGTAAGAGGCGGCCATACCAGCAACGGCCCAGCGGGGGCTGAGAAAGACGAAGCACAATCCGGAAGCGACGGCGTTGACCATCGCGACGATGACGGTGTTGAAGAAGGGCGTGCGTGTGTCCTCGTAGGCGTAGAAGCCGCGCAGTACGACGTATTGTACCGAGTAGGGAATGAGTCCCAGGCCGAAGGCCATCAGGACGTATCCGATGCCGCGAGCGCCGTCGGACCCGGAGCCGGCGTAGAGCAGTGTGGCCATCGGTACGCCCAGAGCCAGGAAGGCGAAGGCGCAGGGCACGATGGCGACGGCTGAGGTTCGCAGGCCGTAGGAGATGTCGTCGCGGACCGCTGCTGAGTCCCCGTCCTGGGCCGCGCGGGAGATCCGCGGCAGTACGGCGGTCATCACGGACACGGTGATGATGGCTTGCGGCATCTGCCACAACAACAGGGCGTAGTTGTAGGCGGTGATGCCGGAGCCGGTGTGTCCGGACTGTTCGGCGAGGGTGCCCGCCTTGGTGGCGAGCTGGGTGACGACGATCAAGCCGAGCTGGTTGGCGAGAACGAACAGGAGCGTCCACTTGGCCAGGCCCAGGGCCTTGCCGAGGCCCTGCCCCCGGAAGTCGAAGCGCAATCGCAGTCGGAAGCCGGCATCGCGCAGGTACGGGAGCATGGCAAGGGCTTGAACGGTGAGGCCGAGCAGGGTGCCGATTCCAAGGAGCCGTACCCCATCGGGGGTGACGGTTGAGGGGCTGACGCCGGAGTCGGTGAAGGCACCGAAGGCCCAGATGAAACTGCCGAAGGACGCGATGATCACGAGGTTGTTGAGGACCGGGGTCCACATCATTGCGCCGAAGCGGCTGCGGGCGTTGAGGATCTGTCCGAGCACCACATGGGCGCCCATGAAGAACATGGTGGGCAGGCAGTACCGGGCGAAAGCCACAGTGACGGCCATACGCTGCGGATCGGAGGCGATGTCCGGTGACATCATGCGCACCAGGAGCGGGGCGGCCAGCACGCATATTGCCGTGATGCCCGCCAGGATGACCATGACCAGGGTGAGCAGACGGTTGGCGTATGCCTCGCCACCGTCGTCGTCCTTCTTCATGGCCCGCACGAGTTGCGGAACGAAGACCGCGTTCAGTGCGCCGCCGCCGACCAGCACGTAGATCATCGTGGGCAGGACGTTGGCAACCTGGTAGGAGTCGTTGAGCGTGCCCACACCGATCGCTGCAGCCATGACCAGAGTGCGGAGAAAGCCCGTAATACGGGAGACGATTGTGCCCGCCGCCATCACGGCGCTGGACTTCATCAAGCCCGAAGAGCCCCCGGCTCGTTGCCGCTCCGGGCTCGGCTCGGGAGCGTCAAGCGTGGCTGAGCTGCTCGGCCCAGGCTCATAGGGAGGCTCGGTCGCGTGCATGTGGGCAGCAGGTGGACGCAGTCGCACCGTGTCGTCCGCCGGAAAGTTGGCTTCCGGCCCCGAGCCGTCGTTCTGGTCGTACGGCGCTTTCATGCCTGCCCCACCTTGTCAGCCCCCAGCCCATCAACTGTCCGTCATCGTTTCGACGTGACACTCTTTCACCTGGCCCCGGACGACCCAACATTTCACCTGGTGAGCGCAGCGTAGGGACCGCATGACAGACGGCGGGACGGCAAAGGGCCCGCCCGGCCAGGAGCCGAACATGCAGCTCTTGGGTCAAGAAGGAGGCAGATCCAGTGCGCACCGAGCGTGTCTGCACCTGCACATCGGACCGTGTCCTTCTCACTGTCCACCAGCCAATTGAGACGGCCTCTTAGGCGGCGCAAAGTCCCCGGAAAGTCCCCCTGACAGAGCGGAAAGTCCCCGAAAAGTCCCCCGGGATGGGCTGCCTGGCGAGCCCTCTGAACAGGCGATTCGACGTATGGCGCCACGAGGGAAGGCGCTGATCGCCGAGAGGCTGCCGCCTCCCTTGGGCTGCGGATGCGTGTCTGCCGAAGCTGAGAGGCCCCGTCAGGGTGACGGTAAGGTGTTCCGGCTTCTGGCGGGGATGCTCCTGTTCTTCTCCACCGCAGAGTGCAAGCAGCGGTCGAGCGCAACACGAGGCGTCACCGCAAGGTCCGATCGACGCGCTCCAGACCAGTGCGTGGAGGACCACCCGGTTTTCCCGCCCGCGACGAAGCGCCGTCGTCGCAAGGCGACAGGAGAATGCAACTGTGCCGAACCCCGACTCGTCGTGGCGGTCCGCGGTGCTCAGTACCCGGCCGAGCCGGCCAAGGAGACGAGCCCGATCGCCCTTCTGATCCCCTTTCATGACGCGCAGCTCCCGGTGTCGGGTAGCGGCTGCCAACCCTGCGCGTCCGGCGCCACGACCCCGGGGGCTGAACCCCCGTCCCGCATGGACGCGGTTGGTTGCTCTCGAGATTGGCCTTGAGAGTGGCTGGTAGCCTGCCTGAGTGGCTAGACGCGTACTGCCACTCGCCGACACCAGCGCCCACGCCGCAGGTGAGCATCGGCCAAGGCCAACGGCCCGCGCTCTGAAGGACGACATCAGCATCGGCCGACGAGGCGGGCAGGCGTGGGCGGAGTCCGCCGGAATTCGAGACTGCGGTGCCCAAATTCCAGACCCGCGCTGCACGCGTTGCCCGCCAGATCCAGGCCGCCAGTGGCGTAAAGTACACCACCGCCCTTCGCCTGTTCGCCCCTGCCCAGGAAGAACTGGACCTTGCCGACGCAATGCGTACGGCTGGCCTCACCACCGCCGCCGATTCCCTGACCCGAATCACACTCGTCCTCGCGGAGCGCGGCATGTGGGTCGGCGCTTACGCCCATATCGAGAACGAGTTCATCGACGCCGATCCGACGAAGGTTAGGAAGGCGCGGGCTGTGTGCTTGGAAGCGGGGAATGCGGTAATGAGGCGAGAGGGGTTCCTGGAAGCCGGCTTCGAACCGGGCGCGGAGATCTACCACACGGCGTTCCTCGCCCTGTCCCGGGCGGGAGCCGTACCCGACGGCCGCCGCCTGGCCCGCGCTGCGGTCGGTGTGTTCGACTCCGACCCCCTGATGTGCTCAGACGTCATCCGCTCCGAGGGGCGCTGTCCCTTCACGTACGAGAGGGCAGACGAGCTCACCGGCCCCGATACGCCGGCCGCGGTCGCCGCCAGGAAGGCTGCCCGCGCCATGGCTGCTGCCTCCCGGGTACAGGTGCATGGCGACGAGGAGTGGCACGAGGCCGCAGAGCTACTGGTGGGCGCCGCGTGGCACGGAAGCGTGGCCGCTGGACTTCCACCGCTGCATGGCCTTTCGGAGTTCCAGGACTTCTTCGAAACCGTCATGGAGCGAGTCCTCGACGTAGGCCCGTAGAACGCCAACGCCCGGCAGCCCGGCTGTGCTCCGGCGATGCGCAACCGCCGAGGGCGTAGTGCCTTGTGCGGGATCGCAGGTCGCGTCCTTGCCACTGAGCCACGTGGGCGATGAGCGGCTACGGGCAGTCGCAGTCTCAGCATGCTCCATCGCCATGAACACGTTTGGGCGTACTCGGTCCGGTCGCGCGGGAGGGCCGCACCCTGCGTTCGGCGGGCGCCAGGTCAAGGCCGGCGTAGGGGTGGTGACCTGGCAGCTGTCGTACGCGACCAGTCCCCACATGCGGGTGACGCCGTCGGCCAGGCGCCGCACTCCGGCCTCGATCACCTCATGCCACTGGGGGAGGGCGTCGAAGAGGGCCAGCCACTGTGCTCGTTCAGCAGTACGCCGTTCGTCTCCTCGCGGGCACGGTGGGGTGCCCTTCGGCAGGATCTGGGAAAACTTGTTTCATCCAATCCGCGATTCCGATCAAGGTGTGTGCGATGAGCTCGGCGGGTGCCCCGGACGATTGGATCGATGTGCTGGCTATGGCGGCTAGTTGCCCGTCTGTCATCGACAGTTGGTTCCGGGCGATCTGGTACTCCGTGAGCATGCTGGTCTTCAGCAGCAGAGGGTCGTCGGAACCCAGGGAACATGGCACCCCGTTCTCCAAGAGGTGCAGTAAGGGATGTTCTTCGATGTGCTTGACGACTCCCAGGATGCGGTTGGACGTCAGGCACACGTCCAAGGTGATGTGTTCGTTGGCAAGGTGTTCCATGAGCGCCGGGTGTTCGGCTGCGCGAACTCCATGGGCGATCCGATCGGGGGACAATGCGTCGAGTGTGCTGCGGATACTCGGTCCGCCCATGAGTTCCCCTGCATGTGGTGCGATGATCAGTCCTGCGTCCCGGGCGATTACGAAGGCTTCGCTGAACGCCTCCGGAGGAGTGGCAGCTTCATCACCGGTGAGACCGAAGGCAACTACGCCGCGGCCGGCGTAGTCGGCGGCGAGTCCCGCGAGAGCAGTGGCATCTCGCGGATCGCGGTTGCGGCTTGCGCTGAGTATGAGTCCGAAGCCGACGCCGAGGGTTCTGCCCGCCGCAGTTCCAGCGTCCAAAACGAGATCAAGCACGTCTTCGGCCGAGCCGAGCGCGGGAGCGTAGGTCGTCGGATTGAAATGTGGCTCGATCCAGACGACTCCCGAGGCTGCCGCGTCCTCGACGACCTCTCGTACCAGGCGCCGAATACCACCTCGTGTTCGAATCAGCTTGACGACCGCTCGATAGCAGTGCTGGAACTCGTCAAACGAGCGGTAGGAGTCCACCTGCGGCATCGGCTTGGTATAGGTGCTTGCCAGTTCTGCGAGAGTTCCGGGCCGCATGGCGCCCTCGAGATGGAGGTGCAGGTCGGCTTTCGGCAGGCTCACCAGGCAGCGGTCACTCGAAGCGAAATCCCTTGATGTTGAGGGTCCGTGGGGCATGGCCATGTCCTCGGGTAGGAGCAAGTCGGACAACAGGTCACAGGCGTTCGACATGCGCGCCGCTCAGGCGTGCTCGGCAATCCAAGACGTACGGCGCATGGTCCTCGATGAGCTGGAGATCGAACGCATCGTGGTCGGTCAGCAGGACGACCGCGTCGGACGTCGCCGTATTGTTCGCGGTGAGCTGGGAATAGTGCACTCGGACATCGAGGCCGACCGGATCGTCGGCGTGAGGGTCGACGATCTCAACGTGAGCTCCGTGTCCGGCCAGGAGTCGGGCGATGGTGATCGTCGGGGAGTTCCGGGTATCGCCGGTGTTGGGCTTGTAGGCCATGCCGAGCAGGAGGATGCGTGAGCCGTTGACCGGCAGGCCCTTCCGGTTGAGTGCATCGGTCAGGCGCTTCACGATATAGGCGGGCATCGCGGAGTTGACCTCGTCGGCCGCCTCGATCAGCCGCAGTGCCTGGCCTGTCTGCCTCCGGACTTGCCAGGACAAGTAGGTGGGGTCGACCGGAAGGCAGTGCCCGCCAACGCCGGGGCCGGGTGTGAAGTGCATGAAACCGAAAGGCTTGGTGGATGCGGCATCGAGTGCCGCCCAGATGTCGGTGCCGAGTTGCTGGGCGTGGACAGCGATTTCATTGACCAAGGCGATGTTGACTTGGCGGAAGGTGTTCTCCAGGAGTTTCGCCAGTTCGGCGTCGCGCACCGCAGAGACTTCGACGACAGTGTCGACGAGGCTCCGGTAGTAGTCACTCACGGCTTTCAGAGACGCATCGTCTACCCCGGAGACGATCTTCGGCGTATTTTGGAGGGTCCATATTCGGTTGCCGGGGTCGATCCGTTCGGGGCTGTAGCCGAGGTGGAAATCCTCACCTGCCCGAAGCCCGGAGGCGGCTTCTAATAATGGCTTGAGAACGTCGTCAGTCGTTCCCGGATACGTGGTGGATTCCAGGATGATGACACAGCCCGGCTCAAGGTGTGGCGCGAGCGCCAGGCCGGCATGCTCGATCGCGGAAAGATCTGGTGCGCCGTCGCGTAGCGGGGTCGGAACCGCAATCACTGCGACATCGAATCCGGCCAAGTCTTCTGGGCGAGTCGTTGGCGCGTAGAGCCCGTTCGCCAGAGCTGTCGCGATCAGCTCCGCCGGCACGTCAGGGTTCGACGACTCTGCGGCTTGCAGCCGTTTCACGCGGTCTGCGTCGGTGTCGAATCCCACGACCTGGTGGCCGACTTGCGCTGCCCGGATGGCCAGCGGCAGGCCGACGTAGCCTTGGCCGAGTATCACTGTGCGCAACGGTTCGGAGGGTGCGTCGATCACTGTGACTCGACCTGTCGGGGCAGGTCGGCGGCCAGCAGACGCTCGTGAAGCTCACCCAGGGCTGTGCGGTTGCTGTCGAATTGCAGCAGGTCGTTGACCGCCTTGTAGTCCAGCCACTGGACGTCGGTGTGTTCGTCAGAGAGCTTGATTTCTACGTCGGTCAGGTCCGCGGCGAATGAGTACTCAGGCACAACGTAGGTTCCCGCTGGCCAACTGTGTCGATCAGCGAAGAACCGTGCTGGGATGCTCGCGGTGGTCTGCAGGGGGTAGAGCGCGACTGTCCGATCGAGGCCGAGCTCTTCACGCGCCTCGCGGACGGCAGCCTGCTGTGGGCTCTCGCCTGATTCACCGCCGCCGGCGACTGCCTGCCAGATATTCATGTCCTGGCGGCGCAGAACGGCGTATTCGATCTGCTCGCCGACACGGCGGAATGGTACGACGAGGATTTGGAATGGTGCTCGGGGCATGTGACTCTCCTTGGCTAGGAATCGGATGGAACATGGGTCGTGGCGCGCTGAAGTTCCGCTTCGCGGAGTTGGCTGCAGTTGTCGTGGACCTTCTCCACTGCACGTACGACATCGGCGAGTTCCGATGGGTCTTCGAGCAGCATGCCTGACCCGGCTGCCTGTCCGAACAGCACCAGCCTGGTGCAGGCAGTACGGGCCCGCGTACACGACACGGTTCGTGAGTGCGCATAGTCCTGGGCTGCGCCGTCGGCGTAGATCGGCTCGTCGGGACAGGCGATGAGGTCGCGGAGACCGACAGGGATGCCTTCCGCTCTCAGCGCGGAGCGGAAGGAGCTGGTCGAAATGTTGCTGAATGCTTCGGCGTCGATGGTGAACGCGAGGGAGAACCGGCCGTGTCTGGTTACCCGTGGATCGAGATCGGCGGGCACAGGCCGCAATCCTGGCCCGCTGGACAGCACGCTGGTGAGGAACGCTGCGCACTTGGTCTTCGCTGCGAGTTGGCAGTCCAGGCGTTCGAGTTGGACGCCCAGTATGGCGGACTGAAACTCGCTGAGCCGCAGGTTCCAGCCCAGTTCGGGGTGGTGACCGGTGACGCCAAGGGGGCGCCCGTGATCGCGTAGCGACGCTATACGTGCCGCGAGCTCACCATCTTGTGTGACAACCGCTCCACCCTCTCCGGCGGAGATGTTCTTGGTATTAGCGAAGCTGAACACGCCGACCCGACCAAGCGATCCGGTGTGAGCGCCTTTCCAGGTCGCGCCGAGAGACTGGGCGCAGTCCTCAACGATCGGGACGCCGCGTTCCTCGGCGATGAGTCCGAGGCGGTCCATGTCGGCAGGGTGCCCGCCCAGGTGAACGGCAATGATCGCCTTCGTCTTCTCGCTGATCGCAGCTTCCACGGACGAAGGGTCGATCGTGTGGGTGGCAGCGTCGATGTCCGCGAACACCGGCACACCGCCGAGTACGGATACTGCGGTGGCCGTCGCCACATAGGTCATGGCGGGGACGACGACCTCGTCACCGGCTTGGACACCAAGTGCTCTCAGGGCGATCATGAGTCCAGCAGTACCGCTCGACACCACCGCCATGTGCGGAACGTCGAGGTACTCGCCGAGCGCCCTTTCGAACGCCTCACCTTGTGATCCGCTGTGGACCCCTCCCCAGCGGCGGCTGGCGAGGACACCGGCAAGCGCACCAAGCTCCGCCTGGTCGGACTGCGGCCAGGCTTGGAAGGCACGGGTCCGTATGGGCGGCCCGCCGAAGAGAGCGAGGGTGGTCACGGCTGAGCCTCCTCTGCGACCCTGCGCAGGAGGTCGCGGTGTTCGATGATCCAGGTCAACTGCTGGTGGCGGGCACGCGCGAAAGCCGGCATGCCGCGGATCTCGCCCTGGGGCGTGGTGAAGGTGCGTGTCTCCGCCGCTTGAACGGTGAGGTATAGGTCGATCATGATTGCGCGATCGGTTGCGGGGATCGGGGCGACGGCGTGGTACGCGTTCAGATAGTCCCGGAACGTCGATCCCAACCGGTGCGCGGACAGCCGTGGGCTGATGCAGGCTATGAAGGCCCGGACGATCTCATAGGGCCGCGGGAAGCGGGAGACCTGATCGAAGTCGATGAACAGGCGACGGTCCGGGCGGCGCGTGATGAGCAGGTTGTCCGGACGTGCGTCGCCGTGCACCCAGCTTCGGGGCTCGGCAGCCAGCGACTGCGCTTCGAGCCCGAACTCCGCGAGGATCGTGATTCGCCATTGGATCGCTTCCTGGCTGGCTGCATCGTCAGTCTGCCGCCGGATCCGCTCCAAGTCTGCCGCGGGAGGGTCGGGCAGTTGAAGAAAGTTGGGGCAGCGACCCTGCGGGCTGAAGCCTTCGAAGTGGCTGTGCAGAGCGGCGAGAGCGGAGGCAAAGCCAGCTGGCCCAGCCCGCTCCGCTTGATCGACGTACTCGGCCACGGTGTACGTGGCATCTTCGACCTGGGCGGTCCATTGGCCATCGCGAGTGAGTCTCAGGGGCGGGGCGAGGCCGGCCCGGGCCGCGTGCTGATGTGCCTGAGCTGCGAGTTGAACGCGTGCCGAGTCGAACCGCCGGTTGCACCGTTTTACGACGAGCAGCCCCTGGGCCGTGGGAACCACGGCGGACTGTCCGACGTGCCCGCCGGAAAGCAGCCGCGCAGGTCCGCTCACCTGTAATCCGTACTGGCGCAGGCACGCGGACAGCTCCACCGCGCCCATCGTCGTAGTCACTTGGTCAGCACCCGATTCCCCATGACGAGCAAGTCCAGCCCCGAAGAGTAGAAGGTGCGGATCGCGTCTTGGGGGCTGCACACGATGGGTTCCTCTGCCAGGTTGAACGAGGTGTTGAGGACCGCGGCGACGCCGGTCCGGTCACGGAATCCCGTGATCAGCCGGTGGAAGAGCGGATTGGTGTCCACGGTCACGGTCTGAGGTCTGGCGGTGCCGTCGATGTGGACCGCGGCAGGGATGAGGTTCCGCGCCTCGTCCCGCACCGGCAGCGTGCGCTCCATGAAGTACACCGCTGGTTCCGGGCCGAAGTAGGTGGCGAAATCCTCAGCAAGTACGGCCGGGGCGAAGGGCCGCCATGGCTCACGGAATTTCACCGCGCTATTCACCTGGTCACGCATGCGCACACTGCGGGGATCGGCGAGGATGGAGCGGTTCCCCAGCGCCCGCTGCCCGAGTTCCATGCTTCCCTGGAACCAGCCGATGATCTTCCCCTCGGCTAGCGCGTGTGCAGCGGCATCAGCCGGATCGTCCACAGCCGGCGCGCGCAGCTTGGCCAGGGCCAGTGCCTCGTCGATCGCGGTCTGCTCAAAGGAAGGTCCGTAGTAGTTGTGAGTCATAGCCGGACCGCGCTCGGCCTCAAGCAGGACGCAGTGCGTGTACAGGGCCGCGCCGATAGAGGTGCCGCTGTCATCGGGACAGCTTGAAATGAAGACCTCGTCGAACGGCGTCGAGGGCGTGATCTTCCCATTGAAGACGGAGTTCATGAACGTCCCTCCGCCCAGGGCAACCCTTTTCAGCCCCGTCTGCTGGTGCAGGTCGGCGAGGAGGTAGTGAAGGGCGTCCTCCAGCACATGCTGGACGGCCGCGGCGATGTCATGGTGCCGGGCGGTGACGGGTTCATCTGGTAGGCGGGGCGGGCCGAAGCGGTGGATGAACGCCTCGCTGACGGCGCTGCGAGAGGGGCGAAGGTAGTAGGCGAAGTAGTTGAGGTCGAGGCGGATCGTGCCGTCTTGAAAGCCGATGAGGTCTCGGAGCAGCTTGTAGGCAGCGCTGTTGGGGTCGCCGTAGGCGGCCAGCCCCATGACCTTCCATTCGTCCCGGTCAATCCGGAAGCCCAGATATTGGGTGACTGCGCCGTAGAGCAGCCCTACCGAGTGGGGGTAGGGGATGGTGTCCATCGTGGTGAAGGTGTTGCGGTTCCCGACGGCGCGCAGCGCGGTGCAGTCCTCGCCTCGGCCATCGACAGTCAGGACCGCGGCCGACTCGAATGGTGAGAGGAAGAAGGCGTTCGCCGCGTGCGCATCGTGGTGATAGACGTAGTCGATGTGCAGCGGCTCGCCTGCGGTCTGCAGGATCTGTGTGGCGCACCCTTGATACGGCGCGTCCAGTAGAGCGGCGAGGTTGTTCGGTATCGAGTAGAGCCCTTCGGGATGCCAGCGGGCGCGTCCGGCATAGCGGCCGTCGGGCACGCTCAAGTCGATCGTCGGGTTCGTGCTCACCGCGATCCGGTCCAGGCCGCAGAGACCATCTGGGATGGTGGACAGGCAGTACTCGATCGCGCGGGCGGGGAAGTCGCGCGCGTGCTTGCGCCGGGTGAAGCGTTCTTCCGCCGCTGCCGCCAGGACGTGTCCGTCCTCGATCAGCGCGGCCGAGGAGATGTGCAGATCGCTGGCGATTCCGAGAATGCGCATATTCCTCATCCATCCACCGACACGCGGCACACTAGGTCTTCGATCACTCGGCTCGTCAGCGGGCCCGCAGCCGGCGGTTGAATCAGCCGGTACGTGGGAACCTGCGGAATCCGCAGCTCGGTCTCGCTGGCCGGTCCGGCCAAGGCTGCCTGCTGGGGGAAGACGTCGGCTGGACGGCGCAGCAGGTTGTGCGTCCACAGCATCCGGCGTTCGTCATCGTTGAGCCTCTCCAGACGCGGTGTGACCGCGTGTGGATCAAGGTACGGTTCAATGGCCAGGCCGAGATGGCATTGAGGCATCACCGTGCTGTCTGCCGTGGCGGCTAACTCCTGCGGCCGTATCCCAAGACGGGTCTCACGGTCATTGCGGTGGGCTTCGATGTCGCCGAACCGCTGAGACCACCGGCGCATGAGAGAGGCCCGCAGCGGGCCGTCACCCAGGGCCAGCACGCTGCCCGCGCGGATCCCGATCTGGATGGGGAAGCCAAGAGCGTTTTCGGCGTTCGAGTCGGCGTCTTGCACGAGGGCGAACTTGTCGTTGCCCACGAGTGCCGCCCCAAGGCTGTCCAGGCAGTGGAGCAGCAGCGTCGTCTTGCCGGCTGTCCGCCTCCCGACCAAAGCCACGCCCACCCCGCGGAGCGTGAAACACGCCGCGTGGAAGAACGGGCAGCCATCCCCAAGGAGTGTGCGAAGTACCAGCGCGCGCAGTACCCGGACCGCCATCAGCATGGGCTCGTCGCTGGTGGCTGCCACCAGGAACAGATGGACTGTTGAGCGAGTGTCATCCACCAAGCAGACTGTGTCCGACGAAGGCGGCAAAATCGCTCGGCGCAGGGGCGATGTGAGCCGGGCGTCCTTGACCGAGCGGATCAGTTCTGGGCCCACGTCATGAATGAAAAGCCGTGCTCTCGCTGGGGAATCTCCTCGAGCGAAGAAGCCTTCGGTGTACCACGCCACGTAATCGACGACCGGTGGCGGCGCGAAAATTTCGACTCCCGCCATCAGGGCGCCGAAACGGTCTCGGCAAAGGAAAGTAGAGGGGCGACGTGCCCAGGCCTGCAGATCGCTGGCCGATAAGCTGTCCTGCACAGATGTCACCGCTCGATCAGGTAGGCACCGCCGTTGACCAAGTTGGCCACGTGCCCCTCCAGAAGATCGATACCGCCGGTCGCTGCGACCTGCTTGGCTTCTGCCAGGAGCCGGTTCGACCGGTTCTTGAACGGGTCGCAAACCTTGGGGCAGATCATTGGGAGCTGGCTGCGCAGCTGTCCGCGCAGCTTGCCTTCCCAGACGGTCGCGAAGGACTCTTCCAACGCGCTGCCGTAGCTGAAGCCGCCAGGCCGGGGGTGGTAGTTGCACGGGTACAGACATCCGTCGGAGCCCACCGCGGCCATGAGGTCGGTGATCGAGCACGTAGAACACGTCCGCGCCATCTCGGCGGTCTGACCGATCTTGTGGATCTCAAGCAGCCGGAAGGCATCGGTCGTCAGATCACTGCGGATCTGCTCGATCAGCCGGGACGCATGGCTGGCCTGATCGGGCGTGAGTGGGCGTTCGCCGGAGTTGTCCTGCTTCAAGCGCAAGCTGTCAGCGCCTGCTTCACGAATAAGGCGGGCAGCCGTATAGACCTCATGGAAGTTCTCGGGATACATGACGAAGGAAGTGTTGATCTCCACTTCCGATCCGGCTTCGGCTCGGCGCTGCACAAGCCGCGCCAGGTTGGCCATCGCGCGCTCGAACATGACCTTGCCGGCCTTGCGGCCGCCGTACTTCAGGTCGGCGTAGGTATCTGGTGTGCCGGCGTCGATGCTGATGTGCACGTATCCCGCTGGGAGCAGAGCTTCTATACAGGCGTCATCCATCAGTACAGCGTTGGTGAAGATCCCGTAGCGGATTCCGCGCTCGGCCAGCAGGGCGAACGCTGGGATCAGGGCCTTGCGGGCGACAAGCGGTTCGCCGATCAGCCCGGAGAACGACACTGCTTCCACTTTGAAGACATCGGAGCGGTCTTCGCCGCCCTGCCGGTAGGGAGCCTCGACCTCGTAGTCGACGATGTCACCGATCAACTTGAGCATGTTCTCCGGGCTCGCCAGATGGTCCGGGAGCCGGTCCGACGCGTCCTTGGCCGCGTCCAGCATCACCAACTGCTCGCGCCGCTCGTCCCACAGCTCAAGGGGGACGTGGTCTCCGATGCACCAGGCGCAGCGCAGATTGCATCCGCTCGAGGGATGAACCAAGACCTCATAGGGGGGAACCACCGCGCCCTGGGACACGGCGGCGAACCGTGCCCAGTGCCGCCTGAGCACGTCGAGTTCGTTGAAGCGGCCGGGCAGGTCGCCGCGGACGTAAGGGGCGAGCGGATTTGTCTCCGTCACATGGGACATGCGAGAACTCCCGGGCGTTGTCGGTAGCCGCCACGATTCTGCGGCAACTTGGCAATTCCATGACAATTCACCTGCTCGATGTGCTGCCGTGCTCAGAGGGGTACGGGGCCGTGAGCTGCGAGACAGTGGTACTCGGCGTCCGGACGGCGGTACATCTGGGCGATCGGATTGTGCTCGTGCTGTTCGTTGGTGCGGTGCATCGGCTGCCCCCGGGGGACGTGACCGAATGGAGCTCAGTCGTACAGGCGCCCCAGGAGGGCGCCCTGGCCGGCCTGCAGGATGTGGGCTGCCTCCAGCCGAATCCAGAAGCACTCGAAATGTGTGGGCTCCTGCTCCCCGTCGTGGTCCTCCTGGCTCATCCACCGCTCCGGAGTGGGCTCGGTCAGCTCCAGATGAAAGACGTGGCGACGCTGGAGTTCGAACCGGTACGGGCTGATGTCGTACACGGTCTCGCCGAGCTTCCGCGCGATTTTGAAGTCGTGAAGGCCGGTCTCCTCGCGGGCCTCCCGCAGCGCTGCCGCCTCCGGCGTCTCGCCCTCACGGATGCTGCCGGCCGGGACCTGGATGCCGACCTCCTCGTAGTCATATTCGGCGTGCCGGAACACCAGCAGCCTTCCCTCGCGCACGACGTAGCACAGCACCTTGTCCTTGGTGACCTTCTCAGGCACGGGAGTGTCCCTCCATTCATTCAATTGCTGTCCGCCCTCATGAGGAGCCCACATGACCGGGCAGATCGCCGAGTACTTCCAGGACCGGGGCATGACCTCGTACGTACTGCGCATGCACGGACACGAGCTGCGTAAAGCCAATTTGCGGGGAGCGCCTGCCCGTGCCGCAGCCACCGCCACAGCCCCGGACGACAACGCACAGGCCGCATCTGCCGCTCCTTCTCCGAGTCCGGTCAGAGACGTTCGCTCGGAGAAAGTGCCTCCGAAAGTGCGCCCATCAGCTGCTGGATGTCGGTCAACCCATCGAGCACAACGTCGGCTCCTGCCTGCTGGAGTGCCGTCGCAGGAGTCGTGCCGGACGCGACGGCGATGACAGCTGCTCCGCCTTCAAGCCCCGTACGGACGTCTTCGAGGGAGTCGCCAATGATTACGGTCTTGGAAGGGCCGAACGTGGAGCCGTGTTTGGCCTGGGCGCGCTTTTGGGCGATAGCGACGAGCGCCGGCCGGTTGTCGTCATCAGAGGCGTATCCCCCGATCTCGACATCCACGAATTGGTCGAGCTCGAAGGCTTCGAGTTTCAAGATTGCGTTTGGCTTGAGGTTGCCCGTGACCACCGTGGAGGCCAGGCCGGGGTGGGCATGCACTGCCCTCAGGGCAGCGACAGCACCTGGCATCAGTGCGCCCTCGCTTCGAAGGTCTGCCATGTGATCGGCCAGGCGTTTGGGGAGCAGTTCCGCTATGCGTGGCAGTAGCTTCGGCACCTCGCTGGCTGCCACTCCGTTCTCCCGAAGCAGGCTTCCGATCGCGAGGGGCATTGTCACTCCCGTGCCACGGGCGGGGAGCCGTTCAGCTGGGCGTCCAACCACTTCGAAGAACGCCTCCCGGTATACCTGCCGGTCAACATTGCCGACGTAGAGCAGAGTCCTGTCGATGTCCCAGAGCACGAGTGCCGGAGGGTTCTCGATCACCGCGGTACCCCCTTCCCTGTAACCAGAACAGACCGCTCAATCAGCTCCCGAGCGTGCGGTGTGTTGGAGACCATGCTGAGCTCGCTGGCCATGGAGTGGACGTGTTCGTTCAGCCGAGCAGACTGGAGATGCTCAGCAAGGTCCATGGCTTCGTTGGCCGTGGTGCCCCCGGCTTCTATGTCGCCTTCTCGGAATTGGGCAGTGGCTGCGCGGGAGAGGAACAGTGCCCGCGTCCGAACATCCGCCGGATTGAGGGCCTCCCTCGCTTGGGCAAGGCTATTGATCGCCTGCCGTGGGTTGCCGAGAGCGAGGTGACAGCTGCCAGCTTGTCCTTGGATCTCCCCGTCATTGATCCAATACAGCCAGTGCGGGTCGTGCTCAGATCGCCCCCGTGCGCATAGCTCCGTCGCCTGTCCCAATGCTTTGAGGGCCGCCTGCTGCGCGCCGAGCATGGCGTGCCCACGGGCCTGCCGGGTGAGCAGCATCGCTTCCAGGGCCGGCACATTCAGCGTCTTGACCTTGTCGAGGGCCGCCCGTGCGGCAGTGACCGCATCTCGCGGATGCCCTGTGGAATATCCGCGAATCGCCATGTAGGACAGCGCGCCAGCGCCCAATCGCGGATCACCCGATGCGCGGGCAGCACGTAAGGCCGCCAAGAAGTAGGACTGGGCTTCGTCAGGCGCGCCGGAGTCGAAAGTGAACCACCCTGTTTGCGTCGCCGTATCCGCGATGAGCCCTGCAAGCTGTCGGCCCGCGGACTCGTCGTACGCGCCGTGCTTGGCAATGTCTCGAAGGAGCGTTAGGTGATCGTCACCAAGCTTCGCAACGGTGCCGCTTCCGGAACTCGCGTCCATTCCCCGAAGGTGGTTTGTCGTTTTCTGGAGAGACAGCAGCAGCTCGTTGGAGACCCTGCTGCCCTTCTGCAACCGAACGAGTGGTTCCGCCTCGGCCACACTCCAGTTGTGCACGTATGCCGTCAGCGCGATTCCGCTCACTGCAAGGAAGCCGCGACGATCCATTGCCCCACCTCCTACCGCTCGGGTCAGTGCCGTCACCATACGGTCCACCGTCCACGGGAGATCGGGGTCTTGGTCGTCCGCGGCTGCAGTGACGGTGGGCAGTTGAGGGGGACGAACTGGTGCAGTGGGTAGTGGGACCTTGACGAGTTCTGGTGGGGTGCCAAGCCCTGACAGGAATTTAATGATCTTGTCAATATGTGTCAGCCTGCGGGACCCTCGCTCCATCATCGAGAGAAACGGCTGAGGCACCCCAGTGAGGAGGGCGATGTCCTCCTGCCGGAGCGATCCACGTTCGCGTACAAGGCGGCTGACCTGCCCAAAGTCCCAGGCCGCCAGCGCTTGGTGTACCTGGGGATCCCGCCAAACCCGCTGCGGTACAGATGGCCACACGGCAGTTGGCCGTGAACAGGGTCCGCATTTCGCTTCTGCGTTGTAGCGACTCAAGGTGGAGCCGCACCCGATGCACCGCCGTCGGTCTCCCTGCATGAGCCTGCCTTCAGCTTGGCGTCCAGAACCTTGCCCGTTCAGCATCTCGCAAGCCCATATCACATGAGTGATATCACTGCTGTCATGTGCACAGCCGACCGCGGGAGCACATCTTGGCCACAGTCGATTGCTACGCGAGACGGAACGACCAGAAGGCGAACGAGAGCCAGTCGCCAGATGGCGGATTTGGTGGATAGCCTCCCGCAGTGCTTGGAGGGGCGCTCGTGGTCGACACCGCCCTCGCGGCAGAGGTGCGCGCCATCTCGCGGGCAGCCCTTCCTATGTGGAGAGCAGGCGAACTCTGCGGCACACCCGCGCTGTTGGTGACCACTTCCTCACCAACGCCATTCAACACACCCAGGCGGCCCAGAGTTCAGTCCGCGCCAGATGGAAATCGCCTGTGCTGCGGGTGGAAGTGCAGGATGGTGATCCTTCTCCGTTAGCCGCCCGATCTACCTGCGATGACCTCGATGCCGCGCACGGTAGAGGCTTGTATTGGGTCAGCAGTCTGGCGGAACGCTGGGGAGCAGTACGAGCCCACGCAATCCGACATCCCAGACCGCAGACGACGCCCGATCTGGTCAGCCAACCCGCAGAACGGCGCTCGGGTGCCGCTCTGCATCGCTTCCGCGCTGGTCAATGATCTGGTGACGTATGTAGCGGAGCAGAGACTGCTTACGCCTGTGGACTGCTGACTCTTCCCCTCGCCGGCCGATTCAATGAAGGGTTGCCGTGGGGAGTTCCAGCGTGCGGATCACGTCCCATCGGTAGGCCGACGGCTCGCGCCGCAGCTCGACTATGTGCACCTGTTTCACCTCCGCCTCCACGGCGTCGAGGCCGCGCAACGGTCTCACCATGTCCCGGACAGTTGCCGCAGGCGTGGCCCGATTGCAGTAGCTGATACCGATGTGCGGGCGGAATCCCGATGTCGGCTTCCGAAGAGGAAGGCCGGCGTTCTCCCCTGCCTCGGCGAGCATGATGCGCAGATCGATCAATGGTGCCCACGGCGCGACGCTGAAGCGGATCGCGCCACGGGAGGCGGTCATGGGCACTGCCTGCAGGGAAACGGATGAGGAGGCGTCGACCTGGACGGAAGCGATCAATAGATCCAGTTGGTCCAGCGAGATCTCGGTCGACGACCCGATACGCCCAAGCGTCAGGTGGAGACCGTCTTCGGCAATGTCGTCGAAGGCGAGGGAGCGCAGCGCCTGCTGGCACTGTCGAGCCCGCTGGATGAGTGCGGAGGCACCAGGAAAAGTGATCATCCAGTAGTACGCGCGAGTGGATGCCGTCCACCCAGGCCTGTCCCAGTGATTCACCATCTCACTCACCTCGCCGAATGCGGCCCATTCGTGCGCGGCGATCACTGATGGATCGGCCAGGGACGGCGGAGGCGCCGGCGGAAAGGACGCCTGAACGTACTGGAGTTGCTGCACCCGCTGCTCCTCGATCGGTCACACGGCTGTGCCATCGTCGCAGACCTTGGCGATGAGCTGGGTCTGAGGGGTCGCTCGCCATGCCTGTAGCGCTTCGGCGAACTCCCTTACCTCGGGCTGGCCTCGCCATCGTGCCGCGAGAGCGTTCAATTCGCCGACACGCTGAACAACAGAGCGGATCGGCGGTCCGCTCCCGGCCGAGAGCACCTGCTGCCCAATCGACATAGCGTGTTCGACCTCCGGGCTTGTCCCGTTGAGGAGGGCCGTAGCCACGTCCAGACGGACCAGAGCGCGACTCCATGCCGAATCGGATTGCTCTACGAGATCATCAATCTGGTCGGCACACTCCAGGACTCGCTGAGTGTCGCCGAGAGCGAGATGGGCAGTAGCCGCGTTTGCCAACGTTCGAGCGGCGCCATAAGGGACAAATGAGATACAGGAGGTTAGCCCGCCAGGTAGTCGATGCCGCACGGTGAGTTCCTCTGCGACGGCAAGTGCCCGTTCAGCTCCCGTCCTGTCGCCCATCTTGCCCAGTGCCCTCGCCCGTCCATTGGCCAACAGCCGGATGGCCTGCGGATGCGCCGGCGCAAGGTCGACGCCAGCGTCTGCCCACCCAACAGCTGTGACGAAATCGCCTGAGTAGTACGCGTTGAGGGATCTGGTACCGGCGATCCACATAAGGAGGTCTTGATCGCCAATGGCACTCGCGAGTTTCTCGGCCTCAGCGCAGTACGCCTCTGCCAAGGAGTCACGGCCGGCGTTCACAGCCATGTAGCCGAGCAGTCCGGAAGCTTGTGCCGCCAAACGAAACAGTGCCTCTTGCTGACGGGGTGGCTGCCGCCCTTCCAAGAGTTCTTGCACGTATCTGCGCAGGTCTTCCGCCTCGGGCGCCATCCGATGAGGGCCTCTGGCCTCGTAGCGCGCCACTATGTCCTCCACCGACCGCTGCAGGACCTTCACGCTCTCAGGGTCCGTATTTGAGGAGGTGGTGGCGTTCATTCTCCTGGCGACGGCGAGAGGGCTCTCCCATTCGTAGGGCGGGATTTCCTCTGGTGCAGGAGCAGCCGAACCATCGTCTCCCGTAGCACGAGGTGCGGCACCAGAACGCGCAAGTGGCAGCCGCACGAGCTCAGGCGGGACTCCTAGTCCATCGAGCAGCCTGGTGATCTTGTCGATGTGAGTGAGGGGCCGAGTCCCATTTTCCAGCATGGACAACGCGGATTGGCTCAGGCCCGTCATCTGCGCTGTGTCTTCCTGTCGAAGAGAGGCAAGGTGGCGCACCAAGCTCAGCATCTTCCCCAAGTCCCATGCGGCCAGAGCCTCCCGCACCTGGTGATCCCGCCAAACATGCTCCGGAACCCTCGACGACGACAGACCCGCGTCGCCGACACCAAGGATGCGAGCACATGCCCCGCATCGCGGAGTGACGTTGTAACGACTCAACCGGCAACCACATCGGCTGCAGCACCGACTCTCCTCCCCGACCACCACGTCTCCCGTCCCCTGGTCTCGACCAACGCACAGTGTTTGGTCGTTATCACTTCAGTGATATCACCGTCGGGATGTGCGGCGAGGAAGTGCGGCAGGCATCCTCAACCTCCTGCCAACTAGCGGGAGAAGCGCGGTAGACGCGCCTCCACCTGGCCAATAGACCGGATCCCGTTCGGGCTTCAGAAGGTGTTGGCATACCGCGGCGCTGTACTCAGCCAGGTGGAGTGCCACACCGATCAATTGACTTGGCCGGATTCAAGCGTTGAGGCGACGTTCGTGACCGGAAGGTGAGATGCGCGCAATGAGACCGCAGCGCGTCGCCGCAGCTGCCTGACCGTCGCACCGATCTTTGCCCCTCCCGTATCCACTCCAGCTCGAAGCCTGCCCCCTGTTCAACCTGCTCTGATCGAGGAGTCTTCATGAGCTGCCAACGGCCAGTCGAATACGGAGATGGGTGGTCGTGTTGACCAGCATTCCGATGGCCCGGCCCCGCATGAGCATTCCGGGGAGCGTCCTCGATTGGGCTTCCTATGTGATCGGCCCCATCACGCTCGTACGCGACACTTCGTGGGATCGGGAGAGCTCCAAGGTCTGGGAACTGACCTGTCCCGACAGCACCCGGTACTTCCTAAAGATCTCGCCCTCCAAGGCGCTCTACGCACGCGAAACTCATGCCTACCGCTTCGCTGTGCCCTCCCTTGGCCCCGACCGCGCTCCCCGTCTCCAGGCCGCCGACCCCGATCAGCTGGCCCTGCTGCTCACAGCAGCACCTGGCCAGCCCGTCGCCGCAGGGCTCACCATGCGCGACCTCCTCAAGGTGCACCGTCAGGTCGGCTGGCTGCTGCGCGTGCTCCATGACGCTCCGCACGCCTCCAGCAGCGCTAGTTGGGACTCTCGCGCGGAGGTCCGCGCGCGAACGGAATCCGTGGGCAAACACGTAGCTGCGGCAGGTGACCTGCTCACGCGCACCGAGGAGGAGACGGTGCTTCGGCTTGCCAGGAACCTCCCGCACCTGGAGGCGTGCCCTGCCGCCTTCATCCACGGCGACGCGCAGGAACGCAACGTTCTCTGGGACGGGCGTAGCGATTGCGCTGCCCTGCTCGACTTCGAGCGGGCGCGACCTGCTTTGGCTGTTGATGACTTCGTGCATCTGGCCGTCGGCCCGTGGCAGCAACAACCGTGGCTGCGCAGGGTGTTCTTCACTGGGTACGGACGGGAGCTGACAGAGCCCGAGCGGCAGGTGCTGCCGATGCTGGCCGCGGCGGATGCTGTCAGCGGCTTGGCGTGGGGCACGCGTGCCGGCGACAACGAAGTCGTTCATCGTGCCCGCGTGACGCTCAAGCTGCTTTGCAAGGGAGCAGCCCTGTGACCCTGCACGAGGCGGCGGCCCGTCGGTCCGACGGCCGAAGGCCAGGATCCAGCAGCACCGTCGGTCGCTGTACGCGTGAGCCGCCATGTCGAGAGGCAGGCCGAGACCTGGCTGGAGGGGGGCCGCATGAAAGCGCGCCGGACGGAGCAGGGCGGTGCCTTCGACGGACTGTTGCTGACGGCGCGGGAGTCGGCCGGAATCCTCGACGTCAGTACACAGGTCGTGGAGCATCTCGTCTCCGCGGGATATCTCACCGCGGTGTATCGCGGTCAGCACTGGTTCGTCACCCTCGCCAGCGTCCTGGCATACCGGCGCCGGCGCGGTCACTCCGCGCGAAGCCTTCAGTTGGCAGCATGCTCCCGGGAGGCCCCGCGCTCTTCGTAAGAGCGCGCCCCTTGCCGAGCCGTTATGTCGCGGACCCGATGAGCCCCTCGTCTCCGGTCGACTCCTGTGGGGAGCAACCGGTCGGAGACGAGGCCGTACGCCGAAGGGCAGACCTCGGGCACTCCCTGGGCCTGGTGCTCCCTTCCCCCCGCTTCCCCTCCGACCGCCTACGTGAGGAGCAGTCCGTGACCATCACCGCTGTCCGCCCCCAAGCTGTACACAGATTCGGGGACTTGGCGCCGCCACGGCTCTGTATGGAATGGCCCTGGCACGAAAGCGAACCGGTTCCCGGCTCCCTGCCCGTCACGCAATGCTGGGGCTGGCTGTTCGTGCCCGACGGACGCTGCCTCGTCCTGATCGACACCCGCCGCAGACTGCCGATGCTCCCGGGCGGAACCGTCGAGACACAGGACGCCGACCCCACGCAGACCCTCCAGCGAGAAGCCCACGAGGAAGCACACCTCGCGCTCGGACCGACCCACTACCTCGGATACCTGCACGACACGACCTCGGCTGCCTACAGCGGAATCCGCGCCTGTGCTCGCGTCCGCATGGCCAGCGCCATCACCCATATCGGGCCTTCCATCCCCGACGCGGCCACCGGCGACACCATGCTCCGGCTGCTCGCCACGCCGCACCGCATCGTCGAGCTGTTCGGCTGGGGCGCGCAAGGACGTAAGCAGGCTGATGCCGCGATCCGCGCCGCCACTGGCCTGTGGAACTACCCCATCGCGCCCCAGTCCCCGGACATACAGCACGTCCCCGTCGAAGGGCTCCGCCCATGACAGAAGAATCCGCCTCGACCCCCCGCAGGGCCGCTGCAGACGGCGATGCGACGCCGGACCACGAGGAGCTTTTGTTCGGCGGCCCGTTGCGTTACGACATGGGTTGGAACAAGCATCAGGACGCGTTCCTTCAGCTGAACCTTCGTTCCATGGTCACCCAGCTCCCGAAGCTGCTGTCCGGCACCATCCGACTGGCTCGGCAAGCGGACCGGCGAGCTCTGCGGCTGGTCGCTCTCGCGGAGGTCGGCCGGGGAGTGAGCCAGGCCGTCGGCCTCATCGCCGTCAACCGCGTGCTCAGCCACCTACTGGACAGCGGAAGCACCGTCGACCGGCTCAGCCACGCGGCTCCTGCCCTGGCCGCTGCTGGTCTCACCGCCATGGTCTCGGCCGTCTTGCGCGCCTTGTCCACCGCGGGCACCGGGCAGCTGGAGCCGAAGGTGGAGCGGGTCGCCACCGAGATGTACCTCTCCCACACCGCGAACGTGGAGCTGGCGGCGATCGAGGACGAGGAATTCCACCGGCTCCTCGACAGTGCCCAGTACGGGGCCGGATCCGCGCGGCGGTTGGTCAGGTACAGCACCAGCATCGTCAACGCCCTGATGTCCCTCGTAGCCACCGCCGGGGTTCTCTCAGTGCTGCACCCCGCTTTGTTGCCAATGCTCGTCGCGATGTCCCTGCCCAGCGCGTGGGCCGCCCTGTCCGTGGCGCGCCGCCGCTACCTGTCTTTCCACGCCTATGTCCAGCACGCTCGTGCCGGGCAGCTGATCAGCAGCCTGCTGATCAGCACCGACGCAGCCCCCGAAATCCGCGTCCACGGTGTCGCCCCGTTCCTGCTCCGCAGCTTCCGTGCCATCTCCGAATCCCAGGAGGCTGAGCAGAAACGCCTGTCCCGCCTGGCCGCCCGCACCGGTCTGATCGCTGCCGCATGGAGCGGGCTGGCCGCCGTGGCCACGTACGCCACCCTCGGAGGGCTGCTGTGGACTGGGGCCATGGCCTTGTCCGTGGGCGGCACGGCCGTCCTTGCCATCCGCAACGGCGCCTCCAGCCTCCAAAACTTCGTCCAGCAGATCAACTCCGCCCATGAGGACAGCCTGTTCATCGGCGACCTCCACCAACTCTGCCGCGAAGCCGACACCCGAGCCATCCCCACCGGCGGCCTCCCTCTGCCTGAATTCCCCAAACAGATCACCTTCGAAGACGTCCACTTCACCTACCAGGGCAAGGACACAACTCGCGCTCTGGCCGGCGCCACCCTGACCATCCCCACGGGGAAGGTCGTTGCTCTCGTCGGTGACAACGCCAGTGGCAAGAGCACCCTGACCAAGCTGCTGTGCGGGCTCTATCAGCCGGATGCCGGACGCATCCTGTGGGACGACACCGACGCCGCGCTCGTCAACCGCACGGCGCTCATCGACAAGATTGCAGTCGTCGGCCAGGACTTCTACCGCTGGCCCTTCACCGCCGCCGTCAACATTGCCATCGGCCGCCCCGACGCCACGATCGTCCAGGAGCGCCTGGACCAGGCCATCGAGTCCGCCGCTGCCACCGAACTGGTCAAGGAGTTGCCGCGTGGCCTCAAGACGCTCCTTGCCCGCGGATACAAGGGCGGCCACAACCTCTCGGGCGGCCAGTGGCAGCGCCTGGGCATCGGCCGGGCCCACTACCGGGCAGCTGGCGTGCTGATCGTCGACGAACCCACCGCCGCCCTCGATGCCAAGGCCGAACAGGAATTCTTCGACAGCATCCGCACCCTGGCCGCAGCCGGCCAGACCGTCCTGCTCATAACCCACCGCCTCGGCTCGGTACGCACCGCAGATCTGATCCACGTCCTCGACCACGGCCGCGTCGTCGAAAGCGGCACCTTCGACGAACTCCTCGACGACAGCGGTCCGGGGTTCTTCCGCGACCGCTACCGCATCCAGGCAGCTCAGTACACAACGATCCCCACCCAGAGCGTGACCGCCTCCGACACCACAGCGAGCAGCCCCCGATGACCCGCACACCACACAACCGCCCCCGATGGCGCGTGCCCGTAGACCAGCAGTCCGAGATACCGACGGATCGACAGCCGATGGTCTCTGTAGCAGCCCTCGTCGTTGCCGCACCCGACTTCTTGATCGTCACCGATCCCAACCGCCGTGGTTACATCGAGCTCCCGGGCAGCCTCACGCACCGCCACGAGACACCTGAAGCGGCTGCCGAGCGGGTAGTTCGCGACCTGCTTGGCCTCACCCTGCCGGCTGGACAGCTGGTCGGCATCGACAGGGTCGAGCATCCCAACAGGTCCGTCATCACCCACATCTTCGCCGCCGGCCCGCTGACCCGACGGCAGACCCGCACCCTCAGACTCCACAACACCGGCGACACCGTCCGGCTTCTGTCCACCGCCAACGCCCTGCCCCTCCTGCCACCACGATCCCGGGGGAGAGCCGCCGCCGGGCTCAAAGCCCTCGCGGCAGATACCGTCGCCCACCTCGGCACCGGAGCCACACCGCCCAACAGCCGGTCCGCCCGGCCGGCAAGGAGCAAGGGAGCCCCAGCGGCTCCGGCAAATCGCCAGCCCGCCGTGCTGGTCGCGAGCAGCGCTGTGATCACGGACCGGCAGGATCGGCTCCTCATCGTTCGAGACAACGCCACCGAAGCGTGGCGCCTTCCGGGTGGCGCGGCCGATACCGCCGTCGGCGAAACGCCACGAAAGACCGCGGAGCGCTACGCGCTCCAAGGGCTCGGCCAGTCGATCGCGCTCGACCAGCTGCTCGGCATCGACTGGTGCCGCTTCCCCTCTCGCCCCGCTCAGGTGCACTACTTCTACGGAGCGGAGACGCCCGGCTGCCTCCGCATCGACAGCGTTCTGTGTCCACAGTGCGGCCCCTCGGTACGGAAGTTCATCCCTCCGGCCGCAGCCAGTACGTTCCTCTCGCCGCAGGACACCAGGCGCGTGCACGCCTGCCTCACAGCCCGGGCGGCACAGACCGGGGCCGTCGAACTCTCCGACGGTTACTCCGGATCCCACCTCTTCCTCCCGTGGGTTGGCGCAGGTCGCTCCCGCACCAAATCCATCCAGCAGGCATGAAGCACCCGCACCTCCTGCACCGCCGCCTGGCTCGCACCAGGCCGGCCCGTACGAAGATCGGAGACATCCATGGCCGGCCTCATCGAGGACTACGGACTGATAGGCGACACGCAGACGGCCGCCCTCGTCGGCAGGAACGGCTCAATCGACTGGGCGTGCCTGCCGCGCTTTGACTCCCCAGCGGTGTTTGCAGGGCTGCTGGGCACGGAGGAGGACGGATTCTGGCGGATGGGGCCGGTCAACGGCCCCGGGGGCCGGCCCGCACCGGCCGACCGCCGGCGCTACCGGGGCGATTCGCTCGTGCTGGAATCGGAGTGGGACACCCCGCGCGGTACCGTCCGGGTGATCGACTTCATGCCGCCGCGCGACGGCGCGCCGCAGCTGATCCGCATCGTGGAGGGCGTCAGCGGCCGCGTCCCGATGCGCTCACAGCTGCGGATGCGGTTCTCCTACGGCTGGGTCGTGCCCTGGGTGCACAAGGTGGACGACCGTACGGTCGCGGTGGCCGGGCCCGATTCGGTGTGGCTGGACACCGCGGCGGAGACGTACGGCAAGGACCTGACGACGTTCTCCGACTTCACGGTCTCGCCGGGTGAGCGGATCGCGTTCACGATCTCCTGGGAGCCCTCCCACAAGCCGCCGCCGGCCGTGGCGGAGCCCGAGGCGTCGCTGGAGGCGACCGAGGAGTTCTGGCGCGAGTGGGTCGAGCACTGCACGTACCACGGGCCCTACCGCGATGCGGTGGTGCGCTCGCTGATCACGCTCAAGGCGCTGACGTACGCGCCGACCGGCGGGATCGTGGCGGCGCCGACGACCTCGCTGCCGGAGTGCCTGGGCGGGGTCCGTAACTGGGACTACCGCTTCACCTGGCTGCGGGACGCGGCGATCACCCTGTCCTCCCTGCTGCGCACGGGCTACCGCGAAGAAGCGCGGGCCTGGCGGGAGTGGCTGCTGCGGGCGGTGGCCGGCGACCCGGAAAACCTCCAGATCATGTACGGCATCGCGGGCGAACGGGAGTTGGGCGAGAACGAGCTCAACTGGCTTCCCGGATACGAGAATTCCCGTCCGGTGCGGGTCGGCAACGGCGCCGCGGGACAGCTCCAGCTCGATGTGTACGGCGAGGTCACCGAGGCGCTGCACCTGGCGCACATGACGGGCCTGGCCCGTAACGACTACGCCTCGCTGCTCCAGCTCAAGCTGATCCAGTGGGTGGAGAAGCACTGGGACGAGCCGGACGAGGGCATCTGGGAGGTCCGCGGTCCGCGCCGGCACTTCGTGCACTCCAAGGTCATGACCTGGGTCGCGGTCGACCGCACGGTCAAGCTGATCGAGTCCGGGGATGTCGACGGGCCGCTGGAGCGCTGGAAGGACCTGCGCGAGACGATCCACCGGGATGTCTGCGAGAAGGGTTACGACAAGGAGCGCAACACCTTCACCCAGTCCTACGGTTCGCAGGAGCTGGACGCCTCGCTGCTGCTGATCCCGCAGATGGGCTTTCTGCCGCCGGACGACAAGCGCGTCATCGGCACGATCGAGGCGATCCAGCGGGAGCTGTCCACCGAGGACGGCTTCGTGCTGCGCTACCCGACGTCCGGTGCGGACGACCTCGGCGTGGACGGTCTGGAGGGCGAGGAGGGCGCCTTCCTGGCGTGTTCGTTCTGGCTCGCGGACGACCTCGCGATGATCGGCCGGGTGGACGAGGCCCGCAAGCTCTTCGAGAAGCTGCTCTCGCTCCGCAACGACCTGGGCCTGCTCGCGGAGGAGTGGGACCCCAAGGCCCAGCGGCAGGTGGGCAATTTCCCACAGGCGTTCAGCCACGTTGCTCTGGTTGACGCTGCGCTCCGGCTCGAAGCCCTGTCGCCGGACCTGGCGGTGGCATGACGGCCAGAAGGGCACAGCGCCGTGACACTTCACCTTTCGTTGGTCGTTGCTTTGACCGTGATTGTGTGTCTGCTCGTCCGCAAGGGCGGGCTCAAAACCGGCCACGCCGTGGCAGCCATCTTGCTGGGCTTCTATCTTCAGGGAACCTCGCTCGCTCCCAGCATCAGCCAGTTCGCCCAGGCTGTGATCACGGCGATCAGCAGCCTCCGTCTCTAGGCCGACCGCCCGGACGTATCGCGTCGGTCGGCGCCGCAGGCTACACCGGGCGCGGACGCCCCGAGGCGTGCCCAGCGGCCTTCACTCAGCCCCCACCCTTGCGAGGACTCATGACACCCCTGACGAACGCAGCCCCCGCTCCCGCGGTGCGCACCTCGGCCGGACATCAGGTCAAGCCACCCGCAGGCCGCAACACCTCAGCCGCATGCGAGACGACCTGATGCGCCCGGTGTATCACCCGGCTGGCGCTGACGACGACCTTCGCGTGGCCATGGTCGAACTCCAAGCAGGCCGGTGGAGAGCCGCTCGGAATCTGCTTCTCGCCACCAGCTCGCGAGGGCTCAGAACCTCGCGCACGCAGGTCCTGGCGGTCGCTGCCGCAGGGGCTGACGTGGTGGACGTGTGGCTGGCCGAGGAGCCGGACGCCTACGACCCGCAGGTGATGAGCGCTCGGGTGTTCGTGGAGAGAGCCCTGCGCGCCCACCGCCAACAACACACAGGTGCCGCCGAATTCGAGACGCGGGCCCGGCATGCGGCGCAGATGGCTGCGCAGCGTGCTCCGCAGGATCCGGTCCCCTGGGTGTGCCTGCTGGCCCTCGCTCAGATCGACAGGAACCAACGCCGCCCCGAACACCGCGTGCGGTCGGCGGAACCGATGGTGCCGCCAGGACCGTGGCAGCTGCTGGACGAGGTGACCCGACGCGATTCCTACAACCGCGAGGCGTACCACCGCGTCCTGCAATTCCTGCTCTCCCGCAACGCTCCGCCCTCGGCGCAGCTCGCCTCCGTCTTCGACTTCGGGCGCTGGGTGGCGTCCTGGGCACCCGCCGGCACACCCATGCTGCTCCTGCCCGCCTACGCCCAAGTAGAGCAGTGCCGCCTGCAGAGAGTCGAAGGGAAAGTTCATCCGCTGTGGCGGCGGCAGTGGGCCGAGGAACCCATGTGCACGTACTCCCGTGACGCCTTCCACGGTTGGTTCAAGAAGGCCGATCCCGCCATGCGGTCGCTGACCGACCTGAACTACCTGGCCTACGCGCTGTGGGCGAGCCACCAGTACCTGGAAGCGGCCGACGTGTTCACCGCAATGGAGCCCTACGCGACACGTGAGCCCTGGGCGTCACTCGAAGAACGGCCGCCTGGGGCTAACGGCGGTCAGGAATTGATGCTCCGGGCTCGCAGGGAGTCGTTGGCCTACGCGAACAGCCACGCCCCTCCCGCTTCCCCGCGCCAGAACCCCGCCGGGCACACCAGCCGATTGGCATGAACCTGCCCATCTCGCCTCGATTTCGTCCCTTACCCCTGGAGGTTTCGTGTTCCGCTCAGGACCACCCCGCCACACCGCTCGTGTCCGTTCTGACGATGCCTACCTGCGCGAACTCGGTTACGAACCGGTGCTGACGCGCCGGATGGGCTCCTTCGGCAATTTCGCCATCAGCTTCTCCGTGATTTCCGTGTTGTCCGGGTGCATGACCCTGTACGGCTTCGGCCTGACCACCGGCGGCCCGGCCGTCATGATGTGGGGCTGGATCGCGGTCGGCGTGATGGTGATGTTCGTCGGTGCCGGCCTCGCCGAGGTCACCTCCGCCTACCCGACATCCGGAGCGCTGTACTTCCAGGCCGAGCAGCTCGGCGGCCGGAAGTGGGGCTGGTACACCGGCTGGCTGAATCTGCTCGGGTTGCTCGGGGCGATCGCCGGCATCGACTACGGGGCCGCGCTGTTCATCGGTGCCTTCTTGAACCTCCAGTTCGGCTTCGAGCCGACCGAGGGCAAGACCATGGCGATCTACCTGGTCATCCTCGCCCTGCACGCCGGGCTGAACCTGTTCGGCGTCCGCCTGGTCAGCATCCTCAACAGCATCAGTGTCTGGTGGCACCTCGCCGGAGTCGCCGTGATCGTCGGCGCCCTGGCCCTCGTGCCCGCACACCACCAGGACGCGAGCTTCGTCTTCGGCGAGTTCGTCAATGACACCGGCTGGTCCTCGTCGCTGTACGTCGTGCTGATCGGCCTGCTGCTCGCGCAGTACACCTTCTGCGGCTACGACGCCTCCGCTCACCTGTCGGAGGAGACCACCAACGCCCAGGTGTCCGCCTCCCGCGGCATCATGCGGGCGATCGGATGGTCGTGGGTGGCCGGGTTCGTCCTGCTGGCCGGGCTCACGTTCGCCATCCAGGACTACGCGGCAACGCAGGCCACAGCGACCGGGGTTCCGCCCGCTCAGATCTTCCTGGACGCGCTCGGAGGAGGCGGTGCGAAGGCGCTGCTGCTGATCGTGATCGCGGCACAGCTGTTCTGCGGCAACGCCGAGACGGCCGCGGCGTCCCGGATGGTGTTCGCCTTCAGCCGGGACGGCGCGCTGCCGGGCTCGGGCCTGTGGCGGCGAGTGCACTCACGCACCGGTACCCCGCGCAACGCCGTCTGGCTGGCCGTCGGTGTCGCCGCGCTGCTCGCCGTGCCGAGCCTGTACAGCCCGACGGCGTACGCGGCGATCACCAGCATCAACGTCATCGGCATCACCCCCGCCTACGCCATCCCCATCTACCTGCGGATCAAGCACCGCAACCGCTTTGCTCCCGGCCCGTGGAACCTGGGCCGGTGGGGTGTTCCAGTCGGCTGTGTCGCCGTCGTATGGGTGGCTTTCGTGACCGTGCTCTTCTGCCTGCCGCAAACGGGCCCGGTAACCGTCGGGTCCTTCAACTACGCCCCGGTCGCATTGGTCGCAGTGCTATTGCTGGCCTGGCTCTGGTGGCGTGTCGCGGGCGAACGCACCTACGACGTACCGGCCCACCACGTCGACCGCTCCATGGGCCGCTTCGACCAGGAGATCGTATGAACCCGCCCCCTGCCGACGCCGGCAACCGATCCGGTCCGCTCCCCACGGCCCCTGGGCAACGGGGAAGCGATCGGTCCGCCAGCCAGCTCACACTCGACCAGTTGCGCGAGCACGTTGCCGCGGGACGGGTCGACACCGTGCTGCTGGCCGTCCCGGACCTGCAAGGCCGATTGAAGGGCAAGCGCTACGGCGCGCAGCACTTCCTCGACCGCCTCGCCACTGGCAGCGCCGACATGTGCGCCTACGTACTGGCCACCGACGTCGACATGACCCCCGCGGACGGCTTCGCACTCACCTCATGGGCCACCGGTTACCAGGACCTCATGGTCACCCCGGCGATCGAGACGCTGCGCCTCACGCCATGGATGCCGAAGAGCGCCTTGGTCCTCGGCGACGCCGTCGACCACAACGCCACCCCGGTCGAGGTGGCCCCGCGCCAGATGCTGCGTCGCCAGCTGAACCGCCTGGGGCGCCACGGGCTGAACGTCAAAGCGGGCCTGGAAACCGAGTTCGTGCTCTACCAGGGCACTACGACCAGGCCGCCGAACGCGCCTACCAGGAGATGCGGCCACTGACCGCCGAGAACCTCGACTACGCCCTGGACCACTCCCCGGCCGCGGATCGCTTCTTCCGTCGGCTACAGGCCGCGCTCGCCGGCGCTGGCCTTCCCGTGGAAGCGGTCAAGACGGAGGGCGCACCTGGCCAAGTAGAGGTCACCTTCCCCTACGGCGGAGCTCTGGCCGCCTGCGACGGGCACCTGGCCTTCAAGCACGCCGTGCGCGCCATCGGCAGCCGGGCCGGCCTGGCCCCCACCTTCATGGCAGCACCGGAGACCGGAGTCGGAAGCGGACTGCATCTGCACCTCTCGCTGTGGAAAGACGGCACCAGCGTGATCAGCGACTCCGGCGGTGCCCTGTCCGCGCCGGCCCAGAACGCCATCGCCGGGCTCCTCGATGCTCTCCCGCAGATGGGCGTGCTCTACGCCCCGAACATCAACTCCTACAAGCGATACGCACCCGGCTCCTTCGCGCCCACCACGGCCAGCTGGGGCCACGACAACCGCACCTGCGCCATCCGAGTCGTCGGCCACGGCGAAGGCCGACACCTGGAAGTCCGCGTCCCAGGGGCAGATGCCAACCCCTACCTCGCGCTGGCCGCCGCCGTCGCAGCGATGAACCACGGGATCGAGCACCGACTCACCCCCGGCCCCGCCGAGGCCAGCGACGCCTACCGCGAAGGAGCCACCCCGCTACCAAGCACCCTGCACCAGGCACAGATCGCCTTCCGCCACAGCCCCACCGTGCGGGAAGCCCTCGGCGCCGATGTCGTCGAGCACTACGCCCACCTCGCCCAACTGGAACTCGACCACCACCACCGCATCGTCACCGACGCGGAGCGCCGCCGGTGGCTCTCTCGGGCCTGACCGCATGGGGCGGGGGTAGGCCGCTGACGGCGGTGGACCGCGGAATTCCGGGGCGGGACGTTGCGGTCAGCCGCTCTAGGTCGACCGGATCAGCGCTTGGTATAGCGAGCGACGAAAGCCCGTTCCGTCTCAGAGAGGCGCCGCGGAGCCCCCGTGTCGAGGTTATAAGCGACAATCGTGGTGGTGGCTTCGACGTACATTTGCTCGGCACCTCTGACCTCATAGGCGAGTTCGAAGGTGGCGGCGGAAGCCCTCGTGACCCAGACGTGCACATCGACGGGTTCAGGCCCGTAGAACAGTGGGGCACGGTAGTCGATGATGGTTCGGCTCACGACGAAGGCGTTTGAGCGGTGCCCTTCTTCGTGCGTGGTGACGATTTCTTGGAACATGCGCGTACGGGCTTCCTCCATGTAGCTGAGGAATTGCGCGTTGTTGATGTGACCGTAGGCATCGGCATCGCTCCAGCGCAGAGGGCAGGCATAGGTGTACTGGTGCACGGGATTGGGTCTTTCTTCAGACTTCAGAATGGGAGAACAGGCCATAGCGCATCAGGGCAGGCGACTCGGTGCAGACCAGCACGCTTTTCCTCGCCCGGCCTTTGCGTGGGAATCACGAGACGAGTTCGGCTTGGACTTCGCGGGCTATGCCTTGGGGAGGGCGCAGCGCTGACCTGTGCCCGTCCAGGTCTCTTTGGATTTCGCGCAAGAGACTTTGCTGCTGGTCGAGTTCGCTGAGGAGTTGTTGGACACGGTCTGCGGCAGCATCGGGGGCGGCCGGCAAGGCGAACCGGGTGAGCCTTTTCAACTCGGCTCGTGCGTCACCGTGTATGGCGGCGGGCGGCACGCGGGCGATCAGCGTAGAGGGCGATACTTGCGAGACGCCCCATTCACCGGGTGCTTCCTCAACTGCCCAGACCACATTGCGAGTCGACGGCGACAGCGTCAGCTGGGAGGTCGGCCCCATGAGGCGGCTGAGCGCGGGCAGGGGAATTCCGTCCTTGCCGGCCTTGGCCGCGGCCTTCTCTGCGCTGTCGACCACCAGACGCGCAGTGCGGAGGTCCATGTCGCGGAGTCGATCGGCTTCCGCGATGCGCGCTTGGGCGCGGCTGCGTTCATGAGCCGTGTTGTGCGTTTCCTCTGCCCATGCGTTGCGTGGGCCGCCCAGCGCATCCCGTTGGGCATCCGGTTCCGCTTCCACCCAGGTCATCACAACGAAGCGGCAGTCCGGCATGATTGCCGGGTATGCCACGTGGCTGACGATCTCGATCGTCTTCCAGCCGAGGGTGGGGATGCTGGCGAGAAAGACGTGGCCATCGCGATGCTCGACGAGGTCGGCGTCCGCGTCCCAGATCTTCTGGATCTCGGGGTTCTTCTTAACGTCCGAGATCAGTTCCTGAAGATCAGTGTCGCCGCCGTGGGTGGTCAGCGCGAAGCGCAGCATCCTGACGAAAACTGCGGCGTGCTTGTGCCAGTCGTGGTAGGTGGCACGCCCTTCCGGGGTGGTCAGCGCCCACCTGATGATGTTGGCGCGAGGCTCCATGACCCACGGCCACAGCTCGGCCATGGCCTTGTTGTAGGCGAGGATGTTCCAGTTGCGGTCGGACAGGTAGGTCGGCGAGGGCATCTGGCGGTCGATGAGCAGCCTCAGGGCCGGCCCGAGCTCGGGCCGACCGTCAGCTGTCGAGGCTCGCAGGTAGGTGCCGACGTTGTAGAGCAGTAGGGCGTGGCGTTCGTCGGCGTCCAGCTTCAGTAGGTCTGCCAGGGCATCGCACTGGGGCTGCGAGAACCGCGGGGTCGCGCCGCGCTCGATGTTGCGATATGTGCGCTCACCGATTCCCAGGGCACGCGCTAGGACAATCTGGTTGACGCCGGCGGCCTTCCGCCACCGCTTCAACATCCCGCCGAAGCCCATGTATTGCCCGGCTACTCCGACGGGCGCCGCAGATGTGCCCTTCTTCGCAGCCGTGTCGTCACTTTCGGCCCGCCGCCTCGCGGCCATCGGCCTCTCCCTGTCATTGCGTTGGCGTGACAGGAGACACTCGATTTTGGGCATGCAAAAAGAGGGACAGCGCAGCCGCCGTCCCCCGCCCTTAACGTCTCCCCGCTAAGACCATACGCGGTATTTGAACGATCTTGACCACGTGTGGTGGCAGCCACATACTCGCGAGAATGTGACTGTCAAGTATTAAATTAAGTTCCCCGGTGATCGCGCTCTCGATCACCAGTGAACCGGGCATCCCGCCCTCGCGCTTACGCCTGATCTGCGAAACCGGCAAATGTTTGCCGGTTTTCACCGTTGCCTTCTGCTGCCGGTCTAGACCAGCGGTGCAGTCACCTCTCCCGTGTAGCCGGAAGTCCCCATGTCCCCTAATTCGCAAGGCGGTTGTGTGCTGCAAGCAGCCTCAGTAGATCGCCCGTACGGTCGCGACCTATGCGGCCAAAACGGGCATACGGTCTGCTTTGACGGAGCTTCTCGGTCTTGGCTTAAATCTTTATGGCCAGCCGGTACAACAGAGCGTTGCGGCATCAGACACAGGAGGTCACGTGGAGATCGATTTCGGAGTCCTCGGTCCAACCCGAACTCTCCAGGCCTCACCTCTGCAGTCAGTCGTCGCCTCCACTGCGAGTCGTAGCGAGGCCGGCAGCTAAGTATGGATCTTGAGATCGCCCTTGCGTATGTTCGTCGTCCCTCGCCGGGAACCTGGCTCAGCGACAGACGGCAGGTAGGAACTATATGCGGGGGATGCGGTCGGGACGGTTCCAGCAACCCGTAAAACAGTGGCGGTGCCTGAGCGCGGTAACTCCCAGGCGCCGGACACCAAATGGCGCTCCTATCTCGGCGAGGCCTGGAGATTCACCCATCACCGCACCGGCCGTTGCGGGTTCCTGAAAAGATCGTCCGGCAGATGCCGATTCCGGTGCAGTGGCACCTCATTCCCAACGACTGGATCTTGCGCGGGTGCCCGCATATGTTGCTGGTCCCCGCACAAGCGGATCATCGGCCGATAGGCCAAGAGGGGAGGGGTGATGGACCCACGCGGGCCGTGATGTCCGCCGGGGTGAATGAGACCGGCGCCCGGGAGCTACCAACTCCCAGGCGCCGGGCCGGGCACCCCGAGGAGCACCCATTCACATCTCGCGAGGCGACGGGGCTTTTGCACGAGAACCGTCGCACCGCATCTCCTACAAGCAACGGAGTATCGCATGCTCGCCATGCCGAGCGGCACCCCGGCCTGCCCGGAAGACGACCGTCAGCACCGCCTCGCCGCCCAGCTCGCCGACATGATCCCGGGCGCGGCCACCATCCGGGTCAGCCTCAACGACCCTCAGCACGCGTGGCCCCACCCACACGCCATTGTCAAGGACGAGGCCGGCGAGACGCTGAAGCTGGGCCGGAACACGGCCAGGTTCGCAGCCCGGTGGATCCTGCGGGTCTGGCCGAAGGCGGACTGGACGCGGCCGCACGTGTTCGACCTCGCCCACGCGAACCTCACCCGCAGCGACGCGACCGCCGCCGATCGGGGCTGCTGACATGGCGCGGATACGAACCATCAAGCCCGAAGCTTTCACCAGCGAGTCGCTCGCCCAGATCACCGTCGCCGCCGAGCGGACCTTCTTCGGCCTCCTCACCCAAGCCGACGACCACGGGCGTCACCGCGACAACGCCGCGATCATCGCAGGGCTGCTCTGGCCGCTGCGCGCCGAGCACACCTCGGTGCACGTCGAGGACGACCTGCAGCAGCTTGCCGACGCGGCGCTGATCTGTCGGTACACCGGATGCGACGGCCGCCGGTACCTGCATGTCGTCACTTGGGCCGAGCACCAGAAGATCGACAAGCCGAGCCAGTCCCGCTTGCCCTCCTGTCCGCAGCACCAGGCTGCCGACCGGTGCGCCCCCTGCAAGGGCACCTGCACCAAGCGGGCCGAGGAGCCGACGGCCCCTCCCCGAGGACTCCCCGAGGGCTCGCCGAACACTCCCTGCGCCCTCGATCTGCCCGCGCAGCCCGCCGAGGAGCCTCGCGGCCAGGTAGGCCAGACTCCCGTTGCCCAGCAGGACGTCCTCGACGCCATGACGGGCACCCCGGGCCACGATGACATGAAAAGCGCAGGTCAAGGCGCATTCCCCGAGTCCTCCCCGAAGCCTAGGGGAGGACTCGGCGAGGGCTCGGCGCCTGGATCTAGGATCTTGGATCCTGGATCCTCTGTACCTACGGGGCGCACAGCGCCCGCAGCCACCGTCTCGGCCAACCAACTCATCGGCGAGTACACCGCTGCCTGCGACGAGCGCCCGCCCAACGACGTGATCGGGCACCTCGGGCGGATCACCAAGAAGCTCCTGGGCGAGGGCATCGCCCCGGAGCACATCCGGGCCGGGCTGGCGAATTTCGCGGCCAACCCCAAGCACCCGAGCGTGCTGACCAGCATGGTCAACGAGGCCATGAACACACGGCCCGGCGGTTTGGCGCGGCCGGGATCCCGGCTTAACGTGCCCGCTCACCAGGCGTGGACCAACCCGGTCGACGCTGCCGCCGCCTACGCCGAGGAGCTGTGATGCGCACCCGTAACCGCGAACCGCAGCTTCTCGGCAGCGAGGGCACCCTGGACCGCATGGCGCGGATCCTGGCCGCTCGCAACATCGACCCGACCGCCGTCGCCGCGGTGGTCGACGAGCCTGAACCGTTCTCCCCGCTGGACTCCCTGCTGGTCGGGATGCCCCCGCGCTACCAGGCCGCCGTCGCCGACCACCCGCAGGTTCTGGCCTGGGTCCGGGAGGTCGCCCAGGCCGCTGTCGCTCCCAGCCGGGGAGCCCGGCGGCAGGTCACCACCGGCCCCAGTCTGCTGATGGCCGGGGTCGTCGGCGCGGGCAAGACGCACCAGGCGTACGGCGCGGTCCGGCGGCTGGTCCAGAGCGGAGTCGGCGTGCGCTGGCGCGCGACCACTGCCGCCGACCTGTACGCCGACCTGCGCCCTCGGCCTGGGGTGGACAGCGAGCGGGAGCTGGGCGCCGTGAGCCGGTCCCCGCTGCTGATCATCGACGATCTCGGTGCGGCCAAGTCCTCCGAGTGGGTCGAGGAAGTGACCTACCGGCTGATCAACCGCCGGTACAACCTCGAACTCCCGACGCTGATCACCACCAACCTGAGCATCAGGGACTTCCGGGCCTACCTCGGCGATCGTGTCGCCTCCCGGCTCGCGCAGATGACCACCCGCGTCGAGTTCGAGCCGGTCGACCGCAGACGCTTCCGCGCTGCCGCCTGACCTTCCGCAGGCCGACCGTGCCCTTGGCGCGCCGCCTCATTCACCTCTCATGACCAGCGCCTCCTCCGCCGATGCCCTGCGCGCGGAGAGCGATCGGAGCACCCCGCATGACCACCACGACGATCACCCCTGCCCGCCACCGGTCGCTCGGCGACCACACCTGGCAGGACGAGGCCGTCTGCCAGCGCACCGAGTACAACCCGGTGGACCCCGAACTCTTCTTCCCGGAGCCCGACGAGACCGACAAGATCGCCACTGCGAAGTCGCTGTGCGCTCAGTGCCCGGTGCGCCGCACCTGCCTGGATGCTGCCCTCGAAGGCGGTGACACCCATGGCATCCGGGGTGGCTTGACCGAGGAGGAACGCGGCCTGCTGCACGAGCAGCTCGCCGAGCGTCTGGACTACAGCCGCGTCAACGCCACCGTCGCCGGGCGCGACGTCCACCTCACCAAGGCCGAGCGCCGCGCGGTCGTCCACGCCGCCTACCGCCATGGGGTGACCGAGCAGCGCCTGGCCTGGCTGTTGAAGATCACCGAGGAGCACGCTCAGAAGAAGTACCGCGAACTCCGCCGGGCCCTGCGCAACCGGGGTCTGGAACAGAGTGCGGAGACCACCCCGTCCCTCAATGCCAACGGCGAGCGTCTGGGCCGCGACGACTTCGGGACGGCGGCGTGAGCACGGCGAGCGGGCCGACGGCCGCGCGCATCACCGACTGGGACCGCGCGGTCGTCATGGCCCTGGGCAGCGTGGGATGCGCCCTGAGCTGGGACGCCCTTCAGCAGATGGCTGTCGCCATCCACGTCCGAGGCTTCCTCAGCTACCTTTTCCCGCTGGTGATCGACGGGTTCATCGCCTACGGCATCCGGGCCCTCATGGTCCTGCGCGATGCGCCGATGCGGTCCCGGCTCTACGTCTGGATGCTCGTCGGCACGGCCACCGCCGCCAGCATCTGGGCCAACGCGCTCCACGCAGTGCGGCTCAACGAGGAAGCGGCACCGGACACCGGGCTCCGGCTCGGAGACACCGTGGTCGCGGTGCTGTCCACGATCGCCCCGCTCGCGCTGGCCGGCGCCGTCCACCTCTACATCCTCATCGCCCGCGGTCCGGTCAAGGACAGTGACCGCGAGGACCACGGTCAGGCCGGTCACCTCGGTCAGGTCGGCAAGCCCGCCGGCATCGCGGTCACCCGGGCCGACCAGGTCGGTCAGCAGCCGGAGCCCGGTCAGGTCACCGCCGGGCAGCCGGTCACTGCCCTGACCGACCGGCCGCCTCGTTCCCTGGACAAGCAGACCACCCCCAGCCCTCAGTCACTGACCGGGGACAGCGCCCCGGCGGACAGCACCAACCCGGTCACCGGTCACCACGGTCAGCCGCACGAGGCCGCTGACCTGCCCGGACAGCAGGACACCGCGCCGCCGGTCACTGACCGCCCGGACGGCACCGAGCCGGTCACCGGCCACCAGGACAGCCCCTCGCCGGTCACCGAACGGCCGGTCACTCCGCCGCCGGTCACTGACCGGGACGCCCGGGTGCCCGGTGACCGGCGGCCTGACCCGGATACCGAGGAGCTGCTGGAGATCGCCCGGTCAGCGGTCAGGGCCGAGGACAAGCTGACCCGCAAGGTGGTCGCCCAGGCGATCCGCGGTCAGCAGATCCCCCTGTCCAGCGACACCCTGACCGCGCTGATGGCTCAGCTCCGCGAGCAGCGCGGGCAGCCGGTCACCTCCGCCCGGCCCTGACCGGACACCACGGGGCGGGTGACCGAGCCGGGCACCACGGCCGGTCACCCGCCCCGGACACACACGCACGCCTCTCCAGAGCAGAAGCGGAACACACCTGATGCGCACCCACCCGGCCACGCCCGCCGAAGTCGACTCCTGGCTGACCGTCCTGCACCAGCGCGGACACCTCCACCGCGCCCAGTCCGGCCCCGACACCACCTGGACCGTGCAACGAGAGCGCCACAGTCGCCCCTGGACCCTGCACCACCCGGTCCTGGCCATGGACTGGATCGAGGACCTCGTCCGCGAAATCCAGCAGCAGGACCCGGAGACGAGCCGGTGACCACCGCCAACGACCCGGTGGACACCACGGCCGGACAGCAGCGTGAGCCCACGACGGCTCCTGGCGGAGCAAGTTGTCGCATACGACGGTCCTACGGCCCGTCGCATGCACTTGCCCCCACCCAGGAGGGCGGGGGAAGCCCGACAGGTACCCGAGCGAGGGCGCACGAGGACCCGTGGGGCAACTGGCACCAGGGGGCGCCGGTCGAAGGGGGAGAAGCAGAACACCGCGCCCTGCGCGAGCAGCCGAGCCCGAACACGCCCGCGTTCCCCGACCGCACACCGCGCCGCCGCAGCCGCAACCCGAACGAGCGCACCCACAAGACCACAACTCGCCTCTCCGACACCGAGAAAGCCGAGATCGCCGCCGCCGCAGTGCAGCGCGGCGTCACCGTCGCCCGCTTCCTCGCCGCCGCCGGGCTCGCCGCCGCCCGCGGTTCCACCACCCTGCACTCCAACGAGCAGCTCGACACCGCCATCGACGAGCTGGCCGCCCTGCGCACCGCCCTCTCCCGGATCGGCAACAACATCAACCAGATCGCGTTCATCCAAAACGCCGGAGGACAGCCCCGCCCCGGTGAACTCGACCACGCCCTGGCCGCCTTGATCCGGCTGCTGTCCCGCGTCGACGGGCACGGCCGACGCCCTGGTGAAGAAGCGGCTCTGATGGTTCCCAAGATCCGGCGCGGCTCACGCACCCACGGCCTGCTCGTCTACCTCTACGGCCCCGGCAAGCGGGACGAGCACGTCGATGCTCACCTTGTCGGGAGCTGGGACGGCTTCGCGCCCGACCCGGGCCGCGACACCAGCCCTGACTCGGACCCCAAGGCCACCCTCGCCCGCCTCACCGCCGCCCTTGACCTCCGGGTCAAGCAGGCCGGCGACCGTGCGCCTGCCAAGCATGTGTGGCACTGCTCGGTGCGCACCGACCCCGGCGACCGGATGCTGACCGATGCTGAGTGGAACACCGTCGCCCAACGCCTCGTCGCGGCGACCGGGATCGCTCCCGAGGGCGACCCGGACGGCTGCCGCTGGGTCGCGGTACGCCACGCGGACGACCACATCCACATCCTGGCCACCATGGTCCGAGGCGACCTGCGCCGCCCCCGGATGAACTACGACTTCAAGAAGGCCCAGGCCGAATGCCGCCGCATCGAGAAAGAGTGGGGACTGCGCCGCCTCAACCCGGGCGACGGCACCGGCTCCAAGACACCCACCAGTGCCGAGCGCTTCAAGGCCGAACGCACCGGCCGACCTGAGCCCTCGCGCGAAACGCTTCGCGAAGCCGTCCGCCAGTCCCTCGCCGGAGCGGCCACCGAAGAAGAGTTCTTCACCCGGCTGCGCGAGGCCGGGCTGCGCGTGAAAATACGCACTGCCCCGTCCGGCGATGCCATCGGCTACAACGTCGCCTTGCCCGGCGACCGCAACCGCCACCGTGAACCGGTCTGGTTCCCCGGCTCCAAACTCGCCCCCGACCTGTCCCTGCCGAAGATCCGCCTTCGCCTCGCCGACGACACGGTCGACCAGACAACGGCTTCGGCCACCAACAGCGGTCGACCGGACTGGTCCCCGCCCGCCCGTGCACGGCGGAGCGCCACCGGCATCGCCGAGCATGCCGCCGTCCTCCTCGACGGTGGCGACGATGAAGCCGCCGCCCAGCTCGTCGGCGTCGGCGAACTCCTGGACGCGGCCGCTCAGACCTCTCCGGCCGCTACCCGCGCCGAGCTGGCGGCTGCCGCCCGAGAATTCGAGCGGGCGACCCGCAGTCATGTCCGAGCGGAGCGCACCGATACCCGGGCGATCCGCTCGGCCGCCCGGGGCATCATCCAGGCCGGCAGTGCTCTCGGCCGTGGCGAAGACGGCGGCACCACCGCCATGCTCGCCTCGACCCTGGTCCTGGTCGCCCTCGCCGCCGCCCGCTGGCACTCCGCCCGGGGCCACGCCCAGCAGGCCCACGCCTCCCGACAGACCGCCGAGCACCTACGAGCCGCCTGCCGCCAAGCCGCCGCCACACCCATGCGAGCACTGCGCGACCAAGGCCGCGCCCTCCCCGAAGTCGTACGCCGAACCCACGAGGCCACCATCCGCGCAGCACTCCCGCAGCAGGGACTACGAGCAGATGGCACGCCGAGGACCGATGCCCTGGCCGCCACCCTCGCCCAGGCCGAACAGGCGGGCCACGAGCCCGAGGCGCTCCTGCAGCAGGCCATCGCCATGCGCGAACTCGACACCGCCGAGGACGTGAACGACGTCCTGGTCTGGCGCCTGCGCCGCCTCGCCCAGCTCCCCGCGCACCCGGGAGAAGCGGCTCCTCACCCGCAGGCCGGCACCCGTCAGCCCACGACCTCGACCAACGACCGCACCCGGACGGCTCCCACGGCGGCAGCTCGTCCCGGCTCCGACCCGCGCACCCGACCACCGCGCCGCTGACCGCTGACCGGTCACCAAGAAGCCACTGGACAGCCGGTTGCCCGGCTGTTACGGATGAACCAGAAGGACTCAATCGGGAGATGATGACGCTCGTGCTCAGAACCACCGACCGCACCGCAGAGCCGGCGCCCGTGCTGCCCACCCTCCCGGCCGGCACCGACCCCCTGCTGCAACTCGAATACGAGATGCAGCAGCCCAGCGGTCCCGGCGCGACGCGCTGCCTCAGCCACCCGGCCGAGATGGCCCTGCGCGGGATGCCCGTACGGTGCTCGGCCTGCCACGCCCGGCGCGACTGGCTGCTCATCAACCACGGCCGCAACGTCTGGATCGTCTGCCGCTGCAGCAACCAGTGGCTCGAACCCGAGATCAGCCGCACCGACTTCGACGCCCTGATCGCCATCCCCGACCACAGGACCTACCCCAGCGTCGAGGAGGGCCTCGCCGCGCTCGGCTTCGACGGGGCCTTCGCCGGCACCTACTTCGAGTAGGGCCTGAAAGGGCTGCGATCGTCGGCTTTTCCCTTGTCCCTCTCTTTGTCCTCCTGAATGGCCACCGGATCGAGCAGGCGCTCGTAGGTGACGTCATCGTCGAAAGGAGACACCAGGGGCGTCGGCGGGCAAGTACCGTGCTCAAGAATCGCCTCAAGCGCCTTGCGCTTCCAGACATAACCGATATCACTGTCCCTGGTGATACGACCACCATAGACACCGACCAGGCCCTCCGCTGGGCCATCCTTTACGGATCCGTCGGAGGACCTATATTTGGTGAATTCGTCTGCCACGAACCATGCGGGTGAACCAGACTGTCCTTCGCGCGTGCGGCCGTCAACAAGCACGATCGGTAGGTCTCGCCAGTTCAACTCTGGCTGCCATGCCACAGTGGCGCCGGTCCAAATTCCGAGGGCTCCGACGGCGGTGAGGGGATCGAAACCACCGGGGAAGCCAACGACGAACATTTTCGTGGCTACTCGTAGTTGAGCAGGGCAGGGCGTCAGTGGCACCGGGTACAAGTCGAACAGTTCCTCGTCGACATAGACGGGCAGAACGATCACGTCGACCCGCCACCCCAGTTCCGGGTGTTCCCACCACGTGGGCCTGCCGTCCTTGTCCCACAGATCGAAGACGCATGGCTTCCACAAACCCAGCCGCTGGGCAGAGGGCAGCGCGACGCGCAATCCAGATGGCGCGATGGCCTCTTTGCCCTCGGGGTTCTTCAGCAGTCTGTCGTCATCGAAGCTGTTACGCCCCGTGACCACGTGTCGATTGGTGATGAGGAACGTTTCCCCACCTCGACCCCGCACGACGAAACCTGTCGCCCTGCTCACCACTTGTCCCATTGGCCCTAGGCACTCGATATACAGAGAAGCCTGTTCCGGGCCTCCAAGTACCCGCCTGTGGCCGGTCTCACCCATGCCGTCGTTCAGCGCATGCGGCACCGACCGATCTTGCGTCGTCATGAGAAGACGCTATCGAGCCGGGGGCGCCGACGGAACCTAGTTGGCCGTTCGTCGCCGGTGAACCCCTGGTGGGCGGTCAGCCGCGGTTGGCGTTTTTCGGCAGCCCACCTCGGAAGTCGCAGCCGGGGCATTCGTCCTCGCCCTGGATGTGTCCCTCGTACCAGCCGTGGACGGCTGCGTGCAGGATCGCCTCCTCCACCGTGGACTCGCCGCTGTGGACCGATGCGATGGCGTTGCCGACGACTACTTTGAGCGCGGCGTTGTCTGGCGAGGGAAACGGCGGGGACGGCATTGGTGAGTCGGTCATGCCCTGAGCCTAGGGGGCGACGAGCCGTCATTCAGTGGAATCGGCGTTCGAGGGCAGCTCGCCGGACCTGGTCAAGCGGTGGATGCTGAGGCGGACTGCGGCAGAGCGAAGCCCAAGCTCGTTGGAGAGGTCATCGATAGCCGTCTGGGGTGCTTCTCGTAGCCGGTGAAGGACGGCGCGGTCGTTGGCGGCGTCCTGGGACCGGCTGATCCGGTAGGCACCGATGGCACCGGCTGCGACGACGAACAAGGCGATGCTGCAGGTGCCGTAACTGTGCTGGAAAGCGGCGGCGATGGCGGTGACCGCTCCAGCGGCGGCGACCAAGGAGGAACCGACGAGGAGCCTGTTCATGACGCTCTTTGCCCGGAGGACGCCGGTGAGACGGGAGGAGCCGACTCGCCGTGCAGGTCACTGCGGAACCCCCGGCCGACCGGCTTCCAGCCCTGGAACGTGGCCGGCCTCCAACGGGGCCGGTCCGGCACGGTGGTGTCGTCGGGCGCGGGCAGGCTGCCTCGGCTCTTGCGGTTGCGGGCGGCGCTGACGCTGATGATGAGCGTACGCAACGCGGCCGGGCGTACAGCAAGGCCGCCCCTGCCGGATCGGCGCGGGGCGGCCTTTGCGGTGTCGGTCAGACCTGGGCGAGGCGGTTCGAGAGGTCGAGCGCGGCCGTCGCGACCGCGAGGGCGGCGCTCAGGCCGAGCACCTCGTGGAGGGTCGGTCGGACCAGGCGCGGCCAGTCGTCCGGGGCGGCAGGCCAGGAGGCGAGATGCACCTCGCCGGTGGCCAGGCCCAGGTGGGCGGTGACGTCCCACCCGGCGAGGGAGGCGGGCTCCCAGCGCAGGCGGATGCGGCCAAGGGCGATTCTCGGGGCTTCGGCGGCGAGCCAGGTGACGTCGAGTGGTCCGTCGGGCCGGGCGGAGACGCGCTGGACCAGCGCGCCGCGTACGCCGCTCGGCATGGGGTGCACGGCAAGGCCGTGCAGCGGAAGGACGTGGGACGGGAGGGATCGAGACGAGATAGGAGCCTCCGGGGCTGTGGGTCAGGCCCAGGCGAGGGCGTTGCTGACCGCGGTCGGGAGGTAGTCCTCTTGGCCGTCCTCGGCGATGAACGCCTTGCCGCCCCGGACGACCACCTCGGTCTCCACGTAGTGGGCGAAGGGCCAGTCGGGGTTGATGGCGAGCCGGATCGGAAGGCTGGGGTCGAGGTCCTGGAGCTGGCGGAGCAGGTGACCGACGGTCAGGTGGAGGGGCACGGGAATCTCCGAGAGTGGTGCGGGACGGCGGAGCCGGGGGTGTCAGGAACGTTGAGACGCAGCAGATCGCGAACGGCCTACGGTCTCGGTGTGGGTGGCGAGGTGGCGCTTGCGGCTCTCGTTGACGTAGCCCTTGCCGGACTGCTTCATCTCCCAGTCGCCGCACGAGCAGATGGCCTGCGTGTAGGCGCGACCGGGGCAATCGGGGTGGAGCGGCTTGCCGGAGCTGGTGTGCTTGTGGTCCGCCGGGCAGAAGGTCTTGTCGGCATGGTGGTTGGTGAGCGGGGCGCGGAAGGGCATGGTGAAGCTCCTCGTGGGTGGGGTGGGGCGATCGGTTGGCCGGGGCGACGACTACCGGGTGTGCGCGGCCAAGAGGTCGCGCTGCCACTGGCGTCGTTCGGCATGACGGGCGGCACGGCGACGGAGGCGCTTGGCGCGGTGGCCGTACTGACCGGGGAGGTAGAAGCAGGTGCAGCGTCGGGCGTAGGCGCACTTGCGGCGGTAGCTGGGACGGGTGGCCAGGAGCATGCGCACGGTCGGAACCCCCTGGTGGTCTGACGGGCGGGGACAGGTCCGGTCTGCCCGAGACAGTGGGGTCAGCGGGTGAGCCGGTAGGAACGGGAGATCGCAGTGGAACCGCTCTCCGAGAGCACCAGGCCATCGGCGGTCAGGCGCTGGAGCGAGCTGCCGACCCGGTCCTTGTGCAGGCCGGTGGCGGCGCAGATCTGGGGGAGAGACGCGCCGGGATTGCCCGCGAGGTGGACGACGACTCGGGTATCGCGCCGACGAAGGTAGTCCTGGAAGCCACCTGCGGTGTACACCAGCACCGCCCCGCAGTAGGTCATGACGAGGCCGTGCAGGTCCGATCCGGCGCCAGCGACAGCGTCGTAGACGCCGAACGCGCAGGCGCCCAGGCCGCTCGTCCAGTGCGTGATCCGGACCAGGTCGTCGGAGTAGATGGTCATGTGCGGTGCGCGCCCTTTCGGTCGAGGGTGAGGAGATGGGCCGGGTGAACGGGGCGGGCCGCCAGGGGCGGGCCCGGTGGTTCAGCGGGAATGTGCGACGAGGGCGGCGATGAATCCGGCGACGCCTTCGGAGGGGGTGTGAATGCCGAACTCCTGTACCCACGGGTCGCCTTCGGTGGGCTGCACCCGGATGTGCCAGACGATGTTGCGCTTCCAGGCGGTGGGGTCCTCGGGGAGCCAGCCGACGTAGACCCGGCCGTCCGGGCTCGTGGCGTGGATGTTGGCCTCCGGGGTGTCGACGAGTGCCCAGCCGAGGGTGTCGAGGAGTTCGAGCACCGTGTTCGCGCAGTGGTCGGAGGAGAGCCAGTAGCTGTCTTCCACGGTGGGGCGGACGACGGCGGGAAGGAGGGTGGTGGAGGCGGTCACGGTTGCACGGTCCCTTCGTTGACCTGCGGTTTTCCCCAACACCCGTACGTTGACATGCGGTGTGCCGAAGTACGTAGTCCGTTCCCGGGAAGTGGCGTCTGCCGTGGGCGAACTGGCGGCCGTCGGCAGATGTCCGGTGGCCTGGGAATGGATCGGCGGACGTGGTTGTCCTAACCGGGTTGCGGCAGCGGGCCGTACGGAGCCGAAGGGGGAGCAGGAGTGGTGGAGCCGACCAGGTATTGGGACGGAGCCGGGCTGGAGCGCAAGATCTTTGCCGCCGGGCGGCCGTGGACGGTGGGCGACATCGCGATGGTCGCCGACGGCCAGTGGGCCGTCGGTACGCAGTGCGACGGGCGGCGGGACGAGGACGCGGTGGTGGAGGACCGGATCGCGGAGGGGTGTCGCGTCGAGTTGACGGTGGAGGAGCTGGCCCGCGTGGTGGACTCCCGCATCGCAGATGCCCACCGCGACGAGGACCTCGCCTGACCGCTCAGCGGTGCGGGCCCCGTCCGGCCCCGGGTGAGCCGACAGCGGCCGAAGGAGCGGGCTGTTCAGGCAACTGGCCCAGGGTGCGTGGAGAGTGCCCGGAGCGGGCGACAGCGGCCTGGGCCAGCTGGACGGCCGGTGCCCGGTCCGCGGTCGCGGCGGCTTCATGCGCTTCGATCACGTGGCCGAGCGCCTGCCGGAACGTACGGCTCTCGGCTTGGGCGACGCGAAGGTCCGCCGCTGAGCTGGTGGCCCGTTCCTGGTCGTAGAAGGCCGGCACGTGACCGGGCCGGGTCAGGGCGTGCAGCCGGTCCTGGTGCACGGCCACCGCGTTGTCGGTGATGACCAGGGCCGAGCGGATGTAGAGGGCCGCGCGCAGGAGCGGGTCGTCGCAGGGGTTGTGGATCGTGAGGGATTCCAGAGCTTCGATGGGACGGCCCCAGGCTTTCTCGATCACGGCGGTGGCCTGGTCGAGTGCGGTGGCGTCGAGCATGGCGTAACTCCCTTATTTGGACGTGCTGTTCAATCTGGGCGAGGCCCCGAAGAGGCCAGGGGGAGTCAGCGGCTGCGGCGAGGAGCTGACGGGCTGAGCAGCGGCATGGCTGTGGGCACGGGGCTGGGAGCCCCGGTCCGTGTCGAACTCGCGGTGCGACTGCGGGCGGCCATGACACGGAGAGCGGCGGCAGTCCGCGGCGCGCGTGTGGCGCGGTGGACGGCCTGGGTGACCGCGGTGCGCCGCACGTCGAGTGGGGTGGGTGACCGAGAGGGCTGAGGGATCTGAGAGGTCTGGGGTGAGGCCGAGCCGACTGGGGTGAGCGTGACCAAGTGCTCCATCTCGCGATGGACTTGATGCCGCTCACGGATCACCGGGGCCGAATCCGCCATGGCGGCTGCCGTCGCGGCGATCAAGTGGGACGGGGTGCGGGTAGTGAAGACCGCCTCCGCGCGCGTGGCCCAGCCCGGTGGACCGGCCCACAGCTCCACAGTCCTGGCATCCCAGCTAGAGCGACGGTTGTCGATCAGGACGCCTGCCTGGCCGTCTGGGGAGCTGAACTCGACGGTGCCGCGCTCGGCTGCGTCACGGGTCCAGCCGGCGTCGGTCAGTGGCCGAATGGCTTCGGGCCAGAGCCGCGACGGGTTGGTCAGGAAGCGCGCGTTGGCGTCGTATGAGTCGGCCTCGGCGTAGTCGTGAGCCAGGGCGGTGGTGAGACCGGCGACGATCTCGGCCGGGGTGACGTGATTGAAGGTTGCCATCCAGCGGGGCGCGGAGACGGCGTCCTCGGCTGCGGTGATCTTCCACAGCTCGAAGTCGTCGCCGAACCAGCCGATGCGAATCCGCTGGTCGGGGGAGGTGACGAGGTGCTGGCAGGGGCCGTCGTCCAGGTGGTGGTGCGGCCAGTGGGCGACGGGGGCGAAGCCGGCGTCGCCGGTCCCGTCGGAGCCGGCCAGGTACAGGGGGCTTACCAGTACCTCTTGGTAGAGATACGGCTCGTAGGCATTGCGGGCGCTCATAGTCGAAGCTCCGGGGCGTGGGAGGAGGCGGCGCCCGCGTGCGCAGCAAAACGGACTGCTGGACTGCACGCGGGCGCCGTACCAACGGGGGGAAGCGGCTGGCTCTCAGCGACACGACGGTCACCGACCCCGACCCGGGGCTGACTGAGCGGTGACGGCCGCCGGCACACGCGGTTGCGGTTGCGGGGCATGGCTGAAGAGGACGCTCGGCGCGGCAGCGCTCCGGCGCAGGGCCGCCGCGGTCCGGGCACCGTCCGACCCCAGAGGGACGCTGGCGTGGGTCCGCGTCGCCGTCGCGACGGACACCGGAGTCGACGAGTCCCTTCGCGCGGCGGCGGGGTTGCTCCAGTGTGAGACGGCCGCGTAGACGGGGCCCAGCGCACTCCCTGCGTCGGTCAGGACATAGGGGGCGCCGTGGCGCGGGCCTGTGCGGGTTGCGAGGCCGTCGGCCTGAAGCCGGTTGAGCCGATACCGGGTGAAGCCGTTGTCCAGCCCGGACTCCTCGGCGATGTGGACGAACCGCATGGGGCCTCCTGCGTCGAGCATCTGGATCACGGCGGTCGAATGCCGAAGATGCAGACGCCGCGCGGCGTCCTCGACCCGTTCCGCTCCGGCCACCTTGCCGAGCGACAGGTTGGACAGGGACCAGTCCGACAAAGCGCGGTGCACCGAAGCCAGCGACTTGCCGAGTGCGGTGAGCTGGTACGGCGCCCCGTGACGGTCGCCGGCGCGGGCGACCAGCCCGTCAGCGTGCATCGTGACCAGCCTCTTGGAGACGAACTGCTCGCTGATGAAGGGGAGCCTGGCGGCGACCTCGTGTACACGCATGGGATGGCCCTGCTGTGCCAGGGTCTGCGCCGTCCAGGTGGTCCACTTCGGTGCAATCAGAGAGAGCGCGTCCTCGACGTGCTGAGCATCGGCCGAACCGATGGAGGCGGCAGAGGGCTGTATGGGGGTGGACATGGGGCGAACTCCGTTATGGGAAGGGTTTTCAGCTATGCACTGGAGCGGAGGAGCTGGCGGCGTGCTCGGAGCGGAGCGTCTGCAGCACCATGCCGAGGCGGCGGTTGCTGCGGTCGCGCCAGCCCTGGTGCACTAGCGCGCGGTGAGCGTTGCAGGGGTTCATTCGGCTGCATCCATCCGGGTAAGCAGCGAACGGACCAGGGTGGGCAGGCTGTCCGGGCCGTCGCCGATCCAGACCCGGTCGGTCGCCGCGCCGCGGACGTACGCGGCGTCTTCGAGCAGGCCGCTGGAGATCTCCATGCAGGCGTCGGTGATCCGGGAGGCTGTGAGCAGCGACTCGGAGAGCACCTCGACGTAGTCACCCGGCGGGAGGCCGGCAGCCTCGGCGGCGGTGCGGATCGCCGCCAACTCCAGAGCGCTGAAGGCGAAGCCGAACTCGCCGTCCGGCTCGGCACTGCCGGGCGTGGCCACGTCCGGGTCCTGGGGCACTGTGGGGATGCCCGCCCGCGTGCAGATCTGGTCGACCGAGGTGGTCAGCTCGGCGAGGGACTCGGTGAGCCATCCCAGCGCGGCGGCGTAGGAGGCCAGGGTGAACAGGCCCGCCGGGGTGGTGGGGCGCGGCTCTTCGGCCACGAACGCTTCGAGCCGGTCGTTCAGCTCGCAGGCCACCCGGGGCCCGGCGGAAAGCGCACCCAGTACGGGGTGCAGGTAGGAGCGGTTGGCGGTCGTCGGGTACTCGGCGGTGAGGATTGCGGAGACGCTCTGCGCGGCGTCGGTGAGGAGGTCCGCCAGTTCGGTACGGGGCAGAGGGGTACGTTCGGTGGTCATCGCTGGGCGGCCTTTCGGGGGGCAGCGGCCGTGGGCAGGGCTGCTTCTGGAGGAGTTGCTGGGGTATTCGTCGACCTGTCGGCCGCGAGGGAAGAGCGGGACCGGGCGGCCTGCACCCGAGCCTCGGTGGCGGAGATCGTCTCGGTGTCCTGCTGCAGGCCGGTGCGGAGGTGGGCAGAGTGGTAGACCGCGTAGTCCTGCCGGCTTCCGGCGGCAACGAGATAGATCTCGCGTTTGTGGTCTGAGGTCGGTGGTGCCGCGCGGAACTGGATGACCATCCGGTAGGACACGGTGGGGTCGACGTAGACCTTGTGGAAACCTGCGAGGCGGCCCTTCAGAGGCAGGCAGTCATCACTTCCGTGGACCAGGCTCTGCAGTTCCAGCAGCGCCAGGTCGCGAATTTCGTCCGGAAGTTGTCGTAGATCCGCGATGGCGTCGGGATGCGCGGCGAAGGCGAAGCGGGCGTGGCTCACATCGGCCTCCCGGGGTTCGGCCGGTGAGCCGTTTCTGCCAACGGCGTGTCGCGTATGCCGCTCATGCCGCCGACCCCGTCTGCTCGGGCGCGGGGGTGGCCAGCACGCGATGGGTGGGGCGGCTCGGGCTCGTCGTGCACGCAGCGAAGGGACCGTCGGGGGCGCGCAGGTGAACCAGCGCCTGGTCGAGGTGGTCGCGGTGCCAGGTCGAAGGGCCGGACAGGCCGGCCTCGGTATCGGTGAATTGCTGCCACGAGAGCCAGAGGGCGTGCAGCCGGGCGACGGCCTCGGGGTGTTCGTGCCACTGCGCGCACCACGGACGGTTCGTGCTGATCTCCCGGCCGTACACCGGGAGGAAGAGGTGGTTCACCCAGTCGGTGAGGGCGGCGAGTTCGACGGCGTAAGCCTTGCCGCCCAAGGCGAGGATGAACACCGAGGCGGGGCCGTCTGCCTGCTCGGCGTCCGCCGACTCGGCTGCCGGAGCGCCCTCCGTGGGCGGGCTGGCCGCGGGTACGGGATCGGGCTCGGAGCCGAGGCGGTCGAGGATGACGCCGTGCTGCTTGACCTGGGCCATGGTCTTGGCGAGGGTGCTGGCGAGGTCGTCGAGGTCCCCGTCGGGGACGCGGATCGGCTCGGGTTCGGGGGTGGTCGGGCTGGTGTCGGACATCGGGGCTTGCTCCATCTGTGAGACGGCGACATGCCCCAGAGGATGCGGAGAAACCGCGGTTTGGTCCGGCCGGAAAAACCCGGTAGTGGGGCGCTACACGGACGCGCAGTGCGGGCACAGCAGGAAGGGCGGTGCCAGCAACTGCACGGCTCGTGCGGCCTGTTGGGGAACGACACCGTTGCCGAGGGCGGTGAGCTGAGCCGGTCGTCCGAGCCCCGGGGTGGCGGTGACCCAGCCGTCATCGAGGCCCTGCATCCATTCGACGAAGTCGGCACGGAGCCGACCGCCTGCATCGGTGGGCGCGGGCGCGGGACGGGTGAGCGTCTCCCATCGGGTGATGGCGGCTGCGTAAGCTCCCCATCGCTGCTCTGCTCCAAGGCTCCCGGAGCCGATTCCGTCCAGAGGGCCACCGCCGACAAGGGAGGCTGCCACCCCTTCTTGGAGCGGCGGCCCGGGGTGCTCGTGTCGCTGGCCTGCGGTGCGGGCGACAGCGACGCCGCTGCGCTCGGCAGGGTCATGTCCCCGTTCCCATGCCGCTGGTTGGGCGACTCCTTGATCCCGTCCGACGCCTTCGGCGTCGGCAGGAGCCACTCCACCTCGTCGGCCAGGTTCGGCCCGTGGCCCCCGCTCTTCCTCTTGGCGGGGTGCTGGGAGCCGCCGTTCTTCGCGATGTTGCTGGTCGGCGTCTTGAGCAGGGTGTTCGGCGGGCCAGGCGGCGAGGAAGGTCCGCTCGCGGCGGTGCGGGGCGCCGACGTCGGAGGCGCGAAGCACGAGCCATCGTGCGTTGTACCGGAGGTCGGCCAGGGAGCCGAGTACGGCACCGAGTGCCCGCAGAGGAGGTTGGCCTGGGGCGTCTCCCAGACACCACGGGCAGGGTTCCACGTCGCCAGGGGAACCGGCGGGGGAGGTGAGGAGGCCGCGCACATTCTCGATCACAACCAGGCAGGGTCGGAGGGCTTCGACCGCACGGGCGACGTGCAGCCACAGCCCTGAACGGGTCTGGGAGTTGAGACCGGCCCGACGGCCGGCGACCGAGACGTCTTTGACAGGGGAAGCCCGCCGTCAGGACGCACACCCGGGGGACGGCGGCCCAGTCGACGGTCGTGATGTCGCCCAGGTTGGGCACGCGGGGCCAGTGCCGGGCCAGGATGCGCGAGGCGTCCGGGTTGACCTCGGCGTGCCAGGCCAGCGTGCCGCCGAGGGCGGACTGCACCCCGAGGTCCAACCCGCCGTAGCCCGAGCAGAGCGAGCCGATCAGCGGAGAGCGCGTGATGGTGGTCTCCATGTCACCGGCTCCGAGTAATCCGGTTCGGGGGAGCTGCCGCTGTCGGGGCACGAGCGGAAGACGGGGCGGGAGAGGGAGCTGTGGTCGTGGAACGGCTGCGGGCGGCCTGAAGCCGCACGGAGGGCGGTGAAACCGTCGCCGAAGCTGCGTGAAGGGAGTCGGCGGCGTCGAGCAGGGCCGTGTCCGCCATGCCGAGGGCGTCTTCTACCACCATTGGGGCCACTCCCCGTGCATCTCGGGCGTCGGGCTGGTCGCTCAGGTGCTCAGTGTGATCCAGGAACGAGAGCTGGTGGACCGCTGCTCCGAGTGCGGATGCCGCCTGGCTGGCAGGTTCCACAGCGGCGGCGAAACTCGTGATCACCCTCGCGCTGTGGGGCGCCTGGGTCTCTGCGTTGGCACGGAAGAGGACCTGGTCGCCCAGGGTAGTGATCAGCGTTCCGAGCTGGGAGATCTGGCGTGCGACGGCCACGGTGTCGGCGGAGCGGTGAGGGTCGCCGGGTACGGGCAGTTTGCCGCGCTGGGCGTCGAAGGCGGATGCGGTGGCGCGCAGGGCGCGGGCATCAGCCACAGGCGTGTTGTTCACGGTGAATCCCAATGACGAGGATGAGCGATGGGCGGGGGAAGGAGTTCAGCCGTGGCCGCGAGAGGGTGGTCGCACGGCGGCTGGGCTGGAGGCAGAGCCAGGCGCGGCTGGGGATGGCGAGATTGGGCGTGGTGCGCTGCGGGCGCGGGCGGCGTGCACCTGCGCAGGGGGCGGCCCGTTCGGCGCAGGAGCCGGGGATGTCGGAGGGGGGCGGCCGTTCGCGGCGTGCCAGCGGGTGCGCACCTCGTCGAGCGGACTGAGCGCGTGCAGGGCGTGGTTGATGAGCCGCCCGGGGGCCAGGGCCTCGTTCTCCGCCAGCGCTCGAATGGCACGGGCAGAGGCTGCCGCGGTGCGGGTGACGGAGGAGCGCATCACCTGCTCGCCGAGCCATTCGGCGCTGCCAGGACCCACGCCGTCGCAGAGGGCGGCGAGCTGGTCGCGGGACAGCGTGCCGTCGGCCAGCAGGCCGCGTCGCTGGGCCTCCCAGAGCAGGGTGATCCGGTCGATGGGCTCGCCACGGTGGTGCAGTGCGCCGAGACACCGGTAGACCTCCCCGCGGGTGGGGTCGGCGAAGTCGTCCGGCCGCAGCCAGCCCACCACCTCGTCCATGCTCTTGGGCCGCTCGGCCAGGACGCCGAGAAGGATCTGCTCCTCCTCGGCGACGGTTGCCCAACCGGGCGGCGGGGTGGCGGCCGGACTGGGGGTCGGCGGAGTCCCCGGGGCGACCGGGCGTGGCTCGGTTCCCCACCGTCGTGCGAGATCGTTGAGCACGTCGCGCAGCACGTCCGCACCGCGCAGTGCTCCCTCGACGTCTCCTCGCAGCGCGTCCGCGCGGGCAGCCTGGTGCAGGCGGATCGCGTGCGCGGTGACGCTGCGATGGATCGCGCCCTCCAGCACCATCCGCCCGTACACAGGAGCATGCCCGGGGCGCGGACACGCGGAGATCAGGGAGTGGGCGTACGACGCGTTCAACCCTCGGACGTGCCGTCCCGCCTCCGCCACCGTGTCGGTCACCCACGACAGCGGCACGGAGTTCTCGGCCGTCGATGCCGGGTGACGGTCGGCGTGCAGCTTGCGCAGCGCTGCGAACAGAGCCTGGTGTACGGGCCGGTGGAAATGCTCCGGGGTGAGCCAGCCGAGCTGTCGAAGCTGGCCGGGTTCAAGCAGCACCGCGCCGAGCACCGCCTGCTCAGCTTCCAGCAGCGGACTCATCGCCGCCTCCCGCGAGGACGGGCCGGAGGCTGGTCCTGCTGGAGGCGGGATCCGGCGACGGCCTGGTCGGCCGACGCCATCGCGGTGGCGAAGCGGTTGAGCTGGCCGGTGAACACCGGATCCGTGACGGCGATGACGCCGGACGTGGTGACCAGCCACCACCGGCCGTCGCGCCGGACGGCCGGTGACTGTGCGAGGTGCTTGGAGCGAGCCGAGGACGGGAGGGGGCCGGGCGCGGGTGCGAGGGCACTCATGCCGCCTGCCCGTAGTCGTCACGGGTCTTGGCCTGGGCCCGCTCGGTGATGGCCTTCGTCGCGCGGGCCGAGGCCGGACCGATCACCTTGGCGGAGCGCTCCTTGTACCAGGGCTTCAGGTCGAGCATGGCAACCCGGATGCCGGTGGCCAGGAGCAGTGCCTTGCCCTTGGGGAGGGCACGGATCACATCGGGCGGCAGGATCCGCTCGGTACGCATGCTCACCGTCGTGGACTTGCCGCCATCGCTCATCGACACCGACGTGGTCTGGACCTCGTGGTCACCGGCCTGCCTGCTGATGCGGTCGGCGAAGTCGGCGTCGTCGACACCGGATCCGACGATCTTGATGGTGGCGGCGGACCAGAGCGCGTCCATCCCGGCATCGCCCCAGCACCGCTGCCCCTGACGGTAGGACTGCAGGATCGTCATCGGGATCACGCCCCGGGAGCCCAAGTGGCTGTAGAGATCCGGGAGATCGGAGATCCGGCAGACATTGGCGGCCTCGTCGAGTACGCACAGGGCGGGCGGGTCGAGCCGTCCGCCGGAGCGCTCGGCGACGATCACCGCGGCCCGCATCACGGCGTCGGCCGCAGCGGCGATGATCGCGCTCGCGCTGCCGCCGCCGTCCTTGCTCAGCAGGTACAGCGTGTCGCGGGAGGTGGCGAAGCGAGCGGGCTTGAACTCGGGAAGGTCCGGGTGGGGGGTGACCCAGGCAACGACCTCCGGGTCGAGCAGGCAGCTCGCGTACTGCCGCGCGGTCTCGTAGATCCCGTCACGGGTCTCGGTCGCGCCGGAGACGGTTCCCTGGAGCTGGGCGGCGACCGCTTCGTGGCCGGCCTCGGTGAGCAGGTCCACCGGGGTGCGGTCGGCGGGCGAGGCGAGCCAGGCCGAGACGTCGGTGATCGGCCGCCGGTTGCTGGCGGCGGCCAGGAACAGCGCGCCCAACGTGTTGGACGCGGCGGTGGACCAGAAGTCGGTGCCGTTCGACTCGTCCACGCTCGCGGCGGCGAAGTGTCCGGCCAACCGCTTCGCCCCGGCCAGGTCGCGGGCGTCGGCCAGGATGTCCCACCACATCTCGCGCGGGTAGTGGGCGATCTGCTGGGGGTCGAGGGCCCAGACCGTGCCGACCTCGGCGCGAGCATCCACCGTCGCGCTGAAGGCATCGTTGGCCGCCTTGTTACTGGTGAGCAGGACCGGGCCGGGCGCCGCGAGAATCGCGGGGATCGCCAGTGTGGAGGTCTTACCGCTACGCGGGGCCATGATCGCGACGATCACGTCCTCCCAAGAAGCACGAACCTTCGCCCGCCCCCGGGAGAGGGTGCCGAGCAGGACGCCACGGTCAGCAGGGGCGACCTCTTTTACACTCCCGGCCGCTCAGGGACGGCCGCAGGCTCCGGGCCTTGGCAGTGATCTGCTTGTCCAACAGCGGGGCAAGGTCGCGCTTCCCGGCGAGGCCGTTCTGCGCGCCGCCACGCAGCGGCACCCACAGCACCAGGCCGAGGGCGCCGAGGGCGACGGACAGCAGACCGGGGATGATCCGCGCGCCGACCAGCAGGGCCGTCGGACCCAGGTGCGGCCACAGAGCCTCGGGGCGCAGCAGCGCGTCGGTCACCGCGAACGAGGTCCAAGGCCCGCTGCCGAGAGTGAAGTTGGTGATGTTGGCGGTCAGCCAGGCCAGCGAACCGAAGGTGAACGCGAGGCCGAATATGCCGAAGAGGAGGTAGAGGAGCGCGTCCGACCCGGTGGTGGTCGAGGGCGCGCTGGTACGCGGTGCGGGCATGAGGGTGGGTCCTGAAAGTAAGCGCAGGCGGATGATGGGGGCGGGGAGCGCGGCGCTCTTCTGCTGGTCATCGGGGCGGTCCCTCTCCGGGAGGCAGTGGGCAGTCGGGGCTATCGGGCGTGGGAGGCGCGGGGCGACGGAGTGCTCGCCGTGCTCGCCCGCCCCTCCGCGGTACTGGCTGTGGACGGCGTCCGTTGGGTGGTGGCCCGCGGCGACGAGGTATGGGCAGCGTGCTGCCGGTCCACTTCCGGATCCCGGTCGGCGGGTGTCGCGCCGACACCGAGAACGTCGCCGAGCAGCTCCCGGGGCCTCAGGACGTTGACCATCTCGTGGTGCCTGGGGTCAGTGCGCTCGGCAGGACAGGCGGCGACGCTGTCCTCGGCGACCTCCAACTGCTCACGGACGTCTTGGAGCATTCCGTAGGCGGCTGCCAGTCGCGTCCAGGTCTCGAATGTCGGGTTGTGGTGCGGGTCATCGAAGTCGAGACGGATGCTGGTCCAGTCGGCGGCAGCGGCGACGAGTTCGGTCAGCTCGGGCAGGGCCCCGACCAGTGCGCCATTGACCTCCTCGATGATCCCTGCCACCTCGTCGGGTGTGGAGTCCTCGGTGAGGCGGGCGATCATCCCGCGGACGGAGTACGGGTCGGAGGAAGCACTCGGCAGGTGCCGGACCTGCAGCCGCTTGTCGGGGCCGGGTGTCACGCTGCGGTGGGCGAGCTGGATGTTGTGCTGCATGGCGTCGCCGACGGCCTCGCCGATGCTGGAGTAGTACTCGGGCATGCTTCCTCCTCGGTGGTTGTCCTGGACGGCCGAGCCAGGTAGGAGCACTTGGCCAGTCGGCGGTTGGCGCGGACGAACATGACCTGGTCACCTTCGGGGGACCGAGAGGCGCGGAGGGTGTACGACCGCGGTGGACTGCGCCGTTTCGGAATCGGGGGCCGAGGAGATCTTGGCCTTGGTTGCTGCGGGGGACGTGGCCAGAGCGGCGCCCCGGTGGTCGGGCAGCTCCGAGGACCGCGCCCGCGCCTCGGCTTGATCCCGGGATGCGGCGCCTATCCGGCGCAGCTTGGCCTCGGAGTTGACGAGTTCGGACTGCGCGCCCCTGACGTACTCGGAGGCGTAGTCGAACCGGCAAGCGAGGCCGGTTGCCTCGTTGTCGAGGTCGTGGATCTGCTCGCCCGCCGCCTCCAGTGCCTCCCGGACGCGCTCCAGGGCACCGTGCTCGGGGTGAAGGAGATGGTGGACCGCTCGCTGAAGGTCGTCGCAGTTCTCGGCCGCCCTGATCCGGTCCGTGATCCGGAGGAGTTCCGCTCCGGCGGCATAGGGCCCGAGGTCAGGCACTGGGGGGCTCATCGGCGCCGCGTCCAGGGAGGGCGGGAGGTCGACGTCGTAGTGGGCGGCGCGGAGCATCTCGGCGGCGTGGGTGGCGATGGTGACCTTGTCGGCGACCGGGGTGGTGGTGGGAAGGCGATGGCGTCGGCCGTGCCAGTCCTCGATCTGCTGGAAGCCGGCGTGCTTGAGGAGCCTTGCGGAGAGGTCGTCGTTGGCACCCTTTGCCACGACGCTGCCGCTGAACTCGTGGGTGATGGTGATCGGAGGGACAGGCACGTTGGTCTCCTGGCGTGGAGTTTCGGGTATGGATCGGTGAGCCGCTGGCTCATCTCGTCAGAGAGGACGAGGGAGGGCGAACAGACCCGAGGGGATCGGGCCGTGGGGAAGAGGATCAGCAGAATCCGCGATTTGGCCCGGCCGGAGATCGCTGGTAGGTGCCGCCGCTCACCCTGGTACGTCCAAGCCGTGGTCGTAGGTGAAGTTCGCACAGGCGGCGCGGGCGAAGTGAGCGTCGTGGTGCAACCGGGCCCAGCGGCCGTCCTGCCGGATGACGGTGGCGACGATGTCGAGCCCGTCGGCCTGGTTGCGCAGGGCCACCCACCGGCAGGCCGCCGGGTCGGCGTCCGGCTCGATGCCCGTGGCGTCGAGGACCTCGCGCGTCAGCTCGAACCAGTCATCATCGTCCAGTTCCACGTCTGTGGTGTTGCGGATGGAGCAGTGCCAGGTCAGCCGTGGGGACGCGGCGTGGCCGGTCCGCGGCTTGCGCAGCGCGAGCGGCTCGTCGAGCACCGATGCCAGGTGAGGCAGGGCGACGGTCTCCTGGGCGGCCAGCTCCGGGGACCACGCGGTGAGCAGGTAGGGAGCGAAGCCCGGATCGGTCCGGTGGAGGCGGTTGAGGAGATCCGTGGTGCTTTCGGTGCGCCGCACATCGCAGCGCAGGGGGTACTCGGGCATGGGGTATCCAGATCTTCTGCGGGGAGAGTGGAGCCGGTGTCCCGCTGGGGGCACCGGGCGGTCAGAAGTGGGGATTCTCGGTCGGCCGGTCGGCCTCGGTGGCGGCCTGGAGCAGCTCGGTGAGGTCGCCGGGCTCGGAAGAGCGCTGGTCGATCCACCACCCGGCGCGGGTGACGGTGCGAGCGGCCTCCTCGATCTCCTCCCACTCCCTCTCGCTGGTCGCGCCTTCGAGGACCAGGGCGGTGTAGGCGGTGGCCAGGACCTGATGGCGACAGCGCACCCCCCAGGCGACGGCTCGCTCGGTCCCCTCCAGAGGCGGCATCCGGTACTGCTGCGACCAGGCTTCGGATTCGGCCTGCTCTTCGGCCCGCTTGGCCTCCAGCCAGGCGGCCTTGTCCTGCTCGTCGTCCACCTTGGAGGCCCGCCAGCATTCGGTGCACGCCTGCTTGGAGAGCCACTCGGCGAAGCCCGCACGACGGTCGGCCGCCCGGTCAGAAAGGTCCCGGTTGGCCTGATGGCCACAGGAGTGGGTGATCGGCCAAATGATCTTCACGGCCATGGGGACTACTCCTTAAGGGAGTTGGGTCAGCGGGTGCGGGAGAACGCGATGCGCGGGTCGACCGGCCGGGCCGCCGCAGCAGCAGAGGTGGCGGGGGCGGGAACCGGCGCCGTGCCCGGGAGGCCGGCACGGGCTGGGCTGGCGGCGAGCGCGGCGGCGCTGATGGGGGACGCGCGGGCGGTGAAGCCCTGGTCGCGCCCGTGGTTCGCCGCCGCTGCGGGCGTCGGGCGGCGGCGCGTTGCTGCGTCCTGCGCGAGGGTGGGCTGGGCCGCGACCTGGAGACCGGATCGGTGCATCGACACCGTGGCGTTGGCGACCTTCTCCAGGGCGTCGCTGCGGTCGATGGTGATGGGCAGCGTGTAGATGTCCAGGGCCGGGTCGTGCCGCCAGCCGTGCTCTTCCAGGAGCCGACCGCCGAGCGCGCGGGAGCGGTCATCGGTGGCTGCGACGATGCCGAGCTGCGGATGCTCGGCGAACGCGACGTCGGGTTCTATGCGCGGGGGCCGGTCACGGGCAGGAGCCGCTTCGGGTGCCAGTGCGGGGTCGAACGCGGCATCCACGTCGACCTGGTAGCCGGCCTTGCGCAGCAGCGCGACGGCCCGGGAGACGCGCCCCTGTCCATCACGTTGTTGATCGGCCAGTGCGTAGAGCGTCGGGTGACCCGGGACGGGGTGGAAGTCGAACCCCTTCAGCATCCACGCGCTGGCCGCAAGGTGCTTCGGGTTCGCGGCGACGATGCCGTAGTCGGGGTGACGGCCGAATGCGACATCGGGAAGCGAATCGTGATCGGGGGCGGGCATAGCTGATCCATCCGGTGCTGGCTCGGAGACAGGGGCGGTCGAGGGCCGGGATGGTTCTGCTGGTGCGGGACATGGGGACTCCGAAGAAGGAACGAGGGCCGGGCGGCAGCGAGGCAGCGCGCGGCCGAAGGTGCTGGCAGGTCGAGAGCTATCCGGCCGCGTTGAGATGAGGATCCGGGGATCGGCCGGTTTGGCCGCGCCGCAAGCCGGTGATATGAGCGTCAGCGGGAACGGCCCGGGACCACCGGAGTCGGCGCCGGGGGTGCAGAGGGCGAAGCGGGCAGGGCCCCGCGGTTGTCGGCGGCGGATCGAGCCAGGGCCACCCGCGCACGTTCGGTCTGCGAGGGCTGATCGGAATCCGCCCGGCCCACCAGGTAGTCGGCAGCCCGAACCAGCGCCGGACCCTGGAATGACAGCTCGTCCGCGTACCGCCAGCCGTCGGCATTCCGGATCCGCTCGGCTCGGCTCTCGTAGATCTTCCGCGAGCCCGGAAGGGAGGCGTCCATGAGTGCCATGATCTGGTCCCACTCGTGCCGGAGCTGGCCTGCTCGCTCCAGCGTGGTGTCGATCCCGCGCAGCCGTCGAAGGTCTTGGCTGACCGGCCCCTCGACGTAGTCGGCACCGCTGGCGGTGGCGCGGACACCGGCGAGCACCTCGGGACCGTGGGCGAGGAAGACCTCGACGTGCTTCCACGCTTCGGCGTCGCGTTTCACCTTGCCGTCCGCGTAGCCCTCTTCGCCGATGGGCCAGCCGTCGCGGTCGCAGAACGAGTCCGAGACTGCGTCCCAGGCATCGGATGCCCGCTCGATGCCGGCAGCGGCCGAGGCCAGCGCCGGGACGTGCAGCCGCCACGCCAGGGGATCGGTGATCGCCGGTGACCGGTTCTCAGCCGACGAGGGAGAACTGGAAGAAGTGGACATGATCGTTCCTTGTTCTGTGCCGGTTTTCACCGCGAACACGGCAGAGAACGGATGGGGAGCAGCGGCGGAGAGGCAGGGGTCTCGGTCAGCGGACCGACGAAAGCCCCTCGTGCCGAGGCGACCGGGGAGGCGCGGGCTGCTGCTGCCGCTCGATGCGAGCCGGAGCGGATCTCGTGGGACATGCCCTCCCTCACGAGGTGCAGCTCCTCGCCGAGGTCGGCCAGGCGCCCGGCGAGGACGTCCAGCTCGGCGGCGCTGACGCGGGCGCCGTGAGCGCGGCACCACTCCGAGGCGGTTTCGAGCATCTGGTGCAGCCCGGCCACCGTGCCGAAGTCCCCCGTTACGGCTGTGGAGAACAGCTCGTTGAACTCCTCGGGTCGAGCGGCGGCAAGACGGTCGCTCCAGCAGACGGTCGGGCCGTCGACGCTCGGACTCACGGCCGAGGTGCGGACTTCTTCGAGCATTCGGCGTTGTGCCCGCGGTACGGTGGACGACATGAGGTAACTCCCTTTCAGGGCAATGGGGTTGGGCTAGGCGGCCATGCGGGCGTCGGTGTCGAAAAGCTGGCGCTCGGCGGGGTGCAGGATGTGCTGCGTGATGAAGGAGCGGCCGGCGACCTTCCACAGGCCCCGCCCCTTGGTCAGGGCGGACACCGCCTGGGTCTCGACACCGGTCAGGCCGAGCAGCGAAGCGGCAGCAGCGAGCTGGTCGGGCTCTTGCCGGTAGATGATCCGCGTGCTGCAGTCGGCCAGCAGACCCTCGGCCAGTACCCGGCCGCGCGAGCCGGCGTCGCCCGCCGAAAGCAGGTCCGACAGCCGGTGGATGATCATCAAGTTCGCGATGCCGAGGCCGCGCGACAACTTCCACTGGCTCTGCATCCGTTCCAGCAGGCCGACGTGCCGCATCAGCCGCCACGCTTCGTCGTAGATCACCCAGCGTCGGCCGCCGTCTGGGTCGGCGAGGGCGGACTCCATCCACGCGCTCGCGCAGGTCATCGCGAGCACCAGTGCGGTGTCGTCGCCGGAGCCGCCGAGGCGGGAGAGGTCGATGGACAGCATCGGCGTGGTCGGGTCGAAGGACACCGTCGACGGGGCGTCGAACATACCGCTCAGATCGCCGTGCACCAGCCGGCGCAGGGCGTGCGCGAGGTCCTGAGCAGCCGTCCCCAGGTGTCCGGTCTGGTCGCCGAGGGCTCGGTCGAGGCGCTCGGACGAGCCGAGGGCGTGCGCGATCTGGCCGAGCAGCGGCACGGTGCCGCTGGCGTCTGCTTCGGTGACGACCAGGTCGAGGGCGAGGTCCAGCGCGGTGTGCTCCATCGGCTGGAGATCGCGCTTGAGTACGGTGCGCGCCAGGCCGGCCAGGAGCAGCAGGCGGCGCTTTCGCACTTCGGTCGCCCAGTCGTCCTCACTGACGGAGGCGGGCCGGGCCGGGGCGTCCAGCGGGTTCAACCTGCCTGGCAGTCCCGGCCCGAGCGCGATGGTGTGGCCGCCGAGGGCCTGGGCCACGGCCGTCCATTCGCCCTTGGGGTCGGATGGGACGTAGATCCGGTAGCCGTGGGCGATCGCCCTGGTGGCGATGGACTTCGCCAGCGCGGACTTCCCCATGCCGATGATCCCGGCCAGTACCGCGTTGGGGTTCGTGAAGCCCTCGATCCGCCCGCTGCTGTACAGGGAGAACGGGTCGTAGCAGAACGCGGCCTCCGCGTGGACGTCGCGACCGATGAGGATCCCGTCCGCCCCCAGACCACCCTCGGCCACGAAGGGGTAGGCCCCGGAGGCCGTCGCGGTGGTCATCCGGTGCGCGGGCAAGCGGATCTTGCCGCCCCGGGCCGAGGAGGGGCCGGGGCGTCCGGACGGCGGGTAGGTCGGCCGCAGTCCCGGGTCGAAGGTTTCCTCGGTGCGGTGCTTGGGCGGTGTTGCGGCGAGGCGGGCCTGGCGGCGGGCCTCGGCGAAACCGGCTCGGGCGACCCTCCGCCCGGAACGCGGTGCCTTGCGGGGCACGAACAGGGGGGACGCGCTGGCGCGAGTGCGGGGCATGAACGTTTCTCCAGACGGGCGGTGGGTCAGCGGCGGACGAGGCCGGTGAACGGGGAGTGCAGGTCGGCCGGGGTGATGCGGCGGCGCACCAGGTGCGCGGTGCGCTGGTGGCGCTGGCAGATGGTCAGCTCCGGCGCCCCTTCGGGCAGGCCGGCCTTGCATGCCTCGCGCTCGGGCACCTCGCCGGAGCCCGGCCGGGGCGCCGCGTGGTAGGCGGTGTGTACGTGGTCGGCGGTCTGCCAGATGCGGGTGCGTGCGGCGCGCAGTGGGTCGCCTTCAGCCGGGACGAGCTGTCCGGTGCGGGTGGCGTGGGCGTCGAGCAGCCCGTGCAGCGAGACGAGGTGGGCGTGCAGGGCGTCCAGCTCGGCGCGGGTGGTGACGAGCGGGCCGCCGGGGAGGTTGAGCGCGCGGTGGAAGTCGAGCGCGGCGGTGGCGAAGGGCACGAAGTCCTGCGCTGTCGGGCTGGCGGTGCGAGACATCGGGGTGTTCTTTCGGAGAGAGGGAGGGCCGGGATCAGGCGGCGAGGGCGAGCGGCATGGCGGCGGCGGTGAACGCGTCGGCCTGCTGCCAGGTGAGCGGCCGGAGGTCGATCTGGGCGCCGACGGCGGCGGTCTCCACGACCGCGCAGGCGGAGCGGAGTTCTTCCTCGGAGTCGGCCGATACGGTCAGCAGCCCGGTCAGGGCGACATCCGCGTGCCCCGCGATGAGCTGTCGCTCCCGGGACTTGATGTCCTGGTACTCGATCGAGTCCGCCTCCGAGTCGACCTGGCCGCGCCGGGCCCGCTCGGCGGCATCCGCGATCACGCTGGCCTTCTTGCGCTGGACGTCGCGCAGGGCGGCATCCAGCCCCTTCGGCTCGTACGAGAGCGACAGCGTGCGCCGGACCCCGCCGGTGAACAGGAGCTGATGGAGGAAGCCCGCGCTGGTCTCGGTCCTGGGCCAGTTCTCCACCCAGTACGTGGCGTGCACGGCCGAGTCGGTCGCGATGTGGTCCGACTTCTCGACGACTACGACGGGTCCGGCGGCGGCGGGATCGGCCCCGGGGCGGCCCGCGGTGGACCACCGGTCCAGCGCTGCGCTGGCCTTGGGGTCGTACGCCGTTCGTACGACGGCGGCGATCTCGTGGGCGGTGAGCCAGCCGGTGGGGGTGAGTCCGGCGGTTCGCGCGGCCTGGTCGAAGGTGGAGGTCAGCTGGGTCAGGACGCTGAAGGCCCCGGTCAGGCCGCCGCCGGCCTGGTTGATCAGCCGTCGCGCTGCCTTGGTGTCCAGCGCCACCGCGACGTACGCCTCGTGGGGTGCCGCCGCCGGGCCCGCGCCCTGGATCAGCTCGCTGTAGATCGCTCCTGCCACGGGGGCGTGCGGCTGGCCGTGCTCTTCCCAGTAGCGGCGCAGGGCGTCGCCGGAGTCCGGGACGGTGCGCTCGATCACCTGGATGCGGGCGACCTGCCCGGTCCGGGCGAGCGCGGCCAGCGCGCGTCCCCAGCCGCCCACGTTCGCGTTCTGGGTGCCCGGGTCGAGCAGCGCGTAGGCGCGGGAGGAGACCTTGACCACGGCGGTCAGCGTTCCGGCGTGGGGGTCGTGCACCGCACCGTATCGGCGGTCGGGGGCGGTGACCACGCGCAGGCTGGCTGCCGTGCCGGGCAGGTGGAGCAGGCCCTCGCGAGACGGTCGGCGGGAGGGCCGGGTGAGCCAGACGAGCTGGCCGCGCATCCGGCGCAGGACGTACCGGGTGACGATCGGAACCCAGTCCGCCAGGGCACGACCTCGGTGGCGGACGAACGTGAGGAGGGCGATGGCGGCCCACAGCGGGATGAGCTGGAGAGCGCCGACCACGCCGCGGGTGATGACCACGGCGAGCAGAAGAAGGCCGGTCAGGCTCGCGACGATCAACTGTGGGGCGGTCAAGCCGAGCAGGATGCCGCGCCTGCTGCGGTGGGGGAACTTCACGGTGGCCGTGGTGGCTTCGGGCTGGTGCTTGCCGGACATGGTGGTTCCAGACGGTGAGAGAGGACGGTGGAAGGGGTACGCGGCGCTCTTCTGGAGTTCATGGCGAGGCTCCTTTCACGTCGGTCGGTGGGGTGGGGGCGGGCTGGGACGTGCAGCCCGCCCCCAGATGCGATCGGTCAGATGCCCGAAGGCGGCGGTGTGCTCGGATCGCCGGTGCCCACGTAGGACACGCTGTCGCCCGGAGCCGACGCGCCAGCGGCGCTGACGGTGCCCTGGACGGGTGCCCCGGGAGTCCCTGCTTCGCCCTCGTGGGGGCGCGTGATGAGTGGCGGGATGCCCGGTCGCTGAATCAGGGACCGGCCCTTGTCGCCCGAGGCGTTCGGATCCTCGCCGTACCGGTACCGGGTCTGCGGCGTGGACGGTCCGGTATCGATGCCCTCCTTGCTGAGGTTGCCGCCGGAGGGGTTGATGCCGGAGGCGACACCATCGGAACCGGCGCCGGGAACCTGGCTCGGACCCTGCGGGGCGGGGGATCCAGTGCCGGCCTGCATTGCCAGGGTGCCCGCGGTCTTCGCGGCCCCCGCGGCGACCGCCATGCCGGCAACGCCGGTGCGGTGCAGGTCGTCGTGGCCGCCACCGTGGCTGGCCCAGTGGACGAACTTGTACGTGGCGTACGGGCACAGCAAGATCAACACCATTACGACACTGCCTGCCAGCGCGTCGGAGAGCGCGGCCATGCCGTTGTGGGAGTCCGACTTGCCCATCGCCGAGACGCCGATGAGGAAGACCACGGTCATCAGGAGTTTCGAGACGACCAGGGTGGCGGTGGCCTCGATCCAGCCGCGCCGCCATCGCTTGGCCACTTCCCAGCCGCCCCCGGCGCCGGCGAAGACGGCGAGTGCGACCAGGACCAGGACGCCGACCTTGCGGGCGACCATCACGCCCCAGTAGAGGAACGCGCCGATGGCGCAGCCGAGTGCGACCAGGCTGGGGACGCCCCAGCCGAGGCCGTACATCGCCCCCAGTTCGTTGACCTTGATCACGCGGCGGATCGCGTCGTCGACCGAGGTGTTGGCGGCCTGGAACAGGCCGTTGGACAAGGCGTCGACCACGGTGATGGCGACGGTGGTGAAGGCGATGGCACTGAAGCTGAACAGGACGCCGGTCATGGTGCCGATCGCGGCCTGAGCCAGGGCGCGTTCGTCTCGCCGCCAGGCCGCGAACATCAGCTGGAGGCAGAAGATGCCGACGGTCAGCGCGAGCCCGATGGGTAGCAGCAGTTCGTAGTTGTCCCGGAACCATCCGGCGTTGAGGTCGATGGCGGTCGTCTCGTTGACGGCCTTGGCGGCGAGGTCCGCCGCGCTGGCGGCCAGTTCACCTGCCGATTTCGCGATCCATGCCCCGATGCCGTCAGTGACGGCTCCTGCGGGGTTGGCGGCGAAGTCGACGGCGCCGCACACCTTGTCCATCAGTGGGAAGTCGCAGACTGCCATGGTGGTACCTCCTTCCTGGGGTCAGGGCGCGACGGACGGCATGACGCCGACCAGGGCGCAGGGCTGGTGGGGGCGGCACTGGACCGCGAGGGTGGTGGTACGGCTCTCCGCGCCGCCGTCGTGCGAGCCCTTCCAGGCGATCGACTGCTTGCCGGAGACCGTGACGGCGTAGATGTACGCCTGGGTGATCGCCTCGGGATCGGCCTGAAGGGCCCGGGTGAACGAGTCCGGGAAGTGCCCCTCGTGCACCTTGGCGGTGGCGAACTGGCGGTTGGCGGCCATCTCCTTCCACAGCACGGACGAGGGGACGACCTTGTCGACCGACGTGCGGTCGGCGTACTTGTCCTCGGTGGTCAGCCACGCGCGCAGAGCCGTCCGCAGCTCTGTCCGCGAGTACGCGCGGGTGTCGTAGGACCACAGCGCCGCCGCGGCGGCCTTCCCGAAAGCGATCGGGTTGTGGGTCTTCGGAGGAGCCGCGAGGGCACGAGGGTGGCCGCGAGGTGCGGACGAAGCCGTCGAGGGGGCTGTGGGCGAACTCCTGTGGACAGCAGGGGCTTTGGAGGGGCTCCTGCCATCCCGGGTGAGGTATGCGGCCAGGCCGGCGAGGGCGACAAGCACCACCAGGACAGCAGTGCCGAGCAGTGCCCGGCGGCGCACGGGGGATGCGCCGCCGGGGTTCATCGGGCGGGAAGGCATCAGTGGACCTGCGTTCCCAGGCCGCTGAAGAACGCCACCACACCGTTCGCGGCACCCAACAGCAGCGCCGCGCCGGAACTCACCAGCACGCCCTTCTTGCCGTTGGCCTCAGCCTGGTGGCCGCCCGAGTGGTGTCCCCAGGCCCACACGCCCGCGCTGACGGCGAGCGAGCCGACCGCGGCGATGATGCCGTAGAGGTTGATGGAGCCCATCACGTGCTTGAGGACGGACAGGCCAGGCAGTCCGCCCTCGTTCGGCTTGATGCCCGGGTCGTAGGCGAGCTGGATGACCTGGTCAGCGAGATACATGACGAACTCCAGTGCGATTTAGTGCACGCCAAAGCCCAGAGGGTGGAGCGGCGGTGCGAGAAGAGAAGAGAGAGGGGGAGGGGGAGAAGCGCCGGTCAGGTGACTCGGCGGGCCGCGAGGATCTGCGGCTTCCAGGACGCGAGGGTCGCGATGCGGACCACGTCGCCGCTGTGCGGGGCGTTGACGACCAGACCTCGGCCGATGACCATGCCGACGTGTTCCGGACGGGACGCGATGCCCTCGGTGAACACCAGGTCGCCTGGCTTCAGCGAGCCGACCGAGACCGGCTTGCCGTCCCTGACCTGCGTGTACGTCGTCCGAGACAGGGCGACGCCGGCGGCCTTGTATGACTGCTGCATCAGGGACGAGCAGTCACACCGACCCATCGGCGCCTTGCCGTGGGGAGCAGTGCAGTGCCCGCCCCACTGGTACGGAGTGCCGAGCTGGCCGAGCGCCCACCGGATCGCCGTCCGAACCTTCGGCGGAGCATCGGCCGGGATCTTGTACCCGGCCGGCACCGCACCGGGCGGAATGGTGCCGAAGTCGGTCCCGTCCCCGTCGGCCGCACAGCCGCCCGCGGTACCGGACGAACGGCCGCCGGTGCCGGTCGGGCCGGACGGCGAAGGGCTCGGTGACGCGTCACCGGCCTTCGACGGCACGGGCTCGATGGCCTTCTGCAATGCGGTGGCCAGGGGTTCCCACTTGGCGTACGCCTGCGGGAAGCCCGACTTCTGCACCGCCTGGGCGGCCTGGGCGACGGACAGGGACTGCCAGCCCGAGACCTTCCGCAGCCCCTCGTAGAACTTGGTGGAGGCGTGCACCGGGTCGAGGATCTCGTTCGCCGTGCCCCAGCCCTGCGACGGACGCTGCTGGAACAGACCCAGCGAGTCACGGTCGCCGTAGGTCAGGTTCCGCAGGCCGCTTTCCTGCAGGGCGGTCGCAAGGGCCACGACCTGCCCCCGGGCCGGGATGTGCATCGCGACGCCGGTGGCCTGGATCGTCTGGGCGTTGGGCGCCTGCTCGGCCGGATCGCTCAGCCCCGGCACGCGGACCGAGCCCTTGCCGCCGCCGTCCAGGATGACCTTCACCTGAGTGGCGACGGCTGCGGTATCCACAGGCTGTGCGCCGTCGGTGGTGCAGGAGGCCGAAGCGGTCTCGGCGCCAAAGGCGAGGACCGGCGCGGCCAGCAGCAACGGACCGGTCGCGCAGAGGCCGACAACGGCTCCGGTGGTCTTCTTCATCGCCGCCGCCGTTCACCGTGGCGGCGGTGCCGGCGGGGTGCCGACGGTGGGTCGGGACGCGGGGGTATCAGGGCATGCTGCATCGCAGCGGCTCCTCGGTGGTCGCAGGAGACGCGGTGCCGACTTCTCGTGCAAAGCCGTCGGCACCGCGCCGATGTGAATCCGCCTCTCGGGCGGGCCCAGGTCAAAGGAGTTGGTAGCTCCCGGACGCCGGTCTCAGGTCATGCGCGGCAGCCAGCCGCGCTCGTAATCTCAGGCAGTACACCGGCTCTCCTGACGGCGTGGTGGACGAGGGGGACAACGTGCCTCCCGCGCAGCTCGTTCGACGAGATGGCACGGATAAGCACAGGTCAGCGGGGGTGAAGCGAGGCTTCGGCCCGGTGACAGGGCGAGACAGTAGACCGGGATTCCGGCCGCACCAAACGACCCCCGGATCCCCACCCGGAGCGCGGCTCAGCTCATTAGGTGCGGCCGGAAATCACGCCTAACATCCGGCACCAGCCGCCCCGACGAGCGTTGTTGAACGCCGTCCGGAGCGGCCCCAGCCCAGTCCTGCCATGCCCTGAAAGAGGCCCTGCACATGAGCTACACGCTGCACCGAGGCGACGCCCTGACCGTGCTCAAGTCCCTCCCGGACGAGAGCGTCAACGCCGTGATCACCGACCCGCCGTACAACTCCGGCGGACGGACCAGCTCCGATCGCACCGGTCGCACCGCCCGCGCCAAGTACGTCACCAGCAACAGCGCGCACGACCTCGCCAACTTCCCCGGCGAGAACCGCGACCAGCGCTCGTACCGCTCCTGGCTGACCGAACTGCTCACCGAGGCGTACCGGGCGTCGACCGAGCACGCGGTCGTCATGGTCTTCTCCGACTGGCGCCAGGACCCCACCACGTCCGACGCGCTGCAGATGGCGGGGTGGACCTGGAGCGGCACCATTCCGTGGATCAAGCCCGCCAGCCGGCCCCGCAAGGGCGGGTTCAAGCAGGACTCCGAGTACATCCTGTGGGGCGTCAAGGGCAGCCTGGACAAGGACCGGGACCTGTACCTGCCCGGCCACTACATCGCCTCCCAGCCCCGCAAGGGCAGGGTGCACATCACCCAGAAGCCGGTCGAGATCATGCAGCAGCTCGTCCAGATCTGCCCCGAAGGCGGCACCGTCCTCGACCCCTTCACCGGAAGCGGATCCACCGGCGTCGCCGCCCTGCGCGAAGGCCGCAACTTCGTCGGCGTCGAGCTGTCCTCGCACTACGCCGACGTGGCCGAGCAGCGCCTCCACGCCGAGCTGACGAAGGACGACTTCGCCCTGGCCGGGCCGGAGGCATGAGCATGAGAGCGAAGAAGCCGGGGCTGGCGGGCCGCAGACGCCAAATGGGCGGCTGGCGCATTGAGTAACCGATGCGCCAGCCGCCCTTCTCGTTGCGTCAGGCCGCCTCGAACGCCCGCCGGATCAGCGGCGCCGCCTTCTCCAGCCCGGCCGCCGAAGCGAGGCGCACCTCCAGGTCCCCGGTCCCCAGGTGCCCGATGCCGCGCATGTCCCGCGTAAAGCCCTCCTCCAACTCGACCGTGTCCGGGTCGAGTCTGAGATAGACCAAGATCGCCTCGTGCTTCGGACGGAAGAGCACCGATGCCACGTTCACCAGCCGCCGGTAGGCGATGTAGTGCCGCAGCGGCGCCACCTCGACCTCGCCCCACGCCGTCAGAGCATCGTCCAACTCCGCGTACAGGTCCCGCAGGCACTCCGGAACGAGGCCGACACCCGCCGACGGAGGAGTCACCGGTGCCGCTGGCGCGCTGCCGACCCCCGTTGCTCGCTCCCGACTCCGGCGAGACGAGGTGGCGCCCGCGAAGCCGGGCGCGGAGTCGACGAGCAACAAGCCCAGAAGGCCACCTTCGAAGATCCGGTAGCGCACCAGGTCGATCCGCTCGGGCAGCCGCTGCACGGCCACACGGTCGTGGTGCGAGAAGCCGGCCGCGATGCAGACCATCCGCGGACGACGCCAGTCGATCGCCACGGCGGCCTCCACGCCCAGCACCTTCCGCACGAGCGCCTCGAACTCGTGCTGCGCCGACTCCAGCCAGGACAGGTACGAGACAGCCTGCGACATCACCCCGCTGCCCGAGCCCTTCTTGAACTCGATCACCACCGGACTTCCGTTCTCGTCCAACCCCAGGGTGTCGATCCGCCCCCGGTGCCACGGCCCGGTCGCGTACTCCGACGCCAGGAACCGGATGCCCAGCATCTGCTCCAGCCCGGCCTCCACCCGCCGCTGTAGCTCCACCTCCAGCGCCACCGTCGAACTGGACAGCTCGACATCCCGTCCGTCCGCGTCCCTTCGGAACATCATCAGCTCGGCCACCAGCGCCCCCTCCCGCGAACTCTGCAAGGAGGCCAATCGAACGAACGCGCTCGATATTCCGCCTGCGGTCGGCTGGCGCTGACCGGCTTCGATTCGGCCCGAGAACGCCAGCGCCACCTCCGCGGAATCGAAAATCGGCGGCCGTCCGGCTGTTCGCTCCGTACCGTCAGAGCCATGACGTACAAATTCGGCGCCAACCGGCAGTGCGCGCGCCGTGTCGATACGGTGCTGCCCAACTTTCTCGACAGCGCTAACGAAGTGCTCAGCGACGAGGTGACGACACTGGAGGAGCATCGGGAAATCTTCCCGCTCCTCATGGGCTGGTGGCTCTTCACCCGTAGTACGGCTGCAGCGATGATTCACCTGTACCGACAGGGCTTCACGGTTGAGGTCAAGCCGCTGGCACGTAACCTCTTCGCCCACGCCTTCGCGATGAGCTGGCTCGTCGACAACGGCCCCGCCGCCGTTCAGGCTGTCCACACCTACCTGGGAAAGCAGGAGCAGTCGTTCACCAACAACCTGGTGGAGATCAAGTACCCGCTCCCCGAGCCCCCTCGCAAAGTCGCCCCTCCCGTCTTTCAGACCTTGGAGGAGCACCGCTGGCACGAGAAACTGGTGGGTGAGATCACGTACTTCGCCAACATGGTCGCCGCGTACAACGTTCCGATGGCCTACCCGTTGTACCGGATGCACAGCGCGTACGCCCACACCTCTGCCCAGACGGCGAACGCCTTCATCACGGTCGGGGCCGATGGGCGCGTCGGGTTCACAGCCGAAGCTACCGAGGACACCCTGACCGATCAGGTGTACATGGCGGTCTCCGTGTTCACCGCAGCGCAGGCAATAGGTCCGACGATCAAGGGCGACCCGATGAGGAAGCCACTGGAGAAGGCAATGGGCGACCTGGGGATCTCTGGTGATCTGCGGCCCCGTCGCAAGTCGTGTACTGCTCCGCGCCCGCAGGCCGGGCCGACAGGGGATTCCCGTGCGGTGACGCCTTCGGCATGACGTGCGCCCGTAGGAGGGGAGGTGCGGGCGGGTGTAAGGGTGCGTCGGGGGCACTGTGGAGGATCTACAATCTGCGTGAAGCCTTTCGGTGTCGCCGTCGATGCCCACTCCGGTGGCCGGATGCCTTTGGATGACATAGCACCAGTGAGTACTCCCCGATCAGTTGCACGTGCTCTGATCAGGCAGAGCGTAACTCCGCAGCACGGCGTAGAACCATGCGGCACGAACCCTCACGGTCTCGACCTGCGCATCAAGCAGCTCGGCGACCGCGCACCGGAGGGCCACGTCTGGCACTGCTCGCTCACCGCCGCACCCGAGGACCACGTTCTCACCGGGCTAGCATCGCTCGGCCCGTGCTGCACGCGACCGGCATCGCACCCGAGGGCGATCCGGATGGCTGCCGCTGGGTGGTCGCCGTGCGTCACGCGGAGGACCACGTCCACAGGTCGCAGCCGCCCGCCAGACGCTCACCCACCGGCAAGCCGCCTACGACCAGGCAGCCCCACCAGTCTCGCCACACTCGCCCGGCACCGGCCCTCGCACAGCATCGTGCACCGGCACGCCGCCGCCCTGCACAAGGTCCTGCCTCGCCACGTCGAGCAGATCCTCACCGAGGACGGCTGGCCCGCCCTCGGCGCCACCCTCGCCGCCGCCGAAGCCGCGCCGGCCACAACCCCGCCACCGTCCTCCAGCAAGCAGCGCAGCGCCGCCCCTTGGACGACGCCAAGTCAGCATCTGAAGTACTCGTCTGGCGTATCCAGCGCCTCGGCGACCGGCACGCGCCCGGCCCCGGCGCACGAGCTTGCAACGCACACATCAAACCCACCTCGCAGGTCGGTATCGGGACACCGGCTACAAGCGCGCCGTCACCATCGCGCACCGGCCGAGCACGGTGAGAGCGCCGCGTCAGCGGCCGGTCTGCCCGCCGCTTGGTCTCACACTCCGGAGGGAGTAGTTGCTACGACCCGTCGACTGCGTTTTGCTGGGGGCATGTCGCAGTCCCTCACTCCCCGGGCTCTGGAACAGCAGCGTGGGTTCCGAGGTATGAGCGTGCAGGAGCTGGCCGAAGCCACTGGTGTCTCTCCTGGGTCTGTACGCCGCTGGGAGGCAGGAACGCAAGCAGTAAGCGACCGAGCCTTCGGGCGCCTGCTGAAGGTGCTGCACTGTGATGCGCAAGACCTGACAGCAGGCGAACGGGGGACCGAGACGCTGCAGGATCTGCGTCGCCGGGCGGGTATGAGCGCCGCCGAGGTCGCTTCGCTGCTTCGACGCAAGCGAGCCTCGCAGGGTCTGCACATCAGCGCCGAGAAGGTACGTGACCTTGAGCGTGGCCGCCCGGTGAGCGGGCGGGATTGGCTGTCCCCTGAAACCCAGGGCCGGGTGGCACGAATGCTGGCCCAGGTCTACGGAATTCCCGACCGCGTGGTCGTTGACGCCTGGCGCCGCACCCGCCCGAACGACATTGCCCCCACGCTTCCGGCCCGTCGATCTCGGAGCACGTCCGAGGCGGCACTGGCAACCTGGCGCGAGCTCAACGAGCGACAGCGCAGCTACCTGACGTGCATCTTCCATCAGGACCAGGAAGCAGAAGAGGAACAGCGCCAGAATCGCTATGCAGGGGAGGCCCAGCGGCCCGCTGCAGCGTGGCGTCGGCTGACCTTGGCGCTCAGTGCGCCAGCGGACCTTGTCGGCTTCACCCGCATCCAAGAGCGGCTCCGGGAGGCCGGCATTCACGATCCGGGGACCGGGTCGTCCGTGAGCGCACTGGACAGACGGGGCCTGATCACCGTTTACCGGGATCGCCTGTATGTCGACGGACTGGGGGATGTTCCGCGTACGCGCGTAGAGATGACTCGGCGCGGCCGAGCGGTCGCACGCGCGGCGCTCGGAGTTACGCCCGCTCCAACACCGCCCGCAGCACTGCTTTCGCCGTGGCTGTGGAAAATCGTGGTTCGTGTCGCGCGGGCAGGGGCGCAAGGTGTGGACGGCAGCCTCGCCGGACGGGGACCGCACTACCTTGCCGTCGGCCAGAGTCCCGACGGGCGTACACCCAGCCGTGGCTTCATTGTTCTGCGCCTCCCTGACGAGGCGGACCACGGACCTTACCGCTGGTTCCTCACCGATTCCGGGCGACGTCATATCGCCGACCACATTGACACCTACCGCTCGTTGTACCCGAGCGTCGAAGTCGGCTCCATCGCAGCGGAGTTCGCGTGATCGTCTGAGTGCTTTCCAGGCCCATTGTCAGTGCCGTGTCGTAGCCTCCCCAGCGATGATGCGACACGGAGACACGACCACGGTCCAGCAGACCCATGTCCTGCTGGAAATCGTCAAGGCATTCGCGGTGTGCGAGCACGCGATGGCCGTCGGGGATCTGGCCGGACCCCGACGTCTAGACCGCCTCATGGAAGCCCACGGGATCCTGATGGCCGCGTGCGGACCCGGCCACCACATCCCCTTCGACGAACTGATGGGCAGACTCACCGGTGAACGAGCGGGTTCTCTTGAGCGGCTGCTGCCCGAGTGGATCAACGCCGAAGAACTCACGGGCGTACGGCTGCTGGAGAGCGACGGCGTCGCAACCGAAGAAGGCTTCGACTTCCGGCATGAAGCGCAGCGTGTCATGCGCGCCGCGCAGAAAGTCGGGAAATTCAGTGGCCAGGTGACCAAGCCCAAGCTGGATGACGAGTACAGCCAGGAGTCCGTCTTCAGCGCGATCAAGGGCCCGTTCTACGAGAGGCACCGCAGAACGCTGGTCGAGAATCCGACCGTCCCGAGGGAGGGCCTGGCCGCGCTTAACCTGCCGTCCCGGGCGAACGACTTTTATGGGCCAATCTCCCAGTACGGGCAGTACAGCGGCTGGTGGTGGCCTTGCCCGGCCTGTCATTGGCCGATGAAGGTGACGGCAGACCGATCCAGCGGGCGTATTCGCGGACAGGTGCGTTGCCTCTACCCCTGGCACGAGGAAACGGGCGCGTCTTACGAGTTCGTCGTGACCACTCGCCGTGAGCCGGCCCCCGAGTTGAGCCCGACGTTCGAGTGCCGGGTGCCATCGGGGCGATTTGCCCAGCTGTGGACCGGTGCTGTTCCGCTCGTGCCGGAGGCCAGAGCGGTGGCGGAGACGGTAGCGCTGATGCGGCCGGTGTGGCGATACACCGTTGTGCCCGGGCTTCCCGAACTGGCTCTGCATCGGGCCGTCTCAGCCAGGCTCGAACGCACAGCCTGGACGTCGCAACTGTGGCCCAACGGGGATCAGTGTGACCTGTGGGTGACTCATGAGGACAACGATGGGCCTCGCTTCATGGCTGACTTCAAGGACTACACCTGGCCCAATCACCTGGTCAGCAAACTTGACATGGACGGCGGCGACCGGGGCGGAGCCGAGTATCTGGTGGTGCCCGACCATCGCAAGGAGCAGGTGGACCAGCTCAACGCGGTGTGCCGCAGACACGGGATGAAGGCGGCAATGACCGCGACGGACTACCTGGAGATGGTCGTCAAGCACGTCAAGGGAGGACAGGCATGAGCGGGGACATGACGGGGACGGAGGCCGGCCTCGCCGGAGCGCTCGCGCTGGCAGCGCACTACTTCCCGCGCAAGGACGACGAGGGACACGTTCTGGCCGGCTTCGAGGAGGCCACGTTCTTCGCTCACCGCAAGCCGCAAGCCTGGTCGGAATGGCCGAACTTGCCTGTCGCCGAGCGGAACCTGATCCGCCAGGTGATGACCTTGATGGCCCAGGAGTGGACGGATCCGAAGAAGCTCAGGACCTCAGTGCTCGCCCTGCTCGGAGTCCTGTCGTCCGAGCCGGACATCGCAGACCGCTCGGGAGGTTCGCTGCGTTTGCCGCCCGGCGACCCGCACCTGGCAGACGCAGCGATCCCCCGGATGGGAGGTGACTTCCTCGGATACGTGCAACGCGTCACCGGCCCCTTCTTCACCTTCGGCAAGCGCCCCAAGGCCCAGGCATTCGCCGGCCCCGGAAAGCTGAAGACGAGGACTGCCTATCTGGGTCCGGAGCACGGTACAACCAGCCGGGAGATCCACATCCCGGCAACGCCTGGCTTCCTGGAAGCACCCGGACACGAAGTCCTGCCTCAGGTGCACACCCGCCCACAGCGCGACCGGGTCGCACCGACCGTGGATCAGCTGTTGGAGGTCGCCAAGACGCTCAGCGGGCAGGACAAGAGCGTCCGCTACCTGCACAAGGTGCTCAAGCGGTTCTTCAAGAGCATGAAAACGACGACGGGGGCGCTGACCGAACTCGACCTGACTGCTGGCGATCTGCAGCTGCTCAACGCTCCCACAGGAAGCGGCAAGACCGTCCTGGTGAGGGTTCTGGCCTCCTGGGCTGCTCTGAACGACCGGCGCATCGCTCTCGCCGTCACAGACGTCCGGGCCACCTTGGAGATGGCCTGGGACATCAACCACGACCTGGCCTATCTCCACAAGATCAAACGTCTCACTGAGCTCACTCACTGCACCCCGTTGATGTCCCCGTCAAGCATGCACCGGCGCGCCATGGACTACGCAGCCCTGGGCACCTCCACCCAGATCGATGAGTGGGACCGTCGCGCCAAAACGGACATCGGCCTTCTGTCGACGGGATGCGCGCAGCGGGCGCTGATGGACCCGCCCACCCTGTACCCCTACGGGGAAGAGAACTGCACTTCGCTGACCTCAGAGACCACTGGCTCCAACCGACTGACCTGCCCGTTCGCACCGACGTGCGGGAAATTCCAGCAGTTCTACCGGGCCACCAACGCGGCCGTCATCGTCACCAACCACGCAAACCTGCTCGAAGGGCGCACTCGCATCGGTGTCGTGTTGGACGGGCAGGAGTTCCGCGGTCAGGCGCGCGGCACCCGTGGCATGAGCGTCCTGGAGATGACCCTGCGCTCCTGCGATGCCCTGGTGATCGACGAGATCGACGCCTTCCAGACAGCAGCGATCAGCCGCTGCACTTCGGAAATCACTCTCGCCTCCCGGAAGAGGACAACCGCACTGCGGGAGATCGACTCCGACGCGAAGAACCTTCCCGTTGTCCACGAGATGGGGCTCGTCTCACCAGTCAGCCATGCCCGCCTCATGGCCGAGATGCTGCTGCTGTGGCTCTGCTCCGGACGAGGGCTGAAGTTGAATCCCGGCAACGAAACGGATGGCCCCGACGGCGCCGGCCGCGACAACACCGGCTGGCGTCTGGCCCACTCACGGGACCGTGAGATCCTGCAGATCCTCTTCCCCGAAGCGACTGCGGCCGAGGACAACCCGCCCGAGCTGTTCGCCTTCCTCAACGAGATCATGCCCGCCCGCTGGTACGGCTCCGAGCCGGACGAGGAAGAGTTCGACCTCCCCGAAGGCGCGGACTGGGACGCCGTTCAGACCGCCCTGGTGACGCTTACAGCGCAGCGCGGCCAGGACCATCTCACGGACACCCGCGACGAGATGCGCAAGCTTCTCCTCGGGCTCGTGCCCGACGCGCACCGGCAGGCTGCTGTGATCAACCTGCTGGTAACCCGGACGGTGCTGCGCGAACTCGACGGCGCACTCGACGAACTGCGCGCGCAGGCACAGACCCTGCGCTACCTCGACCTGGGCTCGGTCCGCAAGATCCTTGAGACCATGCGCAGCAGCACGGTGGCCACCCTGTACCCCCTGGCGATGCTGGGCCGCTCCATCCACGGCTACCAGGTCAAAGGCATGGACAACAAGGAGAAGGAAGCCGAGCTCCTCTCCCGGTCGTTCGGGGGCGATCCGCATACGTTTGTTTCCGAACTCGGCGGTCTCACATCGCTGTTGACCGCCGGCGTACAGCGGCCCGTGATGGGACTGTCGGCCACCGCCTACCTGCCACAGGCCGTGCAGGAGCACATCCACGCCCCGGTGCGATGGTGGCTGCCCGATACGCGCCCCGAATCCATCGTCACCCTCGCAACCCCCGTACGCAGTGGTGCCGGCGACGCGATGCGTATCGGTGGTCTGCCCCCGGAACTGAAGCCCAACGCCCTGCGGGATCTGGGGCGAGGTCTTTACGAGCAGCAGCTCGCCCGACGCCTGACCCGCCTGGAGAAGCGGGAGCCGGAACGAGCCCGTGTCATTCTCACCGTCAACTCCTACGAGCAGGCCTCCCACCTCGCTTCCGGAGTGGCGCAAGCCGATGGTCTGAACCACCGAGTCTGCCTGCTCGTGAAGAAGGCAGAGAAGCAGAACTACGAGGAGAACCTGCCTCCTCACGTGGACAGGATGGTCCGCGAGGAACTGAAGGACTTCCCCGACCGCGGGGAGATCCTGATCGCCCCCCTCGCTGTCATCGGACGAGGTCTGAACATCGTCGTGGGCACACGCTCCGCAGTCCGCGACATCTACCTCTGTGTCCGGCCCGTCCTCAGCATCGAGGACACCGACTGGATGCACGCGAGCGTCAACGCCGCTGGCGTCAACACCCTCCCCGTAGGTGGCAGCGACACCCCGCTGGCCGAGTTGCGCAGCGCCGGGGAAGCCTCCTGGAAGCAACTCTCCAAGATCCTCCGCTCCCCGGCCCGGTTCTCCAACATGGACCACGACCTGCGCAAAGAACTCGTCGCAGGAATGCTCGTCCTGCTCATCCAGCTCGCCGGCCGAGCCCGCCGCGGCGAAACCGACATGACCCTGCACATCGTGGACCACGCCATCCACGACCAGAAGTTCAGCTCCGACCTGGCCACGATCATCAAGCAGATCTATGCCGACTGGAACCCCGAGCAGCGCGCAATCATGAATGAGCTCTACGGTCAAGCGCTTCAGGCATTCCTCACCTACGCAGGACTCGATCGCGAGATGCTCTGAATGACCTACATCTGCCCCCGCCCGCCGCCGGTGCAGGCCGGGGCTGTCCGAGAGAAAAGCCGAGAGAAGAGGTAAGACCGTCCATGGGGCGTCGCAGCACGCAGCGGGATCTCACCGCGCACACCACATCGATCAAGTGCACCCCACAGCTCCTGGACGGCATGACCGCCCTGGTCTGGGACTTCGGTGACTACCACTCGCCGACGCGCAGAGCCTGGCGCGACCTGGGCACCACGGCCAACCGCAACAGCAAGCGGATTGAAGGCGTACAGGATTCCGACCCCTTCCTGATTCCGTACTCCATCGCGGTCACCGTTCTCCAGCAGATCACCGACGGGTACGTGTACCTGGACAGAAACCTGGCGTTCATGGTGACGCTCAGCCCCGTGGAATCCGGCGTCCTCAAGAACGTTTTCACCTACCTGGAAGGGATCGTCCGCAAGATCCCTCTCGACGAGATCCCGTTCATGGACGAGCCCGCCCTGGCGAAACTGGTGGCCGGTGTCACGCCGCAGTCGCTCAGCCTCGCCGAGAACATCCTCGCCCAGCAGGACGGCGGGCCAGCCAGCCCTGACAGCTGGGCCTATCAGGCGGTGAAGTGGCATATCGCGAAGAAGCTGGCCGCTAAACCGCTCTTGGACACGGAAGTGGAACCGGTCCGTGAGCCGTACGAGACGAAGGACGGCGTGACGAAGGAACGCATCGTCGACTGGCAGCCGTCCACCAACACCGCGGCTGTGTACTACCGACCCGATAGCGACGGCGGTCTGATCGCATGGGACCACCCCATCGGCCCGCTGTTCGCCTCCCTGGCCCACCCCGTCGACCTCAGTGAAGCTGCCACCGCCCGCCCCAAGGACCCCACACGGGCGCAAGTCCAGTACGCCATGTCCCGCGTCTCGGTGAAGATGGCCACCTACACCGCCGAGCCCAACCCCGTCCTGAACCTGAACGCACACATCCGCCGCGTCAACAACACCGTCGTCCACGCACGCACCGCCTTGCTCGACCACGGCACCCACCGCCCCCTGATGTCCCTCTCTCTGGACGGATGGGGCCTGCGCCAGGCGAACAAGCACGCGCTGGAGATCCTGGCGAAACTCGACGCCGACCGGACAGCGCTCACGGCGTTGGAGGAACGTGTTGCCGACGAACGCCACCGCCTGAACCTCAGGGACGAAAACGGCAAGAGGATCGACATCCTCACACCCGCGCCCGGCACCATCCGGCCGACCATGCCCAAAACGGACTCCTTCGCCGTCGGTACCGGCGCCGGCATCTACCAGCTCTCCCTTCTGCAGGACCAGATCCGGCGCGCCTTCGGCGACGCCGTCTCTCTGCTCGAGCTGAAGTCGAAGGGGAACGTCTTCGGCAAGCGGCCCCACGAGCCCGCCACCTCGACGCAGGAGAAGGAGAAGAAGAAGCGAAAGAGCGACGGGGATTACATCGACCTCATCGGCAACCCCTCGCCTGACAGCATCCGGCGCTCCATCGAAGCAGCCGGCTACACCAAGCTCCGCATCCTGTGTCTCTGGTACCGGGACGAGACCCTCACGCGCATGATCCATGGTCTCGCCCACCCCTACGACCTCGATCCGGAACACATCGACCCCGACCCCAACGGAAAGGACACCACGCCTCTCGCGGAGGGCATCGAGGCAGTCTTCTGCAACGCCGAGACGTTGCTGGAGCACGGCCCTGGAAAGGAGAGGACCTCGGATGCCGAGGCCCTCATCAGCCAGTTCGCAGAGCCAGGCGTGCTCCTCGCGGCCTGGTGCGAGACGGAGCTCCCCGTCCGCGGGGAAGAACACGAAGGCATGAAGCCCGCCGAGGTGAAGTCCGCCCTCGCCGAGAATGACGCCAAACACCAGGTGGTACGGGAGCTCGCAAAGGCCGCGGTGCCGTCTCAGTTCTTGGTTGGCCGCACGTACGACCCGTTCACCAAGACGTTCAGCACCGTCAAGAAGCCCGCTGCGGCGTTCGAAGACCACCGCGTCTACATGGGCCAGCTGGACTTGTACCGATCGTGCGGCGTGATCGACGACCGGTTCGAGCGTGCTCTCTACCCTGAAGACGACCCGTATCCGCTGCCCCGCATGGCCTTTGTGGGCATCCATATCCGCAAGCAGGCCACCGACCGCAAGTACAAGGGACAGCCCAAGAGGATCATCACCGCCACCGCGGTGATCCCGTCCCGCAAGGCCGGCGAGACCTGGCGCATGCTCGGTTGGAGCAACATCCACCCGCAGTGGGAGCACTACGCGCGGGCGCAGAGCAATTTCCATGCCTCCAACTACCCTCTGCACACGCAGGACGGCCAAGGTGAAATGCAGCGTTGGGCACAGGCCGGCGAGGACGTCCGTACCGCCCTCCAAGACCTCAGCGACGAGCTCGATGGGCTCCCGTACGCCCTGATGATCGACGGCCACGCCAGCCGCCGCGTGTGGCCGGGCCTGCACAACAACAAGCAGGGCCTCAGCCCTGACCCGGACGACCCCCGCCTGTGGCTTCCAGGAAGCGGCCTGCCCGCCTCCTGGAATCCCGTCAGCATCATCCGCATGAATTGCGCGCAGGCCGAGATGCCACGACTCGTCTCCGTCATTGAGAAGCTGAAGAACGGCACCACCAAGCCGCTCAAGACCTCCAGCGACCTCTACTACCCGGAAGACCGTCCCGAGGGGCATCCATGGTTCCTTTTCACCGAGCCCCGCAACTACGGCAAGAAGCGCCACGGACAGTGGAAGACCCGCTGGCGCGCCGACCCGGGCAAGGCGTCAAAGAACGCTGACGAGCGCAAGGAGAACGAACTCAACTCCCCCTGGTACAGCATGACCACTCGCGAAATCACTCCGATGTACACGCGCGACGGGTACGAGCGCGAGGCCCTCGCCGTCGCCGCAGCCCGACTCAGCCACCAGGCGCTCTCGTGGTCCGATCGAACCCGCTACCCCGCGCCACTTCACGCCGCACTCCAGATGGACCTCGGCCACCCGCAGTTCCGCCGCTCCGAACCCAAGGACGCAGAGAGCCTCGAGATCCTCAGGGAAGCAGGCGGAGGCGACGCATAAGCCGCCGTCCTCCCAGCCGTTGAGGGCACGATCACGGACGATCGCGCGAGATGAGAAGTGGGGCCAGCGGCTGGGAGGTATCCCGGCCGCTGGCCCCACTTCGAGTCCGCCGACAGCGGGAGTCAAACTGCACGCTGCACCTTGCCGAGGGCCCCCTTCAGTCGCGTATCGACAAGGCTGGGGGCTCCCGAGACGACGACCAAGACGTCACCGACACGGATAGCCGTCTGCTTGATGACACTGCGCTGCCCCCGGACGAGACGCCGAAGAGCTCTGGGGCGACTCAGGACGGCATGACACCGTTGAGGTACTCCTGCACCGGCTCGAACAGTCCGTAGGGAACGTACTCCGGGATGTCACCGTGGGCGACCCAAGCAAGTTCGGCCAGCTCTTCGGTGTCCGCTACATGAGCTGTGCCGCCCAGCATCTGGCAGGCGGTGTACGACATCAGGCGGCCCGTCTTCGGGTGGACGCGCTCGCCGAGCAGCTTGACCGCCATCACGGTCAGCCCTGTCTCCTCGTGGGTCTCCCGTACGGCAGCGTCCTCGCGTTCCTCGCCGGGCTCGACCTCTCCGGCCGGAAACTGCCAGGACAGCTGTCCCTCGCTCACCCGGCGGCGGACCATGAGCACACAGCCCTCGTGAACGACGATGGCGGCGGCGATACCCGACTGCTCGTCCGTGTTCTGCTGCGTCACGTCTGCTCCTCCAGGACGGCCAGGATGGGTGGGAAGATCGTATCGACGGAGATGAAGTGGGGCACCGCGTTTCTGAGGACCCACATCACGTCGGTGTTCTCGGCCGCGTCGCTGTTGGTGGCCTCGCCGGCCAGGTACTCACAGAGGAAGTACTCGCACAGCACGCCGGTCGCAGGCGGCTCCCTGCGCAGTGGACCCCAGTCTCGTCCAACGTCTCGCGCACCGTGGTGGTCTCTGCCTTGCCTCCTGGCTTGAGCGCATCAGCATGGCCATCGAACTTCCTGTTTCAGCCCGGTGAGCCCCCCCCCGAAATGGGGCTCACCGAACTTTCCCTGGGTGTAGAGCCGAGTGCGGAGGACTGTGGCGAGCGCTCTGTGGATCTCCTGCATTGCTCTGTCGTGAACTCCGGGGCGTGGCCCTACTGCGGTGTGCGGTACGGAGGAAGTACCCGTACCTGCCCACCCCGCTCAGCGATCCATGCCTCGAGTTCGGTGCCGGCCAGTTCTCGGGACGACTCGCCACTGAAGACGGTGACCGGCCCGAATACGGTGCCTGTCAAGCCACGCATCACCGTGGAGTCGTCGGCCTTGATCTCGAAGATGTTCTCGTCAAGGACGGCATCCGTCAGGTCCGCCCCCCTCATGTCGGTGTCGATCAGCGAAGCACCGAGGAACCTCGTTGTGCGGAAGCTCGCTCCCGACGCATCGGTACCGTACAGCGAAGCCCCGACCATGTCCGCCCCGTTGAGCCGCGCCGTTCGGAGCACGGCCTCGTCCAGGTTCGCCTTGACGAGATCCGCTCCGGTCAGATCCGCCTCGGTCAGATCCGCCGACTGAAGGTCGGCCCGGTAGAAGGACGCGCCGACAAGTCGCACGCCCACGAGAACCGCATCGGTGAACCACGCGTTCGAGAAGTCCCCACCTGAGAGGTCGGCGCCCCGGAAGTCGCGCTCCATGCCATTGAGGTTATATTCCTCCGAGGCGAGCCATTCCTGCAGTTGCCGCGTGGCTTCCGGATCGGCCGGGAGCGCAGTCGGCTTCCAGTTCTTACGGGTACCAGATGACACGATCTCCCCAACCACGGCTTTCGACGACATCCTTGATGCTGTCGATTGCCGCTTGATTTGCGTTCCGCACGTCGATAATAACTATACGTCCACGTTTTTCGATCTGCTTCGCCAGCTGCTTGTTGACCCAAGCCTCGTTATTGGCCGGGTCGTACGCACCCTTGAACGGCTGAGACTTGTCACGCACGTTGTTGAAGGGGGGATAGTCGGAGTGGACGCCCTTGATGTCATAGTACTCGCCGGTGGATTCGGAATAGAATTCACCCTTGTCGGCCAGCTCCGGGCGACGGATATCCGCCGGGAGGCGACCACTCTCCCGTAGATCGAGGCCGACTCGAGCCTCATCCATCGATTTGTCGTCGATCTGATTCTTGTGATCAGGATCATGCTTCAGGTGATCGAATTCCTCTGGAGCCCGATTTTCGACTTCATCGAGGTAGCCCCAGTGCGCCGCTCTTTCCTCCGCCGTCAACGCCGGAATCGGCTCGTTCGCACGCTCGCCGGGCTCGCCGACTCGGTCGGACCAGTCGGAGGGGGCGTGGCTGCCGCCGTCCGGCCCGTCCCCAGAGCCACCTTCAGTACCCCGGCCGTCGTGGTCACCACCGCTTGCTCCGTCGTGTGCAGGCGCGTCAGGTTCGCTCCCAGGGTTGTCGGTTGATGGGCCGTGGTGTCCGCCTGCGCTGTGCCCGTCGCCGTGACCGCCGGAGGAGCCATCGCCGTGCCCGCCGGTCGACGGGGCATCGTGCCCGCCGGCACCGGGGCCGCCGCCGTGCCGGCCGGCGGAAGGCTCGCGGTGGGCGGAGGGGCCGTCGCCCTGGTGCGGGATGGACGGGCCGTCGCTGACGCCGTGGCCACCGTTGCCCGTGCTGCTTGTTTCGTTGGTGTGGCGAGCGCCGCTTGTGGAGTTGTCCAGACCGCCGGTGACCGGAGCGTGAGAGGTCCCGTCACCGCCCAGGGAGTGACTGTTGGTGGGCATGCTGTCGGCCCTGCCGCCTGGGGTGTTACCGTCGCCGGCGCGGCCCATAGGGGTGTTGTCGCGCGGGCCAGTGGCGCTGTGGCCTGCGTTGTCACTGGTGCGGGCTGGGTCGGATATGTCCGAGCCGACGTGTGTGATCTCGCCGCCGCGGCCGCCAACACCGGCCGGGACCCGCTGTTCCTGGTGGGCTGGGGTCTCGATCCGTGGGTTGTCCGCGCCTGCGGTGGGTGTGGCGGGCTTCTCCTGGTGGGCGTCCTCGGCGCGTTGGAAGAGGCTGCCGTCCTCGTTGTAGAGGTCGCCTTTGGGGACCATGTACTTGCCGTTGAATGGGCTCTTTACCGTCCCCGGTGGGAAGGTGACCGTGTCCTTGGGCAGCTCGATTCTGCCGCCCGGGAGTTTGGTTGCCCCTTCCGGGATGGCGGCATCCTTGGGCAGTTGGATCGTGCCGTCCGGCATCTTGGCGGCGCCTTCGGGCAGGCTGTAGGCGCCCTCGGAGATCTTCGGGGTTTCGACGTGGCCGAGGCCCTTGAGGTGGGCCAGCATGTCGCCGACCTTGGACAGGCCCGCGCCTGCGCCCTTGATGACGTAGGTCATCGGGTCGACGGCGCTGCCCACCTTGCTGACGACGGACAGGCCCTTGGCCAGTGCGCCTGCCTTGCCTGCGCCCTGCACGGCGGCACCGCCACCGCGGGTGAAGATGGCGGTGACGATGTTGAAGGTGACTGCGCCGGCGGCTCGGGAGCCGTTCGATTCCCACTGGTCCCAGGCCACAAGAGCCTTACCGGTATCCAGTACCGCGGTACGCGAGTCCCGCAGCCAGGAGGGGAGCATCTTCCCCGGCGTCATCCAGTAGGCGACGTTCAGACCGGGGGTGGTGGTGATCGCCACTGCGGTGGAGAGCTTGGCCAGGCCGAGCCAGGCTTGGCCGGCGGCGTCTCCGCCGTGCCCGCCGAACAGGGTGTAAATGCCGTCGATGGTGCCCCCCACGCCGTCGACGATGAAGCCCTTGCCGAAGTCGTAGGCGTGTTCCCACACCTGCCACCAGGGAACGGATTCCTCGACCGTGTCGCCCCAGGGCAGGCTCTTGGATGCCTTGAGGGCTTCGGCGTCGTAGCCGTATCCGTTCTTGTGGGAGGCGTCGATCGTGTGGAGCGCCTGGCCGCCTACCAGCGCGACTATCTTGGAGTGGCAGTCGCGTTCGGCTTCCTGGAACGCGGCCCAGACCTCGGCGATCTTGTTGCGGCGGTTGAGGTTCTCGTCGGTCAGGTCGCCGTCTTCGCTCCAGTCGTCTTCGGCGGCCTCGTTGTCGCGGAAATCGGCGGCTTCCTGCTTGAGCTGCTCCAGCCGGTGGATCAGTGGTCTGATCTCGCGGGCGTAGGTGCCCAGAGCCCCGGCGATGACATGCATGTCGTCACTCAGGTCGTGTGCCGTGCGCTCCACCGGCTTGGTGACGCCGAACAGCTGCTCCGCCTCGGGCGCCTTGTAGAAGGCGGCCAGTCCGCCGAAGGACTTGTGGACGTCCGAGCCAGCGGTTTGGACCTTGGAGCCGCCAAGGGAGAGCGCCTTCGTCTTGGCTTCCAGGACGTCCAGATCACCGGTGAAGACCGGTACATCGGCCGGGTCGACCGGTCCGCCGCTCACTTCTTCTTCCCCCCGAAGTCCTTGAGAGCGTCCAGCCGCACGGTATGGGCGGCGTTCTGGGCGTTCCTGGCCGCCTCCAGGTCGCCCTGGACGTACTCATTGGTGGCCTTGGCAGCCCCCAGAACGGCGGCCTGGCAGCGATCGGCCATGGCCTTCATGTGCGGCTTGCGCTTCGTTACGTACTCGGCCAGGGCCGCGGCGACCGGCCCCGTCGCCGTCTGTGTGAACAGGGAGGTGGCCGCCGGTCCCAACGGCTTGTTCGTCGGCGCCCACGGTCCGGGCGACAGCGGTGTTCGGGCCTGCGTGCCCGGCACGGCCGTACCCGCTGCCTGAGCCGCTTCCTGGATGTCCGAGAGCAGTGTGCTGAGGGCTTTCCCCAGGTCTTCGGCATGCGTGCCGACGACCTTCAACTGGCCCTGCACTCCCTGTGGCTGGATGTCCCATGACGCCATGAACGCCCCCCTGCGTACATACTTCTTGCCCCGTCGCCGCGACTCGCGCGGCGACGCCCCCGTGGTCGGCGATCCGTCGGTGCGCTCCGACGGATTGCCTGATCTGTCGATGCGCTGAGGCCGGCTCAGCCGATGTTGTCGACCGCGGCCTTCGCGCGTGCGAGCGTCTGGTGCGCGGTGCCGTCGTTCTTCTCCAGCGTCGTCTTCAGCAGCTGGATGATGCTCCTGACCTCCTGCGAGGCGCGGTTCCAGCGCAGTTCCTTGCCGTGGTACTCCTCCGCGACACCGTCCGCGGCGAAATCCGACATCGCCGCCTTGACCTGCGCATCACGCGCCGCGATCACCTGCTCCAGGCGCGCGATCACCGCCTGGATGTTGCCCTGCGCCTCCGCCGATGCACCCGAGTCGTACGAACGACGGTCCATGCCGGCAGCCATCACAATCACTCCCCCTGAGATCTGAGTACTTGAGCCGCGACCGGGCTGTCAGCGGCCCGAGAAACGGGCCGCGTCGAAGTTCGCCGCCGACATCTGCGACCGGGCGTTGTCGGCCTGCTCCTGGTCACCGGAGCCGAAGGCCGTCTCCATGCCCGACTGACCGCCCACAATCGCGGCCAGCGCACTGTTCAACGACGCCGTGATCTCGTCTGCGCGCGACTTGAACGAGTCGAACGCCACTTTGCCCGACCCGTTGAACTTGCCCTCCAACGGCTGTGCAGCTTGCACGAGTTGGTGGATCAACGTCCCCAGTTCTGTGCTCGACCCCTGCGACTTCGACCTCAGGGTCGAGAGCGTCTGCGCCCCCATGTCGAACTTCATCAGGCTCCCCCCGCCAGACTTGACGATCGTATGTACGGTCATGCCTATCAACTGCGAAGTCATTGGTGCAATCCGCAATCCCGATGCTATGCCCAGGGTCTGACAACGGCTCAAAACAGCCAGGGCGGCCCCACCCGCCTACCCATGCCTGCAACGTGCGTGGCAGGAGGTTACGCGCAGGTTCACCCCGGTCCAGGTGCTCTCACTTGCCTTTCAGATGTCGCACCAGGCGCTCGAAGTCTTGCCAGCCCGACAGGTCCAACGGGTCTCCCGGCAGCGGGTAGTACATCGCGGGGCGGGTCTTCGGTCCGAGGGGGACAGGCGGCTGGGCCATCGGCGTGTGCCGGGCGCGGTCGCCGGGCATCTGGCGGACCTCGTCCGCGCCGAGCACGAAGGCGAGCGGGACACCGGGCCCCTCGAAGCGGGGCGGCACCGCCAGGTCCCGGCGGGCTTTGCGGATCTGGACGAGCATGGACAGGAGGCGGTGGCGGGTGGCGAGCACCTCAGCGGCCGTGGGCAGGGAGCCCATCGGCGGCTCCTCGTCGGGGCCGTAGCCGAACATCAGCGTGACGTACTCCTCCACGCCCGCCTTCGTCCGGCTGATGCGCACTGTGGCCAGGCCCGGCCGTTCCCGGCTGCCGACCACCACGAACCAGGTCGGCTCGGGCGCCCGCTCGTAGGCGAGGTCGGTCATCTGGCGCGGCGACCAGGGGAGGTTGGCGGGCTCCGCGGTTCCCCACCCCGCCGGAGGCTCACCGGTGAGTTCGCGCCAAATCGACTCCAGCGCACCGCCAAGGACCAGACGCTCGTCTGCGGGGTGGACCGTGCGGAAGGTAATGGCCAGCTGCTGCTCGCCGGTGTCGGTGACCTCCTGGTAGGAGGAGGCGACCGGGGTGCGGGGGTCGTCGGCGGTCGCGTCTGCTGCCGCTACCGGTTGGAACATGTCGTCCTGCCAGCGCAGGACGGCTCCGGACTGTCCGTCGTAGTAGCCGTCCCGCTCGTCGCGCACGACCCAGCGTGAAGGCCAGTTGCTCAGGCTGGCGCGAACGGCGGGGGAGAGCGTGGTTCCTGGCGGGGTGACGATCTGGAGGCCCAGCCCGTCACCGGCGGCGGTCTGGATAGCGTCCTGGAGCCAGGCCGTCATGGCGATAACCGGGCGGTCCTGGATGACGACGGCGACCTTGTCGGTGAGGACGTCGACCGCAGGCTGTGCGGCGGCGGGTGTGGGCGCAACGCGCATACCGTCGGTTTCCACCACGGTCAGGGACTGCGCGGCTTCAGGTGGCCAGGCGGAGCCGTCGGCCAAAGCGGCCAGCCGGGCCGCGAAGGTGCCCGCGAGCCGCTCGGCTTCTTCCACACCGGTGGTCGCGCGGGCCTCTGTCCACCAGTACGGAAGCGGCGGCGGGGTGGCTCCGAGCAGCCGCTCGGCCTCACCCGCGACCTGGACAAGCAGAGGGGCTTCGACGGAGACGAGGGGGCGTCCCTGCTCGTCGCACAGCCGCACGACGGCACCCTCGCCCGTCGTGTCCACTAGCTTGTCCGGGCCTCCGGAGAGCAGCCCCGCGAGCATGGCCGACGGGTCGGGCATGCGCTGGGTGAGGGCGATGACGTCCTTGGTCATGTGGTCGTCCGGTCCTTCGTCGTTCGGGGCGTGGATGCGTACGTCATATGGTCCGCGTGGGCGGGAGAGCTCTCCTGAATGTCACGCGGGGGAGTACACGGTCTGGATCAGGCGGTTGGCTTGGCCCCTGCGGATGAGGACGCCGCGGCCCGGCGGCTGCCAGGAGGCGTACACGCCCGGGAACAGCTGGCCCTCGCCGCGGTCACCTGCCATGAGGAGCGCCGAGGATCCCGACTCGCGCAGGCCCTGCACCAGGGGCTCGTAGATGCCGCGTGAGGCGCCTGCGACGCGGCGGGTGAGGACGAAGTGGAGACCGATGTCCACGGCGGAGGGGATGTACGGCAGGAAGCGGGCCATCGGTTCCTGGCCGGCGGTGGTCAGGACGTCGTAGTCGTCGATGAGGACCACGATCCGCGGACCGCCGCCCCAGCTGCCCGGTTCCAGGTTCTCAAGGCCTGCGCCGTCATCGGGGAGCCGCTTGCTCAACTCGGTGCAGACCGCGGTGGCGAGGCCCGCGCACAGCTTGGCGTTGTACGCGTAGCCGCCGTTGAACTCCTCGGGGATCGCGCCGCGCAGACTGCGCCGAGGGTCCATGACCGCGAAGACCAACTCGTCCTCGCTGAAGCGCTCGACGAGGCCGTTGGCGATGGTCTTGAGGAGATTCGTCTTGCCGCACTCGCTGTCGCCCATGATCAGCAGGTGCTGGTCGTGCTGGAACAGGTCGAGCAGAACGGGGTCGAGCGCAGTCTGGTCCAGACCGATGGGTACCCGCCGGGGTTCGGCGACCGGGCCCGGCAAAAGGTGGGGCTCCAGGATGTGCGGCAGCACCCGTACTGGCTGGGCGACCTCGCCGCTCCAGGTGGCGCGGATCGACCGTGCCGCGCGCTCCAGAACCGCGCCCAGGTCCGCGGTGTCGGCGAGCGAGTCCGTGCGGGGGAGCGCGACCTGGGCGAAGAGCTTGCCGGCGGTCAGGACGCGGCCGGGCTCGTCGGGGGAGAGGGTGATGGCCAGCTTGCTGTCGATGCTGGACTCGCTGGGGTCGTTCAGCCGTAGCTCGAGGCGGGTGCCGAAGTTTGACTGGACGGCGATGCGCACGTCGTTCCAGCGGTGCATGCCCGCAACGACGTGGATGCCGTAACCGCCGCCGCGTTGGAGGATGTCGGCGACGGCGTCCTCCAGCTCTTCGAAGTCGTCGCGCAGCGCGCCGAAGCCGTCGATGACGAGGACGACGTCGGCGGAGGCCAGCTGGGGCAGCCGGCCCGCCGCGTGCAGGTCGCGCAGTTGCTCGACGGAGTCGATGCCGTGCTCGCGGAAGAGCTCCTCCCTGGCCGCGAGCATCGTTCGCACCTCGTCGACGGTGCGGGCCACCCGCTCACGGTCGACGCGACCTGCGACACCACCGACGTGAGGCAGGCCCGACAGAGCCGCCAGGCCGCCGCCGACCAAGTCGAGACCGTAGACGCCGACCTCCTGCGGGGTGTGGGTAAGCGCCAATGAGAGGACGAGGGTGCGCAGGAGCGTGGTCTTGCCGGACTGCGGGCCGCCGATGACGGCAGCGTGGCCACCCGCCATGGTGAGGTCCAGGTACCACTGGCCTTGCCACTGTCTGGCCGGATCGTCGAGCAGACCGAGAGGTACCTCCAGCGGGGCGCGGCGCCCCGCGAGCTGCATACCGCGTGTGCCGACATCCAGGGGTCCGGCGACCCTGTCCAGGGTGATTGCATCAGGTAGGGGCGGCAGCCAGATGCGGCGCACCGGACCGGCGGCGTTCGCCAGCTGCTCGACCATGACGCCCAGCTCGGTCGGTCCCATCTCGCGGCGGCGCACCGGCTGCTCCGGCGAGCTCGCGTCCTCCGCTCCGGCCGTGGAGTTGAAGGTCTCATAGGGCAGGGCGAGGGGCCCGGTGTCCTCTTCCTCCCCGCGCTGCACGGGGCCGCGGTAGGCGCCCGAAACATAGCTCGCCTTGAAACGGTCGTAGTGGCTGGTGTCGACCTTCAGGTAGCCGAATCCGGGCAGCGGCGGGAGGTGGAAGGCGTCCGTGGTGTCCAGGACCGTACGGGATTCGTCGGCGGAGAAAGTGCGCAGGCCGAGCCGGTACGAGAGGTAGGTGTCCAGACCCTTGAGCTTGCCGCCCTCGATGCGCTGGCTGGACAGCAGCAGGTGCACCCCTATGGAGCGGCCGATGCGGCCGATGGACAGGAACAGGTCGATGAAGTCCGGCTTGGCGGTGAGCAGTTCGCCGAACTCGTCGATGACGACGAAAAGGTGCGGCAGCGGGTCCAGGTCGGGCCGCTGGTGGGCGCGCAGCGCGGCGTAGTCGCCGATGTCGGCGATGTTGCCCGCGTCTTTGAGGACCTGCTGGCGGCGCTTGACCTCGCCGGCGAGCGAGGCGTGGACGCGTTCGACGAGGCCGGCCTGGTTCTCCAGGTTGGTGATGACACCGGCGACGTGCGGCAGGTCCGCGAACGGGGCGAAGGTCGCACCGCCCTTGTAGTCGACGAGGACGAGGGCGAGGTCCTCCGGCGGGTGGGTGGCCACCAGGGCGAGGACGAGGGTGCGCAGGAGTTCCGACTTCCCGGAGCCGGTGGCGCCGACGCAGAGGCCGTGCGGGCCCATGCCGAGCTCGGAGGACTCCTTGAGGTCCAGGAGCACCGGCTCGTGGGCGTCGTTGATGCCGATGGGTACGCGCAGGAAGGCACGTTCGCCGCGTGGGGCCCACAGGTGCGAGAGGTCGAGGTGCGCCATGTCGTCGATGCCGAGCAGGTCGGCGAAGTCGACGGGCCCAGTCAAGGGTGCGTCGGTGAGCGATTCGGCGGACAGGCGCAGTGGCGCGAGCATCCGGGCCAGGCCCTCGGCGAAGGGGATACCGGCCTCGTCCACGGTGCCGTGGGAGCCGACCGGCTGCTGCCCGCGCAGGTCCTCGATGATCACCTGATCGCCGTCGACGGTGATGCGGACGCCGACGTGTCCGGGCTCCTGGACCCGCTGCTCCAGCAGGTGCAGGACGGTGACGCCCATCTCCCGCAGGCCGACCGCTTCGTCGGGACGCGGCAGGTCGACGGCGTCTTCGCCGTGTTCGTCGGCGATGACGAGCAGCCGGGAGGTCATGGACAGGGCGTCATCGCCGGAGAGGCCGCGGCGGACCTCGGCCGCATAGGAGGCGCGGCGACGCAGTTCGGCGCCGAGCAACCGGGTGAGTTGGGGTGCGGAGGGTGCGATTCGGCGCGCGGCGACCGGGCCGTCGTACTGCTCGGTGTCGAGCAGGTGCGGCAGCCACTTGGCCCACTCCCAGTCGGCGAGCCGGTCGCCAGGCACGGCGAGTGCCATCGCCACGTCGTCGGGGGCGTGCAGGGCAGCGGTCTGGACGAGCAGGGCGCGCGCGAGGCGCAGGCAGTCTTCGCGGGGGCCGATGACGCTGATGTCGCCGACGCGGTCGAGCGGGACGGTGAGGGGGAGTTCGGTGCCGGTGCGGAAGCGGCCCATCAGCGCCGACGCCTCGTTGAGCATGAAGCGGTCGGGCGGGGTGAGGACCGATGAACCCTGTTGAGCGATCTCCAGATCGCGTACGGGCATCTCACCGGTGCCGACGCGCACGTGCAGGAAGTCGCCGTCGACGCGGCGGCGCTCCCACAGGCGGGCCGGATCGCGCACGATGTCGTAGAGGGCAGCCGGCGGCGGGTTGAGGACCTCGGCGCGTTCGCGTCGCTCGCGCTCCTGGTTGGAGAGCTCCTCGCGCAGGTCCTCCAGATAGGCGAGATACGCCTCGCGCTGGGTACGGCGGGTGCGCTGGGCCTTGCCGCGCTGCGAGAAGACGAGCGCGACGGAGCCGATGACAGTGACGACGAGAATGATCGCGCCGAGCCCGGCGAACTGACTGTTGCGCACGACCGTCATCATCACCACGGACGACATCACACCGGCGACGGGCAGCAGCGACATCGCGATATTGCCCGCCTTACCCTCAGGGAGATTGGGCGGGGCCTCGATGATGCGCGCCTCGGAGGCGGCCGGGGGGCGGGTGGTCCTGGCCGGGCGGTGTATCAGTCGGGTACTCATCGTCGTCCGTCATTCACGATCGGGCTTCGGCATCTGTCAGTGACGCTGCTGGGAGAGGGAGAGCTGGAAGACGTCCGCGGCAAGGCGAGCGACGGCTTCCCTGGTCGGGGGAGCCAGCAGTTCGGTATGGATCCGACCGCTGGCCGCCAAGTGCCGGTCATACGGCAGAAACTGAACGCTCACCCCGGTGGACCTGAGCATCTGGACGGCCTCATCCAGATCGAGCCCTGAATGGGGCACCAATTCGGTCAGCACGACAACCGTCCCAGCCATCACATGCCGCGGCAGCCCCTGCATCCACTGCAGCACCGAATACGTACTGAGGATGCCCTCCGGCGTGGCAGGTGTGGTCAGAACACGGCCATGCGCGGCAGCCAGTGCGACCCGGCCGACTTCGGCGGGCAACGTCTCACAGTCGATGACCATCACACCGAAGTAGCGACGCAGTGCCACGACGACCCGCTCGTACGCCCGGCTGTCCAGCATCACACCGATCTGGCCCTGGCTGGCCGGCAGCAGCCAGGCATTGTTGGGTAGCTGGACGAGATAGCCGGTGACGTCGAGCAGTGACATGTTCGGCTGGACGAGGTCCGCGATATCGCTGGTTGTCCAGCGCAGCGCCTCAGCGCCGAGCCGCAGCGGCAGCGAGCCAAGCGCCGGGTCGGCCTCCAGGAAAAGGACCGGGTCCTGCCGGTAGTGCGCGTACGTGGTCCCGAGCAGCGCGGCGACGGTCGACTTGCCGGATCCACCCCGGATCGAGGTGACGGCGATCTGCCGGCCGGTCGTCACGGGCTGCTGGAGCACCTGTGCCGTGCGGGTGATCTCAGCAACCTCCCGTGCGGCAGACGACGAGAGCGTACGACGCAGAGCGCGTACGGCACGCGCGGCGAAGGACTCACCGTGCTGCGGCTTGCAGCGCACCGCGTCGGCCAGGCCCTTGTCCTGTGCGGGCTGGGAGCTGGAGGCACTTTGGGGTGGGGGGCCTGGGGCGTATGCGGCCGGTGCCTGTTGCCTCTGTTCCCGGTGCTCGGCCCGCTGCGGCCAGCCGCCCTGAGCGCTCGCCTGCTGCTCCTGCCCCTGGTATGGGTAGCCGGCTTGCCGGGCCGCACCATCCCGAGGGGCGAGGTCTGCCGGCTGGGCACTCTGCGACGGCAGGTCCGGACCCGGCGCGGAAGCGCAGTACGCCTGCCCGCTGGGTCCCTGCGCACCCTCACTTTGCTGGGCACCGCTTCTCAGGTCGCGCAGCACGTCACCCTGCCAGCCGTCGCCGTTCGGCATGCCTACCGTTCACCCCACCCTGCTGCCCCGCCCGGAGCGCCTGCACGTCGATTCAGAACTGGTTGAGCAGTTGCCCGTACACCCCGAACACACCGAAGGCCAAGGGGAAGAGCCCCACCATGCCAATGGACTCGATCAAGTCGCCTATGCGTCGCAGCCGCACCTGCACATGCTCGGGCACCTGCACCGCCAAAACGACCAGCGGCAGTACCGCAGCCACACACACCACGGCCAGTGGCCCGGCACGGCCTGCATGTTCCATCCACACCATCACCAGACGCACCACGAGACACGACGCGGCGACGAAGAGCGCAACAACCTCAGCGATCAGCGGGAAAGCTCGCGCCCTCGACGCAAGCACTACCACGATGAGCGATGCCAGCGTCACGGTCCACACGGTCGGCTTTTCGGCCAGGGTGAGCAGCCAGCCTGCCGAGGATGTCGAGACTGCGGTGACGATCGTCGAAAGTGCCAGGCCGCGATGGGTCCCCGCCAGCGCGGTACCCACCTGGTGACGGGTGACAGAGATACCGCCCGAGCGCCGGTCATCGAGCGCGGTAAGTCCCGACGCCATCAGAGCCAGGCGCGGTAGCAGCCCGAGCACCACCAGCGAGAAGACCCCCATGACGGCACCGAGCCGGGCAGGGTCACCCTGAACGGCGGCAACCCCTTCCCACACAGCGGCGATCGTAGCCGTCGTGACGGCGCCAACGAGCCCGCTCCTGCCAAGTGGCGAGAAGTAGCCGAGGAACACCAGCGTCAAGACCAGCGCACCCGCCACCGCAGCGAGCCGCGCGGTACCCGGCCAGCCGTAGGCGTCGGCGGCCGTCCACGCGGTGAGAACGCCAAGCCCGCCGGAGGAGACCAGGAGCGCGGTCGCCAGCCCCCGGTTTCCTCGTCCGATCCTGGCGACGAGCGCACCGGCCGTCAGGAGGACGAGTGTGATGGCCGAGAGAACACCGACCAGGGCGCCTAGCGGGAACTCACGACGGGCGAGCAGCGCGGCGATCACTGCGAAGGCTACGGTCGCTGCACCCGCGCTGGCCCGGCGGGCGACGGGACGCCAGCGCCAAGCCCGCAGGTCGAGGTCGTCAGCCACCTGGTCGGTGACGTCGTGCACTACGGGGGCGGGCCGCGCAGAGTGCGTCGTGACGAGCTGGAGCACGGTGCCGTCGGCTATACCGGCCGATGCCAGTGTGGTGTCGTGCGGCAGGACGGAGCCATCGGGTGTCATCAACTGCCGTGTCATCGGGCGCGATGCGGGCCGGTCGTCCAACAGCTGCAGGACATCCGGAATCAACTGCCCTACGGGCGTATCGGAGCGCAGGACGACATCCGCCCGGCGTCGTTCGCCGACCAAGGTCACTCGGCTCAGTTGCGCCTGAGAAGTCGTTGCTCTGCTCACCACTTACGGGAACCTATCATCGCGGTGTTGACCCACCCCTGGGCCGAACTGGACATGCCTGTGCGTCCGACTTCCATTCCGTCCTGTGCCAAGGAACACTTCTCCCGACACGGGGAGCTCTTCGCGTATCTCCCGGGAGATCTGCAAACTCTGTCCGAATCTCATCTGTGGGCTTCTAGGGCTTCGCCGATCGCGTCGGCTGCTCGTACTGCTGCACCTGCCGCTGCTGCTTCTCCTGCTCAGCCTTCTGCAGCGCCAGCGTGTGCTGAAGGAAGGACCACCCGACACACCCCGCGCACAGGACAGCGGTGATAGCGATCCCCGCGAACACCTTCCCGAGTCGCTCATCCGCCGTACGCCGCCCCCGCTGCGCGCCGAACAGCAGCGCATCACGCATCCTGCGTCGCCTAACTGCCACCGACTCCAGCAGCTGACCGTCGTAATCCCGCGCCATCTCGTCGTCCGTCGCCCTAATCGTCCATCGTTTCACCCACGGTCTGAACCCTTGGTCATCGAGTCACGTGCAGATCACCCCTCCGAGGCGCTCCCACATGACAGTGCCCGTCTGCGTCTACCGCTGGGCAACCGTTGAGTACCGTGACCGAACGACGGTACCCCCAGCCACCGACAACCACCGAGCCAGTTTGTAAGTTCCGCCAGGCCGCCAGCAGATTCCACCCTCTGGAGCACAGTCATGTCTGGACTGTGCGCTCCCGCGGATCTGGGATGCTGGCTGACCCGTGGGATGCGCGGGATCCTTGGGCCATGAACGATGACCTCCCCGATACCGACGAGTTGCGGCACGCAGTCGGCGAGTTGGCTGAAGCGTTGGAGACGATGCTGAACCTCCTCAAGGCCGACGCGATCCCCAGGACTCCCGAAGCGATGAGCCTGATCAGGAAGGCCATCACCATGGTCGACAAATCCGGTGACTCATTCGCGAATCCGTCCCCGGCCGGTGAGCTTCTTCCTCTGGCCGCTGCCATCAATGCGATGACCACCGCTGCGCGCGAGCAGATCCTCGACGACGCAGTCGCTCGCTCTCCTGCGCCGGACCATCCGCCGCTCTAGTTGGGCGGTCGCAGGCCGCCGATAAGCGTCATCCGGGCCCCTGCTGCCCTCCCGGCGGCTATGCGGTGAGTGGCTGTTCATCAGCTGTGCTGACCCGCGTACAAATGCCGGTGCACCGGGGCACTTCACTGACGGGAGCGTCGGACTGCTGAGTCCGCAGCTCGATCGCTGAGAGGACAGTTCCGGCGCCTGGGGCGAGCTTGACCACGGCTTTGGTTGCGGGATGGGCGAGAACGTTGAAGACGGATAGGTGTGCCTCGTGAGTGATGCGGCAATCGTGGTGCCCGAGAGGACCGGGCACCACCTTGATGTCGACACCGGTGGACGACAGCAGCGTCGGGAGACAGCAATGAGCCGTCCTCCCCAATGAAGATCCGGCCGGCCTCCTGCCAGGCAGCTCTTCATTCGTGCTGCGCTGAGGTCTGGCGCTCTGTGTGAAGCTTGAGACCCCACATTGGTTTCGCCATCGAGCGCCACCATGTGGACACCGCTGTCGGCTTCGAGGCGCCTTTGAGGGCGTTTCAGCCGCCTTGGAAAAGCTGTACATTGCGGGCCCCGTTTGCCTGGGCAATGGGTCTTTCTTCCTGACCAGGACAAGGAGCAGCTAGTAGTACTCCCTGATGTATCCCAAAGCCTTCCCGAAGACGTCCTGGTCGCGGATCTTGAACTTGATGTAGAGCGCTCTGCGGAGGGCCTGTTGGACGAGGCGATCGCCTTCGTTGGTGCCCTGCCAGCCGTCGAAGCGGACGGTACGGACGACGGAGTCGACCTCGTCGACGACCTTTTCGGCGATGATCGGGGTCTCCTCGCCCTTGAGCGACTCGAAGAGCTCGGTCAGGGCGGCCTTGCCACGTTCCTCGCGCGGCACCTCGGCGGCGGCCTTCTCCGCTGCGACCGTGTCGCGTGCCAGCGCGAAGAGATCCTTGAGGAACTCGAGGGATGCCTGCTGGGAGTGGGCGTACTTCTCCCGCAGAGCATTCAACCGCTGGCTGAGCTCGATGAAAGCGGGGTTGCCAGCGTGCTTGGAGATGCGGGCGGTGATCCACTTCTCGACCTCGACGGGGTCGATGTCCTTGCGCTTGCCGGTCATCAGGTCCTCGATGATGTGCGCATCGAGGACGATGGTCTCCAGGTCGGTGCGGGGGACCTCGACCGTGACGTGCTTGTTTATGAGCTCGAGGGTCTTGGCGCCCAGCGTGTGCCAGACCAGCCGGCCGGTGACGTCGGTGGGTTGCACGGACTGGTAGACGTCGGTCAGCCAGCGGTAGTGCGACTCGTGCTCGGACAGGATCGGGTCCGGGGAGAGGGTCTCCCACAGCTGGGCGACGACGCTGTACGCAGCTCCGAAGGCGTCGCGGGACTCGTCGGAGTCGATCGCGGTCTGTGCCTGGATCAGGCCCTCGTAGCCGCCTACGGTGCGGTCGACGCCGGGGAAGAACGCCAGAGCAGCCTCGATCGCGGGGCCTAGCTGCTCGCGGAGTACAGCGATGTTGGAGATGACCTGCTGGACGGACTTGTCGTCGAACGCGAAAGCCCTGGCGACATTGTCGAAGATGCCGAGATAGTCAACTATCAGGCCGTGGGTCTTCGCGGGCGGATAGACCCGATTCGTGCGGCAGATTGCCTGGAGCAGGGTGTGCTCGCGCAAGGGCTTGTCTATGTACTGGGCGTAGAGGATTGGGGCGTCGAAGCCTGTGAGCAGCTTCGCGGTCACAATGATGATCTTCAAGGGGTCGGCTGAGTCGTTGAAGCGGGCGGTGATCCGCTCCAGCTCCTCTCGACCGGGCGTCCACTGCTTCCATGCCGGCTTGTCACCGCGACTGGTGGACATCACGATCGTGGACACGTCCGGGCCGAGGAGGCGGTCAAGCTGTTCCTTGTACGCCACGCAGGTGGCCTTGTCGTAGACCACGACCTGCGCCTTGAATCCCTGAGGTTCGACCTTCGTGGTGAAGTGCTCGGCGATGTCGGCGGCGATCTTGCGGACCCGGTCGCGGGCCTTGATCAGCGCCTCCAGGGAGGCAGCATTCTTAGACAGAGTGGTGCGGTCCTCCTCGGTGAGCCCGTGGCGGTCGGCGAGTTCGTCGAAGGCCGCGACGATCGCCTCCTCGTCAAGGTGGATCTCCGAGAGGCGTGGTTCGAAGTGCAGCGGGAGGGTGGCGCCGTCGCGGATGGAGTCGGAGAAGGAGTAGCGCGAGAGATACCCGTGCTCGTCGGCCTCGGAGCCGAACCACATGAACGTGTTGCGGTCGCGCTTGTTGATCGGTGTTCCGGTCAGCCCAAACAGGAACGCGTTGGGCAGCGCCTCGCGCATCTTGCGGCCGTAGTCGCCCTCCTGGGAGCGGTGGGCCTCATCGACCATCACGATGATCTTGTCGCGCGCGTCCAGCACACCGGGTGCTTCGCCGAACTTGTGGATCGTGGTGATGATGGTCTTCCGTGCCCCGGCAGTCAGGAGCTCCTGTAGCTCTTTGCGGGACTCCGTGGAGACCAGGTTCGGTACGTCGGAGGCGTTGAACGTCGCGGTGATCTGGGTGTCCAGGTCGATCCGGTCAACGACGATGATCACTGTCGGCGAGGTCAGTCCCGCCATCGCGCGCAGCTTCTGCGCGGTGAACACCATCAGCAGCGACTTCCCCGACCCCTGGAAGTGCCAGATCAGCCCCTGCTTGATCCGCCCGTGCAGCACCCGCTCCACGATCAGGTTAGTCGCCTGCAACTGCTGGAAACGCGCGATCACTTTGATCTTGCGGTGCTTTTTGTCGGTCGCGAACAGCGTGAAGAACCGCAGGAAGTCCAAGATCGCATCCGGATCCAGAACGCCCTCGACCGCCTCCTTGACCGCCGCGAGGCCCACCTTCACCGGCGTGTGGTCGTCACCGGACTCGTCCGCCCGCCACGGCCCCCACATCTCGACCGGCATCCCGACCGACCCGTAGCGGAAGTCCTTGCCCTCGGTGGCGAAATTGAGCACGTTCGGCACGAAGAACGCCGGCAGGTTGGCCTCGTAGTCCTCCTTGACCTGTGCGGCCGCGTCGATCCAGGAGTACGCCGACCGCACCGGAGATTTCGCCTCACCCACGACCAACGGGAAGCCGTTGCACCAGATCACAAGGTCGAAGCGCCGCTCCAGCCGGCCGACCCCGTAGGACACCTCGGTGGAGACGATCCATTTGTTCGCACTGTGCTGGCCGGGATGATCGAAGTCGATCAGTTTGACGGTCACGTGTTCACCATCGGGCCCGAACGGCATCGACTTCTGCCCTGTGAGCCATGTCGCGAACTCTTCGTTCGCCACTACCGGGTTCGGTGTGTTCCGCGCGGAGACAAGAATCGCGCGCAGCCGGTAGATGACCTCATCGGCGAGACGCGGATCCGCCTCGATAGCCGGGTTGAGGCGGATTAACGCCTCCCGCACCTGCTGCTCCAGCAACACCTCATCGGTGCGCCGAGGCAGACGACTCCCCGATACGAACCGCACATCGACCGACTCCACCAGATCCCGGACGAAGTCGCGGACCGTGTTCGCCTCGTTGAAGGTCACTCGGCACCTCCGAAGATCTCGTCATGAAGGCTTCTGCGGAGGACGTCGAGTTTTGAGCTTTCCTCTGCCACGTTCGTGAGCGTGTCTTCGAACGAGGTCACGCGACCAAGCAAGTGGGTCTGATCTGCAATGGAAGGCACCGTGATGCTGCGCGCGATGTAGTCTTTGACTGACAGATTCGTAATGTTGGTCGTCTTCTTTGAGTAATCCCGAGTCACACCGGCCACCCAGTCATGTCGAAGACGCCAGAACAGAAAGCGTGGCTCCACAACTTTCCGGTTCGGCCGAAGCAGCCGCTGAAAGTCGGTCGGAATACAGGGAGCCAGCTCCCCGTGAGCGATCACTACACGCCCGACTGGCTGCGAGGGGGAGCCTCCAGATCGTTCAAGGATGATGTCCCCGTCACGTACAAGGCGCACCTCGGTCTGCCGCCTGCTCACGGAACGAACAGGTGATCCATCAGTTGTCAGTTGAGTTGCGCCATCCGCATACACGCGTGGCCCGAGCGCCAGTATGTCAACCTCGGCTTCACCCTCTGGTGAGCCCCAGATCCCACCAACGACATCGGTGCAGAGGTCAACGATCTTTAGCTGCGGGCCAGGGGCTGCCCGGAACGAGTCAGCGAGGAAACACTGAAGCGCGGACTCGATTGCCGATACCTGGTCGTCCAATTCGGTTCTGTGGCGCTCCAGCGCCCAGAGAAGGTCAGCGAGGGGCTTCTGTTCGTCGAGCGGCGGGAGGTGGAACTCGTAGCGCTGCATCCGCCCCCAGAGCAGACGAGGATTCATCGAACCGCTGGCCTCGGCGGTCGCGTAGGCGACGAAGTGGTCGGAGTTGAGGATGAAGGGCAGAAACTCCTGCAACAGCCCGTTTTCGGGGAGGGCATCAAGAACGTAGGTCTTGTCGGCGACGACACCCGAGAAGTTCACGACGCCCGACTTACGAAGGTAGGGACGTGCCGAGACGAAGAGAATCTGACCGGGCTTGAAGAGGTAAGTGAACGTCGAGCCCATCTGGCCGTCGTCGACATCTCCGAAGCGTTCGATAGTGAGGCTGTCGCTGTCGATGTGCCCGCCACCAACGTAGCGATCGACGTCACCGGTCGCCGCGTCAGCTTGAGTGCGCGATCGACGAATGACGTCACCCAGTCGCACTCGCTTCCAGGGCGTCTTGTCGAGGTTGAGGCTCACCGGGCAGCCTCCGCACGCAGCAGACCGAGAACGTCCTCGACAGCGACATCCGCCGCTGCCGCAGCCTCGCGCCAACCTGCAAGCGTGGCTGCGATCGAGTCAGTAGGCGTTGAGGTGCGACCTGGCGTCGCAGGTGTGACGTACTGCGGGATGGCCATGTTGCCGTTGTTGGCACGGATCTCGTCGAGAGTGGCGACTCGGGCGAAGCCCGGCACGTCGGTGAAGCTTTGGAACGCGCCCAGGATCCTCTGCTGATGCCTCTCAGAAAGGAAGGACTGGACGCCTGTTCGGTAGAACTCCTTCTTCGCGTCGATGAAGAGCACCTTGTGCTTGCGGTTTTTCGGCTTCTGCTTTCGAAGGACCAAGACGATCGCTTCCATGCCCGAGTTGTAGAAGAGCCCGTGGGCCAGGCCGATCACTGCCTCGACGGCGTCGGCATCGATCATTGCCTTGCGAACTGTTGCCTCCCCGATTCGGTTCAGGACCCCGTGGGGCAGCAGGATTGCGGCACGACCGGTCTTTGGATCCAGGCTTGCCTCGATGTGCTGGATGAAGCTGTAGTCCGCCGCGTTCTGGGGCGGTACGCCCCACATGTTGCGGCCGTAAGGGTCCTTGGTGAAGGCGCCCCGGTCCCATGTCTTGATGGAGTAGGGCGGGTTGGCTAGGACGACGTCGAATGTCCGCAGCCGGCCGTGGGCGTCGAGGAAGGCGGGCTTGGCGAGGGTGTCGCCGTGGGCGATGTGGCCGTCGGCGATGCCGTGGAGGAAGAGGTTCATCTTCGCGATCGCTGAGGTGCCGTAGTTGAGCTCTTGGCCGTAGAGGCGTAGGTTGCGCCACTCCTTGCCCTGGCGCTTTAGCTCGGCGACGGTGGAGATGAGCATGCCGCCGGTGCCGCAGGTCGGGTCGTAGACGGATTCGCCCGGCCGGGGCTCGAGCATGAGCGTCATCAGGTGCACCAGGGTGCGGTTGGTGTAGAACTCCTGGGCTGTGTGGCCGGAGTCGTCGGCGAACTTCTTGATCAGGTACTCGTAGCCTTGCCCGAGCTCGTCCTCGGGCAGGTTCGCGACCGACAGCGTCTTGGTCGAGAAGTGCTCGATCAGGTCTGAGAGGGTCGCGTCGGGGAGCAGGTCCTTGTTCGTCCACTCGCCGTCGCCGAAGACGCCGGGGAGGGTGTCGGGGTTGGCGGACTCGATGGCCCGCATCGCGGCCTTGAGCGTGGTGCCGACATTGCTGGTGACCTTGCGCAGGTCGGCCCAGTGAGCGCCGTCGGGGATGGCGAAGCGGTGGTTCTCCGGGAGGTCGGCGAGCTCCTCGTCGCCATACACCTCCAGGGCGGCGGTGTGCTCCTCGTCGTAGACATCAGAGAGGCGTTTGAGGAAAGCCAGCGGGAAGATGTACTGCTTGTAGTCGCCGGCGTCGATCAGCCCGCGCAGCAGCACTGCGGCGCCCCACAGGTAGGACTCCAGCTCCCTCTGGGTGATCCGCTTCGGGGTCGTCGCGGTCATGTGCCCAGGCCCCACTTCGCCAGTTCGGCTTCCAGCGCTGCGCGAGTCTCGCGAGTCTTCGTGTGTGCGGTCTCCAGGTCGGCCAAGGCATGCTCCATGGTGATCTGCTCGCCGACCTCGGCGGGCTCGACATACAGCGGGATGTTCAGATTCCAGCCGTTGGTCTTGACGTCCTCCAGGGTCGCTACGGTGGCCAGGCCGGTCTGGTCGGCGTAGATCTGATACGCCTTCAGTAGCGTCTCCGCATGATCGGGCTCGAGGCTGTTCTGGTTGCGGCCGCGCTTGAAGAGCAACTCTCCGTTGACAAAAAGCACCTTGTCTTGCTGCTCGGCGGGGCGTTGATGGCGCAGGATCAGCACGCAGGCGGCCAGGCCGGTGCCGTAGAACAGGTTGGGCGCAAGGCCGATGATGGCCTCCACGAAGCCAGCTTTGAGAATGTGCTCGCGGACGCGGCCCTCGGCGCCCTGACGGAACAGGGCGCCCTGCGGGAGGACGACCGCGACCCTTCCTCCGGTGGGTGCAGCGGAGGTGAGCATGTGCTGCACCCAGGCCCAGTCGGCGTAACCCTTCGGCGGCACCCCGCCCAGCTCATTACGACCCCACGAATCTGACCCCCACTGCTCGTGACCCCAGTTCTTCAACGAGAACGGCGGGTTGGCAATTACGCAGTCGAACCGCGCCAACCGGCCATGGTCGAAGTAGGCCGGGTCGCGCAGTGTGTCACCGCGCTCGACGTGGAAGTCCTCCATGCCGTGCAGCAGCAGGTTCATCCGGGCGATTGCGGAGGTGGTGAGCACCTTCTCCTGGCCGTACAGCTTGCCGAGCACGGTCTTCGGGTCACCGCCGCGGGCCTTGATGTGCTGGATGACCTCGATCAGCATGCCACCGGTGCCACAAGCCGGGTCGTAGACCGTCTCACCCTCCTGAGGGTCGAGGATGTTGACCAGCAGCGCGACCACCTCGCGCGGGGTGTAGTACTCGCCGGCCTTCTTGTTGGACTGGTCAGCGAACCGCTTGATCAGGTACTCGTAAGCCTGCCCCAGCACGTCGGGCGAGGCCTGAGAGATGGAAAGGGTTTTGGTCGAGAAGTGCTCGATCAGGTCAATAAGCTTGCTATCTGGGAGCTTGTCCTTGTTGGTCCAGGTCGCGCCACCGAAGATGCCGTATAGCGTGCCCTGGTTGGACTGTTCGATCCCGCGGAAGGCTGTTTTGAGCGCCTCACCGACGCTCGCAGTGCGTTCGCGTACGTCTGCCCAGTGGCATCCCTCGGGGATGGTGAACCGGTGGTTCTCCTCGAACGCCGCATACGTGTGGTCGCCACCGGACTCGTCCAGCGCGCGGGCGTACTCCTCGTCGTACACATCGCTGATCCGCTTGAAGAACAGCAACGGGAAGATGTACGCCTTGAAGTCCGCCTGATCGATGCTGCCCCGCAGCAGATCAGCCGCCTTCGCCAGGTACGACTCCAACTCCCCCAACGTCAACGGCATCGGAAGCTCCTGCTCCCTGACGCCGACCACACTCGACCCCACTCGATCACTGCCCGTTTCCGCACTCGGCTTGCTCGGCTCGCCGTCCGGCGAGAACGTGTCGGAGCCTAGCGGGATCCACCAGGTCTGTACCGAATACGTGTCAAAGTTTCGGCCTCACAGTTTAGCCTCGATCTTCATGGCGGGCTGCGGACTCCGCCATCAGCCCGCCATGCCTTGTACGGCTGAGGCGGGCAGGCCAAGAGCCTGATTTTGTCATCTGGGGGCCTCGCAGGGGGCAGATGTGCTGGTAAGTCGAGGTTTGGTAGGAGTAGGAGGCGTTCGAGGGGCCTGTGATCTCGTCGATGCAGGGCCAGTGGCGGGTGGTCGGACGATCTCGCGGCGGCGGTCGGCGGGATGAGCTGGCCGGTCGCGGAGAGCAGCCGGAGCCGCTGCGACGAGGATCACAGGGGCGGGCCAGTGGACTCTCGCGCCTTGGGCAGCTGAGGGGCGGATGGCCTCCCCAATGACCCTCGCCGGTCAGGGGCATCCCAGGGACTTTTCAGGGACTTTCACATCTGTCCCAGGGGGATTCCAGGGACTTTCCGTCGGTAAGCAGGGAAGGCGCTGACAGCGCTGAAAGATGCAAACGCGCTGGTCAGGGCCTACAACCTCAGTACTTGATGATGTTGACCGCGAGCCCGCCCCGCGCCGTCTCCTTGTACTTGACGTTCATGCGACCCCCTGTTCGCGGCAATTTTCTTCCAGCCAGGTCATGATCTCGTTGGGCCAGAACCGCAGCTGTTGGCCCACACGGAAGCTGGGGATGGCTTGCTTCTCGTGATTGTCGTATACCCAGGAGGTGGGCTTTCCGAGAAAGTTCGCCAGAGCCGGCACGGTCCACATTTTTTGATCCATCGCTGCTCACCTCCATAGGTCGGGAGTGCGACAGGATAAGGATGGATCACGGCCGCACCAAACGGCCCGTACGGCGCCACCCCACCTTCATGGGGCCCGTCGTCGCAGGCCTCTGTGCGCGAGATGGGCGTGGGCGTCGGGGTGACACACAGTGAAGAATGGCCATCTCGTCCGTCTCGGTGCTGTCCAAGGTTCGGCCTTCAGTGCCAGAAGCCAGCACCGATCCAGCACGACGCCCCCGAACGGACCGGAAGGGGCGGCAGCGGAAGTCAGCACGAACTCAGCACGGTCCGGCTCGGGCTCGTGCGAGGCGAATGAGGCCGAGCCGTTGACCTGCATGTTTGCCATCGCGTTCGGTGTCTGATAAGAATCTGCATCCCAGTTCGAGAACATCTGGCTGCGCACCAAGCGCAAGAACGCCGACGGCAAGGTCGTCGGCGGCAGCGGCGGCGTGTGCTACCTCTACTTCCCGGCCCGCATGTCCGCAGTTCAGAGGCGTGCACTGGCCTCCGTGGGCGTCTACTGACGGCACACGAAGGGCCCCGATCGCTTGCCGATCGGGGCCCTTCGGTTACGCCGCTTCGGGGAGCTGGGGAGAATCTGGGGAGAATGAGTCGGAGTCGGCCTCGAACCAGGCATCCATCGCCGCCCTGCCGCGGCCATCAGCCTCGGGCATCATGTGCCGCGCAGATCCGGAGTGTGATGCTCGGATCTGCGTGACCCAGCCACTTCGAGACTGCCACGGGGTTCTCCCTGGCGTCCAGGTGCACCGAAGCGAAGGTGTGCCGGAGGGCGTGGAACCCGTGCTCGCGGCTCTCTTCGTACTTCCGGACGGTGCGCTTCTTCCCATCGCTGGAGACCTGCCTGAGCTTCTCTGGTTCCGCGATGACGCCGGCCGCAGCGCGGGCCGGCGTCCACTCGCGGACGTTCCGGCTGTCCCGACGCTGTTTCCCTGAGTGGGGATCTCCGGATTCACTCACGGCAGGGTCACTTCGGACGCCGGGAACTCCGCAAGGTGGTCGCGCAACCGGCTTGCCGGATGGTGAGGGAGCGGCGGCACGTCACGCGTCCTGCCTCCCTTGGGCGGCGCGAAAGCAAGCTTGCTGCCGATCTTCCGGATCTGGCGGCGCACATGGATGACGCCCGCCAGACCCGCAAGACCCCGACACGCTCGTCTGTCGACGTAAGGGTGCCAGCAGCGACCAGGCACCGACCGTCAGCCCAAGCCCCAGTCCGACCGAAACACCTAGCGAACCACCTCTGCTGCCCAACCTGCTGAGGGCTGACCAGAAGGGGCGGAGCATGACCGCGCCACTCCGCCATGTCATCAACTCCCGCCGAAAATGATCTAGTTGACGGTGCAACTGTGTGTACGGCTGGCGGGTCTCACCATCACCCCCACAACTTCATAAGGCATCCACAAGGAGTCCACATGCGGAAGATCTTCGCTGTCTCTGCTGCAGCCGCCCTCACCGCCTGCGCCCTCACCTCCACCCCCACCCACGCCGCCGCCTTCGCCACTGTCGGTACCGGCTGGAGGATCACCAGCCAGCTCGGCGTCACTTCCGTCTCGCCGAGCAAGACGTACACGATCACCTTCGCCACCGAGGCCATGCGGAAGCGCTACACCCCGCTCCTCGCCCCCGCCGTCACCCAGATCAATGCCGTGGGCGTGCATCTCAAGATCGGCGGAGTTGAGGCGGTCAACCCGGCGAAATGCGGACCGGCCTATCACGTGCAGATCACCGAGATGTACCGACCCATGGGCAAGGCCGGCTTCAGCCAAGGCATGCCCTGCCCCAACCCGCCCAAGGGCGTGGGCATCGGCGGCATCGTCGCCTACGACTCCGAGTACTGGACTGGGTACCCCATAAAGGCGTACACGCTGCGCAACACGCTGGTGCACGAACCACTGCACGCCCTCGGCCTCGACCACCCGAACCAGCGCGACGCGACCGGAACAGAGATCCCCCGCGGATGTGTAGCCACCAGCTACGGCAACATCCCGATCATGTGCAGCCCCAACGGCGGCTATCAGACCATCACCAGCATGGGGCACCTCACCGGCTTCGACACTGCCGGACTGAAAGCCCTCCTGACCAACGCGAAGGCGCAGGGCATCAGGTAGCCCCACCCCTGGGATGGCGGCGTTGCCGATGGTCAAGTCGGCCAGCTCGATGCGACAGTTGAGGGCGCGCTGGTCGCGGATGCCGATCGGGTGGTTCGGGCCGCAGGCGCTGAGCATGGCGTCTGTCATGGCCGGCGCCTTCTTCACGTCGACTCGTTTGGCCCAATCCATCTTGTACTCGTTGAGCATGCCGCGCGCTCGGTGGTGTCGGGCTTCCTGTTGTCGGGCATCCAGGTGGGGATCGCGGACATGGCGACGGAGATGGCGTTGGGGGAGCGGCCCTGCTAGATGAAGGTGGCGACGTATGCGACATAGGTCGCGGTGGTGCAGGGGCGGTGGACGTGGCTCTGCTGCTCGCACTGCGTCTTGAGCATGCCGCGCTGCGAGTCGCAGGTCTTGCTGGTGTTGCGTGGCTTCGACTTGTTCTTGAGCCTCTCGGCGGTGGCCTCGCTGACGTACAGGTCGCGTTCGGTGTACGTCAGCTGGCCGGCTTCGGTGGGTAGGGCCTCACCGCGGGCGAGGATCGTGTGCCGGTCGACGACCGGCCGGGAGGGCGCCGTATCGGAGTGCGCGGCCGGGAGGTGGCCGTTGTCCGCCAGCTCGGCGTCGACCACCTCCGCCTCGTCGTCCACAGCGTCAGCCCTCGAGCTGCTGACGGATCTGCGCGCGTTGGGCGTTCTCCCAGACGGGGAGGTAGTCGGGGTGTGACCTCCACTCCTCGCCGGCGGCGGTCAGGTGGTGCCAGGTAAGCGCAGCCTGGTCGACCTCGTATCGGGCCAGGAGGTGCACGAGGCACCTGGTAGTGCTCGTGATCGCCAGCTTGTTGGAGTTCGAGACGCGGAAGAGGCGGGCCATGGCGTCGGGGTCCAGGGCGTCGTCGCCGATGGTGGCCTCCCACTCCTCGTCGGCACGCTGAAGCATGAAGTCGGACAACGCCTGAACGTCATCGGCGGTGGGCACGGTGGTAGCCATCGAGCAATTACCTTCCCTGGGCCGCCCACACATGCAGCCTCGTATAGGGGAAATTATACGGATCTACTCCGGTAACACATCTGTCATGCACGGGTGTTGATGAAGGGTGGGGGAGTGCTTCAGAGGACGTAATGCGCTGTTGCCCCGAGTTGGAGATTGTCTGGTCGTTCTCACGAACCTGCTCCCTGCTGACAGTGCGGCGGTGTCACAGACTTCCAACAACCAGCGTGATGGTGTGGTGCGTTGGCCATGCAGTACGTTGCACGACGAAGGGACGAGCCGTAGTCTTCCCACCGCCACCGCGCTGACCTGCGTGTTGGCGTCCAAGTTCTCACAGGGGGAAGACGAATGAAGCGTCATAAAAAGTCGGTGCGGATGTCGATGATGGCTGGAGGGAGCGCCGCCGCCATCGCGATCAGCCTGTTCGGAGCTGGGTCAGCGCAAGCGGCCGGGCAGCGCGTCTCGGCCGATTGTGCGACGACGGGAGCGTTCGGCATCCTGCATCTTAAGGAGGGAGACTCGCCATATAGCCGATTCATCATCTGGATGCAGCTCAAGGACACGCTCGCTGACGGGCACCATGTGAAGATTCGCTTCCTCAGCAAGCGCGTCGGGAGTAGCGCGACGGTGAAGTGGCGGTGGAACTCCCAGTATCTAGGCGCGGGCCCTACCCTGGACGTTGAAACAGAAGGACAGGACAAGTACGGCATCGCGGCCTCGGGAATCGAGGTGGCGCGATTCGACGGCGGCACCAAGCTCAACTCCTGCACCGCCTGGACCTGATAGGGGTCCGCGAACGCGCTCGCCATGGCCGCCATGAGAGCTGGCTGAGTAGGCACTGATAACGCTGGCGCAGTAGATCTTTAGTCGCCCTCTTGGTACGGGTGGCCTCTATCTTGCTCATCGTCATCGCGGGCGTGCCGGGCCGCGCACCGATTCTTCCAACGATGTCATGAGATCCACAACGGGCGCCGGCTTCAGCGCCGGCGTGAGCGCTTCGCCGACAGCCTTGGCGTCGACCAGCTGCTCCAGCGCCGCGGCGTACTCGTCGTGCAGCTGGTCGATGTCGGCACCCGCGAGTTCGTCCATCAGCACCTCGGTCAGCCTCAGCTCGCGCTCGGTGACCGGTGTTGGGCTCGGCATGTCTCCGGGGCCGCGGATTTCCTCTGGCCACAAGAGAGTGTGGAGCACGAGCATGCCGCGCCGCCGTCGGGGCCGACGCCTATTGCGCATACACCTACTGGTGCATAACTCATCCTGCGATCGCATCGCGCTGGGCCCGCAGAGGGTGGATGGAAATCCAGATGCTCTCGATGGGTTCGGAATGGATCAGGGAGCGGCTACTTATAACGAGTGGCCAGGGGATGGTGCTTGGTGCAGGAAGCTGGAGTCATTCCTCGCTTCAGAATCTGGCACACACGTATCGTTCAACCTGGTATCGAGGAGGCCGTCCAGTTGATAATCCATCCGGGTGACGCTGCCAGTTCCGAGGGCCTGTTCAGGTCGGAACGCGCCTTCAGGGTCTGGCGCTATGGCGTGGGGCACTCTCAACTGCTCCTTCGTGCAGTCCCCGACGGTACGGACAGTGCATGTCTCGACCTGCTTTTCGAAGATGTGAAGGCCATGCAGCTGGTGACTCACTACGAGTCGATTGAGATTCGTCCGGCAGGCGAGGGCGAAGCTCAGCAGATTCTGGATTTCTCAGGTCTGGCCTCCACTTGGAGGGGACGGTATCTCGCCGTCTTCCTGCGGTCCAGAAGTGGTTCAGGGTTTGTGTTGTGCGGAAGAATCACCGCTCTGCAGGGCGGAGATGACCCACTCGGGCCTCCAGGAGGAACTGAGGAACGTGATGTCGTTTGGAGCATTCGTCAGTAGTCGTGTGCGAGTCAGTCGATGACTGAGCACGTTTCCTGGAGTCGAGCCAGCAACGTAGAAACGCGAGGTCGCCGCCCTCGACCGCGGGAGGCGCTGAGGCCACGACCAGCGGCCCGCCGCCCGTCTCGCAGGGAAGAGGGTCCCTGGGATGGGGCGGCGGGCCGTAGCCGGTGGGTGGGTGGGCCGGGCAGGGGTGTCTCGGCCCGGTGGGCTCAGCCCGAGGAGGCTGCGCGTTCCGGGGTCGGATTCTGCGACGGGTTGCTCCGGGGGTGCTGCGGGTTGAGGAACCACTTGCGGGCGGAGACGAACCACCAGGTGCCGGCGAAGACCAGCACCACACCCACGGTGATGGGCGCGTAGTTGAAGGTCTCCAGGGTCACCGGGTTCAGCTGGGGCAGCATGAACAGCACGGTGATGATCACGACCCAGCCGACCGCGACCAGGCCCACGGGCCGGGACCAGCGCCCCAGGTGCCAGGGACCGCGCCGGAAGTTCTCCCCCTGGCGCAGCCGCAGCAGGGTGGGCACCACGTAGGCGATGTAGAGGCCGATCGTCGCGATGGAGGTGACGGCGGCGTACGCGGTGGTGTTGAAGAGGTACGGCAGGCCGAGGACGAACGCGCCGCCGGCGGCGAGCCACACCGCGTTGGTCGGGGTGCGGGTGCCCGGGTGGAGCTTGTGCCAGACGGCGGAGAACGGCAGCGCGCCGTCGCGCGAGAAGGCGTAGATCATGCGGGAGTTGGCGGTCACCGAGGCCATACCGCAGAACAGCTGGGCGCCGATGATGACGAGCAGCATCAGCTTGCCGGTGCTCGCGCCGAGCGCGTCCATGAAGATCTGCGCGGGCGGCACACCGGTGCCCGACTTCAGGGCGCCGGTGTAGGACTGGATGGCGAAGGTCAGGCCGAAGAGCAGCACGAATCCGGCGACCCAGGACACGACGATGGAGCGGACGATCCCCTTCGGCCCCTCGACCGAGGCGTTCTTCGTCTCCTCCGTCATGTGGGCGGAGGCGTCATAGCCGGTGAACGTGTACTGCGCCATCAGGAGACCGATGAGCGCGACGTAGACCGCGGATCCCCAGCCGGTGTTGTTGACGAACTCGGTGAAGACGAACCCGGGGGACTGGTGCTTGTCGGGGATCAGCAGCAGGGCGCCGACGATCACCACGACGCCGATCAGGTGCCACCACACCGAGACGGTGTTGAAGAAGCCGACGACGCGCACCCGGAAGGTGTTCACGATGGCGTGCAGCAGGAGGATCACCCCGAAGAGGGTGATCGTGTGGACGGGTGTGGCGGCGTAGCTGAACTGGAGGTTCAGGTAGGCGTTGAGGAACGACGCGGCGCCGAAGTCGATGCCCGCGGTGACGGCCACCTGGCCGAGCGTGTTGAACCAGCCGGTGAACCAGGCCCAGGCCGGAGCCGACTTCTGCGGGGCGAGCTTGTGCGCCCAGAAGTAGAGACCGGCGGAGGTCGGGTACGAGGAGCAGACCTCGGCCATGGACAGGCCGACGAACAGGGTCATCAGGCCGACGAGAACCCAGCCCCACATGATGAGCGCGGGCCCGCCGGTGTTCATGCCGAACCCGTACATGGTCAGGCAGCCGGACAGGATGCTGATGATCGTGAAGGAGACGGCGAAGTTCTGCCGTCCGGACATCGAGCGGTCCAGGGTCTGGGTGATGCCGAGTTCGGCGAGGCGTTCCTCCTCCGTCTGCGTGACGCTTGGTATGTCCAATGGCATGGCTGGAGCCTCTCCTCTTGGTGGCGCGTCGGCTTGTGGAACACCATCGGTCCGCTCGGTCGCGGGCGGCGCTACGGTGCGGAGCCCTTGACCGCCCACTTCCGATGACGGGCGAAGAGCTGCTGAGCGTCTCCGCAGTAGCTCCACGGCACATCCGTCGCGTACGGGCCGATGGCGTCGAACACCTCGGCCACCGCCCGGTGCTGGTTCGCGAAGGACATCGCGTGGGCCAGGTAGTTGGCGTCCTCGTGGAAGGCGGCGTGCGGCCTGGAAGGGGCCCGGTACGTCCACCAGTTCACCCACGCCTGCTGGGTCGACGGGTTGTCCGTCCAGGGGTGGACCGTCAGGCCGTACCGGTGGCCTTCCTTCTTCATCCGCATGCGGTGCGACTCGGCGAGCGCGACCAGCGGCAGGGTGTGCAACGGCATCCCGCGGGGCACATGGGCGCACCGCTCCTGCGCCCAGTGGAACATCTCGCCCGCCACGCCGTGCCAGTCGGGGAACATGTAGGTGAGGAGCTCGTGGTGCGCCTCCCTGTTCCACGGGTCACGTTCCTCGACCTCCCGCCACACGCTGTGCACCGTCTCCCGCCACTGCCGGTCGCGGTCGGGGGAGTGGTAGCGCAGCAGGGCCAGCATGACGACGTACGGCGTCGGGTCGGCCGGCAGGGCGTCCCCGGCGGCATGGCAGGTCTCCCACGCCTCTTCCATCTCCGGGCCGCTGCCGTGTCCTCGCGGGCGGGCCATCGAGCGCAGGGCCTGGACGGTGGCGAGGAGGGCCAGGGCGTGCGGCGAACGAGGTTCGGCCTGGGCCCAGGTGTCGGCGAAGGTGAGCCGTGCCCCCGCGCGGGCGAGTACCTGGAGGCGGAAGATGCGGCGGTCCCAGTCGGCGCCGGTCGCGGTCAGGAGTTCGTGTGCGCTTTCCCAGCGGCCCATCGCGGCGTCCTCCACCACGGCGCGCAGCCGGGAGTCGTCCCGCGCCGGATTCCGGTCGAATGCCGGTTGGCGTCTCACGGCTGCCCCGTCACAGTCTTCTCGGGCACGAGGGGCAGGCTCTCGCCGTGCGCAAAGGGGGCGTGAACAGGCACTTTTCAGGCCTCCGGGTGGGCGTCCGCCGCAGCGGAGTCCGGCGTAGGGGGGAGTGCGTCGCGCCGGGCGGACGGCCATGGGGCCGGAGGGCCTCGAATGCCCGGCGTCCTTGACGGTCGGGGCGACGGTGCTGTCGGTCGGGGCGGCAGTGACGGGGGCCGGGGCGACGGGGAGGCCGGGCAGGGCGGGGGACGATGTCCGTGGCCCGCGTATCCGGCTCGTGCGGCGGCGTGGTCTCGTGCGCAGACGGAAGTCCGATTCGGCCTTGAGGGGCAATCACCGGAATCTCCTGTACGTGGGGATACATGTGCTGCGCAAGCGGACTGTCAACTTCGCTCATGAAGTGCCGACTAGGGAAAGCAGACTATTCACTGATGGGCGGCCGCGCACATTGCTTCGGCGATAAAAGTCGGGCGATCTGGCTTCCCGGAAGGCGCGCGGCAGGGGCACGCGCTCCCCTGTGACCTGGTACGTACCTTCGCCATGACCGCGAACGATGTGGTGGTCGCCCGCAGTTCATCGACCGATCGTCCTGTCGGATCGGGGAGCGGTGACGATCGCTTTCGCGTCGAGGGGACGAGTGCGGCCGCGCCGCCATCTCCTGGCCGTGCACCCCGAAGGCTTGGCCCGCGCATTTCGGTCACGACATCGTCACAGGTTCTCCACTTCATCTACTTCGATGTTCAACCACTCGCTACTCTCCCTGTTCTGGGCACCCAGGGAGGAAATCCCGGTAACGCGGGGGAATGTGACGTATCGGCAGCAGGTGGGCCAACTCGCCTGAGATGGGGCCGTCTTGGCGCTCACCTCGCTTCTCGCTTCTCGCTTCACCACTTGTCCCTCCGGTTTCAGCCGGGCGGCGGCTCGCGGCCGTGGGCAGGGCCATGCACGCAGGGGAGTGTGCAGTTGCAAGGAAGGGGGCCGTATGACGGGAAACCAAGGGTCGATGTCGCCGGAGGACAGGAAGAACGCCAAGCTCGGCTGTGCGGTCATCGCGGTCTTCGTGTTGCTGGTCGGCGGGTGCGTCAACCTGATGAACGGCGACGACGGGACGAAGTCGTCCGTCACCACGTCCGCGGCCAAGTCCGCCGCCACGGGGGACGCTACCGCCGTCCCCACGGCCACCCCCGATGCCTCCGACGCGGCAGATGCCTCCGACGGTCGGGGCGACGCCGTCACGGTGCCGGACTACACCGGCCGGAACCTGCAGGCGGCGCAGGACGCGGCGCAGGGCGAGGGCATCCACCTGTTCAAGAGCCGGGATCTGTCCGTTCGGCACCGTATGCAGGTGTGGGACCGGAACTGGCAGGTCTGTGATCAGGAGCCGGCCGCCGGGTCCGTCATGCGGGACACCGAGACGCTGACGTTCGCCGTCGTGAAGACCGGGGAGAGCTGCGACGCACCCGACGCGGCAGAGGCCACGGGCGGCGGCGCGGCCGAGCCCACGCAGGAGCCGGCCGACGCGGACGGTTCCGTCTCCGGCGGGGGGTCCACGACCTCCGGGGGCTCCACGGCCTCCGGTGGTGCCGGTGCGGACGACGGCGGCTCCGGCGCGGACGAGGGAGGCTCCTCCGGCGGTTCCAGCTCCTCCGGAGGGACGGGTTCCGACGGTGGCAGTGGCTCGACGAGTGGCAGTGGCTCGACGAGTGGCGGTGGGGAGGAGGGGCAGGCTCCGGCAGGCGCCTCCGCCCAGTGCAACGACGGGACGTACAGCCACAGCCAACACCGGCGGGGTACCTGCAGCCATCACCACGGGGTCGCCGTCTGGCTGCGGAGCCTGCCGGCCTGATGGCCGCCCGGACCAGGGGCGACGGGGCGTAAGGGGAGGTGCGGCGGGTGCGGGAGGCGGCCGTACAACCTTCAACGGCAATGAGCGGTCTTCACGACACCATCACAGATGCAAGGGGGATCGTTCATGTCGTACTCGCAGCAGCCCGCGCCGTTCGGTCAGCAGCCCCACCCCTACGCCCCGCCGCCCGCGCAGCAGCCGAAGAAGAAGCACCCCGCACTCAGGATCGTCGTGGGTGCGGTCTGTGCGCTCATCGTCTTCGGGCTCGGAGCGGCGGTCGGAAGCGGTGGCGACGGCGCCAAGAAGGCCGAGGCGAAGCCCGCCCCCACCGTCACGGTCACCGTCACCGCCAAGACCGCCAAGGCCGGGGCGGTGAAGCCGAAGAGCGCCGCGAAGCCGAAGAGCGCAGCGGAGCCCGCGGAGAAGGCGGAGGCGCCGGCGAGTCCGGCCGCCGCGGTCGGCCAGGGCGGCTATCTCGTGGGGGAGGACATCGCCGCCGGCACGTACAAGACCGGCGGTCCGGCCGCCTCCGACGTGCCGCTCTGCTATTGGGCGCGCGCCAAGGACTCCAGCGGCGAGATGGACAGCATCATCGCCAACGGCACGCCCCAGGGCCCGGCCCGCGTCACCGTCAACAAGGGGGAGACGTTCGAGACCAATGGCTGCAAGGAGTGGGTGAAGGTCGGCTGACCGGCCGTTCTTCCCGGGGCGCGGCGCCTTCCGCGGCCGCGCCCTCGGTCACTGCGCCGCATCCGGCCGTCCTCGCGCCGTCGGCCGCGGCGGTCAGGTCAGGTCACCGAGAATCCACCGTCCACGAACACCGTCTGTCCCGTCACATACGCCGCGCCCGGCCCGGCCAGGAACACCGCCGCGCCCGCGAAGTCGTCCAGTTCGCCGTTGCGCCCGGTCATCGTCCGGCGTGCCATCGCCTCGGTGCGCCCGGGGTCGGCGAACACCGCCTCGTTCAGCGGGGTGCGGACGAAGCCGGGGGCGATCGCGTTGACGCTCACCCCGTACCGGGACCAGGCTTCCGCCTGGGAGCGGGTGAGCGCGGTGAGGCCGGCCTTGGACACGCCGTACGCACCGCTGTTGCCGAACGCCCGGACCGACTGCTGCGAGGCGATATGGATGATCCGGCCCCAGCCGCGGTCCGCCATGCCCGGCCCGAAGCGCTGCCCGAGGAGGAACGGCGCATCGAGGTTGACGGCCATCGTGCGGTCCCAGCCGGGCGTGGTCAGCTCGTCCAACGGCGGACGGGGGTTGACCCCGGCGGCATGGACCAGGATGTCGGGTTCGCCGTGCCGCCGGGCCATCTCCTCCGCGGCCCGGTGCAGGGCCTCACGGTCGCCCAGATCGGCCTCGATCCAGTGCGCGGTCGCGCCCGCGTCCGTCAACTCCCTGGTCGCTGCGCGCAGTTGCTCCACGTTCCGGGCCAGCAGGACGACCTCGGCGCCGGCGCGGCCCAGTGCCCCGGCGATCGCCCGGCCGATACCGGAGCTGCCGCCGGTGACCAGGGCCGTACGCCCGGCGAGGGAGAAGAGCGCGTCGAGGTAGGCGGTGGCGGTCATGGTGGGTGATCCTCCTGCTGCTGTTCGTCCGGTGCGCGGCCGGGCGCGCGGGAGCCAGGTCCTGGCGGGTAGCCGGGTCCGGACCCGCGGGAACCAGGGCCGGGCCCGTGGGAACCGGGGCCGGACCATGGGAACCGGAAGCGGGGCCGCGGCGGGTCCGGGACGCCCGCCGAGGCGATCATGCTCCGCGCCGGGGCCCCGCAATCCCACCGCACGGCCGTCGGCGGGCCTCGCTCGTCGCCGGGCGCCGCTCGTCGGGAAGCCCGCCGGATCGGCGGGGAGCGCGCCGGGTCTCGCCGCGGACCGGCCGTTACCGGTCGGCATGGGGGCTCCGGCCCCCGGTGCCGCGTCCCCGGGGCCGGAATATGGCCGGAAACAGGCCGGGAGCGAAGCGGTCGCCCGGCCGGACGGGGTGCCGCTTTCCACCGGTCCCCACCGATTGGAACCCATTCCTCCGCTTTGCCCCGGGCGGGGTCCTGTCGAGAGGGGGGCGGTCACGAGATATCTTGATGTCGAGCAATGTTGCAGACGTGGAGCGGAGCACCCGGTGACTGACTCGACCATCATCTACACCCACACTGACGAGGCCCCGGCCCTGGCGACGTATTCGTTCTTGCCTGTGATCCAGGCATACGCGTCGACGGCCGGCGTCAGCGTGGAGACCCGTGACATCTCCCTTGCCGGTCGCATCATCGCGAGCTTCCCCGAGTACCTGGAGGAGGGCCAGCGCATCGACGACGCCCTCGCCGAGCTCGGGCAGCTGGCCAAGACTCCCGGCGCGAACATCATCAAGCTTCCGAACATCTCGGCCTCGATCCCGCAGCTCAAGGCCGCGGTCGCCGAGCTGCAGGAGCAGGGCTACGCGCTGCCGGCCTACCCGGACGACCCGAAGACCGACGAGGAGCGCGACATCCGCGCCCGTTACGACAAGGTCAAGGGCAGCGCCGTCAACCCGGTCCTGCGCGAGGGCAACTCCGACCGCCGCGCGCCGGCGTCGGTCAAGAACTACGCCAAGTCCAACCCGCACCGCATGGGTGCCTGGACGGCCGACTCGAAGACGAACGTCGCCACCATGGGCGTCGACGACTTCCGCTCCACGGAGAAGTCCGCGGTCATCGGCCAGGACGGCACGCTGCGCATCGAGCTGTCGGGCGACGACGGCTCCACCACCGTTCTGCGCGAGTCGGTACCGGTCCTCGCGGGCGAGGTCGTCGACGCCTCCGTGATGCGCGTGGCCGCGCTGCGCGAGTTCCTCACGGCGCAGGTCGCCCGTGCCAAGGCCGAGGGCGTGCTGTTCTCGGTGCACCTGAAGGCCACGATGATGAAGGTCTCCGACCCGATCATCTTCGGCCACGTGGTCCGCGCCTTCTTCCCGAAGACGTTCGCCCAGTACGGCGAGTCGCTCGCCGCCGCGGGCCTGACCCCGAACGACGGCCTCGGCGGCATCTACAAGGGCCTGGAGTCGCTGGCCGACGGCGCGGAGATCAAGGCGTCCTTCGACGCCGAGCTCGCCGAGGGCCCGGAGCTCGCCATGGTCGACTCCGACCGCGGCATCTCCAACCTGCACGTGCCGAGCGATGTCATCGTCGACGCCTCCATGCCGGCCATGATCCGCACCTCCGGCCACATGTGGGGCCCGGACGGCGCGGAGGCCGACACCCTCGCGGTCCTCCCCGACAGCAGCTACGCCGGCATCTACCAGGCCGTCCTCGACGACTGCCGCGCGAACGGCGCCTACGACCCGTCGACCATGGGTTCGGTGCCGAACGTCGGTCTGATGGCGCAGAAGGCCGAGGAGTACGGCAGCCACGACAAGACCTTCGAGATCCCGACCACGGGCACCGTGCGGGTCCTCGACGAGAGCGGCAACGCCGTGCTCGAGCAGGTCGTCGGCGCCGGCGACATCTTCCGTATGTGCCAGACCAAGGACGCGCCGATCCGCGACTGGGTCAAGCTCGCCGTCACCCGCGCCCGCGCGACCGGCGACCCGGCGGTGTTCTGGCTGGACGAGGGCCGGGCGCACGACGCGCAGCTGATCGAGAAGGTCAAGGCCTGCCTCCCTGAGCACGACACCGCGGGCCTGCAGATCGAGATCATGTCGCCGGTCGACGCGATCACGTTCTCCCTGGAGCGCATCCGCCGCGGCGAGGACACGATCTCGGTCACCGGCAACGTGCTGCGTGACTACCTGACCGACCTGTTCCCGATCCTCGAGCTGGGCACCAGCGCGAAGATGCTGTCGGTCGTCCCGCTGATGAACGGCGGCGGGCTGTTCGAGACCGGCGCCGGCGGCTCCGCGCCCAAGCACGTCCAGCAGCTGGTCAAGGAGAACTACCTGCGCTGGGACAGCCTGGGCGAGTTCCTGGCGCTCGCGGTGAGCTTCGAGCACCTCGCGCAGAAGACGGGCAACGCGCGCGCCCAGGTGCTCGCCGACACCCTCGACCGCGCCACCGGCACGTTCCTCGAGGAGAACAAGTCGCCCAGCCGCAAGCTCGGCGGCATCGACAACCGCGGCAGCCACTTCTACCTCGCGCTCTACTGGGCGCAGGAGCTGGCCAAGCAGACCGACGACGTTCAGCTCGCGGAGGCGTTCGCGGCGCTCGCCAAGACGCTGACCGAGCAGGAGCAGACCATCGTCGACGAGCTGATCGCGGTGCAGGGTTCGCCGGCCGACATCGGCGGCTACTTCCAGCCGGTCGTGGCCAAGGCCGCGGCCGTCATGCGCCCGTCGGCGACCCTCAACGAGGCTCTCGCGACCCTCAGCTGAGGCGACAGCCGCGGAAGGTCCTTCCGCCCCGGCCGGCACCCTGCCGGCCGGGGCGGTTCCGTTTCCGGGGGCGGCCGCGAGGCCGTGGCGCCCCTGCCCCAGGGCGGGTGGGCCGCCGCGGGCGATTGCGCCGATGCATCGGTTTCCGCCGGTCGGAAGCGGTTGCTCCGGCGCCGGGCGCGGAATCATGACGTCGTGGATCCCACCGTGCCCCTGCTCTTCCTCGACGTCGACGGCCCGCTCAACCCCTGGCGGGCGAAGCCGCAACGACGGCCCGAGGGCTACACCACGCTGCGGATGCGGCCCACGGGCTGGGAGCCGCCGCGCCCGGCCCTGCGGGTATGGCTCAATCCCGCTCATGGCCCGCTCCTGCTGGATCTGGGCTTCCGGATCGTCTGGGCGACGACCTGGAAGACGGAGGCCAACACCTGGATCGCCCCCGTCCTGGGCCTGCCGGAGCTGCCCGCGCTGGAGTGGCCGCGGATGCACCACCAGGATCCGGAGGGCGTGCACTGGAAGACCCGCCACCTCGTCGCCTCCGCCGCCGGCCGGCCCTTCGCCTGGGTGGACGACGAGATCGGCCCCCGGGACCTCGCCTGGATCGCCCGCCACCACCGGGGCCGGGCCCTGCCGTACCGGGTCGATCCCGCGAAGGGACTGCTCCCGGACGACTTCACGACCCTGCGGCAGTGGGCGGCGGGGCTGGTGGAGGGCGGCGCCGCGTGACGGCGTAGCGTCGGCCCGCACGCCGACCGACGTTTCGCTCACGGGGGTACATCGATGGAACTCACCCAAGTCCGCCTGCTCGTCACGGACTTCCGCGGCTGCTACCGCTTCTACCGGGACGTGCTGGGCCTGGAGCCGCAGTTCGAGGCCCCCGAGGGCCCGTACGCCAAGTTCAGCTGCGCCGGCGGTTCGGCGGGCATCGCGTTGCAGGAGCGCGCCCGGATGGCCGAGGTGCTCGGCGAGCTGGGGGCGGCGCCGGACGGATACCGGTCCCTGGTCGTCCTGCGGGTCGACGACCTCGACGGGTACTGCGCACAGCTCACCGGGCGCGGCGCCGTCCTCGCCCACGGTCCGGCCCCGATGACGGACCGGATGCGGGTCGCCCACCTCAAGGACCCCGACGGGAACATCGTCGAGCTCCAGCAGTGGCTGGAGCTGCGCCCGGCGGGCTGACCCCGCCCGGCTCCTCAGCCCACGCGCTCCAGCACCGGCCGCAGCCCGTCCGGGCGCCGGTCCACCGGCAGATGGTCGACCGGCAGGAAGGAACAGCCCACCGCGGTGGCGCCGCCGTCCGCGGTGCGGTCGTCGCCGACCATCAGCACGGCGGCCGGGTCGAGCCCCAACTCCCGGCAGCCGAGGGCGAAGAGCCGTGGATCAGGCTTCTGGAGGCCGTGCTCGTAGGACAGCACGCAGACGTCGACATAACGGTCCAGGCCGTGGGCGCGCAGCACCGGCCGCAGATCCCAGCCGATGTTGCTCAGGACGCCGATACGGATGCCGCGCCGGTGCAGCTCCGCGAGCACCTCGGCGGCATCGGGATAGGGCTGCCAGGCCTCCGCCGCCCGGGACCGCTCGTAGAGCGCGTCGTACAACTCCGGATCGGGGAGCGGGACCTGCCGGGCCAGGCCGGTGTACAGCGCGCGGTGGTGGCGGGCGTCGCGGTCCCGGATCTCCCACAGCTCGCCCAGGTCGCCGGGGAGTTCGACGGGGGAGGAGCCGCCGGGCAGCGCGCCGGCCCGTTCCAGCGCGGCCGCCGAGCGGACGAGCTCGGCGTCGTCCATGGCCGTGCCGGACGCGGTGAGCGCCGCCCGCAGCCATGATTCGGCGGACTCGATACGCAGCAGGGTTCCGGAGAAGTCGAAGAGCACACCCTTGATCACCGTCATGAGCGTCATCCTGCCCGCCGCGCGGTGCCGGGCCAACCCGCCCGTGACGCGAAGGCGCCGTGGAGCGCGGCCGATCCGGCCACGAGGGCCCCGCCCAGCAGCCAGCCACCGACGACGTCCGACAGCCAGTGCACGCCGAGATACACCCGGGTGAAGCCGACACCGACGACCGAGAGCACGACCACCGTGCGAGCCGTCCGGCGCCACAGCGGCCGCGCCCCGGCCAGCCGCAGCAGCCACAGCACCAGGGCCCCCGCGACCAGCGCGGACAGTGCATGCCCGGAGGGGAACGCCGTGTAGTGCGCGGTGGCCACCGGATCCGGCCAGACGGGGCGGTCCCGGCCGACCACCGCCTTCACCGCCTGCTGCAGCCCTGTACCGAGGAGCGCGGTGGCCGCCACCCAGAGGGCGAGCCGGCGGTCCCCTCGCCGTACGAGCAGGCAGACCGCCACCGTGAGCACCGCGCGCATCGCCCATGGGTCCCATACCCAGTCGGTGAGCACCCGGTTGACACGGGTCCAGCCGGGCGCGGCGACGGCCGTCCGGTGCAGGGTGCCGGCGAGGGCCGTGTCCAGGGACATCAACGGGCCCCAGCGCAGTACGACGAGGGTGAGCAGCAGGCCGAAGAGGACCGCGCACAGCAGGGCGCAGGTGAGGGCGGGGCGGAAGAGGGCAAAGGCCCGGCGGCTGTTGTCTTCCACGGCGGGCGTACGGGCGGTGGGGAGCGGCGTCGAGGGCATGGGGCGATCCTCGCCCATGACCGGCGCCCCGGGCGAGGGGCCGCGCCCTACGTCAGTGCCCGCAGGCCCGGGACGAAGGTGACCAGCAGCGGTACGGCCGGTACCAGCGCCGCCACCGCCGTCATCCGGAGCCGGCGGCCGGGGGTGAAGCGGGGCGCGGGGGACAGCAGCCGGTCCACCCGCTGGGGAACCTGCGCGAGCTGCGTGGGGCAGGGGCCGAACACCCCGCGGTCCTCGTTGAGTTCGACCAGGGCCAGGGCGATCGTCAGGCGGCCGAAGCGGCGCGAGGCCACGTCGTCGGCGGCCAGCTCGACCAGCCGGTGCACCTGATCGCGGAACGCGGCGAAGACCGGGATCTGCGGAAAGCCCACGGCGAGTGCCGAGGCGCTGTACAGCAGGAGATCGTGCCGGGCCCGTGCGTGTCCCTGCTCATGAGCGATCAGCGCATCGAGCTGACGGCCCTTCAGGCGTCGCAACGCCGAGGTCGTGATGACCAGTTGGGGCGAGGAGTGCTGCAGCCACCAGGCCTCCGGGCGGTCGCCCTCCAGGACGACCAGCCGCTCCGCCCGGGGCTCCTCGCCGGGCAACAGCGGTGCGCGGAGCAGGAGTTCGGCCCGGCGCTGCCGGCGGCGGGTGCGCGCCGCCCGTACCTCGCGGGTCAGCGTGACGGCCGTCCAGGCCCCGCCGCCCGCCAGGAGCAGGGCCAGCACCCCGGCCCACGGCCCGTACCCCTTGAGCGCATACGCCTCGACGACCACCCGGGGCGCGAAGCCGAACACCGGGCTGCGGACGGTCTCCCAGGCGGCGGATGCGCTCAGCGACATCGCGAGCACGCAGCACAGCAGCACACCGGCCACCACGCACTGCCACACCCACAGGGCGAGCACCGGCTCCCGGTCGGGCCAGTCGGAACGGGCCATCAGCCGGGGCGCCATTGCCGCGGCCAGCACGCCGAGAACCATCAGCGCGAGAGGGACCATCATGGCGTCAGCCTATGAGCGGGCGACTACTCGTTGGTACGGGCGAGAGTCGGATGTGACGTATGCCACCCTCGTTGCGGAGGTGGGCCGCCGATCCCGCCGGCCGGCGGCGCGGGCCGTGCGGAAGCGCTTCGCCGCAGCTCACAGCGCCAGCAGCATCGCCAGCATGCCGATGCCCATCGCCACCCGGCAGGCCCGCAGCACCGCGGGCGGCCCGGCGTCCGCAGAGGTGCCCGCCACCGTGTCCGGCCCGGTGCCCGCCACCGTCCGCTCCGGCACGGGGGCCACTGTCGCGCCCGCCGTCACGGAGTCCGCTGCCCGGACACCCGTCGGCACCAGCCGGACCCCGGCGCCGATGACGTACACCGTGTAGTAGGCGAGCAACAGGCCCGTCAGCAGCGGCACCCCGCCGGGCCCCTCGTGCGCCATCGCCCCCATCGAACCCATCGAAGCTGTCGGACCCGTCGGACCCATCGCGTCCGTCCGGCCCGCCGGGCCCATGGGACCCAGGTGATCCGCCGGTACGGCCATCGCCAGCGCCATGTACACCATGGCGAACGTCCCCACCGCGTGATGCAGATGCCGCCGCACCAGCGCCCACCCGCCGGCCGTTGCGTAGACCGTGGTGAACAGCCAGGGCGACCACTGGGGCGGTGTCACGGCGGACGCGGGCAGCGCCATCGCCGCCATGCCCAGCGCCATCAGCCCTTCGCCGCGGGCGTCCCCCCGGTGCGCGGCCGGGCCGTTCCGCGCCCGGACGAGGCAGTACGCGGCGGCCGCGGCACACAGCAGCACCAGCAGCCAGCCGACCCACGCCGGTTCGAGCACGGCGCACCTCCCCGAGTACCGCCTGTCGCACCGATCGGGTGCAGGCTGCCCGGCCGGGGCCCGGCACACGGGAGCGCACGGACGCACGGAGGGGGAGCGCGGGCGATGCGCCGGCCGGGGGAGGGCCGTCAGGGCCGGTAACGCAGCGGATGGTCCGCCGGTACCTCCGTCAGCACGATCCGGTGGCCGTCCGGGTCGGCGATCCACATCTCGATGAGTCCCCACGGCTCCTGTACGGGCGGCCGCAGCACCTCCGCCCCGTGTGCCAGGAGCTCCTCGTGCGCCGCCGCAGCATCCGCCACCTGGAGCCACAGCTGGAGGGTCTCCGTGGCCGGGGCCGTGGCGCGGCCGGAGACCTCCAGGAAGCCGCCGCCGAGGAAGTAGACCGTGCCGCGCTCGGGTCCGGTGCCGAATTCCCGGTAGATCTCCAGCCCCAGCGCCGTGCCGTAGAACGCCCGCGACCGCTCCGGGTCGGACGGCCGCACCAGCACCCTGCTGCTCAGTACGTGCACCATGCCAGGACCCTACGCCGCCCGCCCCGCGTCGTCGGCCCGCCGCCGCCGAAGACCGTGCCGAATGGCCCTGACACGCCGCACATGCCGCTTGTTAGCCTCCCTTCAGCCCTTCGTCCGGCCCCGAGAGGACTGTGCGCACCATGCCCACCGACGAGCTGACCTTCCGTACCGCCCACGATGCCGACATCCCCGGGCTCGTCGACCTCATCGAATCGGCGTACCGAGGGGACGCGAGCCGGGCCGGCTGGACGACCGAGGCGGACCTGCTGGAGGGGCAGCGCACCGACCCGGACGGCGTCGCCGCCGTGGTGCGGGGCGAGACCGGCCGGCTGCTCGTCGCCGAGCGGGACGGTGCCCTGATCGCCTGCTGCCAGCTCGAACACCGCGGGGACCATGTGTACTTCGGGATGTTCGCGGTGCGCCCGCAGCTCCAGGGCGGCGGCCTCGGCAAGGTGATCCTCGCGGAGGCCGAGCGGACCGCCCAGGACCTCTGGGGCACCCGCGAGATGCGGATGACCGTCATCCGGCAGCGCGACGAGCTGATCGCCTGGTACGAGCGCCGCGGCTACCGGCGGACCGGACAGCTCACCCCGTTCCCGTACGGCGACGAGCGGTTCGGCATCCCGCAGCGCGCCGACCTGGAGTTCGAGCTGCTGATCAAGCCGCTCGGCCAGGACGGGCCCGGCCGGTCGAGCGCCTCCTGAAGGTTGGTCCGCGCGGTGCCGCCCCGTCTGCGGCCCAGGTCCCGGACCACGTGGCCCGAACCCCCTGCCGGCCGCGATGGGACCCCGGCCGTGCGGCGGGCCGGGGACCGGACGGCCGAGGAGTGCGGAGGCCGCTCACAGCCGTCCCGCCTCGATGATCCGCCGGAGGAACTGCCGGGTCCGGTCCTGCTGCGGGTCCCCGAAGACCCGCTCGGGTGTGCCGCGTTCCACCACCACCCCGCCGTCCAGGAAGCAGACCTGGTCGGCGACCTCCCGCGCGAAGCCCATCTCATGGGTGGCGATGACCATCGTCATCCCCTCCTCCTTCAGCTCGCGGACCACGCCGAGCACCTCGCCGACCAGCCCCGGGTCGAGCGCCGCGGTGATCTCGTCGAGCAGCAGCAGCCGGGGCCGCCCGGCCAGGGCGCGAACGATCGCGACCCGCTGCTGCTGGCCGCCGCTGAGCCGGTCCGGGTACTCGCCGGCCCGCCCGCCGAGCCCGAGCCGTTCCAGCAGCTCGCGGGCCCGCTCCTCCGCCTCGGCACGCGGTACGCCGTGCACCCGGCGGGGCGCCAGCGTGATGTTGTCCAGCACGGTCATATGGGGGAAGAGGTTGTAGGCCTGGAAGACCACGCCGATCCGGCGGCGCACCGCGTCCACGTCGGCCCGCGGATCGGTGATCTCCGCGCCGTCCAGGAAGATCGCGCCGTCGTCGATCTCCTCCAGGAGGTTCGCGCAGCGCAGCAGCGTGGACTTGCCCGACCCCGAGGCGCCGATCAGCGTGGTCACGGTGTGCGGCGGGACCGCCAGATCCACATCCCGCAGCACGACCGTGCCGCGCCCGTACGTCTTGCGCACGGACTCCAGCCGCAGCACCGGGCCGCCGCCGGGCGCCGCTTTCCCGGCCGCGTCCCCGGCCGGCCGTGGGGCGTCGTTCGTGGTGGTCATACGAGTCCTCCCTGGGCGCGCCTGCGGTCCATGCGGGCCGTGACCCAGTCCGTGCACCGCGTCATGGGGATCGTGAGCGCCACGAAGACGAGCCCGGCCACGACGTACGGCGTGAAGTTGAAGTCCTTGCCGGCGATGATCTGGGCCGCGTAGACCGCGTCCACCGCACCCGCGATGGACACCAGACCGGTGTCCTTCTGCAGCGAGACCAGATCGTTCAGCAGCGGCGGCACCACCCGCCGCACCGCCTGCGGCAGCACCACGAAGCGCAGCGCTTGTCCGCCGGTCAGCCCCAGCGACCGGGCCGCGGCCCGCTGCGAGGGGTGCACCGACTCGATGCCGGCCCGGAAGACCTCGGCGACATAGGCCGAGTACGTCAGCACCAGCGCGGAGCCGCCGAGCAGCACGGGGTCGGTGGTCACGCCCTGCAGCCGCAGGGCAGGCACCCCGAAGACCACCATCAGCAGACAGATGATCAGGGGCAGTCCGCGGAAGAAGTCGGTGTAGGCGGTGGCCAGGGCGCGCAGCGGGAAGAACACCGGGCCGCGCAGCGTCCGGGCCACCGCCAGCAGCAGTCCGAGCACCAGCACCGCAGCCCCGCACACCACCAGCAGCCGCAGATTCAGCAGCAGCCCCTCCATCACCTTCGGCAGTGCCTTGGCGGCGTATTCGGCGCTGAAGAAGGTCTCCCGGGTACGCGGCCAGCCGGGGGAGCCGGTGATGACGAGGTAGAGGACGACGGCGGTGACCAGGGTGCTCAGTGCGGCGACCGCGGTCGCGCGCCGGGCCCTGGTCCTCCGGAAGCGCTCCCGCTCGATCCGTCGCGCCGAGGGCACATATCCGTCGTCGGCCTCGTCCGGTGCCGCCCGGAGCTTCGACACACCTTCTCCGTACGTCACTTGAGCACCGGCACGGACACGGCGTCGGTCAGCCACTTCTTCTCCAGCGCGGCGAGGGTGCCGTCCTTGCGCAGCGCATCCACCGCGGCCGTCACACACCCGGTGATCCGGCTCTCCTTGTCCAGGACCAGGCCGAACTGTTCCTTGGCGGTACCGGTGGCCGCGAACTGCCCGACCACCTCGGCGTTCTTCACCTCGGCGGAGGTGATGTAGAAGGCCGTCGGCAGATCGGTGAGGATCGCGTCGACCTGACCGTTCTTCAGCGCGGACTTGGCGAGGTCGTTCTTCTGGAACACGGCGGGGCGCTGCGCCGGCCGGACGGTGTCGTCGACGACGTCCAGACTGGTGCTGCCGACCTGTGCGCCGAGCTTCAGGTGCCGGAGACCGGCGATGCTCTTGGCCCGCGCGGCCGGGGAGCCCTTGAGCGCGACGACCGCCTGGCGCACGTCGTAGTAGCCGGAGGAGAAGGCGACGGCCCGCTTGCGTGCGGCGCTGATGGAGATCTGGTTGATGTCGAAGTCGAACTTCTTCGCGCCGGGCGCGAAGGCGTTGTTGAACGGCACGGTCTGCCAGTCCACCGCGCCCTTGTCGTAGCCCAGCCGGCGGGCGACGGCGTAGGCGACGGCCGATTCGAAGCCCTTGCCACTGGCCGGATCGTCGTCGTGGAACCAGGGGGCGTAGGCGGGCTTGTCGGTGCCGACCGTGAGCTTGCCGTCCGCCACGGTCGCCAGTTTGCCGCGGTCACAGCTCTGTTGGCGCGGCCCGGCGGCGTGCGGGCCGCCGGGGGACTCGTCCTGCGGGGCACAGCCGACGGCCGCGGCGAGCAGCGCGACGGTGGCGCAAGCGGCAAGGCGGAGGGGGCGGTTGGCGAGGCGCATGGCGGGAGAGTGGCAGTGCGCGAGGCCGTCTGTCGAGATCGGCGGGGGAAAAGTCCGCATGGTGGAAGCGCATTGCAGCGCTGTGAACTGCGCGTTTCCAGGTTGCCGGGAGTGGGGAGTTGCCGGGGGTGGGGCCCGAAGAGTCGGCACGCCCCACCCGGCTCACCCCGTCCGCTGCCGCCTCACGCCGTGAAGCGGACCGCCCGCCGGATCTCCGGCTGGTCGGTCACCACACCGTCCAGTCCGAGTCCCCGTGCGAGGCGCAGCTGATCGTGGGTGTTGACGGTCCAGCCCACGACCTTCAGGTGCGCGGCGTGCGCCCGCTCGACCAGTTCCAGGGTGAGCCGGCGGATGTTCAGCGAGAGCATCGTCGCGCCGACGGCCTGCGCCCGGTCGACCACGTCCGCGCCGTACCGGCTGCCGACCAGCGCGGTGCGTACCCCGGGCAGCAGGGTGCGGATCGCGGCCAGCGCCTCGTCGTGGAAGGAGATCACATCGACCCGGCCGACCAGATCGCGCGACCGCATCACCTCGGCCAGTGCCTGCGCGGCCGCCACGTCCTTGATCTCGGCCTGCAGCGGCGCGCCGACCGCCTCCACGACCTCCTCGAAGACGGGGATCCGCTCGCCCCGGCCGGCATCGAGCTCGCGGAGCTCGGCGAGGGTGCGCTCGGCGATCGGGCCGGCGCCGTCGGTGGTCCGGTCCACGTCCGCGTCGTGCATCACCACGAGCGCGCCGTCCTTGCTCAGATGCAGATCGAGTTCGATGACATCGAGGCCCTCGTGCTCGGCGCGCACGAAGGACCGCAGGGTGTTCTCCGGCTCCACGCCCATCATCCCGCGGTGTCCGATGGTGAGAAAGGACAAGGCTGCCTCGCTTCTGTCGGCTCGGTGCTGGTGGCGGCTCTGTACAAGTGTCGACCGTCGGCTGTCGGCAACGGCGCTACGAAACGGCGCACAGCCTAACGGGGCCGACCGGCGGAAAACGGGCTGCCGGACCGGACCGCGGTGTGTCCAGTACGGGTACCCGCCATATCCGGCTTCAGACCGCCTCACCCTCGCGTGGGCGAGTCCCCGCCACGCTGACGGCGCGCGGCGGCCGGCCGGCGGTCCGCCCCTCGCGGCGTATGGCATATGCCACACGCGCAGGAGGTTTCCCGGCCGTGTCGCGGCCGGAGGAACCGCCGAAACCCTTGGCATTACTGGCAGGAAGTCCCGCCCAGGGCGTCACCGACAGGAAAAACCCGCGTGATCGGAGGGTGTCGACAGAATAATTTTCAGCGACCCCACTTGAGTGGGCGATCCTCGGCTGGTTACCGTGTTCTGACAACACGATCTATCGCCGGAGGGCAGTCATGACGGAAATTCTTTCGCCTGTGGGTGTCCAGGACGCCACCACGGCCGCAGGGGGCGTGGTCGAGCACCCGGCGTGGCCCGTGCTCAAGGACGCGGTCGAGACCATCCGCCCCTGGCAGGCCAAGGACGGCTCCATCGACCTGGAGGCGGCGGGCGCGCCGCGCGCCGAGGCCGTCCGTGCGGAGGTCGACCGCGTGATAGCGGCCCTCGGCGAGCTCGCCCCGCTGCTGCCGCACAACGCCGCCTACCACGAGGCGCTCGCCGCCGACCTGCGCCGCTGGGCCGACGGCGGCTTCGGCGTGCCGGACTTCCTGGACTCCCTGCTCGCCTTCCAGCCCGCCCGGCAGCGCGCCGACGGCCTCCAGCACCTGGTGCTGTTCCCCATGTACACCCAGAACGGCAACCCGGACCGCAACTTCGAGGCCGTCGTCCTGCGCATGGTCTGGCCGGACTGGCTCGCCGAGCTGGAGCGCACCCGCTACGACAACGCCCTCTTCTGCGGCATCGCCTTCGAGGACTTCACGGCCGGCTACGACACCAACTCCGCCGTGCTCTTCCCGGAGACCATCGCCGTGCGCGAGGCTCCCGAGCGGTTCAGCTGGGGCGGCATCTTCTGCGACCGCGAGGCCGCGCGCTTCCGCCGGGTCAGCGAGGCCGCCATCGAGACGCTCGGCGTCGAACTGCCCGCGGACATCCGCGAGATGCTCGGCGACCAGGAGCGCTGCCAGGAGGCGTTCGTCCTGTGGGACATGGTCCACGACCGCACCCACAGCCACGGTGACCTGCCGTTCGACCCGTTCATGATCAAGCAGCGCCAGCCGTTCTGGATGTACGGCCTGGAGGAGCTGCGCTGCGACCTCACCGCCTTCAAGGAGGCCGTGAAGCTGGAGGCCGAGGGGTACTCCCAGGCACGCGACGTGCAGTTCGCGGTGATCTTCGACCGGATGTTCCGCTTCCCGGTCACCGGCGACCGGGTCCGCAACTACGACGGCCTGGGCGGCCAGCTGCTCTTCGCGTACCTGCACAAGCACGACGTCGTACGCTGGACGGACAACACACTGCACATCGACTGGGAGCGGGCGCCCAAGGTCACCAACCAGCTGTGCGGCGAGATCGAGAAGCTCTACCGCGACGGCATCGACCGGCCCAAGCTGGTCCACTGGTTCGCCGCGTACGACCTCGTCTCGACCTACCTCGCCCCGCACCCGGGCTCGGTCTGGGCCAAGGGGCCCGACGCCCTCGACCTCGACCAGCCGCCGCGCAAACTCGTGGACGACGTGCTCCCCGACGAGTTCCCGCTGAGCATGTTCTACGAGGCGCTCGCCAAGAAGCTGCGCGCTGTGATCGCATCCACCAAGGGCATCACGGCCCACAGCGATGAATTGGCGGCGGCATGACGAACGACCGGAACACCCGGCCGAAGGCCGTCCAGGAGCAGGACGAGGAGGCGACGGAGATGGTTACTTCGACGGGCGGCCAGGGGCCGCTGGAGGGTGCGGTCATCGCGGTGGCGGGGGCGGCCGGACCGGCCGGCCGGGCCACCCTGCTGCGACTGGCCGAAGCGGGTGCGGTGGTGATCGGCTCGGACTCGAACCCCGAGCGCCTGGCGGAGGCCGTGGACGCGGCCCGCTACGCCCACGGCGGCGCCACGGTGGTGGGGGACACCGTCGACCTCCTCGACCTCGACCAGACCCGTGAATGGGCGGCTCGTACGGAGAAGGAATTCGGCCGGATCGACGGCCTGGTGCACCTCGTCGGCGGCTGGCGCGGCTCCTCGACCTTCGCGGAGACCGACCTGGCGGACTGGGACATGCTGCACAAGCTGCTGGTCCGTACCGTCCAGCACACCTCGCTCGCCTTCAACGAAGCGCTCGAACGCAGCGGCAACGGCCGCTTCCTCCTCATCAGCGCGGCCGGCGCCGGCAAGCCCACCGGGGGCAACGCCGCCTACGCCGCGTCCAAGGCCGCAGCCGAGGCCTGGACGCTCGCCATGGCGGACGGCTTCCGCAAGTCGGGGGGCGAGCAGGGACCGCGCGCCGCGGCTGCGATCCTGATCGTGAAGGCGCTCGTCAACGACCAGATGCGCGCCGAGCGACCGAACGCCAAGTTCGCGGGCTTCACCGATGTCACCGAGCTGGCCGAGGCCATCGCCGGGGTCTGGAGCCGGCCCGCCCAGGAAGTGAATGGACAGCGTCTGTGGCTGACCCCCGAGCCGTGACCGGAGCGAAGACCGACGCACGGCAGCACCACGACCCCGAGATACGCGGCTTCGCCAGCGACAACTACGCGGGCGCCCATCCCGAGGTCCTCGCCGCGCTCGCCCTCGCCAACGGCGGCCATCAGGTCGCCTACGGCGAGGACGACTACACCGCACACCTCCAGCGCGTCATCCGCAGCCATTTCGGGCAGCGCGCGGAGGCGTTCCCGGTGTTCAACGGCACCGGTGCCAACGTCGTCGCCCTGCAGGCCGTGACCGACCGCTGGGGCGCGGTGATCGCCGCCGAGTCCGCGCACATCCACGTCGACGAGTGCGGTGCGCCCGAGCGGGTCGGCGGGCTCAAGCTGCTGACCGTGCCCACCGAGGACGGCAAGCTCACCCCCGAGCTGATCGACCGCGAGGCGTACGGCTGGGACGACGAGCACCGGGCGATGCCGCAGGTCGTCTCGATCACCCAGAGCACGGAACTCGGCACGGTCTACACGCCGGACGAGATCCGGGCGATCTGCGAACACGCGCACGAGCGCAACATGGTGGTGCACCTCGACGGCTCGCGGATAGCCAATGCCGCGGCGACGCTCGACGTCCCCATGCGGGCCTTCACCAACGCCGTGGGCGTCGACATCCTCTCCCTCGGCGGCACGAAGAACGGTGCGGTCTTCGGCGAGGCCGTGGTGGTGCTCAACCCCGACCGGGTGCGCGCCATGAAGCATCTGCGCAAGCTGTCCATGCAGCTGGCCTCCAAGATGCGCTTCGTCTCGGTCCAGTTGGAGGCACTGCTCGCCAAGGACCTGTGGCTGCGCAACGCCCGGCACGCCAACACCATGGCGCAGCGGCTGGCGGCCGGGGTGCGGGACATCGACGGGGTGGAGATCCTCTACCCCGTGCAGGCCAACGGCGTGTTCGCCCGGCTTCCGCACGACGTCAGCGAGCGGCTGCAGAAGCGCTACCGCTTCTACTTCTGGGACGAGTCGGCGGGCGTGGTGCGCTGGATGTGCGCGTTCGACACCGCCGAGGAGGACGTCGACGGCTTCCTCGCCGCACTCCGCGAGGAGATGGGCCGCTAGGGGCGACCCACTCCGCATCACACTCTGCGTAGCTATGCGCTCGATCGAAAAGTCATTGACTCTCGGTCGGGCGCATCGCTACGCTCCCCGGGCGTGGAGCTGATCCAGGACACCCTGGAGCTGTCCGCCTGCCTGGCGGCCGACGAGGTCATCGACCATCACCATCCGCATGTCCGGGTCGTCGCGACCGCCCCCGCCGTCGATGCCCTCGATGCATATGTATACGCCAAGGCCGCCTTCACCTTCGTCCGGCTGCCGGGCGAGGACCGCTGGGCGCGGCAGGATCCGCGGGGCAACAAGCCGGGCGTCGACGCGCAGTTCCGCTGGACCGCGAACAGCTCGCCTTCCCCGTGCGACCCGAGTGCAGCGAAGTGGACTACCCGGTGCTGTTTGCTGAACCACACCCGGTCGTGCTCCAATGCCTCCGCGAGGCCGTCGACCGGCCTCACCTCTGGCAGATGCTCCCCACCGATCTCTGAGGAACGGCTCCGATGCGCAGCTCTTCGCACGTCTCCGGCACGACCTGTCGCCTGCATGTCTCCGACGAGGTGCGCGCCCTGGCGCCCGGCTTCGGCTACCTCACCGTCGAAGCCCACGGTCTGACCAACGGGCCCAGCGACGAGGCCGGCGCGGCGCTCCTGGACGAGGCCACCCGCCGCCTCGCCGAGCGCCTGGACGGACGTGCCCCGCAGGACGATCCGCACATCGCCGCCTGGCGCGCCGCGTACACCGCCTTCGGCAGCAAGCCGTCGCGCACCCGCAACTCCGCCGAGGCGCTGGCCAGGCGGGCGCTCGCGGACGGCGGGCTGCCGCGCATCAACCGCCTCGTCGACCTCTACAACGCCCTCTCCGTCGCCCACCTCGTGCCCGTCGGCGGCGAGGACCTGGACCGTATCCAGGGCGATATGCGGCTGGTGCGGGCCGTGGGCGACGAGCCGTTCGTGACCGCGGCCGACGGGGCCGGGACGGTGGAGCACCCCGACGCGGGCGAGGTGGTCTGGTGTGACGACGAGGGCGTCACCTGCCGCCGATGGAACTGGCGGCAGGGCGTACGCACCCGCCTCACCGAGGACTCCGTCAGCGCCCTCTTCCTGCTGGAGCGGATGGCCCCCATGACGCTCGACGAGCTGACCGCGGCGGGCGCCGAGCTGGCCGGCTGGCTGCGGCAGGCCTGCCCGGACGCCCGTATCGAGATCGGTGACGTCCAGGCCCCGTGAGCGGAGCCGCCGGACCGGCGGCCGGGAGCGCCCCGCCGCGACGGCGACGGGGTGCTCCTGCCTCCGGGTGCGTTATCCGGCGGTGCCGGGCGCGGCGGGCGCGGTGCCGCCGAGGTGGGCCGGCATCCACCAGGTGTCCTCGGGGCCCTTGGGGCGTACGGGGTAGGCGCGCTGCGCCGCCTCCAGCAGCTCCTGCACACGGGCCCGCAGCCGGTCGCTGATCTTCTCGGCCTGCTCGGCCGGATCGGCCTCCATCGGCTCGCCCACCCGGATCGTTATCGGCAGGTGGTGACGGCCCAGATCGCGCTTGTGGCCCTTGGTCCACAGCCGCTGGGTGCCCCACAGTGCCACCGGCAGCAGCGGCACCCCGGCCTCCTGCGCCAGGCGCACCGCACCCGACTTGAAGGTCTTCAGGGTGAAGGACTCGGAGATCGTCGCCTCGGGGAAGACCCCGATGATTTCGCCGGAACGCAGGGCGGACAGCGCGTGCTTGTAGGCGTGCATGCCCTGGGCGCGGTCCACGGGGATGTGCTTCATCGCGCGCATCAGCGGCCCGGACACCTTGTGCCGGAACACCGACTCCTTCGCCATGAAGCGCACCAGCCGCTTGGCGGGCCGTGCCGTCAGGCCGGCGAAGACGAAGTCCAGGTACCCGATGTGATTGCTCACCAGAACCGCCCCGCCGCGGCGCGGAATGTGGTCCGTCCCGGCGATGTCGAATTTCAGATCGAGCGCCTTGAAGAGCGTGCGGGCGGCGCCGATCACCGGCGGATAGACGAGCTCTGCCATTGTCCGGAGGACCCCTTTTCCACGCCTGGGAGGGTTCTCCCGGCGGAAACCTACGCAGCCGTAGCTGCGACTTTCGGGAGATCGTGCCCGATCTCGGCCGTGGCGGCCAGCGCGAGGGCCGCCGCGGCCGGGAGATTCTTGTCACGTGGAGGCCCGTTCGACCGGTCGCCCGCCACCGCAGGAGGTATGTCCCGGCTGCGGGAATCTTTGCGGTCCCGAGAACGCTGCACCCCCCGATGACCGGATTCATGGTGCGCCTCGCGGCGCTCGCGGCGGCGAGCGCTTCCGGTGTGTGGCGCCGACGTCGTAAGGGGCGCTGACGGTGCACGAGCGGAACGACGGAGCGCGGCTGGGCGCCGCCGAGATCGGCGCGGAGCTGGGGGAGCGGGCCACTCTGCTGCAGTTCTCCAGCGCCTTCTGCCAGCCCTGCCGGGCCACCCGGCGCACGCTCGCCGAGGTGGCCGGCATGGTCGAGGGGGTGGCCCACATCGAGATCGACGCGGAGGACCACCTGGATCTCGTACGGCGGCTGGAGGTGCTGCGAACGCCCACCGTCCTGGTGCTCGACGCGGACGGCGCGATCGTGCGCCGCGCCGCCGGGCAGCCCCGGAAGGCGGACGTCATCGGGGCGCTGGGCGCCGCCGTCCGTGATTGATCTCCCAGATGGCAGACGCCCCTTGACGCTGTGGGTCACCCATCGTCACTCTGACGTGATGCGGCCAGGAACCCTTCTGTACGGACGCGCCCATGTCGACCTTCTGCGGACTGCCAGCGCCCGCTGTCCGGGCGCGTGAGCAGCGACGACACCATTGCTGTCGGCCACCCCACCGCCGTCGGCTCCGCCCGGGCCCGTACACCACAGCAGAAGGACAACTCCATGACGGCCTCCACCGGCCTCGGCACGCCCCGCACCGCTTCCCCCGAGCTGCTGCGCTCGGTCTTCCGGCAGCACGCCGCCGGCGTCGCGGTGATCACCGCGCACGGCTCCCGCCCCGTCGGCTTCACCGCCACCTCCCTCACCTCCGTCGCCGCCGACCCGCCGCTGCTCTCGTTCGGCATCGGCACCGGCGCGTCCAGCTGGCCGGCCGTCTCTGAGGCCGAGCACGTCGGTGTCCACATACTCGGCGAGCATCAGCAGGAGCTGGCCGCCACGTTCGCGCGCAGCGGTGCCGACCGCTTCGGCCCCGCCACGTCCTGGCACACCGGACCCGAGGGCGTGCCCCTCCTCGACGGCGTACTGGCCTGGCTGGTGTGCAAGGTCGTGGCGCGGGTGCCGGCCGGCGACCACTGCATCGTGCTCGCCCAGCCCGTCGTCGGCGACCCCGCGGGGCCCGGCCGTCCGCTGCTGTACCACCAGGGCCGCTTCAACGCGCTGAGGGACTGACGGGTTCCCGGTTCCCTTCGTCGTTCGCCGGTCGGGTCCGTTGGCAAGGTCACATTTCGACGGCCTTGATTCGGGGCACGAGAGTCGATGTACTGGCGAGTAATATGACGGTCGGCGTGGGGAACCGCATCCGACCGGGAGCCGCCCCGACAGGCGCCTATGCTGCCAGCACAAGGCAGTTCTGAAGAGACGAAGCAGGTAGGAGAGCCGGCGTGAGCCTGAGGATCGTTGTCTGTGTGAAGTACGTGCCCGACGCCACCGGCGACCGGCACTTCGCCGAGGACCTGACCGTCGACCGTGACGATGTGGACGGTCTGCTCTCGGAGCTCGACGAGTACGCCGTCGAGCAGGCCCTGCAGATCAAGGAAGCCGCCGACGACGCGGAGATCACGGTTCTCACGGTCGGCCCCGAGGACGCCAACGACGCGCTGCGCAAGGCGCTGTCGATGGGTGCCGACAAGGCCGTCCACGTCGAGGACGACGACCTGCACGGCACCGATGCGCTCGGCACCTCGCTCGTGCTCGCCAAGGCCATCGAGAAGACCGGCTACGACCTCGTCGTCTGCGGTATGGCCTCGACCGACGGCACGATGGGCGTGCTGCCCGCGCTGCTCGCCGAGCGCCTGAACGTCCCTCAGGTCACCCAGCTCTCCGAGGTGTCCGTCGCCGACGGCAAGGTCACCGGCCGCCGGGACGGCGACACCGCCACCGAGCAGCTGGAGGCCGCGCTGCCGGCCGTCGTGTCCGTCACCGACCAGTCGGGTGAGGCGCGTTACCCCTCCTTCAAGGGCATCATGGCCGCCAAGAAGAAGCCGGTGGAGTCCCTGGACCTGGAGGACCTGGAGATCGAGGCGGACGAGGTCGGCCTCGAGGGCGCCTGGACCAAGGTCGACGGCGCCGCCGAGCGTCCGGCCCGCACCGCGGGCACGATCGTCAAGGACGAGGGCGAGGGCGGCAAGCAGCTCGCCGAGTTCCTCGCGGGCCAGAAGTTCATCTGAGCCGCAGTCCTTATCCCCGCCCTCATTCTTCCCGCAGGAGAGCAATCCCATGGCTGAAGTCCTTGTCTACGTCGACCACGTGGACGGTGCCGTCCGCAAGCCCACCCTCGAGCTGCTCACCCTCGCCCGCCGCATCGGCGAGCCGGTGGCCGTGCACCTCGGTGCGAACGCCGAGGACGCCGCGAAGATCCTCGGTGAGCACGGCGCCGTGAAGGTGCTGGCCGCCGACGCGCCCGAGTTCGCCGAGTACCTCGTCGCCCCCAAGGTCGACGCGCTGCAGGCCGCCTACGACGCGGTCTCCCCGGCCGCCGTGCTGCTGCCGTCCTCCGCGGAGGGCAAGGAGATCGCCGCCCGCCTCGCGCTGCGCATCGGCTCCGGCATCATCACCGACGCCGTCGACGTCGAGGCCGGCGACGAGGGTCCGGTGGCCACGCAGTCCGTCTTCGCGGCCTCGTACACCACCAAGTCCCGCATCACCAAGGGCACCCCGGTCATCACCGTCAAGCCCAACTCGGCCGCCCCGGAGGCCGCGCCGGCCGCCGGCACCGTCGAGCAGCTCGCGGTGACCGTCGCCGACTCCTCCAAGGGCACCAAGATCGTGTCGCGCACCCCGCGCGAGTCGACCGGCCGCCCGGACCTGACCGAGGCCGCGATCGTGGTCTCCGGTGGCCGCGGCGTCAACGGTGCCGAGAACTTCCCGGTCATCGAGGCGCTCGCCGACTCGCTCGGTGCGGCCGTCGGCGCCTCGCGTGCCGCGGTGGACGCCGGCTGGTACCCGCACACCAACCAGGTGGGCCAGACCGGTAAGTCGGTCTCGCCGCAGCTGTACATCGCGGCGGGCATCTCCGGTGCGATCCAGCACCGCGCCGGTATGCAGACCTCGAAGACGATCGTCGCCATCAACAAGGACGAGGAAGCACCGATCTTCGACCTGGTCGACTACGGCGTGGTCGGCGACCTCTTCGACGTCGTCCCGACCCTCACCGACGAGGTCAAGACCCGCAAGGGCTGACCGCCGTCCGGCCGGAGCCCGGCCCCGGCCCTCGCACGAGGCCCCGTACGCGCGGTGCGTACGGGGCCTCGTGCTGTGGCGGCACCGGCGGGTGGCCGCCGCGCCGTCAGTTGCCCGTGACCCCGTCGATCCGCTCGCGGAGCAGGTCGGCGTGGCCGTTGTGCCGGGCGTACTCCTCGACCATGTGGACGTAGATCCAGCGCAGGTTGAGCGTGCGCCCCGGGCGCGGGGTGAAGGTCTCGTCCAGCCCGCGGTCCGCCACCGCCTTGTCGCAGGCCTCGATCTCGGCACGGAAGGCCGCGAAATCCCGCTCGGCGCCGGCCGGGTCGGCATCGTGGAAATCGCCGTCCGGGTTGTCCTCGGTGAAATAGAGGCCGCCGATCCGCTGGCCGAGGAAGCGCACCCGGAACCAGGTGCGTTCGACGTCCGCCATATGGCGCACCAGGCCGAGCAGCGTCAGGCCGGACGGCGAGGCGCTCGCCTCGACGAGCTGAGCGGGCGTCAGCCCGGCGCACTTGGCGAGGAGGGTGTCGCGGTGGAAGTCGAGCCAGCCTTGCAGCATCGCCCGTTCAGCGGCCACGGTCGGGAGTTCTCTGCGTTCGACAGGGGGTGCGATCCAAGTCATGAGGGCGAGTCTGGCGGTGCCGCGGTGCGGCCGCCATGGAGTTTCCTGGGTCCGGCCGTACGCCCGTGACCTGCGCCGCCCCGGCTGAGGGTGTTGACCTCGGCAAACCGACGCAGTTAACTTCGCTATACGGATTGTTGATTCCGTTAAGCGGAAAACGCTCGATCGGCGGGCGTGCGCACCGGGAGGGTATCGAAATGGGGCAGCAGGAGAGCGTGGCGACGAGCCTCGCGGACACCGTACGTGAGGGAATCGGAGCCGCTCTCGCCCAGGTGGACGCGGATCTGGCGCGGCGCTACCCGGGCGACCCCGGCACCCGCCAGCCGGTCCACACGGTCTACGTCCCCGGCGATGTCGTCGCCGCCGACACCCTGCGTTCCTGGGGCGACCAGGCGCTCGCCACCCTCGACGAGCACGCCCCCGACGCCGGTGCGCTCGCCGCCGTCCTCGGCATCCCCGACGCGCTCGCCGCCGACGTCCACGACCGCGTCCGGGCCAAGCTGACCCGCGAGCCCGTCGAGGACCTGCGCATCGACTTCGAGGACGGTTACGGCTCCCGCCCCGACGCCGAGGAGGACGAGGCCGCGGCCCGCGCCGCCGCTCTGGTGGCCGCCGCCTACCGTGGGGGCACCGCTGCCCCGTACATGGGCATCCGGATGAAGTGCATGGAGGCCGCCGTCCGCGACCGCGGCATCCGGACCCTCGACATCTTCCTCACCGGTCTCATGGAGGCCGGCGGCCTGCCCGACGGCCTGGTGCTGACGCTCCCGAAGGTGACCTACGCCGAGCAGGTCACCGCCATGGTCCGGCTGCTGGAGGCCTTCGAGAAGGCGCGCGGCCTGGAGGGCGGCCGGATCGGTTTCGAGATCCAGATCGAGACCACCCAGTCGATCCTGGGTGCCGACGGCCGTGCCACCGTCGCCCGCATGATCGAGGCCGCCGAGGGCCGGGCCACCTCCCTGCACTACGGCACCTTCGACTACAGCGCCTCCTGCGGCGTCAGCGCCGCCCATCAGTCCCTCGACCACCCGGTGGCCGACCACGCCAAGGCCGTGATGCAGGTGGCCGCCGCGGGCACCGGCGTCCGCCTCTCCGACGGCTCGACCAACGTCCTGCCGGTCGGCCCGACCGCACGGGTCCACGACGCCTGGCGGCTGCACCACGGCCTGGTCCGCCGCTCGCTGGCCCGTGCGTACTACCAGGGCTGGGACATGCACCCGGCCCATCTGCCCACCCGTTACGCGGCGGTCTACGCCTTCTACCGCGAGGGCCTGGAGCAGGCCGCGGCCCGGCTCACGGCGTACGTCGCCAAGGCCGGCGGCGATGTCATGGACGAGCCCGCCACCGCCAAGGCGCTCAGCGGCTATCTGCTGCGCGGTCTGGACTGCGGCGCCGTGGACACCGCCGAGGTCGCCCGGCTGACCGGGCTGACCCGCGCCGACCTGGACGCCCTGGCCGGCCGCCCGGCGGCCACGACCTGACGGCGCGGCAGTCCGTCCGGTGCCGCGTGCCACGTGTCGCACCGCCCGGGCAGCCGCCCGCCGGGACCGTTCGCAGGTCCGGCAGTGCCACGAGGCCCCCGCCCCCCGGCGGGGGCCTCGCGCGTTCAGTCCGTGGCCGGCCCGAGGTCGTCGATATGTGCGCGCAGGACCGTGGCGCAGGTCTGTGCGTCCAGTACGTCGGACCGCAGTACGGCGGTGAAGGTGAGGCCGTCCAGGAGGGACGTCAGCCGCTCGGTCTCGGTGTCGAGGGCGAGCCCCGGCCGCAGGCCGCCCGCCGTGTCGAGCCGGGCGAGGATGCGTCGGACGAGGGTCCGGGTGCCGGTGGCGGTCTCCCGGGCGAGGTCGTCGAGCGCGGGGTGGGTCCGCGCCGCCGTGGAGAAGTCGACGAGCACGGTGACCTCGGCGCGCCGGCTGTCGTCCAGGGGCAGCAGTTCGGAGAGCAGCTCCACCGCGCAGCGGCGGATCTGCGGCGCCGCCAGCCCGCTCAGATCGCCCAACGCGTCGATGCGGTGCTGGAGTCGGGCGCCGACCCGGTCGAGCATCGACCGCATCGCGAAGCGCATCAGCTCTTCCTGGCCGGCGAAGTAGTGCCGGACCGAACCGATGTTGAGCCCGGCCTCGTCGGCGACGGTGCGCAGGGAGGCACGTTGGATGCCGTCCCGTACGACGACGCGGAAGAGGGCGTCGACGACGTCACGGCGCCGGGCTTCTCGGTCCACCTGCTTGGGCATGGACCCTTTGTATCACGACTGTGATAAATTGTTTTCTATCACACCTGTGATACAAAGAATGGAGGGATGGTCGTGGAGCGGGTTCTGAACCTTCTTCTCATCCGGTTCGGCCTGATCGCGGGCGCTCTGGTGGTGCTGGCCCTGCTGGTCTTCGCCGTGGCGCTCGTCCTGAAGCGCCGGGGGAGGCTCGACGCCGCGCGGCGGTATGCGGCACCCGCCGCGCAGGCCGTGAGCCGCTATCTGGACGACCGGGGTGCCGCGCGGGGCCGTGGCGGGATGTCCCGGGGCCGCGGGTCGGTGGCCGGCGCGGTGGTGCGGGCGGCGGCCCGTCACCTGGACGACGACGGGCGCGGGCAGCGGCAGCGCGTACGGGAGCCGGGGCGGGGGGACGTCCGATGACCGGCGGCGTTCCGGCGGGTGTCGGTCCGGCGTATGACGTCCTCGCCCGAGGGGGAGCCGGGGGCGAGGGGAGCGAGGGGTCCGACCTCCTCGCCCACTTCCTGGCCGACGCCGCGATCAAGGGGGTCATCGTGATCGTCGCGCTGATCGTGCTCGTGGTGGGGATGGTGCTGATCTGGAAGAGGGTGGGCCGGGCGGAGGCTCCGCGCCGCGACGATCGGTGATCACCGGTGCGGGACCTGCCCGGAGGCGCCCCGCGGCGGCCCCGGGGCGTCCGGCCCCGGCGTCCGGCCCACGTCAGGTGGGGAGTTCAGCTCTCCGACGGAGGGACCTCGCCCGAGCCGCGGGCGATCAGGCGGGTGGGGATCTCCCTGCGCTGCGGCGGGTCCTCGATGCCCTCCAGGCGCCGGAAGAGCAGCCCCGCGGCCGTCCGGCCCATGAGCGCGGGGTCCTGGGCGACGACCGTGATCGCGGGCCGGACGAGATCGGCCAGTTCGAAGTCGTCGAAGCCCACCAGCGCGACCGGGCGCGGGCGTTCGCCGAGGACGCGTACGGCGGTGACGGTGACCCGGTTGTTGCCCGCGAAGAGGGCGGTGACCGGTTCGGGGGCGTCCAGCATGGCGGTGGCGGCGGCGCGTACGCAGTCCGGTGCGGTGGAGCCGAGCGACACCCAGGAGTCGTCGACGGGCAGGCCCGCGGCGGCCATTGCCGAGCGGTAGCCGCCCAGTCGTTCGCGCGCGGTGTGGATCCGCGGCTGGTCGCCGATGAAGCCGATCCGGCGGTGGCCGTGCGCGATGAGGTGGGCCACCGCGTCCCGGGCGCCGCCGAAGTTGTCGGAGACCACGACGTCCGCGTCGATCCGGCCGGGCGGGCGGTCCACGAACACGGTGGCTATCCCGGCCGCGATCTCCGGTTCCAGATAGCGGTGGTCGTCGGCGGCCGGGATGATGACCAGCCCGTCCACCCGCCGTGCGCACAGCGCCAGCACCAACTCCTGTTCGCGGGACGGGTCCTCGGCGCTGGAGCCGTTGATCAGGAGTGCGCCGTGATCGCGGGCGACTTCCTCGACGGCGCGGTTGAGCGGGCCGTAGAACGGGTCGGCGAGATCCTCCAGCACCAGGCCGATGCTGGCCGTACGCCCCTTGCGCAGGATCCGGGCGGAATCGTTCCGGCGGAACCCCAGCGCGGTGATGGACTCCTGCACCCGTCGCTCGGTGTCCGGTGTGACGCCCGGTTCGCCGTTGACCACGCGGGAGACCGTTTTGAGGCCGACCCCGGCGCGCGCCGCGACATCCTTCATCGTGGGCCGGGTGCCATAGCGGCGGGAGGTGCCCCGCGCGGTGTCCGTCACGGTGTGCGGTCCTGATTCTGTCGGCGTCGGGTGTGGCGTCGAGCATAGCCTCTAGACAACGTTGTCAATCGGGGGAAGACTGGCGTTCTCACGCCGGGCCGGTACGCTCGGCCCCCGGGCCCACCAGGAGATTCCACACCGATGCAGACCGACCTCAGCGCAGCGTTGGACATTGGCGGTACCAAGATCGCCGGCGCTCTGGTGGATGCCCGCGGCAGACTCCTCGAACGGGCCGCCCGGCCCACCCCCGCCGACAAGGACGGGGCGACGGTGATGCGTGCGGTGGCCGAGGTGGTCGCCGAGCTGGCCGCGGGGCCCGACTGGGCGCGGGTGGCGGCCGTCGGCATCGGCAGCGCGGGCCCGGTCGACGCCTCGTCCGGCACCGTCAGCCCCGTCAACATCCCCGGCTGGCGCGACTTCCCGCTCGTCGCCGGAGTGCGCGCGCTCGTCGGGGAGCGCCCGGTCGTGCTGGTCGGCGACGGTGTCGCGATGACCGCGGCCGAACACTGGCTGGGTGCCGCGCGCGATCACGCCAACGCGCTGTGCATGGTGGTCTCCACGGGCGTCGGCGGCGGACTCGTCCTCAACGGCCGGCTCCACCCGGGCCCCACGGGGAACGCTGGGCACATCGGTCACATCAGCGTCGAGGTCGACGGCGACCCCTGCCCGTGCGGGTCCCGCGGCTGCGTCGAACGGATCGCCAGCGGGCCCAACATCGCCCGCCGGGCGCTGGCCAACGGCTGGCAGCCGGGACCCGACGGCGACACCAGCGCCGTGGCCGTCGCCGCCGCCGCGCGCGCCGGCGACCCGGTCGCCCTGCGCTCCTTCGAACGGGCCGCGCGGGCGCTGGCCGCCGGGATCGCCGCGACCGCCACGCTCGTGGAGATCGATATCGCCGTCATCGGCGGGGGAGTCGCGGGCGCGGGTGACGTCCTCTTCGCCCCCTTGCGGGCTGCCCTGCGGGAGTACGCGACGCTGTCGTTCGTGCGGGGCCTGACGGTCGTACCGGCTCAAATGGGAACGGACGCCGGGGTGGTGGGCGCCGCCGCGGCCGCCCGGCAACGGTCCCGTACCGATGCCTTCGTCCCCGCGCCCTGACGCCCCCACGGGCCCCCGCGCGCCCCTTAGTCTGTTGCCGACCGCGCCGTACACCGTGGCGTCCACGGCGTAGGGGCACAGGCACGGGTATCGAGGGGATCGGCGACGGTGACACCGGGGGAGCCCGAGCAGGGCGGAGCGGACGAGGAGCGCGGGGCGGACGGCGCGAGCGGCTCCGACGGAACGGGCGCCACCCCACCGGGCGGCGCCACCCCACCGGGCGGCGCCACCCCACCGGGCGACGCCGCCGGGGAGGCCGGCCATGGAGCGCCACCTGCCGCCGCCGCGAGCGGGCCGCGCCGCGGCCATGACGCCGACCTGACCGGGCGGTTGCTGGGCGGCAGGTACCGCGTGACCGGCCGGATCGGGCGCGGCGGCATGGGCGTGGTCTGCCGCGCCGTCGACGAGGTGCTGGGCCGCGAGGTCGCGGTCAAGGTCCTGCGCGCCTACACCGATGCCTCCGCCCCCGAACTGGCCGATCTGCGCACCCGTATGCAGCGCGAGGCACGGGCCGCGGCCCGCATCCGGCACTCCGGTGTGGTCACCGTCCACGACGTCATCGACGAGGACGGGCGCCCCGTCATCGTCATGGAGCTGGTGGACGGCCCCTCGCTGGACGACGTCCTGGACCAGCGGGGCCCGCTCGCTCCGAGGGAGATCGCCCGGATCGGCGCCCAGGTGATGGATGCCCTGGACGCCGCCCACCGGGCCGGTGTGCTGCACCGCGATGTGAAGCCCGGCAATGTCCTGCTGGACAACTGGGGTCAGCGCGCGGGCCGTTCGGGCGCCGGGGAGGGCCGGGTGGTCCTCACCGACTTCGGCATCGCCAGTATCGAGGCCCCGGGCGACGGCGCGACCACCCATCTCACCCGCAGCGGCGAACTGGTCGGCTCGCTCGACTACTTGCCGCCCGAGCGGGCGCAGGGACAGGACCCCACCCCGGCCTCGGACATCTGGTCCCTCGGGATGACCCTGTACGCGGCCGTCGAGGGCGGCGGTGCGCCGTTCCGGCGTACGTCGGTGTGGTCGACGCTCACCGCGATCGTCACCGAGGCGCTCCCCGAGCCCCGGCGGGCCGGGCCGCTCACCCCCGTACTGCACGCCCTGATGGCCAAGAACCCGGCCGACCGGCCCACCGCCGCTCGCGCCCGGAGCCTGCTGGAGGCCGTGGCCGAGGGGCGCGACCCCGGGCTCGGGGCTTCGTACCTGCCCACGGCGACCGACGTACGGGCGGTCGCCCCGCAGTCCCCGCCGCAGGAGCCGTCCGGTCCCGCCGCCGACGCGGCTTCTCCGCCGCCCGGTTGGCTTTCCGGTTCCGGGTCCCAGGGCGTACCGGAGACCGGGCCCACGCCGCCGTCGCCACCAACGCCGTCGCCGCCTGGACACCCCGGGCACGACCCGCACCTCACGCCCCCGTCGCCACACCAGGCCCCCCAGGGGCAGGCCGACGCCACCAGGAACCAGGCACCGGGTTACACGTTCCCGACCGCCGGCCCCGCCGGTGACCCGCCCGGCGTGGTGGCCGGTCCGTCCATGGGCGGTGCGGGTGCCCCTCCGTACGCGGGAAACCCGGCCGGGCGGGATACCGAACGGGTCCCCGCCCGCGGGCGGCGCCGTGTGGGCCTTGCCGCGGCGGCCGTGCTCGCCGTGCTCGCGGCCGGGGGCGGTGCGACCTATGCGCTGGTCGGCGGGGGCCCGAGCGCTGCGGTCGCGGACCGCGGGCGGCAGTCGGCTCCGCCGGCCGGGACGCCGGACGGGCAGGGTGCGCCGGGCGTGTCCGCCGGCAAGGGCGGCGACAAGGCCGAGGGGAAGTCCGGCGGGAGCTCCGGGGGGAGGTCCGACGGCAAGGGCGAGGCGAGGGGCGGGAACGGCGGAGAGGGAACAGTGCCGTCCGCTTCGGACCGGCCCTCCGGTGCGGGTACGTCCAAGGGGCAGTCCAAGACTGCTGCCACGGGCGGGAGTTCGGACGGGAGCGGTGGCGCCCAGGGCGGCACGGACGGTGGAGGCGGTGATGGCCAGGGCGGCACGTCCGGCGGTTCCGGCGGCGACAGCGGCGGCAGCGGCGGCGGTGAGCCGACCCAAGGGCCGTCGTGTGCGTCGATCGGCGGCGGCAAGGCCAACTGCGAGGTGTGGCGCACCGCGAGCTCGTACGACCGGTCCTTCCGGCAGGTCGGCACCCTCAATTCGGGCACCAACTACTTCTACTGCCAGACGAAGCTGGGCCACCGGGAGACGTACGGGAAGTGGACGAACGTCTGGTGGGCGAGGACCGATGACGACAGCGGCAACTCCGGTGTCTACGTCAGCGTGGTCTACCTCAAGGGTGGGGCGAACGATCAGCCCGTCCCCGGCCTGCCCACCTGCTGACCGCTTCCGGTGCGGCGTACCGGGTCCGGGCGGGCCGAGGAGGCCCGCCCGGAGTCGTCAACTCCCGCCGTGGCGGGCTTGGCCGGTGTTCAGCACTGGAACTTTGCGTCCGCCCAGTCGGCGTGGTCGTAGTCGATGCCGTCCCCGCCGTCGGTCACGACGAGCTGGACGGTCCGCGCTCCGGCGACCGGCGCACTGACGGTCCTGGCGGCGTCGGCCCCGGTCACCGAGGGACTGGTGGCGACCTGTTTGCCGTCGGCCCACACCTCGAAGCCCACCGACCCGCGGTCACCGGACTCGTCGTCGATGCCGACCTGGGCCGTGAACACGGAGCACCGCCCGCCGGTGTAGAAGCTCACCTCGCTGGGGGCGTGCACCCCGAGGCCCTTCGCGAAGCCGGTGCCGCCGATGCTGAGCGGCCTGCCGTCCCCGGCGTCGCTCTCGCCGACGCTGGTGTTCTTCTCGACCGGGCCCCAGCCGTTGGTGGCGGTGAGCCAGGGGAGGTCGGCGGCGTCCGCGGTCCCGGCCGGTGGCGGCACCACGACATGGGCGGTGCCGGGCAGCGTGGTGGTGATCCGCTCGCCGCGTGGTGAGCGGTAGTCGGCGGTGAGCGGGAGATCGTAGGCGCCGGGGGCGGTGCCGGCCGGTGCGGTGATCTTCCAGCCGGTGGTGAGCGTCCTGCCGCCGGGCAGCGCGCGGTCCGTTGCCGGAGAGGTGGCCCGGACCCGCCAGCCCTGCGGGGCCTTCAGCGTGACGGTGAGGTGCGTCGCGGGGGTGCCGCCCAGGTTGCGGACGGTGGAGCGGAGGCCGCCGGGCGTTCCGGCCTCGACCAGCGGCGTACGGTCGGTGCCGGTCTCGACGGCCGGTGGGTAGGCGGCCCAGCGCTTGTCGGCGGAGATCCGGTAGACGGTGGTGCCGTGCGCCGGGACGGTCGCCGAGACCGTGCCCGTGGTGTGGGTGTTCTGGTGCCGCCACAGATCGCGCAGCCGGTAGCCGTCGGCCTGCGGGAGGCCCAGTTCCCCGGCGGTGGTGGTGATCCGCTGCGGCCGGCCGGTCTCGTTGAACAGCGCCACCGCGCGGGCGCCATCGGCCAGTTGCCTGACCAGCGTCCAGCGGCCGGACTCGGACTTCACCACTGTGGCCTGCTTGCCGAGCGGGTCCTGGTCGATGGCGATGAGGTCTTTGTTGGCCAGGATCTCGAACGTCTCCGGGGTGGCCTTGCGCAGATCGGAGCCGATCAGCAGCGGGGCGGCCATCATCGACCACAGGGCGAAGTGGCTGCGGTACTCGGTGTCGGTCATGCCGCCGTTGCCGACCTCCAGCATGTCCGGGTCGTTCCAGTGGCCGGGACCGGCGTGCGGGGCGAGCGGCAGATTCTGCTTGGCGATCCCGAGCATGCTCGACCAGGAGTCACTGATGTCCCCGGTCGTGCGCCACAGATGCCCTACGTCCGACGCCCACTCCCAGGGCTTGTTCTCGCCCCATTCGCAGATGCTGTAGACGATGGGCCGCCCGGTGGCCTTGAGCGCGTCCCGCATCGTGCGGTACCGCTGCTTGGCGTCCACACCGAGGTTATTGCAGTTGTCGTACTTGAGGTAGTCCACGCCCCAGTCCGCGAACTGCTGGGCGTCGGACTTCTCATGGCCCAGGCCGCCGGGGAATCCGGCCGGATTGCAGGTTTTGATACCGGCGCTCGTGTAGATGCCGAATTTCAGTCCCTTGGAGTGGACATAGTCGGCCACCGCCTTGATGCCGTGGGGGAAGCGCTGCGGATCCGGCACCAGCTTGCCGTTCCCGTCGCGGGTGGGCAGTGCCCAGCAGTCGTCGAGGTTGACGTACTGATAGCCGGCGTCCTTGAGGCCCTTGGCGATGAAGAGATCGGCGATGCCCTTGACCATCTCCTCGTTGAACTCGGCCCGGCAGTGGGTGGAGTTCCAGTTGTTGAAGCCCATCGGGGGCGTCTTGGCGAGCCCGTCGGGGAGCCGGGGGGCCGCGGCGGTGGAGGCGGGGCCGGCTCCCGGGGAGTCGGGCGTACGGGCCGCGGCGGGCAGGGCGGTCACCCCTGCCGTACACAGCAGGGCGGCGGACAGCGCTCCGACGATTCTTCGGTGACCTCGCCGGTGGATGGTGCGGATGTGAACGCGCATGGTTCGCGTCCTCCGTCTTCGCGAGAGGTGTGTGGGGTGGTGCAACCGGTCGCGTGCGAGTGTTTACGGTAGGGCTTGTTGGAGTCTGTTGGAAGAGGAGCGGTAACGGTTCCTGGTTCGCCTGCCAAAACCCTTGACTGGACCTGCTGTTCGGAGTGAGATCCCATCCACTCGCGTTCGGTTCTGTTTGGTTCCACCCCTGAGGAGGGGGACATGGTCCAGTTCACGATCAGCGGCTCGGATATGTACGGGGAGACGGCAGGTCGTCGGATGTCCCGCCGGACGCTGCTGCGGAGCGCGGCGCTCGGCGCGGGGGCCGTGGCCCTCCCGTCCCTGCTCGCCGCCTGCGGCAGCGGTCCACCGGGCGTCACGATGGGGTCGAATGCCTCGGACGCCGTGCCGAAGAAGGCCTTCGCCGGGGCCTTCAAGGCCTATGAGAAGAAGTCGAAGAAGACGGTGCGGGTCAACACCGTCAATCACGAGAATTTCCAGGAGAACATCAACCGCTACCTTCAGGGCACTCCGGACGATGTCTTCATGTGGTTCGCCGGCAACCGTATGCAGTACTTCGCACAGAAGGGGCTGCTCTCCGACATCAGCGATCTGTGGCGGGGCTTCGACGGGTTCTCCGCCGCGCTGAAGAAGCAGTCGACGGGGCTGGACGGCAAGCAGTACCTGGTGCCGTACTACTACTATCCGTGGGCCGTCTTCCACCGGAAGAGCGTGTTCCGGGAGAAGGGGTACGACATCCCCAGGACCTTCGACCAATACCGGGCGCTCGCACGGCAGATGCAGAAGGACGGAATCGTGCCGTTCGCCTTCGGCGACAAGGACGGCTGGCCGGCGATGGGCACCTTCGACTACCTCAATATGCGCGCCAACGGCTACGACTTCCATATCGCGCTGATGCGCGGACAGAAGGCCTGGAACAGCCCGCAGGTCAAGCAGGTCTTCGACCTGTGGCGAGGCCTGATGCCCTATCACCAAAAGGGCGCCAACGGCCGTACCTGGCAGGAGGCCGCACAGTCCCTCGCGCAGAAGAAAGCCGGTATGACCGTGCTCGGACTGCCGCACCCCGGCCAGCAGTTCAGCACCGCCGACCGGGAGGACCTGGACTTCTTCCCCTTCCCGGAAATCGATCCGGCCCATGGACAGGACGCGGTCGAGGCCCCGATCGACGGATTTCTGATGTCGAAGAAGGCCAAGGACAAGGACGGGGCGAAGGACCTGCTGACGTTCCTCGCCACGCCCGAGGCGGAGGACGTCTATCTCGCGTCCGACCCCAACAACGTCGCGGTCAACAGCGGTGCGGACACCGCCGCGTACACCCCGCTGCAGAAGAAGGCCGTCCAACTCGTATCGGGCGCCCGGCAGATATCGCAGTTCATGGACCGCGACACCCGGCCCGATTTCGCCTCGACCGTGATGATCCAGGCGATCCAGCAGTTCCTCAGCAATCCGGATGACATCGACGGCCTGGTCAACGACATTGAACGCCAGAAGAAGCAGATCTTTTCCGCCGAATGAGCGCCGTCAGACGGCCGCTGTGAAAGACGGGGAGCGAACCGCCGTGCCGAACACCCGCGCACGGCGCGCCGGAAGACCGGGGCCGCGGCGCCACACCCGCCGTGACCTCGTCGTCCTCGGCGTGCTGCTGGGCATACCCCTCCTGCTCGACCTCGCCCTGATCTGGGGCCCGACACTGGCCTCCATCGGACTGTCCTTCACCACCTGGGACGGCATCGGCGATATCCGATGGGCGGGCCTGAAGAATTACGACAACCTCTTCACCACCTACCCCCAGTTCTGGCCGGCGGTCCGCCACAACCTTCTGTGGCTGGGCTTCCTCGGGTTCCTCGCGGCCCCGTTCGGCCTGCTGCTCGCCGTCCTCATCGACCGCGGGGTCCGCTTCAGCCGCTTCTACCAGTCGACGCTCTATATGCCGGTGGTGCTCTCGCTCGCCGTCGTCGGCTTTATCGCCCAGCTGATCCTCTCCAGGGACCAGGGCGCGCTGAACGCCGTCATCGGTGGCCGGAATCCCACCGACTGGCTGGGGAATCCCGGAATCAATATCTGGATGGTCCTGCTGGCCGCCTGCTGGCGGCACGCCGGCTATGTCATGATCCTCTATCTCGCCGGACTGAAATCCGTCGACCCCGGCCTCAAAGAGGCCGCCGCCCTCGACGGCGCCAGCGAACGGCAGGCCTTCTTCCGGGTCGTACTGCCCACCCTGCGCCCGGTGAACGTCATCGTCGGCGTCATCACCGTCATCGAATCGCTGCGCGCCTTCGACATCGTCTACGCCATCAACAAGGGCCGCAACGGCCTGGAACTGCTGTCCGTGCTGGTCACCGACAACATCATCGGGGAGGCAGGCCGGATCGGATTCGGCTCGGCCATCGCCGTCGTCCTGCTGCTGGTCTCGCTGGGATTCATCGTGACCTATCTCGTCCAGGAACTCCGAGGGGAGGAGCGGCGATGACCGCACCCGCCGCTACCGCGCCGTCCGCCACGCGGCCCACCCGCGCGCCGGCCCGCCACCGCGGCCGCTTCGGCGTCCACCTCTTCCTTTCCGCCGTCTCGCTCGCCTTCCTCGCCCCGCTGCTGCTGGCGGTCTACGCCTCGCTGCGCCCCTACGAAGAGACCGCGCGATACGGCTATTTCTCCCTCCCGCGGCATCTCTCCTTCGACTATTACCGACAGGCCTTCGCCGACTCCGGGATGAGCCGGTACTTTCTCAACTCGCTTCTCATCGCCGTCCCCGGCGTCCTGCTCACCCTTTTCCTGGCCTCGTTCGTGGCCTTCGCCGTCGCCCGGCTGCGCATCCGCGGAGGCCTCGTCCTGCTGATGGTCTTCACCGCCGGCAACCTGCTGCCCCAGCAGGTGATCGTCACCCCGCTCTACGTCCTGTTCAACAAGGTTCCGCTGCCGTACTGGATGTCCGACTCCCTGACGATGTACGACTCCTACTGGGCCGTCATCGCCGTGCAGACCGCCTTCCAACTCGGCTTCTGCGTCTTCGTCCTGGCGAATTTCATGCGTACCCTGCCACGGGAAATCCTGGAGGCCGCGATCGTCGACGGCGCCGGCGTCTGGGCGCAGTACTGGCGGGTCACCCTTCCGCTGTGCCGGCCCGCCCTCGCTGCCCTGGGCACCTTGCAATTCACCTGGATGTACAACGATTTCCTCTGGGGCCTGGTATTCCTCTCCGACGGCGACAAACTCCCCGTCACCTCGGCCCTCAACAATCTGCGCGGCCAATTCTTCACCGACTACAACCTTCTCGCCGCGGGATCCGTCCTCGTCGCGCTCCCCACGATCGTGGTCTTCCTGCTCCTCCAGCGGCATTTCATCGCCGGACTGACCCTCGGCGCGAGCAAGGGGTAGCCGACCCGGCCGCGTGGAACATGCCGCCGCCGCACGAGGGGCCGCCGTCATATGCGGCCCCTCCCGGGCCCCCGCCGGCCCGGGAACTCGGCATGCCCATGAGGGTTTCGGTACAGGAGGGGCGGGGGAGCGCTTGTTTGCCGGGGGCTTCGCGGCGGCGGATACGGTGACCGACATCCTCCGCGCGGGGCATTTCGCGACCGGCGCGTCCCCGGGGGTGGGAACCCTCCCTGGCCGCGCCGATAGTCGAATGCGCAACGTTCCCGGTCGTGCGCGCGGCCCGTGACCCCGAGCGTTTCCGTGGCAGGGTGTGGCGGGCAACTCACCTGGGTCTAGGGAAGAGGGGAAACCGTGATCGTCTGGCTGAACGGCACGTTCGGTGCGGGCAAGACCACTACGGCTCATGAATTGCTCGACCTGCTTCCCGGAAGCACGCTCTACGACCCCGAACTCCTCGGCAGCGGACTGCGGTTGATGCTGCCGGCCAAGCGGTTCGAGGAGATCGACGACTACCAGGACCTGCCGGCCTGGCGCCGGATGGTCGTGGACACCGCCGCGGCGCTGCTCACCGAGGTGCCGGGTCCGCTGGTCACGCCGATGACGCTGCTGCGTCAGGAGTACCGCGACGAGATCTTCGGCGCCCTGGCAGCCCGCCGGATCCCCGTACGGCACGTCCTGCTGCACGCGGAGGAAACGATCCTTCGAGCCCGAATAGCGGAGCGGGAGGACGTGTCGGGGGACGCCGAGGCCACCGCGTCGACGCGCCGCTGGAGCCTGGAACACCTGGGCCCGTACGCCGACGCACTGCCCTGGCTCCAGGGCGACGCCCACGTCGTCGACACCACCCGGCTCACCCCCCGGCAGACCGCCGAACGCGTCGCCGAGGCCGTCCGCACCGGCGCCGGCGCCTGCGACATCGTGCAGACCCCCGAACCGACCGCCGAGACGCTCGCGTCCGGCGTACTCCTCTTCGACGACCAGGACCGGGTGCTGCTCGTCGACCCGACCTACAAGGCCGGCTGGGAATTCCCCGGCGGCATCGTCGAACCCGGCGAGGCGCCCGCCCATGCCGGCGTACGGGAGGTCGCCGAGGAACTGGGCATCGAGCTCCCCCGAGCCCCCCGGCTGCTGGTCCTGGACTGGGAAGCCCCCAAACCACCCGGCTTCGGCGGCCTGCGCCTGCTCTACGACGGCGGCACCCTGACCGACGACCGCATCAGCAAGCTTCTGCTGCCCGGCGCGGAGTTGCGGGGGTGGCGTTTCGCCACCGAGGCCGAGGCCGAGACGATGCTGCCGCCGGTCCGCTGGAACCGCCTGCGGTGGGCGCTTCGCGCCCGGGAGCGGGGGTGTCCGCTTCACCTTGAGGCCGGTGTGCCCGTGGGGTGAGCCCCACGTTTTTGTCTTTCGCGCCGTGGTGGTTTTTCGCCGTTCATCGCCCGCTACGCGGTACGCCCGTCGTTGCCCTTTCGCTGCGCTTTGCCTCGGCTCGTTTTTGGCTTTTCCGCTGTTGCGCCTGCGGCGGGCCCGTCCGCTGCGCTTTGCCGCGCCTCGTTTTTGGCTTTGCCGCCGTAGTGGTTGCTCGCCGTTTGTCGCCCGCTGACGCGGTGCGCCCGTCGTTGCGCCTGCGGCGGGCCGGGTCCGCTGCGCGGGGCTGTCGGGGTGCGGTGACGGGTCTGCGCGGGTGGGGGTGTCCGGACTGCTTCGCTTTACGTCCGGACACCCCCACCCGCTCCGACCCGTCCCCTCCCGTGGGTGGTAGGGAAAACGGTGGTGGGGCTGCAGGTGGGTGGTCCGGTGCGCCTCGCGGGTCTTACCGAAACAGCTATCGGCGGCCCGCCCCCACCGGCCTTCACTCACTTCCCCCACGGGAGGGGGCGGGCCGGAGGGGCCTGGTGTGTGGACGTAAAGCGCAGCAGTCCACACACCAGGCCCCGCAGGTCCGTCACCGCACCCACAGCCCCGCGCAGCGGACCCCGCCCGCCGCAGGCGCAACGGCGAACAACCACCACGACGGGACAGGCAAAGCGCAGCGGACAGGCAAAGCGCACCGGACCGGCCCGCCGCCAGGCGAAACGGCGGGCGCACCGCGCAGCGGGCGGGCAACGGCGACAAACCACCACGGCGGAAAAGACAAAAACGTGGGAAACGACTAGCTACCGCTAGCCGCAAACCGACGGAGGAACAACGCCTCCGCCAGAGACAGCCGCTCCAGTTCCCGCGGCGAAACGCTTTCGTTGACCGCGTGGATCTGGGCCTCCGGCTCGCTCAGGCCGATCAGCAGCATCTCCGCGTCCGGGTAGAGCCCGGCCAACGTGTTGCACAGGGGGATCGAGCCGCCCATGCCGGCGATCTGCATCTCCTCGCCGTCGTACGCCTCGCGCAGCGCCGCCGCCATCGAGGCGTACGCCGGGCTGTCGGTGTCCGCGCGGAACGCCTGGCCCTGTCCGACCTGTTCGACCGCGACCCGCGCACCCCAGGGGGCGGCGCTCTCCAGGTGTGCGGTCAGCAGCTTCGTGGCTTCGAGGGCGTCGGTGCCCGGCGGCACCCGCAGGCTCACCAGTGCCCGCGCGCCGGCCTGTACGGACGGGGTGGCGCCGATCACCGGCGGGCAGTCGATGCCGAGCACCGTGACGGCCGGACGCGCCCAGACCCGGTCCGCGATCGAACCGCTGCCCACCAGGCCGACGCCGTCGAGCACCTTGGCGTCCTTGCGGAAGTCCTCCTCCGCGTACTCCAGGCCCTCCCAGGAGGCGTCCGCGGCCAGCCCGTTCACCGTGGTCGAACCGTCCTCGGCGCGCAGCGAGTCCAGGATCCGGATCAGCGCCGCCAGCGCGTCGGGGGCCGCGCCGCCGAACTGGCCGGAGTGCAGATTGCCCTCCAGGGTGTCGACCTGCACCCGTACGAGCGTCATGCCGCGCAGCGTCGCGGTCACCGTCGGCAGACCGACCCGGAAGTTGCCGGTGTCGCCGATCACGATGGCGTCGGCGGTCAGCAGCTCGGGGTGCGCCTCGGCGTAGCGCTCCAGGCCGCCGGTGCCCTGTTCCTCCGAACCCTCCACGATCACCTTGACGTTGACCGGCACACCGCCGTGCTCCCGCAGCGCCCGCAGCGCCGTCAGGTGCATGATCAGGCCGCCCTTGCAGTCGGCGGCGCCGCGGCCGTACCAGCGGCCGTCGCGCTCGGTCAGCTCGAACGGCGGGGAGATCCAGGCGGCCTCGTCCAGCGGCGGCTGCACGTCGTAGTGCGCGTACAGCAGCACCGTCGGGGCGCCTGCCGGGCCGGGCAGGAAGCCGTACACGGACTGGGTGCCGTCCGGGGTGTCCAGCAGCGCCACGTCCTGGAAACCGTCCCCCCGCAGTGCCCCGGCGACCCATTCGGTCGCCGCCTCGCACTCGCTCTTGGGGAACTGGGCCGGATCCGCCACGGACTTGAAGGCCACCAGCTCGGCCAGCTCGGTCCTGGCGCGCGGCTGCAGGGCGGCGACGGTTTGTGCGAGCGTGCTGTCAGACATGGAACGCTCCTTGTGGGCGCGACGTTGTGCGTACGGGCCGTCCGGCCTCGTGAGCCGGACGGGCGGGACGTACGGGCATCAGTGCTCCCGATCTTCCCACAGGACCCTTGCGCAACACCGGCCCGTAGGATGCGGGCGGTACGCGCAGCCAGGCATCGGACGGGAGCAGAAGCACAGGTGAGCAGCGAGCACGCAGCCGAGGACAACCAGCAGGTGTGGGACGTCGTGGTGGTGGGTGCGGGGCCGGCGGGCGCCTCGGCCGCGCATGCCGCGGCCTGTACAGGACGCCGGGTGCTGCTCCTGGAGAAAGCGGAACTGCCGCGCTACAAAACCTGTGGCGGCGGCATCATCGGCCCGTCGCGGGATGCGCTGCCGCCCGGCTTCGAGCTGCCGCTGCGCGACCGGGTGCATGCGGTGACGTTCTCGCTGAACGGCCGGCTGACCCGCACCCGCCGCTCCAAGAACATGCTGTTCGGGCTGATCAACCGCCCCGACTTCGATGCGCGGCTGGTCGAGTCGGCCAAGGAAGCGGGCGCCACGGTCCGTACGGGCGTCACGGTCTCGCGGGTGGAGCAGCACGGCGCCGAGGTGCCGGACCGGAGGACCGTCGCGGTGGTGCTGGGCGACGGCGAGGTGGTGCTGGCGCGCGCCGTGGTCGGCGCGGACGGCAGCGCGGGCCGGATAGGAGCCCATGTCGGGGTCAAGCTCGACCAGGTCGACCTCGGCCTGGAGGCGGAGATCCCGGTACCGGCACCGGTCGCCGAGGACTGGGCGGGCCGGGTGCTCATCGACTGGGGCCCGATCCCCGGCAGCTACGGCTGGGTCTTCCCCAAGGGCGACACCCTCACCGTCGGTGTCATCTCCGCGCGGGGCGAGGGGGCGGCGACCAAGCGCTATCTGGAGGACTTCATCGGCCGGCTGGGCCTTGCCGGGTTCGAGCCGAGCATCTCGTCCGGGCATCTGACGCGCTGCCGCGCGGAGGACTCCCCGCTGTCCCGCGGCCGGGTGCTGGTGTGCGGCGACGCGGCCGGGCTGCTGGAGCCCTGGACGCGGGAGGGCATCTCCTTCGCGCTGCGGTCGGGGCGGCTCGCGGGGGAGTGGGCGGTGCGCGTCTCCGAGGCCCATGACGCGGTGGACGCCCGTCGTCAGGCCCTCAACTACGCCTTCGCCATCAAGGCGGGCCTCGGTGTGGAGATGGGCGTGGGGCGCCAGATGCTCAAGGTCTTCTCTCGCCGCCCCGGCCTGATGCACGCCGCGGTCACCGGCTTCCGCCCGGCCTGGCTCGCCTTCGCGAAGATCACCCGCGGGACGACCACACTGGCCGAGATCGTCCGCACCCACTCGGTGGCGCGCCGTGCGCTGGAGGCGATGGACCGGGGGTGAGCCGGGGCCGGTCGGCGCCGGGCAGCGGCGCGGGGCGTGTCACCGGCGCGCGTCGCGGCCCGTGGGCCCCGTACCCCGGTCCGTACTCCCCCGGGAGTACGCCGGAGCACCGCGCCGGGGTGACGCCGCCGTGCCCCGCCGCGGTCTAGCGTGACGGGCATGGAGAACGCATGGCCGCCCTGGGCGCGGCGCTGCCCCGGTCCGGCGCGGGAGCGGTGGCCGTCGCCCCCGGCCGAGGGCGCCCTGAGCCGGTCCGGCACCCGGCTGCCGTGGCTCTCGACGCTCGCCGTGACGGCCCTCGTGCTGGTCGGCTCCGGTTTCGCGGGGCACGACCAGCCGGGCCGCGTCCCGCTGGACGCCTTCGCCCGCGTGCTGCTGGTCACCGGCACGGCCCTGCTGCTGTTCCGGCACCGCTGCCCGCGCACCGTCGCCCTCGGCACCGCCGCCACCACCGCGGTCTATCTCGCGGCCGGCTATCCGTACGGCCCGGTCTTCCTCACCCTCGCCCTCGGCGCCTTCGCGGCGATCGTCGCCGGGTACCGCAAGGTCGCCTGGTGCGCTCTGGGCGGGGTGTGGGTCTGTCACGTCCTGGTGGCCTACTGGCTCTACCGCCGGCTGCCGCCCCCGCACGACGGGCCCGCCCCCTGGGAGCAGGAATTCTTCGTCCTCGCCTGGGTGGTGGCCGTGGTGGCCCTCTCCGAGCTGGCACGGGTGCGCCGCGAGCAGCTCGCGAGGGCGCGGGCCGAGCGGGCCGCGGCGGAGCGCCGCAGGGCGGACGAGGAGCGGCTGCGGATCGCCCGCGAGCTGCACGACGTCCTCGCCCACAGCATCTCGGTCATCAACGTCCAGGCGGGCGTGGGCCTGGCGCTGCTCGACAGCGACCCGGAGCAGGCGCGGTCCGCGCTGAGCACCATCAAGGACGCGAGCAAGGAGGCGCTCGGCGAGGTCCGCCAGGTCCTCGACACCCTGCGCACCCCGGGGGACGCGCCGCGCTCCCCGGCCCCCGGCCTGGACCGGCTGCCCGAACTCACCGAGCAGGCCCGCAGCGCCGGTCTCGCCGTGGAGGTCACCGCCGAGGGCGCCCCCGTCGCCCTGGCGCCCGGCACCGACCTCGCCGCCTTCCGCATCGTCCAGGAGGCGCTCACCAACATCGTCCGGCACTCCGGCTCGCGCACCGCCCGGGTGCTGCTCGTCCGTACGCCCGGAGCGCTGGAGATCCGGGTCGACGACGACGGCCCGGCGACCTCCGCGGCGGACGGTCCGGAGGGCGGCGGCAACGGTCTGGTGGGGATGCGGGAGCGGGCGGCCGCACTGGGCGGCACCGTGGAGGCGGGCCCGCGCCCGGACGGCGGCTTCCGGGTACGGGCCCGTATCCCGCTGCCCGGGGCGCACGACCCGGGCCGGGCCCCGTGCACGGATACGGTGACCCCGGCCGCCACCGAGGAGGAGTCGTGATCCGGGTACTGCTCGCCGACGACCAGCTGCTGGTCCGGGCCGGGTTCAAGGTGCTGCTGGACGCCCAGCCCGATATCGAGGTGGTCGCCGAGGCCGGGGACGGGCAGCAGGCGCTGGCGGCGGTCCGTGAACACCGCCCGGACATCGTCCTGATGGACATCCGGATGCCGGTGGTGGACGGTCTGGCCGCCACCCGGCGGATCACCGAGGACCCGCGGCTGCCGGAGGTGAAGGTCGTCATGCTGACCACCTTCGAGCTGGACGAGTACGTCTTCGAGGCGATCCGCTCCGGTGCCTCCGGCTTCCTGGTCAAGGACACCGAACCGGAGGAGCTGCTACGGGCCGTGCGCGCGGTCGTGGCAGGTGACGCGCTGCTCTCGCCGGGCGTGACCCGCCGCCTCATCGCCGAGTTCGCGGCCCGTTCCAAGGAGCCGGCCGCGGCGGACGCGCTGTCCGGACTGACGGAGCGGGAGCGCGAGGTGATGGCGCTGGTCGGCATCGGCCTCTCCAACGAGGAGATCGCCCGCCGGCTGGTCGTCAGCCCGCTCACCGCCAAGACGCATGTCAGCCGCACCATGGTCAAACTGGGCGCCCGTGACCGCGCCCAACTCGTCGTCCTGGCCTACGAGTCGGGATTGGTGCGGCCCGGCTGGCTGGGCTGACGCCAGACGACGTCCCCGGGGGACGGCCCGGGCCGTGGCCGGCCGGGCGGACGCCGCAGCACCCGCACCACCTGGACGCAGCACAGCACCCCGCCGAGGGCACCGCTCACCGTGAGCCACGGCCCGCGCCACGGGCCCGGCACCGGGCCCCAGACCGCCGCTCCGGCCAGCACCCCGAACGCGGCCGCGCCCAGGAAGGCGCCGCTGAACAGGGCAAACATGATCTCGACGGTGATCGCGTCGCGTTCCGCCTGCGTACGGCTGGGTGACATACCGTCAGTCTTCCAGGCGCCGCCCGCTCCGGTCCGTCAGATGCCGGAGCGCTCCTGCCACAGCCGGGCCACCGTCTCCTCGCCGGTGATCGTCAGGGCGTCCCAGGGCAGACGGTTCCACAGCGCGAGGTAGAGCTCCTCGGCCGGGCCCTCGACCGTGCAGTCCGCGGGCTTCGCGGCGTCCGCTCCGTCGGCGCCGTCGTCCGCGGTGGTGCGCACCGTGTGCGGCGGCGCGTCGGAGAGGTGCACGGTCCAGTCGGCGCCGGGCGCGTTGGTCGCGCGCACCCGCAGCGTCCGGGGGACGTCCGTCCGGACCCGGCTGCGGTCACGGCCGTGAATACCCGTCAGGAGTTCGTCGATCCCGTCGGCCGCGAAGGCGGACGGCAGGGGCGTCAGGGAGGCACCGGCCGCCTGCTGTGCGTCCACGCGGTGCACCGACGTCTCGTGCGCCTGCCGGCGGGCCCAGAACGCCAGCGGGGACGGAGCGGGCAGGAAGGTCCAGGCCGTCAGGTCCTGCGGGGCGGAGTGCAGCGCCAGGACGAGGTGGTGATGGCCCTCGCGCAGCCAGGCCACGAGGTCGTCGTCGGCCAGGTCCGGGGCCTCGGGGGGAGGGCCGGGCTGCTGCACGCCCTGCGTCACGAAATCCGCCGCCCAGCGGTGGACCCGCCCGGTGTGGGTGACCAGATCCCGCATCTGCCACTCGGGACAGGCCGGAATGCGGGCGTCCGGCCCCGCCTCCTCGGCGGCGTCGGCCAGCAGGCTTCCGTCCAGTCGCAGCGAATCGACGAACTCAGTGATCTCCATGGTCACGAGTGTGCCAGCCGGTACTGACAGTGGACCCGCGCGGGTCGGGGCCGCCGGCCCGCACGCGGGGCGTGCGGAGCGGCATGCGCGGACGGTGACGCGCCGGTCGCTTCACCGCCGCCCGGTGTGGTGTGCCCCGCGGGTGGCGTACGCGATGACCGCGGCGACCGCGGCCAGCAGTGCCGGCGTCGTCAGGGCCGTCGGCAGGCCGACGGCCTCGGCCAGGAAGCCGATGGCGGGCGGGCCGAGCAGCATGCCGCCGTAGCCGACCGTGGAGGCCACGGCGACCCCGTCCGGGCCGCCGCTCTCGCCGGCCCGGGCGATGGCGATCGGGAAGATGTTGGCGAGCCCCAGGCCCGCGACGGCGAAGCCGGCACAGGCCGCACCGGCCGACGGGGCAAGCGCGCCGAGCAGCATGCCGGCGGTGGCCGTCGTCCCGCCCGCGATCAGCGCCCGTGCCGCGCCGAAGCGCTGCACGAGCGCGGTCCCGGACAGCCGCCCGATCGTCATCGCCAGCGCGAACACCGCATATCCGGCGGCGGCCGTACCGGGTCCGGCGGCCAGGTCCTGGGAGAGGTGCAGCGCGCCCCAGTCGGCCATGGCGCCCTCGCCGTACGCGGTGCACAGCGCGATCAGCCCGAAGACCAGCACCAGGCGGCGGCCCGCCCGGCCCTGCCGCGGTCCGCTCTTCTCCTCCGTCGTGGACAGCCGCTCGGGGACGGCCGGGGCCGGATGTGCGCGCAGGACGAGGCCCGCGACGGCCGTCACCAGCAGCCCGATCGCGGCGAGCAGCAGCAGGTGGACGGTGGGGGACAGGCTGCCCGCGAGCAGCCCGCCCAGGCCCGCGCCGAGCATGCCGCCGAGGCTGAAGGCGGCGTGGAAGCCGGGCATCACGGGGCGCCGCAGGGCGCCGATGAGGTCGACCGCGGCGCTGTTCATCGCGACGTTGAGCGAGCCGTACGCGGCGCCGAAGACCAGCAGGACCAGGCCCAGCGCGGTCGCCGAGTGGGCGAGCGGCGGCAGCACGATGCTCAGCGCGAGGGCGGCACCGGAAGCGGTCGTCACGGCGTGGCTGCCGAACCGCCGGCACAGCCTGCCGGTGATCATCATGAAGGCGACCGCGCCCGCCGACACGCCGAGCAGCGCGAGCCCGAGCGCGCCCGCGCCGGCGCTGGTCTGCGCCTTGATCGCGGGGATGCGGACGACCCATCCGGCGAAGAGGAAGCCGTCCATGGCGAAGAATGCGGTGAGGGCGATACGGAGACGGGTCAGGCGCGGACCGGCGGGGGCGGGGCCCCTCTGCGTCGTAAGGACCCTCCGTATTTTGTTTAGTGTCGGCACAAAGCCAGAATAGAGGGGTGACCCAGACTCGGACAACCAGGCTGGAGCGGGGCCGCGGCGCCCTCGGACCCGCACTGGAGCTCGTACACACCGGACGCGCGCCCACCCGCGCCGTCCTGACCTCCGAACTCGGCGTGACCCGCGCGACCGCGGGGGCGGTGGCCGCCGAGCTCGAAGCGCTCGGCCTGATCACCGTCGATTCGCGGCCGACGGCCTCGGCCGGCTCGCAAGGGCGCCCCTCCCACCGGCTGTTCGTCGCCGAGCGCGGACCGGTCGTGCTCGCCGCGCAGATCCACGCCGACGGCTTCCGGGTCGCGCTGGTGGGCCTCGGCGGCCGCATCGTCGCGACCTCGACCGGCTGCGGCACCATCCCCGCCGATCCCGCGCACGTCCTCGCCGACGTGGTCGCGGCCGGCTCGGACCTGCTGCGCGAGACCGGGCGCCGCTGCCTCGGCGCCGGCCTCGCGGTGCCCTCCGCGGTCGCCGAACCGGACGGCGAGGCCCTCAACCCGCTCCACCTCGCCTGGCCCGCCGGCGCCCCCGTGCGCGCCCTGTTCCTGCGGTCGCTGGCCGACGCCGGCATCCCCGGAGTGACCGACGCGATCGGCTTCACCGGCAACGACGTGAACCTCATGGCGCTCGCCGAACACCGGCACGGCGCCGGGCAGGGCGCCCGCCATCTGCTCTGTGTGGGGTCCGGCCACCGCGGTGTCGGCGGGGCGCTGGTGCTCGACGGCCGCCTGCACAGCGGCAGTTCGGGCCTGGCCCTGGAGGTCGGCCATCTGACGGTGAACCCCGAGGGGGCACCCTGCCACTGCGGCAGCCGCGGCTGCCTGGACGTCGAGGCGGACCCGCTCGCCTTCCTCGGTGCCGCGGGCCGCGCACCCGGCCCCGAGGTCTCCCTGCTCCAGCAGGCCGCCGACCTGCTGCGGGACGAGTACGCCGATCCGGGCGTCCGCGCCGCCGCCGATCTCCTCATCGACCGCCTCGGCCTAGGCATCGCCGGCCTCGTCAACATCCTCAACCCCGACCGCATCGTCCTCGGCGGACTGCACCGCGCCCTGCTGGAGGCCGACCCGGAGCGGCTGCGCGCGGTGGTCGCCGACCGCAGCCTGTGGGGCCGCAGCGGCGGAGTGCCGATCCTGCCCAGCAGCCTCGACCACAACAGCCTGGTCGGCGCGGCGGAGTTGGCCTGGCAGCCGGTGCTGGACGATCCGCTGGTGATCCTGGAGCGGTAGGGGAGCAGGGCGGCGGCGGGGCGCAGCGCGCCGCACCGGTTCCCCGTGCACGGGACGCTCGGTGGCGGCACGGCGGCACGGCGACCGTCGGCGTGGGCGACCTGCTCATGCTGCCGGTCGACGCCGGCTCGCCCTGGGGTGCGCTGCTGCCGGGGCTGATCCGCACCGGTGCCGGCGCGGGGACCGTCTCGCCCGTCCGGCTCGCGGCATCTGGTACGCCGCCTTCCGGGCGGACGGCGGGGCCGTCCGGACCCGTCCTAGGCTGTGGCCATGATTCCCGACGCGGTCGCCCGCAGCCCCTACGTCAGCCTGGTCACGTACCGCAAGAGCGGGACCCCGGTGGCCACCCCCGTATGGGCGGTGGCCGAGGGCGACGAACTCCTGGTGTGGACGCGGGACGACAGCTGGAAGGTGAAGCGGCTGCGCAACGACGCGCGGGTGACCGTCACCCCGTGCGATGTGCGCGGCCGGATCGCCGAGGGCGCGCAGGCCGTCGAGGGGACCGGCCGGCTCCTGGAGGGGAAGGACGAACTCGGGCGGGTGCGCAGGGCGATGGCGGGCAAATACGGGCTGCGGTTCCGGCTGATGGACAGCGTCGGAGCGCTGGTGCGCGGCGGCAAGCGGCCACATGTGGGGATCTCGGTCACGCGGTAGGCGCCGGCTCCGTCCCGCGGCCCGGCTGCGGGCCCCGCGGCCAGGTGGCGGCGAAGGCCCGGGCCGGGTTGGCCGTCAGGAACCGGGCCACCAGGTCCGTACCCAGGGCGGTTTCGAGGCGCTCCCGGTGACGGCGCAGCAGATGGGGCATGCCGGGGCCGCCGTTCACCGACCGGGCGGCGGCCGTCGTGGTGTCGCCGCCCAGCAGGATCCGGTCGCCGAAGCCCGCCTCGGCCAGTGCCGCCAGCGCCTCGGGCAGCCGCCAGTCGGTCGCATGGTGGGCCCGCGAGGGACCGTCGAAGGCCAGATACGCACCGGCTGCTGCGGCCGTCCGGTGGACGACGAGGTCCGGTGAGCGGTTGAGGTGGCCGAGGATCACCCGGTCCGGCGGGACCGCCAACGTGCCGCAGAGCAGGTCGAGTACGTCCAGGGCCCCGGTGCCCAGCTCCAGGTGGACGCCGATGACCGCACCGGTCGCCCGTTGGGCCTCGGCGGCCGCGGCCATGGTGTGCCGGGCGTGCGCGTCCAGACCGTGGAAGCCGCCCGCCACCTTGATCATCCCGGCGCGCGGGCCGGTGCCGCCGATCCCTTCGGTCAGTTCGGCGACGAACCGCCCGGCCAGACCGGAGCGAACGTGCTCCAGCACCTCGGACGTGTAGTGCGCCGCCTGGTGCAGCCCCGTGGCGGCGACGATCCGCACCCCCGACTCCCGTGCCAGTCGCGGAAGTTCGGCGGCGCCCCGGCCCATGCCGTACGGCGTCCACTGGATCACCGCCGCACCGCCCGCCGCGCGGAAGGCGCGCAGCTCGGCGGCCGCGGCCCCGGGGTCGTCCAGCTCCTGGCCCGGCAGCAGCGGGCTGCGCAGGAAGAGATGGTCGTGTGCGTCGCAGATGCCGAGGTCGGCCGGGGGGATGTCGCCGAGGACCGTACGGACGGCGGGGGCGGCCGGCGGGGCGGCGAGGGGCCCGTTCACCACTGCCGTCCCGTGCCGAGCCGGCCGGTGTCCGGGGCGGACAGATGCAGCACCTCGTAACGGTCGCCCGCGGACCCGGGGGAGGCGTGGGACCAGAGGGTGAAGTGGACCAGCTCCCAGCGCCGCGGGTCCAGGGCGAGCGCGGTGGTGTGCACCCCGTCCGTCGTGGCCAGCTCCTCGTGCCCGGCCACCGCACCCGCGAGGGCATCGGCCACGTCGGCGTCCTCGGCGAGCGTCTCCGTCCGCCGGGTGAAGGCGTGCGGGAGCGTGCCCACGGCCGGACCCGGCCGGTGGAACAGCCCTTGCCAGTGCTGGACGGACGGGCGGCCGAAGTCGCGGACCACACCGCGGAATCCGTCACCGAGGAGGAAGCGGTTCATGGCCTCCGGGTCGGCCCAGAGGTAGAACGGCGCGTACTGGTTGACCGGTGAGCCGTCGACTCCTCGCTCCCGGATGCCGTAGGCCTTGAGGCCGAGTCCGGCGAAGTCGTCCAGGAGGTGGCCCCTGGACTTCACCCGTTTCCGGATGATCTGCATGTCGTAGTCGGCGGGCAGGGTGATCGCGTACTGCATGGCGTGCAGGGCAGGCATGGCGGGCTCCGTACGGTGCGGGGAGGGCGGTCAGGCGGTGGTGCCCGTGCCGGGCGTGACCTGTGCGGCGAGCAGTGACAGCACGCCCCGGACGGCCACGTCGAAGGGGGCGCTGTCATCGGCCGCGCGGGCCAGGACGTAACCGCCCTGGACGACGGCCGCGACGGTGGCGGCGACGGCCGACGGGTCCAGTCCGGCGGCCAGTTCGCCACGGCGCCGCCCCTCGGCGAGGACCTCGGCGATCCGGCCCTGGAGCCAGCCGAACATCTCGTCCAGCGGCTGCCGCAGCTCGGGGCTGTCCACCACATCGCGGTCCTGGGTCATCCTGCCGACCGGGCAGCCGCGCAGCACCTGCCGCTCGCGCAGCAGATAACCCGCGACCCGCTCGTACGCCGTACCGGGGGCGCTCAGGGACTCCTCGGCGACCGCCTTCATCCCCTCGGCGGTGCGCCGGATCGCGGCCACCGCGAGCGCGGACTTGCCGGCGAAATGGTGGTACATGCTGCCCTGGCCGACGCCCGCGCGGTCCAGGATCGCCTTGGGGCTGGTACCGACGTACCCGCGCTCCCACAGGAGTTCCTGGGTGCTCCGCACGAGGCGTTCCTGGGTGCTGGGGGCGTGGTGCGTGCCGGGTGCGGTGCGGGTGCCGGGCGGTGTCCATGGGCTGGGCGGTGCTGGAGTGCCGGGCGGTGCTGAAACGCCGGGCGGTTCCTGGGGGGCGAGCCGTTCGTGTGCACCGGGCGGTTCTTGTGTGCCGAGCGGTTCCTGAGTGCTCATGCGAGCACTGTACATACTAGTAGTTACAGAGCTCAAGGGGCGCCGGAGCGGGGGGAGGGCGGGCCTTAGCGGTCGGAGCAGGCGGGGAGGCCCCGCGTACTTCCCGTGGCGTACGGACAGAGCCGCTGGCCGTACGACGACCGGCGGCCTTCCGCGGGCGAGGCTCGAAGGAGACCGGAACCCCCGGTCCTCCCCGGGGCCGGAACCCTCCGGCCCCTTGCCTCAGCGAGGAGCTGATCATGATGTTCGAACTCGCCGAACCCTGGGCCGGCGGTGGCCCGGGGCCCTGGTTCCTGTTCGTCCCCGTTCTGTGGGCGCTGGTCATCGTCGGCGTCGTCACGCTGCTGCGCCGCACCGGCCGACGCCATGGCGGGCCCGGCGGGCGGTTCCGTGGCCCGCAGTACTCCGCCCGTGCCGACGCCCCCTCGCCCCTCGCCGTACTGGGCCGGCGCTTTGCCGCCGGGGAGATCGACGAGGAGGAGTACTGGCGCCGGCTCTCCGTCCTGGAGGAGCACTTCGGCGCCGGCCCCAAGGGAGGCACGGCATGACCGCCGCCTGCCGCACCGGGGCCGCGCCCACTGCGAGGGACGTCGAGCCCTCAAGGCCTACGGGGCGGACGAGGCGCGGGTGCGGACCCCGGAGGGGGTGAACCTCGACCTCCCGGCCGGTCAATTCGCCGCGGTCATGGGCCCGTCCGGCTCGGCGTGAGCGTGGTGGCGATGCCGGGGGGGGATCACCGCCGCCAGGTCGCCGGGGCCCCTGGGCCGTTGGGTGCGCGGCTCGTAACCAGGGGCAGGAAGGCGCGTGCCGATGCGGTACGCGGCGGACACGACGCTGCCATGACCCGTCGGGAGTTGGACCGGGTGGCCGCCTTCAGCGCGGCTGGATGCGCCGCGGGCCGTAGTGACCGGACCGATCAGTAGGGGCCGCAGAGGGTAACTGGGCGGCGGGATACGGGAAAACGGCGCGGGGTCGGTGGGAGGGGCATCGTGGGCGCGCCGGTCACCGGGCCCCGTGCCCGCGGTCGCGCGGGCCGCATCGGCGAACTCCTCGGCGGTCACCCACGCTCGTTGATCACTCACGCTCGTTGATCACCCGCCCGCGCCGATCACCGGCCTCGATCACCGGCCGGAAATCACCGGCCTCGGCGATATCCAGCCACCCCTCACCGGTGTGAGTGTCCGGTAAGAACCGGCAGCCCGGTGCGAGGGTCGGGCACGGACCGGCCGATCGGCGCGGGCTGTTGGGTGTGGACGGGTTGACCGCTGCGAACCCGGCTCTTGGGCGGCATGACCGACATGAGGGCAGGGCGCGATCCGGCCTGACCGCCCCGCCCGCGGCCAGCCGCGGGCCACCCCGTCAGCCGACCCTCGTACCCCGTATCCCGGGGCACGGGCCGGCCGCCGTACCGGTGTCCGCCAGCGGCAGGGGCTCCAGATAGCCACGGACCGTACAGGCCTCTTCGGGAGCGGTGGTCAGCGCCGGAAGGGTGAACCACACGACCTTGCCGCTGCCGTCCGGCCGCACCCCCCAGCTCTCGCTGAGCGCCGCGATCAGTGCCAGGCCGCGACCGCAGGTGTCCCAGGTGTCCGCGGCCCGGATCCGCGGCAGCCGGGGATCCTCGTCGTGCACCGAGACCGTCAACTGGTCCAGTAGGACGCACAGTTCCACGGTGCACTGTTTGCTGGGGCGGGCGTGCCGGTGGACATTGGCGAGGAGTTCGGTCACCCCGAGCGCCGCCGGGTCTATCAAGGCGTCGAGACGCCAGTACCGCAGCTGCGCGGAGACGATTCTGCGCACATGTCCGATGCGAGCCGGAACGGCTTGGAGCTCCACCGTGCAGTGCCTGCTGGGCTGCCTGATCACGACCGCGACTCCCTGATGAGGCCGGGCGCCCCTCTCACCGGGCAGGGGCGAAGATCGGATCCAGCGATGCCGACTGCGCCACAGCGTCACCGCTGGTGAACCCTCAGTGATACGAGTCCAGGGTCATGCAGCCGGTCCGCTCCCGCAACCGCACCTCCACGTCCGGAGGGGGCCGTCAGGAGCGCTGCGGACGCGCCGCCTCCAGGGCCTTGAAGAACAGTTCCGGGGCGCCCAGGGTGAGCGAATAGCGGTGGCCGTTGAGCGTGGCGAGCGCCCGGTCCCGGGCCGCGAACAGCGGTTTATGGGCCTCTACGGCCTGCAGCGGGGCGCTGTCGATCTCCGTGCCGTAGCTGGTCAGCAGCGCCAGGCGGCCGTCTCGGATGACGACCTGTCCGGCGCGGGTCAAGGACCGCAGCCATCGCTCGATCCGTACGCCGGTCGCGTTGAACTCGGCCTCCGCCATGCCGGCACCTCCTCGGTTGGACGGGCAGTTGCCCTCCACCGCCCCTTGAGAAGAAGTCTGCCGGTGCCGCGCCCGGTGCACCAGTGCCCCCCCCCGGTGTGCACAGCACGCAACGATCCTGCCCCACGACCTGCTTGGGGTATCCCAAAGTGATGTTTATGCAGGTGAGAAGGGTGCAGAGGGTGGTTATAGTCGGAGTCTGCTCGCCGTCGTGCGCGGGCTTTCGAACCCACCCCGGAGGAGCGCGCCGGTGAGCACCGCACAGCAGCCGCAGAGCCGGCCCGACCAGGAGGCCGTGGCCGGTACCCCGACGCCGACCGAGGCCGCACCCGGCGCCTCGGTGCCGACCGAGGCCGTGGGCAGTACCCCGATGCCGACCGTGGACGGCGACCGTACGGATCCGGCCTACCGGAGCTGGCTCAAAGAAGCCGTCCGCAAGGTCCAGGCGGACGCCAACCGCACCGCCGATACCCACCTCCTGCGCTTCCCGCTGCCCGAGGAGTGGGGCATCGACCTCTACCTCAAGGACGAGTCGACGCACCCCACCGGCAGCCTCAAGCACCGGCTGGCCCGCTCGCTGTTCCTCTACGGGCTGTGCAACGGCTGGATCCGGCCCGGGAAGCCCGTCATCGAGGCCTCCAGTGGCTCCACGGCCGTGTCGGAGGCGTATTTCGCCTCGCTCATCGGGGTGCCGTTCATCGCGGTGATGCCGGCCACCACCAGCCGCGAGAAGACCCGGCTGATCGAGTTCCACGGCGGCACCTGCCATCTGGTGCAGGACCCGCGGACCGTCTACGAGGTCTCCGCCCGGCTCGCCGCGGAATCCGGCGGTCATTACATGGACCAGTTCACCTACGCGGAACGGGCCACGGACTGGCGCGGCAACAACAACATCGCCGAGTCGATCTACCAGCAGCTGCGGCTGGAACGCTATCCCGAGCCCGCCTGGATCGTGGCGACCGCGGGCACCGGCGGCACCTCCGCGACCATCGCCCGCTATGTCCACTACATGCAGTACGACACCCGCATCTGTGTCCCCGACCCGGAGAACTCCTGTTTCTTCGACGGCTGGCTCACCGGTGATGCGAAGACGGACTGCGCCACCGCCTCCCGCATCGAGGGCATCGGGCGGCCCCGTATGGAGCCGAGCTTCGTGCCGGGCGCGATAGACCGGATGATGAAGGTGCCGGACGCGGCCAGCATCGCCGCCGTACGTGCCCTGGAGACCGCGATCGGCCGCAAGGCGGGCGGCTCGACCGGCACGGGGCTGTGGAGCGCCCTGAAGATCGTCGCGGAGATGGTCGCCGAGGGGCAACGGGGGTCCGTGGTCACCCTGCTGTGCGATCCCGGCGACCGCTACCTCGACAAGTACTACTCCGACGACTGGCTGGCCTCCCAAGGGCTGGACATCGCGCCCTACGCGCGCACCCTCGACACGTTCCTGGCCACCGGCTCCTGGCCCGTCTGACTCCTGGCCCGTCCGAGTCCGTCGCGCCGGCCGGCGTCCCGAGCTGCCTCAGGCCTTGGCGAGCCTGCGGTCCAGGGCCCGCGCCGACTTCCGGAAGGCGCGGCCCAGGCCGGGCCTGGCCAGCGTCAGCAGGAAGCGGAACGGTGCGGGGCCGTCCGCCGCGAACGTCCACCGCAGTCGGGTGCCGCCATCCGTCGGTGTCAGCCGCCAGTCCTCCAACAGGGCATGCAGCCCGGGGGTGTTGGTGGTGTCGACCCGGTAGGCGTAGCGCACGTCGGGCTCGGCCGCCAGGACCGTCTCCGTGAAGCGGGTGCCGCCCGTGAGGTGCACCTCACGGCCCTTGCCGCCGTGCGTCGACGCGGACCGGGCCACGCCCGTGAACCAGCGCGACCAGCCCGCCACATCGTCCGCCAGCGCCGCATACACCGCTTCCGGTGGCGCGGCGGCCTCCGCCGCGAACACCAGCCGCAGCGGGGCGGACTCGACGAATGCGAGCTCGACGGGGCGGAGTCGGCGTGCCATGTACGAGCACCCCCTACGGGACGGTCGGCGGCCTGCGGAGCGGCGGCCGGGAACGCCGCCGCAGCGGCTCACTTTAGCTGACGATCTGTCAGTTCGTCAGATGTCCGCGTCGGCCGGCCGCTCGCCCGCCACCACCAGCTCCGGCGGCAGCTCGGCGAACTCCGCGCGCGCCTCGGCGGACAGCCCGGCATCCGTCACCAGCACCTCCACCTGGTCCAGCGTCGCAAACGAACTCAGGCCGACGGTGCCCCACTTGGTGTGGTCCGCGACCACCACCACGCGGCGCGCGGACCGCACGAAATGCCGGTTGGTCTCCGCCTCCGCCAGATTGGGAGTCGACAGCCCCGCCTCCACCGATATGCCGTGCACCCCGAGGAAGAGCACATCGAAGTGCAGCGACCGGATCGCGGCATCGGCCACCGGGCCCACCAGGGTGTCCGACGGCGTCCGCACCCCGCCCGTCAGCACGACCGTCGCGGCGCCCGCGCGAGGCCCGGCGCCACCGCTGGCCGCCGCCCGCTGCGCGCCGTAGAACACATCGGCCACCCGTACCGAATTCGTCACCACCGTCAGATCCGGCACGTCCAGCAACTGCTGCGCCAGCGCGAACGCGGTCGTGCCGCCCGCCAGGGCGATCGCGCTGCCCGGTGCCGCCATCTCGGCCGCCGCCTTGGCGATGTCCTCCTTGGCGCTCAGCTCCAGCGCCGACTTCGCCTCGAAACCGGGCTCGTGCGCACTCGGCTCGCTGACCGGCACCGCGCCGCCGTGCACCTTCTCCACCAGGCCCTGGCGGGCCAGTGCGTCCAGATCGCGACGGACCGTCATATCGGACACGTTCAGCTTGCGGGTGAGTTCATTGACCCGCACCCCTCCGCGTCGCCTGATCTCGTCGAGAATCAGGGCACGCCGCTGCTCCGCGAGGAGGTTCTGGTTGTCGCTCACCCCGGCCCGTCCCTTCCGCCCCGGCTCGCTGTGTCGGGTCGTACGCGCTGGCTGCCGCCCGCGATCACTGATGCCCTCATCCTCGCACGAGGTACTGACAGTGGTGCTGGTGACGGGGGAAGTGATTGCTGGTGGGGAGGGGGTGGGGGATGGGCATGTGGATGGGGTTGGGGGAGGGGGCCCGGCGGGGGTGGCGCGTGCGCTGTGGCCGGTGGTGGTTGGCGGCGGGGCTGGGCGGGCTGCGGTGGGGCGTGGGCTGCGGCGGGGCGCGGCCTATGGGGTGGACCTGGCCTGCGACGGGGCGCGGCCTATGGGGTGGGACGTGGCCTGCGGTGGGGCGCGGCCCTGCCGCCCTGCCGCAGGGCCTGCTGGTCCTGCCGGGCCTGCCGGGCCTGCCGGGCCTGCCGGGCCTGCCGGGCCTGCCGGGGCGGCCGGGGCGGCCGGGGCGGCCGGGATCGCTCCCCCGCCCCCTCCCCCTCTCCCCCTTCGGGGGAGGGGGCGGGGGGTGGGTTCGGGGGTGGGGGGGACGCGGGGGCGCGCAAAACCCCGCCCACCCGCCCACCGACCAAGTACCGCCCCGGAGTGGGTACTGGATGTGCTTCCCGGGGGAAGAGACAATCCGGGAGCGCCGCACCGCACGGCGCCGTACGAACAACGGGGCACCACCACACGGCGCGAGCCACCGCGCACGCACCGCCCCGCGCACGTTGCCAAGCCCGCGCAAACGCACCACCAACACATCGCACGCACCACGCACCACGCACCACGCAGCGCAACCACTACCCACAGCGCACGCACGACCCTGCGCACGCCTCACACACCGCATGACTACGGGGGACACCAGTGGAGACCGCGGATCCGACACCGCACGCGCGCCCAACGGGCCGTGAGAGCACGGCAGATGGCCCGCCACCCGCCGCACCGCACCTCTCCCTGGAGCTGCTGGTGCACGGCGTCGGCGGCACCACCGCACAGGAGATGCTCGGCGACCCGCGCGTCCAGCTGATCACCGGCGACGACACCGCCGCCTGCTACCGCCGTACGGACGACGCGGACGCCGAGCAGCGGCCCGACGACTACCGCGGCGAGCCGGTGCGCGAGGCGTACTGCTGGTCCAACCTCACCTCGGGCAACGGGGCCCGGGCCCTGTGGCTGCTCCTGGTGCCCTTCATGGTCGCCAACCTCGCCCACTGGATGCGCCCGGCCGCCCCGCCCGAGCACCCGGCCCAGCGGCTCTACGACCTCCTGGTGCGCATCCTCGCCCTCACCCTCACCGTCCTGCTCGCCGCCGCGGCCTGCGAGGTCGCCCTCGACCTCACCGCCTGGCAGTGCGCCGGCACCACCGTCTGCGCCGCCGGCAAGTCCTGGATGGGCTTCCTCAGCCCCGACAACTCCGGCTGGTGGAGCGCCCCGGGCCGCCGCCTCGCGCTCGCTTCCATGGTGCCGCTGCTCGTCATCGGCTTCCTGTGGTGGCTCTCGCGCCGTACGTGGAGTGCCTACGAATCCGCCTCGCCGCCGCCGCGGCTGCCCGGCACCTCCCGCGACACCCCGGTCGCCGAACGCACCCCGCTCAGCCTGAAGGGCTTCTGGTACGGCCGCCGGCTGGTCGCCCGGCTGCGCGCCGCCCACACCACGGCCGGCGTGCTGACCATCGCCGCCGTCCTCCTCGCCGCCGGCGCCCGGGCCGACGGGCGCGGCGACGGCCACACCGCCCTCGCGGTCACCGGCCGGGCCCTGACCGCCCTGGTCATCCTGCTCGCGGCCGTCACCGTCGTGGTCGTCTGGCGCACCGCCCGCAGCGAGGCGGCACCGGACGACGAGTCCGACCATCTGGTCGTGCGGGCGCTCCCGTTCGCCTCCCTCGGGGTGCTGGCGCTGGTCGTCGTGCACACCGGCTGGGCGCGCCCCGGGTCCCACAGCCACGGTGCGCTGCCCGGCGCCGCCGCCTTCGGGGGAATCGCCGTCTTCCAGGGCCTGTTGGTCCTCGCGCTGGCCCTGACCGCCTGGGTCCTGCAGCGCTCCGCCCCCGACGATGCCCGGACCGCCCTGTGCGGCATGGGCGGACCCGCCGTCGCCCTGCTGGCCTGCGCGGTCGGCGGGGTGCTGTCCGGGGGAGTGGCCCAGCGCTTCGCGGACTGGCTGGACGGCGGCGCGACCCCCGGCCAGGAACACGCTCCCATCCCCGGGCCGCCGGTGCTGCTGTCCTGGCAGGCCTCGGTCATCCCCGTCCTGCTGGTCGTGGTCGCGATCGTCGTCGTGCTGGCCGCCGTCCGCGTGATGGTCGTCAGCGGCCGGGTGGCCAAGGACGTCCCCGGGCTCTACGACCCGCGCGAGCACCCCGACGAGCGTCGTACGAAGCGGATCGCCGGCACCATCGCGGGCGCCGGACTCACCGACTCCGCGCCGGTCCTGGTCGCGGCCACCGCCGCCGTCACCCTCGTACTCGGAGCGGGCGCGGTGGCCGGCGCCTGGCTCAGCGACCTGGCACCGGGTCGCGCCACCGAAGGCGCGCCGCCGGTCGTGCACGCCGCCGCCGAGACCGCCGAGTCCCTGGGCTCCTGGCTGATGAGCGCCGGTGTCATACTGCTGATCACCATGGGCCGGCGGGCCTATCGCGACCACTCCGCGCGCCGCACCATCGGCATCCTCTGGGACGTCGGTACGTTCTGGCCGCGCGCCGCCCACCCCTTCGCGCCGCCCTGTTACGCCGAGCGCGCGGTCCCCGACCTCACCTGGCGGATGGCCACCTGGACCGAGCGGTTCGACGGCCGGCTTGTGCTCTCCGGGCATTCGCAGGGCAGCGTGCTGGCGGCCGCCGCCGTCTGGCAGCTGGACCTGGTCACCCGCAGCCGCGTCGCCCTGCTGACGTACGGCAGTCCCCTGGAGCGGCTCTACGGACGCTGGTTCCCCGCCTTCTTCGGGCCGCCCGCGCTGACCGGACTGCACCGTCAGATGGACGACTGGCGCAACCTGTGGCGCTTCACCGACCCCATTGGCGGCCCGATCCGCCTCACCTGCGACGACGGCCGCCGGATCGACGAGGGGCCGCTGCGCGACCCGCTCGCCTTCGGCCGCACCCTGCAGAACCCGCTGCCCGCCCAGATCCTGGGCCACGGCGACTATCAGGCCGACCCGGTCTTCGGCAGGGTGCGCGCCGAGCTGATCGCCCGGCTCGGCCCGGACCTGCCGGGCCAGCGGCCCGCCGGTCACGCGGGCCGCGGTGCCGCTGCCGACTGCCCGGACGACCGTCCCGCTCAGGGGAGTTCGGGCAGATCGTCCGCGTAGAGGAGTGACAGGTCGTCGGTGCTCGGGGCGGTCAGCTGCGACACCCGCCCCGCGTGCCGCTCGACCATCGCCTCGAAGGTCTGCCGCGCGGTACGGCCGTTGCCGAACGACGGCCCCTTGGGCAGCGCCGTGAAGTACTTCAGCAGCGCCTCGCCGGCCCCCTCGGCGAGGCGGTATTCGTGCTCCTCGCCCTGCTGCTCGACGATCCGCAGCAACTCCTCGGGCGCGTAGTCGCCGAAGGTGATGGTGCGTGAGAAACGGGACGCCACGCCGGGGTTGACCGCCAGGAAGCGTTCCATCTCGGCGGTGTAGCCCGCGACGATCACCACCACGGCCTCCCGGTGGTCCTCCATCAGCTTCACCAGGGTGTCGATGGCTTCCTTGCCGAAGTCCCGTCCGGAGTCCTCGGGAGAGAGGGCGTACGCCTCGTCGATGAACAGCACCCCGCCGCGCGCCCGGTCGAACGCCTCCTGGGTACGGATCGCCGTCGAGCCGATGTGCTCGCCGACCAGGTCCACCCGGGACACCTCGACCAGATGCCCGCGCTCCAGCACCCCGAGGGCGGCGAGGATCTCGCCGTACAGGCGCGCCACGGTCGTCTTGCCCGTGCCGGGAGAGCCGGTGAACACCAGATGGCGGCGCACCGAGGCGGCCTTCAGCCCCGCCTCCTGCCGGCGGCGCCCCACCTCGATCATGTTGATCAGGCTGCGCACCTCGCGCTTGACGCTCTCCAGCCCCACGAGGGTGTCCAGTTCGCCCAGCACCTCGTCGGAGGGCCGGCTGCTGACCGCCGGTTCCGGTGCGGCCGGGGCGGCCGGCGGCGGGAGCTGCGCCGGGACGGTGCCCAGCAGTCCCGCCGTCTGCGTGGCCTGCTGCACCGCCGGGGCCGTCACCGCTCCGGCGGCCGGTTCCTGTACGGCGCGGCTCTCGTCACTGGTGCAGTCCTGGACCGTGGGCCCGTCGCTCTGCCCGGCGCCGCCCTCGGCGAACTCGTAGCCGCCGCGCGCACACCGCTCCGTACGGCACCGGGTCAGCGCCGTACGGCAGCCGTCGATCACATGGAAGCCGAACCCCGAACTCCCGGTGACCCGGCAGCCGTGGAAGGTGCCGCGGCCCTCCGCGGAGACGTAGAAACCGGCCTCGGCCGGTGAACTGACCGTGCAGCCCTCGATCGTGGGGTCCGCGCCCTTGGTGACGATCACCCCGGTCTGCGCACCGTCGATGGTGCAGTTGGCGAGGGTGCCGCCGCTGCCGTGGTCGCGGAACCACGCACCGGTCGCCGCCTCCCTGATCCGGCAGTCGTCGAGCTGTACGGTCGCGCCGTCGCTGACCGACACCGCGGTGTTGCGGACCTGCGCGATGTCGCAGTCCACGACGTCGGCGCGGGAGCCCCGGTCCAGCACGAACAGGGCGTCCGGCACATCGTGCACCCGCGTCGAGTCCAGCAGGGCGGTGGCGCCGTCGCTGACCCAGACCGCCGGATAGTCGCCCGTGCTGTCGTGGATCTCGCACTGGTTGGCGTCCACGCGGGTGCCCGGGTCCCATACGGACAGACCGTTGCGTCCGAAGTGCCGCACCGTGCTGCGGGTCAGCGTCAGCACCGAACGCGACCGCAGATCGACCGCGTTCTCCGGGATGTCGTGGATGTCGCAGTCGGCGAGGGTGAGCACCGCGTCGGTGTCCAGGGTGACGCCGTCGGCGGAGGTGCGGTGCACCGTGCAGTCGGTGAAATGGCCGGTGGCCCGCGCGGCCACCTGGATCCCCGCGCCCTTGATCTCGTACAGCTCGCAGCCCACCGCCTCGACCGCGCTGCCCTCGCCGTTGACCGACAGGCCGGCGCCCGAGGCGTGGTGGATCCGGCAGTTCTCCAGCCGGGGGTGGGCCCCGCCGCGCACCGCCACCCCGGTCTGCCCGGCGGCCATCACCTCGCACTCCTCGAAGACGCCGCCCGCGCCGTCCAGGACGCTGATGCCGACCCCGCCCGCATTGTCGACCGTGCAGCGCCGCACCGTCGGGCGGGCGCCGCCGCGGACCTCGATACCGGAAGCGGACCGGGTCACCACCCGCAGGCCGGTCAGCTCGGGGGCGCCGTCCTCGACCAGCAGCGCGGGGGAGGCCGAATCCGTCGCCTCCAGATGCAGATCGTGGACGGTGGCCGAGGCGCGGACCGTCAGCGCCACTCCGTCGGCCGGGGCGATCCGCACCGACCCGCGCGCCCCGTCCGGTCCGCGCAGCGTCACGGCGCGCACCAGCACCAGGTTCTCGCGGTAGGTACCGGCCGGGACGGTCAGCACATCGCCGTCCCCGGCGGCCTCCAGGGCGGCGGCGAGCGAGCTGTACTCCCCTGTGCGGCGCCGCCAACGCGACGTTCCGGAGTGCGTCACCTGGACCGAGCCCTGTGCCATGGCGCTGTCGTGCCCCCACTTCGTGCGGCTGTCGTCGGCCCGGCACCATCCGTCCGCGGATGTCCGTTTTCCGGTCTGCGAGGCCCCAGCCGAGAGGCTGGCGCCACCACCGTAGCGCGCCCGGCGGGCGGTAGTTGACACGGTCAGCCGCCTGGAAAGGCGGCCCTTCAACTCCCCGCGCCGGCCCGGCCCCAGTCCTGGCCGGCGCGCTCCCACTCCTCGTCCCAGCGGCGGAAGCGACGCACCATCAGCAGCCAGACGACCATCCGCCGGGCGCCCTCGATCATCATGCCGACCCCGGCCGTGGTGCCCAGACCGGCCAGCACCGCGTGCGTCCCCGCCGTACTGGCGTCCATCGGCCGCGGCGCCACCCGGCCCCGGCCGTCCGTCCAGATCCGGAACCGCTCCCCGGTCTCCACCGGACGCGGCGCGGCGAGCTGTCCGATGTGTGCCGTGCCGTCCCGTGCCGTCCAGCGGGCGACGACCCGGCGGTGCGCATCGCGCTGCGACGAGGTCTCGGGATCGGGGTCGAGCGGGGTCCGGGAGACCAGCCGGTCGACGGTGACCCACTCCAGATGCCGCTGCTGGTGCTGTATCCGTACGGTCTCCAGCAGCGCGCCGTGCGTGGCCCGTCCGGCGAGCCAGCCCACGGAGGTCGCCCCGAGGGCGATCAGCAGGGCGGCGGCGAGCGCCACCCAGGCCTCGATCCGATCGGTCCGGCGCCGCAGCGGATTGCGCCGCCAGCGCCATACACCTCTCATCGCTCGCATCCTGCCCCCTCTCCGTGTCCGTGGATACCTCATCAGGGGTGGTCCATGCGAGAGTTCCGCGAAGAGAGAGCAACTTCACCCGGTACAAAGAGCGACAACCGGACGTATGGAACGTGTCCGGGGACCGCGTCCCGGAGTCCCGGCCGCGGTGGCACCGCGCTCAGCGCAGCCGTACCGCCAGCGTCACCACGGCGCCCGTCACACCCGTCTCCGGAGCCTTCGCGGCCACCGCGAAACGGTCCGCCACCAGCCGTGCCAGCCACAGCCCGCGCCCGTTCGGCGCGCCGTCCAGGCCCGGCAGCAGCTCGGGGATCACCTCCTCGCTGAACCCGGGGCCCGCATCGCTGATCCGGCACTCCAGCTCATCGCCCACCCGCCGCAGCACCAGCCGCCCCGAACCGCCCGCATGCTCCACGGCATTCCCCGCGATCTCGTCCACCGCCAGGACGAATTCGCCGCGCCGCGGCTCGCACAGCCCCTCGCGGGCCGCACACTCCTCGACCAGCAGCCGCAACTGCGGCAGCAGCCGGGCGGTGAAGCGCCGCTGCAGCAGCCGGCAGCCGGACTCCTCCGCCGGCACCTCGGCCGGACCGGGGCTCACCACGCCCGCACCACCTCCGTCAGCGCCAGCCGCGGCACCGTCCCCGCGCCCAGCCGGCGCAGCAGCCGGTGCTGCCCGCGGTCGCAGCGCACCTCGACCAGATCGTGGCCCGCCGCGCAGCGGGCCGAGCGGAGCAGGCCGACGGCGCAGCCGACCGACAGGAAGTGCAGCCGGGTCAGATCCACCGTGAGCCACCGGACCGGTGGCGTCTGCGCCAGCGCGAGCTCCAGCGACCGGCCGAACGCGGTCCGGTGCGCGGCGTCCGCCTCGCCGACGAAGCACAGCGTGCCGTCCGGGGCGCGCAGCGACCGCAGGCTGCCCAGGCGTTCCAGGAGGGCCCGCGGATGCGCCCGTTCCATGGCGGTGAGCACCGCGCGGTCGAACCGGCGGCGGTCGTAGGCGCAGATCTCCGTGTACGGCCGGCCGGTGAAGAGCGCCTGCGCACCGCTCTCGCGGCACGCCATCACCTCGACGTCCGCGCCGAGCGCACGCACCCAGCCCATGTCGATGAACGCCCGCAGGCCCGCGTACCCCTCGGCCGTCGCCCGGTCCGTCTCCGCGTACAGCCGGCCCATCTGGCGCGCGGCGGTGAACGCGGTGTCCGGCAGGATCACCGCACGCATGCTGGTCACCACCAACTGGCCCCGCTCACGGGCCGCAGCCGTGCTGCGGCTGGGGAAGTCGATCCTGGCCAGCACCTCGTCCTCGGGCACCCCGGGGCAGGGCAGCACCAGGACCTTTTCGCCGCGGGCCAGCCCGAGCCGCACGAATGCCGTGACGACCTCCCAGCGCACCTCGTCGTCGCCGTAACTCACGAAGGCATGGTCCCCGGACCGCAGATGCTGGACGGGGAGGAGGCGGTCGCCACCGGTGTCCCTCGCGGGCATCGACACCCAGCTCTCCGTCTTCCGTCGGGCTTCGCCGTCGGCGGCGCCGGGCGCTCCCCGCCGACGGGTGGTCACCGGCCGCGGCGGCCCGTGGCTGCCGAGGGCCGGCGGCGCGACCTTGGCGAACGGCCGCGCCGGCCCGTCAGCCGAGTATCTCGAACGGGTCGCCGATACGGATCGTGCCGACCCCGCGGGGGATCAGATTCTGGCCGAAGACCAGCCGGTCACCGAACCGGCGATGCCGGGCGAGGGTGCGCAGCGGCTCCTTGCCGCGCTCGGCGGTGCGCTGGTCGGTGGTGGTGACCACGCAGCGCGAGCAGGGCTTGGCCACCTCGAACACCACGTCGCCGATACGGATCCGCTGCCAGTCGTCCTCCGCCCAGGGGGCGGTGCCGTCCACCACCACATTGGGCCGGAAACGGTTCATGGGCAGGGGGCCCTCGTCGGCGTGGTCGCCCTGCGCGATGAGCGAGTTGAGGGCGTCCAGCGACGAGGCGGTCGTCAGCAGCAGCGGGAAGCCGTCGGCGAAACTGACCGTGTCGCCGGGCCTGGAGTGGTCCGGGTCGATGGGCCGGCGCTTCTCCGGGGCATCGAGGTGCGCCAGCCGGCACTCGATGCCCAGGTACCCGCTGAACCACTCGGACGCCGTCGGGTCCGCGGGTACCGCCTCGACCTTGTCGCTCCAGACCTCGACCGTGATCGTCTCCCCGGATGAGGGCACCTCGACCGTCAGCGGCTCCCTTCCGGGCGCGGTGCACACGAGGCCACCGTCCGCCTGCTCCTCGGCGTGCGCCAACGCGAGAGTCCGCTGCTGTCGTTGGGTGAGCTGCCTGCCCTCGGCGTCCACCAGCAGCCAGCGTCGGTCCCCGGCGAGCCCCCACGGCTCCACGACCGCCTCGCCGGGACCGGACCCCGCAATGGATTTGACCGGGTAGAGATGGATCGACTGGAGAGCAGGCTTCGGCATGCCGTCCATCCTGCCAGCAGCCTCGGACAGTTGACCGATGGCCCAGGTCAGTACCCGCGCGGGTACTGACGACCGTACGGGTCGTCGTACGGCGAGGCCTGCCGGGGCGCCACCGGGGCGGCCGGCCGCATCGCCTCGTACCCCGTGCCCATGGGCGGGCGCTGGGGCTGCTGCTGTTGCGGGGACTGATAGCCGCGGCCGCCCGCCTGCTGCGGGATGTACGGCGCCGGAGCCTGCTGCAGCGGGGCGACCGGCTGTGCGGCCGCTCCCGGGTAGCCGTGGCCGGGCGACGGGTGGGAAGGCGCGGCGGGAAGCGCCGGCAGCGCCGAGGGGCGCGCCGGCATATAGGACGAACCCGTGTCGTAAGGGGAGGGGTTCACCCGGATCGGGGCGATCTGCGGCGTACCCCGTTCGGCGACGAGGCTGTCGTAGATCGGGGTGTCCGGGAAGGACGGCGAAGCGTAGTAGCCGCCGTAGGTAGAGCGGGGGGAGGTCATGCCTCATAAGTTAAGCCCACGATGTGCCGATTGGGGAGCCTGAAAAGAGGGTTGTTTTGCGTGTTCGGAGCGGCCATGGAGCGCCAATGCGAGCGAACTTGTGGAAATCGGTCGCGATCGCCCGTAGGGATCGTGTAAAGACCCCGCTTCTCGCAGGTGAACAAGGGGCGTTCGGAGCGGTTCGGGCCAAGTAGGTTGGGAGTGCCACCGGACAGGGGGCACGGCGGACGAGAGGAAGGCGCGGCGATGTCGATGCTCAAGGGCAGCAATGTCCCGGTCCCGGCCCCGGAGGTCCGGGTGGAACTGGGCTGGCAGGCGGCCCCGGGGACACCGGACGTGGACGCCTCCGCCCTGCTCCTGGTGTCCGGAAAGGTCCGCGACGACGGGGACTTCGTCTTCTACAACCAGGCCGCGCACGCCTCCGGCGCCGTACGCCACGAAGGCAAGCGCCCGGCCGGCGGCACGATGACCGACACCCTCACCGTCGCCCTGGCCTCCGTCGAACCCGCCGTCGACAAGGTGGTGCTGGCCGCCTCCGCCGACGGCGGCACCTTCGGGAGCGTCCCCGGGCTGCACATCCGGGTGCTGGACGCGGCGAGCGGCGCGGAGCTCGCCCGCTTCGACAGCCACGACGCCGGCGCCGAGACCGCCTTCGTGCTCGGCGAGCTCTACCGCCGTCAGGGCGCCTGGAAGTTCCGCGCGGTGGGGCAGGGGTACGACACCGGGCTCGCCGGACTGGCCACCGACTTCGGCATCAGCGTCGAGGAACCGGCGCCGGCCCGGCCCGCGCCGCCGGCCATGGCCCCGCCGCCGCCCGCCCCGGCCCCCGCGCCTCCCATGGCTCCGCCGCCCGCGGCCCCCGCGCCGCCGCTGTCGGCGGGACAGCTCGGGGGGTCCTTCCCGCCCCCGCCGGGGCAGCCCGCGCCCGCACCGGCGCCCCCTCCCGTTCGTCTGACGAAAGTCACCCTCACGAAGGACGCCCCTGCCGTCTCCTTGACGAAGCAGGGCGGCACCTCCGGGGCGATGCGGGTGAACCTCAACTGGAGCGGCGGCTCGGCGGGCAAGCGGCTCGGCAAGACACTCGGCCGCAAGGCGATGCAGGCCATGGGCGCCCGTGGCGCGCTGCTGCCCCCGTCCGGCGAGCTCGACCTCGACCTGTGCGCGCTCTACGAACTCACCGACGGCGCCGCCGGCGTGGTCCACCCGCTCGGCAGCAACTTCGGCGCGCTGCACTCCCCGCCGTTCATCCAGCTCGACGGCGACGACCGCACCGGAGCCGTCGCGGGCGGCGAGAACATGACCATCAACCTCGACCACCAGGCACACATCAAACGCATCCTGATCTTCGTCACCGTCTACGCCGGCGCCCGCAGCTTCGAGGGCCTGAGCGCGACGGTCACCCTCCAGCCCCAGTACGGCGCCCCCGTCGACTTCTCGCTCGACGCCTGCACGGTGCCCTCCAACGTCTGCGCGCTCGCCCTGATCACCAACACCGGCGGCGAACTCGTCGTCCAGCGCGAGTCCCGCTACCTCGTCCCCGAGCCCGGTGTCAGCCCGCAGCGCACCGTCGACCACGCCTACGGCTGGGGCCTGGACTGGTCACCGGCCCGCAAATGACGACGGCGCCGGGGGCCCCGCCGGAGCACGGGGCCCTGCCCGGAGCGCCGGGGGCGCTGCTCAGGGCGCCGGATACGTCCGCCCCTTCCAGGCCGCTCCGCGCCCCCGGTAGTGCTGCACCGCCGAGTCCACGGTCATCAGCAGATACAGCAGCGCGGTGAACGGCAGCAGCGGCGCCCACCACGGCTTTCGCCCGTAGTAGCGCAGCATCGGCAGATACGTCCCGCACATCACCGCCCAGGCCGCCCCGCCGAGCGCGGCGACCGTCGGCCTGCCGCCGGCCAGCCCGGCCACCAGCGCGACGGGCGGGGCGAGATACACCAGCGCGAGGCCGAGCACCGTGCCGAGCAGCAGCAGTGGCCGGTGCCGCAGTTGGGCGTAGGCGCTGCGCGAGACCATCCGCCACAGTCCGGCCAGCCGCGGATACGGCCGCACGCTGTCCACCCGGTCCGCGAGCCCCAGCCAGATCGGCCCGCCCGCCGCCCGCCGCCGCCCCGAGCCGGATCGCTGCGCGATGCCCCCGTCCGTCGGGGAGCGCTTCACCGCACGGGCCAGCGTCACATCGTCGATCACCGCATGCCGGATCGCCTCCGGAATGCCCGCCCGCTCCGCCGCCTCCCGCCGCAGCAGCACACAGCCGCCGGCCGCCGCCGCGGTCCGCGCTCCGGGACGGTTGACCCACCGGAACGGATACAACTGCCCGAAGAAGTACACGAACGCCGGCACGATCAGCCGCTCCCAGAAGGTCACCGCCCGCAGCCGGGCCATCTGCGACACCAGATCCAGGCCGGCCGACCGGGCCGCGGCCACCAACTCCCGCAGACTGTCCGGATCGTGGGCGATGTCCGCGTCGGTCAGCAGCAGATACTCCGGAGCGACCCGCTCCCGCGCCAGCGCGATGCCGTGCCGCAGGGCCCACAGCTTCCCCGTCCACCCCGGCTCGGGCTCACCCGGCGAGGACACCGTCAGCGGCAGTCCGCCGCGCGCGTCCGCCAGCTCCCGGGCCAGCGCGCCCGTCCCGTCCGTACTGCCGTCGTCGACCAGGAACACCTCCGCCCGGCCCGGGTACTTCTGCCCGAGCAGCGACGGCAGGCTGTCCGGCAGCACCGCGGCCTCGTCCCGCGCCGGGACCACCACCGCGACCGACGGCCAGCGCTCCGGATCGCGGCGCTTGGGCAGCCGTACGTCCGTCCGCCAGAAGAAGCCCTGCCCCAGCAGCAGCCACACCCAGGCCAGCAGCGACCCGGCACCGATCCACTCCATCGCGCTCACGGCCGCAGTCTGCCGCACCTCCACCAGGGCGCAGCGGCGATCGACACGGTGTCCCGGGACCGGATCGGGCCGGGACCGGGCCGGGGCCCAGCCGGGAGGCGGCCGTCCGCCGTGCGCCCGCGGCCCCGGCGGGCCGCCCGCCCGCCGCGCGCCCGGTATGACAAGCCCTGCGGGCGACTGAGTAAAGTGTCCGGGTGAAGATCGCGCTGATAGACTCCGGGACCGGGCTGCTCGCGGCGGCCGCCGCCATGCGGCGACTGCGGCCGGACGCGGATCTGGTCCTCTCCTCCGATCCCGACGGCATGCCCTGGGGCCCCCGCACCCCCGAGGACGTCACCGCACACGCACTGGCGGTGGCCCGCTCCGCGGCCGCACACCGCCCCGACGCCCTGATCGTCGCCTGCAACACCGCGTCCGTGCATGCGCTGCCGGCGCTCCGCGCCGAACTGGAACCCGAGGTCCCGGTCATCGGCACCGTCCCGGCCATCAAGCCCGCCACGGTCGGCGGCGGCCCGGTCGCCATCTGGGCCACCCCCGCCACCACCGGCAGCCCCTACCAGCGGGACCTGATCGAGCGGTTCGGGCACGGCGTGGAGGTCACCGGGGTGCCCTGCCCCGGGCTCGCCGACGCCGTCCAGGCCGCCGACGAGGCCGCGATCGACGACGCCATCGCGGCCGCCGCGGCGCGCACCCCCCGGGACGTGCGCAGCGTCGTCCTGGGCTGCACCCACTACGAGCTGGTCGCCGAACGGATCCGCGCCGCCCTCCAGCAGCCCGGCGCCCCCGCCCTCGTCCTGCACGGTTCCGCCGAGGCGGTCGCCGCCCAGGCGCTGCGCCGCATCGGTGCCGAGCCGGCGCCGGCCGCCGCCCCGACCGGCGCACTCAGCGTGATCCTCAGCGGCCGTCCCGGCGGGCTGCCGGCCGAGGCGCTCACCTTCGCCGAGGGCCGGCTGCTCGCCGCGAGCCGTACGGACCTCGCCCCGGGGACCCCGGCCGAGCGCCCTGCCCGGGCCGACGGCGTCGCCACGGCCGCCCGGCGCTGATGCCCGCCGCCGACGTCGGCCATGACGTCGGCGGCACCGCGCGCCTGGCCCTGAACGACCGGCCGACGCCCTGCCGTAGCGTGCAAAGACGCGTACGCTGCGTCTCATGAGGGACCACCCCCACGAGGGGGCAGCAGCCCCCGAAGACCCTGGCACGACCGATGGCGCCGACAGCGGAGCGCGCCCCACCGGCGGCTCCCATGCGGAAATTCCCGAGGTCTGGCACGGCAGTGCCACCAACCGCATCCAGTGGCTGCTGGCCGCGGTCGGCGCGGGCTGCCTCGCGCTGGGCATCGAGCTCGCCGTCGAGAGCAACTGGACCGCGGGCCTCGCGCCCCTGGTGATGTCGGTGGTCGGCTGTGTCGCGGTCGGCCTGCTGGTGCTCTTCGGCACGCTCGCCTACGTCCATGTCGCGGTACGCATCGACAAGGACTGCCTGGAGGTGCGGTGCGGCCATATAGGGGTGCCGCGCCGCCGCATCCCCCTCGACACCGTCGTCGGCGCCGATTTCACCCCCCAGGTCACCCCGCGCCACTGGGGCGGCTGGGGCTATCGCTGGCGCCCCGAGCAGGGAACGGCCGTGGTCGTACGCCGCGGTGAGGGCGTGGTGGTGCGGCTCGGCGACGGACGCGACTTCACCGTCACCGTCGACGACGCCGAGGGTGCCGTCCGCGCGATCCGGGGCCGGCTGCGGCCGCGCAAGGGGACCCCGGCGGGTGCCTGAACGCCGTGCGGAGCGCGTACGCGGCCGGATCACCCCAGGGGCCGGGTGCCGTCAGGGACGTCCCGTAGGGTCGGAGCATGGCAACCCCCGAATTCATCCGTCACCTCCGGAACTCCATCGGCCGGCAGCTGCTCTGGCTGCCCGGGGTGAGCGCGGTCGTCTTCGACGACCAGGGCCGGGTCCTGCTGGGCAAGCGGGCCGACACGGGTGGCTGGTCGGTGATCGGTGGCATTCCCGAGCCCGGCGAACAGCCCGCCGAGACCGCGATGCGCGAGGTCTACGAGGAGACCGCGGTGCGGGTCGTCGCCGAGGGCGTCGTCCTCGTCGAGACCATGCCGCCCACCCACTACCCCAACGGCGATGTCTGCCAGTTCATGGACGTGACGCTGCGCTGCCGGGCGGTCGGCGGCGAGGCGAAGGTCAATGACGACGAGTCGCTGGAGGTGGGCTGGTTCGACGTGGACGCCCTGCCGGAGCTCGAGGAGTACGCGCTGACCCGCATCAAGCGGGCGCTGGAGGCCGGACCGACCTGGTTCCACACGATGGAGGAGGAGCCGGAGGGGCAGCAGCCCTGAGCGGCCGTCCAGGGGCGCGCCCCCGCGGTGCTCCGGGCTCCTCCGGCGGCCGGCGGGGCCATGGCTCGTCCGTCAGTGGCTACAGCTCCTCCGTCGACGGCTCGTCCGTCGGGTCGGAGGGCGCGCCGGGAAGCGTGGGCAGCTGGGAGCCGTCCGGATCGCCGGGCTCCTCGGACGGGTCCGGGGCGGACGGCTGATCGGACGGCTCCTCGGTGTGCATCTCCCGCTTGTCCTTGCGGCAGGTCGTGATCCAGGTGCCGGTGGGGCCGCTCTCGTACTGGCAGAACCAGCCGCGGACGGCCAGCGTGCCCCGGTCGTCCCGGCCCTCGTGCGGAACCCGTACGAAGAACTCGGACATCACCTGGCGGGCCTCCGCGCAGTCCACCGTGCCGCCGGCCGCGGGATCCGCGTAGAGGGTGACGTCCCCCGCCTTGCCCAGTGCGTCGGTCAGCTCGCCGCAGTTCAGCGGCTGCCCGGGGACGGTGGGGGACGCGGAACCCGCGTCCTGGTCCGGATGCTCGTCCGGGCCCGCACCGGTGCCTGTGGCGGACGGCGCGGCGGCCGCCGGATCCCGGTCGCCGTCCGCGTCCCCGCAGCCCGCCGCGGCCAGGGCGAGCAGCACCGTCGGCACGGCGATGAGCCTCCGCATGTCGGTCTCCCTCGGGGCGGCGGTGCGCGGATGGGACGGCGGTGCGCAGACGGCACGCTGCGTCGTACGACGCTAGGGGCCCTGGGGCCGCCCGGCGATCCGGGACGGCCGATCGGGTGAAGCGGACGGGCCGCCGGGAACGGCGGCGCACCGTCCGCGAGGGCGGCCGGGGCAGGGCGCGGGCACCACATCTGACGTGGGCGGCCACCACCATCGCCCGGTGAACTGTGGCGCCGGGACACATCGGTGGCGGACCAGGCCGCTGCCTAAGGTGCGGACATGACCGTGATCGGCACCCCAGGCCCGGTATCCCTCGACCTCGACGGCCGCACCGCGCTCGTCACCGGAGCGGCCGGCGGCATCGGACGCGCCTGCGCCCTGCGGCTGGCGGCGGCCGGCGCGACGGTGCGCGCGGTCGACCGGGACGCCGACGGGCTGGCCGCCCTCGTGGCGGATCACCCGGACGGCGGCCGGGGCGGCATCGAACCGTGGCCGCTGGACCTCACCGATCTGGACGCCGCCGAGCGGGCCGCGGCCGGCGCCGATCTGCTCGTCAACAACGCGGGCCTCCAGCTCGTGCGCCCCATCGAGGAGTTCCCGCCCGAGGTCTTCCACCAGGTCCTGACCGTCATGCTGGAGGCGCCCTTCCGGCTGCTGCGGGGCGCGCTGCCCCATATGTACGCGCAGGGCTGGGGCCGCGTCATCAACATCTCGTCCGTGCACGGTCTGCGGGCGTCCCCCTTCAAGTCCGCGTACGTCGCGGCCAAGCACGGCCTGGAGGGGCTCTCGAAGACCGCGGCCCTGGAGGGCGCCCGGCACGGCGTCACCAGCAACTGCATCAACCCCGGCTATGTCCGCACCCCCCTCGTCGAACGGCAGCTCGCCGACCAGGCGGCCGCCCACGGCATCCCCGAGGAACGCGTACTGGCCGACCTCCTGCTCGCCGACTCCGCCCTCAAGCGGCTGCTCGAACCGGAGGAGGTCGCCGAGGCCGTCGCCTACCTCTGCACTCCGCAGGCGTCCTTCATGACCGGTACCTCTCTGGTACTGGACGGGGGCTGGACCGCGCATTGAGCGGTCCCCGGTCCGGGAGCCCGCCGCGGAGGCTGGCGCACCGCGACGATCCGGAGGTATCCCTGTGACCATGTCCTCCGATCAGCCGATGCCCGAGCCGGAACCAGGACCCGCGGACGCGTCCCCGCCGGTACCGGGACGCGCGGACGTGCCCCCGCCGGCGCCCGCCGCCGTGGACGCGGTGCCTCTGCCGGCGCCCCGCCCCGTGGACGCACGTCCGCCGGCGCCCGTTCCCCACGACCGGGATCGCGCCCCGGCCGACGGCCTCGCCCACGACCCGGCCGAGACCGCCTTCCTGAGGCTGCTGGCCGCCGGTGCCGCGGCCGAGGACTACGAGCGGCCGGTGCTGCGCGCCCGCGCCGACGGGGCGTCCGCCGGCCGGCTCGCCGCACTGGAGCGGGCCAAGCTCCTCGCCCTGCGGGTACGTGCCGAGCTGGAGGGCCGCCGACGGCGCGAGGCCGAACTGTCGGCGCTGTACGCCACCGCCCACGACCTCGCCGGGCTGCGCGACCTCGACGCGGTGCTGCGGGCGATCGTGCGCCGGGCCCGCTCCCTCCTGGGCACCGAGGTCGCCTACCTCACCCTCAACGACCCCGCCGCCGGCGACACCTACATGCGCGTCACCGACGGCTCGGTCTCCGCGCGGTTCCAGCAGCTGCGGCTCGGCATGGGCGAAGGCCTGGGCGGGCTGGTCGCCCAGACCGCCCGCCCCTACGTCACCGACAACTACTTCCACGACGAGCGGTTCCGGCACACCCGCACCATCGACTCGGGCGTCCACGACGAGGGCCTGGTGGCGATCCTCGGGGTCCCGCTGATGCTCGGCAGCGGCGTGATCGGCGTACTCTTCGCCGCCGACCGCCGCGAGCGGGTCTTCGAACACGGGGAGATAGCCCTGCTCGCCGCCCACGCGGCGCATGCCGCCGTCGCGATCGACACCGCCCGCCTCCTCGCCGAGACCCGTAAGACGCTCACCGAACTGGAAGCCGCGAACGAGATCATCCGCGACCGCAGCTCGGTCATCGAACGCGCCTCGGACATCCACGACCGGCTGACCGAACTGGTGCTGCGCGGCGGCGGGGTCGCGGACGTGGCGCAGGCGCTGGCGGAAGTCCTGCACGGCGACGTCGAGTTCACCGACCCCGGCCGGGCACCGGCCGCGGCGCTGGACCGCTCCCGCGCCGACGGTCACGCCGTACGGGAGGGCGCCGACTGGGTCGCGGCGGTCGGGGCGGGCGGTGAGGTCCTGGGCGCGCTCGTCCTGCGCGGTCACCCGGCCCTCGACCCGGTCGACCAGCGCACCCTGGAGCGGGCCGCCATGGTCACCTCGCTGCTGCTGCTCGCCCGGCGGACGGCCGGCGAGGCCGAACAGCGGGTGCGCGGCGAACTGTTGGACGACCTGCTGAACGCCGCCGACCGCGATCCCCGCCTGCTCGGCGAACGCGCGGCCCGGGTCGGCGCCGACCTCGATGCGCCGCATATCGTCCTGGCGGCCCGGACCGACGAGGTCCCACCGGCCCACGGGGCGCCGGAAGCCGACGGCGAGGCCGCGTCCCACCCCGACGGCGCCGACCGCCGCCGCCTGTGGTCGGCGGCCTCCCATCTCGCCGCCACCCGCCGGGGACTGGCCGCCGTACGGGACGGCGGCGCCGTCCTGCTGCTGCCGCTCGGCCCCGACGGCGACCCGGCGCACACCGCCCGCGAGATCGCCGCCCGGCTCGGTGCCGCGCTGCACCAGCCCGTCACGGTCGGCGCCTCGGCCCCCGTCCCGGCGCCGGCCGTCCGCCCCGCGGCGGTCGTGGACGCCTACGCGGAGGCCCGGCGTTGCCGGGAGGCGCTCCGCGTCCTGGGCCGGGCCGGCCAGGGCGCGGCCGCCGCCGACTTCGGCTTCCTCGGTCTGCTGCTCGCCGACACCCGTGACGTGGACGGGTTCGTCCACCGGACGCTCGGCCCGGTCGCCGACTACGACGCCCGGCGCGGGACGGAGTTGCTGCGCACCCTCGGGGCCTACTTCGCCTGCGGTATGAGCCCGGCCCGCACCAAGGACTCCCTGCACGTCCATGTGAACACCGTCGCCCAGCGCCTGGAGCGGGTGAGCCGGCTGCTGGGACCCGACTGGCAGACCCCGGCACGCGCCCTGGAGATCCAGCTGGCGCTGCGGCTGCACCAGTTGTCCTCCGCCGTGGCACGCGATACCGGCAGGTAGCCGGGACGGTGTTCCGCGCCGTGCCCGCGAACCGGTCAGTACCGGTAGCCGCCTCCGGGTGCGGGCCGCCGCGACCTGCGGCAGCGTGGTGCCGAAGCTTTCCCCCTTCCCACCGGACAGAGGAGTACGTCATGGGTGACAGAGGCGCGATGGACAAGATGAAGGGCAAGGCCAAGCAGAAGGCCGGCAAGGCCATGGGCGACGAGCGCCTGAAGAGCGAAGGCCGCACCGACGAGGCCAAGGGCAAGGCCAAGGGCGCGATGGGCAACGCCAAGGAGAACATCCAGGGGATGAAGGACTCCCTGAAGAGCAAGAACCACTCCTGACGCCCGGCGGGGGCGTGGCGGACCTGCTGCCCCGTCTCCCGGAGCGTCCCCGGGCCCGCCACGCCCCCGCCGAACATCAGGTACCCGGCCCCTTGGCCCGCTCAGTACGGTACGGCCGACGAGGTTCCGCCCTCCGGCGCTCCGGCGCCGGTGGCCCGGAGCGCGCCGGCCGTCGCCGTGCCGTCCACCGCGGCGAGATCCCGGCTGCGGGTCTCCCGCGCCACGCCCACCGCGAGCAGCGTCAACAGCGCCGCGGCGATGACGTACAGGGCGATCGGCGTCGGGCTGTCGAAGTCGGCGAGCAGCGCTGTCGCGATCAGCGGGGCGGGCGCACCGGCCGCGACCGAGGAGAACTGGGCACCGATCGAGGCACCCGAGTACCGCATCCGGGTCGCGAACATCTCCGCGAAGAAGGCCGCCTGCGGCGCGTACATCGCCCCGTGGAAGACCAGTCCGACGCTCACCGCGAGCAGCAGCAGCCCGAACTGGCGGGAGTCCACCAGCGCGAAGAACGGAAACGCCCAGGCGGCGACGCCGACCGCGCCCAGAAGATAGACCGGCCGGCGTCCGATCCGGTCCGAGAGCGCGCCCCAGGCCGGGATGACCGCGAAGTGCAGCGCCGAAGCGATCAGTACGGCGTTGAGGGCGGTCTGCTGTGACAGCCCCGTGTGCGAGGTCGCGTAGACGAGCACGAACGCCGTGATCACGTAGTACGAGATGTTCTCGGCCATCCGGGCGCCCATCGCGATCAGCACATCCCGCCAGTGGTGCGTGAGCACCGCCACCAGGGGCAGCTTCTCGACGGCGGCGCCCTCGGCCCGCCGTACCTCGGCGTTCGCCAACGCGGCCTTGAACACCGGCGATTCATCCACCGAGAGCCGGACCCACAGCCCCACGACCACCAGCACGCCGGAGAGCAGGAACGGCACCCGCCATCCCCAGGACGCGAACGCCGCATCCGACAGCAGCGCCGTCATCACCGACAGCACGCCGGTGGCCAGCAACTGCCCGGCGGGGGCGCCGGTCTGCGGCCAGGACGCCCAGAATCCGCGCCGTCGTGCGTCACCGTGCTCCGACACCAGCAGCACCGCGCCGCCCCACTCACCGCCCAGCGCGAACCCCTGGACCAGCCGCAGCACGGTCAGCAGCACCGGCGCCGCGGTACCGACCGTCGCATGTGTCGGCAGCAACCCGATGGCGAAGGTCGCCCCGCCCATCATCAGCAGGCTCAGCACCAGCAGCTTCTTACGCCCCAGCCGGTCCCCGTAATGCCCGAAGACCAGCGCCCCGATGGGCCGCGCCGCAAAGCCCACCGCGTATGTCAGAAACGACAGCAGGGTCCCGACGAGCGGATCGGAGCCGGGGAAGAACAGCTTGTTGAACACCAGGGCCGCGGCGGAGCCGTAGAGAAAGAAGTCGTACCACTCGACGGTGGTGCCGATCAGGCTCGCGGCGACGATGCGCCGGAGGCTGGTGGGTGGTGGGGGAGCGGTCGCGGGAGAGGACATCGGCACCACTTCCTGACGAGGGACAGGGACGTTTCCGTGTCGCCACACCGTAGGAATGCGCAGGTCAGGCGCACATGTGGTGGCACACCACACTTCGGGCCCGGAGCATGCGGGCGGGCACCATGACGCCCTGCTCCTCGGCCGCGGATCAGGGTGCCACGGCCGGCCACGAGCGACGCGCGCCGCGGTCATCGCGAAGCCGCGATCACCCGTGTCTCCGGTACAGATCCCGGTCCTCTGCGATGCTCACCTCTCCTGCTGCCCCGCCACCTCTTGCCGATGAGGAGTTCCCTGTCCTCCCCAGGCCGCGTTGCGTGCGGCCTTCGCGGCCTTCGCGGCCTTCGTGAACGTGGCGGCCACCGGCGCTGTTCTCTGCGCCGGTGGCCGCCACGTCGGTGTCGTCGGCCTACTGGCTCGCGGGCCTGGCGGACTTCTTCACCTCACCCGCGGCCCGGGAGGCATCGGTGGGGGAGCAGGCGTCACCCGGCCCCGCCGTCGTCGGCGATCAGGCGGGTGAAGGAGACCGGGAGGCTTTCCGGGCCGCGCAGGATGGCGTTTTCCCGGTAGGGCGGGGGGTCGGCGACCAGGCGGGGCGACTCCAGGCGGCGGGCGAGTGCCGTCAGGGCGATCTGGGCTTCGGCGCGGGCGAGGGTGGCGCCGATGCAGTAGTGGATGCCGCCGCCGAATCCGAGGTGGGCGTTGTCGGTGCGGTCGGCGACGAACCGGTCCGGGTCCGCGAAGCGCCGGGGGTCGCGGTTGCCGGCGGCGAGGAGCAGGCGGATGCGTGAGCCCTTGGGGATGGTGGTGCCGGCGAGGTCGATGTCGGCCAGGGTGCTGCGTCCGGACATCTGGACCGGCGGGTCGTACCGCAGCACCTCCTCCACGAGCGGGGTGGCGAGATCGGGGTCGGTCCGCAGCCGGGCGAGGGCGTCGGGGTGGCGCAGCAGGGCGAGGGTGCCGTTGGCGATGAGGTTGACGGTGGTCTCGTGGCCGGCGATGAGCAGCAGGCCGAGGGTGACGCGGAGGTCGATGGGGTCGATGGGGCCCTCGGGGCCATGGCTGTGCATCAGGCCGGCGAGCAGGTCGTCGCCGGGGGCGGTGTCGTGCCGCGCGATGAGCCCTTCGAGGTACTGCTGCAACTCGTTCCGCGTCTGCTGGAGTTCGCGGATCTCGTCCTCGGTCTGGGTGTCGATGGGGTCCAGGCCCCGGGTGAGCCGGCGGGCGAGGCTGCCGAAGAGGGCTTCGTCCTCGCGTGGCACGCCGAGCAGTTCGCAGATGACGGTGACGGGCAGCGGGTAGGCCAGGTCCGCGACGACGTCCAGCTGTCCCGGCCGGGCGCTGGTGTGCGCGTCGAGCAGCCCGGTGACGAGTGCCTCGATGTGGTCGCGCATGCCCATGATGCGGGGGACGAACTGCTGGGTGACCAGATGGCGCAACTGGTCGTGCCGGGGCGGGTCCTCGACCAGCAGGCTCTTGCGGATCGGCCGCTGTTGCGGCGGGGGAAGCCGGTCGGCGCTGATGCGCGGGTCCCGCAGCAGCAGGCTGATCTCGCGGTGGCCGCCTGCCAGCCAGGTGCCGTCGTCCATGCGCACGACCGGCTGCCGGAGCAGCTGCTCGTAGTAGGGGTAGGGGTCGGCGCGGTGCTCGTAGCGGAGGCCCTGCGCGAACAGCACGGTGGCCGTGTGCTGGTGGGCGGTCGAGGCCGTGGGCGTGGTCGTCGTCGCGGTCATGGTGGATTTCCCTCTCACTCGTGTCCGGCCAGGACGGACGGGGCGGATGAGGCGGACGGGTCGGGCTGGGGGGAGGGGGCGGACGAAGCGGGTGGGGTGGGTGGCATGGACGGGTCACCCGGGGCGGGGTCGGCGGGGCGGGGGAACGCAGGGTCGAGCGGGTCGGCCCGGCCCGGTCCGTCGGTGGCGTTGAGCACCGGGGGGAAGGGCGCTCCGGCCTCGATGAGGGCGGCGTATCCGTCCAGCACGCGGGGGGAGTCCACCGCGACGGCGGCGATCAGACGGCCGCGCCGGCCGTAGGCGGCCACGAACTGCCGCTGGTCGAGCGAGCCTTGCGTGAGGACGACCTGATCGGCCAGGGCGGGCAGCCCCACGCACTTGAGGTTGACCCCGAACTGGTTGGACCAGAAGGCCGGCAGGGGGTCGTGGGTGCGAGGCGCCCGTGACCCGTGGGCCATGTTGTGCGCGGCGGTCCTGGCCTGGGCAACGGCGTTGTCCCAGTGGTCCAGGCGCAGGAGCTGCCCGGGGTAGAGGGGGTGCGGCCAGCGGGCGACGTCGCCGGCGGCGAAGACGTCCGCCACCGGTGTCCCGTCGACGGTCAGGGCCCGGCAGGAGGCGTCGCACACCACTCCGCGGGCATCGGCGGCCAGCCCGGAGCCGTTCAGCCACTCGGTGTTGGCGAGCGCGCCGGCCGCGACCACGGCCACCTCGGCCTCCACCACGGTGCCGTCGGCGAGGACCGCCCGCCGCAACCTGCCGTGCGCGTCGCCCTCCAGGGTCCGGACCGTGGTGCCGAGCCGCAGGTCCACCCCGGCGTCGCGGTACCAGCGGGTCACGGCGTCGCCGATCACACCGCCCAGCGCACTCGCCAAGGGGGCACCGCCGCGGTGGGTCACGGTCACGTCGAGGCCCAGGTCACGGCAGACGGAGGCCACCTCGCCGCCGGTGAAGCCGGCGCCGATCACCAGCACCCGGCCCGGCCCCGCGGCCAGCGCCGCGCGCAGCCGGTCGGCGTCGTCGCGGGAGCGCAGCACATGCACGCCGTGCAGGTCACCGCCCTGCTGCCGGGGCCAGGGCCGGGCCCGGGTGCCGGTGGCGATCAGCAGCCGGTGATACGGCACCTCCCGTCCGTCCGCCAGCGCCACCCGGCGAGCGGCCAGGTCCACACCGGTCGCGGGGGAGCCGAGCAGCCATCGGGCGTCGATGTTGCGGGCCCTGGGCAGCACGGTGCGGTCCGTGGGCAGCCAGCCGGACAGGACCGCCTTCGACAGCGGCGGACGGTCGTAAGGGGCGTGCGGTTCGTCGCCGATGAGCGTGAGCTCACCGTCGAATCCTTCGTCGCGCAGCGCCTCGGCGGCGCGCAGGCCGGCCAGGGAGGCTCCGGCCACGACGATGCGCTCGGGGCCGATCATCGTGCACGCTCTGGGGCCAGGGGCGCGGGCTCGGTCGCCCTGGCCAGAAGGATGGCCTGCACCGGGCACGCCGCGGCGGCCCGCTCGACCTCGCGGCGCGTCCCCGGATCGGGCGCGTAGTCGTATTCCAGCGCCTCCTCACCGTGGAAGCGGAAGACGGTCGGTGCGGCGTAGACGCACTGTCCATAGCTCTGGCATCGGTTCAGATCCACGACGAGCCGGAGCTCCTCGGGTGGCGGATCGGTGGGCATTTCTTCGCTCTCCTCCCAGGTCGGCGGGGGTTCGGCGGTTCTTCGGCGGGTGACGGCCGGGCGTCGGGCGTCGCTGCGGGACGGTTCCGCGGATCGATCGCACCCGCCATTCAGATAGCAACCACTATTCGGACTGTACACGCTATCGGCGCATTGACATAGTGCGCACTATCTGAATAGCATCGGCGATATGAGTACCGACCAAGAGGAACCCGCACGGCCGCGGCTCACCCGTGCGGAGGCCAAGGCCCGCACCCGGCGACTGCTGCTGGACGCCGCGGCCCGGGTCTTCGCCCGCAAGGGCTTCGCCGGTGCCTCGGTGGAGGAGATCGCCGAGTCCGCGGGCTTCTCCATCGGCGCGCTGTACTCCAACTTCAGCGGCAAGGAGGCTCTCTTCCTGGCGCTGATGGCCGAACGCGGTATGGGCCGCGTCGCCGAGGCGGCCCAGACCCTCGACCGGCATGAGGTGGGCACCGGGGAGGCCGCCGCCGAGCTGGGGCGTCTGCTGGTGCACGTCGCCGACAAGGACACCGACTTCGCGCCGCTCCAGGCCGAGTTCTGGCTCTACGCCGTACGCAACCCCCATGTCCTCGACACGATGGCCACCGCCTTGCGCGAACCGCGCCAGGCGCTGGAGGGCCTGATCGGCACCTGGCTCGCGGAGCAGGGCGCATCCACCGAGGTCCCCGCCGACTCCGTGGCCACGGTCGTGGCGGCGCTCTTCCACGGACTGGTGCGCTTGCGGCGCGTCGACCCCGGCAGTGTTCCGGAAGAACTCTTCGGCCAGGCGCTGCGATGGCTGTTCCGCGGCATCGGCGCGGACCTCGCACCGGACGGCCCCGCCGAGACCGGGACCGACCGCAGCACCGGTCGAGCCTGACTGCGGCACCGACCGAACCTGACCGCAGCGCCGACCGAGCGTGACAGCCATGCCGACCGAGTCTGAACACCGCGCCGACCGTGGCGGACCGGCGCGCGGCACCCGGACCGCCCCGCGGCGGTCAGCGGCAGCGGATGCCTCCGCCCGCCCCCGTAGGCCCCCGGACCACCCCACTCACCACTCCTCCCGCAAGGAGCCGCTTTCATGAACCCGCAACGGCAGCCGCCTGCCCGGGGTGTCCGCAGGGGCTACGCCGTGGCCGGTGCGGTCCTCGCCTTCATGTGGCTGGGGGAAGCCAACGAGCCGGCCTGGGCCCATGCGGTGCGGGCCGCCCTGCTCCTGCTGCTCATCCCGCCCGTCCTCCTGCGGACCAACCGCAGCCTCACCGCCGCGTTCCACGAGTCCGCGCACCCTCGCCGGGTGCTCGCCCGCCTGATCGCCGCCCGGATCCTCATCGTCTCGGTGGCCCTCGTCGCCAGCGCCCTCCTCGGCCGCGTGATGGACCCGGGCGGCGGCAACGACCTCCGAGCGCTCGGCATCCGTGAGCTGTGCATCCTGCTGACCATCCCGCTGCAGATCCGCGCCGCACACCGCGCACGGGCCGCGGGGGCGCACCCCTCGTCCCGTCCCACCCTGTCGGCGCCCCGGGTGATCTGCGCCAAACTGGGCCTCATCGCCGCCGCGTTGCTGCTCCAGATGGCGATCGACCCTTATGTGGCCGAGGCGCAGGTGTACATCGCAGCCGCCATCGCCGTCACGGTGACCGTCCTGGGCCCCAGGCTCCATGCCAAGCTGCTGATCGCCCCCACTCCCGGGGCCACCGAGCAGCGGAGTCCGGCGCGGGCGACCACCTGACCGCGCAGGACGTCGGACCGGCGGCGCGCTGCATTGTGGATGCGTGCGGGACGCGCCTCTCCGATCGGCGTGCAGCTACCAGTTGCTCCCCTGCCGACCTGAACGTCGCTTCCCCGCCCGGCAGTTCGTGTACGACTCGTTCGCGCCGTGTTGCACTGTGTTCGGTCACGAACCCTTGTGCTCGTTTCTGTTCTCTACAACACTCTCACTGCACAGAAACACGCAGTACTGAACATGGCGGTACGGGCATGTTCGCGTCGGGGTGACGACCGGTCGAGTCGAGGAGACCAGGCATGACGCACTTCAGTCGACGTAGATTTCTGAGCGCGGCCATGGTGGGGGCCGCGTCCGTGGGTGTCGCCGTGGGCGGCGGCCGGACGGCCTTCGCCCAGGCCGAAGACCCGCGGGGGCTGACCATCCGCGGAGACGCATTCCTGCTGGACGGCGAGCCGTTCCGGATTCTCTCGGGCGCCTTCCATTACTTCAGGACACATCCCAAGGACTGGCGCGACCGGTTGACGCGGATGCGGGCCATGGGCCTGAACACGGTGGAGACCTATGTCGCCTGGAACTTCCACCAACCGTACGAGGGGAAGGCCGACTTCACCGGGTGGCGCGACGTCGCCGCCTTCGTGCGGACCGCGGACGAGGTCGGGCTGAAGGTGATCGTGCGACCGGGGCCGTACATCTGCGCCGAGTGGGACTTCGGCGGCCTGCCCGCCTGGCTCCTCAAGGACAAGGACGCGCCGCTGCGCCGTTCCGACCCCGCATTCGAGCGAGCGGTCGACGCCTGGTTCGCCGAACTCCTGCCCCGGTTCGTCGATCTGCAGGCCACCCGCGGCGGACCGGTCATCGCCATGCAGGTCGAGAACGAGTACGGCAGCTACGGCGACGACCACGCGTACCTGGAACATCTACGGGACTCCATGCGGGCCCAGGGCGTGGACAGCCTGCTGTTCTGTTCCAACGGAGCCACCCAGGACGCGCTGAAGGCCGGCAGCCTTCCCGACCTCCTGTCCACCGTCAACTTCGGCGGGGACCCCACCGGCCCCTTCGCGGAGCTGCGCGCCTTCCAGCCGGACAAGCCGCTGTTCTGCACGGAGTTCTGGGACGGCTGGTTCGACCACTGGGGAGAGCGGCACCACACCACCGACCCGGCGCAGACCGCCGCCGACGTGGAGAAGATCCTCGAAGCGGGCGGGTCGATCAACTTCTATATGGCGGTGGGCGGAACGAACTTCGGCTGGTCCGCGGGTGCCAACCTGACGGGCAGTTTCTATCAGCCCACCGTCACCAGCTACGACTACGACTCCCCGATCAGTGAATCCGGCGAACTCACCGAGAAGTTCCACAGGGTGCGCGATGTGCTCGCCAAATACACCACTCTGCCGAATACGCCCCTGCCGCCCACGCCCCACCGCATGCCGGCCCAGCGGGTCGCCGTCCGCGAATCGGCGTCGCTCATGGCGTCCCTCGACGCACTCGGCACTCCGGTGCGGCGTACCCTCCCCGTCCACATGGAGGCCCTCGGGCAGGCGCACGGGCTGATCCACTACCGCACTCGGGTACGCGGGCAGCAGGGGGCCAGGGCGCTGCGGCTCACGGGGCTGGGCGACCGCGCGCTGGTCTTCGGCGACGGCAAGCGGATCGGCACCTTCGACCGCAACCAGCCGGACCACTCCGTCGCCTTCACCGTGGCCGGCGCGTCGAGCACCCTGGACCTCCTGGTGGACCCCACCGGGCGGATCAACTTCGGCCCCGGCCTCAACGACCCCAAGGGCATCAGCGGCAAGGTGCTCCTCGACGACGAAGAACTGCACGACTGGGAGATCCGGCGACTGCCGCTGGACAACCTCGCGGCCCTGAAATTCACCGGCGACGACATGCCGACCGGCCCCGCGTTCCATCGGGCCCGGATTCATGTGGACACCCCCGCGGACGGCTTCCTCGCCTTCCCGGGCTGGGACAAGGGCATGGTCTGGCTCAACGGATTCGCGCTCGGCCGGTACTGGTCCCTCGGGCCACAGGTCACCCTGTACGCACCAAGCCATCTGTGGCGGAAGGGGCGTAACGAGCTCGTCGTGCTGGAGATGGAGCGGACCGGGGACGGGATCGAACTACGGTCCGCGCCCGATGTCGGGTAGGGCGAGCCCGTTGTGTGGTGGGTCTTGATCGGCGGGTCCTGATCGGCAGATCCTGAGCGGCGCTGTTCGGGCTCCGTCGGGCTGCGCAGGACACCGGGCCGGGCCGCCGCCGGTGTGGAGTCCGGGTGTCCCACGGCTGTCCCGCGGGCGCACATGCGCCCTCGCCCGCCGCGCGCCACAGTGAGAGATGTGGCCTCCGGAGAAAGGCGGGTGGGCACGTGACCAGCGGAAACGTTCTGATTACGGATCGTGGCCGAGGTGGCTCTCCGACGCCGGCAGTGCGGCATCGGACGTACGGACGGCACTTCGGCCGGACCGCGGTGCGCGACTGACAGGGGCCCGCGCCATGTCCGACACCGCACTCATCGTGATCGACATGCTCAACTCCTACGACCATGAGGACGCCGAACTACTGCTGCCCTCGGTACGCACGGTCCTGCCGCGCGTCACCTCACTGATCGAACGGGCCCGGCGGAGCGATATCGAGGTCATCTACGTCAACGACAACTTCGGGCTGTGGCGCTCGCACCATGACGAGCTTCTGGACACCGTCCTCAGCGGCCCGCACAGGGACCTGGTGGAACCGGTCCGGCCCGACGAGAACTCCCTGTTCGTGGTCAAGGGCCGACACTCGATCTTCTACCAGACGCCCCTGGAATACCTGCTGCGCCAGCACGGCATCGGCACGATCGTGCTCTGCGGCCAGGTCACCGAACAGTGCGTGCTCTATTCGGCGCTCGACGCACATATCCGGCACATCGCTGTCACCGTCGCCGAGGACGCCTGCGCCCATATCCACCAGGACCTCGCGGAGGCCGCCCTGCGCATGATGGAACGCAATATGCAGGCCCGCATCGTCCAATCCGAGGAACTCTTCTGAACCGGGCGGCAAGACTCCGGAACCGTGCCGGAGCGGCCGCTGTGGCGGGGATGCGATCACCGCCGATCGGTCGTTCTCTGGAGGCAGCTCTGGCACACGACTGGTGCGCCGGAGGTACGGCCCAAGGCACGCCCCATGCGGACCGGTTCGACGGCCTTCGGCCTGGTCACGCTGGAGGGAAAGCCGCGGAGGGATGATGCCCGAACTGCCGGACGTCGAAGGATTCCGTCGGGTGCTGATCGCCTGTGGCCGGCGGTGTGTCACGGACATCGAGGTGCGTGACGCGGGGGTTCTGCGGGGCGTCACCGAGAAACGGCTGCGGAAGGACGGAGAGGGAAGGCGGCTCGGGACGGCGTGGCGTCACGGCAAATGGCTCTTTGCGCCCATGGACGGCGGCCCCACGCTTGTCTTTCATTTCGGCATGACGGGATCGCTGTGGTGCTGTTCGCCCGACGAACCCCTGGCAGCCCATGACCGCCTCGTGCTGACGCTCGACGATGTGCGCAGCCTGCGCTTTCGGGACCAACGCAAGCTGCAGGGAGTGCAGTTGCTCGGCGACAGCGCCGTCGGCAGGATCCTGGACCGGCTGGGCCCCGATGCCCTGGCCGTGGACCGAGCGGAGTTGGCGGAACTGCTGTCCGGACGGCGCGGTGCCGTCAAAAGTGCGCTGATGGATCAGTCCGTGATCGCGGGTCTCGGAAATCTTCTGTGTGACGAGATCCTCTGGCGGGCCCGCTTCGCTCCCCGCACTCCGGCGCGGGACCTGAGCGAGACGGCCTGTCGGGGCATCCATGCGGCGATGGGCCGGGTGCTCCGCTCTTCCGTGCGTGCCGGGTGCGTCCCGCCGCGGCGCTCGTGGCTCACGGGGCGCAGGGACGACAGTGAGCCGCGGTGTCCTCGCTGCCGGGGGGCACTGTGTTCCGGTCGTCTCGCCGGGCGCCGTACCGTCTGGTGCCCGCACTGTCAGCCCTGAACGCCGGCCGCAGGGCCGCCTGCCGGCGGTGGGCGGCAGGCGGCAAGAGGGCGGGGCGCCTACGCTCGTGCGTCCCGTGGCACGTCAGGTCAGGGGCCGGTGTCCCCGGGGTGGGAGCAGAGGCCGCCGCGGTAGTTGCTGTCGTACCAGGCTCCTGTGGCGTCGAAGTCCAGGACGGTACGGCCCGGTCCGACACAGCGGTGGTAGCTGCCTCGTGACCAGCGCTTGACCTGGATCCAGACATTGGTGTCGGTGGCGCAGTGCTCGTAGTAGGCGTGTTCGCCGTGGGGGTTGTTCCAGCCGCAGGAGTTGATCTTCGCCGGCGCGGCCGCGGTCGCCGGCGCGGCCACGGAACAGGCCAGGGCGCCGGCGAGTGCGACAGCCGCCAGACCGAGCCGACGCCGGCGGCGTGCAGGCTCAATTCGTGAAGCTCCGCGCAACGTCATGTTCTCTCCCTCTCGTATGTCCTCTCCCGCTGAAGGCGGGCTGATGCCGTCGACATCGGCCAGACCGTAGCGGGCCAAAGGCTGTAAAGAGGTCGGGAATGGAGGAAAGCCACGTCTTTGGGTGAAGGGTTGTACGCGGCGCGCACCGCGGGCGACAGGGTGTGCAGCTCACCCCCAGCGCGAGACAGCCATCGTGATGCGCCCGGCGGCGCCTGGTTGCGGTCGTACGTGGATCGTGCCTCGCTGTCCGGCCGGTACGACGCGAGGGCGGGCCTGACGGTGGTGCGTCCGCTCGTGCCGCGCCCGGTGCGACTCCGCCCATGGGCAGGGGGCTTCGTCGCGCCTACCGGTCGGCGTAGGGCGCCGCACCCGGGGCTTCGGGGTGGGGGAGAGCGTGCGTCTGCCGGGCGTCCTCGAGGACCATGCGCTGGAGGAAGGCTCCGAAGCCGTGGGGGGCTCGGGGGTCGAGACGGGCCGAGGTGCGCACCGGGCACTCGTCGGTGCGCAGGATCCGGCAGGCGCGTTGTGCGAGAGCGGTGACGAGAGCGCGGTCCTCGCCATGGGTGAGGGCGGGAAATCCGCCGGCTGCACGGTAGGGCTCGGCTCCCACACCGAGGTTGGCGCCGTGGACGTGCGGGTGTCCCCATGGGCGGGGCGGATCGGGCCGGCCGGCGAAGTAATGGGCATGGTGACGGGCCAGGGTGTGCGAGGCGAGGGCGGCGCTGCGGCGCAGGCGCACGGTGCCGACGACGCAGTGCCAGCCCTGACGGGCGCAACGCAGCTGGTGAGCCAGCCATTGCGGCGGAACGAGCGAGTCGGCATCGGTGGTCGCGATCCACGCGTGCTCGCCGGCGGAGCCGAGCAGCCGGAGGGCGCGGGCCACACCGGCTGCCCGGGCCGCCCCTACGTTGTGGGCCGGAACTTCCACGAGCGCCGCGCCCCATCGCGCAGCGATGGCGGGGGTGGCGTCCGTACAGGCGTCGGCGGCGACCACCGTGATGACCGGAAGACCGGCCAGAGCGGGGTGGAGGCCGGCTTCCCGGAGGGCTTCCAGTGCGGCCGGAAGCTCCCGGGCCTCGTTGTGTGCGGGGACGACGACGGCGAGGGCCGTGGGCGGACGTGCGCGGACCCCCTTCACACCAGACCCTCTTGCTCGGCGGGAGAACGCGGGGCGCTGCCGTCGCGGTTCCGGCGCAAGAGGATCTGCAGCGTGAAGTCGGCGTCCCGTAGCTCGGAGAGCAGGTACAGCCCCGGCACGGCGGCGACCGCGCCGGCGACCTCGGGACCGGTGCGCACGTGCTCGGGGACAGGGTGGTTCCAGTGCACGGTGACCAAGGTGCCGCCGGGTTCGAGTCCGGCGACGGCCCGGTCGAGCGTGGCCTGCAACGTGGCGTCGTCGAAGTAGTAGAGCAGCTCGGACAGGACGACGAGGTCGAAGCTGCCCTCGCCCTCGGGCCACTGGTCGGGGACGGCGAGGCAGCGTACGTCCACCTGCGGCAGGTCGCCGGTGCGCGCTGCCGCGGCGGCGACGGCGGCGGAGATGCGGTCGGCCGCGATCAACCGGTCGCAGCGGTCGGCGAGTTGGCGGGTCAGGACGCCGACGGAGCAGCCGGGCTCGAAGCCCGCGCGGTAGCGCCGCCGGGGCAACGAGGCGAGGGTGAGCGCGTACTTGCGCTGCTCGTACCAGCGGCCGGCCAGATCCCAGGGGTCGGCCGAGGCGGCGTACAGGGTGGCGAAGTAGCCGGGCGGCGTGCTCAACGGAACACCACCTCGAACGGCCGGGTGTGGTGCTCGACCTCCTCCGGGGGAAGGATCGCGGCATTCTCCTCGCCCTCGCCCAAGGCGTGGATCTGGCTGACGAACTGCCCGATCGCCGAGGTCTTGCGCGCCAGTGCCTCGGCCGGCAGCGTCAGACGCACGGCGTCGTGCCACGGGACGCGCGGGTCGCCCGGACGGGACCAGTGCCACATCCACACCGGATACGTCCACAGCGGCACCCCCGAGTCCTGGCAGGCCCGGCCGGCCGCCCGCCCGGCCGCCTCGTGATCGCTGTGCAGGTCCCGGGCCCAGGGAGCGACGCACAGGGCCGCGCCGACCTCGCGCAGCAGCGTGGCGATCCGTCCGGCCACCGCGCTCTCGTGCTGGTCCACCCGGGTGTCGGGGACACGGAGCCGCTCCGTGTGGACGTGGGGCAGCCCGAGGTCCGCCAGCGCGGTGCGGAGTTCGGCATGACGGACCTCGGCGAGCCGTTCCGCCGTGATGAGGGTGCTCCGCGGATGCGACAGCTCGCCGTCGGTGATCGAGACGAGGTGGACGTCGGTGCCGAGGGCGGCCAGACGGGCCATGGTGCCGCCGAATCCCAGTACTTCGTCATCGGGGTGGGCAGCCACGACGACGACCGGTCCGTCGGGCACACCGACGGCGGGCAGGCGGCGAAGGGCCTCCCAGGAGGCCCACAGCCCTTCCGGCGTGCCCGGGGCACCGATGGCGTCGGCAGCGGCCTGCCGGAGATCACCGCTCACTTCGCCCCTCCGCCGTACGCCAGCAGACCGCCCAGCTCCGCGTCGCTGCGTTCCGCGTGATGCTGTCGCAGATAGACCGTGAGGTCGGCCACGGCTCGGGCATGGGCGGCGTCCCGGCACAGCGGGCCGGCTCCGGTGGCCCTGCCGACGTGGTGCAGGACCTCCGTGCAGACCTTCTCCACGAGGGCCCGCACCCGAAGACCGCGCACCCGGGCCCCGCCACGGCGGTCCAGGGCGTCGTCGTCGATCTCCTCCGCCGCGCGGTCGAGCACCACCTCGGCCGCATGCAGCAGGACGTCCACCTGACCCAGGTGCGCGGCGGCATGCTCGTCGAGCGGATGCTTCCCGGCCTCGTCCAGGAGGGTGTCGGCGACGGCCTGTGCCCCGCCCAGCCAGCACGCCGCGACCCCGACGCCGCCGTGCTGGAAGCCAGGTCGCTGCACATAGCCGTCCACCTCACCGACCGGTTCCGCCGGGACGTCGTGGAAGGCGACGTCGAGGGTGTCGCTGGCCGCCATCCCGACGGCCTTCCAGGTGCCCGGCACCGCCGCGACGCCCCGGTCGGCGAGGTGGACGGCGAACAGGCGCCGCCCTTGGCCGGTGTCGGCCGTCACCAGGGCGTGGGTGCAGATCCGCGCCCCGGAGCAGTACTGCTTGACGCCCCTGACCCGCCAGTCGGCTCCGCCGCTGACCGCCTGCAAGGCCGGGCCGGGCGGGTGAGCCGCCCACACCCCCCACCGTTCGCCCGGATACACCGTCGGCCCGCCCAGCTCTTCCAGGATGGCCAGGGCGTCGACATGCCCTTCGGCCAATCGGGCCAGGCACAGGTCCCGGCGCGCGAGGTCCTTCAGCTCACGGAACCGCTCGCCCGTCCTCCCGGAACCGGGCCGGGGAAGATCCAGAGCGCCGCTCTCCACCAGGCCGACGAACTGCTCGGCCACCGTCCGGAGAGGATCCGGCGAGCCCGGAGGGCCCGGCCGGGCGTCGGAGGCCGCTCCGGTTCCTGCGGGGGTCAGCGGGGTCCCCACCTCAGCTCCTCTCCGCGACGAAGTCGGTCTCCTCCGTAGTCTGCGGTGCCGCGCAACGGCCCCGCACGTCGAGATTCCGTGCCGGAGAGGAGTACGAACGGTGGCTCCGGCGACCGGGTGGCCGACCGTGCTCCGCCGATCGTGGCGGCCTGTGTGACCTCCGCCCCGGTGCCCGTGGCCAGGGCGACGCCCTCGGCCGCGCGGGTGAGGTCCGCGATCAGCTCGTTCCCGGGCGGCCGCCAGGACCATGGGGGAGGCCGCGCGGGCGAGGGCTACTGGCCGCGGCCGGTGACGTAGTCGCGTACCCGGTCCACGAGTCCCACGCCCGGGGCGAGGAGCTTGTTGGCCGGGGGCTTGGTCGGGGCACCGGGGTGGGGGCGGGTGGGCGCGGACTTCTTCGCCTGGCGGATCTTGTTGCCCAGCTCCTCCAGGACGTAGGGGTGGACGCCGGTGCGGAGCTGGGCGAAGAGGCGGTTCTCCTCGTCCTCCACATGCGCCCTCACCTCCGTGCGGAGCTTCACCATCAGCCGGTCGAAGTCCTTGTCCGTGGCGTCCCGGTGCTGGAGGTCGTCGAGCAGCTGCTCGACGCGGGCGTGGTCGGCGAGCTCCTTGTCCGCCAGCGCGTCCCCCTCCTCCAGGTGCTCGCGCACCGCGGGGTAGAGGTACTCCTCCTCGGCCACGGAGTGCCGTACCAGCTCGATCGTCAGCGCATCCACGATGCGCCTGCGGTCCTCGCTGCCGGGCGGAGCGTCTTCGAACCGCTCGAAGAGGTCGTCGACCTCACGGTGGTCGGTGGTCAGCTCCGCAATCACATCGCCGCCATGCCCCACGGCACACCGCCTCTCCTAGGGTCGGCCGGCTTCTCCGGCTGACGGACAAGGAGTTCCCGGACGCCGCACCCTTATCACCGCGGCGTACGGAATTGCCTCCACTGCCTGACAGGCGGGCGGGCGATCCGCACGCCCGCACCCGTCGAAGCGGGACCTTCGCGAAGGGCGCGCGGGAGGTGCGCATCCGTCGTTCCTGCCGCGCCGGCGCCCGGTACGGGGCGTGGGCGTGCCCCGGTCCGACACCGGCTGGCCCGATACTGCCCCGCCCCGCCCCGCCCCGCCCCGGCCCGGAACGCGACCCTGCCCTGCGTCTCCTCCCCATCAGTCGCATGGTGGAAGGGGGCACCTGGCACGGAGGACTCGTGAGGGAGTGACGATGAGAGCTCTGACCTGGCACGGCAGGCGCGACGTGCGCGTGGAGACCGTCCCGGATCCGACGATCCAGGAACCGACCGACGTCATCGTGCGCATCACCTCCACCGGCATCTGCGGCTCGGACCTGCACCTCTACGAAGTCTTCGGCCCCTACCTCGACCCCGGCGACATCCTTGGCCATGAGCCCATGGGCATCGTCGAGGAGGTCGGCAGCGGCGTCACCGCGCTGTCCGTGGGCGACCGGGTGGTCGTTCCGTTCAATGTCTCCTGCGGTACGTGCTGGATGTGCCGGCGCGGTCTGCACTCCCAGTGCGAGACCACTCAGGTCACGGACCGGGGCATGGGCGCCGCCCTCTTCGGGTTCACCAAGCTCTACGGCCAAGTCCCCGGCGGGCAGGCCGAGTTCCTCCGCGTGCCGTTCGGGAACACGCTCCCCATCAAGGTCCCCGAGGGGCCGCCGGACCAGCGGTTCGTCTACCTCTCCGACGTCCTGCCCACGGCCTGGCAGTCCGTCGTGTACGCCGCCGTCCCGCCGGGCGGCAGCGTCACCGTGCTGGGACTCGGTCCGATCGGTGACATGGCCGCCCGCATCGCCCTCCACCAGGGCGCGGGCCAGGTCATCGGCGTCGACCTGGTCCCCGAACGCCTCGCCCGGGCCCGGGAGCGGGGTGTGCACCCCCTCGACCTGAACGAACACGGCAAGGACGTGGCCCAGGAGATCCGGCGGCTCACCGACGGACGCGGTACGGACTCCGTCATCGAAGCGGTCGGTATGGAGGCCCACGGCGCCCCCCTCACACGGGCCGCCCAGAACATGGCGGGGATGCTGCCCGACGCCCTGGGCAAGAAGCTGATGGCGCGCGCGGGCGTGGACAGCATGACGGCCTTCAACATGGCCGTGGACGCGGTGCGCCGAGGCGGCACCATCTCCCTGATCGGGGTCTATGGCGGTGCGGTCGATCCCGTCCCCATGCTCACCCTGTTCGACAAGCAGATTCAGCTGAGGATGGGGCAGGCCAACGTCAAGCGCTGGGTCGACGACATCCTGCCCCTCCTGAACGACGACGACGTCCTGGGCGTCGACCACTTCGCCACCCACACCCTCCCCCTGGAAGAAGGCCCCCAGGCATACAAGACCTTCCAGGCCAAGGAGGACGGAATGATCAAGACGGTCCTCACGCCCTGAGCCGGCCCGTGCACGGCGTCGGGCCGCCCGTCCCCGGGCTGATGGCCGAGACGCCTCGACGTCATCACGGCCGCGGCGGTCACCGAGTTCGCCGTTGCCCCCGGGAACCCCCGAGAGGCTTCCGCACCTGGTCATACGGTGTGTCCGGCCACGGTGCGTAGGGCGCCGGGCGCCGTGGGGGAGCCTCGTGCGACGGCTCCCGGAATTTTTTTCCATACGTCACCCATCCAAGGGCGTTGCGGCTCCGAATAAGGGTCGGCACCTCACCGAGGTGTCGCTCTCGAAGCCGGACGACGTGCGGTCTCCTCCCTTCCCCTGGGAGACCGCCGGAAAAGGATCGAACGTGATAGCCAAGCGCACCAGCCGCCTCGCCGCACTCTTCGCTCTGCCCGCCGCCCTGGCCCTCACCGTGGGCGCCTCTTCCCAGGCCGTCGCCGAGGGCACCGGAGCGTTCCAGATCAACCTGTCGCAGTTGAACGACTCCGGTTCCAAGGGCACGGCGATGCTCAGCGTCCAGGGCAGGCAGCTGACCGTGAAGATCGAGTCCGAGGGGCTCGTCCCCGGGCAGCCGTCGGCGCAGCACCTCCACGGCTCCACCGATGGCCATGACTTCCACTGCCCGGACGCGAGCGACGACACGAACCGCGACGGCGTCCTCGACAACACCGAAGCCACGGTCGACTACGGCAACATCAACATCTCCCTCACCACCAAGGGACCCACGGACATGATGAGCGGCCTCGCCGTCGACCGCATGCCCGTGGCGGACGCGCAGGGCAAGCTCTCCTACCAGCGCACGATCCCCGTCTCCCAGGCCGTGGTCGACCACATCAAGGACCTGCACATCGTGCAGCACGGCATCGACCGCAACAACAACAAGAAGTACGACTTCGACGGGGCGGGAAAGAGCGAACTCGATCCCAAACTCCCCCAGGAGGCGACCGCTCCGACCAACTGCGGTGAGGTCAAGGGCGCCGCGGTGGGATCCATACCGGTGGGCGGGGTCGAGACCGGAACCGGGCCCGTCGAGGAGAAAGGGGTCCCGATCGCGGTGATGGGGGCCGGAGGTGTCGCCTTCGTGGCGGTGACCGGTGCACTGGCCGTCGCGCGGCGCCGCAAGAGCGTGCTCGCCGCCGGGTGGAACGGGAACAACGGGGACGCCGCGTGAGCCGCCGGAGCGAGGACCTCGTGATCACCGTACGCCGCCGCGGCCACCGCGTGCTCGGCTGCGCGGTCGCCGCGGCACTGGCGAGCGTGCTCGTCGCCGGGTGCGGAGGGCAGGAGACGGCGCCGCCCCGGTCGCTCCCCGCGGGGCAGCCGCCGGCCCAGGGCGGGGACGCGTCCCAGGACGAGGCTTCGGGCAGTTCGGGCAGTGGATCCGGGAGCCAAGCTGCCGCCAGCCTGCCGAAGTCGGTTCCCGAACGGCTCTCCATCCCTTCGCTCCAGGTCTCCTCCACGCTGGAGACGCTGGGCCAGCACGCGAACGGGACCATGGAGACCCCGCGCGATCCCGACAAGGCGGGCTGGTACCGGCCGGGCCCGACGCCCGGCTCCCAGGGGCCGGCCGTGATCGCCGGCCATGTCAGCTGGAACGGCAAGCCGTCGGTGTTCGAGAAGCTGTCGTCGATGAAGGCCGGTGACACCATCGAGGTCGCCCGGCAGGACGGGAAGACGGCGAAGTTCACCGTCGACCGCGTCGCCCAGTATCCGAAGAACAAGTTCCCCACGGTCGAGGTGTACAAGAACCTCGACCACGCCGGCCTCCGCCTGATCACCTGCGGCGGCCAGTACAACCAGGGCCGGCACTACTACCCGGACAACGTCGTGGTGTTCGCCAGCCTCACGGGCAGTGCGTAGGCCGAACCCGTGAGAACGGGCCGGTGGTCCGGCGCCCCGTACGGGCGACCGGGCCGCCGGATCGTCCGCGTCCGGCAACCGCCATACTGCGTGCGATCGTTCTGCTCATCCGAAGGGAACCCCGCGACGTGTCCTCCACCCCCTCCCTCCTCACGCGCACCCGCGTCGTCATCGTCGGAGCCGGGCCCGCCGGACTCACCGTGGCGAATCTGCTGCGTGCCGCCGGAGTCGACTGTGTGCTGCTGGAAGCGGAGAGCAGGGAGTTCATCGAGCAGCGCCCGCGCGCCGGGTTCATGGAGGAGTGGGTGGTGCACGCGCTGGCCCGGCACGGACTGGCCGACCGGCTGCTCGAACGGGCCGACACCCAGGGCGAGTTCGAGTTCCGGTTCGACGGCGAGCGGCACACCGTACGGACCGCGGAGCTGTCGGGGCGGCACCACTACGTCTACCCGCAGCCGTTGCTGGTCACCGACCTCGTGGCGTCGTACGCGGACAAGGCGGGCGGGGAAGTGCGCTTCGGCGTGCGCGAGGTGGAGCTGCACGACATCGACGGGGACCGGCCGGCGGTCTCCTACACCGACCCGGTGACCGGCGCCCGGCACCGTATCGAGTGCGACTTCATCGCGGGCTGCGACGGCGCGCGCGGGGTGAGCCGCGCGGCCATACCCGACGGCCGGGCGGTCCTCACCCGTCATGACCACGGCGTGGCCTGGCTCGCGCTCCTCGCGGAGGCGCCGCCGTCCGCCGAGGGAGTGGTCTTCGGCATCCATGAGCGCGGATTCGGTGCCCATATGGCCCGCAGTCCCCAGGTCACCCGCTACTACCTCCAGGTCGAGCCCGGCGAGGACGCCGGGAACTGGTCGCACACGCGGGTATGGGAGGAACTGCAGGCCCGGCTCGGCGCCGCCGGCGCACCGCCGCTGACCGAAGGACCGCTGATCGAGAAGGTGGTCCTGGACATGCACGACTACGTCGTCGAACCGATGGCGTACGGCCGGGTCTACCTGGCGGGCGACTCGGCGCATCTGGTCGCGCCGATCGCCGCCAAGGGCATGAACCTCGCGCTTCATGACGCGCTGCTGCTCGGCGAGGCGCTGATCGCGCACTACCAGGGCGACGACAGCGGCCTCGACGGGTACGGACCGGCCTGTCTGCGGCGGGTCTGGCAGTACCTGGAGTTCTCGCAGTGGCTCTCCTACATGCTGCACGGCGCCTCGTCCGGCGACCGGTTCCAGGCGGGCACGGCCTCCGCGCGCCTGCGGCGGCTGCTGGGGTCACAGTCCGCGGCGCAGGCGTTCGCCGGTCTGTACCTCGGCGAGGAGGCAGATCTGTAGGGTCGTGACGTACGTACCCGCACCACACGTCCGTGGGCTGTTTCACAACCCGGAGTGGGGTGGGCCCCGGTGGGCTGGGTACGCGGCCTCATGATCGCCGGGCGAGATACCGTTGTGAAGTGGTAGAAATTCGGCGAAAAGCATCGCTGAGACTCCGAGGAAGGGAGACGCCATGTCATCGAAGCGCCGTCGTAAGAAGAAGGCCCGTCGCAAGAACGGAGCCAACCACGGCAAGCGGCCGCAGTCCTGAATCAGGACGGTGACCTGAAGGCCCTCCCCGAGGGGGTTTGGTGGGCTCCTCGCCTCCGCTTCGGCGGACGCGAGGGGCCCACAGTGGTGTGAACGGGGGGATGGCGTGCCGCTGTTGATCACGGGCGGCGCGCAAGGGCGGGAAACGGCCGTACCGTTCACGGTTTCTGCCCGCTGTCCACTGCCCGCTGCCCGCTGCCCGCTGCCCGCTGCCGTGCGCCGTGGCCGGCCCGCCTCCGTGCCGTCCGGCAGCCGAGTAGAGGGAGCCGTTGCCGAGGTTTAGCGTGGAGAGTCAAAATCCTCGAGATCGCCGACGTCGTGTTCTTCGCGGCGATGGCGGTCATCGGTATTGTCGCCTCCCCGGGCACGCTCCGCTGGCTGGAGAATTACTCGGGAGAGGTTTCGAATATCGCGCTCCTGGTGATTTCCCTCGGTCCATGGCGGTCGGAGTGCCGTTTACGTTGCAGTACGCGCGAGAACAAGTTCCTCGCGAGTTCTGGGACGATCCCAGGTTTCTGCGCACCAATTACTGCATCACGGGGGTATGGGGTGCGGCTTTCGGAGTGGCGGCGATAGCAGGCGCCTATGGCGACCTTGTGCTGCACAATTCCAATAACCTGTGGACGGGATGGATCATCCAGATCGCAGCCATCATCGTCGCGCTGCAGTTCACCCGGTGGTACCCGGACGTCGTGCGCGCACGGGCCCGGCGCGAACAGGGGCTGCCCGGACCGGAGGAACCGCCGGTCAGCGACATGCTCCTGCCGCTCGCGGGCTATCTGACCCCGGTGGGCATCGTGGTGCTCGCCTTCGGCGCCGGGCCGGTGTGGCTCGGGACAGCGCTGATCGTGGTGGGCGTGCTGCTCGTGAAATCGTTGAACCGCCCCTCGGCGGCCGGGCCCGATGCGGGCGACCGGGCATGACGGCCGCATACGTGACGGCTGCGCAATTGCCCCGGTTGGCGCCGGCCGGCACCGGGTGTCCTAGACTCGATGGATGATCTTCATTGTCGTCAAGTTCCCCGTGAAGCCCGAGTACGTCGAAGAGTGGCCGCAGCACGTCGAATCCTTCACCAGCGCCACCCGTGCCGAGCCCGGCAACCTGTGGTTCGAATGGTCCCGCAGCATCGAGGACCCGAACACCTATGTCCTGGTCGAGGCATTCCAGGACGACGCCGCCGAGGCGCACGTCAATTCCGACCACTTCCGCGCCGGAATCGAGACGATGCGTCCGCTGCTGCGCCGCACCCCGGACATTGTCAGCACCACCATCGAGGGTGCGGACGGCTGGAGTGCGATGGGCGAGATCACCATCGACTGAGGCCTGAGGGCGGGCCCGGGGCAAGGCCCCCGAGGGGCTATGCCGGTATCACCATGTGGCTGATGAACCAGTCCCGGGCGAGGGCGGCGACCTGCTGGAGGGCGCCGCGTTCCTCGAAGAGATGGGTGGCGCCGGGCACGATCTCCAGACGGGTCTCCCCGCGCAGGGCCGCCTCGGCCTCGCGGTTGAGGTCGAGGACCAGGGGGTCGTTGCCGCCCACGATGAGCAGCGTCGGCGCCCGTACGCCGGAGAGCAGTGGTCCGGCGAGGTCGGGGCGGCCGCCGCGGGAGACCACGGCGGCGATGTCCGCGCCGGGGGACGCGGCGGCCCGCAGCGCCGCCGCGGCTCCGGTGCTGGCGCCGAAGTAGCCGACCGGGCCGGCGATGCGGCCGCGCAGCCACCCGGTGGCGTCCGTCAGCCGCCCGGCGAGGGTGTCGATGTCGAAGACGTTCGCCCGGTGGGCCTCCTCCGCCGGTGTGAGCAGGTCGAAGAGCAAGGTGCCCAGGCCCGCGTCGTTCAGGGCCGCGGCGACCAGGCGGTTGCGCGGGCTGTGCCGGCTGCTGCCCGAGCCGTGAGCGAACATCACCACGGCCCGGCTGCCCGCCGGCACGGTGAGGTCCCCGGTGAGCCGGACCCCGGCGGCGTCGATCGCCACCTCCTCCGCCACATCCGTCTCCGCACCCGCCCCGCCGGGCGCTCCGGCGCGCTGCTGGGGGCCGGCCGGCCCGGGGTCGGCCGCGGCCCGTGCCAGCAGCGCGACGACCTCGTCGTCCGGCGTCTGGGAGAAGTCCCGGTACCACTCGCCGACGGCGGAGAAGGCGAACGGGGTGGACAGGCAGACGAATTCATCGGTCGCGCCGCGGAGCCGCTCGGCCGCGTCCGGCGGCGCCACGGGCACCGCGAGCACCACCCGGGCCGCGCCCTGCGCGCGTACCACCTGGCAGGCGGCCGCCGCGGTGGCGCCGGTGGCGATCCCGTCGTCCACGACGATCGCCGTGCGGCCGGCGAGATCGAGCCGGGGGCGTCCGGCGCGGAAGCGTTCCGCCTGGCGGGTCAGCTCGGCCGCCTCGGCGTGCTCCACGGAGGCCAGGTCGGCCTGGTCGAGGCGGCCACGGCGGACGATGTCGTCGCTGATCACGCGTACGCCGCCCTCGCCGATGGCGCCGAAACCCAGCTCGCGCTGGTAGGGAACCCCCAGCTTGCGGACCACGATCACATCGAGCGGCGCCCGGAGCGCCCGGGCCACTTCGAAGGCCACCGGGACCCCGCCACGGGGCAGTCCCAGCACGACGGGTTCTTCCCCCTGCAGATGCTGCAGCGATTCGGCGAGGCGATGCCCCGCGTCCGCGCGGTCGGTGAACAGCACAGTGTGCACCCCCTAGTCCAGGGGAGACGGTTGCCGCGTCCACACCTCTCTTCGAAGTAACCCCATCCCCGGGGGCTTCGCAAGTCGGGCCGCCCCGCTGCCCGGACGCCGGGCCGGCCATGGCCGGGGGTGGTTACCGTCGGCGTATGAAGGGAATCGGAGCGGTCCTGATCGATATCGACGGCGTGCTCACCGTCTCCTGGAAGGCGCTGCCGGGCACGGTGGCGGCGATGGAAGGGCTGCGCGCCGCGGGGCTCCCGCTGGTACTGGTCACCAACACCACCTCGCGGACCCGCGCGGCGGTCGCCGGGCGGCTGGCCGGGGAGGGATTTCCGGTCGGTGTCGACGACATCCTGACCGCCCCCGCCGTCACCGCCGCCTACCTGCGCGCACACCATCCGCAGGCACGCTGCCGGCTGATCAACAGCGGCGACGTCCGCGAGGACCTGACAGGTGTGACGCTGATGGGGGAGGAGGGGACGGGCGAGGAGGACCGGGACGCGCCGGAGGTGATCGTCCTCGGCGGTGCGGGCGATGCGTTCGGCTACCCGGCCCTCAACAGCGCCTTCCGGGACCTGCAGCGCGGTGCCCGGCTGGTCGCCATGCACCGCAACCTGTACTGGCGTACGGCGGACGGGCTCGACCTGGACACCGGGGCCTTCCTGCCGGGGCTGGAACGGGCGGCCGGCGTCGAGGCGACGGTCACCGGCAAACCGGCGGCGGCCTTCTTCGCCACCGCGCTGGCACACCTCGGCGTCCCGGCCGCGGAAGCGCTCATGGTGGGCGACGACATCGAGTCCGATGTGCTGGCGGCCCAGCGCTGCGGGATCACCGGGGTGCTCGTCAGGACCGGCAAATATCTCCCGGAGACCCACCGGGCCGCCGACGGCACACCGGACCATGTGCTCGATTCCTTCGCCGAGCTGCCCGGCCTGCTCGGTCTGCGGTGACCGTGCGGGTGCGGCGCGCCCGGTGACGGCAGGCGCGGACGGGACGCCGTCGGCGGACCGGTGCGGCCCTGGGCGGTCGGTGCGTCCGGTCAGCCCGTCGTCGCGGAATCCTCGGCACGCCGGTAGTGGAGGAGGACGACGCCGTTGCCGAAGGTCCGGGTCCCGGCGAGCCGCAGTGCGGTCGTGGCATCCGTGGTGGGGAAGAGGGGTTTGCCCCGGCCGATGAGGACCGGGTGGACGTAGACGCGGTACTCGTCGATCAGGTCGTGCGCCATGAAGGCGGCGGCGAGATCGGCGCCGCTGAGCACCAGGTCTCCGCCCGGCTGCGCCTTGAGCGCCATGATCTCTTCGGGGACGACGTCGCGCATGATGGTGGTGTTCCAGTCGGCCCGTTCCAGGGTCCGGGAGAACACGATCTTGGGAGTGTCCCGCCAGATCCCGGCGAACTCGGCCATGGGTCCGGCATTGGCGGGATCGGCGTCCGCCGTCGGCCAGAACTCCGCCATGAGTTCATGGGTGACCCGGCCGCTCAGGAAGGCGCCCATCCCCTTGAGGTGCTCGTTGAAGTAACGGTGCAGCTCGTCGTCGACCAGATGCCAGTCGATCCGGCGGTCCGGCCTCTCGATGAAACCGTCCAGGGACACCGACATCGACAAGATGATCTTCCGCATCACGGTCCTCGCTGCAGTCCTCGGGCCCGGCGTCCGTCGACCGGATGGCACCAGTGTGCCCGGAACGGTTCCAGCAGCGGCCGGTATGAGCGGACGGCGTGCCGGGAGGAACGGGCCGGTCACCACGGGGCGTCGAGCAGCGCCGCGATCTCCGTCGCCGTCCAGTGCCCCGCGGCTCCCGGGCAGCCGGCGAGGTACGCGGCGGCCTGGTGCGGGCTCCAGCCGTGGGCGGCGACGATCCCTGCCGCGATGTGCCGGAGGTAGGCCGCCGAGGGCGGGTTCGCGGCCACGTCCCGGCTGCTCCAGGGGGCGGTGAAGGTCAGCACCGGGTCCCCGTCCAGCAGTCCGGCGCACACCAGGGTCTCGTACCTGCCGGGTCCGATCCGGGCCCGGCCGCGGGTGAGCGCCTCCGTCAGGTCGAGATCCTCACCGGGCTCCCGGTACATCTCCTGAGCGGCGATATCCGAGAACTGGGAGAGCGTCAGCAGATAGGCCCGGGCGGGCAGTTCACCGCCTCCGGTCCGCCGGCCGCCCGTGCCGTCGGCGGGCCGGAGGCCGGGGCCGGGGTCGTAGAAGGCCCTGCCACCGGTCCACACCTCCGATTCGGTGGCGAAGTACAGCAGACCGGGCAGCAGGACCGGTTCCGTACGCGCGGGGCGGCGGGGATCCCGGCAGCCGGGGTGGGTGCGCAGCCCGCCGGGGGGTCGCCCACCGGCCAAATAGCAGGTCAGGCGGTCGAGATGCATGTTGGAGCCGTAGGCCGCGTACCAGAGACGGCGGACGGGGGTGAGGTGGCGGGCCGCTTCGGGGGAGGGGGCGAGGGCTTCGAGGCGTGGCGGGCGGGTCACGTCCTCACGCTACGTGGAGGGGCCCGCAGCGGCGGCGTCCACCGGGGCCTGCGGCGCCAGGGTCGGGCGACCGCGGTCCGGGTCGGGCGACCGCGGCGCCGGATCGTCGGCGCGCCGGGTGGCGGCGCGAGGAAAGGCAGGTGAACGGAGGGGAAGGCCCGGTGCGACGTGGCTTGATCATTTCCCCTACGGGTTTTGCCGCGAGTGGTCTGGAGATGCGCACTGCACGGACAGGACCGGTCCGAACGACGGCCGGCGCCCGGCGATCGGCCGGACGCCGGGGGACGGAGGCAGTGTGGCGGACGAGGTGTCAGGGCGAGAGGACGGCGGGATACGCAGGGCAGGGGCGGCCGGGCGTCGCCCCGCGACGTCCTCACCCTCTCCATCGCCGGATGCGAGCCGGCGTCATCTGCTCGCGGCCACGGCAGCGGCGGGACTGGGACTGCTCACGGCGTGCGGGCAGCCCTCCTCCCGTGCGGACTCCGCCCCCAAGGCGTCACCGCCGGGCGGCGCATCGTCCTCCCCTTCCGGCGGGTCCGGCTCCCCGAGCCCGTCCGGTGCGGCGACCGCGCCGCCCTCGGCCCGCCCGACGAAGCGGCGCCGTCCCGAACTCCCGCGGGGTGGCCGGGAGCTGTTCCCGCGCTACCGGCTGGTCGGGTTCTGTGGTCTGCCCGGGGCGGCGGCGCTCGGCCGGCTCGGAACCGGTGACCCGGAGAAGCGGGCCGCCGAGGCGGAGAAGGTGGCGCACTCCTATGCCGCGGGGCGCGAACCCCTGCCCGTACTCGAACTTCTGGCGACGGTGGCCAATGCCACGGCCGGCCCGGACGGCGCCTACCGCTCCCGGACGCCCGCGGCCACCATCCGCCGCTTCCACCGCCTGGCACGCGACCGGCGGGCGCTGTTGCTGCTCAACATCCAGCCGGGCCGCGCGTCCGTGCTCGACGAGGTCAAGGCGCTGCGCGAGTGGCTCGTCCACCCCGATGTGGGCATCGCGCTCGACCCGGAATGGGAGATGAGCTCCGGCCAGGTGCCGGGCGACACCTACGGGCACACCGACGGGCAGGAGCTGACCAAGGTGGCCCGCTATGTGTCCGGGCTGGTCAGGGAGCACGACCTGCCGCAGAAGCCGCTGGTCTTCCATCAGGTCGCCGAGTCCGTCGTGGGCGAGGAGTCGGCCCTGCGGCCCCAGCCGGGTGTGGCGCTCATCAAGAGCGCCGACGGCATCGGCTCGCCGGGCCTGAAGCGCGGGACCTGGCGGCGGCTGGTCAAGGACATGCCGGACGGTCTGCACACCGGTTTCAAGCTGTTCTACGAGGAGGACGCGAAGGGCAGCCGTCTGATGACGCCGAAGGAAGTGCTGGCCCTGCGGCCGCAGCCGGAGTATGTGATGTACGAGTGAGCCGGCGGGCGCACTCGTCGTCCTGACGGCGAGGTCGCGCGCCAGGACCGACGGCAACCCGGGCCGGGCGTCTGTCGCGCCCGCCCCGGTCGCCGGTCCCGTCATGACGGCCGCTCGGCGAAAGGGATGCCGAGCGGCCGTCATGGGGGCCGTGGTGCCGCCGGGCCGTCATGCCGCCTTCGCGCTGTCCGCCTTCGCGGTGTCCGGCCGGTGATCCGCCGTCAGTACGGGTGCTTGTCCGGCCGGTTCGTCCAGGCCGCGTACGACTGGGCGCCCATCTCGGGGTAGATCTGCTCGATCTTGATCCTGCGCTCGTCGAGCGGCCTCTTGAAGTCCTCGTACTGGAACGTGTCGTCGAAGCCGATCTTCGCGGTGTCCTCGAGGTCGCAGCTGTAGTAGACGGCGTCGATCCGGGACCAGTAGATGGCACTCATGCACATGGGGCAGGGTGCGCCGCTGATGTAGATCGAGGTGCCCTGGAGCATACGGGCCCGCTCCGGGACCGGGTCCGGTGACCCGGGGGGCCGGGGGACGTACTCCAGCGTGCTCTCGTTCTGACGCTCCACGGAGATGCTCGGAGCTTCGGGGTTGAGGACCTGCACGGCCTTCCGGATGGTCTCCATCTCGGCGTGCGCGGTGGGGTCGCCGGTCAGCAGGACACGGTTCTGTCCGCGGGCGACGATGTTCCCGTCGCGCGCGAGCACCGCACCGAACGGGCCGCCCCAGCCGTTCTCCACGGATTCCGTGGCAAGCCGTACAGCCTCTGCGAGAAGTTCTTTCTGTTCCATTACGGAGTCTCCGATCGGCATCGATTCCTCTGCGGAACGGTTAGGCAAATACCCCATTTGCCGCGTAAATCGCTTATGCACTAGGCTACTCAAGGTGAGTGCCCGTGCAAGCCGTGGTTCCGCGGCAGACCACGCCACCGTTGTGACCTCGCAGAAGGTGCGCGAAGGCCGGATCGACGAGTATCAGCGCTGGCAGGACAGGACAAATCAGGCCGCCCGCGAATTCGAGGGATTCGTGGGCGCAGAGGTGTACCCACCCGGCCCCGGCGAAGAAAACGAATGGGTGGCGGTATTCCGCTTTTCTGGTATGGACCGTCTCACCGGCTGGCTGGATTCGAATCGTCGGCAGGAGTTGCTCGAAGAAGCGCGCGGGCTCTTCGAAGGCCCTCCGACGCAGGAGGTGCTCCAGGGCGGCAGCCCCGCGCAGCCGCCTGCCGACGTGGTCACCGCGGTCATCTCCCATGATGTGAAGCCGGGAGCCGAGCAGGGGTTCCTCAGCTGGCAGGAGAAGACGCTCAGGGTGCAGGAGAAGGCGCCGGGCTTCATGGGGTCCGAACTGTTCAGGCCGGTGGAGGGCGTGCAGGAGCACTGGGTCGTCGTCTTCCGGTTCGACTCCCGCGAGCACCTCGACGACTGGCTCGCCTCCGAGGTGCGCGCGAAGCTGCTGAAGGAGGGGAGCAAGTACTTCACCTCGTACGACGTGCGCAAGGTCGGTTCGGCGTTCAGCGGCTGGTTCCAGTTCGACCACGGCAAGGGGGGCGGCGCCCCGCCCAACTGGAAGCAGGCGATGTCCGTTCTCCTGGCGCTCTATCCGACGGTGATGGTGCTCAACCTGACCGTGGGAGTGGGGCTGGAGAAACTCACCGTCCGCGAGTACATCGGCCTGTTCCTCTCCAACGTACTGAGCGTCAGCGCGCTGACCTGGTTGCTGATGCCGATCGTGAACCGGGTGCTCGCCTTCTGGCTGGTGCCCGCCCGGGTGGCCCGGAACCGCCGGGCGCAGGTGCTGGGCTTCTCATCGGTCGTGCTCTGCTACCTGGTGTTCATCGCTGTCTTCGGACTGATCACCCACCAGATCTGGTGAGGAGGCCATGATGGGCTCACGGGGACCGACACCGGGGGCGGACATCGAGGGCACGCTGATCCGGCGGGGCGAGGCCGGCTACGAGCGGGCCCGGTCCGCCGCGGTGTGGAACGAGCGGCGGCCCGAGCGGTACCCCGAGGTCGTCGTGCGCGCCGCCGCGGAGGCGGACGTGGCACGGGCCGTCACCTACGCCCGCACGAAGGGACTACGGGTCTCGACGTACTCCGGCGGGCACAACTGGTCCGGTTCCCCGCTGCGCGACCAGGGGCTGCTGCTCGACCTCTCCGCGCTCCGGGAGTGCCGTGTCACGCCCGCGACCGACGACCACCCGGCGACCGCCACCGTGCAGCCCGCCGCCACCGGCCAGGAACTGGTCGCCGCCCTGACCCCGCGGGAACTGGCCTTTCCCGTGGGCCACTGCCCCACCGTGGCGGTCGGCGGGTTCCTGCTCAGCGGCGGCCTGGGCTGGAACTCCCGTGCCTGGGGGGCGTCCTGCGCCGGCGTCCGCGAGATCCGGGCCGTCACCGCCGACGGCCGGACGGTCACCTGCAGCGATACCGAGAACCCCGACCTCTTCTGGGCCGCGCGGGGCGCCGGGCCGGGCTTCTGCGCGGTCGTCACCCGCTTCCGCCTCGCCCTGAAGCCCCTCCCCGCCTCGATCATGACGACCTCCCTGACCTTCCCGCTGGCCGAGGTGGCCCGGGTGACGGAGTGGGCGGCGCACACCGCTCTCGGACTCCCGCCGTACGTCGAGGTGTCCTTCCTCCTCTCGCCGTCCGGTCCGCAGGCCGACTCGGCCCCGGCAGGTCCGCGGATCGCGGTCGGCGCGACCGCGTTCGCCGCGACGCGGGGCGAAGCCCTCCAGGCGCTGCAGCCGTTCGCCGACTGCCCCTTCGGCGAGCTCGCCGTCGACCGCCGGCCGGCCGCACCGACCTCCTTCGCCGCCCTGCACGAGGGCGCGGGCGCCGCCTGGCCCCCCGTACACCGGTACGCGGCGGACACCCTGTGGTCGCCGGAGAGCTATGCCACCCAGCTGACCCGAATCGCCGACGCGGTGGCCCGCGCCCCCTCGGGGAAGTCCCTGGTGCTGGCGCCGGTGCAGCCGGTCTCCGAGCACCCCGCCCTGCTGCGGAACATGGCCTTCTCCCCGCTCGGCGCGTCCTACCTCGTCTGCTACGCGGTCTGGGACGACCCGGCCGAGGACGCGACGCAGACGCGCTGGCTGCGCGAGGCCATGGCCACCGTGAACCCCCAGGGCGACGGCTTCCACTACATCGCCGAAACGGACCTGGAGGCCGACGCCGCACGGACCCGGCGCTCCTACACCCCCGCCGCCTGGGACCGTCTGCAGGAGATCAAGGCGCAGTGGGATCCGGACAACCTCTTCCACTCGTATCTCGCCCCCTGACGAGGCGCCGGGACGACCGCCCGCGCACCGGCACCTTGCCCTACCGGCCCGCGGCCTGTGCGGCCGGGGAAGCGCGGACGGCGCCGCGGGGGCACCATGGCCCTATGCTGCTGGCCGCTCTCGCACAGGTCTCGGGGGACGTCGCCGCGACGTCGGCGCGTTCGCGGAAGATCGCGCTGCTGGCCGGGCTGTTCCGGGCCGCCGCGCCGGAGGACGTCCCGGTGGTCATCCCGTACCTGGCCGGGCGGCTGCCCCAGGGGCGGATCGGGGTCGGCTGGAGCGTGCTGCGCGAGCCGGTTCCGGCGGCGGACGACGCCACCCTGACCGTACGTGACGTGGATACGGCGCTGACCGGACTGGCGCGGGTCTCGGGCGCCGGGGCGCAGGGGGAGCGGCGCCGGCTGGTCCGGGAACTGCTGGCCGCGGCGACGCGGGAGGAACAGCGGTTCCTGGTCGGCCTGCTCACCGGCGAGGTGCGGCAGGGCGCGCTGGACGCCATCGCGGTCGAAGGGCTCGCCGCCGCCACCGAGGTGCCCGCGGCCGACGTCCGCCGGGCCGTGATGCTGGCGGGTTCCCTGCAGGACGTCGCACGGGCGCTGCTCGCCGAGGGGCCGCCGGCGCTCGCGGAGTTCCGGCTCACCGTCGGGCGGCCCGTCGGCCCGATGCTGGCGCACAGCGCCAAGTCGGTGGCCGAGGCGCTGGACAGACTCGGCGCCTGCGCCGTGGAGGAGAAGCTCGACGGCATCCGCGTACAGGTGCACCGGGACGGGCCGGACGTCCGGATCCACACCCGCACCCTCGACGAGGTCACCGACCGGCTCCCCGAGGTCACCGCCCTCGCCCGGGAGCTGCCGGCCGACCGCTTCATCCTCGACGGCGAGGTGATCGCGCTGGACGGCGAGGGGCGCCCGGTGCCGTTCCAGCGGGTCGCGGGGCGGTTCGGCTCGCGGGTGGACGTCTCCGCCGCGCAGGCGGCCCTGCCGCTGTCCCCGGTCTTCTTCGACGCGCTGTCGGTCGACGGCCGCGATCTGCTGGAACTGCCCGGCGAGCAGCGGCACGCGGAGCTGGCCCGGCTCGTCCCCGAAGAGCTGCGGGTGCGCCGCCAGGTGGTCGCGGACCCCTCCGACGCCGCGGCCCGCGCCGCCGCGGAGGACTTCTGGTCCCGCACCCTGCGCCGGGGCCACGAGGGCGTCGTCGTCAAGGCGTTGGACGCCCCCTACAGCGCGGGCCGCCGGGGTGCCGCCTGGCTGAAGGTGAAGCCCGTGCACACCCTGGACCTGGTGGTGCTCGCGGCGGAGTGGGGCCACGGCCGGCGCACCGGGAAGCTGTCCAACCTCCACCTCGGGGCGCGTGGGCCGGACGGCGGATTCGTCATGCTGGGCAAGACCTTCAAGGGCCTCACCGACGTCACCCTCGGCTGGCAGACCGAGCGGCTGCAAGAACTCGCCGTGCGCGACGACGGCCATGTCGTGACGGTGCGTCCGGAACTCGTCGTCGAGATCGCCTACGACGGCCTGCAGACGTCCACGCGCTACCCGGCGGGCGTGACCCTGCGCTTCGCGCGGGTGGTGCGCTACCGGGAGGACAAGACGGCGGCCGAGGCGGACACCGTCGAGACGGTGCTCGCCGCACACGCCGGCGGGGAGACGTAGCCGCCGTGGCGGGCAGGCGCAGTGCCGGGCTGCTGCTGTACCGGCGCACGGCGGACGGCGGCGTCGAGGTGCTGCTGGCGCACATGGGCGGGCCGCTGTGGGAACGGCGGGACGCCGGGGCGTGGTCGGTGCCCAAGGGCGAGTACGTACCGCCGGAGGAGGCGCGGGACGCGGCCCGGCGGGAGTTCACGGAGGAGCTGGGGCTGCCGCCCCCCGAGGGGCCCTGGGTCCTGCTGGGTGAGGCCCGCCAGGCGAGCGGCAAGGTGGTGACGGCATGGGCGGTCGAGGGCGATCTCGCCCCGGAGCGGATCGTGCCGGGGACCTTCGAGATGGAATGGCCGCGCGGCTCGGGGGTGACCGGCACCTTCCCCGAGATCGACCGGGTCGCCTGGTGGACCCCGCGTGAGGCCTACGAGCGGCTGGTGGTGGGGCAGCGGGTGTTCCTGGAGCGGCTGGCGGAGCGGCTCGCGAGCCGGGCCTGAACCCGGGCGCCCCGCGCTCCCCGCCTCCACCACCCGCGCACACCGAAGGCCACAAGTCGCCCTGGACACGTCCGTTGACGCCGGGCAGGCTTGCGGCGGGGCCGTAGGACAGGCCCCGCACGGGGGGCCCTGGCAACGGGGTCATGAGCATGCCGCGGGGGCCGCATGTTGCGCATTCACTTCGACGACCGGGATGTCGCGCGGGTACAGATAGCCGCCGAGCCCGACCCACTGTGGGAAACGGTGCTCGCCATGCACCATCTGGTGCCGCCGGCACGCGGGGTGCCGGTGTACGGCGCCTGGCGTGCCCGCGCGCGCCGTGAACTGGACGAGCGGGGTCTGACCCGCGCCGCCCGGCTGATCAGCACCCTGGCCCCGGCCGACGCCCGCTACTTTCCGGACTTCCTCACGCCCGACGCGGCCCGCGACGGGCTGGCCGCGGGGCTGGAGGCGCTGCGGGACACCCCCCGGGTGCGGCTGACCACGGAATCCGCGCGGGCGGCGCTGCCGGCCCGGCTCCCGCGCTGGACCGGCGCGCTGGCCGGGGGCAGCCGGCAGCCGCTCGACGAGCTGGCCGCCGCGTTCCAGGAGGTGTACCGCGCGGTGATCGCCCCCGACTGGACGGGGGCGGCCGCCACGGTCGACTGCGACCGGGGCGGCCGTACCCGCATGCTCTGCCGGGGCGGCGTCGACGGCATGCTCAACACCTTCCGGCCCGCGATCCGCTGGGAGCCGCCGGTCCTGCATGTCGACTACCCGCGGGACCGCGATCTGCGCCTGGAGGGACGCGGACTGCGCCTGATCCCCTCCCACTTCTGCTGGCGCAGCCCCATCGCCCTCGCCGACCCCGGCCTCCCGCCGGTCCTGGTCTACCCCGTCCAGCACGCCACGGACTGGGCGCCGGCCGCCACCCGCAGCTGCCATCCGCAGGCGCTCTCCGCGCTCCTCGGCCGCACCAGAGCCCGTATCCTCGCCGCTCTCGACGCCCCGGCCACCACCGGTGAACTCGCCCGCCGCTTACGGGTCTCCGCCCCCTCGGCCAGCGAGCACGTGAGCGCCCTGCGCGAGGCCAATCTGGCCCGCAGCCGGCGAGACGGATGCTCGGTCGTGCACGCCCTCACGCCGCTCGGCACGGCGCTCCTGCACGGTGAGCTCGCCCCCGTACGCCGCCCGCGGTGAGCGGTCCGCCGCGCACCCGCGCGGCTCACGGCCGTACCTGGATCTTCCTCCCCTCGCCCGCCCGGAAGCGGGCCAGCGCCTCCGCGTAGTGGTCCAGCGGGAGGCGGTCGCTGATGAAGACCTCGGGGTCCAGGGCGCCGGCCGCGAACAGTTCCGCGGCGCGTTCATAGCTGTGCAGCACCGCCATCGAGCCGGTGATGGTGATCTCCTGGTTGTAGATCCGGTAGGGCTCGATGGTGGCGCGCGCGGCGTAGTCGGCGACGCCGAACTGGAGGAAGGTGCCGCCCTTGCCGACCCGCCCCAGGGCGTCCTGGATGGCGCGTTCGTTGCCGGTGGCGTCGATGACCACGTCCCAGCCGCGCGGGCGGTCCAGCTCGTCGGCGGAACCGGCCGCGTTGCTGCAGCCCAGGGTGCGGGCGGTGGCGAGCCGTGCGGGGTTGATGTCGACGACGTCGACCCCGGCCGCGCCGGTGCGCTTGGCGAGTTCGAGCATCATCAGGCCCATCGTGCCCGAGCCGTAGATGAGGACCTGGGTGCCCAGTTGCTGGGAGCGCAGGATGTCGTAGCCGCGGACGGCGCAGGAGAGCGGCTCGATCAGGGCGGCGTCCTCGGTCCGGACGTGATCGGGCAGTTTGACGCAGTTCGCGACCGGGGCGACGGCGAACTCGGCGGCGCCGCCCGCCGTGGTCACCCCGATGGCGGCCCATCGCTCACAGAGGTTGTTGCGGCCGATGCGGCAGTAGTGGCACTCGTGGCAGTAGAGGGAGGGGTCGACGGCCACCCGGTCGCCCTCGGCGAGTTCGGTGACCGCGTTGCCCAGCGCCACGACCGTGCCCGCGAACTCATGGCCCGGCACGACGGGCAGGGTGGGGGCGAACTCCCCCTGGAGGATGTGCAGATCGGTGCCGCACAGCCCGCAGGCGGCGACGGAGACCACGACCTCGCGGGGGCCGGGCGTCGGGTCCTCGACGGTGCCGACCTCGACCTTGCCGGGGGCGCTGATCACTGCGGCTTTCATTTCACGGCTCCAAGCGACAGGCCCTGGACGAGTTTGTCCTGGGCGGCGAACCCGGCGATGAGCACCGGGAGGGAGATGACGGTGGCGGCGGCGCACACCTTGGCCAGGAACAGGCCCTGGCTGGTCACGAGTCCGGTCAGGAACACTGGCGAGGTACCGGCCACGACGCCGGTCAGGACCCGGGCGAACAGCAGCTCGTTCCAGCTGAAGATGAAGGAGATCAGAGCCGTCGCCGCGATCCCCGGCATGGCGACCGGCGCCACGATCCGGGTCAGGGTGGTGGCCAGCCCCGCGCCGTCGATCGAGGCGGCCTCCAGCATCTCCACCGGGACCTCGGCGAGGAACGAGCGCATCATCCACACCGCGATCGGCAGGTTCATCGAGGTGTAGAGGAGGACCAGCAGCCAGATGCTGTCGAGCATCCCGGTGTTCTGCGCGACGAGGTAGACCGGCAGCAGCCCGGCCACCAGCGGCAGCATCTTCGTGGAGAGGAAGAAGAAGAGGACGTCGCTCCATTTGCGTACCGGCTTGATGGCCAGCGCATAGGCGGCGGGCACCGCCAGCAGCAGCACCAGCAGGGTGGAGACGACGGAGGCGGTCAGCGAGTTGATCAACGGGGGCCAGGGGCTGACGCCGCCGCCCGTCGCCCCGAAGAACTCGCGGTAGCCGTGCAGGCTGAGCCCGGCGCCCACGCTCGGCGGGTTGGTCGCCGCGTCCGTCTCGCTGTGGAAGGACGTCAGCACCATCCACGCGACGGGCAGGAAGAAGGCGATGCCGCACAGCCAGGCCGCCAGGCCCAGCAGACTGCCGGTGCGCCGCCGGCGCCGGGCGGCGGGGGAACCGGCGCGACCGCGGGCCGCGGACAGGGTGGTCAGGGTGGTCATGACGTGACCTCCTCGCGCAGCAGGGACGACACGGTGCGCAGTGCGAAGGTCGCCACCAGCAGCGAACACAGCACCACGACCACGCCCTGCGCGGACGCCCGTCCGTAGTCATGGGACTGGTAGACGGTCTGGTAGATGGTGTACGGAAGGTTGGCCGTGCCGAGGCCGCCGGACGTGATGGTGAACACCGCGTCGAAGTTCTGCACCACGTACACCGTGCCCAGCAGCGCGGCCAGTTCGAGGTAGCGGCGCAGATGCGGCAGGGTCAGATAGCGGAAGATGTCGAAGGCGGAGGCGCCGTCCATCCGGGCCGCCTCGACGGCGTCCGACGCCCGGCTCTGCAGCCCGGCCAGCAGGATCAGCATCATGAACGGGGTCCACTGCCAGATCAGCGACATCTCCACCGCGGCCAGCGGCGAGTCCGTCATCCAGTCCGGCTGCGGCGGGTCGTCGCTGCCGAACAGCCGCCATATCCAGGTCAGCGAGCCGTTGAGCAGTCCGTACGAGGCGTTGTACAGCGCATGCTTCCACAGCAGCGCGGAGGCGACCGGCACGATGAGGAACGGCGTGATGAGCAGGGTGCGCACGATGCCGCGCCCGCGGAAGCCACGGTCGAGCAGCAGCGCCAGACCGAGCCCGAGCAGCAGGCTGACCAGCACCACGGTCACGGTCAGCAGCACCGTGGTGCCCACCGAGGCCCGCATCGCCGGATCGGTGAAGACCGCGCGGTAGTTGTCGAGGGCGGCGAAGCCGCGGTTGTCGGGGGCCAGCGCGTTCCAGCGGGTGAACGAGATCACCACCGTCGCCAGGAACGGGAGTTGGGTGACGAGGACGAGGAAGACCAGCGCGGGGAGCAGGGGCGCGCGGCGGGCCCAGTTCTTCGCCCGCTCGGTGCGGCGGGCCCGGGCGTCGGGACCGCCGGCGCGGAGTGCGACGGCCGCATCGGCCGCGGGGGCCGGCTCAGTGGTGCGTGTAGGCATCGGACACCTCCTGCGCCAGTCGCCGGCTCTTCGTCAGGGCCTCGGGAACGCTCTGCTTGCCGGCGATGGCCGCACTGATCTCGGTCGAGACCTTGGTCCCCAGGTCGGCGAACTCGGGGATGCCGACGAACTGGATGCCGGGGGCCGGGCGCGGCTGTACGCCGGGGTCGCCGGGCCGGGCCGAGCTGATCGCCCGCTCGGTCGGGCCGGCGAACGCCCCGGCCTCCTTGGCGTACTCCGGGTTGCGGTAGAGGGAGGCCCGCTTGCCGCCCGGGACCCTCGACCAGCCCAGTTCGCGGCCCACCAGCCGCTCGTAGCCCTTGCTCGAAGCCCAGCGGACGAACCGCCAGGCCGCGTCCTGGTGCGTACTGGCCTTCTGTACGCCCCATGCCCAGGTGAACAGCCAGCCCGCCTCACGGGTCCGCTCCACCGGCGCCGGCGCGTAGCCGACCTTGCCCGCCACCTTGGACTCGCCGCTCTCCAGCGAACCGGCGCCGGCCGTCGCGTCGTACCACATGGCGACCTTGCCCTGCTGCATGTCATTGAGGCACTCGGTGTAGCCGGCCTGCGGGGCGCCCGCCTGGCCGTGCCGGCGCACCAGATCGACGTAGAACCGGGTGGCCTCGGTGAACGCGGGGCTGTCCACCTGCTGCTGCCAGTCCTTGGTGAACCAGGTACCGCCGAAGGTGTTGACGACGGTGGTCAGCGGGGCCGCGAGCTGGCCCCAGCCGGGCTGGCCGCGCAGACAGATGCCCTTCAGACCCTTGCGGGAGCCGTCCAGCTCGGCGGCGAGCGCGGCGACCTGGTGCCAGGTGGGCCGGGCGGGCATGGTCAGCCCGGTGGCCTTGAGGAGGTCCTTGCGGTACATCAGGAAGGAGGATTCGCCGTAGAAGGGCTCCGCGTAGACCTTGCCGTCGGCGGCGGTGAGGGAGGAGCGGACCGGCTCCAGGATGTCGCCCTGGTCGAACGTGCGGTCCTTGGCGGCCCGTTCACCGAGCGGGGAGAGCCAGCCGTTGCGGGCGTAGATGGGCGTCTCGTAGTTGCTGACGCTGGCCACGTCGTACTGACCGGCCTGGCTGGAGAAGTCCTGGCTCATCTTGTCGCGCAGATCGTCCTCCGGCAGCACGGTGAAGTGGACCTTGATGCCGGTCTCCTTGGTGAAGTGCTCGGCGGTGAGCCGCTGCAGATCCACCATCTGCGGGTTGTTGACCATCAGGACGTTGATGGTGTGACGGCTGTCGTTGCCCGCATCGCCGGCGCCGCGGTAGCAGCCGGCGGTGGACAGGGCCAGGGCGACGGCGAGGGCGGTCAGCCCTAGGGAGCGGCCGCCGCGGCCTGGTCCGGGGGATCGTGCTCTCACGGCTCGTGCCTTTCTGGGGGACGGGGGAGGGGGACACGGGGACGGGGGCGAGGGGCGGGTGCGGCGGACGGGGAGGTCCGGGGAGTGCCGCACCAGCGGCGGTTGCGGGGCGTACGGCTCCGGCCCGCGGGTACGCCGGGGGAGCCGTCCGGCGGCCGGGGCGGCCGTCGGCGGTGGGTTATGGGTTATGGGGAGACAGGGCGGGATGTGGTGCCGGGTGCCGGGTTGCGTGCGGGGCCGGAGTCCGGACGGCCCCGCCCCGGTCAGACCCGGAGCACCTGCGGCCCCAGGAGCGAATAGCGATGTGCCTCCGGCGCGGACAGCCCCGCGTCGGTGACGATCGCGTCGAAGTCACGCACCTCGGCGAACCGGCAGAAGCTGCTGGCGCCGAATTTGCTGTGCACCCCGACCAGCACCCGGCGCCGCGAGGAGCGGACGGCCTGCTCCTTCACCTCGGCGACCGCCGGATCCGGGGTGGTCAGGCCGTGCTCCCGGGAGATGCCGTTCGCCCCCAGGAACGCCAGGTCGATCACGAACCGGGCGAGCATGTCCCGCGCCCAGGACCCGACCGTCGCCTGCGTCCCGGAGCGCACCCGCCCGCCGGCCAGCAGGACGGTGGTCGATTCGGACGCCGCGACCAGCGACGCGGTGCGCAGCGACGCGGTGATCACGGTCAGCGGACGGTCCGCGGGCAGCAGCGTGGCGACCAGCTCGGGGGTGTAGCCCTCGTCGACGAACACCGTCTCGGCCTCGCCCACCAGGCCCGCGGCGGCCGCCGCGATCCGGCGTTTCTCCTCGACCTGCTGGGTCTCGCGCCGGGCCAGCGTGGTCTCGAACCCGGCGCTCTCGACCGGATACGCCGCGCCGTGCGTACGCCGGATCAGGCCCCGGCGCTCCAGCTCGCTCAGATCACGCCGTACGGTCTCGCGGGCGACCCCGAACTCCACCGCGGCATCGGCGACCTCGACCCGGCCGGACTGCCGGGCGAACGCGAGGATGCGGTGCTGGCGTTCCTCGGCCCTCATGGCTCACTCCTGCCCGAATTCTGACGTTTTCCGGTTTCCGTTCGGTCACGGGGCTGCCCGTTTCCGCCCGTATCAGGTTTATAGCAACCGGGACGGTGCGGAAGGGTGCCCGCGACGGCGGAAAACGTGACCGTTTTTGTCTGCTTCGGGCCGCTGTCACCTTGGCCGCATGCACGAACGGGTGCCCGTAACGCCCTGGCGGCGGGCCCGTACGGGCCCCTGCGGGCCGGGTTGTCCGGGGCGGTCCGTTGTGCGCCGGCGGGCCGCAGCGGTGGTGCCGGAGACGGCGGCGCTTAGTCTGGACGGCATGAGCTCGGAGATGCGGTCGTTGGCGGTCACTGCGATCGTGCAGGCGGAGGAGTGCGCGGTCCTGCGCGTCAGCGGAGACCTGGACCTCCGCACCGAGCAGGCGTTTCTCGCCGAGGCGCGGTCGGTGGTGTCGGCCGGCCACCGCTTCCTGGTGCTCGATCTGACCGCCCTGCGCTTCTGCGACTCCCGCGGGCTGAGCTGCCTGCTCGCCCTGGAATGGCTGTGCCGGCGCCTGGAGGGCAGGCTGCTGCTGGCCTCGCTCGGCGTACGGATGCTGCGGCTGCTGGTCGGCACCCAGTCCCTGAGCGTCTTCTCCTGCTACCCCACCGTCGGCCATGCGCTGGCCACGGTCCCCGACGCCAGCCGCCCGGCGTGGCCGCCGATGGCGGAGGGCCCGTCGGACGGAACGGGCGACTCCTGAGGCCGACCGGCCGGCCGTGGTGCGTCCCGCGGCCCGCGCCGGGGAGCCGCCGGTGGCGTGGCGTCGCTACTCGGCCCGGCCGAGGTCCCGGACCAGCGTGGGGGAAGGGCGGGGGATCTCGCCGAAGTCCTCGTCGTCGCTGTCCACCACGAGCCGGTTGATCACGTTCTCCAGCGCGCTCGGCAGGGTCGGGGCGAGCCCGCTGTGCCACTGGACCAGCAGGTTGTGGCGGGCCGCGTCCGGCAGCAACTGCTTCTCGTCGAACGCGGCCGCCGACCGGCGCTCCTCGTCGGGCGCGTGCGCGGCCTGTTCGCGCCAGTAGGCGGCGTCGCGGTACTCGCCGTTGCGGCGGTGGGAGAGGTAGAGACAGTAGGCGGCGGTCCGGCTCCCGGCCCCGGCGCCGAAGTGCCACCAGAAATGGGCCGCGTCATGGCGCCCGGTGATGTGCAGCAGGCAGGCGAAGACCAGCGCGCCCTCGGGGTCGATGTGGTGGTCGTCGACCAGCCGCTCCAGGCTCGCCGCGGCCGCCGCCGCGTTGACGACCAGCGCACAGGCCAGCTGGAGTTCGTGGGTGGCCTCGTCGCGGGCGCTGGGGTAGGTGCTGGGTGCGGCGTACGCCGTCCGGGCCGGCCGCTGTGCGGTCAGGCGTCCGTCGGCCGCCGTGCCCCCCGCCGCCGCGGCACCCGCCCGGACGGAGGTGTCGAGGCCGCCGGGCACTCCCGTGGCGTCGAGGTCGGCGAACCCCGCCAGATCGTCGATACCGGACACCGCCGCGGCGGCGCTGAGCAGCGTCTCGACGGTCTCCCTGCGGCCCGCGGGACAGATGTGCGACATGGTCAGTTCCCCCTGGAATTTCCCTGGTCGATTCCGAGTGCGGCGGCGAGCTTGCGCTTGCCGCGGCTGGCGTAGGAGCGGACGGTGACTTCGTCGACGCCGAGCAACGAGCCGATCTGCGCGTCGCTGTACCCGATGACATGGCGCAGCACGATCACATCGCACTGCCGCTCCGGCAGCCGGGCGATGGCTGCATACAGCCCCAACTGGCTCTCCAGCATGGCGAACTGCTGCTGGCACTCGCGCAGCAGGGCATGCGTGACGACGGCGAAGGCGGCGGTCTCGGTGAGCGCGGTGGGCTGGTGGTGGTCGTAGAGCCACTCCACGACGCTTTCCTTGAGGACCGACCAGGCGTATGCCTCCACCGACGCCTGCCGTAGCGCATGCGGCCACAGCCGGCCGAGCTGCCCGTACGCCGCCCGGGTCACCTCGCGTGCGGCGGGCTCGCTGCCGGTGTGCAGATAGGCATACGTCAGCCACTTGCGTGCATGCGTCGCGAGGAACGCCTCGAAGGTGATCGACAGCTGCCGGTCGAGCGTTTCCGGCGCGACGGCCGGGAGCGAACCACGGGGGAGCGGGGCTAACTCCGCCGTATGGACGTGCGCCGGGGCGCACGCCGGTAGCAGTCGGTCCCGGTCTGCGCTCACGAGCAGTCCTCGTTCCGTTTCGCCGTGCACCGAGCCGGGCGCCGAAGCGCCGCCGGCCGCGGGAGGACGGTTTGCCCTCACCCTCCAATGAACCGGAAGGTGACCCCTTTTGTGGCATCGGGCGGGCAAAAATCTGCCGCTGCGTATTCATATGACTACGCGTGACCGTGGCATGTGACGCACGGGGGGCGCCAACCGGCCGGGCGCCGGAAACCTCGCCGGGTACGACCCGGCATGATCCGGGGCGTACGGGGCAGTGCTCCAACAGCCCGGCGCACGGCGGCGGTTGATGCGCCGCCTGGAGTGCGCGGGTTATGAGGGGGCGTTACCGTACGCCGGGGAGGCGCGCCGGGGCGGCATGCCGTACTGGGGAGGCAGCAGACGATGAGCGAGCACGGGTCCGTGGTGGACCTCCAGCTGGACCGGGCCCACTCGTCCCGGATCTACGACTACTTCCTCGGCGGCAAGACCAACTTCCTGGCCGACCGGATGGCCGCCGGCAAGGTGCTGGGCGTCTTTCCCGCCGCGCTGGTCGCCGCCCGCATCAACCGCGAGTTCATGCACCGCGCCACCCGCGCCGTCGCCGCCTCCGGCATACGGCAGTTCCTCGACATCGGCACCGGCATCCCCACCCCGCCGAACCTCCACGACGTCGCCCAGAGCATCGCCGCCGACGCCCGGGTCGTCTACACCGACAACGACCCGATCGTCCTCGCGCACGCCGCGGCGCTCCTGCTCAGCACCCCCGAGGGGCGCACCGCATATGTCCAGGCCGACGTCACCGACCCGGCCGGCATCCTCACGGCGCCCCAGCTCCTCGACACCCTCGACCTGAGCCGCCCGGTCGCGCTCAGCCTGAACGCGCTGATGCACTTCGTCCCCGACGACGGCCAGGACCGCGCCCTCATGATCGTCGATACCCTCAAGGCCGCGCTCCCCAGCGGCAGCACCCTCGCGATGAGCCATGCGACACCGGACTTCAGCCCCGAGGCGATGGGCAAGATCATCAAGATCTACGGCGAAGCGGGCACCCGGCTCCAGTTCCGCTCCCACGCCGCCTTCCTGCGCTTCTTCGACGGCTGGGAGCTCCTGGAACCGGGCGTCACCCTCTCCCACCAGTGGCGCCCCGACCGCCCCGAGGACGCCACCCATGTCACCGACGCGGAGGCCGCCTGCTACGCGGGCGTCGCCCGCAAACCCTGAACGCGGCGGCAGCAGACGGCCTTTCGCCTGCCACGCCTCACTCCTTGCGGTACCCGTACGCCTCCTCGGCCGCCGCCGTGACGGCGGCCAGATCAGCCCCGGCCGCCGCGGTGACCACGGCGGCCACCGCACCCTCGACGAACGGCGCGTCCACCAGCCGTGAGCCCGCGGGGAGTTCGTCCCCCTCGGCGATCAGGGCCTTGACGGTCAGTACGGCGCTGCCCAGGTCGACCAGGATCGCCACGCCCGCTCCACGGTCGACGGTCCGCGCCGCCTTGGTGATCAGCTCCGCACTCGTGCCCAGCCCGCCGTCCGGCGTACCGCCCGCGGCGGCCACCGGCGTCGTGGCCCCGCCGGCGAGGCCGATCGCCATGGTCGCCACGGACTCCGCGACCGGTCCGCTGTGCGACACCAGCACCACCCCGACCTGCGCACCCCCGCCGCCGGCCGTACCGTCCGCCGTCCCCGCGCTCACTGCGCCACCTCCGCGAGCGCGGCGAACAGCAGCGCCGACGAGGTCGCCCCCGGGTCCTGATGCCCGATGCTGCGTTCCCCGAGGTAGCTCGCCCTGCCCTTCCTGGCCTGCATCGGCACGGTGGCCTGCGCGCCCTGCTCGGCGGCCTCGGCCGCCGCGGCGAAGGAGGTCGACATCTCCGTGACGCCCGGCACCAGCGCATCGAGCATCGTCGCGTCGCCCGGCGCCGATCCGCCGAGCTGCCCCACCGCGTCCACCCCGGCGGCCAGCCCCGACCGCAGCTCCTCGGCCGCCACCTGCGGCGCCTCGCCCAGTGCCTTGCCGGCCCGCCGCAGCAGCGTGCCGTAGAGCGGCCCGGACGCCCCGCCCACACTTGAGATCAACTGCCGTCCGGCGGCGATCAGCACCGCACCGGGTGTCGCCGGCGGCTCCGCCTCCAGCGCCGTGACCACGGCCGCGAAGCCGCGCTGCATGTTCCTTCCGTGGTCGGCGTCACCGATGGGGGAGTCCAGCTCGGTGAGCCGGTCGGCCTCCCGGTCGAGGACGGCGGCGGCCGCCGTCATCCAGCGTACGAAGAACGCGGCATCCAGCACCGTTTCGGACACGGACTACTCTCCTTGGTTGTTCGGGCACTGAGCGAAGAAAACGGGGTCGTACGGCCACCGGAGCGGATGCCGACCCGCCTGCGGATACGGCTGCGGTGTCACCGCCCCCAGCGGAGCCCGGGCGTCTGCACCGGCGCGTCCCACAGCCGCAGCAGTTCCCCGTCGACCTGGCACAGCGTCACCGAGCAGCCCGCCATGTCCAGCGACGTCACATAGTTCCCCACGAGCGTGCGGGCCACCGCCACGCCCCGCTCGTCGAGCACCCGGCGCACCTCGGCATTGAATCCGTACAGCTCCAGCAGAGGGGTGGAGCCCATGCCGTTGACCAGCACCAGCACCGGCAGCCTCGGGTCGAGGTCCTCCAGGATCGCGTCCACGGTGAAGTCCGCGATCTCGCGCGAGGTCATCATCGCCCGGCGCTCCCGGCCCGGCTCGCCGTGGATCCCGACGCCCAACTCCAGCTCCCCGTCCGGGAGATCGAAGGTCGGGCTGCCCTTCGCGGGGGTGGTGCAGGCGCTCAGCGCCACCCCGAAGCTGCGCGACGAGGCCACCACCTGCCGGGCCAGCGCCTCCACCCGCTCCAGCGGCATGCCCTCGTCGGCCGCGGCACCGGCGATCTTCTCCACGAAGAGCGTCGCCCCGGTGCCCCGGCGGCCCGCCGTGAACGTCGAGTCGGTCACCGCGACATCGTCATTGACGAGCACGCTGGCCACCTGCACCCCTTCGTCCTCCGCCAGCTCGGCCGCCATCTGGAAGTTGAGCACGTCCCCGGTGTAGTTCTTGACGATGAACAGCACCCCGTTGCCGCTGTCCACGGCCGCCGCGGCACGCACCACCTGATCGGGCACCGGCGAGGTGAAGACCTCGCCCGGACAGGCGGCGTCCAGCATCCCGGGCCCGACGAACCCCCCGTGCAGCGGTTCGTGCCCGCTGCCGCCCCCGGACACCAGCGCCACCTTCCCCTCCACCGGTGCGTCCCGCCGTACGATCACCCGGTTCTCGGCGTCCACCACCAGTTCGGGGTGCGCCGCGGCCATCCCGCGCAGCGCATCGGCGACCACGGTCTCGGCGACGTTGATCAGCATCTTCATGGATACCTCCCGGTGGGTTGAGCTGTGCAGCCTCTGAGTGGCGTTCTTCCAGGTCAGGTGGGGTGTCGAACTCTGCTGATCTTGACATGCTCCGGTGATTTCCGACAGGTCCGAGGGGTGACGGAGGCGGGCGGATCCGCGGGACGGTGGCCGGTGGACGTCGCACCCTCCTGACGGCCCGTCGGTCATGTTCGCTTCGGGCCTCCGCGGTGCCGGGAATCGGTGGATCAAGTATCGGGCGAGGGGGGTGCTGGTGGCACTGTTGCCGGTTGGTGTCGCTGTGCTCTGTGTGGCGTGGTGCCTTCGCTGCTTCCCTGGTCCGGCGCCGGTAATACCATCGATCCGCACGCCGGTAGGTCTCGTCAACCCCGGCGGACGAACGAGATGGCAGCGGCCGCGCGCGGCGTCACGCCACCAGCGGCCGGTCCCGGGGGCCGATCGGGGCGGGAAGCGCCGTGGAACCGGTCAGATAGCGGTCCGCGGCCGCCGCCGCGGCCCGTCCCTCGGCGATGGCCCACACCACCAGCGACTGGCCGCGCCCCGCGTCGCCCGCCACGAAGACACCGTCCGGCCGGGCGGGGGCGGACCGCTCGGCCGGCCCCGCCGGCTCGGCGGCGAAGCCGCCGTCCCGGGCGAGGTTTCCCCGTTCGTCCAGCGTGAGCCCCAGCTGTCGTATCAGACCGCTGCCCCGTTCGGGACCGGAGAAGCCGAGGGCGAGCAGCACCAGCTCCGCCGGGATCACCCGCTCGGTGTCCGGCCGCGGACTCCTGGCCGTGGGCTCCACCTCCGTCAGGCGCAGCGCGCGCACCCGGCCGTCCGCGGTCCCTTCGAAGTGGAGGGTGGCGGAGGAGAAGACCCGCGGATCCGTGCCCTCCCGGCCCCGGGCCTCTTCATGGGCATGGGAGATCCGGTAGACCTTCGGATAGACCGGCCAGGGCTCGCCGTCCGTCCGGGCGTCGCCCGGCTCCGGGTTGATGTCCAGTTGCACCACCGAGGCCGCGCCCTGGCGCAGGGCGGTGCCCAGGCAGTCCGAGCCGGTGTCCCCGCCGCCGACGATCACCACATGCTTGCCCTCGGCGGTGACGGGGGGCGCGGCGTAGTCGCCCTCCACGACCCGGTTGGCGAGGGGAAGGTAGTCCATGGCCTGGTGGATGCCGGACAGCTCGCGGCCGGGAACGGGCAGCTCCCGCTGTGCGGTGGCTCCGACGGCGACGATCACCGCGTCATGACGCCGCCGGATCTCGGTGGCGTCGATATCGCTGCCGACCTGCACGCCCGTGCGGAACTTGGTGCCCTCCGCCCGCATCTGCTCGATGCGGCGGTCCAGATGCCGCTTGTCCATCTTGAATGCGGGGATGCCGTAGCGCAGCAGTCCGCCGATGCGGTCGGCGCGTTCGTAGACCGCGACGGTGTGGCCGATACGGGTGAGCTGTTGCGCCGCCGCCAGCCCCGCGGGGCCCGAGCCGATGACCGCGACGGTCTTGCCGCTGAGCCGCTGCGGCGGATGCGGCGCCGCGTATCCGCACTCCCAGATCTGGTCGGCGACGGCCTGCTCGACGTTCTTGATCGTCACCGGATCGGCGTTGAGGGCCAGCACACAGGCGGCCTCGCACGGCGCCGGGCACAGCCGTCCCGTGAACTCGGGGAAGTTGTTGGTCGCATGCAGCCGCTCGGCGGCGGCCTTCCAGTCGCCCCGCGCCGCGTACGCGTTCCACTCGGGGATGAGGTTCCCCAGCGGGCAGCCGCTGTGACAGAACGGGATACCGCAGTCCATGCAGCGGTCCGCCTGCTCGGACACCAGCGGGAGCAGCGCCTGCCCGGCGTAGACCTCGTCCCAGTCGCTCAGCCGTTCCTCGACGGGGCGCGGCGGGACGGGCCGGCGGGGGAACTTGAGGAAGCCGCGAGGATCGGTCATACACCGCCTCCATCGCTCACTCACGGTGTGATATGGCGGTCCTGGTCAGCCTACGCCTGCTTTGTCCCGCTTTCATCGGTCGATGCCGGCGCTCGCGCAGGGCCTCGCCGCTCCGCCGGGGCCGGGCGGGCAGGAGCGTCGGTGGCCCGGCGGAGCGGCGGGCGCATCCGGCCCACAAGGCGTATATGTGAATCCATCGGGTCCGCCCCGGCAGCAGGAGAGGCACGGTGAAGAGCTTGCAGCCCACGCCGGTGAGGGTGTCGTGGATGCTCGCGGCACTCGCCCTCGTGGTCGGCGTCCTGCTGAACCTCTTCGCGCCCCAGCCGTACATGGGACTCCCGCTGCTGGCCGCCGCACCGCTGGTCGCGGGCGCCATGCTCTCCTTCCGCTCCGCGCTCGTCGTCGTGTGTGCCGCCTGTGTGATCTCGGTGGGACTGGACCTCGAACGCGGACGTCCGGCGACGGCACGGTACGTCGACCTGGCCGTGGTCGGCCTGATCGGCGTGCTGGCGCTCGCGGTCAACCGGCTCCTGCTGCGCCAGGGGCGGGATCTCGCCCTGGCCAGGGATGTCGCGGAGGCGGTCCAGCGGGCGGTGCTCCCCGATCCGCCCCGCGAGGTCGGGCCGCTGGCGGTGGCCGCCGGGTACACCACGGCGCAGGCCGAGGCGCGGATCGGCGGGGACCTGTACGCGGTGCAGGAGACGCCGTACGGGGTGCGAATGATCATCGGGGATGTGCGGGGCAAGGGCATGGAGGCCGTCGCCGCCGTGTCCGTCGCGATCGGGGCCTTCCGCCAGGAGGCCGAGTACGCCCCCACCCTGGCCGCCCTGGTCCAGCGGCTGGACGAGGCCATGGCAAGGGCGGCGGCCAGGGGCGGCCCGGTGACCTCCACGGAGGGCTTCACCACCGCCGTGCTGGCCCAGGTGTCCGCCGACGGCGGGGCGCTGAGCCTGGTCAACCGAGGGCATCCGCCGCCGTATCTCGTGCACGGCGGGCAGCTCGTACGGCTCGACCCGACCCTCCCGCAGCTGCCCCTGGGCATGGCCCTGGGAGACGCTTCCTCGGCCGGCTCCGCGCCCGTCGATGTGGTGCGGCTGCCGCCGGGCGCCTCGTTGCTGCTGGTCACCGACGGTGTCACCGAGGCCAGGGACACCCAGGGCACGTTCTACGATCCGGTCTTCTCGCGCCGCATGGGCAGACGGTTCACCGAACCGGAGGCACTGGTGGACGCCCTGACCAAGGACGTCGGCCGCTGGACCGGGGACCATCACCAGGACGACATGGCCATCCTGGCCGTCACCCGGCGCCCTGTGCCTCCGTCCGCCACCCCCGCCCGGACGGCGCCCCCGCGCCGGCACCTGGCGTGACGCCCCCTCTCCGGCGGCGATGAGGGCCACCGCTGGTCCCGGAGCGGGGGCTCACCCGTGCCCGAAGCCCTCTTCGGATGCCCGGCCCGTCGCGTCCTGGCCGTCGGCGCGGTACGCGGGCACCTCCGCCTCGCGCAGGGCCGCGTACCGCCCCAATGAGCGGACCATGATCTTGGCCGGCGAGTCCGGCACCAGCGGGGCCAGTCGCCGCCAGGCGTCGTCGACCAGGGTGCGGGCCTCCTGCCGGCAGGCCTGGACGGCGCCGGAGCGGGCGATGTCGGCGGCCGCCCGGTGGACGGTGTCCGCCGGGGCCCCGCCGTCGCGCACGGCCTTCCACACCTGGCTCATCCGGTCGGCGGGGAGCCGGCCGACGCAGTGCGCGAGCGGCATGGTCACCCTCCCGGAGCGCAGGTCCTCGCCGCTGTGCTTGCGCCGGCCGCCGGAGTGCGGGGCGGCGGCGCCCAGGACGTCCAGCACATCGTCGGAGATCTGGTACGCGGTGCCCACCGCCTCGAAGTACGCCCCGATGGCGGCGGGTCGGGCGCCGACGGCTCCCGCGGCGAGGGCGCCGAGCTCCGCGAAGGCGCGGGCCGGGACGCCGGTCTTGAAGCGGTGGGTCGCCCGCAGCCGCCGCAGCAGCGGCCGCGCATCGCCGGAGGCCACCGCCGCGTCCATCTCCTCCGTATGGCCGGCCAGATCCAGGGCCTGGCCGCCGTGCGCCGCCCGGAGCATGCGCAGATACGTCCGGCAGACGGCGAGCCGCAGCCGGTCGTCGTCGGGCAGCACCTCGTCGATGACGCGGTCCAGGGCGAAGTAGGCGGCCGTGGCGGCGTTCATGGTGGCCGGCACCCCGAAGACCCGGTGCACGGCCGGTACGCCGCGGCGGTGCAGCGCGCCGTCCTGGATGTCGTCGATGGCCAGGTTGGCGCTGTGGATCACCTCGACCGCCGCCAGCAGCGGCGCGTACGGGTCGGCCCGCACGCCCAGCAACTCGATGGCGGCACAGCAGACATAGGCCCGCCACCCCCGGCCGCCCGGGTCGGCCAGATGCCGCACCGGACGGACCAGGGTCTCGTGCACGGCCGTGTCCGCGAAGCCGTCCAGCGAGGCGCCGGTCCCGCCGAGCAGCGACGTCGTCAGGGCGGCGGACGGCCGGTCGGGGTAGAGCCGGCGGACCTCGCGCCGGGTCACCTCCTGCAGCCGGCCCAGGTACTCCTCCAGGTCCCCGATCCGCTGCGCGGGCACCGCCGTGACGACCGCCCAGCCCGTCACCGGCCGCCCGTCCCGGGTGCCGCTCACCCGCGCCGCCGCGCACAGGAAGCCGTGGCCGGTGAGCATCGTGCGCACTTCCTGGCCGGGGAAGTGCGCGGTGACGTAGAGCCGCAGACGGAGGTGGTCGGAGGCGACCTCCCAGGACGTGGGGTAGCGGTTCAGGGTGGAGAGCGATGTCCAGGGGCGGTGCGGGCGGAGCCGGACGTCCCGGGCCGCCACCGCCCGCCCGTCGGGGCCGTGGGCCGTCAGCGTGGTCCGGTGGCCGGTCACCGTGCGCGCGGCCATCTCCACGTGCTCCACGCCGCCGGCGTCCACCCGCCAGCCGTCGTCGAGGAACACCGTGAGGAGCCGGCGGCCGATGTCCCGGCCCCCGCCCGGGGCTTCGGCCAGCAGCCCGTCGTCCGTACCGGACTCGTACCAGCCCTCGCCCGAGACGACGACCGCCGCCCGCCCGCCCGGGACCGTGATCCGGCCGCCGACGGCGCAGCGCGGCCCGCCCCCGCCGCCGTCGTCCGGCCCCTCGGCGCCGGGGGCCGGGCCGGGCGCGAAGCCCAGGTCGCACCCCGCCTGTTCGCCGCGCAGCGTGAGCCGGTATCCGCCCCCGTTCTCCGCGCGCCACGCCCCCACTTCGCCGAACACGAGGTCGGCCTCGCCCCGGCCGCCTCCGCCCCGGCCGCTGTCGACCCGTTCGGTGCCGCCTTGTCCTGCGCCGTCCTGTCCTGCGCCGACCCGCACCGGCTCCGCGAAAAGGCGGTCCGGAGCCACCGGCAACCCGCCGGCCAACGCCTCCAGCAGCGCCGCCCGCACCCGGGCGTCCATCCCCGTGGCACCGGCCGCCGCGGCTCGCAGGGCGGAGACCGCGCCGCGGTCCACCCACGACTGCGCGCGATGCAGGCGCCGTCCCACATCGATGAACGACCAGACCAGTCCGTGTCCCCACCGCGGCGGCCCGTCCACCGCCGCGAGGCACCGGCGCACCAGGGACGCCGTGACGACGTACTCGTCCCCGGCCTCCGTCACCAGCCGGCAGCCCAGCCGCCACCGCCCCGCTCGGGTACCGGGCTCCGTGGCACCGCCTCCGGCCCGGCCGTTCCCACTCTCCGCAGCTGCCACGGCTGCCTCAACGAGCCGGCCCACCGAAGGAAACGGAAGCCGGGCACCCGGGGGAGTGCGGCCCGCGCCCGGCCTCGGGAGGCCGGGCAGGGGAGCGCGCCCTACGCTGGGTGAGGAAGCCGGCAACCGAGGTGCGGTGAGGCGGTGGAGGCCCGTGGCGGTACGGCACCGGCTGATCGAGTGCACTCCCGAGGAGCTGTGGGCGGTACTCGCCGACGGCTTCCGGTACCAGGACTGGGTGGTCGGCACCGCCCACTCGCGGCCCGCGGCCGGCAACTGGCCCGAGGTCGGCTCCATGATCGAGTACACCGTGCGGCTGGGACCCTGGGACTTCTCCGGCCACACCGTCGTACGCCACAGCGACCCGCCGCGCGCCCTCGAACTCGAGGTGGACAGCGGCCGGCTGGGCACCGCCCGGGTGGCCATCGAGGTGCGCCGCTGGGGGCCGGACTCCCTGGTCGTGGTCGATGAGCATCCGCTGCGCGGACCCGGCGGACGACTGCACAACGCGGGTCTGGAAGCCCTGCTGCAGCTGCGTCACCGCAGCATGCTCAGCAGGCTGGCCGAGGTCGCCGAACAGGCGCCGCACGGCGCACGGACGGGCTCCTGACCGCCGCCCCGTGCGGGGGTCACCGGCCACCGCCGGGGCATACACGGCCGGGTGAACAGGAGACAGCGATGCCGGACGCGGTGGTGATCGGCGCCGGACCCAACGGACTCGTCGCGGCGAACCTGCTGGCCGACGCCGGGTGGACGGTGGAGGTGCTGGAGGAGCAGGAGGAGCCGGGCGGGGCGGTCCGCAGCGACCGCGGGGTGCACCCCGACTACGTCAGCGACCTGTGCAGCTCCTTCTATCCGTTGGCCGCCGCCTCCCCGGTCCTCGCCGCCCTCGCCCTCCACGAACAGGGGCTCGTCTGGAGCCATGCGCCACGGGTGCTGGCGCATCCGCTGGCCGACGGCCGCTGTGCGCTGCTGGAGCGCGGCACCGACGCCACGGCGGCAGGGCTGGAGGCCTTCGGTGCGGGCGACGGCGCGGCCTGGCAGCGGCTGTGCGCCGTCTGGGACCGGGTCGGTCCCGACCTGCTCGACGCCCTGTTCACACCGTTCCCGCCGGTGCGCGCCACGGCCCGGCTCGCCGCGCGGGTACGCGGCGCGGGCGGGCTGCGGCTGGCGCGGACCATGCTGCTGCCCGTACGGCGCCTGGGCGATGAGGAGTTCTCCGGTGCGGCGGGCCCGCTGCTGCTGGCGGGCAACGCGCTGCATGCGGACCTTGCCCCCGAGGCGGCGGGCAGTGGCGGCTTCGGGTGGCTGATGTCGATGCTCGGGCAGACCTACGGCTTTCCCGTACCGGCGGGCGGCGCCCAGTCGCTCACCGCGGCCCTGGTGCGGCGTCTGCAGCGCGGCGGCGGGGTGCTGCGCTGCGGGGAGCGCGTCGAGGAGGTCGTCGTACGCTCCGGGCGGGCGGTGGCGGTGCGCACCGCGATCGGCGAGATCGTGCCGGCCCGCCGCGCCGTGCTGGCGGACGTCTCCGTGCCCACGCTGTACGGCCGGCTGGTCGACTCCCGGTACGTCCCCGGGCGGGTCCTGGCGGATCTGCGGCGCTTCCAATGGGACTTCGCGACCTTCAAAGTGGACTGGGCGCTCGGCGGCCCGGTGCCGTGGACCGCCGGGGCCGCCGCCACCGCGGGCACCGTGCACCTGGCCGACGGCCGGGACGACCTCACCCGGTTCGCCGCCCAGATCGCCATGGGACAGGTGCCCGACCGGCCCTTCGCCCTCTTCGGCCAGATGACCACCGCGGACGCCACCCGCTCCCCGGCCGGCACCGAGTCGGCCTGGGGCTATACCCACGTACCCCACCGGGTCCGCGGGGACGCGGGGGAGGAGGGCCTCACCGGGGCCTGGAACCCGGGGGAGCAAGAAGTGATGGCGGACCGGCTGGAGGCGCAGGTCGAGCGCTTCGCCCCGGGCTTTCGCGCGCGGATCAGGGCGCGCCGGATCCTCGCCCCGCCCACGCTGGAGGACCTGGACGCCAACCTGCACGGCGGCGCCATCAACGGCGGTACGGCCGCCCTCCACCAGCAGCTGGTGCTCCGTCCGCTGCCGGGCCTGGGCCGCCCGGAGACCCCTGTCGCGGGCCTCTTCCTGGCCTCGGCGGGGGCGCACCCGGGCGGCGGGGTGCACGGCGCCCCCGGCGCCAACGCCGCCCGCGCGGCGCTGTGCACCTGCTCGCCCAGTCGCGTCCTGAGCCGGGCACAGCGCGCCCTGAGCCGCCGCGGCACCCCCGGGCGGGGCCCGGCGGAGCGCGCGTGACCGGGGGCGCCCCGGGACGTGCCGCAGCCTGCTCCACAGGTCACCTTCTCCGACGCTCAACTCCCTCTTCTTCAGGGAGAAGTGAGGTGACGTCATGGGGCTTCGGGAGGCGAGCCGCGAGTACGGGCCTCAGGTCGGTGTCATCGGCCCGACCGGCAAGGCGGCGAGCAGCATGAGCGCCACATCGTCCTGCCGGTCCGCCTCGTCCTGCCGGTACTCCAGAAGGGCGTCGGCGAGGCGCTCCGGCCCCACCGGCGGCGCGTCGTTGAGACGCCGGGCGAGGTCGTTCACGGAGCGCTCCGGATCGACCCCCGGCGTCTCGACCAGGCCGTCGGTGTAGAGGGCCAGGACGGATTTCGGCGGCAGGGTGATCTCCGTGGCGGTGTACCGGGCCTCGGGCTCGACGCCCAGGAGCAGCCCCGGCGGGACGTGCAGCACCGTGGTGTGCCGGTCGGGGTGGCGGAGCAGGGGCGGTGGATGGCCGGCGCCGGCCAGGCACGCCCGCCGCGTCCGCAGGTCGATGTGGACGTACAGGCAGCTGGTGAACAGGTCCGGGTCCAGGTCGCTGAGCAGCCGGTTCGTCCGTGCCAGCACCTCGGCGGGGGAGGCGCCCGCGGTGGCGTAGGCGCGTACGGCGGTGCGGGCCTGGCCCATGAAGGCGGCGGCGGCCGCGTTGTGGCCCTGCACATCGCCGATGACGGCGGCGATGCTGTCCTCCCCGAGGCGGATCAGATCGTAGAAGTCGCCGCCGATGTCCATACCGCGGGTCGACGGCAGGTATCGGGCGGCGACGGCGAACCCCGGCACCGGGGGCAGGCCGTGCGGCAGCAGGGCGGCCTGCAGATCGTGTGCCAGTTGCTGCTTGGTGTCGAAGAGGCGGGCGCGGTCGAGGGCCTGGGCGATCAGTCCCGCCAGCGAGGTGAGGACCTGGCGTTCCTCCTGGCTGAAGGTGCGGGGCTGGGTGTAGGAGAGGATGCAGCAGCCGACCGGGCGGCCGGACACGATCAGCGGCAGCACGGCGCGCGCCGCCTTGCCGGTCAGCTGCGGCAGCCCCGGGTAGTCGCGTTCCATCTCCGCGGGGCTGGTGAAGAAGCTGGGCTCCCCGGTGGCGAGGGCATGGACGGCGGGGCTGTTGGCGGCGCCGAGGGCGACACCTTCGAAGGTGGCGACGGCCTCGGCGGGGTAGCCGCGGTGGCCGATGGTCCGCAGCCGGCCCGCCTCCGCGGCGTACATGATCATGCCTTGGGCCCCGAACGCCGGCACGATCTGGTCGGCGACGAGGTCGACGATGTCCTGGACGCCCACGGCCTCGGTCAGGGCGGCCGCGAGGTGCAGCACGTGGTAGATCTGGCCGGCCCGTGCGGGCACCACCTCCGTCGGCACGGGGTAGGGCTCCACCGGGCCGTAGTCCTTGTCCGAGGGGCTGATCCACACACTCAGGCCCCTGCCGTCCGGGAACAGCCGGAAGGTGAGCCACCGGTCCGGCGGCCGGCAGGCGGTGAACGGCATCGGGCGGCGGCTGATCACCGCGGCGCGGTAGCGGTCCTCGAACGCCGGGTCGCGCAGCCACGGCAGGATCTCCCAGGGGCGCGAGCCGATCAGCCGGGTCTCCGGCTCGCCGAGCAGCTCCGCCGCGCCGGTCGTGACCAGGGTGATGCGTCCGTCCAGGTCGAGGGCGCAGCAGCCGCCGGGCAGCCGCTCCAGGTAGTCGGCCGCCGCCTGCGCCTCGTCCGGGCCCACGGTCCGGGCCGGCGGGGCGGGCAGCACCCGCGGCCCGTCGGACGGGGGTACGGAGCCCGCGGGCCGGGGGCCGTCGCCCAGGAGCCCGGCCAGGCGTCCGGACGAGGCCTCCACCGCGCGGCGTTCGTCCGCCGACAGCCGTGGCGGATGGCCGGCGGGCCACAGCAACAGCAGCGCACCCCGGGTGCCGGCCCCCTCGCCGACCGGAGCCGCCGCCAGCGAGAAGTCATAGGGCACGGCCACCGCGATACGGGGGAAGTCCTGGGCCAGCTGCTGCCGGCCGCCCGCCCACACCAGGCGCTGTGCGCGCGTCGCGACGGCTACCGGGACCGGCGCCGCGAGCGCCACCCGGCTCCACGGCTCCAGGAACGGCGCCGGCAGGCCGCTCATGACCGTCAGCCGCAGGACCGGCTCGTCGTCCGCCAGCAGATAGAGACCGCCCGCGGACGCCCCGGTCTCCCGCATCGCGCGCAGCAGCGCCCGGCCCACCGGATCGGCTCCGGCCCCGCCGGTCATCGCACACCTTCACACAGCTGTCGTGCCATCGGGACTCACTCCGGCGTGCCAATTCTCCCCGTGCCGAGACCGTCCTGACGTCTCTCCCAGGACAGTGCCGACGTTACGCCGCCGACCGGGCACCGGCACGCGTTGCCGGACCGTTCCGATACCTCCCGGTAACGCCCTGACCAGCCCGAGATGCGATGAGCTCAGACCGTATATCATGTAATGGCGTCTCCTCACAGGGACGTGGGCAGCATGTCGCCTCCGATTCCGGAGAGGGAACATGGCCGCAGACGAAGAGGGCGAGTCCGGAGAAGTCCGGCGCCCGTCCAGTAAGAAGACCGCCAGGAAGACCGCCAAGAAGACCAGCAGCGTTCGGGCCGGCAGCCGCGAGAGCGAAAGCGAATCGGAGCGCACGGCCCGCCGCGTTTCCGCGCCGCGTGCGATGCGGTACGCGGCCGAGCAGCTCAAGGAGTTGCTGGGTCGGGCGCCCGAGTCCGTCTCCTCGGTGAAGCCGACGGAGGACGGCTGGCAGGCGGACGTGGAAGTCCTGGAGCTGGAACGTGTCCCCGGGACCACCAGCGTGATGGCGACCTACCGGGTGGTACTGGACAAGGAGGGCGAACTGGTGGCTTACGAGCGCACCCGCCGCTACACCCGAGGCCAGATCGACCGGCGTTAGACCCGGGTCTCGCGGCAGACCGTTCGCCAGGCGAACGACACGGCCACTCCGCTCGAACCGGGGTGAGCCGGTGAAGGGAGGCACCGTGACTGTGGTGCCGCAAGGCGGAGGACCCGTCGCCACCGGCGGCGGAGGGGGCTCCGGCAATCTCTACGACATCCTCGATCTGATCCTGGACCGCGGTCTGGTCATCGATGTGTTCGTGCGCGTTTCGTTGGTGGGTATCGAAATCCTCAAGATCGATGCCCGCATCGTCGTGGCGAGCGTCGACACCTACCTGCGCTTCGCCGAGGCCTGCAACCGCCTCGACCTGGAAGAGGGGCGCAAGGCGCCCTCTCAGCTGACCGACCTCGTCGGCGAGGTCACCGAAGGCGGTTCGCACGGCAAGGCCAAAGGCGCCCTGTCCGGGGCCGCGGAAGCGGTGACCGACGCCCTGAGGGGCGACGGGGACGAGGAGCGCGAGGAGAAGCAGAAGGAGCCCGCCGAGCGCCGTGAGCGCCCGGCTCGCCGGCCGGCCCGGCGCCGAAAGGAGTGAGCGATGTCCGTCTACGTCTACTCCATCGTCGCGTCCACCCATCCGAAGAATCTGGACGATCTGCACGGTGTGGGAGACCCGCCGTCCACGCTGCGGACGGTGGGGACCAAGGAGCTGTTCGCCGTCGTCAGCGACGCGCCCGAGGAGTTGCGTCCCAAACGCCGGGACCTCTCCGCCCACCAGGCCGTCCAGGAACGGCTGATGGCCGACGGCACCGTGCTGCCCCTGCAGTTCGGCTTCACGACCACCGACGACGAGGCCGTACGGGCCGTCCTGAAGGAGCGGGTGGAGGAGTACACCGAGCGGCTGGGGGTGCTGGAGGGGTGCGCCGAATACCACCTGAAGGCCGCGCAGGAGGAGGAGGCGATGCTGCGGCAGATCCTCCAGGAGTCGGACGAGGCCCGCGCGCTCAACGAACAGATCAGAAGCGGCACCGGCGGCCCCGACCTTCCGCTCGCCCTCGGCGAGATGGTCTCCCAGGAAGTACAGGCCCGCCAGGACCGGCTCGCCGCCCAAGTCCTCGACGGACTGCGCGGGTTCGCCCGGGAGGACCGTACGTCGCAGCCCACCGGGAACGACTTCCTGAGCGTGTCCTTCCTGGTGGAGCGGGACAACGAGAAGAGCTTCCTCGGCGCGGAGCAGGACCTCGCCAAGGAACTGGGCGAGGACTTCGACCTCCGGCTGCTCGGTCCTCTGCCCGCGTACAGCTTCGTCTAGGGAGTTCTCATGGGCCTGCTGAGTCAACTCGCCACCCTTCCCCTGGCGCCGGTGCGCGGCGTGGCCTGGGTCATGGAACGCGCCCTGGAGGCAGCGGAGAACGAGTACTACGACCCCGAACCCGTCGAGCGGGAGCTCGCCGAGCTGGAACGGGCGCTGCTGGCGGGTGACATCGACGAGGAGACGTTCGACCGGCGCGAGGACGAACTGCTGGACAAGCTGGACGAGATCAGGGCGCATGCCCAGGGCACCGGCACCTGACCGCGGCGCCCGGCGCGGCGGCGCAGCACTGCCCCGCGCCCGCGTCGCGCTGCCGGGACACCAGGGAAGGGAGGTGCAGTGGCCGTGAACGAACCCGTCGCGAGGAGGATGGGCGACTACCCCTCCAGGGCCGGCCCGTACGGCGGGCAGGGCTCCTCCGCCAACCTCGCCGACATCCTGGAACGGGTGCTGGACAAGGGCATCGTCATCGCGGGCGACATCCAGATCAACCTGCTGGACATCGAACTGCTCACCATCAAGCTGCGCCTGCTGGTCGCCTCGGTGGACAAGGCCAAGGAGATGGGCATCGACTGGTGGGAGCACGATCCTTCGCTGTCGTCCCGCGCCTCCGACGGCTACCACTCGCTCGCCGAGGAGAACAAGCGGCTGCGCGCCGAGATCGAGGCCCTGCGCGAGGGCGACGAGCTGCCCTCGGCCGAAGAGGACGAGGAAGAGGAAGAGGGAGAGGACGAAGACCAGGAGGAGGGCGAGGCCGAGTACGAGGAGGAGAGCCGTCCTGCCGCCTCCCGCCGTCCTTCGCGCACCTCGCGCACCTCACGCACTCCGCGCACCAAACGGGCCGCGCCGAGCCCCCGTAGCAAGCGGCGGGACGAATCATGACCGAGGCCGTCACCTACGCCTACGCCGTCGCGCAGGACGCCGACGGCTCGCTGGAGGAGGTGCTGGCCGGACTGCCGGGAGTCGCCGACGGGCCGGTGCACCTGGTCCGCGCGCCGCACCGCCGTGAGGTGGTGGTCGCGGTGAGCCCGGTGCCCGAGCCGGACTTCGAGGAGAGCGCACTGCGCGCGCACTTGGAGGACCTGGACTGGCTGGAGTCGGTGGCGCGCGCCCACCACCGGGTGATCGAGGCGCTGGCCGGCCGGACGACCGTCCTGCCGCTCCGGCTGGCGACCGTCTACCTCGACGACGAGCGGGTGCGGCAGATGCTCGACGCCCGTCAGGAGGCGTTCGCCGAGCGGCTGTCCGACCTCGCCGCGCACACCGAGTGGGGCGTCAAGATCTATGTCGAGGCGCCCGCTGCCACCGACCGGCCGGCGGCGCCGCCCGCGGACGCGGACCTGAGTCCCGGACGGGCCTACCTCAGCCACCGCAAGGCGCAGCGGCACGCCCGTGAAGACGCCTACCGCGGCGCCGAACAGATCGCCCACCGCGTCGAGGAAGCGGCCCGCGGCCATGCCGTCGACCGGGTCCAGCACCGGGTGCAGCAGGGCGAACTCGCCCGCGGCCCGGGGGAGAACGTCATCAACGACGCCTATCTCGTCCCGCTGGAGCACGGCGAGAGCTTCCGCGCCGACGTCCTGCGGGCCGGCGAAGGGCTGTCCGGCGTGCGCGTCGAGGTCACCGGGCCCTGGGCCCCGTACTCCTTCGCCACGCCCCCCGAAGCCGCCCCGCTGAAGCGAGCCGCTCCGTGAGGGCGGCGGGCGGGCCGCCGGCAAGGGCGGACGAACCACTGCCGGACCGGCAGATCGCACTGATCGACCTGCTGGACCGGTTGCTCAGCGGAGGCGTCGTCCTCACCGGGGACATCGTCCTCTCCATCGCCGACATCGACCTCGTCCGCATTTCGCTGCGCGCGCTGATCGTCTCCATCAGCGAACAGAACCCGTCCCCGTGGCGCGCCACCGCACCCCTGGTACAGGACGACGATGACCGCCGATGACCGCCGGCCCGGCACCCGCTTCGACGATGTCGCCGATGCGGCGGCCCGCGCCTTCCGGCTGCTGCCCACGACACCGCAGGACGTCCGGCCCCCGGCCGGACCGGGAACGCCGCGGCCGGCCCACCGGGTCCGCACCGACCCCGACACGGTCGAGCGGGACCTGATCAAGCTCGTCCTCACCCTGGTCGAGCTGCTGCGCCAGCTGATGGAGCGGCAGGCCCTGCAACGGGTCGAAGCCGGAGACCTCACCGAGGAACAGGAGGAGCGCCTGGGAGCGACGCTGATGATTCTCCACGACCGGATGGTCGAACTCTGCGCCCGCTACGACCTGGCGATGCAGGATCTGAACCTGGATCTCGGGCCGCTCGGGACGCTGCTGCCACCCGCCGAATGACCCCGAAGGAGCACGCCATGGGCATCGGGAAGAAGACCAGGAACATCGGCCACATCGTCGAGGGAATGGCCAAGGAGACGACCGGCAAGGCCCTCGGCAACAAGAGCATGCAACGAAGAGGCAGGGCGGAACAGGCCGTGGGGCGCATGAAGCAGGCGGTGGAGAAGGGGCGGGACACCTTCCGGCACTGACGCGCCCTCAGCGCTGGTTGAAGCGGTCGGCCGCCCGCTCGTTGAGCGCGCCGAGCACACTGCGCAGCCGCCGGGCCGGCGGCTGCTCCCCTGCCGCGACCGTGGAGCCGTCGACGGTCCCACGGGCCCCGTCGCGGGGCAGCACCCGCGCGAGCGCCGACGTCAGCCGGGTGGTGGTCACCGGTGCCAGCCCGTGGGCCCTGGCGCCGAGCCTGGCGGCCGGCGTCAGCACGATGCGCGGGCGCCGCCGTTGCACAGCGGAGACGATCCGCTCGGCGGCCCGCTCGGCGCTCATGGACAGCACCGGGGCTCCGGCCAGCGCCGAGAACCAGGCGTACTCCCGGCGCCGGTCCCCGCCGAAGAGGGCATGGAGGTGCGACCCGGTGCGCATCAGACCGGGGTGGACCGCCGTCACGGAGACGCCGTGCGCGCCCTCCTCCGCGTGCAGCCCTTCGGCCAGCGCCGCCACCGCCGACTTGGCGCAGGAGTACGGCAGCAGATGCGGCACCGCGAGCAGCCCCCCGACGGACCCGATGAGGGCCAGCCGGCCGCCGGCCGGGCTGCGCCGGAGGTGCGGGAGCGCGGCGAGCGCGGTGTTCAGGGCCCCGTTGAAGACGGAGTCCATGGCGTCCTGGAACCCGTCGGGGCCCAGCGCGTCCGCCGGGCCGACCTGGATGATGCCGGCGTTGGCGATGACGATGTCCAGCCCGTCGTGGTCCCGGGCGATCTCCGTGAGGCGGTCGTGCACCGCGGCTCGGTCCCGTACATCGCACACCACACCGCGCACCGTGCCGCCGCGCCACTGGGCCAGTCGGGTGACGGCCCTGCCGAGTTCGGCCTCGCTCCGGGCCAGCAGCACGACATCGCAGCCGCGCCGCAGCAGTTGGCGGGCCAGCAGCAGCCCGAGCCCCCGCGAGCCGCCGGTGACGACGGCGGTGAGCCCTTCGATCGAGGGAGCGGCCCGGAGCACGCGCATGACGATCCCTTTCCTTGGGCGCCGGTCGGCGCGGACGGGGCGCGGTCCCACGGGACGCCGTGCGGCGCCGATCGCCCGCCGATTTCGACGCTAGCGGGCGGCGGAGTCCGGCGTGTCCCGTCCACGAGCCGCTGAGCTGGGCGTTCGCCCGCTGCCCCGGCAGGATTCCGGGGCAGTCAAGGGCCGGAGCACCCGCAGGCGCCGGGCGGCTCCCGTGCAGGGGCGTTCGGCCAGTCGGGCGGCCCCGTGCCGCCGGACGCGCCGAGTAGCGCGATGCGGCCATCCGGGCTGAAGTGGAAGGTGCCGTACACAGTACGACGACCGCACCGCGCCGCCGCCCGGTGCGCCGGAGCCACCTGCCCAGGTCGAGGAGGACAGCATGCCTGCCGGTTCGAGCAAGAAGCGCGAGCGCCAGTACGAGCACATCAAGGAGGGCGCCGAGGAACGGGGCGCGTCCACGAAGCGGGCCAAGGAGATCGCCGCACGGACCGTGAACAAGGAGCGGGCGCGCGCGGGCGAATCGCGCACCGCGAGCAAGGTCTCCACCCAGGACCGGAAGTCCGCCCCGCAGCGGGGCGGCGAACGCTCCCACAGCGGCGCCCAGGGGCCCACCAAGGACCAGCTGTACGAGGAGGCGAGGAGGCGCGGTGTCGACGGCCGTTCCTCGATGAACAAGCAGGAGCTGCGCCGCGCCCTCGGCCGCTGACCGAAACCGCGAAGGAGTCAGCCGGCGCCGGGCAGCCGTACGTGGACGATGCCCTCATAGTCCACGCTCACCTGGAACGTCGGCTGCGGAGCGGTGGCCGGGCCGCGGACGTTCGCGCCGTCCGACAGCCGGAAGACGCTGCCGTGCCAGGGGCACACCACACAGCCGTCGGTGATCGTGCCCTCCGGCAGTGGCCCCGAGAGGTGGCTGCACCGCCCGGCGAGGACATGGAGGTGCCCGCCCGGCCGGCGGACCACCAGGAGCGGGACCTCGCCCAGTTCCCGGCGCACCGCCTCGCCGATGGGGAAGTCCTCGACCCTGCCGACGGGGTGCCAGCCGTCGTCCAGCAGATGCGGCACCGGCTCCGTCTTGTTGGCGCCCGCCGCCTGCCGGTAGGCGAGGTGCCCGCCGATCATCCCGCCGGCCCCGGCCGCGCACAGCCCCGCGAACCCGAGCACCTTGCCCCGCGCCGTACGGCCGCGGCCGCGCTGCACCCAGGAGCGCGCGTAGAGACCGACGGCCACGGCGATCGACGCCGCGTGCACCAGACCCGTACGCATCTGGTCCTCGTGCTGCTCGGCCCAGTCCACCCAGCCGGCCCACGCGGCCGGTGCGGCCGCAAGGACGCCCACCCCCACCAGGAGGCGGGCACTGCGCCCGGTCCCCGGGACGACGTCCAGCACCGCGGCGGACAGCCAGGCCCCCATGGGCACTTGCACCAGGGCCGGATGCAGCGGATGCCCGATGGGCAGACCGTGCAGCACATCGCGGTAGCGGCCCAGGGGCAGCCCGCGCACCACCCGCTGTACCGGGCCGGTCAGCGCGTCCAGCTTCTCCCAGCGGCCCAGCGCGTCGAGGGACGTCACCAGGGACTCCCCGGCGCGGGCGGCGGCCCCTGCAGCACTTCTGCTGCCAGATGCGAGAACCGCGAAGGACGCCGCTCTCATTCCTCTTCCTCCTCTTCTTCTTCCTCCTCCTCGCCGACTTCGTCCTCGTCCTCGTACTCGTCCTCGGGCTCTTCCTCGTCCTCCTCGCCCTCTTCGTCTTCGTCCTCGTACTCCTCCTCGCCGTCCTCGCCCTCGTAGCCCTCGGCCTCTTCGTCTTCGGTCTCTTCGCCCTCGGCCTCTTCCTCCTCGACGGCCTCTTCGTGGGTCCGCACGACCTCGCCGTCGCGGATTTCCCCGCGCCAGCCCTCGGGCTCCTCATCGGTGAGGGTGACGTAGCGCTGGAAGTGCTTGAAGTCCAGCCGGAGCCGGCGTCCCTGGACCCGCCAGACATTGCCGGTCTTCTCGAAGAATCCCGAGGCGTAGTACTCGACGACGAGCACGATGCGGGTCAGGTTGGGCGCCAGTTCGTGAAAACTGACCGCACCTCGGGTCGATCCCTTGGCGCCCTCGGAGGTCCAGATGATGCGTTCGTCGGGAACTTGCTCCTGAACGGTCGCCTTCCATCCCCGGGTGGACGGGCCGACCTTGGCCTTCCAGTCACTGGTCGTTTCGTCGTGCAGCGACACATTGCGTACACCTTTGGTGAAGCTGCTGAACTTCTCGTACTGCGTCCAGTGGTCGTAGGCGGTGCGCAGGGGCACACCGACGTCGAGGACCTCGATGATGTTGGTGACCTTCTGGTCTCCCGATTTTCGCTTCTTGCCGCCACCGAAGAGGCCCTTGGCCTTGTCCATCACGGTGTCCTTGACGTTCTCCGCCGTCCCCTTGACGGCGGCCTTGACGGGGGAGTCGCCGCCGAGGAGATTTCCCGCGACCTTGGACAGCGATCCGCCGTTCTCGGCGACATCGGTGAGCTGGCCCGTCACATCCATCAATTTGTCGCCGGCCCGCTCGGCCAGGTTCCCCACCCATTTCGTGGCGTAGTCGCCGAGTTCGCTGCGCAGGCGATCGAGTCCCGAGTCCGCGTTGTCCTGTCCCGTCTTGGCCATGACCGGTTACCTCCGGCGCTCGGAGCGCGATGATGTCTTCTTGGCGGTCTTCTTCGCAGCGGGTGCTGCCTTCTTGGCGGCCGCGGCCTTCTTCGCGGGAGCCTTCTTGGCAGCGGTCTTCCCGGCCGTTTTCTTGGCGGCGGTCTTCTTCGCTGCCGTCTTCTTGGCCGCTGTCTTCTTCGCCGCGGCCTTCTTGGCCGGCGCCGCCTTCTTGGCCGGGGATTTCTTGGCGGCGGTCTTCTTCGCCGCGGTCTTCTTGGCCGCGGTCTTCTTGGCCGCGGTCTTCTTCGCGGGTGCGGCCTTCTTCGCGGCCGCCGGTCCCGCGGCGGACTTCTTGCCGGCGGCTTTCTTCCCGGCGGTCTTCTTGGCCGGCGCCCGCTGCGCGCTCTTCTTCGCCGGGGCTGCCCGTTTCGCCTCCGACGCCCGCTTGCGCGGCTCCGGCTTCGCGGCGGTCCGCGGGCTGCGCCGAGCCGGCCGCTCCTCGGGCTCTTCCTCCGGCTCTTCTTCCTCTTCTTCCGGCTCTTCTTCCTCTTCCTCGTACTCCTCCTCGGGCTCTTCCTCAGGTTCCTCCTCTTCGCCCTCCTCGTCCTCGTCCTCCTCGTACTCGTCTTCGGGCCCCTCGTCCTCCCCGTACTCCTCCGGCTCCTCCTCCTCGTCGTGCGCGTACTCCCCCTCTTCCTCTTCCTCCTCTTCCTCTCCCAGCCCCGGGAGGCCGCCGTCGAGCTTGATGCTCCGGTCGTGCAACGTGTCGGCGAGCGTCGTCAGACGGCGGTTCGCGGCCGTCGTCAGGGCCTTCCGGCCCGCGTCCATCACTTCTCCGCGCAGCTGTTCGCCCAGCTCCGCGACCTGGGGGATCTCTGCGAGCTTGCGCATTCCCTGGGTCACGAGCTGGCGCGGTTCAAGCCCGAATTGGCGCCCGGCGATATACGACGCCGCCGTCAGCGCGAACCGGCCCTTCTTCGTACGGCCCAGCACATAGCCGCCGGCCAGAGCGGCCGCCAGCAGGACCTTGGTTCCGTCGTTCATGAGTGCGTCACCTTTTCCCGGACATGCAGCCGATCGGCGTCCGTGCAGGGGCCGCCACTGAGCGGCATGGGGCCCTGCCCTATCTCCAGGGTGATCGGTGTCCTGAACGGCGCATCTTGAGCGGCCCGAAGGGAGCTGCGCGGTCACCCTGAGGAGGCGTTCGGCGCTGCTGCGTGGCGAGGCGCACGCGGACACACGCGCAGACGTCGGCGGGCCTCACGGCAGGTGTGCGGGAGCCGGTCAACGGACCTAGGCTCGGAATATGCCGGGAACACGCCGTGCACCGTCTCGTGTGGGAGTAGGGGAAGCGCGGTGTGTTCGCCGGCGCCGGGTGGGTGTGCGCCGGTTGGCCGCTGCGGCGGTGCTGGTACTGCTGGGCGCGTTCGTGGGAACTCCGGGCGCGACGGCAGCCGATGACCCGGATCTGACCTCCTTCTACCAGCAGAAACTGGCGTGGGAACACTGCGGGAAGGACCTGCGCAACAGTGCGGGGACCGACAGCGCGAGCCAGCCGCCCGGTTTCCGGGGACGTCTGGAGTGCGCCCGCCTGGAGGTGCCGCGGGACTACCGCCACCCCGAACAGAGCACGATGCAGGTCCAGCTGATCCGGCTGAAGGCGACCGGACCCGGCAAACGGCTCGGCTCGCTGGTCATCAACCCCGGAGGCCCGGGTGCTTCCGGCGTCAATTATCTGATCGACAGCGGGAGTGCCTTCGCCCGGCTGGGACAGCGCTACGACATCGTCAGCTTCGACCCGCGCGGCACCGGCCACACCGACCCGGTCTCCTGCGGCAGCAAACTCGCCCCGCCGCCCGGCAACGGCGACGACAGCCTCGCCGCGAAGGAGAAGCGCATCAACGAGGCCTGCGGCCGCTACTCCGGCGGGCTGCTGCGGTGGGTCGGCACCCCCGACGTCGCCCGGGACATGGACGTCCTGCGCGCCGCGGTCCGGGCCGACAAGCTCAACTACCTGGGGTTCTCGTACGGCACCAAGCTCGGGGCGGTCTACGCCCACGAGTTCCCCCACAAGGTCGGCCGGATGGTCCTGGACAGCGTCGAGGACCCGACCAAGAACACCTGGCAGACCGCGCTGTCCCAGGCCCGGGGCTTCCAGCGGGCACTGGACGACTTCGCCGCCGACTGCACCCACCGACCGGACTGTCCGCTGGGCACCGACGCGCGCAAGGCACAGGACCAACTGCGCGACTGGTACGGGAAGCTGAGCGACCACCCGATGAAGGCGAAGGGGGAGACAGTGGACGAGACCAGCTATGTGTATGCCTTGCGTGAGGCGATGTACAGCAGGAGCGACTGGCCGGCGCTGCGCCAGGCGCTGGCCCAGCTGCGGCGCGGCGACGCCTCGGGGGTCCTGCGCCTGAGTGAGGCGGGCGGCAGCAGCGCCGCCCGCGTCCCGGCCCGGCGGGTCGGCCAGGACGAGCTACCGCCGCAGGACCAACTGGCCCTCAGGGCGATCGCCTGCCGGGACACCTCGGAACGCTACGACGAGGGCGACTACCCCCGTGCGGAGCGCGAACTCACCAAGGCCTCCCCGCTCTTCGGCCCGGACATCGCCCCGACCCTGCTGGACTGCTACTCCTGGCCCGTTGCGGGCGACGACGCCTCCCGCGAGGTCGCGGCGCACGACGCTCCGCGGATGCTGCTCGTCGCGACCACCAACGATCCGGCGACCCCGTACCAAGGCGCCTTCAACATGGCCCGTGAGCTGGGCAATTCCAGTGTCGTGCTGACCTTCCGCGGTGAGGGGCACGCCGCCTACACCACCGGTGACCCCTGCGTGCAGCGCCGTGTCGACGACTTCCTGCTGAACGGCACCCTGCCGAAGGGCCCCGTCTCCTGCGGCTGAGGGCCGGGGCGGAGAGCCTGGTCCGCGCCGGAGCGAAGACCCGTCGGCGGCTACCTGTAGTAGCGGGTGTCCTCGACGTCGACGACGGGGGCGCCGGGGGACGGCGGCTGGGTACGCCGCCGCTTCAGGATGCTCACATAGGTGGCGAGGCCGATGATGCCGACGATCATCATGATGATCCCCACCAGGTCGACGTTGATTCCGGCTATGTGCCAGTCGACCGCGAACGTGAGGACGGCCCCTACCGCGAGCAGACCGATGCATCCGCCGATACCCATGGTGTCAGCCTCCGTAACTGTCCGGTCGCCAAGGTCTGTTGAGGGAGCGCGTACCCCGGGGCGCGCGCCTTATGTGCGGAGGCGCGAGATGACGGACGGTCCGGGGCCGCTTCCGACGGGGCTCAGCCCGCCCGCCGTCCGCCCCTGCTCGCGGTCTTCTTCGCCGGCGCCGCCTTCTTGGCAGCGGTCTTCTCGGCGGCGCTCTTGGCGGTCTTGGCGGTGGTGGACTTCTTCGCCCCGGCCCTCGCCGCCGTCTTCGCCCCGCCCTCCGTCCCCGTCTTCGCGGTCTTCTTCGCCGTGCTCTTCCTCGCGGCGCGGCCGCCACCGCCCGAGGCGCCCCCGGCGTCCTCCTCCGCGTCCTCGCCGCGGGACTTCCTGGCCGCGCGGACACTGTCCTGAAGCGCCGCCATCAGGTCCATCACCTGCCCGGCCGGCTGCTCCTCGCCGGCCGGGAACTCCGGCTCGCGATGTGCCAGCTTCGCCGCCACGATCTCTTCGAGCGCCTCACGGTAGTGATCGTGCACATCGTCCTCCGACAGCTCGCCGAAGGAATCCATCAGCGTCTCGGCGGCCGCCACCTCGGCCGGGGCGACCTCCGCCTGCCGCTCGGGCAGCACCCCGTCCATCGGGCGGATCTGGTGCGGCCACAGCAGCACCTGCATCACCAGCGCACCCGCCATCGGGCGGATCATGGCGAGCGTCTCCCGCCCGTGCAGCGCGATCTTGCCGAGCCCGACGCGCTGGTGCCGCTCCATCGCCTCGCGCAGCAGGACGTAGGGCTTGGCGGCGGCGGGGCTGTCGATGCCCAGGTAGTAGCCCTTGCCCATCTGCAGCGGGTCGATGTCGCCGCCGGCGACGAAGGCCAGGATCGTCAGCGTCTTCGCGGTCGGCAGCGGCAGCGCGTCCAGATCGTCGTCGCTCAGCGGTACGACGGTGTCGCCGCCTTCGGGCTTGTAGCCCCGGCCGATCTCGTCCGGGGGGATCTCGACGCCCTCCAGCGAGCACACCGGCTGGTTGCGCACCCGTCCGCCGTCCGCCGTATGGATCCGCGCGAAGCTGACCGAGGCGGAGCTGTCCGTGGCGTTGTACGCGGCGACCGGGATCGTGACCAGGCCGAAGCTGATGGAGAACTTCGCCGTGGGGCGCATGGGGGCCGCCTTCATCGGAACCGGACGGCTCCATGCTAGGCGGGGCGGACAGCGCGTACATCCCGGACGAGTCCAGGTGTGCCGATCGGGTGGCGGCCCCTGCCCGCCCTCGGCGCCGCGCTCCGGACCTCCCCGCCGCCCGGCCGTCCCTCGCCGCTCAGGAGGACGCTGCCGGGACCCGGCCCGCCCGGACCGCCTCCCTGAGCGCCTGGTGATCGAGCTCGTTGCGGTCCGCATAGCGCTCCGCGAACCGCGCCACCGCCTCGTCGAAGACGGTGCTCCTGCCGAGGTAGGCGCCGATCGCGATCCGGTCGCCGGACCGGGCGTGCGCGCGGGCCAGGGTTGCCCCGCAGCGTACGGCGAACCGCCGCATGCCCGCCGGCACCATCACATCCGTGGGCACGATGCCCTTCCAGTCGCGCAACTGGCGCAGGTAGAAGTCGCGTTGCCGTCCGTCGATGCCGGTGGTCCGCTCCCAGCCGAGGAAGATGTCGCCCGCGGCCTGCATCAGCCGCTGACCGGCCACGACGCGTTCGCCCTGGTTGGTGTGGGGGCCCTCTCCGGCGTAGGCGGCGAGTACGGACTCGTCCGCCTCCTTCGCCTGCAGCAGCAGCGGGTCGTCCAGGTCCTTGCCGAGCAGCAGCACGACCCAGCAGCGGGTGCCCACACTGCCGACCCCGACGACCTTGCGCGCCACGTCGACGACCCGGTACTGCTCCAGCAGCCGGCGGTGGTCCGACCGCAGACTGCGGCCGTAGCCCTGGACCATGGCGTGGATCTGGTCCACCAACTGGTCACGCTCGATGTCCGGCAGCAGATCGTCCAGCGGCACGATCAACGGCGGATCGGCGGCGATCCGCACCTGGCCGCCGCTCCTCCGGGTCAGCTTGCGATACGCCTGCACGGTGTCGTGCGTACGGGCCTGTGCGATGGTGCGGGACAGTCGCGCACGGCCCCGCTCGTCCAGCTGCTCCGCTTCCTCGGCCTCCACCTCGGCCATATCGGCATGGGCGTACCAGACCTCCAGGGTGCGCATGTCCGCGTAGCGGCGCATCTGCTCGCGGTAGGACGCACAGGCGGCCCGGACGATGTCGGTCCGTACCTTCTCGGGGAAGCCGTTCCCGCGCCCCGCGATGGCGAAGCTGGCCGCCAGCCGTTTGACGTCCCACTCCCACGGACCGGGCAGGGTCTCGTCGAAGTCGTTGATGTCGAACATCAGATGACGTTCGGGGGAGGCCAGCAGCCGGAAGTTCAGCAGATGGGCGTCCCCGCACAGCTGGGTCCGCAGCCCCGTGGACGGCGTCGTGGCCAGGTCCGCCGCCATGATGGCGGCGGCGCCGCGGTAGAAGCGGAAGGGTGACTCCAGCATCCGCCCGTAGCGAAGCGGCACCAACTCCGGAACCCGCAGGGCCGATTGCCGCTCGATGATGTCCACCGGATCGTCACGGGCGGGCGTGGCAGCGAACTCTGCATGACGGGAGCGGGGCACTTCGGAGCGAAGTGCCCTGCCCTGTTCCGCGCGTTCCTGCGGGGTGGGTACGGAGGTCATGGCCGGGGCCGGTTCGGTGGTTCAGGTCACCGGGAGACCGAGTCGTGATGGTGGTTGCCCGTACACAGTGCCCACATGATGAAGATGTTGATGGCGACCAGCACGATCGCCCAGAACGGGTAGTGGGGGATCCACAGGAAGTTCGCCAGCGCGCCGAAGCCCGCCAGGATGACACCGACCGTCCGCGCCCACAGCGCGCCGGTGGCGAGCAGGGCGACACCCGCGAGCAGGATGACGATGCCCAGGATGAGGTGGATCCATCCCCAGCCCGTGAGGCTGAAGGAGAACACGTAGTTCCGCGTGGTGACGAAGAGGTGGTCCTTCGCGATGGCGGAGATGCCCTCCAGGAAGGTCATCGCGCCACCGAAGATCATCAGAACTGCGGCGAAGGCAGTCCATCCGCCCACGCTGTGCTTCTGAGTGGCCATGGGTCACTCCTCACTGTGAGAAACCTGGCCGTCCGAATCGGACCTGCCGACCGTCGTGCAGTCGAAACCACGTTGGCACACGTACCGGTCAGCCGCATGTCAGGGACGTTCGAAGGCCTGCAGCACCCCGGCCCCCGCAAAGCACAGCGCTCCCGTGAGGGTCCCCCAGTTGGCGATGCCGACGCTGACCAGGCTCGCGGTCTCCGGCCGGGTGAACGCGGCCAGCGCGGCCACCATGAAGAGTGCCGAACCGAGCTGATTGACCGCGACGATCCACCAGCCGATACTGCGCCGGTGCAGGCACCATGGGCGATGGCAGACCTCGACGACCGCCAGCTGCCCCGAGATCAGGAACAGCAGGCAACCGATCATGTCGGGCGCCCAGATCAGCCGGTTCATCTGCTGGACCGTGAGTCCCTGCAGAAACGAATCCAGCAGATTGACGCCGAACACCAGCGTTCCGGCGAACAGCACGAACGTGCTCACCCAGTCGATCCGGCCCGGTTCATAGCTCCACCACCGGAAGCGGTGCGTGGTCAGCGCACCCGCCGTGCTCTCCCGGCGCGGAGCGTTGATGACCTGGACGAGTGAGACGTAGCCGCCCAGGGTGAAGAACACGCCGCCGACGAAGTAGACGGTGGCGGTCGCGGTGGGGCCCACGGAGCCGGACTGGGCGAGTGCCGCACCGAGGGCGAACAGCGCCCCGCCGACGGTGAAGGAGACCGCGGCGATGCCGTTGAGCCGGCGCAGCCGGACCAGCGTCGCCTCGTCGGCGCGCCGCGGGCTGCTCCGGGCGGCCCCGGCGGGCCGCACCGCGAGCGTCCCGCGCTTGCGGGCCGCCCGCGACTCCCAGACGGCGGTCTCGCCCGCGGCGAGACGCCAGGTCAGCCGGGTGGTGAACGGTCCCGCACCTTCGGCCCGCTCCTCGGAATTCCCCACCTGCCGAGCCTAACGATCCCGTATGGGAATGCCGGTAACGCCTCGTCGGGTCTTCGCGCGTCCGGGGGCGGAGCGTGCGAGGTGCCCGCTGAACCGCTGCGGCCGCGCCCCACCGCAGGGTGATACCGCGGGCTCAGCCCTGGGCGGTGGGCCGGACGACGATCTCGTTCACATCGACGGTCGCGGGCTGCTCGATGGCGAAGGCGATGGCTCGGGCGATCGCCTCGGGCGGGATCGCGATCCGGTCCCGCATTTCCGATATCTGCGCTCTGACCTGCGGATTCGTTGATGCGTCAGCGAAGTCGGTGCGGACCGCGCCGGGCGAGACGGTGGTCACCCGCAGGGAGTCGCCGGCCTCCTGGCGCAGGCCTTCGCAGAGGGTGCGGACCGCGAACTTCGTAGCGGCGTAGACCGCCATGGACGGCACGATGCGGAACGCGGCCGTGGAGGCGGTGGTGATGAAGTGGCCCGTGCCCTGCGCCCGGAAGACCGGCAGCGCGGCGCCGATGCCGTGCAGCACGCCCTTGAGGTTGACGTCGACCATCTGGTCCCACTCGTCGACGCGCAGATCGTCGAGCGGCGAGATCGTCCCGACCCCGGCATTGGCGACCAGCACGTCGAGCCGGCCGAACCGCTCGCCGGCCAGGGCGACCAGGGCGTGCAGGTCGTCCCGTCGGGTCACGTCCGTGCGGGCCTGTACGGCCGTGCCGCCCGACTCCTCGATCCGCGCCACCAGATCCGCGAGGCGCTCGGACCGGCGCGCGCCGAGGACGAGCCGCGCGCCCCGCCGGGCCAGCAGCAGTGCGGTCGCCTCGCCGATGCCGCTGCCGGCTCCCGTGATCGCCACGACCTTGCCGTCGATTCCCGACATGGAATGTCCTCCGCCTTCTCGCTGCCGGCTCCGGGGCAGGACTCGGAGCACGTCCGCGCACCGAGGGCCGCCCGGCGCCGGGATGACCAGGGTGAGGGCGATGACCCCCACTCGGCATCCAGTCTGCGGAGGCTTCAGCCTGGTATCCAGAATGCGTTTATTCTGGAACTAGAATGCCCACCATGCAGAGGCAGCCGGACCAACGCCAGGAATTGGGCGCATTTCTGCGCAGTCGCAGGGAGCGGCTCACCCCCGACGAGGTCGGCCTGCCGTCCACCGGCCGGCGCCGGACGCCGGGCCTGCGCCGGGAGGAACTCGCCCTGCTCGCCGGGATCAGCGCGACGTGGTACACGTACCTGGAGCAGGGCCGGGACATCCGCGCCTCGGACCAGGTGCTCGACGCCCTCGCCTCGGTGCTGCGACTCGACGGGTACGAGCGCGGCCATCTCTTCCGGCTCGCCGGTCACGCACCCGCGGACGACGCCGACGAGCCCGAGCCGCTCGCTGCCGAGGCGGCGGCCGTCCCCCTCCTGCTCCAGCCGCACCCGGCGTACATCATCGGCGGCACCTACGACGTGCTCAGCCACAACCAGGCGGCCGGTGAACTCTTCCCGCACCTCACCGAGGCGACGGCGGACCGGCCGGCGAACTTCGCCCGCTGGGTCTTCCTGGAGCCCGCGGCCCGGGACGTGCTGGTCGACTGGGAGCCCGACGCCCGCGGCCTCCTCGCCCGGCTGCGGACGCTGGCCGGGCGCCACCCGGGCGACCCCCGCTACACCCGGCTCATCGACGAGCTGAAGGCGGGCAGCCCGGAAGTGCGCGCATGGTGGCCGCGGTACGACGTGCAGGCCCGGCAGGGCGGACGCAAGCGGCTCCGGCACCCGCGCCGCGGGACGGTCGAATACGTCTACACCGCGTTCCACCTCGCCGGAGCGCCGGACCAGACGCTGGTGATCTACTCCGACGACCGCGAAACGGCCGGGTGAGGTCCGTGCCCGCTCCCCGGCCCTGAGCCGGAGGCGGCGAGTGGCTACGGCTGGGGGTGCGGGGCCGGTTGCTTGCGGGTGGCGTGGAGGGAGCCGAGCAGGCTGAGCGCCTGGGCGGTGGGGCTCTCGGGTTCGGCCTGGTAGACGATGAGTTGCTGCCCGGGGGCGTCACGGACGTCGAAGGCCTGGTAGGTGAGGGTCAGGGGGCCGACGTCCGGATGGAGGAGATGTTTGGCGTCGCGGGTCTTGCCGCGCACGCTGTGGGTGTTCCACAGGCGGCTGAACTCCGGGCTCTGTTCGGTGAGGGTGGCGAGGAGTTCACGCAGCCGCGGGCTGTCCGGTGCGAGACCGGACGCCTGGCGCAGGTTGGCCACGGTCGCCTGGGCGGTCCAGTTCCACTGGGTGTAGAAGTGCCGGGCCGCGGGGTTGAGGAAGGTCATCCGGGCCAGGTTGTCGGCGGGCTCGAAGGGTGAATACAGGGCACCGGCCAGGGCGTTGGCGGCGAGGATGTCCAGGGTCCGGTTGATCACGAACGCCGGGGTGTTCGGAAAGCCGTCCATCAGTTGGCTCAGCGTGCTGCTGACCTTCTCCACGGTGTGGGCGAAGTGGTCGTCGGGGACGGTCCCGGCCAGCCGGAACAGATGCGTCCTGGCGTCCGCGTCGAGGCACAGGGCGCGGCCGAGGGCATCGAGCACCTGCGGTGAGGGGTGGCGCTCGCGGCCCTGTTCCAGGCGGGTGTAGTAGTCCGCGTTCACGCCGGCCAGGACGGCGACCTCCTCACGGCGCAGTCCGCTGACTCTGCGGACGCCGTAGCTCGCCATGCCGACGTCCTGCGGCTGCACGCCCGCCCGGCGTGCGCGCAGGAAATCTCCCAGGTCGTTGTCAGCCATGCCCTCAGGCTAGGCCGCGGGGCGGGCGAGGTGCCTGGGTGTGCCGCACCCAGGCACCACCCGTCCTGGTCGGGGCCCGCCCGCCCGCGCAGTCTCGGAGTCCGGGTCGGCAGGGCGCGTCTCAGCGGCGCCCTGCCGCGCCCCCTCCGTGCGGCGGAGGGGGCGCGGCACGACGAACGGAAGGAAGCGGAACGATGAGTCAGCAGAGCAACCCGGAGGTCACACCGGGAGACGGAGTGCGGGGAGCGGTTGCCGTGGTCACCGGCGCCGCACGGGGCGTGGGCCGGGCGACCGTGGCGTGGCTGCACGCCCGCGGGGCGCTGGTGGTGGCCGAGGACATCCGCCCCGAAGTGGCACGCCTGGCCACCGAGTTCGACGGGGTCGCCACCGTGGTCGGGGACGTGGCGCTGGAGGAGACCGCGGTACGCGCGGTGCGCACGGCGCGGGAGCGTTTCGGCGGGCTGGACATCCTCGTCAACAATGCCGGGCGGACCCTGAACAAGCCGTTCACCGAGACCACCGCCGAGGACTGGGACGGCGTGATGGCCGTCAACGCCCGCGGGCCGTTCCTGCACGCCCGGGAGGCCTTTCGCGTCATGCGGGCGGGTGGTGGCGGCACGATCGTCAACGTCGGCTCCTACACCTGCACCGTCGCGCTCCCCGAGGGCTCGGCCTACACCGCGTCGAAGGGTGCCCTGGCGCAGCTGACGAAGGTCATCGCGCTGGAGGGCGGCCCGCACGGGATCCGGGCCAACGCGGTGGCGCCCGGGGTGATCGAGACGGACCTGCTCGACGGTTTCCGCGACGACAGCCGCGCGTACCTGCGCTCCTTCGCCGACGCGCACCCCCTGAAACGGGTGGCCCAGCCCGAGGAGATCGCCGAGGTGATCGGCTTCCTCGCCTCCGCCCGCTCCAGCTTCATGACCGGCGCCGTCGTGGCCGCAGACGGCGGCTTCACCGCCGCCTGAGACCCCGGCCGGCCATCCCGCGTACACCGCACGACAGAAGTGAGGACATCAGCCCATGACCGGACGCCTGCAGGGCAAGGTCGCACTGATCACCGGAGCGACCGGAGGCATCGGAGCGGCCACCGCCGCACTCTTCGCACGGGAGGGGGCGCGCCTGGTCCTCACGGACGTGGATCGCCGGCCGCTCGCGGAGCTGGGGGAACGGATCGAGAAGCACGGCGGCGAGGTGGTCACCGCCGTGCTCGACGTCACGTCGGCCCAGGCCTGGGACACCGTGATCACCACCGTGCACCGGCACTTCGGCCGCCTCGACGTCCTCGTCAACATCGCGGGCATCGTGGACTGGCCCGGTATCGAGGACACCGACGAGACGTCCTGGGACCGTGTCATCGACGTGAACCAGAAGGGCACCTGGCTCGGCATGAAGGCCGCCATGCCGCTCCTGCGGGCGAGCGGCAACGGATCGGTGATCAACACCTCGTCGGTGCTGGGCCTGGTGGGCGGCGGCGGGGCTGCCGCCTACACGGCGTCCAAGGGCGCCGTCCGTCTGCTGACGAAGACCGCCGCGGTGGAGTACGCCCGTGAGAACGTCCGGGTCAACTCCGTGCACCCGGGGGTGATCGCCACCCCGATGATCCGGGCGCTGCTGGACGAGCAGGGCGACCGGCAGCCGGACATCGTGCGCACCCCCATGGCCCGCGCGGGCCGGGCGGACGAGGTCGCACCCGCGATGCTCTTCCTCGCGAGTGACGAGTCCTCCTTCGTCACCGGCTCCGAGGTCGTCGTCGACGGCGGGCTCACCGCCCACTGACACCGTCCGCCCGGCCGGCGTCGCCCCGCCGTGCGATGCCCGGCGCGGGGACCGGGCCGGGCGCGGGTCCGGGCTCCGGTCCCGGTGTCGGCGGCGCCGGATGCGGCGGAACGGGGTCCGGCTCGGGCGCCGGCGGCGAAGGGGGCACGGGATCGGGTCCCGGGGCGGGGACCGGGCCGGGTGCCGGGCCCGGTGTGGGCCCGGGCGGTCCGGGGCCCGGACCCGGAGTGGGCGGAACCGGATCCGGATGGCCGGGGCCCGGCGGTCCTGGTGGCTGTCGCACCGTCATCTGCTCCTCACGCGTCGCTCCTCGGCGGCCGAGCGCCTCACGCTCGCTCCGCGCGGCATGCTGGTCTCCTTGCCGGTCCCGCGCCGACCATGCGGGGCGGCGCGCACGGAACCCGGCTGCCCGGCGTACGTACGCACCCGGCGTACCTACACACTCTGCGACGCCGCGGGTCGCCCGGCGACACGGGAGGCGAACGGACGCCTCGCGCGCCGGGCCACCCGGATGCCCGAGCGTACGACGGCCCGGAGCGGGTAACCCCGCCCGCATGAATGCCTCAGGCAGTGGCAGTGGCAGTGGCAGTGGCAGCGACACGGCTACGGACACGGTGCGCGCGGGCCGCCGGACGGTGGAGATCCACCGGCCGGACAAGGTGCTGTTCCCCGACGACGGCCTGACCAAGGCCGATGTCGTCGGCTACTACCGCCGGGTGGCCGCATCGATGGTTCCGCAGTTGCGGGGGCGGCCGTTGATGCTGGAGCGGCTTCCGGAGGGACTGGGCGGCCCGCAGTTCATGCAGAAGGACACCCCGGAGCACTATCCCGACTGGATCCGGCGGGCACGGGTCGCCAAGGAGGGCGGGTCCGTCACCCACACCGTCTGCGACGACAAGGCGACCCTCCTCTTCCTCGCCGACCAGGCATGTCTCACGTTCCACCGCTGGCTGTCGCGCGCCGACCGGCCCCACCACCCGGACCGGCTGGTCTTCGACCTCGACCCGCCCGGTCCGGACTTCGAGGCCGTCCGGGAGGCCGCCCGGCGGCTCTGTGCCCTGCTCGACGAGCTCGATCTCCCGTTCCTCCTGATGACCACCGGGTCGAAGGGGCTGCATGTCACCGTCCCGCTGGACGGCGCGGGCGACTTCGACGCGGTACGCGGCTTCGCCCAGGAGGTGGCGCAGGTGCTGGCAGAGCGTCACCCGGACCGGCTCACCACCGCCGTGCGCAAGAAGTCGCGCGGCGACCGGCTCTACCTCGATGTGCAGCGCAACGCCTATGCGCAGACCGCCGTCGCCCCCTGGTCGCTGCGCCCCAAAGCGGGTGCGCCGGTCGCCGTGCCGATCAGCCGGAAACAGCTCGACGACCCGCAACTCGGCGCGCAGAGCTGGTCGTTGAAGGAGGTGTCCGCTGTGCTGGAGCAGGCGGCCTCGCGGCCGTGGTCCGGGGTGCCGGCCCGCGGGCGGGCGCTGGGTCCGGCACGACGGCGGCTGGAGGGGCTGCGGTGAGCGGGGTGGCGTGAGCGGCGTGCGGCGCGTGTGGGTGTGCGGCGCGTGTGGGCGCCCGGCCGTGGCGGCCCGACGCCCCCGGCTCGTCCGCGCGCCTCACGGCTCCCGCTCCGCCGTGTCCGGCTCCTCTGCCCTGTTCCGCTCATCGGGCTCCTCGGGCCCGTCCGGATCGGGTCCGCCGTTCACCGCCGCGTCGAGTTGCCGCCGTTCGTGCCGGGCCCGTTCCCGGTCCCCGGGGGAGGCTTCGGTGACGTCCAGGAAGACCTGGTCGGCGATCGGCCATTGCTCCCGGACGGCCTTCTTCAGGCGTACCAGGACCTCCTCGACCTCTTCGCTGTCCAGCCCGGCGGCGAGGTCGACACGGGCCGCGACCAGCGTCGACAGCGTCCCCAGCCGCATCGACAGCAGGGTGGTCACGGTGTCGATCTCCGGCTGCCGCTCCAGGAACTCGCGGATGGCCCGCCGCAGGGCCGGGTCGGCGGCCTCACCGATGATCTGGCCGCGTGACTCCTTGGCGAGCTGATAGGCGACGAACACCAGCAGCGCGCCAATGATCATCGAGGCCCAGGCCTCCCACTGCACCTCGCCGGTGATCATGTGAAGTCCCACGCCGAGCATGGCGACCACCACACCGAAGCAGGCGGTCGAGTCCTCGGCCAGCACCGTCCGCAGCGCGGGGTCGTCGGCCGAGCGGATCGCCTTCCGCATGCCGTGGCCGGCCTGCCGTGCCCGGCCGCGGACCTGCAGCAGGGCGCGGACCAGCGAGGAGCCCTCCGCGATCAGCGCGACGGCCAGCACGATGAGGCCGACGACATAGCCCGTACGGGTCTCCGCGTGGTCCGAGCGCAGCGCCTCGATGCCCTGGAAGACGGAGAAGCAGCCGCCCATGACGAAGATCCCGACGGCGGCGAGCAGGGACCAGAAATACCGCTCCTTGCCGTAGCCGAAGGGGTGTTTGCTGTCGGGTGCGCGTCTGCTGCGCTTGAGCGAGGCGAGCAGGAAGATCTCGTTGAGGCTGTCGGCCACCGAGTGCGCCGCCTCGGAGAGCAGCGCGGGTGAGCCCGTGAACAGCCCGCCGAGCAGCTTGGCCAGGGCGATCACCAGGTTGGCGCCGAGCGCCACGAAGACGGTGACCGCGGTCCGGGCGTCCTCCTGGCCGTTGTCCCCGTTCCCGTTTCCGGCCTCGTCGCCGGTCCCGTCCTCGTCCGGACGGCCGGTGGCGTGTCGACCGGTGGAGTGATGCGCACTCTCAGCGTGCCGGGACAAGCGTCGCCTCCCCGTCGTCGGTCGGACAGCCGCCGCGAGCGTAGCCGCCGGCACCGGGCTCCGCACCTGGTGTGCCGTTGCGCCCCATGGAGCAGCCGCGGTTTCCCGCCGGGCGGACCGGGGAGTGTGACAGCACATCACCCACCGGAACGGCAAAGGACAGGGCGTGGCCCGCACTTCTCCCGGCGACCTCCGGCGCCTCCACGGGGGCGCACCATGAGCCCCCGCGGCGGACAGCGGGGCCTCGCGCACACCCTGCTGGAGCGGCACGGGGAGACCTTTGCGGCACAGAGCGGGATCCGGCTGCGGAACACACCGCAGCCGCTGTACCAGGTGCTGGTGCTGGCCGGTCTGCTCAGCGCGCGGATCCGTGCGTCCGTGGCGGTCGCGTCCGCGCGTGCCCTGTTCGACGCGGGGATGCGCACCCCGCGGCGGATGACGGAGGCGACCTGGCAGCAACGGGTCGACGCCCTGGGAGAGGGCGGCTACCGGCGCTACGACGAACGCACCGCCACCCAGCTCGGCGACGGCGCCGCACTGCTGGTGGACGCGTACGGCGGCGATCTGCGGCGGATGCGGGAAGAGGCCGACGGCGACACCGATGCGCTGCGCCGCGCACTGCGGAAGGTGCCGGGGCTGGGTCCCGCGGGCTGTGACATCTTTCTGCGCGAGGTACAGGGCGTCTGGCCCGAACTCGCCCCGTACCTCGATGCCAAGGCCGTCCAGGGCGCGGAGCGGCTGGGCCTGCCGGGCGAGGCCCGCAAGCTGGCCCGGCTGGTCGGGCCGGACGATGCCGCCGCCTTCGCCTCGGGCCTGGTGCGCGCGGCGCTCGACCGGTCCGTCGTCGATGACGTACAGGAGGCGGCGGACGCCTGACCCGGCAGACGGAGGCACCCCGGGCCTGCTTCACGGACAGCAGTCGGCTCGCCCCGCCCCACGTACCGCGGTCGGCTCGTTCCGTCCCCCACACGGCAGTCGGCCCGCCCCGTCCACCCGTCATACGACCAACGCCGCCAGCAAGGTGACCCCGGCCAGGAACCACGCGACATAGTCGCCCACATGACCGGAGTGCAGTCGGCGCAGCGGGTCGGCCCGGCGTGCCGGTTCCTGGCGAACGGGCCGCCGCACGGCCAGGAGGGCGCAGGCCGCGGCCGACGCGGTGGCCAGCAGGCCCCACAGCACACCGGAGAGGGCCCAGTGCGGCGGGGGAGTGGGCGCGGGCTCCGCCGCCCTGCCGTACAGGACGGCCCCGAGGTAGCCGGCGTGGTCGGTGAAGGCGTCGGCGGCCCGGCCGACCCCCGTGCGCAGGGCCGGGACCAGCCCCACCGCCAGCGCCCCGGCGAGCAGGACCGTGGGCACGACGAGCATGCTGTCCGGGACGCGGGACAGCCGCCCGCCGCGGGTCTCCGGCTCCTCCGCCTCCCCGGTCGTCTCCTCGGCGTCCGCCGCCGGGCGGGACTCCCGGGCGGGGCCCTCGGGAACCGGCCCCAGCCCCAGGAACACCCGCGCCCCGGCCCGTAGCACCGCGCCCCCGGTCACCGCCGAGACCAGGACGCACAGCGCCGTCGCCCAGCCGCCCGCCGCCTCCTCGATGACGGCCTTGCCCAGCGCGGTGCCGAACGGCGGCAGCCCGGCGAGCGCCAGCCCGCCGATGCCGAACAACGCGCCCGCCCAGGGGAGTTCACGTCCCTTGCCGTGCAGCTGGAGCTCGTCGACGCTGCCGAACCGGTCGAGGAGGATGCCCACGCAGGCGAACAGGGCGGCCTTCACCCCGGCATGCGCCAGCACGTACAGGACGACACCGCCGAGCCCCTGCGGGGCGAGCACCGCGAGGCCCACGAGGAACAGCCCGGTGTGCGCGACGGTGGAGTAGGCGAGCAGCCGCTTGAGATGGCGCTGCTGCCAGCACATCACCGCACCCAGCACGGCGGTCAGCACGCCCAGGACCAGCAGCGCCCGGTGCGCGTCCGGCGCCGGGATGCCGCCGGGGCCCGCGAAGACCGTCCAGTAGACACGGGCCGTGCCGTACAGGCCCAGTTCGACCATGACCCCGGACAGCAGCATGCACACCGGTGTGGGCGCCACCGCATGCGCATCGGCGAGCCAGAAGTGGAACGGCACCGCGGCGGCCTTGACCAGCAGACCGGTGACGACGAGGACGAACGCGGAGATCACCAGTCCGTCCGGGCCGCCGGGGTGCGCGTCGAGGGCGGCGCCGATCTGGGCGAGGCCGAGCTCACCGGTCCGGGCGTAGAGCAGGCCGATGCCCAGCAAGGTGGCGTAGGCGCCCAGGGAGTTGACGATGCCGAACACCAGCGCCCCTTGGACGGCGCGCGCCTCCTCGACGCGGTAGCCGGTCAGTGCGTAGGCGACGACGCCCATCAGCTCGAAGAAGACGAAGGCGTTGAAGAGGTCCCCGGTGAGCGCGAAACCGCACATGCCCGCCTGGAAGAGCAGCACCAGGGCGGGGAAGGAGCCCGCGTGGCGCCGGGGCGGTTCGTCGAAGTAGCGCCAGGCGTAGGCGAGGGCGGCGGGCACCAGGAGCGAGACCAGCGCGGCCAGGCCGAGGCCGATGCGGTCGCCGACCAGCACGATGCCCACACCCGCCCCGCCGTGCGGCCGCCAGCCGCCCAGCCACTCCACGGGACGTGCGGTGGACGACGGCATGGCGGCCGACGCGTACAGGGCGAGCGTCGCGGCGGCCGCGGCGAACAGGCAGCCCAGCACCTCCGCCGCGTACCGGGGCAGCCGCCGGCCCGCGCCGACCAGCACCGCCGCGCCGAACAGCGGAACGGCCACGATCAGCGGCAGGGTCTGTGCGACGGTCACCCCCGCAGCTCCGAGAGTTCGTCCGGGTCCACGGTCCGGTGGCGTTTGGCGACCTGGATGACCAGGGAGAGCAGCAGCGCGGTGACGGTCGCCCCGATGACGATGTCCGTGAGGGTGAGGGCCTGGACGACGGGGTCCACGACGGGGCGCGAGCCCGGTGCGATGTCGGAGAAGACCGGTGCGGTGCCGCCGGCCCGGTACCCGATGGTGAGCAGCAGGACGTAGGTGGCGGACTGGCAGACGGCGAGGCAGCCCACGGCGTGGATGAGGTTGCGGCTGGTCGCCAGCCCGTAACAGCCGATCAGGAACAGCCATGCCGCGCTCACATACGGCAGCACACTCACGTCCTGGCCTCCGCTCCGTCGTCCCGGTCGTCGCTCTCGATCTCCACGGCCTGGTCCAGGAAACGGGCCAGCAGGACGACCACCCCGCATGCCACCTCCACGCCGATGGCGGCGTTCAGCAGCGGAACCGTGCCCCCGGAGGAGAGGGTGTTGAAGGTGCCGTAGGGAAGGAAGTTGGCCAGGAACGCTGCCCCGGTCAGCAGCGCGGCCGCACCCACCAGCAGATAGGCGGCCTCGCCCGCGGCATCCGCCACCTCGTACGTGCCGACCGGTCTGATCCGCTCCAGCGCCCGGTAGTCCACGGCGATGTAGAGCAGATGCAGCGAGGTGGCGACCACCACCCCGCCCTGGAAGCCGCCGCCGGGACTGAGCTGGCCGTGCGCGATGACGTACAGGCCGATGAGCAGGGTGACGGGCAGCGCGAGCAGCGCATAGCGGCGTACCGGCGGCGCGACCGGCACCGGCTCCGGCGGCTGCCGCTCCTCGTCGCGGGTCTGCCGCAGCAGGACCACGGTGCCCAGGACCGCGCCGAACAGGATGGACTCCTCGCCGAGGGTGTCGAAGGCGCGCTGGTCGAAGTTGACGGAGGAGATGGTGTTGGCGGTGTGCCGGGCGAGCGCGGCATGCACGGCCCGGTCGCCGTACGGATGCCAGGTGCCGCCGAACGCCGGCAGCCCGAAGCAGGCCACGAGCAACAGCACGGCCACGCCCAGGCCGCCGACGGCCAGCACCCACAGCCGCAGCCTCCTGCTCATTCGTGCTCCTCCCGGCGCTCGCTGCGCGCCTTGCGCCGCACCTTGCGCACGGACAACAGCACCATCAGGGGCGTCAGCACGGAGCCCACCGCCAGCTGGGACAGCGCCACATCGGGGGCCTGCAGCAGCAGGAAGACCGTGGCCAGCGACAGGCCGAGCAGGGACAGCAGGAACGACTGCCGGACCGGGTCGCGCACCAGGACGGTGGCGGTTCCGGCCGCGGCCACCAGCAGCAGGCCGAGCAGCGCCGGCACCTCGTCAGCCATCGGACATCCCCTCCGCCGGCCCGGTCCGGCCGTGCCCCGTGGTGACGGCGGCGGTCACCGCGCGGGCGGCGACCCGGCTGCCCAGGACCAACAGCACGCCGATGACCAGCAGTTTCACCAGTGCCCTGCCGGGGCCCGTGGCCACGCAGAGCGGCAGCACCACCGCGGGGACGGCGGCATAGGTGAGCGCGGTGAGCGCGAGCAGGGTGCGCGGCCGCGGCGGGCGGTCCGCCAGCCGGTCGGCGAGCAGCCGCACGGCCAGCAGCGTGCCGGCCGGCCCCAGCACCGAGAGCACCAGCGCCGGATCGGTGTACGCCGGGCGTCCGTACCCCTGGGCCAGCAGCAGGAAGACCAGGCTGAGAAGCGTGGTGGCCAGGTTCTGTGCGGGCACCCGCCGCCGGACCGGACCGGTGGCGGCCCCGCAGGCGGCCGGAGCCACCCCGCACACCAGCAGCGCGGTGGCCGCGACGATCCAGCCGTTCACCGGCGCCCCACCGCACGGCGCGCCCCGCAGGCCGCCGCGGCGGCGAGCAGCGCGGCGCCGGCCCCGACCGCCCACTCCAGCGTGTCGACGGGACCGATCAGTACGAGCCACAGCCCGGTCAACCCCGCCCACCAGCCGATGAGTTCGGCGCCCGTCGTCAGCCGTCGAGCCATCCGCGCACCTCCTGAGGCCCGGGTACCCGGGCCTCAGGCTCACATGCCGGGACCCGGCCGCCAGGTCACCGCGCCGCGCGTCACTCCGTCGGAGGCGGGCACCGGGCGGCCCGGGGCCGTCAGTCCTCCCAGGTCCAGTCGACGACCTCCGGCAGATCCGTGCCGTGCTCCCGGATCCAGGCGTGGTGGCGGGTACGGACGTCCGCCATCGCCTGCCGCACCGCGACGGCACGCACACCGAGGCCGGGCACCCGGTCGATCACATCCATCACCAGCCGGTACCGGTCGAGGTCGTTGCGCACGACCATGTCGAAGGGCGTGGTCGTGGTGCCCTCCTCGCGGTAGCCGCGGACATGCAGGTTCTCGTGGCCGGTGCGGCGGTAGCAGAGCCGGTGGATCAGCCACGGATAGCCGTGGTAGGCGAAGACGACCGGCTTGTCGCGGGTGAACAGCGCGTCGTACTCGGGGTCCGGCATGCCGTGCGGATGCTCTCCCGACGGCAGCAGCCGGGCCATGTCGACGACGTTGACGACCCGCACCGCCAGCTCCGGCAGGTGGCGGCGCAGCAGACCGGCCGCCGCCAGCGTCTCCTGCGTGGGCACGTCCCCGGCACAGGCCAGCACCACGTCGGGTTCGGTGCCGTCCTCGGTGCCCGCCCACTCCCAGACGCCGGCGCCGCGGGCGCAGTGGGCGCGGGCCTCGTCGAGACTCAGCCAGTCGAAGCCGGGCTGTTTGCCGGCCACGATCACATTGACGTAGTCGCGGCTGCGCAGCGCATGGTCGGCCACCGAGAGCAGGGTGTTGGCGTCCGGCGGCAGATAGACCCGGACCACCTCCGGGCTCTTGTTGAGGATGTGGTCGACGAAGCCGGGGTCCTGGTGCGAGAAGCCGTTGTGGTCCTGCCGCCAGACGTGCGAGGTGAGCAGGTAGTTCAGCGAGGCGATGGGGCGCCGCCAGGGGAGCCGGCGCGCGGTCCGCAGCCATTTGATGTGCTGGTTGACCATCGAGTCGACGATGTGCGCGAACGCCTCGTAGCAGGAGAAGAGCCCGTGCCGGCCGGTGAGCAGATAGCCCTCCAGCCACCCCTGGCACAGGTGCTCGGAGAGCACCTCCATGACCCGGCCGTCGTGCGCGAGGTGCTCGTCGGTGTCGAGCGTGGCGGCCTGCCAGGCCTTGCCGGTGGTGTCGTAGAGCGCCTCCAGGCGGTTGGACGCGGTCTCGTCGGGGCCCACCACGCGGAAGTCGCGGCGCTCCGCGGTGGCCTCCATGACCGCGGCCAGCAGCCCGCCGAGCACCCGGGTCGGCTCGTGCAGCTCGCTGCCGCGCTTGCCGACCTCCACCGCATACCGCTCCAGCGGCGGGACGGGCAGATCGCGCAGCAGCAGACCGCCGTTGGCGTGCGGTGAGGCGCCCAGCCGGCGCGACCCCTCGGGCACGCAGGCGAGCACCTCCGGACGCGGCCGGCCCGCCTCGTCGAACAGCTCCTCCGGCCGGTACGAACGCAGCCAGTTCTCCAGCTGCCGCAGATGCCCGGCGTCGTCGCGCACGCCGGGCAGCGGGACCTGGTGGGCGCGCCAGGTGTTTTCGACGGGCTTCCCGTCGACCTCGTGCGGACCGGTCCAGCCCTTGGGCGTGCGCAGCACGATCATGGGCCAGCGGGGGCGCTCGGTCACGCCTTCGGTGCGGGCCCGGCGCTGGATGTCCGCGATCCGGTCCAGGGCGGCGTCCATGGCGGCGGCCAGCGCCTGATGGACCGTCGCCGGGTCGTCGCCGGCCACATGGAGGGGCTCGTGACCGTAGCCGCGCAGCAGCGCGTCCAGTTCGTCCTGCGGGATCCGGGCGAGCACCGTCGGGTTGGCGATCTTGTAGCCGTTGAGGTGCAACAGCGGCAGCACCGCGCCGTCGTGCACCGGGTCCAGGAACTTCGTGGCGTGCCAGGACGCGGCGAGCGGCCCGGTCTCCGCCTCGCCGTCGCCGACCACGCAGGCGACGAACAGGTCCGGGTTGTCGAACGCGGCGCCGTAGGCATGGGTGAGGGAGTAGCCCAGTTCGCCGCCCTCGTGGATCGACCCCGGCGTCTCCGGGGCGACATGGCTGGGCACCCCGCCGGGGAACGAGAACTGCCGGAAGAGCCGGGCCATGCCCTCGCCGTCCCGGCCGACATCGGGATAGGTCTCGGAGTACGTGCCGTCCAGCCAGGAGTTGGCCACTACGGCGGGCCCGCCGTGCCCGGGTCCCCACACGCACAGGGCATCCAGCGCACGGGCCTTGATCACGCGGTTGAGGTGGGTGTGCACCAGGTTCAGGCCCGGCGAGGTGCCCCAGTGGCCCAGCAGCCGCGGCTTGATGTGCTCGGGGCGCAGCGGCGCCGTCAGCAGCGGATTGGCCATCAGATAGATCTGTCCGACGGCCAGATAGTTGGCGGCCCGCCAGTGGGCGTCGAGCCGGTGCAGCTCGGCGGCGTCGAGGGGGACCGGCGGTGCCGGCGTCCCGCTCGTCCCCGCCCCTGCCGGGTTCTCCGCGTCGTGCATGCTCATCTCCCTGTCACGGTGGCGTGCAACGGGTGGTCACAGCGTGCGCAGTGCGGGCAGCAGTTCGGCCTCGGCCCACTCCAGGAACGGCTCCTGGTGGGCGCCGCCGATCTGTACGAGCGAGACCTCGGTGAAGCCCGCGTCCACATAGGCGCGCACCGCCTCGACGAAGCGGCCGACGTCGTCACCGCAGGGGAAGGCCTCCGCGATGTCCTCGGACCGGACGAACCGGGTGGCCGCGTCGAAGCCCGCCGGGCCCGGCAGCTCGGCGTTGACCGACCAGGCGCCGACCGCCCAGCGGAACTGTTCGTGCGCCCGGGCGAGGGCCGCCTTGCGGTCGGGGTCGTAGCAGACCGGCAGCTGTCCGATCCGTGGTTTGCCCCGCCCGCCGTGCCGGTCGAAGGCGGTCAGCAGCTCGCCCCGGGGCTCGGTGGCGATGACCAGATCGCCCAGCCGGCCGGCCACCTCGCAGGACCGGGGACCCGAGACGGCCACCCCGATCGGCGGCAGCACCTCGGGCAGGTCCCACAGTCTGGCCTGCGCCACATCGAAGTGGGTGCCGTGGTGGGTGACCTCACCGCCACGGAACAGCGCCCGGATGATCCCGATCGCCTCGGCCAGCTTGTCCAGTCGTACGGGCGCGGCCGGCCACCCGGCACCCACCACGTGCTCGTTGAGGTTCTCGCCGGAGCCGAGCCCCAGCCGGAACCGGCCGCCGCAGAGCACCTGCATGGTCGCGGCCTTCTGGGCGACGACGGCAGGGTGGTAGCGGGTCGTCGGGCAGGTCACGTAGGTCATCAGCGGGATGCGGGAGGTCGCCTGCGCCGCGGCGCCCAGCACGCTCCAGGCGTACGGGGAGTGGCCCTGGGCGGCCAGCCACGGGAAGTAGTGGTCGGAGGTCACCGAGAAGTCGAAACCGGCCCGTTCGGCGCCCACCACATGCTCGACCAGCTCCCGGGGCCCGGCCTGTTCGGTCATCATCGTGTAGCCGACATGCACCATTGAATCCACCTTGCTGCGGGCGGGCAGGGCGTGCAACCGGGGTCGTCCCGGTCAGTCGGGCGGCTCCGGGGCCGGGTGGTCGCCCGGTTCCGCGCCGGGCGGTTCCGCCGGTTCCGGGCCCGGCTCGTCCGGTTCCGGCTCGGCGGGGCCCGGGTCGTGCGGCACCGGGTGCGGATGGCTCGGCACGGGCTCCGGACCCTTCGGCGGCGGTTCGGTGGTCATGGCGGGGACGGTCGTCGAGGTCATGGCGCTCTCCTTCCTCCCCATCGTCCGTCCAATGCGCGCGGTCGGCCCGTTCAAGAAATAAATCCGCGGGTGGGGTGGTCGAGCGACCCGTTCAGGAGGTGGCGGAAGGCAGCGGTGCGCCCCGGGGCCCGGCCGACCGGTTCCTCAGTACACGTCCCGGACGTAGCGCTTCTCCGCCGAGAGCTGCTTGACGTAGCCGGCGGCCGCCTCCTCCGCCAGGCCGCCGTGTGCCACGGCGATGTCCCGCAGTGCGCGGTCGACGTCCTTGGCCATCCGGGACGCATCCCCGCACACATAGAAATGGGCGCCGTCCTGGAGCCAGGACCACAGCTGGGCGCCGTGTTCGCGCATCCGGTCCTGGACGTAGACCTTGGCACGCTGATCGCGGGAGAAGGCGGTGTCCAGCCGGGTGAGCAGCCCGTCGCGGCGCAGCCGGCCGAGTGCCTCCTCGTGGTAGAAGTCCGTGGCCCGGCGCTGCTCGCCGAAGAAGAGCCAGTTGGGGGCGCGGTGGCCGCGGGCCCGCCGCTCGTCGAGGAAGCCGAGGAAGGGCGCGACGCCGGTGCCGGGGCCCACCATCACCATCGGGGTGGCCGGATCGGCCGGCGGACGGAAGTGGGCGGCGCGCTGGACGAACACCGGCACCGGGCACCCGAGCTCGGCATCGGCCAGGAAGGTCGAGGCGACGCCCTTGCGCGGGAGCCCCCGGCGGTTCTCGTAGCGGACCACGGAGACCGTCAGGCGGACCAGGGCGGGGTCGGTCAGCGGGCTCGACGAGATGGAGTACAGCCGCGGCTGCAGACGGGTGAGGACGCCGGCCCACTCCGCCGCACCGGCCCGCACCGGGTGTTCGGCGAGGACGTCGACGGCCTGCCGGCTCCACCTCCACTGGGCCAACTCGCCCTTGTTGTCCGGCCGCAGCAGCTTCTTCAGGACGCGGTCACCGGTGCGTTCGGCGACCAGCCGGAGGAGGCCGGGGGTGATCCGGGCGATGTCCAGATGGCGGTGCAGGGCCTCGCCCAGCGGCACCGTGCCCAGGCCCGTGAGGTCGACGGGGGCGGCGGGATCGAGACCGGTGACGGCCAGCCACTCCGCGACGAGGTCCGGGCAGTTCCGCGGCAGCACGCCGAGGGCGTCGCCGACCTCGTAGTCGAGCGGTGTGCCGTCGCCGTCACGGGTGTCGAAGGTGAACTGCCGCACCTCCTTGGTGGCCCCGTCCCGGCTGAGCAGCTGATTGCCGACGAGGCGGACGGTGGCGGGGGCGGCCTTGGTGGGGCGGGCGGGGGCCGGTGCTTCGGGAGCGGCGGCGGGGGCAGGCGGGTGAGCCGCGGGGGCGGCCGGGGCCCCGGCGGTGCCGGTGTCCGCGACCTCGCCCGGCTCCGTCCCGTCACCCGGCTCCGCGCCGGACTCCAGGGCCGTGAGGACCTGGTCGAGCCACTGACCCGCCGGCTGCTCGAAGTCCGGTTCGCAGTCGGTACGCGGCGCCAGCCGCACCGCGCCCAGCTCGGCGAGCCGGGCGTCGAGCCGGCGGCCGTGGCCGCAGAAATCGTCGTACGACGAATCGCCCAGCGCCAGCACGGAGTAGCGCACTCCGTCGAGCCGCGGGCTGTCCGGCGCGTTGAGGATCTCCCAGAACCCCGCCCCGTTGTCGGGGGCGTCGCCGTCCCCGAAGGTGCTGGTGACCAGGAGCAGATCGGCGCCGTGCGGCAGGGCCGCCGGGGCGCTGTCGGCCATGCTCAGCAGCGTCGCGTCCCGCCCGCTGCCCTGCAGCCGCCGGGCCGTGTCGGCGGCGACCTCCTCCGCGTTGCCGGTCTGGGAGGCCCACAGGACGAGGACCGTACGCGCCGGCCGGTCGCCGGCCGCTTCGGCGGGGGTGTCCGCCGGGTCCGCCGCCGTCGCCGGCCGGGCGTCCGGCGCCCGGGAGAACATCCCGGCCAGCACGCCGTTGACCCACAGTGCACTCTCCGGGGCGAAGGGCGCCCGGTCGGGCAGCACGGGCGTGCCGGTGGCGGGCCCGGAGCCCAGCCCGGCGAGAAAACCGGACAGATAGCGGCGTTCGTGCTCGGCCAGCACCGGCGGGGCGGAACCGGCGAGCTGGAACACCTCGGTCAGCACCGCCACCGCGCCCCCCGTGCCGGGGCCCCGGCCCGTGTCCGCCCCGGCCGCGCCGCCCGTATCCGCCGCGTCCTGCCCGCCCTGCCCGTGCCCGGCGTCGCCCGCCACCCGGGCCAGCGAGACCGCACACACCTTGAACTCGGGCTGGAAGGAGACCGGGTCGACCGCGTCATGGGTCACCGCGTTGACGCTGAGGTACTCGCCGAACAGATCGTTCCAGTGGAACGGCGCAAAGCAGTTCCCGGGCCGTACCCGGTCGGTCAGCACGGCGGGCAGCACCGCCCGGCCGCGCCGCGAGGCGACCTCGACGGTGTCCCCCTCCGCGATGCCCAGCGCCCGGGCGTCGTCGGGATGGAGCTCCACGAAGGGGCCGGGGTTGAGCTTGTTCAGCTTGGCGACCTTGCCGGTCTTGGTCAGGGTGTGCCACTGGTGCGGCAGCCGGCCGGTGTTCAGCACGTACGGGAAGTCGTCGTCGGGCAGCTCGGCCGCCGGAAGGTGCGGACGGGCGAAGAAGGCGGCCCGGCCGCTGGCGGTGGGGAAGGACAGCCGCGGACGGGTGCCGTCCGGCCGCTCCTCCAGCGTCTGGCTGCGGCCGTCGTTGAGGTAGCGCACCGGATTGCGGTCGGGGCCGTCGGCGGCCGCGCTGGGCCACTGCACCGGGGTGTCCCGCAGCCGCTCATAGCTCACCCCGCGCAGGTCATAGCCGGTCCGCGGGTTCCAGGCGCGCTTGATCTCCTCGAATATCTCCTCCGCGTTCTGGTAGCCGAAGGCGTCCTCGTACCCCATCTCGCAGGCGATCCGGTCGATGATCCGCCAGTCCGGCCAGGCCTCGCCCGGGGCGTCGGCGGCCTGCCGCACCAGCGTCAGATTGCGCTCCGAATTGACCATCACGCCCTCGGACTCGGTCCACATGGCGGCCGGCAGCACCACATCGGCGTAGGCATGGGTCTCGGTCTCCGCGAAGACGTCCTGCGAGACGACGAAGTGCGCCGCCTCCAGCCCCTCGATGACCGTCCGGCGGTTGGCGACCGAGGCGACGGGGTTGGTGCAGATGATCCAGCACGCCTTGATGTCCCCGTCCGCCATCCGCCGGAACATCTCGACGGTTCCCCGGCCGGGCTCGTCCGCCCGCAGCGTCCCCGCCGCAAGGCCCCACAGCTCTTCGACGAACGCCCGGTCCTCGGCCACCAGGGTCGAGCGCTGGCCGGGCAGGCCCGGACCCATGTAGCCCATCTCGCGGCCGCCCATCGCGTTGGGCTGGCCGGTGAGCGAGAACGGGCCGCTGCCGGGGCGGCAGATCGCACCGGTCGCCAGATGCAGGTTGATCAGCGCGTTGGTGTTCCAGGTGCCATGGGTGCTCTGGTTCAGGCCCATGGTCCAGCAGCTCATCCAGTCGCCCGCGGCGCCGATCCACTCCGCGGCCCGGCGAAGGTCCGCCTCCGGTATCCCGGTGAGCTCGGCGACCGTCGCCGGAGGGTAGTCCCGCAGGAAGTCCGGCATCGCCTCCCAGCCCTCGGTGTGCTCGGCGATGAACTCCGTGTCGAGGGCGCCGTCCTCGGCCAGCAGGTGCAGCAGGCCGTTCAGCAGCGCCAGATCCGTGCCCGGTGCGATCTGCAGGAACAGATCGGCCTTGGCCGCGGTGGCGGTGCGCCGTGGATCGACCACGATCAGCTTGGCGCCCGCCTTCACCCGCTCCATCATCCGCAGGAAGAGGATCGGGTGGCAGTCGGCCATGTTCGAGCCGATGACGAAGAAGACCTCGGCGTGCTCGAAGTCCTGGTACGAGCCGGGCGGGCCGTCCGCGCCCAGCGACAGCTTGTAGCCGCTGCCCGCGCTCGCCATGCACAGCCGCGAGTTGGACTCGATGTACCGGGTGCGCACGAAGCCCTTGGCGAGCTTGTTCGCCAAGTACTGCGCCTCCAGGGTCATCTGACCGGAGACGTAGAGGGCGAGCGCGTCCGGCCCGTGCTCGTCGACGATCTCGCGCAGCCGCCCGGCGGTCTGCTTGATCGCCGTCTCCATCGCCTCGGCCACCGGCTCGTCGCCGCGGTCGGTGCGCACCAGAGCGGTCGTCAGCCGGCCCGGCGCGGCGAGCAGCTCGGCGCTGGTCGCGCCCTTCGTGCACAGCCGCCCGCCGTTCGCCGGGTGCGCCTTGTCACCGGCCGCTCTGCGGACCGTCCGCCGCCCGTCCGGGCCCGTCGCGACGTCCAGCACGATCCCGCATCCGACGCCGCAGTACGAGCATGCCGTCCGCACCTGCGTGATGCTCTCGGCGGGCGGTTCCGGTGCGGTCACGGGCGGTCCCCTTCGTGGTCGGATGCTCCGCACCACGGTATGAATCGCCCGTTAACCAGGTGTCACGCCAAGCGATCACCCGTCGTTACGGCGGCCACACAGTCGCCGGCCGCGCCTCGTGAGGACGGCCGGCGCCGCCGCTCAGGGGACCAGGTCCGCCAGCGGTACGTCCGTGTCGGCGAGCCGCTCGGGGTCCACGGCCCGCCCGCTCGCCACCAGGGCCCGGATCGGGTCGGTGACGTCCCAGACGTTCACATTCATCCCGGCCAGCACCCGGCCGCCGGAGAGCCAGAAGGCGATGAACTCGCGGGCACCGGTGTCGCCGCGGAACACCACGCGGTCGTAGCCGCCCGGCTCCACATGGCCCGTGTACTCCATGCCCAGGTCGTACTGGTCGGTGAAGAAGTACGGCAGCCGGTCGTAGCCGGCCTCCCCGCCCAGCATGGCCCGGGCCGCGGTCTTCGGCTGGTGGAGGGCGTTGGCCCAGTGCTCGACGCGGAGGTGCTTGCCCAGGAGGGGGTGGTAGGCGTTGGCGACGTCGCCGGCGGCGTAGATGTCCGGGTGGGAGGAGCACAGCCGCTCGTCCACGACGACGCCGTTGTCGACCTTGAGCCCGGCCGCGGCGGCCGTCTCGGCGTTGGGGGTGATCCCGACGCCGATGATCACCGCGTCGGCCGCGATCCGGGTGCCGTCGGCCAGCCGTACCCCGTCCACCGTGCCGTTCGTGCCGGTGATCTCCGTGACCTGGGTGTCACAGCGCAGCGCGACACCGTGCTCGGTGTGCAGATCGGCGAAGACCTGGGCGACCTCGCGGCCCAGCACCCCCAGCAGGGGCAGCGGCGCCGACTCCAGCACGGTCACCTCGACCCCCGCCGCACGCGCGGCGGCCGTGGTCTCCAGGCCGATCCAGCCGCCGCCGATCACCACGATCCGGGACGCGGACCGGAAGAGGTCCTTGAGGCGGTCGCTGTCCGCCAGGCGCCGCAGGGTGTGGACCCCGTCGAGGTCGGCGCCGGGCACCGGCAGCCGGCGCGGGGTGGAGCCGGTGGCCAGCAGCAGCTTGGCGTAGCCCAGCCGGCTGCCGTCGGCGAGGGTCACCTCGTGGCCGGCCGGGTCGAGGGCGGTGACGGCGTTGCCCAGCCGCAGATCGACGTCGTGCTCGGCGTACCACTGCGGCGGATGGACGTACGCCTTCTCCCGCTCGTCGGTGCCCAAGAGGTAGCCCTTGGACAGCGGCGGCCGCTCATAGGGACGCTCGCGCTCGTCGCCCAGCAGCAGGACCGGGCCGTCGAAGCCCTCCGCGCGCAGTGTCTCCGCGGCCTTCGCCCCGGCCAGCCCCGCTCCCGCGATGATGAATGCCGTGTTCTGGGCCATGTCCCGCTCAGCTCCTTCGGACGATCGGTTACCCGGTCATCAGTTACCCGCCCGGAGCCCGGGCGGGTACCGCCGATGGAGTTGCCGTCACCCCCGGCCGGCGGTCCGCTCCCGGTGCCCCCGCAGCGCCCGCGCCGTCAGATCGCGGTCCTCGCCCAGGACGAAGGCCCTGACCCCGTCGGCGTGCCACTCGGCGCGGCGCTCCGGCGTGGTGGACATGGCGCAGAAGGGCACGTCGTGGCGGGCGCAGGCCCCGCGGAGGGCGCGGACCGCCTCCTGGACGCGGGGGTGCCGGACCTGCCAGGGCACCCCGTAGGACTGGGAGAGGTCGCCGGGTCCTGGCAGCACGAGGTCGACGCCGCCGGGGGCGAGGATCTCGTCGATCGCCTCGACCCCCTCCGCGTCCTCGATGAGCGCCACGACCATGATCTCCGCGTTGGCCCGGCGGAGGTATTCGGCCGGGTCGATGCGGCCGAAGCCGGGGCCCCGGCCGCCGTTGAGGGAGCGCATGCCCTCGGGCGCGTAGCGGGCGGCGCGGATCGTGGCGTCGATGTCCGCGCGCCGCCGCACGTGCGGGACGACGATGCCCATCGCGCCGGCGTCCAGGGCGCGCAGCACGGCACCGGGATCGGCCTCGGGGACCCGGACGAACGGGGTGAGCCCGGTCGTCTCGGCGGCCCTGATGAGGTTCTCCAGCCGCTGCGGGTCGACGAGGGTGTGCTCGGTGTCCAGGATGACGAAGTCGTAGTCGGCGCAGCCGATCATTTCGACCATGGTGGGCTCGGGGAGCGTGCTGAACAGCCCGTAGACCGCCTCGCCCGCGGCGAGCCCGCGCCGGACCTCGTTGGTGCGGAGCATCTCAGGCCTCCCCGGCGGCGCCGGGCTCCGCGGCGCCGAGGAAGTGGAAGCCGGGCCGCGGATGCATCAGGAAGTCGTGGTGCGAGATGTTCCAGGCGTACGCCCCGGCGACGCCGAAGACCACCCGGTCACCGGCCCGCAGCCCCGGCGCCGGGACGTTGCGGGCGAGGACGTCCTTGGGAGTGCACAGCTGCCCGGTGACGGTGACCAGGTCGCCCTGCGCGGCCGACCGCGGCCAGGCGTGCGGCCAGGGCGCCTCGGACGGCAGGACCGTGCAGGGCTGGTCGTGGCCCTTGGTCGCGGGGGTGCGCAGATGATGGGTGCCGCCGCGGACCACGGCGAACTCCTCGCCATGGCTGTGCTTCACGTCCAGCACCTCGGTGGCGTACCAGCCGCAGTACGCGGTGAGCGCACGACCGGGCTCGATGCGCAGGGTGAGGCCGGGGTGGGCGTCGGCGAGCCGCGCCAGACCCGCGCCGAAGGCCGTCCAGTCGAACCGGCGCTCCGGAGCGGCGTAGTCGACGGCCATCCCGCCGCCTATGACCACCTCGGTCAGGAGGATCCGGTGGTGTGCGGCCAGCTCGGCGGCCCACGTCACGATGGCCTCCGACACGGCGAGCTGCTCGGGTGCCTCCAGGCCGCTGGCCAGGTGGGCGTGGATGCCGCGGAGTTCGAGCTGCGGACAGCTGCCGTCGGTGAGCAGGGCGACGACCTCGCCGGCCTGCGCGGGGTCCAGGCCGAAGGGGGTGGGGCGGCCGCCCATGGCCAGCGAGCTGCCGTCCAGGGAACCGTCGTCGACCGGCAGGTTGAAGCGGGCCAGCACCGCGATCCGGCGCTCCGGGGCGAGCCGGGCGGCCAGGCTCGCGAGCATATGGAGCTCGTACACGCTCTCCACGTGGAAGCGCTGCACCCCCAGCTCCAGCGCCTGCGCGACCTCGGCGGGCGTCTTGCCCGGTCCGCCGAAGGCGAGCGGGGCGTCCGGCACGGCCTTGCCGACGTGCGCCAGCTCGCCGCCCGAGGACACCTCGTAGCCGTCGACGTACGGGCGCAGCGCCGCCAGGATCTCCGGCTCCGGGTTGGCCTTGGCCGCGTAGTACAGCTCCACGCGCTCGGGCAGGGCGGCCCGTACCCCGGCCAGGTGCGTGCGCAGTGCCGCCATGTCGTAGACGTAGGCGGGGAGTTCGTCGGCCGCCAGGGAGCGGACGCGGTCGCGGACCGCGTCGGTGAGGGCGGGGCTCGGGGTGGTCATCGTGCGCTCCAGGGGGTGGTGTCGTCGGTGCGCCCGGCGCCCGACAGAACGGCCTCGGCCAGCGGCGAGGGCAGCAGGACGTAGCCGGCCTCGCGGTCGGCCTTGCGCTCCCAGCGGGTGAGCAGGTTGGCCTTGGCGGGCAGCGGGACGCCTGCCAGCAGGGCGGCCAGCCGCGGCGGGCAGCCGTAGCGGTCCGCATGGGTCTGCAGGGTGCGGCGCACCTGCGCCCACAGCTCCGTCTCGGTGTCCGGGTGCAGGTCGGCGAGCGCGGCGAGCATCTCGGCGACGTGGTTGACCAGCAGGCAGTACACCACGCGGTCCCAGCCGCGCTGGGCGTCGTAGGTCATCGGCGCCGCGATGTCCTCGGGCAGCGAGGCCAGCAGGTCGGCGTGCTGCTCGGGGACGAGCTTGGTGCCCTCCAGGTCGCGGAAGAGGACCTGTGCGGGCATCCCGTCGCCGTCGACGCAGACCAGCACGTTCTGCAGGTGCGGCTCCAGCACCAGGCCGTGGTCGAAGTAGGCGGCGAGCACCGGCGGCAGGAGCAGATTGAGGTAGGCGGCCCACCACTCCAGCGCGGCCTGCGGGCCGGTGCCGTCCAGGAGACGGGAGATGTGTGCGGGGCTGGTCGGGTACTCGTCGGCGACCGCGCCGGCCAGCAGCGGGGTGGTGCCCGGCAGCAGCTGCTGGGACAGGCCCTCGCGGACGATGACGCCGAAGCCCTCCAGCAGCTCGGTGTCCGGACGGCCGTCCGCGCCGGGCAGTGCCAGGCTGCGGTAGGCGGGCTCACGGAGCACCGCGGCGCCCGGGAACCGGGTGGCGAGATCGGCGAGCGCCGGCGCCAGCAGCCGGGTCAGGGCCACGGCCCCGGACAGCTCGTAACTGGAGTTCTTCCGGAGGCAGTTGGTGATCCGGACGTTCAGGCTGAACTTCAGGAACGCGTCGCCGTCGTAGAGCGTGCGCACCGACGCGGTGGCGGCGAACGGCTTCTCGCTGCTGCCCAGGACGCGGATGTCGTCGCGGTCCAGCGCCTCCGCCAGCCCCGCGTGGTCGCGCAGCAGCTCGTACTGCCAGGGGTGGACGGGCAGCAGCCGGTAGCCGTCCGGGACGTCGGCGTGCAGCGCGTCCAGCGGGTCGGTGGCGCCGTCGGCGGACCGCTCCTCGGCGATCAGCTCCTCGCGCACGGCGAGCAGCAGCAGCGGGAAGACGGCCCCGGTCTCCGGGGCGTAGGACTGCCAGGCGGTGGGGTCGCCGGTGCGGGCCTTGGGGGTGGGGTGGAAGCGGTGGCCGAGGAGCAACGACTGCTCGGAGGTGACGTACGCGGCCTGCCAGTCGTCCGCGGTGTACTCCCCGACGGCCGGAGCCTCCACACGGGCCGCAAGTGCGGCGGACACGGCCTGGTGGCTGGAGGCGATCTGCGCCAGGAACTCCTCGTTGTGCACCCCGGTGCGCAGCGACAGTTCGGCGCGCACGTACTCGGCCAGCTGCCGCCAGCCGACCTCCGCCCAGCCGCCGTCGGTCTGCTCCGACACCGGGCCGGTGAAGCGGTGCGCGCCCAGCAGCGAGGTACGGCGCAGCGCGACGCGCAGCAGCACTCCGCGGCGCGGCAGCCGGACCAGCAGCCGCCCGTCGTCGACGGCGGTCTGGTGCTCGGGGCCGGAGACCTCCCGCAGCAGACAGTTGAGCAGGGTGTGTGCCACGGCCTGGTCGGCGGTGGGCAGGCCGGTGGGGGCGGCGGATACCGGGGCGGTGCCGGGCGAATTGGTCAGCGAGGGCATCGGGGGCTCCTGCGGGTGCGGAGAGTACGGGCGAGGAGAGGGGCGGAGGTCGCGAGTCCGGTGGCCACGGCTATCGCGGTGCCGGTCAGCAGCGGGGCGACCGGACCGAACCAGTCGTTGCCGGCGGTGGCTGCCACGCCCGCGGCGACCGCGCCGGCCTTGGAGAAGAACTCGATCGAGCCGAACAGCCCGCCGGGGGCACGGCCCTTGGCGCAGTCGGCGGCCAGCACGGACAGGCACACCAGGCCGAGGGTGAGCCCGGCGCCCAGCACCAGGCGTACGGCGATGAAGGAGGCGAGTGAGCCGGCGAGGCCGTGCCCGGCCAGCCCGGCCGCTATACAGCCGAAGCCGAGGGCGATCCCGGTCCGGGGGCGGTTGCGGAAGGCGCGGTGCACGCCCATCGCCGCGACCAGATAGCACAGGTGCGGCAGGGCGAACAGCACACCGGACACCAGCGGCCCGGTCCCCGGCAGCTGCTGGGAGATGAGGGAGATCAGGTAGGGGAAGGAGATGACGGTGGAGAAGACGAACGCGAACTCCAGGGCGTAGAGGGCGCGCAGCGGGCGGGCGTCCGGGGTGTACCCGGCCGGCCCCCGTCCGGCCGGCACCTCCTCGGCCGGCTCCGTGACCTCGGCACCCGGGGCGGTACCGTCCCCCTGCACCGCGCCGACCGGGGCGGCGTCCGGCTCCGGGAGCTTCGCCAGCATCAGGGCCGCGGCCAGCGGCAGTACGGCCAGCAGGGCGTACTGGTGGTGCGGCGACAGCCACGGCGTCAGCGCGCCGACCACGATCGGCGCGAAGACCAGCGCCGCCCGCGCACTGCCCTGCATCAGCGTCAGGGCCCGGGACAGCGCATGGCCCTCCAGGGCCGCCCCCAGATAGCCGTTCGACGCGGCGAAGGTACCACCGAGGACGCCCTGGACGACCAGCGCCGCGGCGAACGTGGCGAGCGAGTCGGCCCAGCCGGCCAGCAGGAACGCCGCCGTCAGCCCCAACTGCGCCCGCAGCAGCAGCCGTTTACGGCCGAAGCGGTCGGCCAGCCGCCCCCACAGCGGGGCGCCGAGGGCGCCGAACAGGGTGGGGACGACATAGAGCAGACCGGCCCAGCGGGCGGCGCCGTCGCCCAGTTCCGGCAGGACTTCGGTGAGGTATGGCGGCAGGCCGAGGGCGGCGAACGAGGCCACGAAGTAGCAGCCGGCCACGGCGTGCACCTGGCGGCGCGCGAGGGCCGGACCGGCCTTGGTCTCGACGACCGCCGGCTCGGTCCGGCGGGAGGTGGCGGTGCTCATCGGGAAGCCCCCGTAGGCAGCAGATAGTTGGGTCCGGTGGTGTAGTGCTTGTTGATGTCGGCGGCCCCCGAGCGCTCCTTGGACAGCAGCGTCCCGGCGCTGACCATCGCCTTCACCGGAAGCTCCGGCGCGTCCAGGACGTGGGCGCGCAGCGCGGCGCCCGGCTCGTGCGGCCCGGTGCCCAGCCGCTCGACGGCCTCGGCGAGGCGGTCGCGGACCTGGCCGAGCAGCTGGGCCAGCGGGGCGCGTCCGTGCCGGGCGAGGCCGAAGGCGTACGACCCCGCGCACAGGTGGACGGTGATGGTGGTGAACAGGTCCAGCACCGGCCGGTCGCTCCCGGCGAAGATCCGCGGGTCGGCGAAGCCGGCGGGGTCCGGGGCGTCGTCGCCCAGGGCCTCCCGCAGGCGGACGGTGTTGATGCGCGGCCCGTCGTTGTCCTTGAACAGCAGCCGCAGCCGGGTGCCGCCGGCGGCCCGGTCCAGCACCAGCGAGATGTTCTGCTGGTGCGATTCGAGCGCGATGCCGTAGCCGAAGAGGGTGGTCTGCCAGTCGAAGAGCAGCGTGAGACAGGCATCGAGCAGGGCGAGCGGGTCGCCGCCGTAGAAGCGGTCCGCGAGGTGGTCGATCACCAGCCGCCCGCCCGGCGCCCGGCTCAGCAGCGCGGCCATCGGCACGACGGCGCTGTGGTCCAGGCCGGCCGGGTAGCGGCGGCACAGCACGGCCAGCAGCTCGTCACCGGCGTGCGCGTAGCAGGTCTCGTCGGCCTGGAGGATCGCGGCGGCGAACCGTGGCTCGCGGGCGAGCACGGTCTCCAGCAGCCGCTGGCCCGCCGCGCCGTCGGCGAGGGTGCCCGGCTTGATGGTGCGCCGGTTGCGCAGCCCCAGCGTGGCGGTGGCCAGCGGCAGCTTCAGGTGCAGCCGCGGGTCGGCATCGAGCGCCACGGTCCGCATCGACAGCGTCGGAACCGCGGTGAGCAGCTCGCGGTCGGACAGCACCGCCGCGCCCTCCAGACCGGTCCGGCGCAGCGCGCCGTGCAGCGGATCGCCGAGGGACAACGGGTGGACGGGAAGGGCGAGATGGCTCTCGTCGAGGTGGCGCAGGCCCAGCTCCCCGGGTGTCGGCCAGCAGTCGGGCAGCGCCGCGGCGCCACCCGGCACGGTGACCGCCGCACGCGGCAGGGCGAGCCAGCGCAGCGCGAACTCCGGACGGAACTCGGGTGCATACGCGCGGAGTTGTCCCTCGTCGAGACCGGAGCGGCCGCGGGCGGTCGGGTAGACGGGGTGGTCGGTCCGGGCGGCCAGTGTGTCGTACCCCAGGCCGCCGGCCAGGCCCTGCCAGGCGCCGGGATCGCTGCCGTGGCGGCTGGTCAGTGCGGCGTCGGCCTCGTCCCGGGTCCGGGTGTGCAGCCGCATCGTCGCCAGGGTCTGGCGGCATTCCTCGGCGAGGGCGTCGAAGCCGCCCTGGTCGGCCGGGTCGGCGAGGTCGCGCAGCGCGGTGACGGCCTCGTCGAGCGTGGTCAGCCTGGCCCCGTCGGACTCGCGGACCAGGAGCGGCAGCCGGGCGGTGTACGTGCTCTGGTAGCCGTCCTCGGCGAGCGGCAGCAACAGGGCGCCGGCGGCCGGGCCCGCGGGGAGCCGCAGCCAGTGCCCGTCCGGCCGTTCCAGCAGCGTGCCACGGGTGCGCAGGCCGACGACGTCCTCCCGCAACAGCGCACCCAGGACGCGCACCAGCAGCTCGGCCTCTTCCACCGCCCCGGCCGGGTCGTCGGCCCGGGGCGCGACGGTGCCCTCGGCGGTGGCGAGTGCGGTGTTCACTGGGTGATTTCCCAGCGCTCCGCGGCGACGAAGTCGTCCGCCACCCGGTCCACGGCGCCGCGGTCGGTGCCGGTGACCCGCAGCACGCCTAGGTAGTCGCGGTTGGTGCCGTAGTACGGGTGCCGTTCACCGAGGTCGCGCAGCGGCCGGTACGAGAGCCGTACGCCGTCCACCGTCCGGTCGGTGGCGGCGGGCGCCGCGGTGAGGGTGCCCGCCCGGTGGGCGAGGGGGTAGTCCACCCGGCCCGCGCCGTCGCGCCGGGCACCGAGGTCCGCGGGCAGCGGCTCGCCCAGATGCGCCCGCAGGATGTGCTCGAACAGCTCGATGCCCAGGATCTGCGCGAGCAGCAGGTCGCACTGGTCGCCGATGACGCGGTAGTTCACCTCGATCAGCCGCGCCCGCCCCTCGTGCACCACGAACTCGGTGTGAGCGGCGCCCAGCCCGACGCCCAGCGCGTCGAGTTGGGCGGACACCTGGGCGACCACGGGCTCCGGCGGGGCGGCGACGAAGTCCAGCCGCTCCTCGATGAAGACGGGCGGCGCGGACATGGTGGTGTGGAAACCGCCCAGGACATGCCGTACCCGGCCGTCGCCCAGCGTCTCCAGCGTGTACAGCTCGCCGGCCAGGAATTCCTCGGCCAGCAGCGCCGCGTCAGGGCGCCGCGCCTGGATCTCCTTGGCGAGCGTCACCAGTTCCTCGGCGTCCCCGGCCAGGATCACGTCCTCGCTCGCCACGCCCTCGCGGGGCTTGAGGACCACGGGGTAGGGCAGGTCGGCGGCGGCGAACGCGGACGGGTCCTGCCCGGGGGCGAGCTCCATGGAGCGCACCGCGTCCAGGCCCGCGGCGGCCAGGTGGCGCCGCATCTCGCCCTTGTTCTTGGCGCGCAGCGCGGCCCGCCAGTCCTTGCCCGGCAGTCCGAAGTAGTCGGCGGCCAGGGCGGCCTGGGTCTGCAGATGGTCGCTGTTGGTGAACACCGCGTCGGGGCGGTGGTGGGTGGCTATCCGGTTGATGACGGCGCGGAAGTCACGGACGTCGCACTCCAGGACCTCGGTCTGCGGGGGCACTTCCCGGTGCGCCGGTGGCTGGTCCGTCAGGATCGTGACGTCGAGGCCGAGGCGGGCGGCAGCGGGCAGGAACCCCTCGGTGACCGAGTCGGTGGGGTTGAGGGCGAGCAGATACATCCGCATGAGCGGGCCCCTTAGGGGTCGAGGGGGTGCGGGGAAACAAGGGGAAACAAGAGGGGCCGGAGAGGGGGAGGGGGTGGCCCCCGGTGGGGAGGGGCCACCCCTGGGGGTCAGCCCTTAGGCAGCGGCACGCCGGTGGCCTTCGCCACGTCGGCGAGCATGTGCTCGGCGGCCTGGATGCCGATACCGGACATCCACGTCTCGTCGGGCACGGTGAAGACCTTGTGGTCCTTGACGGCCGGCAGGTCCTTCCAGACCGGGTTGGACGTGACGTCCTTCTGCTGGGTCTTGCTCGGCTCGTCCGCGGTCGTCACGAACACCATGTCCGCGTCGGCCTTGTCGATCTGCTCGGGGCTGACGTCGAGCATCGTCTTGACCGGGTCGGTGGAGCTCTGGGACTTCGGCCGGGCCAGGCCGATGTCGTTCAGCACCACACCGCTGTAGGAGGACTTCTGGTAGAGGCGGGTCGGGCCGGCGACGAAGCGCACCACGGACGCCGACGGCATCTTGCCGTGGTACTTCTTCTTGATGGCCTCACCCAGCGCCTTGGCCCGGGTCTCGTACTCCTTCAGCTTCCGGTCGGCCTCCTTCTCCAGGCCCAGCGCCTTGGCGTGGACCTTCAGGTTGGCCTTCCAGGGGCCGCCGGTGGTGTCGGTGAAGACGGTCGGCGCGATCTGCTGGAGCTTGTCGTAGATCTTCTCGTGCCGGACCTTGGAGGACAGGATCAGGTCGGGCTTCAGGGCGATGATCTTTTCGAGGTTCGGCTCCAGCAGCGGACCGACGTCCTTGACGCCCCCGATCTCGTCCTTGAGGTAGGTGGGGAAGCCGCCCTCGGTCTTCATGTGCGGGGAGACCGCGCCGACGGGCTTGATGCCGAGCGTGATGACGTCGTCGAGCTCACCGGTGTCCAGGACGACCACGCGCTTGGGCTTGGCGGGGATCTTCACGTCGCCGCCCATGGCGCTCTTGACGGTGCGCGGGAAGCCGGCGCCGCTCTTCGCCGCGTCGTCGCCCCCCGAGGAGGTGCCGCCGCCGCAGGCGGTGAGGGTGCCCGCGCCCAGGACGACGGCGAGCAGCGCGGCCGGCAGCCGGACGGCGCCGTGAAGAGGAGATCTGGTGAGCATGAGGAGGCAACTTCCTTGAGGGGGAGCGGAAAGGGGAGAGGTCGTGGGGGGTGCGGGGGAGGGGCCGGGTCAGGCGGAAAGGGCGGTGTGCCGTTTCGCGCTGCCCCGGGGGACGACCAGCGGGGTGCCGGTCTCGGGGTCGGGGATCACCCGGCAGTCCACGTCGAACACGGACTTGACCAGCTCCGCGTCGAGTACGTCCGCCGGTGCGCCGGCCGCTGCCAGCTGCCCGTCCTTGAGGACCACGAGGTGATCCGCGTAGCGGGCCGCCTGCCCGAGGTCGTGCAGCACCATCACCACGGTGCGGCCCGCCTCGGAGTGCAGCTCGGCGACCAGATCGAGGACATCGAGCTGGTGCCGCAGGTCCAGGAACGTGGTCGGCTCGTCGAGCAGCAGCAGTTCGGTGTCCTGCGCCAGCGCGAGCGCGATCCAGGCGCGCTGCCGCTGGCCGCCGGAGAGCCGGTCGACGGGCTGGTCGCGCAGCTCCACGGTGCCGGTGCGCCGAAGCGCCTCCTCCACCGCCTGCTGGTCCGCCGCCGACCAGGGGCTCAGCAGCCGCTGGTGCGGGTAGCGGCCCAGCCGTACGAGCGCCTCGACCGTGATCGCGTCGGGGGTGACCGGCTGTTGCGGCAGCAGCCCCATGCGCAGCGCCAGCGCCCGCGCCGGCATCCGGTGGATGTCGGCGCCGTCCAGCGCGACGGTGCCGGCCGACGGCGCCAGCAGCCGGGTCAGACCGCGCAGCAGCGTCGACTTGCCGCAGGCGTTGGGGCCGACGACGGCGGTGACGGCGCCGCCGGGCAGCACCAGATCGAGGCCGCCGACGATCAGCCGGTCGCCGTAGCGGAGATCGAGTCCCTGGGTGGAGAGCTGGTTGGCGGTCATCGGACACTCCTGTTGACGGAACTGCTCTGACGGATCATCAACACCAGCAGCCACGGCGCGCCCAGCGTGGCGGTGACCACCCCGACCGGCAGCCCGCCGACCGGCAGCAGGTACTGCGCCACGAGATCGGAGGCGAGCAGCAGCACGGCACCGGCGAGGCCGGACAGCGCCAGCGTCCCGGCGGTCGGCGGCCCGGCGAGGAGCCGCACGATGTGCGGAACGGCGAGCGCGACGAAGGCGACCGGGCCGGTCAGCGCGGCGGCCAGCGAGGCCAGCACGATGGCGACGACCAGGACCTGCAGCCGGGCGGTGTGGGTGTGCAGGCCGAGCGCGCCGGCCGAGTCGTCGCCCAGGTCGAGGACGGCCAGCCGGCGGTGCAGCGCGAAGGCGGCGAGCAGCGCCACGGCCATCGCCCCGCCGGCCGACCACACTTCGGTCCAGGTCCGCCCGTACACCGAGCCCGTCGTCCACTGCAGGGCCGACCCCGCGAGTTCGGTGGGGAAGCGGACGACCATGAAGCTCACCGCCGCCGACAGGCCCGCCTGCACGGCGAGACCGACCAGCACCAGGCGGGTCACGCTGACCCCGGAGCGCCAGCCGAACACCCCCAGCAGCACCGCGGCGAGCAGTCCGCCGCCCAGCGCGGCCAGCGGCATCAGCGCCTGCGAGGCCCCGGCGGCCAGCATCGCCACCGCGCCGAACGAGGCGCCGCCGGTCACCCCCATCACATCGGGGGAGGCGAGCGGATTGCGGAACAGCCGCTGCAGCAGGGCACCGGCCACCGCCAGGCCCGCCCCCGCGACGATCGCCGCGACCATCCGCGGGGCCCGGAACTGCTGGACCACCAGCACCGTGGCGGAATCGCCGAGCCCGAACAGGCCCTTGACCGCATCGGCGGGCGGCAGCGGCAGATCGCCGTTGGCCACGGACACCGTCACCAGGGCGCCGAGCAGCACCGCACCGGCGAGCGCGAGCAGCGCGGTCCGGCGCACCGGGTGTCGCCGCCCGGAGGCCGGGGGCGGGGTGGCGGACGACGGGCCGGGCGTCTTCTCGTTGCGTACGACGTCGGTCATCGGGCCACCTTCCGGGCCAGCAGCGCCAGCAGCGGCGCGCCGAGGAACGCGCTGATGATGCCGACCTGCAGTTCGGACGGCCGGATGACGATCCGTCCGAGGATGTCGGCGGTGAGCAGCAGCAGGGGACCGGCGATCAGCGAGGCCGGTACCACGATCCGGTGGTCGGAGGTGCGCATCAGCTGGCGCACCAGGTGCGGGGCGGCCAGCCCGATGAAGGCGAGCGGACCGGCCACGGCCACCGCCGACGCGGCGAGCAGGACGACGGACAGACCGCCGGCCACGCGGATCCGGGACACCCGTACGCCCAGCGCCTGCGCCGCATCGTCGCCCAGCGCCAGCGCGTTGAGCGCGGGGGCGAGGGCCAGCGCGAGGACCAGTCCGAGCGCCAGGGTCGGCAGCACCGGGTAGAGCACCGTCAGCGGGCGCTCGGACAGTGAACCGGCCATCCAGAACCGGGCCTCGTCCAGCGACCGCTTGCTGGCCAGCATGACCGTCGACGTCCAGGAGATCAGGACGAGTTGGAGGACGGTGCCGCCCAGCGCGAGGCGCGCGGGGTCGAGATCACCCGCGCGCCGTGCCAGTGCCTGGGCGAACAGTGCGGCGGCCGCGGCTCCCGCGAACGCGAACCAGACGTACTGGGAGGGGCGGGTCAGATGCAGTGCATAGATCGCGGTGACCACCGCGAAGCTCGCGCCCGCGTTGATGCCGAGTGTCGTCGGGGACGCGAGCGGGTTGCGGGTGACGCCCTGGACGACCGCTCCGGCCACACCGAGCGCCGCGCCGACCGCGAGGGCGACCACCGTGCGCGGCAGCCGAAGCCCCGTCACCACCAGGGCGTCCCGCCCGTGGACGGCGCCGGACAGCGCGTCCCACACGGTGGACAGCGGTACGGACCGGGCGCCGAGAGCGAGGCTCAGGGCGGCACAGACCGCCAGGGCACAGAGCCCGGCCGCGAACAGCGGGACGCGCCGCAGGACGTTCGCGGCGGGAAGCGCATCGGGCACAGGGGGTGCAGTGGCAGGTGGTTTGATCGTCGGCACGCGTCGTTACATTAGGTTAGGCATACCTAATTCCGCAAACGCGTCCAGCGTTAAACGATCAACTGTCCTTTTTGTCGGGCGAATCCCCGCCGATGGCTCCCGCGAGGTCCCGACCTGGGGTGATCTACCCGTCCGCACGCCCGATCACTCCGCCGACCTGCCGCAGATCGCCTTGTGGCGGACCCGCGGTGCATGGGGCGAGTTGCCCGGAAAGCGCAGCCGTAAGGCGTTTTGGGACGATGTGCTTTTCTGAGGGGGAGGCATCGCCGTCCTGCCCAGCCAAGGAGCGTCATGACCCCCAGGACTCCCCGTATCGCGATCATCGGCGCCGGCCCCGGCGGGCTGACCTGTGCCCGCGTCCTGCAGCGCAACGGCGTGCCCGTCACCGTCTTCGACCATGACGCCTCCGCCGACGCCCGCCCCCAGGGCGGCACGCTGGGATTGCCGGTGACGATCGCTCAGGAGGCGCTGGGCGCGGCCGGTCTGTACGAGGAGTTCGCCGCGCTCGCCTGCCCCGAGGGGCAGGAGGTGCGGCTGCTCGACCACACCGCGACGGTGCTCTTCCACCACGTCCCCGCCCCCGCCCCCGGCGAGACCGGCCGCCCCGAGACCGGCCGCCCCGAGGCCGACCGCTCCGCGACCGACCGCTCCGAGATCGACCGGGCCGCGCTGCGCCGGCTGCTGCTGGACTCCCTCGCCCCGGACACCGTGCGCTGGCGCAGCTATCTGCGCACGCTGCACCCGCTCGGCGACGGCCGCCACAAGGCCGAGTTCGACGACGGCCACACCGAGACCTTCGACCTGGTCATCGGCGCCGACGGAACCTGGTCCCGGGTCCGGCCGATGCTCTCCGACGCCGCCCCCCACTACACCGGTGTCACCTTCGTCGAGTCCGGATTCGAGGACGCCGACACCCGCCACCCGGAGGTCGCCCGCCTGGTCGGCGGCGGCAGCATGCGGGCGGAGTCCGCCGCGCAAGGACTCCTCGCCCGGCGCGACGGCCGCGGCCGCATCCGCCTCTACGCCGCCTTCCGCGGCTCCCAGGACTGGGCGCTGGACGCCGGGGTGCGGAAGGAGGACACCGAGGCCGTCCGCGCCGTGCTGCTCGACCGGTTCGCCGACTGGGACGAGCGGCTGCTGACACTTCTGCGGGACAACGACGGCGGGTTCGTCAACCGGCCGTTGTTCGCCCTGCCGGTGCCGCACCTCTGGACCCACACCCCGGGCCTGACCCTGCTCGGCGACGCCGCGCACCTGATGTCACCCTTCACCGGCAGGGGCGCCGACCTCGCCATGCTCGACGGCGCCGAACTCGGCGGGGCCCTCACCGGGCACGGCGACCCGGACGAGGCGGTACGCGCCTACGAAACGGCCATGCTGCCCCGCGCCGCCGAGGCCGCCGAGGCCGACGCCCGCGCGCTGGCCGACGCCCTCGCCCCGGACGCCCCGCGCGGCTCGCTCCGCCATCTGCGCGCCGCCTTCGGCGACCCGCGGCCGTAGCGACCCGGCGTGGCCATCGGGGGCCCCGCGGCCGACGGCGCTTCCAGTTGCGCCCTCCTCGCGCTCATCGGACGATCGGCAGCGTACGGATACCGGCCGGCAGAGTGCGGACGCGAGCGCGGCACCGTCCGGCCACGGGCCGGCGTGGAGGGACGGAAGACACCGTGAAGATCACTGAGCCCACCCCCGGCGCGCCCTGCTGGGTGGAGCTGGGGACCTCGGACGTGGCTGCCGCCAAGGTCTACTACCGCCAGGTCTTCGGCTGGCGTGCCGAGACCGACCCGCGGGACGAAGCCGGCGGCTACACCATGCTGTACCTCGGGGGCGCCCCGGTCGCCGCGCTGACCCCGCTCTACGCCCCCGGCCAGCCGACCGCCTGGACCGTGTCGTTCGCGACGCGGGACGCCGATGCGCAGGCCGCCGCGGTCACCGAGGCGGGCGGGCATCAGCTGATGGCGCCGATGGACGTCTTCGACCTGGGCCGCTTCGCCGTACTGGCCGACCCGGAAGGCGCCATCTTCTCGCTGTGGCAGGGCCGGTCCTTCGCCGGCGCCGCGGTGTTCAACGCCCCGGGATCGCTCGGCTGGGTCGAGCTCGCGACCCGGGACGAGGAGGCCGCCAAGGCCTTCTACACCCGGATCTTCGGCTGGACCGTCGGCACGCACAAGGACTACCCGCAATGGGGGGTCGACGGCGCCGACTTCGGCGGGATGAGCGCGCTGGACGAGTTCTATCCGGACGACGTCAGGGCGCACTGGCTGCCGTACTTCGCGGTCGCCGACGTCGACGAGACGGCCGCCCGGGCCGCCGAGTCGGGGGGCATGCTGCTGGTGCCCCCGACGGATGTGCCCGAGGGGCCGAGGGTCGCGGTGATCCGGGATCCGCAGGGAGGACACTTCGGGATCCACGCCGCTGGCACCGAGGGCTGACCCGCGTCGGCTCCGGTGTCTCCCGGGGCGGCGACTGCCCGTGTCGCGGGCGTACTTGCGCCGTCACACGATCGGCGGCCTGTTCGTCGTTTCCCCACATCCCTAGGGTGATTTCCGCGTAATGTCCACTTCGCGCCAATGGGTGGCATTGCGCGTCGAGAACAGGAGACCCCTATGCCCACGACCGACCTCCTCGCGGCCCGAGGCAAGCAGCTCGCAGCCGGCGCGGGCGCACTCACCGCGGCCCTCGCCCTCGGCGCAACGCTGCTCGCGGCGGCGCCGGCGCACGCGACGACCCCCGGCCCCGCCAAGCCCTTCGGCGTGGTCACTGCCAAGACGGGCCTGAGCCAGCGTCAGTACCCCAGCACGGACTCCTCCGTACGCGGCCACCTCCACCACCGTGCGCAGGTCGGCCTGGTGTGCAAGGTCCGCACCCAGAGCGTGGGTGGCAACACCGTCTGGTACCTGACCCGCGAGGAGCGGCCGGTCTGGGTCGCGGCGAGGTACGTGACCAGCAGCGGCGCCGTCAGGTACTGCAAGGACGTCCAGCGCCTCCGGGTGCAGCCGAACCATCCGGCGAAGCACGCCGTGGGCTGATGGAGTCCGGGCAGGGCCCGGTCCGGCGCCGCGGAGGTGCCGGACCGGGCCTTCGTGCGTGCGGCGGGCAGTGCCCGCTCGCGGCGGGCGGGGGTGGTGAACCGAGAACGGAGAAGAGCCGTGCAGATCGATCTCACCGGCCGGACCGCGATGGTGACCGGCTCGACGCAGGGCATCGGGGCGGCCATCGCCCTGGGGCTGGCCCGCGCCGGAGCCCGGGTCGCCGTGAACGGCCGCAGTACCGGCTCCGTGGAGGCCGCACTGGAGCGGATGCGCACCCGGGAGCCGACCGCCGCCTTCCTCGCGGCGCCCGGCGACATCGGCACCGACAGCGGCCTCGACCAGGTCGCCGAGGCCGTACCCCAGGCGGACATCCTCATCAACAACCTGGGCGTCTTCGGCTCCCGGCCCGCCCTGGAGATCGACGACGCCGAGTGGCGGCGGTACTTCGAGATCAATGTGCTCACGGCCGTCCGGATGATCCGCCGCTATCTGCCCGGCATGACCGAGCGGGGCTGGGGCCGCATCCAGAACATCGCCAGCGACTCCGCCGTGGTGATTCCGGCGGAGATGATCCATTACGGGATGTCCAAGACGGCGCTGCTCGCGGTGTCCCGGGGCTTCGCGAAGGAGGCGGCCGGGAGTGGGGTGTGCGTGAACTCGGTCATCGCCGGGCCGACCCATACGGGCGGGGTCGAGGACTTCGTCCATGACCTCGTCGGCCGTGACCTGCCGTGGGACGAGGCGCAGCGCGCCTTCATGCGGGAGTACCGGCCGCAGTCACTGATCCAGCGACTGATCGAACCGGACGAGATCGCCGCCATGGTGGTCTACCTCAGCTCCCCCCTCGCCTCGGCGACAACCGGCGCGGCCGTCCGCGTCGACGGCGGCTACGTCGACTCGATCGTCCCCTGACCGAGGGTTCTGGCCGCCCCTCCCGGGCCGACCGGGATCCACCCGGACCGGCCGCACCTCCCGGCCCGCCCGCCCTTCCGTATTACTGAAACAAGTTCTACTGTGCCCCTCGATCCGGCAGCCGACGGGCCGTCAGCATCCCGTGCCCCGCGGACCGGACGACCGGACCGGACGAACTGGAGGGGCCGTGCACCTCGAATACACCCCCGAGCAGCAGCAGTTGCGCGCCGAGCTGCGCACGTACTTCGCCGAACTGGTGCCGGACCGTGCCCACCCGGCCCCCGGTGGCTCCGAGGCCGCCGGAGCCGCCCCCCTCACCGACCCCGCCGCCCAGAAGCGGTTCTACCGCGAGACCGTGCGCAGGCTGGGCGCCGACGGCTGGCTCGGCGTCGGCTGGCCCAAGGAGTTCGGCGGGCGCGGCCTGTCCCCGACGGAGCAGTTCATCTTCTTCGACGAGGCGGCCCAGGCGGGCGTGCCGCTGCCGCTGATGGCGCTGAACACCGTCGGCCCGACGATCATGCAGTTCGGCACCGACGAACAGAAGGCCTACTTCCTGCCCCGGATCCTCTCCGGCGAGATCGACTTCGCCATCGGCTACAGCGAACCGGACGCCGGCACCGATCTGGCCGCCCTCAAGACCCGCGCCGTACGGGTGGGCGACGAGGAGACCGGCCACTACGTCGTCAACGGCCAGAAGATCTGGACGACCAACGGCGACACTGCGGACTGGGTATGGCTCGCCGTGCGCACCGACCCGGAAGCCCCGCCCCACAAGGGCATCACCATGCTCCTCGTCCCCACCAGCGACCCCGGCTACTCGTGCACCCTGATCAACACCCTCGCCTCGCACGACACCACCGCCAGCTACTACGAGAACATCACCGTCCCCGCCTCCCGTCGCGTCGGCGGGGAGAACAAGGGCTGGCGGATCATCACCAACCAGCTCAACCACGAGCGGGTCACCCTCGCCGCCCACGGCACCATGGCCATCCGCGCGCTGCACAACGTCCAGCGCTGGGCCGCCGACACCGAACTCGCCGACGGCCGCCGGGTCATCGACCTCGGCTGGGTCCGCGGACGACTGGCCCGCACCCACACCCGACTCGACGCCATGAAGCTGCTGAACTGGCAGATGGTCGACGCCCTCCAGCACCACACGCTCACCCCCCAGGACGCCTCCGCGGTCAAGGTCTACGGCTCCGAGGCCCGCCGCGACGCCTACGCCTGGCTGATGGAGATCCTCGGCTCCGCGGGCCCCCTCAAAGAGGGCTCCGCCGGCGCAGTACTGCACGGCGAACTGGAACGCGGCTACCGCTCCGCCGTCATCTTCACCTTCGGCGGCGGCAACAACGAGATCCAACGCGAAATCATCTCCTGGATCGGCCTGGGGATGCCCCGCGTGCGGCGGTGAAGCGGCGCAACGCGGCCTCCTCGCTCGCGCGTACCGATCGCCAAAGCGTGATGCCGCCGGGTCCGCGGTGCAGCAGCCCAAGGCCGGCCCTGCCGTGGGGCATCGTCCGACGTGCGGCAGCCACCACAAGCACTGCGCGCGGCCCGCGCGCAACCTTTGGGTGGCGGTGGTTGTCCCACTCTCGGTCGTAGAAAATCCAGGCCGTCGTCTTGAGGCCGACACCTTCGAGGAGCAACGTCGCCATGCCCGAGACGGGCCTCAGATCCGCCCCGCGTTTCAGCATCATCGTTCCCGTGTTCAATGTGCAGGGCTTTCTTCGTGCGTGCCTGAACTCGTTGCTGGCACAGGACTTCGCCGACTTCGAGGTCATCGCGGTCGATGACCGTTCGCCGGACCGGAGCGGCGAGATCCTGGCGGAGTACGCCGCCCGCGACCCGCGGGTGATCACCGTGCGCCATGAGGAGAACCGCGGCATCGGGGCGGCCCGCAACACCGGGGTGGACCGTGCGAGCGGGGACTACCTGTTGTTCCTCGACAGTGACGACACCCTGACTCCTGGTTCGTTGCGGGCGATGGCCGACCGGCTGGCCGGGGCCGAGGACCCGGACCTTCTGCTCTTCGACCATGTGCGGAGCTACTGGTGGCACGAGGTCAAGCCGAGCGCCGCCCGCGAACTGCTCGCCGCGGCGGGAGCGGAGGTGTTCCGGCCCGCTGAGCGCACCGAGTTCCTGCAGATGTTCGCGGTGGTGTGGAACCGGGCGTTCCGGCGCGACTTCTTCGTGGACAACGGCTTCCGGTACACCGACGGGCTCTACGAGGACGCCCTCATGGTGTACACCACCATGCTCACCGCCGAGCGCGCGGTGTGCCTGGACCACGCCTGCGTCGAATACCGCCAGCGCCGCCACGGCAATTCCATGAAGACGCCGGGCCGCAAGCACTTCACCATATTCGAGCAGTACCAACGGCTCTTCGAGTTCCTCGACGGCCGGCCCGATCTGGATCATCTGCGACCGCTGTTCTTCGAGCGGATGGTCAGTCACTTCCTGTTCACCGGCGCGCGCGAGAGCCGCGTTCCGGTCGGGGACCGGCCCGAGTACTTCCATCGGGCCGCGGCGATGTACCGGCGGCACAAGCCGGCCGGGTTCACCCCGCCCGAGGATGTCGACGCCCGGCAGTTCCAGGCGCTGGAACGCGGTTCGTACCGCGCCTTCCAGGCACTCGGCCTGGTGAACCGCACCCGCGAGAGCGGCCGGCAGCGTCTGCGCACGGCCCAGGGCGCCATGAGCAGGCGTGCCGCGTCGGTGTCGTACGCGATGCAGCGCCGGCGCCCCCTCGACCCCGGCCTCGCGGTCTTCAGCGCCTATTGGAACCGCACCCCGTCCTGCAACCCGCTCGCGGTCTACGAAAAGGCCAAGGAGCTGGTGCCGCACCTCCACGGTGTGTGGGTGGTGCGCGAGGACCTCGTGGACACGCTGCCGGACGGCATGGACCACGTCGTCGTCGGCTCCCCGCGCTACTGGGAGGTGATGGCGCGCGCCACGTACTTCGTGAACAACGTCAACTTCGCCGACCACCTGGTCAAGCGCCCGGGCCAGGTCCACCTCCAGACCCACCACGGCACCCCGCTCAAGCGCATGGGGATCGACCAGCAGAAGTACCCGGCCGCCGCCAAGGGCATGAGCATGCGCAAGCTGCTCGAACGCGCCGACCGCTGGGACCTGTCGGTCTCGTCCAACCAGCACTCCACCGAGCAGTGGGAGCGGGTCTACCCCTGCGGCTTCGAGTCGGTCGACGCCGGCTATCCGCGCAACGACGTCTTCTTCCGGACCGGCGCCCAGGAGGTGCTCGACATCCGTGCGCGGCTGGGGATCGCACCCGGCAGCACCGCGGTCCTCTACGCCCCGACGGTGCGCGACTTCCAAGTCGGCTATGTGCCGCGGCTGGATTTGGAGAAGATCACCAGGGCGCTCGGCCCGGACGTCGTCCTGCTGGTCCGTACGCACTACTTCTACGACCAGGACCCGCGGCTCCAGCAGCTCCAGGAGCAGGGCGCGCTGATCGATGTCTCCCGGCATCCTTCGGTGGAGGAGCTGTGCCTCGCCGCGGACGCGCTGGTCACGGACTACTCGTCGATCATGTTCGACTACGCCGCCCTCGACCGGCCGATCATCAACTACGCCGACGACTGGGAGACTTACGTCCGCTCCCGGGGCGTCACCTTCGACCTGCTCTCGGGAAGGCCGGGTGAGACCCCCGGGGTCGTCGCGACCGACGAGGACGAGCTGATCGAGGCGTTTCGCAGCGGCCGCTGGAACGGCACGGAAGCCGGGGAGCTGCGTGCCGCGTTCCGCGCGCGATTCTGCCCGTGGGACGACGGTCACGCCGCCGAGCGGGTGGTCCGCCGGACCTTCCTCGGCGCCGAGGACCCGAGTCCCGCCCCGCTTCCGCTGTCCGAGCGCACGGTCGCGCCCTCCCCGCGCGAGGCCGCCCGCAGGGTGGAGGGCGCCGTTCCCACGGGCCCGGCGGAGCACCCGTCCGGGCGGCCCGACGTCGAGCTGACCGGCTGACCGGGCTGACCGGCCGGCCGCGTCGGCTCCGGACTCTTGGGCCGGCGCGGTGCCACGGGGGCAACAGCACCCGCGCGTACCCGCCGCCGGTGGCCGGCCGGACCGCGCCTGTGGGGCTGCGGGTCTGCGTGCCCGTGGGCCTGTGGGCCTGTCGTGCTGAGGCTCATCGAGCGATGATGCGGGTGGGCCGTTGCGGGATCGACAATGGGAACACGTCGACGAGGGAGCGGCCGCGGCGTGCCGGGGCCTGCGGGGCCCGGCATCGGGGCAGCTCATCGAGGTGTCCGGGGACGGCTGCCGTCAGGCGTCGGATCCGGCGGCGGGAGGTGTGGTGGGTGGCAGGCGACCCGGGGCTCTTCGGGCCCCGCTCCGTGACCTGGCAGATGCACAGCGATCCGATGATGTGGATCGCGGGCGTCCGTGCGCTCTACCTCCAGGCGCTGCACCCGCGCGCGGTGCGCGGTGTCCTGCAGAACTCGGACTTCCGGCGGGACGCCTGGGGCCGCCTCATGCGGACCGCCCGATTCGTCGGCACCCTCACCTACGACACCACCGACGCCGCCGAACAGGCCGGTGCCAGGGTCCGTCGCATCCACCGCCTGCTGTCCGCCACCGACCCCGCCACCGGCGAGCGCTACGGCGTCGACCAGCCGGATCTGCTGCTGTGGGTGCACTGCGCGGAAGTCGACTCCTACCTGCACGTACTGCGCCGCTCCGGCTACCCCCTCACCGACGCCCACGCCGACGCCTACCTCCACGAGCAGCGCGAGAGCGCCCGGCTCGTCGGCCTCGACCCGGCCGGTGTACCCGGCAGCCGGGCCGCGCTCGCCGCCTACTTCGCCCGCGTCCGGCCCGAGTTGGCGCTGACCCCCGAGGCCTGCGAGGTGGACGGGTTCCTGCGCAGGCCGCCGACCCCGGTGCCCCTCGTGCCGGCCCGCGCCGTGCTCTGGCAGCGGGTGGCAGGGCTCGCCTACGGCGCGCTCCCGGCGTATGCCCAGGAGCTCTACGGGCGCCCCGCGCCCCCGCCCGCCACCGTCACCCGACGGCTCCGGGCCACCGGACGCCTCCTACGCGCCATTCCGCCCACCGTCCGCTGGCAGCTCCCGCCCCGGCACATCCTGCGCGCCGTTGCACGACTCGGCCCCGGCACCCGCCCAGCGCCCTACAAGCTCCGCCCTTCCGCCGCCATACTGGACGGGCCGAAGGACACGCAGGGGGAACTGCGCGGCTGACCACGGGGGACGGGGGCGGCGATTCATGGTGGCGGGAAAGAGACTGATCCAACGGCGTTACCGACTGCTCGACACCATCGGGCGCGGCGGCATGGGGGAGGTGTGGCGGGCCCGCGACGAGTCGCTGGGCCGGCAGGTCGCGGTCAAATGCCTCAAGCCCACGGGGCCGCGCCACGAACCCTCGTTCCTGCAGGTGCTGCGCGAACGTTTCCGCCGCGAGGCGCGGGTCGCCGCCGCGCTCCAGCACCGCGGGATCACCGTCGTCCATGACTTCGGTGAGGACGACGGCACCCTCTTCATCGTCATGGAGCTGCTCAGCGGCCGGAACCTCAGCCAGCTGCTGGACGACAGCCGCCGCCAGCCGCTGCCCGTACCCGACCTCGCCGAGATCGCCGAGCAGGTCACCGCCGCGCTCGCGTACACCCACGAACAAGCCGTCGTACACCGCGATCTCAAACCGGCGAACATCGTCCGGACCGCCGACGGCACGGTCAAGATCTGCGATTTCGGCATCGCCCGTCTCGGCCACGACATCGGCTTCACCGCCCGTCTCACCGGCACCGGTATCGCCATGGGCAGTCCGCACTACATGTCGCCCGAACAGATCGGCGCCCACGGCGTCGACCACCGCAGCGACCTCTACTCCCTCGGCTGTGTGCTGTACGAGATCGCCACCGGCGTGCCGCCCTTCGACCTGGGCGATGCCTGGGCGGTGCTCGTCGGGCACCGGGACATGGCACCCAAGCCGCCCCGTACGCTCCGCCCCGATCTTCCCGAGGCCTACGAGCGCATCATCCTCGAACTGCTCGCCAAGGACCCCGAAGACCGCCCCAGGGACGCCGACGAGCTGGGCAAACGCCTCGCCGACGCCCGCCATCCGCAGGCCGGGCGGGACGTCGCGGCCGGCCCGGAAGACCGGACGGTCCCCGCCCGGCGGCTGCCCTCCTGGACCCGCGGCATGACCCTCGGCTCCCCGGCGGGCCCCGCACGACGGCCGTACGGGTACCCGGCGGACCGGGCCGCCACGGCCCTGACCGACACCTGGACCGGTGGGCGGGAGCCGCAGGGCGACGACGTGTCCCCGCCCGCCGGCATCGCCAGCCCGGCACCGCCGGACGACCGCCGCGCCACCCTCGCCGCGCTGGCCGGCCGGCACACCGCCGCGCTGAACCTCGGCGGGCTGGGCCGCTGGGAGGAGGCCGGCGAGGCACACCGTGCGCTCGCCGCGGAGCGCGAACGGCTCCTGGGCCCCGACCACCCCGACACCCTCACCAGCCGCCTGGAGGCCGGCCACGCCCTGAGCCGTCTCGGCCGGAGCTTCGAGGCGCATCAGGTCTACGCCGAGGTGCTGGCGGGCCGGGAACGCGCGCTGGGCCCCGACCACCCCGACTCGCTGAGCTGCCGTCACCACGTCGCGCTGAACCTCGGCCGGCTGGGCCGGCTGGAGGACTGCCGTGCCCTGGCCCGGGAGGTGGCCGAGGCCCGCGCCCGGGTGCTCGGTGCGTATCACCCGGACACCCTCGCCACCCGCTGCGAACTCGCCCATGTCATGGGCCGGTTGGGCCTGTGGACGGAGGCGCTGCACACCTACCGGGACATCGCACAGGCGCGTACCGAGGCGCTGGGCCCCGACCACCCCGACACCCTCGCCGCCCGCTACGAGGTCGGCATCGGCCTCGGCCGGCTCGGCCGGAGCGGCGAGGCCCTGGCGCTCTACCGGGACCTGGCCGCCGCCCGTACCCGTGCCCAGGGCGCGGACGACCCGGAGACGCTGCGGGCCCGGCACGGCCTGGGCGTCAACCTCGGACGGCAGAACCGCTGGCAGGAGGCGCTGCTGGAGGCTCGGGAGGTCGCCGGGGCACGGGTGCGGGTGCTCGGCCCCGACCACCCCGACACCCTGGTCAGCCGCCGGGAGACCGCCGTGGCGCTCGGCTGGCTCGGCCGCTGGGACGAGGCGCTGGACCTCTACCGCGAGGTCGCCGACGCCCGTGAACGGGTCCTGGGGGCCGCCCATCTCGACGCCCTGGCCAGCTACGGCGACCTGGCCCAGTGCCTGGAACAACTGGGCCGGGCCGACGAGGCGGCCGCCCTCCACCGCCGGGTCGCGGCACTGCGCCGGGAGCGCGCCGTACGCCGGTGATAGGAGACGGCACCCCTTGGGGGAGGGACCGACCGCGGGCCACCCGTATGAGCCGGGCGGCCCGCGGTGACCGGGTCAGTCCGGGGTGACGCGGTAGAGCACCGTGCTGTGCGGCGGCACCTCGCGCGCCACGATCGTGTCGTCGCTGTGCGTCCGGTGCCCGCTGACCAGGTCGTGCAGCCGGTAGGACCCGGTCTGTGGCAGTCCGGCCGTGTCCGCCGTGACCGACAGGGTGCGCGGCGTGTCGCCCGAGTTGAACAGGGCGATCGCCCAGTCGCCGTTCTTGAGCGGCTTGGCCAGCACCGCGGAGCCGTCGTCCTGCTGCACGACGGTTCCCTGGGCACCGAGCGCGTCCTGGTCGACGGCGATGACCTTCTTGTTGCCGAGCACCTTGCGTGCCGCCGGGGACAGATCGCCGATGTCCGTGCTGGAGATCAGGGGGGCGGCCATCATCGCCCACAGCGACATCTGGCTCTGCATCTCCTGCCGCGTCAGGCCCGAGTCGCCGGCCAGCAGGAAGTCCGGGTCGTTCCAGCGGCCGGGGCTCTGCAGGGCGGCCAGCCGGGCGTTGTAGCGGAAGTTGTAGACGATGGACGACCACTTCGCGGCCGGGGTGCTCTTCTGGAGCGCCACGTCCCGCCCGCCCCGCCACAGATTGCCGAGCTCGGCCGACCAGCCGATGACCCGGTGCCAGACGCTGTCACCGTCGAACTGGAAGTAGGCCGGCGCCGACACCGAGAAGGTGATCGGGCGGCCGGTGGCCCGCAGCGCACGGCTCATCTGCCCGTAGAGGTCCCGGTAGGTCTCCTCCTTGGTGTGTCCCGGGGCGACCGGCACATTGCAGCCGTCCGCCTTGACGTAGTCGACCTTCCAGCGGGCGAACAGCTCCGCATCCTCCCGGAAATGGCCGAGACTGCCCGGATATTTCTCACAGGTGAGGGTGCCGACATCCTCGTAGATCCCGAACTTCAGTCCCATGCGGTGCAGCTGCTGCCCGAGGTAGGCCATGCCGTGCGGGAACTTCGCCGGGTCCGCCGTCAGCTCGCCGCGGGGGCCGCGCTGTCTGCTCATCCAGCAGTCGTCGACGGTGACGGTGCGGTAGCCACGCTCCGCCAGTCCCGAACGGACCAGTGCCCGCGCGTTGTCGAGGACGATCTTCTCGTTGAGGTCGCACATGTAGTACGACCAGTTGTTCCAGCCCATCGGGGGTCTCGGGGCCAGGTTCGGATAGGCCCCGGCGGCCGGTCTGGCCCCGGGCGCGCGGCCCGGGTCTGGGGCGGCGGAGGCGGGCGCGGGGGCCGCGAGCAGCCCGGCCGAGCAGGTGGCGACGGCGGTCAGTCCGGCGAAGGTGCGGCCGATGCGGGGTACCGACGAGTGGGACACGGGTCACCTCACGGGTGGGCGGGACGGCCTGCGGAGCGGGTGGCGGGTGCGGTGCCGGGGCGGAGCACGGCCGGACGCTAGGAGCAGCCCCATGCCCGGTCAAGAAGCCGCACCGGCCCGGGTGAAGGTTTCAGCCGCCTGCACCTGGCGACCGAGATCACCGCGTGCTACCAAGGGGCATGCCGGAACGGACTTCGTATGACGCGGTCATCGTCGGTGGCGGGCACAACGGACTGGTGGCCGCCGCCTATCTCGCACGCGCCGGGCGCAGCGTGCTGGTGCTGGAGCGGCTGGACCACACCGGTGGTGCCGCTGTGTCGACCCGGGCGTTCGCCGGGGTCGACGCCCGGCTGTCCCGTTACTCCTACCTCGTCAGCCTGCTGCCACCGAAGATCGTGCGGGACCTCGGACTGCGCTTCGCGGTCCGCAAACGCACCGTCTCCTCCTACACCCCCACCGTCCGCGACGGCCGTCCCACCGGACTCCTGGTCGGCGGCGGCGAGGGCCGGACCCGTGCCGCTTTCGCCGAACTCACCGGATCGGAGCGCGAGTTCGACGCCTGGCAGCGCTTCTACGGCACCACCCAGCGGCTCGCCGAACGCGTCTTCCCCACCCTGACCGAGCCCCTGCCCACCCGCGCCGCGCTCCGCGCCACGGTCGACGACGACGCGACCTGGCACGCGCTGTTCGAACGCCCCCTGGGGGAGGTGGTCGAGGAGACCTTCACCGACGACCTGGTCCGCGGCGTGGTCCTCACCGACGGCCTGATCGGCACCTTCGCCACCGCCCACGATCCGTCGCTGCGTCAGAACCGCTGCTTCCTCTACCACGTCATCGGCGGCGGCACCGGCGACTGGGACGTCCCCCTCGGCGGGATGGGCGCCCTCACCGACGCACTGGCCGACGCCGCCCGCCGGGCCGGGGCGGAGATCGTCACCGACTGCGCGGTGACCGGTATCGCGACGGACGGCCGCGGCGCGGAGGTGACCTGTGAGCAGGGCACCGTCGGCGCCCGCCGGGTCCTCGTCAACGCCGCCCCGCGCGAGCTGGCCCGCCTGCTGGGCGAGGCCCCGCCGCCACCTGCCGAGGGCGCCCAGCTCAAGGTCAATATGCTGCTCACCCGGCTGCCGCGGCTGCGCGACACCGGTGTGGACCCGCGCGAGGCCTTCTCCGGCACCTTCCACATCGCCGAGGGCTACACCCAGCTGGAGAGCGCCTACCAGCAGGCCGCGTCCGGCGCCCTGCCCTCCGCCCCGCCCTCCGAGATCTACTGCCACTCGCTCACCGACCCCTCCATCCTCGGCGCGGACCTGGTGCGGCAGGGGTACCAGACGCTCACCCTGTTCGGTCTGCACGCCCCGGCGAGCCTGTTCACCGCCGACAACGACACCACCCGCGACCGCCTCCTGGCGGCCACCCTCGCCGAACTCGACCGCCACCTCGCCGAACCGCTCGCCGGCTGCCTGGCCCACGACGGCGACGGCCGCCCCTGCATCGAGGCCCGCTCACCCCTCGACCTGGACCGGGATCTCGGCCTGCCGGGCGGCAACATCTTCCACCGCGACCTGGCGTTCCCGTACGCGGATCCGTCGGACGAGGAGCTGGGCGACGCCCGGTCCGCGCCGGCCCGCTGGGGCGTGGCGACCACGCACGCCAACGTCCTCCTGTGCGGTGCGGGTGCGCTGCGCGGCGGGGGAGTGAGCGGCATCCCGGGACACAACGCGGCGATGGCGGTGCTGGAGGAGGGGTGAAGGGCGCGGGCCGGCCGTCCCGGCGTCCCGGGGCGGCCGGCGGCAGCCCGTTCCGGGGCCCGGCGCCAAGTTTCTGACGCTGCATCAGAAAGTCTCTTCCCTCGTACGGCCCGCTGCGGCATCCTTCGCGCATGCAGACGGAGCTGAGCAACGCGCTGGGAGTCGAGCACGCCGTCTTCGGGTTCACGCCGTTCCCCGCGGTCGCCGCGGCGATCACCCGGGCCGGCGGGTTCGGGGTGCTCGGCGCGGTCCGCTACACCGCACCGGACGAACTCGCCCGCGACCTGGACTGGATGCAGGAGCACACCGGAGGGCTGCCGTACGGGCTCGATGTGGTGATGCCCGCCAAGAAGGTGGAGGGCGTCACCGAGGCCGAGGTCGAGGCGATGATCCCGGAGGGGCACCGACGCTTCGTCACCGAGCTCCTCGACAAGCACCAGGTGCCGCCGCTCGCGGAGGGGGAGGCGTCCGGCTGGCGGATCACCGGCTGGATGGAGCAGGTCGCCCGCTCCCAGCTCGATGTGGCCTTCGACTATCCGATCAAGCTGCTGGCCAACGCCCTCGGCTCGCCGCCGGCCGACGTCATCCGGCGCGCCCACGACCACGGCGTCCTCGTCGCCGCACTCGCCGGCAGCCCGCGCCACGCACGCCACCACAAGGCCGCCGGCATCGACATCGTCGTCGCCCAGGGGTACGAGGCGGGCGGGCACACCGGCGAGATCGCCACCATGGTCCTCACCCCCGAGGTGGTGGCCGCCGTCGATCCGCTGCCGGTGCTCGCCGCGGGCGGTATCGGCACCGGGGAACAGATCGCCGCCGGGCTCGCCCTCGGCGCCCAGGGCGTCTGGCTGGGCTCGCTCTGGCTGACCACCGAGGAGGCCGATCTGCACTCCCGGCGGCTGACCGCGAAGCTGCTCGCCGCGGGTCCGGGCGACACCGTCCGCTCCCGCGCCCTGACCGGCAAACCCGCCCGTCAACTGCGCACCGAATGGACCGACGCCTGGGACGAACCGGGTGGCCCCGGCCCTCTCCCGATGCCGCTGCAGGGGCTGCTGGTCGCCGAGGCCAACTCCCGTATCCAGCGCTACGAGGTCGAGCCGCTGCTCGGCACCCCGGTCGGCCAGATCGTCGGCCGGATGAACAGCGAGCGCAGTGTGGCGGCCGTCTTCGACGACCTCACCCGCGGTTTCGAGCGGGCCGTCGACCGCATCAACCGCATCGCCGGACGTGGCTGATCTTGAGGAGGACAGCGCAATGACCCAAGACTCCCCACCGCCCAACGGATTCTGGGCGCAGGCCACCGCCGACCCGGACCGTACGGTCCTGATCGCCCCGGACGGCGAGGAGTGGACCGCGGGCCGGCTGCACGCCGCGAGCAACCAACTGGTCCACGGCCTGCGCGCGGCGGGCCTGCGGCGCGGCGACGCCTTCGCCGTGGTCCTCCCGAACGGCGTCGAGTTCTTCACCGCCTATCTCGCCGCGTCCCAGGCCGGTTTCTACCTGGTGCCCGTCAACCACCACCTGGTCGGCCCGGAGATCGCCTGGATCGTCGCCGACTCCGGGGCGAAGGTGCTGATCGCGCACGAGCGGTTCGCGGAGGCGGCCCGGCACGCGGCCGACGAGGCGGAGCTGCCGGCGTCCCGGCGCCATGCCCTCGGTCATATCGACGGCTTCCGGCCGTACGCCCAACTCCTGGACGGGCAGCCGGAGTCCGCGCCCGAGGACCGCACGCTGGGCTGGGTCATGAACTACACCTCGGGCACCACCGGACGCCCGCGCGGCATCCGCAGGCCGTTGCCCGGCACCGCGCCCGAGTCCGCCCACCTGGGCGGATTCCTCGGCATCTTCGGCATCACGCCGTTCGACGACAACGTCCACCTGGTCTGCTCGCCGCTCTACCACACCGCCGTACTGCAGTTCGCCGGCGCCTCGCTGCACATCGGCCATCGCCTGGTCCTGATGGACAAGTGGACGCCGCAGAGCATGCTGGCCCTGATCGACGCCCACCGCTGCACCCACACCCATATGGTGCCCACCCAGTTCCACCGGCTGCTCGCCCTGCCGGAGGAGACCCGCGCGGCGTACGACGTGAGTTCGATGCGGCACGCCCTGCACGGTGCCGCGCCCTGCCCCGACCACGTCAAACGCGCGATGATCGACTGGTGGGGGGACTGCGTCGAGGAGTACTACGCGGCCAGTGAGGGCGGCGGCGCCTTCGCGACCGCCGAGGACTGGCTCAAGAAGCCCGGGACGGTCGGCAAGGCCTGGCCGATCAGCGAACTGGCCGTCTTCGACGACGACGGAAACCGGCTGCCCGCGGGCGAACTCGGCACCGTCTACATGAAGATGAGCACCGGCGGCTTCCAGTACCACAAGGACGAGGGCAAGACGAAGAAGAACCGGATCGGCGACTTCTTCACTGTCGGCGACCTCGGGTACCTGGACGCGGACGGCTACCTCTTCCTCCGCGACCGCAAGATCGACATGATCATCTCGGGCGGGGTGAACATCTACCCCGCCGAGATCGAATCCGTCCTGCTCGGCCACCCCGCGGTCGCCGACGCGGCCGCCTTCGGCATCCCGCACGACGACTGGGGCGAGGAGGTCAAGGCCGTCGTGGAACCCGCCGAGGGCCAGGTGCCGGGGCCCGGACTGGCGGCCGAGATCATGGCCCACTGCGCCCGGCAACTGGCCGGCTACAAACGGCCCAAGTCGGTCGACTTCATCACCGTCATGCCACGCGACCCCAACGGCAAGCTCTACAAGCGCCGGCTGCGGGACCCGTACTGGGAGGGGCGGGAGCGGGCGGTGTAGGCGTAACCCGGGGCCGGTCCCCGGGGCCGGGCTCGGGTCCGGCCCCGGCGGGCGGTCCGGCCGCTGCCGTCCCCAACTCCGGCCGGGTGCTTGACCGGCGGTGAGGTGCGGCCCAGGATCGCGCCATGACGCAAGCGCGGAGCAATACGGTCGACGGAGTCCTGCGACGCAGCGCCCGTCGGGTGCCCGGACGGACCGCGGTGCGGTACGCGGACCGGGCCTGGACCTATCGCGAGCTGGACGACGCGGTGACCGCCGCGGCCCGGCTGCTGCGGGCGGACGGCCTGCGGCCCGGCGACCGGGTCGCCTCCTACGGCCACAACTCGGATGCGTACCTGATCGGGTTCCTGGCCTGTGCCCGCGCCGGACTGGTGCATGTGCCGGTCAACCACAGCCTCACCGGCGAGGATCTGCGCTACCTCGTCACACAGTCGGGCAGCGCGCTGGTGCTCACCGACGCCGCCCTCGCGCACCGGCTCCCGGACTCCGTACGCACCATGCCGCTGTACGGGGCGCCCGACGGGCTGCTGGAGCGGCTCGCGGCCGGCGCCGGGCCGGACGCCGGCGGGCCGGTCACCGCTGAGCCGGACGCCGACGAGCCGGATGCCGACGAGGGGGTGGCCGACGAGCCGGTGGCCGAGGTGTCCGACGAGGATCTCGTCCAGCTTCTCTACACCTCGGGGACCACCGCCCTGCCCAAGGGCGCGATGATGACGCACCGTGCCCTGGTGCACGAGTACACCAGCGCCGTCGTCGCCCTCGACCTGAAGGAGACCGACCGGCCGCTGCACTCGCTCCCGCTCTACCACTCCGCGCAGATGCATGTCTTCCTGCTGCCCTACCTGGCGGTGGGCGCGGAGAACACCATCCTGGACGGTCCCGACCCGGACCGGATCTTCGACCTGGTGGAAGAGGGCCTGGCCGACAGCCTGTTCGCGCCGCCGACCGTGTGGATCGCGCTGGCGAACCACCCCGGCTTCACCACCCGGGAGCTGACCGGGCTGCGCAAGGCCTACTACGGGGCCTCGATCATGCCGGTACCGGTCCTGGAGCGGCTCCGGGCCCGGCTGCCCGCACTCGCCTTCTACAACTGCTTCGGGCAGAGCGAGATCGGGCCGCTGGCCACCGTCCTCGGCCCCGACGAACACGAGGGCCGGATGGACTCCTGCGGGCGCCCGGTGCTGTTCGTCGAGGCGCGGGTGGTGGACGAGGAGGGCCGGGAGGTGCCGGACGGCACCCGGGGCGAGGTCGTCTACCGCTCCCCACAACTGTGCACCGGCTACTGGGACAAGCCCGAGGAGACCGCCGAGGCGTTCCGGGACGGCTGGTTCCACTCCGGCGACCTCGCCGTCCGTGACGCCGACGGCTATTTCACGGTGGTCGACCGGGTGAAGGACGTCATCAACTCCGGTGGCGTCCTGGTCGCCTCGCGCCAGGTGGAGGACGTGCTCTACGAGCATCCGCAGGTGGCCGAGGTCGCGGTCATCGGACTGCCGGACGAGCGCTGGATCGAGGCGGTGACCGCGGTGGTCGTACGGCGTAGCGACGGGACGGGCGGCACCGGGGACGCGGACGGCGGGGCGGGCGTGGGGGAGCAGGAGCTGATCGCGGCGGCCCGCGCCCGCCTCGCGCCGTTCAAGGCGCCCAAACGGGTGATGTTCGTGGACGCGCTGCCGCGGAACGCCAGCGGCAAGGTCCTCAAGCGGGAGCTGCGCGCACGGTTCGGCGCGCCCTGAGCCGGGCAGGCGCGGCGCGCGGAAGGGCGATTGTCAGTGCCCCCTGCCATCCTGAGAAACGGCGGGAAACAGCCGTGAACGCCACCATCCGCGCGACGGAGGACACCCATGCTGACGACCCACTACGTCCCGGGAACACCGAACTGGCTCGACCTCGGGGCCCCCGACATCGACGACGCCGTCGCCTTCTACGGCGCCGTGTTCGGCTGGACCTTCCAGTCGGCCGGCCCGGACTCCGGCGGGTACGGCTTCTTCCAGCTCGACGGCAAGACCGTCGGAGCCGTCGGCCCGCTGATGGAGGAGGGCGCGCGCTCCGCCTGGACGGTGTACTTCCAGACCCCCGACGCGGACGCCACGCTCAAGTCGGTGGAGCAGGCCGGCGGCGCGGTGCGCGTCCCGCCGATGGACGTCTTCACCGCGGGCCGGCTGGCCGCGTTCACCGACTCGACGGGTGCCGACTTCGCCGTGTGGCAGCCGGGCGACGTCCAGGGCCTGGAGACGGTCATGGAACCGAACTCCCTGTGCTGGACGGAGCTGTACACCACCGATGCGGCCGCCGCGAAGGGCTTCTACCGCTCGGTCTTCTCCTGGAGCCACCAGGACATGCCGATGGGCGGTGACATGATCTACTCCGTCGTCTCCGCACCGGGCGGCGGCAAGGCCGACGACACCGGGCACGGCGGCATCATGCAGCTGGGCAAGGAGCATCTGGAGGCCGGTTCGACCTCCGAGTGGCACCCGTACTTCGGCGTGACCGACTGCGACGCCACCTTCGCCGCGGCCACCGGCCAGGGTGCCACGGCCCTGATCCCGCCCGTCGACGCCCCGGGTGTCGGCCGACTGGCGATGGTCAAGGACCCGGCAGGCGCCCCGTTCGCCCTGATCAAGGGGGACCCGACGCTGGGCTGAGCCGATCCGCCGGCCGGCCCGCCTGCCGAGCGGCCTGTGCGGGGCTGTGTCCGACAGCGGTCCGCGCCCGCCGGCCCGCTGAATCCGCGCGTCGGGGCCCGCTCCCGCACCGTGCATCCGGGAAATGCCGGGCCCACAACGGCCTCCAGCGCCTATCGTCCCCGGGGCGGCGAAACGCATGGCCCATGACGGTGAGAAACGCATGGCGCATGACGGAGAGAGAGCGGGAACGGTGGAAGCGGAGGGGCAGGAGTGGTGGACGGCTTCGGGAGTCAGGCTGCGCCGGGTCTCCTCCGGTGACGGGCGCGGAAACTGGCTCTTCGTGCCCGGCGGGCCGGGGCTGGGCTCCGAATCCCTGCACGGCCTGGTGGCGGCGGCCCGGGTCCCCGGATCCGCCTGGCTGGTCGATCTGCCCGGCGACGGCTCCAACCGCGGTCTGCCCGCGGTTCCGGCCGATCCCTACGCCCAGTGGCCGGGAGTCCTGGCGGAGGCCGCGCAGGCGCTGGACGAGGTGGTGATGGTCGGCCACTCCACCGGGGGCATGTTCCTACTGTCCGTCCCGGAACTCCCGGCACAGCTCGCGGGCCTGGTGCTGATCAGCAGCGCACCGCACGCGGGCTGGCGCTCCGGCTTCGCCCGCTACGCCCAGGACCACCCGCTCCCCGAGGTCGACGCCGCGGCCGAGCGCTATGCCCGGCAGCCCGACGACCGGACCCTGCGGGCACTGACGCTGGCCGCCGCGCCCTGGAACTTCAGGCCTTCCGCCTCCGCCGAGGGCCGGGCGCTGCTCAGCGGCCTTCCCTACTGCCATGACGCGGTGGCCTGGGCCGACGCCCATTTCGACGACGACTACCGCGCCCGCTGGACACCGCGGGACCTGCCGACCCTCATCGTCAGCGGTGACCGGGACCACGTGGTCGACCAGCGCCTCTGGCAGGACGAGCCCGGCTTCCAGGGGCCGCACGTGCTGCACCGCCGGATCGCGGAGGCCGGCCACTTCCCCTGGGTGGAGAACCCGGAAGCCGTCCGCACGGCCTTCGCCGATCTCGCCGCCCGCCTGGCCCCGACGGACTGAGCCGCCACGCCACCGGCCGCGTCCTTGCGGCGCCGGAGCCGGCGGGTCGCGACGCAAGCCCGCCGGAGCGCGCCGGAATCCGCCAGAACCCGGTGCCATCGCACGGACTCCCGGGGACTTCCGCGGAAGGGGCGGTGCGGGGGCCCGGAAGGCCACCCGGCCTCTCCCCGGGCCCCTCCTCAGGGCGCCTCCGCAGGACCCGTCCTGGGTCCGGCCTCAGGACGTGTCCGCAGCCCTGTCCCGCGGCCGGGCGTCCACGATGCGCTTGATCTTGCCCACCGAGCGTTCCAGGGTCTCGGGGTCGACGATCTCGACCGCGACGGAGACCCCGATGCCCTCCTTGACGCCGCGCGCGATCAGCCCGGCGGCGACCGTGCGCACCTCGGGAGGAGCGTCCGGCCGGGCCTCGGCGCGCACGGTCAGCCGGTCCATCCGGCCCTCCCGGGTCAGCTTCAGCTGGAAGTGCGGGGCGACCCCGGGCGTCCGCAGCACGATCTCCTCGACCTGCGCGGGGAAGAGGTTGACCCCGCGCAGGATGATCATGTCGTCGCTGCGTCCGGTGATCTTCTCCATCCGGCGGAAGGGGGCCCGCGCGCTACCGGGCAGCAGCCGGGTCAGGTCACGGGTGCGGTAGCGGATGACCGGCATCGCCTCCTTGGTGAGCGAGGTGAACACCAGCTCGCCGTGCGCACCGTCCGGCAGTACCTCGCCGGTGATCGGGTCGACCACCTCCGGGTAGAAGTGGTCCTCCCAGATGTGGAGCCCGTCCTTGGTCTCCACGCACTCCTGGGCGACGCCGGGCCCCATCACCTCCGACAGGCCGTATATGTCCACGGCGTCGATCGCGAACCGCTCCTCGATCTCGCGGCGCATCTCCTGTGTCCAGGGCTCGGCGCCGAAGACGCCCACCTCCAGCGAGGTCGTACGGGGATCGATGCCCTGCCGCTCGAACTCGTCCAGCAGCGTGAGCATGTAGGACGGCGTGACCATGATGATCTCGGGCCGGAGGTCCTGGATGATCTGCACCTGCCGGCTGGTCATCCCGCCGGACGCCGGCACGACCGTGCAGCCGAGCCGTTCGGCGCCGTAGTGGGCGCCCAGACCGCCGGTGAACAGTCCGTACCCGTACGCGATATGGACCGTGTGACCGGGCCGCGCGCCGGCCGCACGGAGGGAGCGGGCGACGACGTCCGCCCAGTGCGACAGATCGCGCTCGGTGTAGCCGACGATCGTCGGGCGGCCGGTGGTGCCGCTGGAGGCGTGGATGCGGCGGACTTTCTCCTTCGGGACGGCGAACATCCCGAAGGGGTACTGGGCGCGCAGATCGTCCTTGACGGTGAACGGGAAGCGGGCGAGATCGCCGAGCGAACGGCAGTCCTGCGGATGCACCCCGGCCCGGTCGAAGGCCTCCCGGTAGAACGGGACGTGGTCGTGGGCGTGCTGCAACGAGGCGCGCAGCCGTGTCAGTTGCAGGGCGTGCAACGCGTCCGCGGAGAGTCGTTCCGCTTCGTCGAACGCCTCACTGCCCGTAGCCGCTTCCGGCATGGAGTTCACCGCCTCGTTTCCCTACCGATCATTCGGTAGCCACATGCTGATCCAAGTAATCAGCGCGCGGCGAACACGTCAAGGGGCGTGGCGCCGACACCTCCCGGGTAGCGTCCACCGCATGAGTGACGTCCAGAAAGTGCAGGTCGGTGAGGTCCAGCTGGCGTACCGGGTGTGGGGGGAGGAGGACGCGCCCCCGGCCGTGCTGCTGCACTGCCTCGGGGAGGACGGCGAGGACTGGCGCGGCGTCGTCGGCCGGCTCGCCGGCACCCATCGGGTCTACGCCCTCGACCAGCGCGGACACGGCCTCAGCGACTGGCCCGGGGAGTACGGCTTCGCGCGGTGGCGGGACGATGCGATCGGCTTCCTGCAGGCGCTCGGCCTGGAGCGGGTGGCCCTCATCGGGCACTCGCTGGGCGCGGTGGCCGCCCTGCTGCTGGCCGCGGACCGGCCCGAGCTGGTGGACCGGCTGGTCCTGGAGGAAGTGCCTCCGCCGGTGCCCGCCGACCCGCCGCAGGAGGTGCCGGAGCAACCGGACGGCCCGCAGCCGTTCGACTGGCACGCCAAGGCCGCGGTGGTGGCGGAGCGCAATGCGCCCGACCCCGCGTGGTGGGACGCACCGGCGAAGGTGACCGCACCGACCCTGGTCATCGGCGGCGGGTCCAGCCATATCCCGCAGGACCACCTTGCCGGCCTGGCCGAGCGGATCCCCGATGCCCGCCTGGTGACGGTGGAGGGGGCCGGACACCTCGTCCACGAGGAGCGCCCCGGGGAATTCCTCGCCGCGGTCACCTCGTTCCTCGCGCCGTAGCCGTAGCCGTAGCCGTAGCCGTAGCCGTAGCCGTAGCTGCGGTCGCGGGCCGCGGTCGCGCGGCTCCCCTAGGCTCACGGTCGTATGCCGTCCGCTGAACTCCCCGCGGAGTCCCGGGGTTCGAGAAAGGCCGCCGACCGTGCAGCTGACCCCCTCGATACGGAGCGCACTGGCCGCCGGCGCGGCCGCGGTCGTCCTGTTCACCGGAACCGGTACGGCCGTCGCGGCGCCGGCTGCCCGCCCGGCCGCACCGGATGCCCGCCCGGCCGCGGAAGCTGTCGCCACCGCACACTCCCCGTACGGCCAACTCCGGCCGTTCGCCGAGCTGTCCGCGGAGCGGTTGGCCACCGGCGATCTGGTGGCCGCGGCGAAGTGGGGCACCGACAGCCCGATCGACGATCCGGCGCGTGAGCGGGAGGTGCTGAACGCGGTGGCGGAGCAGGCCCGGCAGCAGGGCGCCGATCCGGCCGCCACGGTGCGGGTCTTCCGGGATCAGATCGAGGCCAACAAGATCGTGCAGCGGGGGCTGCACCGCAAGTGGGACGCGGACCCCGGGCAGGCGCCGACCGAACGGCCCGACCTCCAGCAGGTGCGCAAGGAGATCAACCGCATCAACGGCGCGCTGGTGGGGGCCCTGGCCCGCTCCCCGTACGCCCGCTCGGCGCCGTACTGCGCTCCGCTGCTGACCGCGGCCGCTGCGAAGGTGCGCCACGAGCGGCACCTGGACGGGCTGCACACGGTGGCCCTGGCCCGTTCGCTGCGGTCGGTCTGCGCCGGGATCCGACCCCCGGCGGCCCCGGCACCGTAGGACCCCGGCGGCCTCGGCACCGTAGGACCCCGGCGGCCTCGGCACCGTGGGTCAACGGCGCCCCGCCGCCCGATCAGGCCCGACCAAGCCCGGCCCGGCCCATCCGGCCCCTCAGCCCGTCCGTTCGCCCGCCGCCACCGCCCTCGCCCAGCGGTAGTCCGCCTTGCCGCTGGGCGAACGACGGATGCGGTCGGTGAAGACGACGGCGCGCGGAATCTTGTACCCCGCCAACCGGCTGCGGCAGTGGAGCTGGAGCCCTTCGAGGTCCAAGGGCGCCGCGTCGGGCCGCAGTTGCACCACGGCCGCCACGCGATTGCCCCACCGCTCGTCCGGCACGCCCGCCACCAGCGCGTCATAGACGTCCGGATGCGCCTTCAGCGCCTGTTCGACCTCCTCCGGATAGACCTTCTCGCCACCGGAGTTGATGCACTGCGAGCCCCGGCCGAGGACGGTGACGATGCCCGCCTCGTCCACGGTCGCCATATCGCCCAGCAGTACCCACCGCTCCCCGTGTGCCTCGAAGAACGTCTCGGCGGTCTTCTTCGGGTCGTTGTAGTAGCCCAGCGGGACATGCCCGCGCAGCGCGATACGGCCCACCTCGCCCGGCGGGACCGGCTCGTAGGTCGCCAGGTCCACCACTGCCGTACGGGAGTTGACCTGCAGGCGGAAGCCCTTGCCGGGGCCCGAGTCGGCGGTGGCGGTGCCGTTGAACCCGGACTCGGACGAGCCGAAGTTGTTGAGCAGCATGACCTGCGGCAGCAGGGCCTGGAACTGGGCGCGGACGGTCTCGGAGAGGATCGCGCCGGAGCTGCTGACGCTGAACAGCGAGGAGCAGTCGGTGCCCTTGAGCGGCCCGGCGAGGGCGTCGACGAGCGGGCGCAGCATCGCATCGCCGACGAGCGACACGCTGGTGACCCGCTCCTGCTCGATGGTCCGCAGCACTTCCTCGGGCACGTATTTGCGGTGCACGACGACCTTCTGGCCGAAGTGGAAGGCGATGAACGCGGTCAGCGTGGAGGTGCCGTGCATCAGCGGGGGAGCGGGGAAGAAGACGATGCCGTCGCCGCCGGCCGCGACCCGCTCGGCCAGTTCCTGCGGCCGTCGGACCGGCTCACCGGTCGGCGCGCCGCCGCCCATCCCGGCGAAGAAGAGGTCCTCGTGGCGCCACATCACGCCCTTGGGCATACCGGTGGTGCCGCCGGTGTAGATCACGAGCTGGTCGTCGGCCGAGCGCGGCCCGAAGCCGCGCGCGGGGGAGGCGGCGGCCTCGGCGTCCGGGAGCGCGACGGGTGCGATCCGTGGCTCGGGGACGCCGGCGGGCGGGATGCCGACCCGTACGAGGTGCCGTAATCCGGGTGCCTGGGGGAGGGCGGCGGCCACCCGCTCGGTGAACTCCGCGTCGAAGACCAGCGCCACCAGGTCGGCGTCCCGGTAGAGGTAGACCAGTTCCTCTTCCACATAGCGGTAGTTGACGTTCACCGGGACGGCCCGGATCTTCAGGCAGGCGTAGACGGCCTGGAGGTATTCGATGCCGTTGTAGAGGTGCAGTCCGACGTGCGATCCGGGGCCGATGCCGTGGTCGGCGAGGTGGTGGGCCAGGCGATTGGCGGCGCGGTCCAGTTCGGCGTAGGTCAGCCGCCGTTCGCTGCCGGTCCCCGGATGGTCGACGTACACCAGCGCCTCGCGGTCGGGGACCGTGTCGACGATCGACTCGAAGAGGTCGGCAAGGTTGTACTCCACGTCTCCTCCAGACCGGGCGGGCGTCGGCTTGGCGGTCATTAGAGCGCTGCCGGAAGGAGCAGGGAAGGGCCACGGCCAAGAAATCTGACTACCTGTCAGAAAGGTCTTGAAGTCGGTGTGCGGCTACTGCAACCTGTTCTACGTCGTGAGACGGGAGGACGGAATGGGCAGCACGGAACATCTGTCGGTGGAGCGCCTCGGCGCCACACTGGTGCTCACCCTCAACCGGCCGGAGGCGAAGAACGCACTCTCGCTGCCGATGCTGGTGGGCCTGTACGACGGCTGGATCACCGCCGACGAGGACGACACGATCCGCTCCGTCGTCCTCACCGGCGCCGGCGGGACCTTCTGCGCCGGCATGGACCTCAAGGCCCTCGCGGGCGACGGCATGACCGGTGAGCAGTACCGCGACCGACTGAGCGCCGACCCCGATCTGCACTGGAAGGCCATGCTGCGGCACCACCGCCCCCGCAAACCCGTGATCGCCGCCGTCGAGGGCCACTGCGTCGCGGGCGGGACCGAGATCCTCCAGGGCACCGACATCCGGGTCGCCGGTGAGAGCGCCACCTTCGGGCTCTTCGAGGTCCGGCGCGGACTGTTCCCGATCGGCGGCTCCACCGTCCGCCTCGCCCGCCAGATCCCCCGCACCCACGCCCTGGAAATGCTGCTCACCGGCCGGCCCTACCCCGCGCGCGAGGCCGAACGCATCGGCCTGATCGGCCACGTCGTGCCCGAGGGAACCGCGCTGGACAAGGCCCTGGAGATCGCGGAACTGATCAACGGCTGCGGACCACTCGCCGTCGAGGCCGTCAAGGCCTCCGTCTACGAGACCGCCGAGATGACCGAGACCGACGGGCTGAAGGCCGAACTCGCCCGTGGCTGGCCCGTGTTCGACACCGCCGACGCCAAAGAGGGCTCCCGGGCCTTCGCCGAGAAGCGCCCACCCGTCTACCGGCGCGCCTGACCCAAGGAGCCCGCATGCCAGAGGTCCTCACGGCACCCCTCGTCGTGGAATTCCCCTTCACCCGCTCGCTCGGGCCCGTCCAGAGCGCCTTCCTCACCGGGCTGCGCGAGCGCACCGTCCTCGGCGTCACGGCGAGCGACGGCCGGGTGGTCGTCCCGCCCACCGAGTACGACCCGGTCACCGCCGAGGAGATCCGCGACCTGGTCGAGGTCGGCACCAGCGGCACCGTCACGACCTGGGCCTGGAACCCGTCCCCCCGCCGCGGCCAGCCGCTCACCACCCCCTTCGCCTGGGTCCTGGTCCGGCTCGACGGCGCCGACACCGCCCTGCTGCACGCACTGGACGCGCCCGGCCCCGACGCCGTACGCACCGGCATGCGGGTCCGCGTCCGCTGGGCCCCGGAGCGCACCGGCGCGATCACCGACATCGCCTGTTTCGAGCCGGACGACAGCGCCGCGGGCGAGGGCCGGCCGGGGCCGGACGACGGCGCCGAAGGGACCGGCCGGCCGGCCCCGCACAGCGGGGAGTTCGCCGACCCCGTCACCGGCATCACCACCCCCGCCCGGCTCGACTACACCTACGCGCCCGGCCGCGCCCAGTCCCGCTACCTCCGGGCGCTCTCGGAGCACCGGATCGTGGGCGAGCGCTGTCCGTCCTGCCGCAAGGTCTACGTCCCGCCCCGCGGTGCCTGCCCCACCTGCGGCGTCGCCACCGACACCCAGGTGGAGGTCGGCCCCGGCGGCACCGTCACCACCTTCTGCATCGTCAACATCAAGGCCAAGAACCTCGACATCGAAGTCCCCTACGTCTACGCCCACATCGCCCTGGACGGCGCCGACCTGGCCCTGCACGCCCGCATCGGAGGCATCCCCTACGACCGGGTCCGCATGGGGCTGCGCGTCGAACCCGTCTGGTCCGAGGACAGCCGCTTCCCCGACCACTACCGCCCCACCGGCGAACCCGATGCCGACTACGACAGCTACAAGGAGCTGATCTGATGCGCGATGTCGCCATCGTCGCCTTCGGGCAGAGCGATCACGTCCGCGACAGCGCGGAGACCTCCGAGGTCGAGATGCTGATGCCGGTGCTCCACGACGTGCTGGCGCAAACCGGCCTGGCGGCCCGGGACATCGACTTCACCTGCTCCGGCTCGTCCGACTACCTCGCCGGCCGGGCCTTCTCCTTCACCATGGCCCTGGACGGCGTCGGCGCCTGGCCGCCGATCTCCGAATCCCATGTCGAGATGGACGGCGCCTGGGCGCTGTACGAGGCCTGGGTGAAGCTCCTCACCGGCGAGGCGGAGACCGCACTCGTCTACGCCTACGGCAAGTCCTCGCCCGGCGAGGTCCGCGACGTCCTCACCCGCCAGCTCGACCCGTACTACCTCGCCCCGCTGTGGCCCGACTCCGTCGCGCTCGCCGCCCTCCAGGCCCGAGCCCTGATCGACGCGGGGCTCACCGACGAGCGGGCACTCGCCGGTATCGCGGCCCGCAGCCGCGCGGCCGCCGCGTCCCACCCGCACGCCCAGCTGCGCGGTGAGGTGCCCGCGGGCGAACTGCTCGTCGCCCCGCTGCGCACCGGCGACTGCCCGCCCATCGGCGACGGTGCGGCCGCCGTCGTCCTCGCCGCAGGCGACACCGCCCGCCGGCTGACCGGCCGCCCCGCCTGGATCCGCGGCCTCGACCACCGCATCGAGGCACACAGCCCGGGCGTCCGCGACCTCACCGACTCCCCGTCCACCCGGCTCGCCGCCGAGCGCGCCGGCGCGTTCACCCGGCCGGTCGACACCGCCGAACTGCACGCGCCCTTCACCTCCCAGGAGGTCGTGCTGCGCCGCGCCCTGAGACTCGACGCGCCGGACAGCAGGGTGTGCGTCAACCCGTCCGGCGGCGCACTGGCCGCCAACCCCGTCATGGCCGCGGGCCTGATCCGCCTCGGCGAGGCCGCCGCCCGCATCCAGCGGGGCGCATCCGACCGCGCCCTCGCCCACGCCACCTCGGGGCCGTGCCTGCAGCACAACCTGGTCGCCGTCCTGGAGGGTGAGTGATGAGCAAGGAGCCCGTGGCCGTCGTCGGCATCGGCCAGACCAAACACGTCGCCGCGCGCCGCGACGTCTCGATCGCCGGACTCGTCCGTGAAGCGGCCCGATGCGCTCTGGACGATGCCGAGTTGACCTGGGCGGACATCGACGCCGTGGTGATCGGCAAGGCCCCCGATTTCTTCGAGGGCGTGATGATGCCCGAGCTGTACCTCGCCGACGCGCTGGGCGCCGTCGGCAAACCGATGCTGCGGGTGCACACCGCCGGCTCGGTCGGCGGCTCCACCGCCCTGGTCGCGGCCAACCTCGTCGCCGCCCGCGTCCACCGCACCGTCCTGACCCTCGCCTTCGAGAAACAGTCCGAGTCCAATGCCATGTGGGGCCTGTCCCTGCCGATCCCCTTCCAGCAGCCCCTGCTGGCCGGCGCCGGCGGCTTCTTCGCCCCGCACGTCCGCGCCTACATGCGGCGCACCGGAGCCCCCGACACCGTCGGCTCCCTCGTCGCCTACAAGGACCGTCGCAACGCCCTCAAGAACTCCTACGCCCACCTCCACGAGCACGACCTCACCCTCGAAAAGGTCCAGGCCTCGCCGATGCTCTGGGACCCGATCCGTTACTCCGAGACCTGCCCGTCGTCCGACGGCGCCTGCGCGATGATCCTCACCGACCGCACCGGAGCCGCCCGCTCACCGCACCCCGCGGCCTGGGTGCACGGCGGAGCCATGCGCAGCGAACCCACCCTCTTCGCCGGCAAGGACTTCGTCTCCCCGCAGGCCGGCAAGGACTGCGCCGCCGACGTCTACCGGCAGGCCGGCATCACCGCCCCGCGCCGGCAGATCGACGCGGTGGAGATGTACGTCCCCTTCAGCTGGTACGAGCCGATGTGGCTGGAGAACCTGGGCTTCGCCGAGGAGGGCGAGGGCTGGAAGCTCACCGAATCGGGCGTCACCGAACTGGACGGCGACCTCCCCGTCAACCCGTCCGGCGGGGTGCTGTCCACCAACCCCATCGGCGCGTCCGGAATGATCCGCTTCGCGGAGGCCGCCCTCCAGGTGCGCGGACAGGCCGGCGAGCATCAAGTCGACGGTGCCAGGCGTGCGTTGGGGCATGCGTACGGCGGCGGCTCCCAGTTCTTCTCGATGTGGCTGGTGGGCGCCGACGCACCGGCCACCTGACACCCCGCGGGGGCGGGCGCGCCGACCCGGCGCGCCCCCTCTCCGACCAGCACTCCACCGCCTCGCCACGTCCCCTGTCCGTCCCCCGGCGCAGTGGCTAGGCTGACCGCGGACGACGATCCGGGAGGAGCGGGACACGTGACCGACAGCATCACCGAGCAGCGCCTCGTGGGCGGGCCCAGGCCCGATCTCGACCTGACGCAGGCCGAGTGGCAGTCGAGCACCCAGGGCGTGGGCGGCGTCCAGATCGCCTTCGTCGAGGGCTACATCGCGATGCGCAACCGCCGCAGCCCGGAGCTCCCGGCATTGATCTTCACCCCCGCCGAGTGGCGCGCCTTCGTCCTCGACGCCCGCGAGGGCGAATTCGATCTCACCTGAGGGTTGTCCCGGAATGATCCGGAGGGTCGGCGACGTGGCTCGAGAGTGTTCGCATCGTCGTGTGCGCGAGGTGTGTACGGCGCCGGAGTGATCGACACTGCGGGTGCTCGGGTGCGGGTGCGTAGGGCACTCGTCGGCCGGCGGAAGCAGGCTGACTGCAGTGGCATCCGCACGGGACCGTAACGGAAATCCGTGGAACCGCGGAATGCGCGCACCTCACCAGGATCGTTCCCGTGGCCTGGGCCGCAGAGCGTGGTGGTGAGGATCCGCCGGGCCGCGGCGTCGGCCTCCGGAGTCTTGGTGAAGTCCCTGCTGAGCGCGAGGGTGACCTGTCGCCTGCCATCAGCCGTGGTGAAGCTGAACGTGTTGTACCCGGCGACACTGCCGCTGTGGCCCCACACCGGGCCTTGCCAATGGCAGTAGTTGACGTTGCCCTCCAGCCCCAGCCCGTAGGAGCGCCCCGGTCGGTCGCTGCCCATGGCTCGCATGGTGCGCATCTCCCGCAGCAGGTGCGCGGGCAGCAGCTTCCCCTCTGCAAGTTCACGGAAGAAGCTGTTCAGGTCATGGACGGTCGAGATCAGCGTTCCGGCGCTCCAGAGGATTGCAGGGCTGTACTCGGTGAGATCGGCCGGGTCGGCGGCGGGGCCGTCCAGCCATTCATAGCCGTCCATGTGCGGACCGGGCAGCTGTGCGGATGAGGGGAAGGAGGTGTCGGTGAGGTGCAGAGGGCGGATGATGCGCCGAGCGATCTCCTGGCCGAGAGAGTGTCCGGCGACGCGTTCCACCAGGAGCCCCAGAACGACGTAGTTGGTGTTGGAGTACGCCCAGGCCCCCTGCGTCCCGGGATCGAACTTCCAGCCCTTTGCCACGGCCATCGCCACCAGCTCGCGCGGCGTGTAGCGGGCGGACCTCAGGGCCCGTATCGCATCAGGTCTCTGCAGCAGTACATCGGCCAGGTAGTCCGGCAACCCGCTGGTGTGGTTCAGCAACTGCCGTACCGTGACGTGCTCCCCATGTCTCCCGGGCGGCACCAGTCCGGGGAGGTGCTGCTCGATGGGATCGTCAAGGCCGATCCGCCGCTCCGCGACAAGCTGGAGGACGACCGTCGCGACAAAGCTCTTGGTCACGCTTCCCGCGCGGAAACGGTCGCCGGCCCTTACCCGCCGCCCGTCGCTCAGCCGCGCAACACCGCTGGTCGCGCGCCACTCAGCGCGCCCGTCACGCACCTCGATGATCGCGCCGGGCACACCGGCTCCCACCACCGAGTCCAACGCCCGCTGCAGAGCGACCCGCTGGCCGGTACGGTCCGGCGTCGCCGATCCGGAAATGCCGTTCGCATGGAATGCGGCCGCCTCGATCGGCGCCGCTGCCGGGGCGAGAACGGAGGAGGTGAGCAGCGCCGCGACAACGACGGTCTGGCTGGACACAAGCATGGGGCACCCCAGGCCTTTCTCGGTACAGGTGGATGCCCATCAAGCTATGCCGCCCCTTTGCACTACCAATCGTGAACAAGGGGGATTTGCCGAGCCCTGTCCCGTAAGGGCTCCCTGTGACGGAGGTCAGGGACGGGGCCGTCAGCGACGGCCAGTGGGCCAAGGCCTTGAGTCGCGAAGTGGCGCACGGTCGCGGGAGGGAATTGGCCCTGGTCGCGCGCCGGGTGGGCTGGCTAGCGTCGTCGCGTCAGTGAAGGGACGGCCGCCCGGCCGCCGTACCAGGGAGCCTTGTGCCGATGCGGATCCTGCCGCCGCCCGGAGCGCCACGCGTTCTGGCCGCCGCCCAGCTGAGCAACTCGCTTGGTGATGGCGCGTTCTACGTGTGCTCGGCCCTCTACTTCACGCGTGTCATCGGCCTCTCCGCCACCCAGATCGGGCTCGGCCTCACGCTCGCGTGGGCCGTCGGTTCGGTGACGGGGGTGCCGCTGGGGGCGCTCGCCGACCGCCGGGGGCCGCGCGGCACGGCGGTGCTGCTCGCCGTGGCCACCGGTGCCGCGGTCCTGTCCTTCCTGTTCATCCGCTCCTACGGGCTGTTCCTGCTGGCCGCGTGTCTGTACGCCACCGCTCAGTGCGGCCTGGCGGCGGCCCGGCAGGCGCTGCTCGCCGGACTCGTGACGCCCACAACCCGCACGCGCGTCCTCGCCCATCTCCAGTCCACGCTCAACGCGGGACTGGCCGTCGGTGCCGCCCTCGGCGGGCTGGCGCTGCAGTACGACACCCGCGAGGCCTATCTCTCGGTCTTCGCGCTGGACGGGGCGAGCTTCATGCTCTGCGCGCTGGTGCTGCTCCGGCTTCCCGGAGTTCCGCCCGTACCGGCCGGCGCCGGCGGCACACCCCGCCTCGCGGTGCTCCGCGACCGCCCCTACGCGCTCGTCACGCTGCTCAACGCGGTACTGCTGCTGCGAATGCCGCTGCTCAGCCTGGCGGTCCCGCTGTGGATCATCTCGCGCACGGACGCGCCGAGTTGGATGGTCTCGGCGCTGTTCGTCCTCAACACCCTGGGAGTGATGGCGTTCCAGGTCAGGATGGCCGCAGGCGTCACCGGGCCGCGCACGGCCGCGCGCGCCGTCCGGCGCTCGTGCCTGATCATGCTCGCCTCGTGCGCGGCCTTCGCCCTGTCCGCCGCCGGTTCGGCCTGGACGGCGGGCACGGCGCTCGTCGTGGGCGCGGTGCTCCAGGTCATCGCCGAGATGCAGCAGTCCGCCGGCTCGTGGCAGATCAGCTTCGCCCTGGCCCCCGCACACCAAGTCGGCCAGTACCAGGGCTTCTTCGGCACCGGCGTGCCCGTGGCCCGCACCCTCGGACCGCTGCTGCTCACCGCCCTGCTGGTGACCTGGGGTGTACCGGGCTGGCTGGTGCTGGGCGGCGTCTTCCTCGCGGCCGGGTTCGCGATGGGGCCCGCCGTGCGGTGGGCGGAGCGCGACCGTGCGGTCACGGCGGACCCGCGACCGGATACCGCCGTGGCAACGGCAACGGCAACGGCATCGGCAAGCGCAACGGAAACGGCGATGGCCGGCCCGCCCGGCAGTGCCGGCTGACCCACCGGCCCACCAACCCACCGCCCCACCAACCACAGCGCGAGCGTCAGGTGAGCACCACACACCCCCGCCGCCGGAGCGCCAGCACCGTTTCCGCTCCGTCGTCGACGGCGTTCCAGCGCAGATCCAGTTTCTCCAGCGCCGGCAGCCGCGCGATCCATGGCGGCAGCGTCGCGATCCGGTTTCCGCGCAGGTCCACCCGGCGCAGCAGCGGCAGCGCGTGCAGCGCGTCGGGGACGCCGGGCAGGGCGTTGTCCCGGAGCTCCAGCACCCTCAGCTCGTGCAGCGCCGAGACGCTTCCGGGCAGTTCCGTGAGCGCATTGCCGCCCAGCCACAGTTCCCGAAGGCGGCCGAGTTGCCCCAGTGTCTCGGGGAGCGAGGTCAACTCCGCGCGCTGTGCATGGAGTTCGATCAGTCCGGTCATCCGGCCGAGCGCCGCCGGCAGCTCGCCGAGCGGATTCTCGCCGACGTTGAGGTAGCCGAGCCGGTCCAGGTTGCCCAGCGCGTCCGGCAGGGTGGTGAGCCGGTTGTCGTGCAGGTAGAGGAAGCGGGTGAGTCCGGCGAGGTCGCCGATCTCGTCGGGGACCGCGGTCAGCGCGTTGTGCCCGAGGTCGAGGGTGTGCAGCGCACGCAGCCGGCCGAGCGCCGCCGGAACCTCGGTGAGGGCGTTGTCGGCGAGGATCAGCACCTCCCAGTCCTCGTGCCGCCAGACCTCGGCGGGCACCGAACCCAGGCCCGCCTTCCAGAGGTTGAGGACGGGAGGGGTGGCGGAGCGGGGACGGGACATGGGGGCGTGGTCGTCCTTCCGAAGGCGGTGCCCGGGGGCGGCTACGGCCAGTCGAGCAGCTCGGGCGGGGGAACGGTCCTCCCCGACCGGCGGCAGTCGAGCGGGTGGTGCGGAGTGCGGCCGGCCAGCCACGCCGCGAGGTCGGTGAGCGGGCCGCCGACGGTGACCGTCGGCGCGTCGCCGTCGCCGTACCGCCGTGTGAGGGCGTCGTCCGTCGCCGTCAGGACGAGGTGCAGATCCTCGGGGGCGCGGGGTGCCAGATGCTCCAGGAGGTGGTGGCAGAGCTCCCGCGGCCAGTCCCGCGGACCGTGGCCGATCCGGGCGTCCGCCGTATGGATCTCCAACTCCCGCCACCAGCACAGCAACGCGGCACGCAGATCGCTGTCGCGATGCTTCACCGGCCGCGCCCAGTCGGCCGGACCGACCGCCGCCCAGGCCGCGGAGGCCTCGGCCAGGGCGGCCCGAACCGCGTCCCCGAGCGCCGCCGCCGCGCGCACCGCACCGGCCTCGATCGCGGCGGCGCGCGCCGGACGCCCGCCGTCGTACGGCTCGATCAGCTCGCCGCGCAGCGCGTAGCGGGCCTGCCGGGCCAGGGCCAGCGCGACGCCCTCGATATGCGAGAGGACATGGGCGCGGGTCCAGCCGGGCAGTTCGCTCGCCTCCCGCACGCCGTCGTCGGTCAGCGCGGGCAGCAGGGTACGGAGCCGCTCCTGACTCGCCTCGACCGCGGCCCGTACCGCCTCGGCCGGCAGCGTGTGCGCACCGGTCACGGCCACAGGAGCTCCTTCCGCCATCCGCCGTCGGCCCGGTGGTAGGCCAGCCGGGTGTGCTTGCGGTCCTTGTCGCCCTGCCAGAACTCCACCGACTCGGCACGCACCGTGTGCAGCGTCCATCCGGGCGCGACCAGGCCGGGTTCGCGGGCGAGACGGGCCGCCGACTCCGTCACCGCCGCGTCCCGTTCGGCCAGGTCGCCCAGGGGACGGCTCTGCCGCCCGAGCAGCGCCTCGGCCCGAGCGCCGGGGCTGCGGGCGAGGAAGTCCGCGGCCGCGCGCTCCGCGCTCTCCCGCACCACCGGGCCGCGGACGCGCACTTGGCGGGCGAGCGGCTGCCAGTAGAAGGTCAGGGCGGCGTACGGGCGGTCCGCCAGCTCGCGCCCCTTGGTGCTGTCGCGATGTGCGGCGAATCGCCAGCCGTCCGCGTCGATGTCCTTGAGGATCAGTGTCCGGGCCGACGGATTGCCGTCGGCGCCGGCGGTGGAGACCGTCATCGCATGTGGCTCGGGCACCTGGGCCCGTACGGCGCCGAGCAGCCAGGCGGTGAACAGTTCCACCGGGTCGTCGGGTGTCTCCAGCGGATCGAATGCGGGCAGGTCCCCCGTGAACACCGGTATATCGCGCAGTAGTTGACGTACGTCAGCCATACCGCCCCTGAGGTAGTTAATGGTTGGCGGCGACGTTACCATTAGCCGCATGACCGCAACACGGCTCGCACTCGAATTCGCCGTCACCCTCCGCCATGACGGGCACGGGGGCGTCGCCGATGACCTGGCCGGCCCGGAAGGGCTCGCGGTCTGGGTGCGCGAGCGGTCAGCACTGCTCGACTGCGCGGCCGGCCCCGCCCTCCCGGACGAGGCGTTGCACACCGCCGTGCGGGAGCTGCGGGCCGCGGTCCGGTCGCTGTTCGCCCGCGCCGTCCGGCCGGGCCCGCCCAGCTCCGCCGATGCCCACCGGCTGCTCCCGGAGGAGGAGGCGCTCCGGAGGCTGAACGTCGCCGCGGCCCTGGTCCCCACGGCACCCCGGCTCAGCTGGGAGCCCGGCGCGCCGCCCGTCGTGCGGCACCACCCGACGGGCTCCCCGGCCTCCGCCGACCGGATCGTCGCCGCGCTGGCCCGTGCCGCCCTGGACTTCTTCACCGGTCCTGACCGGGCGCTGCTGCGGGCCTGCCCCGCCCCACGCTGTGTGCGCTATTTCGTCAAGGACCACGCCCGCCAGGAGTGGTGCACCCCCTCGTGCGGCAATCGCGCCCGGGTCGCCCGCCACCACGAGCGACGCCGGGAAGTGAAGGACGACGCCCCGTAGGGTGGCGGCATGACGGGCGAACGCGATCTCCGGGCCCTGCTGAGCGGGATGCGTCCCGAGCGGAACGAGGGCCGTTTTGTCTTTACGACCGTGCCCGGCGCGGTCCCCGACGGGCTGACACCGGTGGTCACCGTCGCCGAGCCCGAAGGCCGCACCCTCGTCGTCCCTCAGGAGGAGGCCGACCGTGCGGGCCTGGCGTACGACTACGTCGCCGGCTGGATCACCCTGCGGGTGCACTCCGCCCTGGACGCGGTCGGGCTGACCGCCGCCGTGGCCACCGCACTCGCCCAGGCCGGCCTCAGCTGCAATGTCGTCGCCGGTTTCCACCACGATCACCTCTTCGTGCCGCATGACGCGACCGACGAGGCGCTGCGCCGGCTGCGCGCACTCGCCGACCAGGCATAACGACCGCCGGCAAGAGGAGGCGGCGGCTCCGTACGCGGGACGCCCCGCACGCCGACGTCCGCGCCGCGTGCCCGGCCGGGCCACGTACGATGGCGGCATGTCCTTCCTCCGCCGCCGCAGCGCAGCCACGCCCGCCGGGCCTGACTTCGACGTCCTCGCCATGGACCCCGGGGACTGGCCGGGCAATCTCGGGGCCGGGCTGCTGCCCGCGCCCGACGGGAGCTGCCAGGGCGTCTTCCTCCGCTACGACCTGTTCGGCGGCCGCGGCCCCGCGATGATCATCGGCAACCTGCCGGAGGGGTCCCCCGCGCGCGAGCTGGAGGACGACCAGGTGCCCTTCGAGGTGGCCCAGCTGCTCGCGGCGCTCGGCAACGACGAGCCGGTGACGGTCGTCGAGAGCGAGGACACCCCCGTGATGCACGAGGACAACCTGCTGATCGTCAAGCGCATCAAGTGCTCGGAGAGCCGGATCTCCTGCGCCCAGTTCGACCGCAGCGACGGCGTGCTGGTCACCATCGCCAGCTGGGACCGGCCGATCACCGACGATCTCTACGCGCTGCTCAAGCCGCTGCCGGCCGAGCTCTTCCAGCAGGGCTGAGCCCCGGCGCGGCACCGGAGCGGACACCGTCGCGCCCGGTGGACGGAAGTCCGTCCACCGGGCGCGACGCGCTCACCCGATCGGTGCGCGAGCGGGCCTAGGAACCCGAGCGGCGCACATCGACGTCGGCCGCCCGCACGTAGCCGACCCGGTGCCCGAGCTGGATCTCGTAGTAGACGTCCTCGCCGCGCACGATCGCGTGCTTGGAGAGATCGAAGGTCGGCGCGTAGAAGTAGTCGCCCGCCATCCGGTCCCCGACCGCGTACTTCTGGCCGGCGGCGAGCTTGTACGGCAGGGCGGAGACCGTCTGGTACGGCACCCCGTCCGGGTAGGCCTCCTTCTCCGGGTACGCGCGGCCGTAGACCGGGATCTCCTCCCGGCCGGCCTTCGGCGTGGCGATCATCCCCTCGGCGTTCACCGCCGTCGGCGCGTGGTGCGGGTTGCGGAACCACGCCTTCTGCCCGAGGTACCAGATCGCCGTCCAGTCACCGGACCGGCCCGCCACCGCGAACCGCTGGCCGGTCGAGGCACGGGCACCGGTGTCGTTCACGCCCGTGGTCGAGTCGCTGCCGTCCGGGTGCAGTCCGACGTCCTTGACCAACGGTGCGCTCGCGTCCGGCGCGGTGTACAGCCGGACCGCCGCGGAACCGTGCGGCGCGCAGGTGTCGCCGGCCTTCTCGCAGCCCGTGTACACCGGCTTGTTGCGGTCGTAGTCCGGGCGGATGGTGACCAGCCCGCCGTGCGTGCCCGAGGCGGCCTTGAACGGCTTGCCCAGCAGGGAGAAGTAGTGCGCCCAGTCCCAGTACGGGCCGGGGTCGGTGTGCATGCCGGGGATCGTGGCCGTGGTGGTACCGGGAACGTTGTCGTGGCCCAGGATGTGCTGCCGGTCGAGCGGCACGTCGTACTTGCGGCTCAGATACTTCACCAGCCGGGCCGAGGTGCGGTACATCGCCTCCGTGTACCAGGCGTCCGGCGCGGCGAGGAAGCCCTCGTGCTCGATGCCGACGGAGTGCGAGTTGATGTACCAGTTGCCCGCGTGCCAGGCGACGTCCTTGGTCGGCACATGCTGGGCGATCAGACCGTCCGAGGAGCGGATGGTGTAGTGCCAGGACACATAGGTCGGGTCCTTGATCAGCTTGAGCGTCGTCTCCCATGAGCCCTCGGTGTCATGGATGGCGATGGTGCTGACCCGCATGTCCTCGGGCCGGTCCGCCTTGTCGTGATTGCCGTAGTCGCCGTCTCCGAACTCCTCGTACGGTGCCGGAACGGACTCGCAGGCGACGTGCTGCGGGCACTCCGGCTTGCGTTCGGCCCGTCCGGGCGATGCCTTCGTGGCCGGCGCGCCGAGACGTTTCTGCTGTGTGGCGTCGGGGGCCAGCTCCGGCGAGGCGGCCAGCGTGACCCGCTGTCCCGCATCGGTCGTCCGCGTCTGGCCCCGGCGCAGCACGTCGTACACCTCGTCCGCGAAGGCCCGGCCGCCACGCATGTTGTCCTGGCCGCCGTAGCGCGCCACCGCCTCGTACCACTGTGCCGGGTCGCCGCCGGCGGAGTGCCCCAGCTTGCGCTGCTCGGTGGCGAGCAGTGCCGCTCCGCCGAGGACATTCGCCGCGGGGTCGGTGCGCAGCCGCTCGGCCGGGAGGCCGGCCAGCGTGGCGGCCGTCGTCAAGGTCCGCAGCCGGGCGGGGAGTTGGGCGGGCAGCGCGGCCCGCTTCGCGGCCTCGGCCGGCACCCGCTTGGTCGGCCGTGCGCCGTCGCCCCGGGCGTCCTCGGTGCCCTGGCTGAACTCCGGCGCGCGCGTCAGCGCGGTGCGGGTGTCGGTCAGATGCATCGGACCGTAGCCCCCGGAGACGCTGGGCGCGCCGCCATGGCTGTCCCAGCGGGACTCCAGGTACGAGACCCCGAGCAGCACACTGCGCGGCACATGGAAGCGGGCGGCGGCCTCGGTGAAGGCCCGCTGCAGAGCATCCGACCGGGGCTGGCCGGCCTGTGCGGACGGCGTCCCCGAGAGCGGCAGCAGCAGGACCGCCGCTGCCACGGCGGTGACGGATCTGCGCAGGGCGGGGCGGTGGAATCTCTTCTCGTCTTCCGGGGCGGATCCTCGCAAAGCAACCTCCTCGAGCCGGCCCGAGCCGGGGCGGTGTGACGGTGGGTGCGCAAACGGCCGCACGGGCGGGACCCGAGACTAGAGCCCCCGTCGGCTTAGAGCTATACGTTTGCCGAGGGTCCGTCAATCACCGTGCCGTATCGGGATTCCGCATGTCAGGGCATCTCCAGAGGAGCTTTCCCGGACAGGTGCCCGGCCTGCGAGGCGTCAGTGGAATGGACCAATGACCTGACTCGGACGAGGGTGTCGAAGCCGGACGGCCAGGGGAGGGCAAGCCGTCCGGACGGCCGGGGGAGGGGTGCCGGCCGCCCGGCGCACATGGGTGAGCGGCGCACCCCGTACCCGGGCGCGCCGCTCACGGTCCCCCCTTGCGGTGCCGGTGATCTCCGGCACCTGTTCGACGGTCAGCGGGTGCCGACCGCCGCCCGTACCGCACGGCGCGCCATCTGGCAGTCGTCGTGCAGCCGGCGCAGGAGCAGCCGCTGCTCCTCGCCCGCCGCAGGCACGCCGGGCAGTCCCGGGCCCGGTGTCCCCGTCGGCGTGGGTTCGCGCATGGTCCGTTGGACCGCGGTTTCGTAACGTCGGATCTCGCGGGTGAGCACCAGCATCAGATTCACCAGGAAGGCGTCCCGCGAGGCCGGTCCCGCGTTCTGGGCGAGCTGGCTGATGTGCCGACGGGCCACCGGTGCGTCGCCGAGCACGGACCACAGGGTCGCCAGATCGTAGCCCGGCAGGTACCAGCCCGCGCTGTCCCAGTCCAGCAGGACCGGACCCGCGGGGGAGAGCAGCACATTGTTCAGCAGCGCATCGCCGTGGCAGAACTGGCCCTGCGTATGCGACAGGCCGTGCACCAGTTTCTGCAGGTCACCGAGGTCCCGGTCGGTCAGCAGCCCCAGGTCGTGGTACCGGCCGATCCGGCCCGCGTAGTCCAGCGGGGCGTCGAACAGCCCGGCCGGCGGACGCCAGAGGTTGATCCGGCAGATCGCGCTGAGCGCGGCCCGTACGTCCGCACGGGGCGGCGCCTCGGACGGGTGCCGGGTCAGCGCCGCGACCCGGCCGGGCATCCGCTCCACGATCAGGGTGCAGTTGTCGGGATCGGCCGCCACCAGCCGCGGCACCCGAACCGGCGGACGATGCCGGACGAATGCGCGGTATGCACTTATTTCCTGCCGGAACCTCTCCGCCCAGGCGGGGGAATGGTCCAGTAAACACTTGGCGACCGCGGTCATCCGGCCTGTCGTGCCGACGAGAAGGACGGACCTGCTGCTGCGGCGCAGCACCTGCACCGGGTTGAACTCCGGGCAGATCCGCTGGACCGAGGCGACGGCGGCGCGCAACTGGGCGCCCTGGGGGCCGGACAAGTCGAGTCTCCCGCTGAGCGGTTGGGAGCTCGTCCCCTGCATCCGCCGGGTACGGCCGCCGGGAAGACCGGTGACCGCCCCCGCGGAAGGGGAGGGGTCGAGATACGGCCCGCTTCCGGTGGGGTGCGGGCGGTACGGCCGGGTGGGGGCGGTCACGGCGGACGATGCTGCATACATGGGTGAAACAGATCCCTTCGTGCGCCGGCGAGTTGCGTGCGCTCCCCGGCCCGGTGGTGGGAACCCGTGAACGGGCCCCGTGCAGGAGGCCGATCCAGGGTCCCTGTGAAGGGCGCGCACCCTGGGGAATGCGGTCCCGCCACCAGGCCGGGGGCGGCATATCTACAGAACACGTGACTGCGGGTGGCAGACCATCTGGCGCACCCTGGCGAACCCTGGCGAATGACCACAGCCCATGTCAGCGGCCGTTACTGTCAACTCAGTCGAGGAACCTGGGGGCTTGACGTGGACAGGCAGCCGAACACCCGTCTCGCGGACCTTTTCGGCCTGGCCGGATGGTCCAAAGGAGAGCTGGCGAGACTGGTCAACCGGCAGGCGGCGGCCATGGGGCATCCGCAGCTGGCGACCGACACCTCGCGAGTGCGGCGCTGGATCGACATGGGGGAGACCCCGCGCGATCCGGTGCCCAAGGTCCTGGCTTCCCTGTTCACCGAGCGCCTCGGCCGTGTCGTAACCATCGAGGATCTCGGGTTCGCAAGAACCGGTCGCTCGGGGAAGCGGCAGGCCATGGACGGTCTGCCGTGGGCTCCCGAACGGACCGCTGCGGTCCTCACGGAATTCACGGGAATGGACCTCATGCTCAACCGACGCGGCTTGGTGGGTGCGGGCGCCGCACTCGCCGCGGGCTCCGCACTCACCGGCGCCATGTACGACTGGCTGCACACCGACCCGGCCCCGGCCGGCGCCGCACGCCACCCCGACCCGTACGCCTCCGATTCCCTCGACGAACTCGACCAGATCGGCCTCGACCGCTACGAGGCGGCCCCCGTGGGCTCACAGGAGATCGATGCGCTGGAGCGCTCGGTCGAGGTGTTCCGCGCCTGGGACGCGGCCCGCGGGGGCGGGCTGCAGCGCAAGGCCGTGGTGGGCCAGCTCAACGAGGTCGGCGGCATGCTCGCCTACCGCCACCCCGATCATCTGCAGCGCAGGCTGTGGGGGGTGGCCGCCAACCTGGCGGTGCTGGCCGGCTGGATGTCCCATGACGTGGGCCTGGAGCCCACCGCCCAGAAGTACTTCATCATCGCCGCCCATGCGGCGCGCGAGGGCGGCGACCGCCCGCGCGCCGGCGAGGCGCTCTCCCGTGCCGCTCGCCAGATGGTGCATCTGGGCCGCCCCGACGATGCGCTGGATCTGATGAAGCTGGCCAAGTCCGGCTCCGGCGAGGAAACCCTGCCGCGCACCCGCGCCATGCTGCACACCATCGAGGCCTGGGCGCAGGCGTCCAAGGGCCACGGCCAGGCGATGCGCCGCACCTTGGGCGAGGCGGAGGAGCTCTTCGTCTCGGACAAGGGCGATGTGCCGCCACCGAGCTGGATGCAGATGTTCGACGAGGCGGATCTGCACGGCATGCAGGCACTGGCGTTCCGTACGCTCGCCGATCACGATCCGTCGGCCGCCAGGATCGCCCAGCACCACGCCACGCGGGCGCTGCGGCTACGGGAGAACGGCCGCCAGCGGTCGCAGATCTTCGACTACATCTCGATGGCATCGGCCTGCTTCATCGGCAACGACCCCGAACAGGCCGACCGCTACGCCCGGCTGGCGCTGGTGTCCATCGGGGAGAACTCCTCGCACCGCACCTGGGACCGGCTCCGCGAGATGTTCCGGCTCACGGGGCAGTACGCGAACCACGGCAAGATCCAGGACCTGCGCGAGGAGATCCAGCATGTCCTGCCGAAGGCAAAGCCCAAGACCAAGGGGTCGGGTCTCGGCCCCGGCATCGGATCGGGTCTCGGAGGGAACTTCTCGGCCTGAGGAGGAGGGCGGCGGGGCGGAGCGTGACGGTGCGTCATCCCTAGGGGGTGTCTCTCCGATCTCCGTGGGCCTGCGACGTCTGGCACCGCACCTGGCGGCGTTGTCGCCTCACCCACGGACACCCAGTCCGCGGGAGACGCTCCGCCTTGCCATGCACGGCACCAGACGCCGCAGGCTGATCCACGCAGATCGAAGAGACACCCCCTAGGGGAGGCGTCCTGTTCGGCCTCGCTGTCTCACCCGTCGGCCGGCAGTTCGCCCGCCGACGCCTCCGGGGCGACCGGCTCCGGGTGCGCCGGTCCGCCCTCCGCTGTCACGGGGTGCGTCAGTCGCCGACCCTGGCGACCAGTACGCATGCGTCGTCCTCGCGCTCGGCGTTGCCGAACTCCTCGACGACGATGCGGACGCCGTCCTGCGCGCTGCGGGCCGCGAGGAACCGCGGCGCCAGGGCGAGGAGCCGTTCGGTGCCCTCGTGAGGGACTTGCGCGCCATGGGTACGGCGCGGGACGAGGCCATCGGTGTGCAGGACGAGCAGGTCACCGGGCTCCAGTTGCTCGGTGCGCTGGGTGTAGGCCGCGCCCGAGGTCGCCCCGAGCAGGACGCCCTCGGGCGGGTCCAGCGCGCGGCCCGTGCCGTTGCGGAACAGCAGCGGTGCGGGGTGCCCGGCCTGGGACCACTCCAGGGTCCGTGCGGCGGGGTCGAAGCGGCCGCAGAGCGCGCTGCCCAGCGCCGGCTGGGCGGCGGTGTCCAGCAGTTGGTTGAGGAAGCACATCAGGGGGCCCGGCCGGTGTCCGGCGACCGCCATACCGCGCAGCGCCCCGAGCACCATCGCCATCCCGGACGTGGCGGTGGCGCCATGACCGGTGAGATCACCTACGCTCAACAGCGTGGTGCCGTCCGGGAGTTGTAGTGCGTCGTACCAGCCGCCGCCGATCAGGGCGTGGGTGGCGGACGGCAGATAGCGCCCGGCGAGGTCGAGGGCGACCGGGCCGCCTTGCGGGAACCGCAGGGAGCCGCGCCACGGGGGCAGCACGGCTTCCTGCAGCTCGACCGCAAGCCGGTGCTCGGTCTGCGCGATATGCCGCTCACGGTGCAGCGAGTCACGGGTCTCGCGCACCGCCTGCTGGCTGCGGCGCAGCTCACTGACGTCCCGCAGCACGGCCCACATACAGGCGGTACTGCCGTCGGCGTCGAGCACCGGCTCGCCCACCATGTGCACCGTGCGCAGACTCGCGTCCGGGCGCACGATGCGGAATTCGCCGTCGATCGGGCGGCCGTCCACCAGACAGTCGGTGACCATCGTGGCCAGCCCCTCCTGGTCGTCGGCGTGGACCAGGGACGGCAGCTCGTCGAGGGTGAGCGGGCCGTCGGACGGCGCCCTGCCGAACATCGCGAACAGCTCGTCGGACCAGCTGACCTCGTCGGTGAGCAGGTTCCACTCGGCGCTGCCCACCCGGCGCAGCAGCGAGCCGCGCTCCGGGGCCGCGGGCTCCGGCACGGCCGGCGGCTCGGCCTCCGGCGCGGCCGCGTCCGTGCTCTCGGCGGGCAGGCCCTCTCTCAGCTGGTCGAGATGGCCTCCGAGGTCGTCGAGGTGATGCACCGCGAGATCGCACAGCGCCCGCTGCCAGCGCAGCTGCGGGTCGGTGGCGAGGCCGGTGTCCGCCGCGGACTCCCTGCGCACCGCATCGAGGTCACCGCGCAGGCGGCGGGCCCGCGTGATGAGTGACTCGACCGTGTCGCGCTCGGGGGGCCGGTCGGCTGGGTGATCCGCGAAGAGAGGGGACGGCATGACGTACTCCGTGATCAGGCGGCGCCGGGCTGAAGGGCCGGTAACGACTGTTGCACAGGCGGCGACCGTCCGTAAGGGATTTGGCACTACCCGATACGGTGGTGCATCTGGCATATGCCCCCGGCTTTCCTGGGCAATCCCGGGGCGAATCGGCGGAATGACAGCTTCCAAGCTAGGCTTCGGCCGCCGTACGCAGGCGCTTCCGTCGATCCATGGTGGGAACGAGGCTTACGGCCCGCGGTCACCGGCAAGAATGCCGGTCAGCGGAAATCCCGTTGCCAGCCTGCCCCCCGCACCGGATGCTGACCTCATGTTCGATCCAGACATAGCGCCCAGTGGCACCCTGCTCGGCCTCCTGCAGCGAGGCCGCGGCGACGGGACCCTGCATGCCCTCGCGGCGCCGCGGGCCGAGGCGCTCGCGGCACTCAACGACAGCGTGCTGCGCGACCCCCGCCGCGACTGGCAGGTCGAGAACCGCTCGCTCTACTACGCGCGCCTCTACATGCAGCTCGACGGCGGGCTCGAGGAGATCGAACGCCACCTCTTCCACCCCGACGACCTCGTCGACACCGGCGAGGAGCGCACCGGCCTCGCCCTCGCGGTCCTCGGCCACCTCGCCGCCTACGGCAGGGACGCCGCCCGTCTGCTGCTGCGCAGCTACGCCGCGGCCGGCACCAACTGGCGCTGGGCCCTGGACGAGCTCGCGCTGCGTGACGACGACGCCGGCCTGATGACGCTCGCCCCCGCCGTCCTCGCCCGCTTCCCGGAGACCGAGGAGGGTGACGGCGAGCTGGCCGCCGCCGTCCGCGACGCCTTCGAGCCCCGGCCCTGGCGCCTGTGGGCCGAGGACCCCCGTTACGGCACGCGACTGGCCGCCGCCGGGGAACAGGGCTCCTTCGACCGCTGGCAGCGGCAGCTGCGGCCCCGCGGGCCGCGCCCCGGCTGGAGCGTGACCGAGGTCCTCCAATGGGCCGAGCAGAACCTGGAGCAGGCGCCCGAGGAGCACCGCCACATCGCCGCCGCCCGCTGCCTGGCCGCCGTCGCCGGTCCCGAGGACCGCCCCGAGCTGATCCGCGCCGCGCGCAACGCACCGGACCCGGCCCGCGCCGCCGTACTCCACCACCTCGCCGAACGCGGCGACCCGGACGCCCTCGACCTGATCGAGGACGCGGTCGTCGACCCCTTCTCCTCCGAACAGCTGGTCTCCGCCGCACTCGCCGCCTTCGCACGCATGCTCAGCGTGGCCGCCGTCGCACGGGCCAGGGTCTGGGCGCCGCGCGCCGACCGGCTGGGCGCGTCCGCCGCAGCCCTGCTCGCCCGCCGCGGCGGCCGGCGCGACGCCGAAGCGGTGCTGGCCGCCTTGCGGCGGACCGTCCGCGAGGAGGGCCCCGATGCGGACGGCCTGTGGGAGCTGGTCGACGGCACCGGCCGCCTCGGTGTCGGCTGCGCCGCCCCCGTCCTGCGGCACATCTACCGCGAGACGTCCTCCTCCCACCTCCGCGGCCGGGCCGCCGGAGCGCTCGCCGCCACCGACCCCGGGTTCGCGGCCGGCTTCGCCGTCGAGTGCCTGTGGGACTGCGAGGAGACCACCCGGGAACTGGCCGCCCGGCACGCCGCCACCGGCGACGACCGGGTCGTCGAACAGCTCCGCCGCCTGGCCGCCGACCCGGCGGAGGAGGCCGAGGTCCAAACGGCTGTCCGTAGCCGGATCGGACCGGAGGCCTAGGTTCTTCCCACGTTTTTGTCTTTTCCGCCGTGGTGGTTTGTCGCCGTTTATCGCCTGCTGCGCGGTGCGCCCGTCCGCTGCGCTTTGCCTGTCCCGCCGTGGGGCTTGCTCGCCGTTGCGCCTGCGGCGGGCGGGGTCCGCTGCGCGGGGCTGTGGGTGCGGTGACGGGCCTGCGGGGCAGGGGTGTGGGACTGCTTCGCTTTACGTCCCACACCCCTGCCCCTCCGGCCCGTCACCTCCCGTGGGTGGAGTGAGTGAAGGCCGGTGGGGGCGGGCCGTCGCTGTGGCCGTTCGGGTCCTTGCCGGTCGTACCGGGGGACGCGTTTCTGTGTGATCACGAGGTGCACCGGACCACCTGCGTGCACTCCCACCAACGTTTTTCCCTCCCACTCACGGGAGGGGGCGGGTCGGAGCGGGTGGGGGTGTCCGGACGTAAAGCGAAGCAGTCCGGACACCCCCACCCGCGCAGGCCCGTCACCGCACCCCGACAGCCCCGCGCAGCGGCCCCGCCCGCCGCAGGCGCAACGGTGGGAAAGCCAAAAACGAGGCGCGGCAAAGCGCAGCGGACCGGCGAGCAACCCCCACGGCCGGAAAGCCGAAAATGTGGGAAGCGCAGCAAAACGCAGTGGAACGTTCTCCGGCAGGAAAGATCCCCTTGGTCCCTTCCACGCACGGCGCGCCGACAACAGCGGTATGCGTGTCGCCCTCGTCACCGAATCCTTCCCGCCCGATGTCAACGGCGTCTCCCACTGCGCCCTGGAAACCGCCCGGCACCTCGTCCGGCGCGGGCACGATCCGCTCGTCATCGCGCCGCTCGGTGGCGCGTCGCCCGCCACCGGTACGCAGGAGAGTCCCTGCCCCGTCGTCCGGGTGCCCTCGATGCCGCTGCCCGGCTATCCGCAGGTGCGGATCGCGCTGCCCGGACGCCGGCTGTCCGCGGCGCTCGCCGGGCACCGTCCCGATCTCGTCCACCTCGCCAGCCCGTTCGTGCTCGGCGCCCGGGGGATGGCGGCCGCCGCCCGCCGCCAGGTGCCCGCGATCGCCGTCTACCAGACCGATCTGGGCCGCTACGCCCGCACCTACCTCGGCGGCGGCGCGGCCACGGCCTGGCGGCGCATCCGGGCGGTGCACGGCGCCGCCGACCGCACCCTGGCGCCCTCCAGCGCCGCGCTGCTGGACCTGACCGAGCACGGGGTGCCGCGGGTCCACCTCTGGCCGCGCGGCGTCGACTCCGAACGGTTCCACCCCGGCCGGCGTGACGCGGTGCTGCGCAGCTCGCTCACCGCGGGACGGGAGCTGCTGGTGGGGTACGTGGGACGGCTCGCGCCGGAGAAGGAGGTCCGGCTGCTGGCCGAGACCTCACGGCTGCCGGGCATACGCACCGTCGTCATCGGCGAGGGCCCCAGCGCCGCCGGGCTGCGGACCGCGCTGCCCGGGGCCCGCTTCCTCGGCCGCCGTACGGGGGACGAACTCGCCCGGCTCTACGCCTCGTTGGACGTCTTCGTCCATACCGGACCGTATGAGACCTTCTGTCAGACCGTGCAGGAGGCGATGGCCTCCGGCGTTCCGGTGGTGGCGCCGCGGGCGGGCGGTCCGCTCGACCTGGTGGACCACGGCCGTACGGGGCTGCTGGTGACACCGGGCGACGGTGGCGCGTTCCGGGACGCGGTGCGGGTGCTCGCGCGCAGCGCCGAACTGCGTGTCCGCTACGGCGCCGCGGCCCGCAGAGCCGTCGAGGACCGCACCTGGGAAGCCGTCGGCGACCAGCTGCTGGGCCACTACGAGGCCGTCCTCAGCGGCCGGACGGCGGTGGCGGCATGAACGCCCGACGCGGCCCCCGGGCGGGCCTGCGGATCGTCCGGATCGCCAACTTCGTCACCCCGGCCTCCGGCGGGCTGCGCACCGCACTGCGCGAACTCGGCGCGGGCTACCGGGCCGCCGGGCACGAGCCGGTGCTCATCGTGCCCGGGCCGCCGGGAGCGGGCGGGACGGCCGGCCTGCGCGACGAGGTCACCGCGCAGGGCCGGGTGATCACCGTGCCGGGGCCCGAGCTGCCGGGCAGCGGCGGCTACCGCATGCTGACCGACCGTCGCGGACTCCAGCGGCTGCTGCAGTCGCTGGCCCCCGACCGGCTGGAGGTCTCCGACCGGACGACGCTGCGCTGGACGGGGGAGTGGGCGCGCCGCGCGCGGATCCCCGCGGTGATGGTCTCGCACGAGAGCGTGGACGGGGTGCTGCGCACCTGGGGCGTACCGCAGCCGCTGGCCCGCGCCGCCGCGGACCGGCTCAACCGCCGTACGGCGCACGCCTACAGCCGGGTCGTGTGCACCACCGAATGGGCAGCGGCGGAGTTCACCCGGGTCGGGGTGCGCAATGTGGTGCGCGCTCCGCTCGGTGTCGATCTCGCCGCCTGGCACCCGGACTGCCGCAGTGCCGAGCTGCGGCGGCGCTGGGCGGGCCGGTCGGCGGTCCTGTTGCTGCTCTGCTCCCGGTTGTCGCAGGAGAAGCGGCCGGGGCGGGCGCTGGACGCGCTGGCGGAGCTGCGGCGGCGCGGGGTCGACGCGACGCTGGTGGTGGCCGGTGACGGGCCGCTGCGGGCGCGGTTGGAGGCCCGGGCGCGGGCCGAGCGGCTTCCCACGGCGTTCCTCGGGCATCTCGCCGACCGGTCCCGGCTCGCCGCGCTGCAGGCCGGCGCCGATGTCGCCCTGGCGCCCGGCCCGGCCGAGACCTTCGGACTGGCCGCCCTGGAGGCCCTCGCCTGCGGCACGCCGGTGGTCGCCAGTGCGGCGTCGGCGCTGGCGGGGCTGGTCGGCAGCGGCGGCGACACGGCGCTCGACGACGGGCCCTCGTTCGCCGATGCGGTCCAGCGGGTCCTGGCCCGGCCGGAACCCGCCCGGCGCGCCGCCGCCCGGCGCCGTGCCGAGGGCTACGGCTGGCAGCCCGCCGTCGATGCCTTCCTGGCGGCGCACGACGCGCCCGCGCCGCTCGGCAGGCCGGTCGCCGCCGCGTCCTCGCCGTCCGCGGCCGGCCCGCTGGGCGGGTGGTGACGGTGCGTTCCGAGGGGGCGGTGGTACCGGAGCAGACGCCGGGCGGCGGCCGTTTCCCGGCCCCGGTCCGCTTTGTCGCGCTCGGCGATTCGCTGACCGAGGGGCTCGGGGACCCGGTACCCGGCGGCGGCTGGCGCGGCTGGGCGGCCCTGCTCGCCGGGACACTGGGCGAGCGGCCGGGCGGCGTGGAGCTGGTGAACCTGGCGCGCAGCGGCGCGCTGGCGGCCGAGCTGGCCGAGCGGCAGCTCCCCGCGGCCCGCGCGCTCGGGCCGCGCTTCGCCTCCCTGGTCGTCGGGGCGAACGACACCCTGCGCGCGGCCTTCGCCATCGAGCGGGTCGCGGACGCGCTGGACCGGGCGCACGGTGCGCTGAGCGCCGACGGAGCCGTGGTGCTGACGGCCTGTCTGCCCGATCCGGGCCGGATGCTGGGGCTGCCCCCGCCGCTGGCGCGTCCGCTGGCCCGCCGGATGCGCGCCGTGAACACCGTCGTCCATGCGGTGTCCGCGCGTCACCAGGGCGTTCATCTGCACCTCGCCGAACACCCCTGGGTCGCCGAGCGCGCCTCCTGGAGCGTGGACCGGCTGCACCCCAGCGAGCGCGGCCACCGTCTGCTGGCCCGCGGTTTCCATGCGGCGCTGGCCGCCGCCGGCCTGCCCGTCGGACCGGCGCCCGCGCTCACCCTCGACGGCCCGCCGCCGACCCGCGCCGGCTCCGTCCGGTGGATGGCGACCCGCGGCACCCGCTGGGTCGCCGACCGGTGCACGGATCTGCTGCCCGGCCTGCTCGGCCTGGCGCTCCAGGAGTGCCGGCACGGACTGGCGGGGTCCGGGCGGCTGCTGGACGCCGCGGCCGACCGTGCCGCGCAGGCCGCGCTCGCCGCCCTGGCCGACCCGGACGGTGGCGGGGCGCGGCAAGCCGCCGCGACGGCGAAGGGCGCTGCGACAATGGCAGGATGACCGGACGCTGGGAGTTCTGGATCGACCGCGGTGGGACGTTCACGGACGTCGTCGGCAGGAGACCGGACGGACGGCTGGTCACCGGCAAGCTGCTCTCCCACCACCCGGAGCGCTACCGGGACGCCGCGGTGGCCGGCATCCGGATGATGCTGGGGCTCGGCCCGGACGAACCGGTGCCCGCCGAGCGGGTCTCCGTCGTCAAGATGGGCACCACCGTCGCCACCAACGCCCTGCTGGAGCGCAAGGGCGAACCGACCGTGCTGCTGACCACCGAAGGGTTCCGGGACGCGCTGCGGATCGCCTACCAGAACCGGCCACGGATCTTCGACCGGCACATCGTGCTGCCCGAAGCGCTCTACGACCGGGTGATCGAGGTACCGGAGCGGATCGGCGCCCGCGGCGAGCTCGTCCGGCCGCTGGACGTCGACGAGGTCCGCCGCGCGCTGATCCGGGCCCGCGCGGACGGCCTGCGCAGCGCCGCCGTCGTCCTGCTGCACGGCTACCGCCACGCCGACCACGAGCGAGCCGTCGCCGAGCTGGCCCGGCGGGCCGGGTTCTCCCAGGTCAGCTGCTCGCACGAGGTCAGCCCGCTGATGAAGCTGGTGCCGCGCGGCGACACCACCGTCGTCGACGCCTACCTCTCCCCGATCCTGCGCCGGTACGTCGACGAGATCGCGGCCCAACTCCCCGGCATCCGGCTGATGTTCATGCAGTCCAACGGCGGACTGCGGCAGGCCGCGCACTTCCGCGGCAAGGACGCGGTGCTGTCCGGGCCCGCGGGCGGCGTCGTCGGCATGGTGCGGACGGCCGCCGAGGCGGGCGGCGGCCACGACCGGGTGATCGGCTTCGACATGGGCGGCACCTCCACCGATGTGTCGCACTACGCCGGGGAGTTCGAGCGGGTCTTCGGCAACGAGGTCGCGGGCGTACGGATGCGCGCCCCCATGATGAACATCCACACCGTCGCGGCCGGCGGCGGTTCCGTGCTCCACTTCGACGGCCGCCGCTACCGGGTCGGTCCCGACTCGGCCGGCGCCGACCCGGGACCGGCCTGCTACCGGCGCGGCGGACCGCTCACGGTCACCGACGCCAATGTGATGCTCGGGCGCATCCAGCCCGACCACTTCCCGGCCGTGTTCGGGCCGGACGGCGACCGGCCGCTGGACGCCGAGGTGGTGCGCACCCGCTTCGCGGAGCTGGCCCGGCGGGCCGCCGCCGAGACCGGCGACGACCGCGGCCCGGAGGAGGTCGCGGCCGGGTTCCTGGACATCGCGGTGCTCAACATGGCCAACGCGGTCAAGAAGATCTCCGTCCAGCGCGGCCACGACATCACCCGCTACGCCCTCACCAGCTTCGGCGGCGCCGGCGGCCAGCACGCCTGCGCGGTCGCCGACGCGCTGGGCATCAACACGGTCCTCGTCCCGCCGCTGGCCGGGGTGCTCTCCGCGTACGGCATCGGGGTCGCCGACGCCACCGCGATGCGCGAGCAGGCCGTCGAGGCGGAGTTCACCGACCCCGCGGCCCTCGGGCGGGTGCGCGAGGTGTGCGAGGCGCTCGCCGGGCAGACCCGGCGCGAGCTCCTCGACGACGGCGTGCCGGACGCTTCGGTCACCACCCGCGCCCGGGTGCTGATCCGCTACGCCGGGACCGACTCCACCATCGGCGTGCCGCTGGCCGACGCCGAGACCATGACCGCGGACTTCGTCCGGGCACACCGCGAGCGCTACGCCTTCACCATGGACAAACCGCTGGTGGCCGAGGCGGTGTCGGTCGAGGCGCTGGGCGCGGCCGGCGGCGCGGGCGGCCACGGGACGCGGGCCGGCGACAGGGAGGGGGAGCTGACGCCTGCCGCCACGGTGCGGATGTACACGGGCGGCCGCTGGCAGGACACCCACCTCTACCGCCGCACGGACCTGCGGCCCGGGGACACCCTCACCGGCCCGGCCGTCATCGCCGAGGAGGACGCGACCACGGTCCTCGACCCGGACTGGCAGGCGGCGACGGGCGACCGCGGGCACCTCCTGCTGACCCGGGCCGGGCCGCGCACCGGCCGGGCCGCGGTCGGCACCGAGGCCGATCCGGTGATGCTGGAGGTCTTCAACAGCCTCTTCATGGCCATCGCCGAGCAGATGGGCGTCCGGCTGGAGAACACCGCACACTCCGTCAACATCAAGGAGCGCCTCGACTTCTCCTGCGCCCTCTTCGACGCCGACGGCAACCTGATCGCCAACGCCCCGCACATTCCGGTGCACCTGGGCTCGATGGGGGAGTCCATCAAGGAGGTGCTCCGGCGCCGCGGCGGTGAGATGCGGCCGGGCGATGTGTATGCGATCAACGACCCGTACCACGGGGGCACCCACCTCCCCGACGTCACCGTCGTCACCCCCGTCTTCGACACCGAGGGGGCCGAGCTGCTGTTCCTGGTGGCCTCGCGCGGCCACCACGCCGAGATCGGCGGCATCACCCCGGGCTCGATGCCCGCCTTCAGCAGCACCATCCAGGAGGAGGGCATCCTCTTCGACAACTGGCTGCTGGTGCGCGACGGCGAGCTGCGCGAGCGCGCGACCCGCGAACTGCTCGCCGCCGGCCCCTGGCCTTCCCGCGCACCGGACGCCAACCTCGCCGACCTGCGCGCCCAGATCGCCGCCAACGAGAAGGGCATCCAGGAACTCCGGCGGATGACCGAGCAGTTCGGGCTGGAGGTCGTCCAGGCGTATATGGGGCACGTCCAGGACAACGCCGAGGAATCGGTCCGGCGGATCATCGCCCGGCTGTCGGACGGCAGCTGCCGCTACGAGACCGACAGCGGGGCCGAGATCCGGGTCGCGGTGACGGTCGACCGCGCCGCCCGCGGCGCCGTACTCGACTTCGCCGGCACCTCGCCCCAGCAGCCCGGCAACGCCAACGCGCCCAGCTCGGTGGTGATGGCGGCCGTCCTGTACGTCTTCCGCACCCTGGTCGCCGACGACATCCCGCTCAACAGCGGCTGCCTCAAGCCCGTCGAGGTCCGTATCCCGGAGGGCTCGATGCTCGCCCCCGTCTTCCCGGCAGCCACCGTCGCGGGCAATGTGGAGACCTCCCAGGCGGTCACCGGCGCCCTCTACGCCGCGCTCGGCATCCAGGCCGAGGGCTCGGGCACGATGAACAACCTCACCTTCGGGAACGACCGGGTGCAGTATTACGAGACCGTCGCCAGCGGTTCGGGCGCGGGTGACGGCTTCGACGGCGCGGACGCCGTACAGACCCATATGACCAACTCCCGGCTGACCGACCCCGAAGTGCTGGAGTGGCGCTACCCCGTCCGCGTCGACGGCTTCGTCATCCGCGCCGGCAGCGGCGGCACGGGGCGCTGGCACGGCGGCTGCGGCGTCGAGCGCCGGCTGCGCTTCCTGGAGCCGATGACCGTCGCGCTGCTGACCAACCACCGCAGAGTCGCGCCGTACGGCATGGCGGGCGGCGCCCCGGGGGCCCTGGGCGCCAACTCCGTCGAACGGGCGGACGGTTCACGGGTGGAGCTGGCGGGCTGTGACGCGGCGGACGTCGGCGTGGACGATGTGCTGGTGCTGCGCACACCGGGCGGCGGCGGATACGGGGTGGCGGACGAGGGCTGACGGGGCCGCCCGGCGGACGGTGGCCGGCGCGCCGCCCGCCCGGTCAGGCAGGAGGCGCGCCCGGGGCACGCCGTCGTCCGCCGGGAGGGCGCGACGCTGCGGACGCGCCCTCAGCGCATCCGGAGAAAGCGGACCGGAGTTCCCGGTGCCGCCTGCGCCGCGGGGGCCAGGTAGCGCTCGGGGACGACGCCGATGACCGGGTAGCCGCCGGTCGTGGGGTGGTCGTGGAGGAAGAGGACCGGCAGCCCGTCGGGCGGGACCTGGAGGGCGCCCAGCGGCATGCCCTCGCTGGGGAGTTCGCCGGTCCGGGCGCGTTCCAGAGGCGGGCCTTCGGTGCGCAGGCCGATGCGGTTGCTGGCCGGGGAGACGCGGAAGCGGCCGGTGGCGAGGGTGTGCAGGCCGGCGGCGGTGAACCACGCGTCGCGGGGGCCGGGCAGGAACGGCAGGAGGAGCTCCGTCACCGGGCCGGGGTGCGGGACCGCGTCGGCGGTGGCGGCCGGGCCGTACGGGGCGCCCAGCGGGAGGACCGCTCCCTCGGTGAGCGGGTCGGGGCCCAGGCCGGAGAGCAGGTCGGCGGCGCGGCTGCCCAGGACCGGTTCGGTGTCGATGCCCCCGGCGAAGGCGAGGTGGGAGCGCAGGCCGTGGGTGGCCGGTCCCGCGTCCAGGACGGCGCCCGCCGGGACGTGGACCGGCGCGCCCCAGGGGGCGGGGCGGCCGTCGACGGTCACCGGGCAGGGTGCGCCCGTGACGGCGACGGTGGTGGCCGTACGGACCCGCACGGCACAGCCCGTGAGCGTCGTCTCCAGTGCGGCGGCGGACCCGGGGTTGCCGACCAGGCGGTTGGCGAGGCGGTGCGCGGGCTCGTCGAGGGCGCCGGCCCGCGGCACACCGAGGTGGGCATGGCCGGGCCTGCCGAGGTCCTGGACGGTGGTGAGCGCACCGGCCCGGACGACCGAGAAGGCGCGGTCGGTCATCGGGCGGTCTCCTGCGGGACGAAGCGGACACGGGTGCCGGGGGTGAGCAGCGCGGCCGGTTCGCGGCGCGGGTCCCACAGGACGGTGTCGGTGGTGCCGATCAGCTGCCAGCCGCCGGGGGAGGAGCGCGGGTAGACACCGGTGTACGGGCCGGCCAGGGCGACCGAGCCGACCGGGACCTTGGTACGGGGAGTGTCCCGGCGCGGGACGTGCAGCGGCTCGGGCAGCCCGGTCAGATAGCCGAAGCCGGGGGCGAAGCCGCAGAAGGCGACGTGGAACTCGGTGGCACAGTGCCGCCGCACCACCTCGTCGGCGGTGCAGTCCCACAGGGCGGCGACATCGAGGAGATCGGGGCCGTCGTAGCGGACCGGGATCTCCACGGCGGGCCGGTCGCCGGCGGTGAGCGGGGGAATGTCCCAGGCGGCGAGCTCGGCGAGGAGCCCGCGGGGGTCGGCGAGGCCGTCGAGGAGCACCGTACGGGCGGCCGGCACGATCTCGCGCAGCGGCGGCAGGGCGCCGTCGGCGGCCCGGCGCAGCAGCTCGGCGTGCAGCGCCTCGACCTTCTCGGCGCTGTCCAGCTCGATCAGCAGGCCGTGTTCACCGACCGGCAGCGGCCTCATGCGAAGCTCCGGATGTGGACACCGGCCGCGGTCAGCTCGGACCGTACGCGCCGGGCGAGGTCCGCGGCGCCGGGGGTGTCGCCGTGCAGGCACAGCGAGCGGGCCGTGATGCCGACGCGCCGGCCGTCGCGGGAGGTGACGGTGTGGTCGCGGGCCATGCCGAGGGCCCGCTTGACGACCTCGTCGGCGTCGTGGACCACCGCGCCCGGCTCACGGCGGGGGACGAGGGTGCCCTCGTCGGTGTAGGCACGGTCGGCGAAGGCCTCGCCGACGACGGGCAGTCGGGCCCGCCGGGCGGCCTCGTGCAGCCGCGAGCCGGGCAGCCCGAGGACCGGCAGGCCGCCGCCCGCGGCGAGGATGCCGTCGACGACGGCACCGGCCTGCTCCTCGTCATGGACGCAGCGGTTGTAGAGCGCGCCGTGCGGTTTGACGTAGCCGACGCCGGCACCGGCGGCGCGCGCGAAGACCTCCAGCGCACCGATCTGGTAGGTGATCTCGGCGGACAGCTCGTCCGACGGCACCTCCATCGCGCGGCGGCCGAAGCCGGCCAGGTCGCGGTAGGAGACCTGGGCGCCGATGACCACGCCGCGCTCGGCGGCCAGTTCGCACACCCGGCGCATGGTGGCCGGGTCGCCGGCGTGGAAGCCGCAGGCGACGTTGGCGCTGGTGACGACGGAGAGCAGGGCCTCGTCGTCGGTGAGCTGCCAGCGGCCGAAGCCTTCCCCGAGGTCGGCGTTGAGGTCGATGACGGGAGGGGCCGCCGGGTCGCTCATGTGGGTCCGTTCCATGGGGGCTCGGGGCCGGTGGGGCGCGGGCCGGGGGGCACCGGCGCGACGGCTCGTGCGCGGGCAGGTCGGGCGGGACGTTCCGGCCGGCCCGTATCCGTAGTGACTCTCCCCCGAGGGCACTCGAGCCGACCGGCGTCGCGAGGACAACGTAGAGGATTGTTCAACGATCCGACAAGAGGTGTTCCCGGCGCGATCACGGATGCGTTGTTTCGTTCTCCCATCTGGGATTGACTTTCGCTCATACGACACCGGGCCGGCCTCGACCGCCGCCCGGTACGGCGCGAGAGCGGGGAGCGGTATGGCGGGCGGAGCGGCGAAGAGCGATCAGGGGCGGCTCACCGAGGTCGCGGGCCTGGAAGGGGACCGCCCCCTGCTGGGGCGCTCCAGCACGGCCGAGCGGGTCGCCGACATCCTGCGCGACCGGATCGCCGAGGGTTATTTTCCGCCCGGCGCCCGGCTCTCGGAGGAGAGCATCGGCGGCGCGCTGGGCGTCTCGCGCAACACGCTGCGGGAGGCGTTCCGGCTGCTGACCCATGAGCGGCTGCTGGTCCACGAGCTCAACCGCGGGGTGTTCGTCCGGGTGGTGACGGTCGAGGACCTGGAGGACATCTACCGGGTGCGGATGCTCGTGGAGTGTGCGGCGGTGCGGGGGCTGGGGCAGGGGCCCTACGACGCCGCCGCGACCGACGCCGTCGCGGCGATCGAGGCCGCCGTGCGGGCCGGCGAGGCGGCCTCCGAGGGCCGGGAGTGGCAGGCGCTCTCGACCGCCAATATCCGCTTCCACCAGGGAATCGTGGCCCTGGCTGGCAGCCCCCGCACGGATGAGCTGATGCGGGGCGTGCTCGCCGAACTGCGGCTCGTCTTCCATGTCATGGCCGACCCCCGGCGCTTCCATGCGCCCTATCTGACCCGAAATCGGCAGATTGTCGAGGCGCTGCAGGCGGGCGACGCCGCCGAGGCGGAGCGGCTGTTGCTGTCGTACCTGGAGGACTCGCGCAGTCAGCTGTCGGGGGCGTACGCGCAGCGCATCGCGGAGGGGTGAGGGGCGCGGCGAGGCCGCCTCGCCGCCCCACGGCCTGCGCGGCGGGGGCGGTTTGAGATCCGCCTCCGCAGACCCCTTGTCGAATCGTTGAACAATCGCCTAGCCTCCGCTGCAATCTCTTCCTCTCCCCACGGACCTGTGGGGTTCCCCGTACGCGGAAGGCGGATCCATGATCGTGCTCCTCGGCGTGCTCGTGGTCGTGATCGGCTTCGCCACGAAGCGCAATCCCTTGCTGGTCGTGGGGGTGGCCGGCATCGCGACCGGCCTCCTCGGAGGGCTGTCGCCGGGCAAGGTGCTCGCCGCGTTCGGCGACGGCTTCGCCGGCAGCCGGGCGGTGACGATCTTCGCGATCACCCTCCCGGTCATCGGCCTCCTGGAGCGCTACGGCCTCCAGGAGCAGGCCCGCCGCCTCATCGCCCGGTTCGCCGGGCTCACCACCGGCCGCTTCCTGGCGCTCTACCTCGGCCTGCGGCAGATCGGCGCCGCGGTCGGGCTGACCAACGTCTTCGGTCACGCCCAGACCGTCCGCCCGCTCGCCGTCCCGATGGCCGAGGGCGCCGCCGAGCGCAAGTTCGGCCAACTCCCGGACCGGACACGGGAGAAGGTCAGGTCGTTCTCCGCCAGCGCGGACAACGTCGGCCTCTTCTTCGGGGAGGACGTCTTCCTCGCTGTCGGCTCGATCCTGCTGATCACCGGCTTCGTCAACACCACCTACGGGACCCACCTCGAACCGCTGCAGCTCGCGCTGTGGGCGATCCCCACCGCCGTATGCGCCTTCGTGGTCCACGGCTGGCGACTGCTGCGGCTGGACCGCCAGTTGGAACGCGAACTGCTCACCGCCCACGTCCACAACACCGCCGCAGTGGAGGCCGCCCAGTGATCAAGGCAGAGTGGTTCTACTGGCTGGTGGGCCTCAGCTTCCTGGTGATGGCCTCCCAGATGGTCACCGACCGCAGCAACCCCAAGCGCTTCGGCACCGGCGCCTTCTGGGGCCTGATCGGCGCCGGCTTCATCTACAGCAGCTGGGTCGTCACCAAGCAGGCACCGCCCGAACCGCTGGGCGCCGCGGTGCTCGTCATGGCCTGCCTGGCCGGCTTCGGCTTCACCGGGCGCGGCACCCCGCGCACCACCACCCCCGAGCAGCGTGCCGCCAGCGCCGCCAAGCTCGGCAACAAGCTCTTCGTCCCGGCGCTCACCATCCCGGCCGTCGCCATGGCCTGCGCCATCGGCGTCAAGCACCTGTCCATCGGGGGCCGGCCGGTCCTCCAGGAGGGCAGCGAGACCATCCTGGGCCTGGGGATCGGCGCCGTCGTCGCCCTGATCGTCGGCATGGTCATGCTCCGCGAGAAGCGGATCTCCGTGCCCGTGCAGTCCGGCCGCTCCATGCTGGAAGCGATGGGCTGGGCGATGCTGCTGCCGCAGATGCTGGCCACGCTGGGCGCCATCTTCCAGGTCTCCGGCGTCGGCGACCAGGTCGGCAAGCTCGCCACCTCCGTACTGCCCGAGGACTCGCTCTACATCGCGATCGTCGTCTACTGCGTGGGCATGTTCGCCTTCACCATGATCATGGGCAACGCCTTCGCGGCCTTCCCCGTGATGACCGCCGCCGTCGGCTGGCCGGTCCTGATAGGCCACTTCGACGGCAACCCCGCCGCCGTCCTGGCCATCGGTATGCTCGCCGGATTCTGCGGCACCCTCGTGACGCCCATGGCCGCCAACTTCAACATCGTTCCGGCGGCCCTGCTGGAACTGAAGGACCAGTACGGGCCCATCAAGGCGCAGCTGCCCACCGCGGGGGTCCTGCTCGGCTGCAACATCGTGATCATGGCGTTGTTCGCCTTCTGACCCCGGTCCGGGCGCGGGTGCCGCACTCCTGGCACGGCGCCCCGGGCACCGCCCGCCCCCTCCGACGCCGGACGCACCGCCTCGCGCCGCACCGGCCCCCACCGCGCCACATCGCCCCCACCGCACCGAGGATGACCGTATGACCCGGGTACTGCTGACCGGATTTGCACCCTTCGACGGCGAATCCACCAACCCCTCCTGGCAGGCGGTACGCGCCGCCGCGGACGAACCGCCCACCGGCATCGAGGCCTTCGCCGTGGAGCTGCCCTGCGTCTACGGGGCGTCGGTGGCGGTGCTGCGCGCCGCGATCGAGGAGACCCGCCCCGAGATAGTGGTGTGCGTCGGCCAGGCGGGCGGCCGCCCCGACATCACCGTCGAACGCCTCGCCGTCAACGTCGACGACGCCCGCATCCCCGACGCCTCGGGCGCCGAACCGGTCGACGAGGCGATCGTGCCCGGCGGCCCCGCCGCGTACTTCTCCACCCTGCCGGTCAAGGCCTGCGTGGCCGCCGTCCGCGCCGCCGGGCTGCCCGCCTCCGTCTCCAACACCGCGGGCACCTACGTCTGCAACCACGTCTTCTACGGCCTCGCCCACCTCATCGCCACCGAACTGCCCGAGCTGCGCGGCGGCTTCGTCCACGTTCCCTACGCACCGGAGCAGGTCGTCGACCGCGCGCAGCCCTCGCTGCCGGCCGCCGCCGTCGCCCGCGCCCTGCGCGAGATCGCGGTCACCGCCGCGCACACCCGCACCGACCTGCGCATCGCCGGTGGGGCCACCCATTGAGCACCGGTACGGGCTCCGGCGCACCGGCCACGGGACCTCGCGGTACGCCGCCGCGGGCGACGCCGTAGACTGACGCGCTGATCGGGCGAGTGGTCCGTCAACGGATCCACCTGCGGTTCCACCCATGAGCGGATCCGCGCCGTTTCGTCCGTTGTCAGTGCGAGCGCCTACTCTGTGCGACGTGACTTTTTCCGCCCCGGGGGCCGCTGCGCCCCAGCTCAACGGGCCGAACCGGCCCGCGCCGGGCCCGGCCGCCGACGAAGGCCTGGCCCGTCGGCTGCGTGCCCTCGCGTGCACCGCGCCGCTGCACGACCTCGATGTGCGCAAGGCCAACCTCGCGGGCGAGTACGGCGTCTACGCCATGGCGGAGGTGGCGCTCGCCGTCATCGACCTCGTCACGCTCAACATGGACTTCGACACCGGCGCCGACCACGAAGAGATAGTGGCGAAGGTGCTCCCGCGGGTCGCCGCCCAGGCTCCCCGCCGTTCCACGGGCGAGCACGAGCGGGTGGCCCGCTGGGTGCTGGAGAACCTCATCAACGTCGGCAGCGTGGACCGCGGCTTCCGGGCCGTCTACGGCACCTTCGACACCGAAGGCGCCTATGTCCGCCGCGACTACGACTTCAAGCTGATCGAGGAGGTCCCCGGCACCGGCGGCACGGTCTTCCTGCGGGCCACCGACGAAGCGGTCAACGTCCTGGTCGGCGCGCTCGACACCGACGTCACCAGCGCCCAGATCGCCGCCGAGGTCAAGCTGGAGGTGCTGATCAGCCGCGGCCGGCTCGCCGACGCCCAGCTCGCCGCCGAGCAGGCCCGCTACCGCACCGTGCAGTACGCCGAGACGCTGCGCAGGACCCTGGACGCCACCCGCCGCAACGTCCGCGCCGTGGACTGGCTGGAGACCGTCCCGGACATGATCAACGAGGCGCTGGACCACGTCGCGGACCGCTACCGCCACGAGAACGCCATCCTCACGAACATCCGCAAGGCCCGCGACGAGACCGAGGAGCCCGAGCACAAGCGCCGCGCCGCCGAGCTCGTCGACATCGTCAAGGACTGCATCCGCCGCCACACCCAGCTCCAGTCCCGGCTGCTGGAGGCCGGCCCGCTCTTCCGCGCCGAACAGGACCGGCAGGCCTTCGCAACCCCCGTCGCCCGCTCCGGACTCGACCTGTACGGCCAGCTCGTCGCCCCCCTGCTGCCGCTCCCCGCCGAACAGGCCATCCGCGTCACCGACGCGTTCTTCGCCCACGGCACGGGCCTGCGCACGCCCTCCGCGGTCCGGGTCGGCGATCTCGTCGAGGTGCTGCTCACCCCGCCCGTGGAGCGCGAGCACCTCGGCGCGGAGATGCCCGAGCCCGATCTGGTGACGACGCCCGACGACAGCCGCTTCAGCGAGGCCCAGCTCGACGCCGCGATGGCGCTGCTCGACCTGCCCGCCGACGCGCCCCGCAGGCTCTCCGGACTGCTCGCCGAGGCCCGCCGCGGCGATCCCGAACTCCCGTACCTCGTCGCCCTGTTGGCGGTCCACGCCGCCAGCCCGCCGGTCGGTACCGCCTACCGCCAGGGGGAGCAGCAGCTGCTGTTCGCCGTCGACGACGGCACGGAGCTGACCGACCCCGAGTTCGGCGGCGCCGACCTCATCGTCGGCACCGCCCTGCTGGACTCCGCCGGGATGGCCGCGGACCGTTCGGAGGTGGCGTGATGAGGTCCCCCGACCGGCGCGGGCGGCCCGCGGACGGCGTGGCGCGCCCGGTCCGGCTGGGCCCCGGCGCGCCGGGCGGCCCGCCGTCGTGCCGCGCAGAGATTTCCGAGACCGTCCCCCGCAAGGAGCTTGTTCCGTGACCCAGTACGACGAGACGCCGCAGCCGGATCCGGCGTCCGGGGCCGGCGAACCGGGCTGGGGCGCCCCCACCGCCGACGCCGGGCCGGTATCGGCCGGGACCTTCCCCAAGCCCTCGGCTCCGCTCGAGCAGGGGGGACCCCCGTCCCTCAGCCCGGCCGACGCCGCCGACGCCGCACGGCTGGTCTCCTTCGGCCTCCAGCCCAAGCTGCTGCCCGCCCGGGACGCCGAATACGGCCAACTGCTGCGCCGCTACCGCGACGAGCCCGCCTTCGCCCGGCTCACCGACGCCGTCGCCACCGGACTCGGCCTGGTCGTCCTGGAGGTCTCCACCCGCGCCGGGATGGCCGTCACCGCCGACGAGGACTCCGTCTTCGCCGTACGGATGGGCGACTACGCGCGTCGCGCCTCCGCCGACTCCGCCGACCGGTTCCTGCACGGCCTGGCCCATCTCGCCGTCGCCGCGCTGGCCTTCCCGCGCCCCGAGGACCTCGCCGACGACGGCTACATCGGCCGGATCACCGTCAACGGCGTCGACGCCTTCGTCCGGCAGGCCTGCCGCCGCCTGGAGGAGCGCGCCGAGCAGGAGGGCGAGAACACCGACCCGGCCACCGACGCCCCCGGCCTGGAATCCGCCTGGCGCATCTACGCGCGGCGCAGTGCGACCGGTGCCACCAAGGACGCCCGCCGGCTGGCCGGTTCGACCACCGGCATCATCGCCAAGGCCGTCACCTTCCTCGTCGACTCCGGCTTCCTGCAGCGCACCGGCGACGACTCCGGCGGCGCCTACCGCACCACCGCCCGCTACCAGCTCCAGGTGCGGGACATGGCCGGCAGCGCCGCCATGGCCGAGCTGCTGGAGCTGGGCATCGTCCCCGTGACCGACGGCAGCGCTGCGCTGCTGCCGGGCGAGGACACCGACGACCTCGACCTGGTCTCCGACGCCGGCCTGCCCTTCCACTCCGGATGACGCGCCGGCCCCTCGACCACTGAGGTTCCGACCGCCCCACCGGCCACCGACAGCTCCGATCGGCGACCGAGGACCGTTCCGACCGACGACCACCAACCGCTCAGACCGACGCCCGCTCCACCGCCTGCTCAGACCGACGCCCGCTGCACCGCCCGCTCCGATCCCACCGCCCGTCGCACCACCTCGGCTCCCCCCCCCACCCCCGAACCCACCCCCCGCCCCCTCCCCCGAAGGGGGAGGAGGGGGAGGGGGCGGGGGAGCAGCGTCACCCCTTCCCGACACGACAACGAGAGTCCGCCATGTACGAGCTGTCCCGGGTCCGCCTCTACTCCATCGGGCCCGCCGGTGCGCGCTACGCCGACACCGTGCTGGACCTGCGCGGAGTCGGTGCGCCCGTACCCCAACCGGCCCCGGCCCAGGCGGACTTTTTCGAGGACGAACCGGTCGGCCCGCCCCGCCGCCCGGCGCCCGCCGGCGTGCTCTTCCTGGAGAACGGCGGCGGCAAGTCCGTCCTCCTCAAGCTGATCTTCTCGGTGATGCTGCCCGGCCACCGCAACACCCTCGGCGGCGCCAGCTCCGGCGTGCTGCGCAAATTCCTGCTCGCCGACGACTGCGGCCATGTCGCCCTGGAGTGGCAGCACGTCCTCACCGGCGAGAGCGTGGTCGTCGGCAAGGTCAGCGAATGGCGCGGCCGGCAGGTCTCCAACGACCCCCGGAAGTTCGCCGAGGCCTGGTACAGCTTCCGGCCCGGCCCGGGGATGAGCCTGGACTCCCTCCCCGTCGCCGAGGCCACCATCGTCCGCCCGCGTCAGGAGAGCGGCGAGGGAAGTTCCGGGGCCCAGGGCCGCCGGCGCACGATGAAGGGCTTCCGCGACGTCCTCACCGAGGCCGGGAAGAACTACCCCAATCTGGACGTGGTCTGGGAGGAGACCCACGAGCGCTGGAACGTACACCTCGGCGAGCTGGGCCTGGACCCGGAACTCTTCCGGTACCAGCGGGAGATGAACGCCGACGAGGGCGAGGCCGCTGGCCTCTTCGCGGTCAAGAACGACTCGGACTTCACCGACCTGCTGCTGCGCGCCGTCACGGACACCCGCGACACCGACGGCCTCGCCGACCTCGTCCACGGCTTCGCCCACAAGCTCGGCAGGCGTGCCGAGCTCACCGCCGAGCGGGACTTCACCGCCGGCTCCCTCGACCTGCTCTCCCGTATCGCCGACGCCGCCGAGCAGCGTGAACGCGCCCGCGAGGTGCACGCCGGAGCCGAGCGCCGCACCCGCGGCCTCGCCCAGCGGCTCCACGCCCGCGGCACCGAGGAGCGCGGCCGCGCCGCCGAGCTGGCCGAACAGGTCGCCGCCGCGGCCCACCGCGTCACCGACGCCGAGCGCGTCCGGGAGCGCCGCTCGCTGGTCTCCGCCGAACTCGCCTACCGGCACGCCTCGCTGGCGCTGGCCGCCGCGGAGAAGGGCGCCGCCGCCCAGCGCCGTGAACTGAACGACGCCCGTACGCTGCACAGCGCCTGGCAGGCCGCCGAGACCGCGCTGCGGCACCGCGCCGCCGCCGACCGCTCCGCGCGGGTCGCCGCCGCCATCCGCGAGGCCGAGCGGGACGCCGCCCCCGCGCTCGCCGCCCGGGCCACCGCGGCCGCCGACCTCGTACGTGCCCTGCACGCCGCGGCCGAGGCCGGTGAGCGGGTCGCCAACGAGGAGGAGGAACGCTCCGCCGCCCTCCAGGAGGCCGGGGAATCCGCGCACCGCGACGCCACCACGGCCGCCACCCACGCCCAGCGCGCCCGCAGCGAGGCCGACCACCTCAAGCAGCGGCTGACAGAGGTGGCCGAGGAGACCGCCGAGGCCGTCCGGGCGGGCTGGCTGGACGACAGCGCCCCCGACGCCGACCCGGCCCGTGCCGCACTCGCCGCCTCGGACGCCGAGAAGACCGCCGTCGAGGCCTGGGACTCGGCCCGGGAGACCGCCCGGCAGGCCACCGACCGCGCCCGCGAGGCCGCAGCGCGGCACTCCGCCGCCGAACTGGCGGCGGCTCGCGCCGAGGACGCCGCGCAGGCCGCCGAGCGCGCCCACGACGCCGAGCACCGGGCCGCCGAGTCGATCGGCGCCGAGCAGCGGCTCGCCGACCTCCTGGGTCTCCCGCAGTCCGAGGCCAAGGCCCTCGGTGTGCCCGGCCCCCGTACGGCCACGCCGGACACCGACCGGCCCGCCGCCCGCCGTCCCGGCGCCGGTCCGCTGACCGCCGAGGAGCTGGACCGCAACGCCGACGAGCTGCACGAGCTGTTGGAGGAGGGCGTCACCGCCGCCGAGCGCCAGCTGTTCGACCTGCGCACGGCCGCCGCCGACGACGCGCGGATCCTCGGCGCGCTGGGCGACGGCGGACTGCTGCCCCCGGGGCCCGATGTGCTGGCCGCCGTGGAGTACCTCGGTGAGCACGGCGTCCCCGCGCTGCCCGGCTGGCGTTACCTCGCCCAGTCCGTCGATCCGGCCGACCACACCCGGGTCCTCGCCGCCCGCCCCGAGCTCGTCGACGGCGTGATCATCACCGACCCGGAGACCCATGCGCGGGCCCGCGAGGTGCTCGCCCAGGCCGCGCTGCTGCCGCGGTCGGCCGTCGCGGTCGGTACCGCCGCCGCGCTGCTCGCGCCCACGCCCGCCCCCGACGAGCGGGAGTCCGGCGTCTTCCTCGTCCCGCCGAACCCTGCGATGCACGACGAGTCCGCCGCCGACGAGGAGCGCCAGGCGCTGCGGGCGCGCGCCATAGAGCGCGACGAGGAGATCCGGGCGCTGGCCGCCCGGCTCGCCGGGGACCGTGCGCTGGCCGCCCGCCTCGGCTCGTGGCGTGCGGGCTGCCCGGCCGGCCGGCTCGCCGAACTGACCGCCGCCGCGGACGAGACCCGTACGGCAGCCGACGAGGCCGCCGCCGAGCTGGCCGAGGCCCGCGCCGCTCGCGCCGAGACCGAGGAGGTCGCGGCCGAGGCCACCCGGGTGCGGGACGAGCGCCAGGAGAGTGCTCAGCGCGCCCGCCGCGCCGCCGATCTGCTGGCTGGGCTCGCCCACCGGCTGCGGGAGCGGGCCTCCTGGCAGTCCCGGATGCGGGAACTCGCCGATGAGGCGGCCGAGTTCGAGGCCCGCGCCGAGGAGTGCGTGGACCGTGCGCGAGCCGCCGACGAGGACCGCAGGGCTACCCAGCGCGCCGCCGACGACGCCCGGCGCACCGCCCGTGCACTGCGCGCCGAGCGCGCCGAGATCGCCGGCGTACCGGACGAGGTGGGAGAGGCCCCGGAGGGCACGAGCACCTCGCTGCCGGCGCTGCGCGAGGCCTACCGCGCCGCCTCCCAGCTCTACGAGCAGGTCGGCGTCGGTGCCGACCTGCGTGCCGAGCAGGCCCGCGCCGAGGGCGACGAGAGCGCCGCCCTGGCCGAGCTGAACCGCCTCACCAACAAGGTCCGCACCCGCGCCGAGGCGCTGCTGGAGAGCCCGGACGCGGCCGACGGCCCGTCCCGGCAGGCCGCCGCGACGCGCGCCGAATCGTTGGTGCAGATGCTGGAGACCCGCGCCTCGGCCGCCAGTGAACAGCTCGGCCGGCTGCGCGGCGAGGCCGAGCGCCTCGCGCCCACCGACGGCGAGGCACACACCGAGCTGCCGGACGAGCTGGTGCCCAAGGACGCCGACCGCGCCAAGGAGCTGCTGCGCACCGCCTCGGGCGAACTGGCCACTGCCGCCGAGGCGTTGCAGGCCGCCCGCGACCGGCACGAGGAGCTGCTGCACGGCCACCGCGCCGCCGAGGACGCCGCGGGCGGCTTCGACGAGACCGCCGCCCTGCTGCGCGATCTGCTCCGCGACCACCAGGACGCCGAGGACGCGGCGGACGGGCCGATCGAGCCGTACGCCGGCCGGGTGGAGGACGCCCGGCAGGCGGCCGCCGAGTCCCGCCGCTCGCTGCGCGGCTGCGCCGCCGACCTGTCCACCGCGGAGTCCGCCGTGCGCGAGGCGAGCGACATCCTCGTACGGCATGCCAACTCCACCCGCTACGAACAGGTCCGTACCCCCGCCCGGCAGCAGATCCGCGAACTGCCCGCCTCGGCGCTGCCGGACCATGCCGCGAAGTGGGCGGAGGCCTTCGCGCCCCGGCTGCGGGTGCTCACCGACGAGCTGGAACAGCTGGAGCGCAACCGCGACTCCATCGTCGACCGGCTGCGCGGGCTGGTCGAATCGTCGCTGACGACGCTGCGCTCCGCCCAGCGGCTGTCGCGGCTGCCCGAGGGGCTGGGGGAGTGGTCGGGGCAGGAGTTCCTGCGCATCCGCTTCGAGGACCCCGACCAGGCCACACTCACCGAGCGGCTCGGCGAGGTGATCGACGAGGCGACGAGCGCGGCCGTCAGGAAGAACAGCGACCTGCGGCGGGACGGGATGTCCCTGCTGCTGCGCGGGGTCGCCGCGGCGCTGCAGCCGCGCGGGGTGGCCGTGGAGATCCTCAAGCCGGACGCGGTGCTGCGCGCCGAGCGGGTGCCGGTCGGGCAGATGGGCGATGTCTTCTCCGGCGGCCAGCTGCTGACCGCCGCCATCGCGCTGTACTGCACGATGGCGGCGCTGCGCAGCAACGACCGGGGCCGCGACAAGCAGCGGCACGCCGGCACGCTGTTCCTGGACAACCCCATCGGCCGTGCCAACGCGACCTATCTGCTGGAGCTCCAGCGCGCCGTCGCCGACGCTCTGGGCGTCCAGCTGCTGTACACCACCGGCCTCTTCGACACCACGGCGCTCGCGGAGTTCCCGCTGGTGATCCGGCTGCGCAACGACGCGGACCTGCGGGCCGGGCTGAAGTACATCAGCGTCGAGGAGCATCTGCGGCCGGGCCTGCCGCAGCCGGACCCGTCCGGCGAGGCGGTGCACGGGCAGATCACCGCGACGCGGATGTACCGCCGCCCGGAGGAGACGGCCGCAGAGGAGACGGCGGACCCGGCCGGCGGGTGACCGGCGGCGCGGGAGGCCTGCGGGCGGTCAGACCACCACCACCGACCGCAGGACCTCCCCGCGCTGCATCTTCGCGAAAGCCGGTTCGATGTCGTCGAGTGTGATCGTCTCGCTGATGAACCGCTCCAGATCGAGTTTGCCGCTCAGAAACAGGTCGATCAGCACGGGGAAGTCGCGGCTGGGCAGGCAGTCGCCGTACCAGGACGACTTGAGGGCCCCGCCGCGCGAGAAGAGGTCGATCAGCGGCAGTTCGATCCGCATGTCCGGGTCGGGCACGCCGACCTGGACCAGCGTGCCGGCCAGATCACGCATGTAGAAGGCCTGCTGGTAGGTCTCCGGGCGGCCCACCGCGTCGATCACCACATCGGCGCCGTGCCCGCCGGTGAGCGCGCGGACCGCCTCGACCGGGTCCGTACCGCGGGAGTTGACCGTGTCGGTGGCGCCGAACCGCTCGGCGGCGTCCAGCTTGCCGTCGTCGAGGTCGACGGCGATCACGCGTCGTGCGCCCGCCCGGGAGGCGCCCGCGATCGCGGCGTTGCCGACGCCGCCGCAGCCGATGACGGCGACGGTGTCCCCGCTGCCCACCCCGCCGGTGTGCACGGCCGCGCCGTACCCCGCCATCACCCCGCAGCCGATCAGGCCCGCGGCCTCCGGGCGCGCCGAGGGATCGACCTTGACCGCCTGCCCGGCGGCGACCAGGGTCTTCTCGGCGAAGGCGCCGATGCCCAGCGCCGCGGTCAGCTCCGTACCGTCCAGCATCGTCATCGGCCGGGCGGCGTTGCGGGAGTCGAAGCAGTACCAGGGGCGGGCGCGACGGCAGGACCGGCACTGCCCGCAGGGCGCGCGCCAGGCCAGCACCACATAGTCACCGGGCGCCAGGTCCGTGACCCCGGGGCCGACCTCCTCGACGACCCCGGCCGCCTCATGGCCGAGCAGGTAGGGGAAGTCGTCGCCGATCGCGCCGTCGCGGTAGTGCAGATCGGTGTGGCACACCCCGCAGGCCTGCACGGTCACGAGCACTTCGCCCGGACCGGGATCGGGTACGAGGATCGGCAGCACCTCGACGGGGGCGCCCTTCTTGAGGGCGACGACGGCGCGGGCTTCGTGCGGCATGTCTCACTCCTAAAACAGCGCCTGCGGGGCGGCAGGGGCGGGTAGCACGCGTGAGGTGGCACGGATGCCCGTGGGGGGTGGAGTGGTGCGCGGTGCTGGGAACCTGGAGACCAGGAAACCCGGGGAAGGGACAGCGGCGGAGGACGGTCCACCTCTGTCACGGTGTTGCCTATAGTGCGCCGGGTTGCGCTATAGGAGACATGCTGGAAGTCGGGTCAGGGATCCGTCAAGGGGGATTTTTCGCTAGCCGTCTCAACCCGCGTACCCCATCAGGCGGGAGAGCTCCGCGGCCGCCTTCGCGGACCGCTCCGCGAGCTCCGGCAGCAGCTGACGCTCCATCCGGTACGCCGGCCCCGAGACGCCGATCGCGCCGATCACCGCGCCGTCGTGCGCCCAGACCGGTGCCGCCACCGCATTCAGCCCGATCTCCAACTCCTCGCTGGTGCAGGCGAATCCGTCGGCGAGCGCGGCGGTGAGCTGCTCGCGCAGACCGGCCGCCGTGGTCAGGGTGTTCTCGGTGAACCGCGGCAGTTTGCGGGTCACCAGGGTCTCCCGGCGCTCCGTCGGCAGATGCGCCAGCAGCACCTTGCCGCTGGCGGTGGCGTGCAGCGGGGTGCGGCGGCCCAGCCAGTTGTACGCGGTGACCGCGGCGGAGCCCCTGGCCTGCATGATGTTGACCGCCGCATCGCCGTCGAGGACCGCGATGTTGGCGGTCTCCCCGGTGTCCTCGGCGAGCGCGCGGCACACCGGCTGCCCCTCCTGCGAGATGTCCAGCCGGATCGCGGCGGCGCCGGCCAGCCGCAGCACTCCGGCGCCCAGGTAGTACTTCCCGCGGTCCCGCTCCTGCTCCACCAGCCCGCGGTTCTCCAGCACCCCGAGGATCCGGAACGCGGTCGACTTGTGGACGCCCAACTCCTCGGAGATCTCGGTCACCCCGGCCTCGCCCAGCTTGGCCAGGATCTCCAGGACGCTCACCGCGCGGTCCACGGACTGGACGGATCCCGCCCCGCCGCGCCGTTCCTCGGACCGGTCGTCTGCCGTATCGGAAGTGTTCGACATGGGTCTTCGTGTCACCACCCGGTGGCCCCCGCGGGGCACGTCTGAGGGCATCTGCAGGGAAGCTCTTGACGGCCCGCTTCCCGGCTTGGATTCTGTTGCGCATCGCGCTCTGCGATGCGTTATTCAGAACACATGATACCGATCAGCGAGAGGGGGGCCAGATGATTCCCGTCTGCCGCATCGAGGACCTGCCCGAGGGTGAGTCCGTACGGATCGAGATCGACGACGTCACGCCGGCCATCGCGGTCTTCCACGCCGAGGGCGGCTACTACGCCGTCGACGACACCTGCAGCCATCAGGACGCCTCGCTCTCGGACGGCTGGGTCGAGGGCTGCTTCGTGGAATGCCCGCTGCACGCGGCCCTGTTCGACCTGCGTACCGGGGCCCCGACCTGCCTGCCCGCCCGCAGGCCGGTGCGTACGCACGAGGTCAGCATCCTGGACGGCATGATCCATGTCCGGCCCGCCGTGAGGGAAGAGGCCGTGGCGTAAATACCCGGTCACGTACCCGGCTCGCGTACCCGGTCGCGGCGAACGTGCCGTGACCGTCCGCAGCCGAGCGCGGTTCCCCGGCCCACGGGCCGGACGGTCCGGGGAGCCAAGACGGCCGGAAGAACTCCGGGAACCGCCCGTCCCGCGCGGTCGTGTTCAGGCGGCCGCCCGGTCGATCCTCGACGGGCCCTTCCGCGCTTCCCTGCGCTGCTGCCGGCGCGCCCTGCGCCGCTCGCGGCGCAGCTCCCGGGCCGTACTGCTCGGCTGCGACTGCACCCCGTTGCGCTGCACCCACACCTGACGGGTCACCCAGACGTCCAGTACCGCCCAGGTGGCGACCACGGTGCTGGCGACCGTGCTGAGCACCATGGGGAACGCGAACCAGGAGCCCGCCAGGGTGCACAGGAACGCCACCATCGCCTGGATCAGGGTGAGTGCCACGATGATGACGGCACGCACTGCGGCGGTGCGCACCGGATCCGCCATCCGGCGCCGGACCGCCGGCTCCTCCTGCCACAACGGCTGTCTGCCGGTGTCCATGAACGCGTCACACTCCCCGCACTCTCCCCGCGTGTCCGACTCCTCGGTGGCTGCCCGGATTTCGCCGGGTACATGCCCCTGGCGTCGCACCCTGTCCCTCCTCCATGGTCGGGTACCGGAGCCGCGCAGAGTTACCCGGGGTAGAGCAAAACCGGCCAACCGTCCGGCATCTTGCCGGGCCGCGCGCACGCGGTCCGGGGCATCGGTGCGGGCAGGTTGTCCGGGAATCGGTGGACAACTCAGGACGATCCCGCCCCGGCCGCTTCCCCGACGTCAGGAGAGGTCTTCGGCTTGGTCACCCGACAGTAGTAGGCTCGCGCCGTTTGTTGACGGAACACCACCCCCGTGCGCCGGGGTTGACGTAGGGGAGGCCATGCGCTTTCGCGGGAAGTCGGTCCGCCGGAAGATCGTGGCGTTGCTGCTCGTACCGCTGGTGTCCCTGACGTCCATGTGGGCGTTCACGACCTATCTCACCGGTCGTGAGGCGAACCAGCTGCTGGACGTCGGCAACGTCGTGAAGAACCTCGGCTATCCGGTCGAGGACGTCATCCAGACGCTCCAGCAGGAGCGTCGGCAGAGCCTGCTGTACCTCGCCGACCGGCGCGGTGCCAACGCCCTCGACGAGCTCCACCGGCGCACCCGGGCCACCGACGACGCCGTCACCCAGCTGCGTGCCGACATCGACCTGCGCGACCTGCGCGAGGACCTCAGCAACGGCACCGGCGACCGGATGAACGGCATCCTCAAGAGCCTGGGCACACTCGGCTCGCTGCGGTCCCAGGTCGAGCACAACACCGTCTCCCGCGACGAGGCCATGGAGAGCTACAACTCCCTCGTCGACCCCGGCTACGACTTCCTCGCCGCCCTCCACGCCCTGGAGAACGTGGAGATGGACAAGCAGGCCCGCGCGCTGATCAACATCACCCGGGCCCGGGAGGCGGTCTCCCGCGAGGACGCCCTGATGTCCGCGGTGCTGCTGTCCGGCAGCATGAGCAGGCGCGATCTGCGCGCACTGTCCGACCGGGTCGCCGAACGCCGGGTCCTCTACAGCACCAGCCTGCCCGCCCTGCCCGCCAAGGACCGCGGACTCTACGACGACTACTGGCGCTCCGCGAAGGCCCGCGAGCTGACCTCGTACGAGGACCGGGTGATCGCCGCCGGCGCCCGGGGCGGACCGCATGCGGTCAACGCCGAGCGCTGGAACAGCGCGGCGCACAAGGTGCTCGGCGACCTCCAGCGGATGGGCAAGGACGCCGGGGACCGCTACCAGGAGCGCGTCGCCCCGGTCGCCCTGCACGTCCTGCTCAAGGCCGCCGTCGCCGGCATCCTCGGCTTCGTCGCGCTGATGGTCTCGGTCATCGTCTCGTTCCGCATCGGCCGCCGGCACGTCCGGGACCTGATCCGGCTGCGCAAGGCCGCCCACGAGGTCGCCGGGGTGCGGCTGCCGAGCGTCATGCGCCGGCTGGGGGCCGGCGAACAGGTCGACGTGGAGACCGAGGCCCCCCGGCTCGAATTCGGCCCGGACGAAACCGGCCAGGTCGGGCAGGCGCTCCACACCCTCCAGCGGGCCGCGATCGAGGCCGCCGTCAAACAGGCCGAAATGCGCCGGGGCGTCTCCGAGGTGTTCGTCAACCTCGCGCGCCGCAGCCAGGTCCTGCTGCACCGCCAGCTGACCCTGCTGGACGCCATGGAACGGCGCACCGAGGACACCGACGAACTCGCCGACCTCTTCCGGATCGACCATCTGACCACCCGCATGCGCCGGCACGCGGAGGGCCTGGTCATCCTCTCCGGCGCGGCCCCCTCCCGGCAGTGGCGCAAACCCATCCAGCTGATGGACGTGGTGCGCGCGGCGGTCGCCGAGGTGGAGGACTACGAGCGGATCGAGGTGCGCCGGCTGCCGCGGCTCGCGGTGGACGGCCCCGCGGTCTCGGACCTCACGCACCTGATAGCCGAACTCCTGGAGAACGCCACCGTCTTCTCGCCGCCGCACACCGCCGTCCAGGTCCTGGGCGAGCGGGTCGCCAACGGCTACACCCTGGAGATCCACGACCGCGGGCTGGGCATGGCCCCCGACCTGCTGCTGGAGGCCAACCTCCGGCTGGCCGAGACCCCCGAGTTCGAGCTGTCCGACACCGACCGGCTCGGTCTGTTCGTGGTCAGCCGGCTCGCCCAGCGGCAGGACGTCCGGGTCTCCCTGCAGCCCTCGCCGTACGGCGGCACCACCGCCGTGGTCTTCATCCCGGGGACGCTCCTCACCGAGAGTGCCGCCGGTGGCCGGGAGGACGACGCCCCGGGGCGGGACGGGCTGCCCGGCGGCCCCGTCGGCAATGAACTGGAGCACGCGGCGGGCAAGCTGGCCGCGCTCTCCCAGGGGCCGTCCCAGCGGGAGCGGCGCGTCCCGGCCGTCATCGACGGACCGGTCGAACTCGAGGCGCCGCTCGGCCCGGACGAGCTGGGCGCGGCCGACCACGAGGACAGCATCTTCCGCAAGCGGGACCGCGGCCGCGACCGGCAGGCACCCGCCGCCCCCGACGGCCCGGCCGCCGCACCGCGCGGCATCGCACCGGTCCCGCCCGTCCCCGACGGCGAGCAGCACCAGCAGACCCGGGACCAGGCACCCGGCGGGCTGACCCCGCTGCCGCGCCGCCACCGCCCGCCGGTGCTGGTCTCCGACCACGGCAGGACGGTCGACGACCGCGACCCGCAGGGGAAGCGGGCCGCCGAACGGTCCGGCCACGGTCGCACCGGCTCCGAGGAGTCCGCCGCCGAACGCCCCGCGTCCCGGCCGTCGTCCGCCGCGCCCCAGGGCCCGGCCGCGGACGGCGCGCGGCCCCCCGAGGACCGGGAGACGCCCGCGCCCACCACGGCCAAGGGCCTGCCCCGCCGGGTACGGCAGGCGAGCCTCGCGCCCCAGCTCAAGACCGACCCCGCCGGGCAGGCCGAGACGGCACAGCGGAGCGCACCGGACGCCGACGACCGCGACGCGGAGGCGGTCCGCGCCCGGATGGCGTCGCTCCAGCGCGGCTGGCAGCGCGGCCGCCGCGACAACGGCGAGGACCCGCACGAGACCGGAACACCACCGGGCGAGGACCCGGCAGCCGCCGACACGGCGGCGGCCGGCAGCACGGTCCCGGGCACCACCAAGGGCCCGGACACTTCTGACCCGGACACCACAGACCCGGGCGCCCGTGACACGGTCACCCACAACGGCAATGACACGGGCACCACAGCACCACCAGGAACCACATCGGGAGGGGACGGTCCATGACCGCACCGAAGGCAGCAGCTTCCACCGCATCGGTCTCGGAGAAGGGATCCGGTGGGCTGAACTGGCTCCTGGACGAGCTGGTCGAGCGGGTGGGCTCCATCCGCAAGGCGCTGGTCCTCTCCAGCGACGGCCTGGCCACCGGAGCCTCGAAGGACCTGACCCGCGAGGACGGCGAGCACCTCGCCGCGGTCGCGTCCGGCTTCCACAGCCTGGCCAAGGGCGTCGGCCGGCACTTCGAGGCGGGCCACGTCCGGCAGACCATGGTCGAGCTGGACGAGGCGTTCCTCTTCGTCAGCGCGGCCGGCGACGGCAGCTGCCTGGCCGTACTGGCCGACGCCGACTCCGATGTCGGCCTGATCGCCTACGAGATGACGCTGCTGGTCAAGCGTGTGGGCACGCACCTGGGCACCGCGCCCAGGTCCGGCCTTTCCACCTGAGCACGACGACGGTGACACCATGAGCGAGCGCAGCGAGCTCGTCGTGCAAGGGTGCGCGCCTCGCGGGTGCGGGGCCGGGCGCAGCGAGGTTTCGGCATGAGCGAGCAGGACGGCCGGGCGGCGCGGGACCGCGAGGCGGCCCGCTGGTTCGACGACGACGCGGGCCCTTTCGTCCGGCCGTACGCCATGACGCGCGGGCGTACCCGCACGGATGCGGAGGGGCGCCTCGACCTGATCGCGCTGGTGATCGCCGAGAGCCGCGCGCAGGAGACGGTCGACGACCAGACCCTGTCGCCCGAGCACGTCGAGATCGTCGAGCTGTGCCGGCAGGAGCCGCTGTCGGTCGCCGAGCTGGCGGCCGAACTCGACCTGCCGGTCGGCGTCGTACGGGTCCTGATCGGGGACCTGCTGGACGCCGAGCTGGTCCATGTCAGCAGGCCGGTACCGCCGGCCGAGCTGCCGGACGAGAAGGTGCTGCGCGAGGTGATCGACGGCCTGCGCGCGCTGTGACCCGCCGGGGCCCGGTGGCCGCCGCCGTCCGGAAGATGCTTCCGTGGCAGCGGCCACCGGGCCTCGCCACGTCCGGCCCCGGCCCCGGGGCCGCCGCTTGCGCAGGACGCGGCTCCGCCGACTCCCGGACCAGGGTGGACGCCGCATCGAGTGCCCCGGCTACGGTGCCTGGTGAACAACCGTCAACAGGAGGAGCGTCACCGCATGGCCACGGACGAGACCCCGGCACCCGTCGAGCACCTGGAGATCCAGGCCGGCCCGCACACCTACGACGCGCTGGCCTGCGGCCCCGCCGACGGGGAGTTCGTCCTGCTGCTGCACGGCTGGCCCGAATTCGCCGATTCCTGGAGCGCCGTGCTCCCCGCCCTGGGCGCGGCCGGCTACCGCGCCGTCGCCGTCGACCAGCGCGGCTACTCCCCGCGCGCCCGCCCGCCCCGCATCGCCGACTACGCGGTCCCCGAACTCGTCGCCGACGCCCTCGCCTTCGCCGATTCCCAGGGCGCGGACCGCTTCCACCTGGTCTCGCACGACTGGGGCGGCATGGTCGCCTGGGCGCTGGCCGGCGCCCACCCCGAGCGGCTGAAGTCCCTGACCGTACTGGCCACCCCGCACCCCGACGCGCTCAACCGGGCCGCCGCCGAGGACCCCGCCCAGCACCACATGCTCGACTACGTCCGCTTCTTCCGCCGCGACGACGGCGCCGCGGAGACCGCGCTGCTCGCCGACGACGCCGCCCGGCTCCGCGCCGCCTACGCCGGCAAGGTGCCCGCCGCCCTCGTGGACGACAACGTCCAAAGGCTCTCCGCCCCGGGCGCGCTCACCGCCACGCTGAACTGGTACCGCGCCCCGGAGTCGGTCATCTCGGTGCCCGCGGGCCGGATCACCGTCCCCACCCTCTTCCTGTGGGGCAGCGAGGACACCGCCCTGGGCCGCGGCGCCGCCGAGTCCACGGGGGAGTGGGTGGACGGCCCCTACCGCTTCGAGGCCTTGGCGGGCGCCAGCCACTGGCTGCCCGAAGAGGTCCCCGAGGTGGTCACGCCCAAGATCCTCGACCACCTCGGCCAGTACGCCTGACGCCGTGGAGGGCCGGGCCGCCTGCCGTGCAGGGCCGGGCCGCTCCCGGCCCTCGCCGGCGTCCTTTTGGGCAGGTTGGCCACCTCTGACCCACGACGTGACCACGGCGTGACACATCTCAAGTGGGCGCCGTGCCGAGCACGTTGTACCGTTCGCTTGCACCTGTTGCCCCGTGCGCCGACGCTCGGGTATCAAGCGTGAGCTCCCCCGTATACACGGCAATTCAGGAGAAGAATCCCATGGCCTTCGGGCGATCCGATCGCCGCCGACGGTCCGCCGCCGTCGAGCCGGTGACGCTCAAGATCCTGGTCGCGGGCGGCTTCGGGGTCGGTAAGACCACCCTGGTCGGTGCCGTCAGCGAGATCAAACCACTGCGTACCGAGGAACGGCTGACCGAGGCGGGCCGCCCGGTCGACGACCTCGACGGGGTGGAGACCAAGACCACCACCACCGTCGCCATGGACTTCGGACGGATCACCGTCAACGAAGAACTGGTGCTCTACCTCTTCGGCACCCCCGGCCAGGACCGCTTCTGGTTCCTGTGGGACGAGCTGGCCCGGGGCGCGCTCGGCGCGGTGGTGCTGGCCGACACCCGCCGGCTGGCGGACAGCTTCGCGGCCATCGACTACTTCGAGCGGCGCGGCCTGCCCTTCACGGTCGCCGTCAACTGCTTCGACGGAGCCGACCGCTACCCGCCGGATTCGGTACGCGATGCCCTCGACCTCGACCCCCAGGTCCCGGTGGTGCTGTGCGACGCCCGCCTCAAGGACTCCGCACGGGACGTGCTGATCTCCGTCGTCGAGCACGCGATGGAGACCGGCGCCCGGCGCCGGGAGCCCGCGCTCCCCTGACGGGGCGCGGCAGTACGGCCCGTACCCCGCCGTCCGGGGTACGGACCGTACGTCTGCGCGCTGCTGACGCCGTTATGTCGCCGAGCCGTCCTCGGCCAGCCAGCCGAAGCTCCGCTCCACGGCCCTGCGCCAGCTGGCGAACTCGCGGTCGCGGGTCTGTGCGTCCATCCGCGGCGTCCACTGCGTGTCCCGCTTCCAATGGCTCCGCAGCTCGTCCAGGTCCTGCCAGACACCGGTCGCCAGCCCGGCCGCGTACGCCGCTCCCAGACAGGTGGTCTCCGAGATCACCGGGCGGATCACCGGCACGTCCAGCACATCCGCCTGATGCTGCATCAGCAGATGGTTGGCGGTCATGCCCCCGTCGACCTTGAGCTGGGTGATCCGCACCCCCGAGTCCTGGAACATGGCGTCCACCACCTCCCGGGTCTGCCAGCTCGTCGCCTCCAGTACGGCGCGCGCCAGATGCGCCTTGGTGACGAAACCGGTCAGACCGGTGATCACGCCGCGGGCGTCGGAGCGCCAATAGGGCGCGGACAGGCCGGAGAACGCCGGTACGACATACGCCCCGCCGTTGTCCGGGACGCTCGCCGCCAGCGGTTCGATCTCCTCGGCCGACGCGATGATGCCCAGCTGATCGCGGAACCACTGCACCAGCGCGCCGGTGATGGCGATCGAGCCCTCCAGGCAGTAGACCGGCGCCTCACCGCCGAGCTGGTAGCCCATCGTCGTCAGCAGCCCGTTCTTGGACGGGACCGGGCGGTTGCCGGTGTTGAGCAGCAGGAACGAGCCGGTGCCGTAGGTGTTCTTGGCCTCGCCGACGCCGTAGCAGGTCTGGCCGAAGACGGCCGCCTGCTGGTCGCCGAGGGCGGACGCCACCGGCACGCCGTGCAGCTGGCCCACGGCCGTGCCGTACACCTCGGCCGACGACCTGATCTCCGGCAGGATCGCGGCCGGTACGTTCATCGCCGACAGGATCGCCGGATCCCACTGGAGGGTGTCGAGGTTCATCAGCATCGTGCGGCCCGCGTTGGTCACATCGGTGACGTGCACCCCACCGTCGGTGCCGCCGGTCAGGTTCCAGATCAGCCAGGAGTCGATGGTGCCGAAGGCGATCTCGCCGCGCTCGGCACGGGCCCGCAGCCCCGGCACCTCGTCCAGCAGCCAGGCCGCCTTCGGCCCGGAGAAGTAGCTCGCCAGCGGAAGCCCGGTGGCCTCCCGGAAGCGGTCCTGCCCGTCGGCGCCGCCCAGTTCGGCACAGAGCTGCGAGGTCCGGGTGTCCTGCCAGACGATCGCATGGTGCACCGGTCTGCCGGTGGCCCGGTCCCACAGGACCGTGGTCTCCCGCTGGTTGGTGATGCCCAGCGCGCTGAGCTGGTCCGCGCGCAGCCCCGCCTTGGTGAGCGCGCCCGCCACCACGGCCTGCACCTTCGACCAGATCTCGGTGGCGTCGTGCTCCACCCAGCCCGGCTTGGGGAAGATCTGACGGTGCTCGCGCTGGTCGACGGCGACGATCGCCCCGCCGTGATCGAAGATGATGCAGCGGCTGGAGGTGGTGCCCTGGTCGATCGCGGCTACATATGTCTCGGTCTTCCCGGTTCGCTCCGTCATGCCGTCACGCCTCCTGAAGTCCTGGTGAGTGGGTGCAGCGGGGCCCGGTCCGGCCGGGCGGACACCTCCCGGCCGGTGTCAGAACGCCGCGTTGTAGACCAGCCCGGACAGCACCGCGCCGATCAGCGGCCCGGCCACCGGGATCCAGGAGTAACTCCAGTCCGAGGAGCCCTTGTTCGGGATCGGCAGCAGGGCGTGCACCAGACGCGGACCGAGGTCGCGGGCCGGGTTGATGGCATAGCCCGTGGGCCCGCCCAGCGACAGTCCGATCCCGACGACCAGCAGGGCGACCAGCAGCACATTGATCCCGGAACCGTAGACCCCCACGTGCTCGCCGGGGACCTGGCCGATGCCGATGCCCTTGTTCTGTCCGAAGAACAGCAGCGGCAGCACCAGACCGACGGTGGCGATGATCTCGGTGACGAGGTTGGCGACCGGATTGCGTATCTCCGGGCCGGTGGAGAAGATCCCCAGCGTCGGCTGGGCCTTGTCCGCTTCCGCGTTGGCGGCGAACTGCGCGTAGTACAGCGCCCAGGCCAGGACGGCCCCGATCGCCGCACCGACCATCTGCGCCAGGATGTACAGCGGCACCTTCGACCACTCGGTGCCGCCCGCCACCGCCGAGCCCACCGTCACCGCGGGGTTGAGGTGGCCGCCGGACAGCGGGGCCGCGGTGTAGGCGCCGGCCAGTACGCCCATGCCCCAGCCGAAGGCGATCACCACCCAGCCGGCGGCCCTCGCCTTGGAGTAGTGCAGGGTGACGGCGGCGCACACACCGGCCCCGAAGAGTATGAGTACGGCGGTGCCTATCACTTCACCGACGAAGATGTCCCCATTGGAATACATGGCGGCTCCTTGGCCCTGGCCCGGGGACGTCCCCCGGTCCTCCGTGCAGGGTGCGTGCCACCGGCGGGCAGCGGACAGCCGCTGCCACCCGGCCGGGGTGCCTGAGTGCGGCGATGCCGACTGGCATCCGGAAGTGTTCACCGGTGATGAGGGGGCGTCAAGGTCGCGGACAGCGGCGGATGTTGGCGGTGGCGACCGGGGATGCGGGGGTGGGGCTGTCGTCAGGGGGCTGTGTGCCGCGTACTTCGCGCACCGTGCGTACGGTCACCGTGCGTACGGTCCCCGAATGGCGCGTACCGCCGCCGCGTGCCTACGCCCACCGCACTGGGGCGGTCGCCGGGGCGTATCCCCGTTCACCGCACGGCGCTCACCGCACGGCGCTCACCGCACGGCGCTCACCGCACGGCGCTCACCGCACGGCGCTCACCGCACGGCGCTCACCGCACGGCGACCACAGCCGACCCGTGCCCGAAGAGCCCTTGGTTGGCGGTCATTCCCACCCGGGCGTCCGCCACCTGCCGCCCGGCCGCCCGTCCCCGCAACTGCCAGGTCAGCTCGCAGACCTGGGCGATGGCCTGGGCCGGTACCGCCTCGCCGAAGGAGGCCAGGCCCCCGCTGGCGTTCACCGGCAGCCGCCCGCCCAGCGCCGTCGCCCCGTCCCGCAGCAGCTTCGCCCCCTCGCCGGCGCCGCACAGCCCCAGGTCCTCGTACCACTCCAGCTCCAGCGCGGTGGAGAGGTCGTAGACCTCGGCCAGGGAGAGGTCCTCGGGTCCGATCCCGGCCTCCTCGTAGGCGGTCAGCGCGATCGACGCCCGGAAGCCGGTCTCCGGCTCCGGTACGGCGGCCGCGGAGTCGGTGGCGATATCCGGCAGGTCCAGCACGGTCCGGGGATAGCGCGGGGTGGCCGTAGAGACCGCGCGGATCCGGACCGGATCCGCGACGCCGTGCCGGCGTGCGAAGCCCATGCTGGTCAGGACCAGTGCCGCGGCGCCGTCGGAGGTGGCGCAGATGTCCAGCAGCCGGAGCGGATCGCAGACCACCGCCGAAGCGGCGACCTCCCGCGCGGTGACCGGCTTGCGGTAGCGGGCGTACGGATTGGCCGCGCCCGCCGCCGAGTTCTTCACCTTCACCTGCGCGAAGTCGTCGGCCGTATCGCCGTACAGAGCCATCCGGCGGCGCGCGTACAGCCCGAAGTACGCCGGGTTGGTGGCGCCCAGTACCCGGAACCGCAACCAGTCGGGATCGTCGGGCCGGTCGCCGCCCGCCGGGGCGAAGAAGCCCTTGGGCGCGGCGTCGGCGCCCACCACCAGCGCCACGTCCGCCATCCCCGAGAGGATCTGCGCCCGCGCGGTGCCGATGGCCTGCGCGCCGGAGGCACAGGCCGCATAGACGCTGGTCACCCGCGCGCCCTGCCAGCCCAGCGCCTTGGCGAAGGTCGCGCCCGCCACATAGCCGGGGTAGCCGCCGCGCACCGTGTCCGCGCCGACGATGCTCTGCACGGCGCACCAGTCGAGGCCGGCGTCCGCGAGCGCCGCCCTGGCCGCCTTCGTGCCGTACTCGACGAAGCTGCGCCCCCATTTGCCCCAGGGATGCATACCGGCGCCGAGGACGGCCACGTCGCGGGGGGCGGTGCCCATGTTGCCGGGGGCGGTTCGCAGGCGGCCGGGGCCGGTTGCCGTGGTGCCGGACGTGGTGTACGCGCTTCCGGAGGCGGTGCCCATGTCCCCGGGGGTGGCGCTTGCTGTGCGCCCCCCTACCCGCCGCCCACCCGCGCCGTTGGTTTTTTCCCCGCCGCCCACCCCCCTTCGGGGGGTGGGCGGGTGTAGTGATGCGGTTTCCGCCCGCGGGCCGACGGTTACGGTCCCCGCGGCATCGCCATCGCCATCGCCATCGGCATCGGCATCGGCATCGGCATCGCCATCGCCATCGGCATCGGCATCGGCTACGGCGGCGGCCACGGCCCGCGGAGCATCGTGCGTGGCCTCGCACCCAGCCGGAGGCGCAGACTCCGCTACCCCGCAGTCCTCCCGCCCGCAAGGCCGCCAATGCCACGTCGTCCAGACGTGCCGGTCGTCCTCGGCGAGGGTCCCGGGCACCAGCTCGACCTCCGTGCCCACGGCGAGATCCGCGGCGCGGACGCCGGGCGCGGCCTGTCCGAGGACCACCATCCGCTCCTCCGCCAGCTCCACGGCGACCAGGGTGTACGGCCGCCACTCGGCCTCCGGGTCGGAGACGTAGGGGGCGGGCGGACGGTAGCGCGCGTCCGTGTGCGACCAGACCGTGCCGCGCCGGGACAGGCGTACCTCCACCAGCTCCTCGCCCCCGCACACGGGGTTGCGGCAGAAGGCGTCCTCCCGGGGGAAGAACACCGCACCGCAGGCCCGGCAGCGCGTCCCCAGCAGACGGAAATCCGCCGCCTCCTGATCGAACCACCCCGGCACCACCGGCCTTGGCGTGCGCGTCACAGACCCTCCCCGACCGTAGACCGAACGAACCCACAGAGCTGCCTGCCGGAACCGACGGAACCGACGGAGCCGGACCAACCGATGAAGCCGACGATCAACCGGAACTGCCTAACTGCCGGAACCGCCTAACTGCCGGAACCGCCGCCCCCTACGGAACCCCGCCACTGCCGACACCCACCAAATCTGACGCAACGTCAGAAGTGTGACACGCTGCCGCGCCCCGCGGAACCCCGGTACAGTCGCCGGGCGATCAAGCCGTTCACGAGGGGGAGCGCCCGTGACCGAAGCCGCCCGCACCGATGCCCGTCCCGCCCCGGCGGAAGCCGCCCCCGCCGTACGCCTCACCGGCGTCACCAAGGAGTTCGGCCCGCTGCGTGCCGTCGACGCCGCCGGGCTCACCCTCAGGGAAGGGGAGTTCTTCTCCCTCCTCGGCCCCTCCGGCTCGGGCAAGACCACCCTGCTGCGCCTGATCGCCGGCTTCGAGCGGCCCACCTCGGGCCGCATCGAACTCGCCGGCCGCGATGTCACCGCCCTCCCGCCCAGCCGCCGCGATGTCCACACCGTCTTCCAGGACTACGCGCTTTTCCCCCACATGACCGTCGAGCAGAACGTCGCCTACGCACTCACCGTCGCCGGAGTGCGCAGATCCGAACGCCGCGCCCGCGCCCGTGCCGCGCTGCGCACCGTACGCCTCGACGACCACGGCCCGCGCCGGCCGGCCCAGCTCTCCGGCGGCCAGCGACAGCGCGTCGCCCTGGCCCGCGCCCTGATCGACGACCCGGGGCTGCTGTTGCTCGACGAACCCCTCGGCGCGCTCGACCTTCAGCTGCGCCAGGAGATGCAGCGCGAACTCCGGCGCATCCAGCGCACCACCGGCGTCACCTTCCTCCTCGTCACCCACGACCAGGAGGAGGCGCTGACGCTCAGCGACCGTCTCGCCGTGCTCGACCGCGGCCGGATCGAGCAGACCGGTACGCCGCTGGAGCTCTACGACCGTCCCGCCACGGCGTTCGTCGCGGGCTTCATCGGCACCACCAATCTGCTGCGCGACCAGGCCGCGGTCCGTGTGGTCGGCGCCCCGGGCACGTACAGCCTCCGCCCCGAGCGGATCCGGATCGCCGCTCCCGAGGGCCCGGACGGCATGCCGGGCCCGGGGGAGCGGTGTGCGCCGGGCAGGGTCGCCGAGATCGCCCACGTCGGCGCCCATACGCGCGTGGTGGTGGACCTCGACGCCGGCGACGACCGGCTCACCGTGGTGCGGCTGAACTCCACGGAGCTGCCGGATGCCGCCCGTCCGGGCGCCGCCGTGCATCTGCTGTGGAAGGCCGAGGACGCCTTTCCGGTGCCCGGCTGAGAGATCGTCGTATCGCGCCCCCGGGGCGCATGTGCTGCCCGACGCGCTCTGGTGGCAGAGGGCCGGCTTCCGGATACTGGCGGGGCTCGACAGTCGTGTGCGACAGCGGGAGTTCACCATGCGCAACGCGAATCCGTGGAAGGCCGCCGTGGCGGCCGGGGCCCTGCTGCTGGCCGCCGCGTGCGGTTCCGGCGGCGGGGGAGCGGACGGCGGGGGAGCCGCCGAGCAGAAGAGTGTCGGCAAGGGGGAGGGCCGGGTCGACATCATCGCCTGGGCCGGATACGCCGAGGACGGCTCGAACGACCCCGAGGCCGACTGGGTGCACCCCTTCGAGAAGCGGACCGGCTGCAAGGTCAACACCAAGACCGCCGGGACCTCCGACGAGATGGTCTCGCTGATGAAGACCGGCCAGTACGACACCGTCTCCGCGTCCGGCGACGCCACCCTCCGGCTGATCGCCGCGGGCGACGTGGCGCCCGTCAACACCCGTCTCGTGCCGAACTACCGCGACATCTTCAGCGGCCTGAAGATGCGCCCGTTCAACTCCAAGGACGGGAAGATGTACGGCGTCCCGCACGGCCGCGGCGCCAACCTGCTGATGTACCGCACCGACAAGGTCTCCCCGGCCCCCGACTCCTGGAAGGCCGTCTTCGACGACGCGGCGAAGTACGCGGGCAAGGTCACCGCCTACGACTCGCCCATCTACATCGCCGACGCCGCCCTCTACCTCATGAAGGCCCGTCCCGCGCTCGGCATCAAGGACCCGTACGCGCTGGACCACAAGCAACTCGACGCCGCGGTGGCCCTGTTGAAGAAGCAGCGGCAGCAGATCGGCGAATACTGGAGCGACTACCAGAAGGAAGTCACGGCCTTCAAGGGCGGTGACAGCGTCCTCGGCACCACCTGGCAGGTCATCGCCAACACCGCCGCCGCGGAGAAGGCCCCCGTCAAGGCCGTCCTCCCCAAGGAGGGCGCCACCGGCTGGTCCGACACCTGGATGGTCTCCGCCGAGGCCGCCCATCCCAACTGCGCCTACAAGTGGCTCAACTGGATCGTCTCCCCGAAGGTGAACGCCCAGGTGGCCGAGTACTTCGGCGAGGCGCCCGCCAACGCCAAGGCCTGCCGGGAGACCGCCGACCCGCATCACTGCGCCGTCTACCACGCCGATGACGAGGCCTACTACCGCCGCGTCCACTTCTGGACCACCCCCGTCCCGCAGTGCCTCGACGGCCGCAAGAACGTCACGTGCACCGACTATGCGGAGTGGACCCGGGCCTGGACGGAGATCAAGGGCTGAGCGCGGGAGTCCGGGTGTCCGCCACGAGCCGTGAGCCCCGCGCCCGCGGCCGGCTCGCCGCGCTCCTCGCCCCGCCGCTCCTGTGGCTGGTCCTCGCTTACCTCGGCTCCCTCGCCGTCCTCCTGCTCTCCGCCTTCTGGACCACCGATCCCTTCACCTCGGACGTCGTGCACACCTGGACCACCGACAACTTCCGCGACGTCCTCACCACCCCCGTCTACCGCACCGTCGCCCTGCGCACCTTCGGCATCGCCGTGGCCGTCACCCTCCTCGACGCCCTCCTCGCGCTGCCGATGGCCTTCTTCATGGCGCGGGTGGCGACCGGCCGGCTGCGCCGCGCCCTGCTGGTGGCCGTGCTGACCCCGCTGTGGGCCGGCTATCTGGTCAAGGCGTACGCCTGGCGGGTGATGCTCGGCGAGCACGGCATCGTCAATGCGGCACTCGCCCCGTTCGGTCTGCGCGGCCCCGGGTACGGCACGACCGCCGTCGTGATCGTGCTCGCCTACCTCTGGCTGCCGTACATGATCCTGCCGGTCCACACCGCCCTGGAGCGGCTGCCCGCCCACCTGTTGGAGGCCTCCGCCGACCTCGGCGCGGGCACCATACGCACCCTGCGCTCCGTCGTCGCCCCCGCCGTCCGGCCGGCGCTCCTGGCGGGTTCCGTCTTCACCTTCTCGCTCTCCCTCGGCGACTACCTCACCGCACAGATCGTCGGCGGCCGCACCCAGCTCCTGGGCAATGTCATCGCCTCTCAGGTCACCCTCGACCTGCCGCTCGCGGCGGCGCTCTCCGCGGTCCCGGTCGCCCTCGTCGTCTGCTATCTCGCCGCCGTCCGCCGGGCCGGCGCCCTCGACTCGCTCTGACCGGTACCGAAGGAGGCAGCCGGATGCATCTCACCCGCACCGCCCGTATCGTCCTCGGCTGCCTCACGGCCGCCGGCCTCGCCCTGATCTACCTCCCGCTGCTCCTGGTCCTGCTCAACTCCCTCAACGCCGACCCGTCGTTCGCGTGGCCGCCCAGGGCCCTGACCGGCGCATGGTGGAGCCGCGCCCGGCACAGCGCGGGCGCCCGCGACGCCCTGTGGACCTCGCTGCGGGCGGGCCTCGGCGCCACCGCCATCGCCCTGGTCCTCGGCTCGCTCGCGGCCTTCGCCGTGCACCGCCACGGCTTCTTCGGACGGCGGGCCGTCTCGTTCCTGATCGTGCTGCCGATCGCCCTGCCGGGCATCGTCACCGGTATCGCCCTCAACGCGGCCTTCCGCACCGTCCTCGCACCGCTGGGCATCGGCTTCGGCCTGTTCACGGTCGTCGTCGGCCATGCCACCTTCTGCGTCGTCATCGTCTTCAACAACGTCGCCGCCCGGCTCCGCAGGATCGCGCCGTCGTTGGCCGAGGCCTCCGCCGACCTGGGCGCCCGCCCCTGGCAGACCCTGCGGTACGTGACCTTCCCCGCGCTGCGCCCTGCGCTGTTCGCCGGCGCCCTGCTGGCCTTCGCGCTCTCCTTCGACGAGGTCGTGGTGACCACCTTCACGGCGGGTGCGGGCACGAGGACGCTGCCGATCTGGATCTACGAGAACCTGGCCCGCCCCCACCAGGCGCCGGTCGTCGATGTGCTCGCCGCGCTGCTGATCGCCCTGTCGGTCGTTCCGGTGTACGCCGCCCAGCGGCTCTCGTCGGACACCGCCGGCGGGCGGCTCTGAGCCGCCGCCTCACGAAGGCGCCCCCCGGCCCGTCCCGCTGCCGCCCCCTCGCCCTGTACGCCGCCGACGTCCGGTGCTATGTTGTTCTCGTTCCGAGAAAGACTCAAAGTGAGAACGACGTGGGAGGGGTGGCCGTGGACACGGACCGGCAGGGCAACGCGAGCGGCGCCGCGCGGAGCCAGGAGGACAGCGAGTTCCTCGCGGCCTACGACCCGCGGGAGTTCCCGGCCATCGCCGTGACCGTGGACGTGGTCGCGCTGACGCTGCGCGCCGGGGCCCTGCACGTCCTGCTCGTCGAGCGCGGCGGCCACCCCTTCCAGGGCGCCTGGGCGCTGCCGGGCGGCTTCGTCCAGGCCGGCCGGGAGTCGCTCGACGCGGCCGCGGCCCGCGAACTCGCCGAGGAGACCGGCCTGGACGCCACGCAACTGGAACGCGTCCACCTCGAACAGCTCGGCTCCTACGGCGATCCCGGCCGCGATCCGCGGATGCCCGTCGTCACCGTCGCCTACCTCGCCTTCGCACCCGACCTCCCCGAGGCCCGCGGCGGCGGCGACGCCTCGGCCGCGGCCTGGGTCCCGGTCGCCGCGCTGGATCTCGGGGGCCGTACGGAGGCGCGGGAACCCGAAAGGGTGACTCCGCGGACTTCCGTCGAACCGGACGCGGCCCGGCCGCGTCCCTCAGAGCAGGGCCCGGGGCGCGGGATCGACGGGGGTGATTCCGCGCCCCGGCCCGTCGGCGACGCGACGGCGGAGGACGGCCCCGGTCCGCAGGCGCTTCTGCCGCTCGCCTTCGACCATGCCGCGATCGTCGCCGACGGACTCGACCGCGCCCGCGCGAAGATCGAGTACACCCCGCTGGCCACGGCGTTCCTCGCGGAGGAATTCACCGTCGTCGAGCTCCGCGGCGTCTACGAATCCATCTGGGGCAGCCCGCTGCACGCGGGGAACTTCCACCGCAAGGTGCTCTCGGTGCCCGGGTTCGTCGAATCCACCGGCGCGACGGCGGCCCGCGGGGGAGCCCGCGGCGGTCCGCGCGCTCGTCTCTACCGTGCGGGCGACGCCCGCCTGCTGCATCCGGCGCTGCTGCGCCCCGACCGGGAGGAGAGCGTGCGATGACCACCATGGCCGCGGACGCCCCGCACACCCGTGCCGCCGCCCGCGCCGCACTGGCCGCGGCCCGCCGGCCCGCGGACCTCTTCCCCGCCGACCACGCGGCGGCCGTCCGGACCCACCGCCGGCTCGCCCGGCTGCTGCACCCCGACACCGCACCGCCCGGCGAACGCCCGGACGCCGAGGCCGAGTTCGCCCGCCTCGACGCCCTCTGGCAGCAGCACACCGCCGCCGCCCGCCCGACCCTGACCACCCGCCGCCGCACGTACACCCTCGGCGCGACCCTCACCACCGGCGACCTCGCGGTGCTCCGCGAGGCGACGTACGAGGAGGACGGCACCCGTCACCGCGCGCTGCTGAAGATCCCGCGCACGGTCACCGACAACGACCTCATGGAGCGCGAGGCCCGGACCCTCGACCGGCTGGCGCGGCACGGCGACCCGCGCCACCGTGCCTACGCGCCCCGGCTGCTGGAGTCCTTCCGCCACCGCGACCCGGACACCGGCGGCGAACGCCGGGTCAACGCCCTCGTACCGTCGGACGGTTTCCACACGCTCGCCGAGGTCCATGACGCCCACCCGGGCGGACTCGACCCGCGCGATGCCGCCTGGATGTGGCGCAGGCTGCTGGCGGCGCTCGGCTGGGCGCACCGCGCCGGCCGGGTGCACGGCGCCGTCCTGCCCGAACACGTCCTCGTCCACCCCGGGCTGCACGGCCTGGTCCTCGTCGACTGGTGCTACAGCACGGCCCCCGGCGACCGCGTCCCCGCGCTCGTCGAACGCCACCGCGCCGCCTATCCGCCCGAGGTGACCGGCCGCCGCCCGGCGACCGAGGCCACCGACATCCACCTCGCCTCCCACACCATGGCCACCCTCATGGGGGCGCGCACCCCGAAGCCGATGCGGGCCTTCCTGCGCGGCTGCACCCTGCCGGCCGAGGCCCGCCGTCCGCACGACGCCTGGCAGTTGCTGGCCGAGCTGGACGCACTCCTCGACCGCCTCTACGGGCCCCGCACCTTCCGCCCGTCCACGATGCCCGCACCGCATCCGTAGGCCGCACCGCCTCCGCAGGCAGTACCGAGCGCGCCGCCCCGTACGGGAGCGCGCCGCACCTCACTCCACCACCCGACCCGCCCACCACACAGGGGGATCCACCATGGGCAGCGGAACCTGGTCCACCGATGTCTACGGCGCCGCGGCGCACTACCGCGACGCCGCCGGCACCAGCGCCTTCGACTACAGCGACCGTGTCACCACCTCGTCCCCGCGCCACACCTGGACCGCACACGCCTCCCTCGACCCGAAGGGCCTCACCACCCGCGAGAGCCGGGACTCCGACGAACACCCCGCCTCGCTGGCCCTCGCCGTCCTCTTCGACGTCACCGGATCGATGCGTGCGGTGCCCCGGGCGCTGCAGACCAAGCTTCCCGAGCTGTTCGGCCTGCTGCTGCGCAAGGGGTACGTCGAGCACCCGCAGATCCTCTTCGGAGCCGTCGGCGACGCCACCTGCGACCGGGTGCCGCTCCAGATCGGACAGTTCGAGTCCGACAACCGCATGGACGACGACCTCGGCAACTTCCTCCTGGAAGGCGGCGGAGGCGGCCAGATGACCGAGTCGTACGAACTCGCCCTCTACGCCATGGCACGCCACACCAGCATCGACTGCCACGAGAAGCGCGGCCGCCGCGGCTACCTCTTCCTCATCGGCGACGAGATGCCCTACGGGAAGGTCAAGGCCCGCGAGGTCCGTGCGGTCTTCGGCGACGACCTCGCCGAGGACATCCCCCTGCCCTCGATCCTCGCCGAGGTGCAGCGGAAGTTCGATGTCTACTTCATCGTCCCGGCCGGTGCCACCCACGTCGGCAACGCCGCCGTCCTGGGCACCTGGCGCAAGCTCCTCGGCCAGAACGTCATCGAACTCGACGACCTCGGCGCGGTCTGCGAAACCCTCGCCCTGACCGTCGGCCTCGGCGAGGAGGCCATCGACCTCGCCGCCGGACTCGACGACCTCGCCGACATCGGCTCCGACGCGGGCGGCACCGTCGGCAAGGCGCTGGCCACCCTCGGCCGCGGGCGGGGCACCGTCGCGCACTCCACGGCGCCGCTGATCGACACCGTCGGCACCCCCGGCCCCGGTGGCACCACCCGGCTGTGACCCTGCGGAAAGAGGAACCCTCCGTGCACACCATCGTGGTCGACCTCGGCTACGGCGACGCCGGCAAGGGCACCGTCGTCGACCGGCTCTGCGTCCCCCGCCCGGGCGCGGCGCCGGTCTCGGCGGTGATCCGCTTCAACGGCGGCGCCCAGGCCGCCCACAACGTCGTCACCACCGACGGCCGCCACCACACCTTCGCCCAGTTCGGCTCCGGCACCTTCAGCGGCATTCCCACCCATCTGTCCCGCCTGATGATGGTGGACCCGGCGGCGCTCGCCATCGAGGCCCGGCATCTCGCCTCGCTCGGTGTCCCGGACCCGCTCGCGCTGCTCACCGTGGACCGGCGCGCCCGCCTCACCACGCCGTACCACGCGGCCGCCAACCGGGCGCGGGAGCGCGCCCGCGGCACCGCCCGCCACGGCTCCTGCGGCATGGGCATCGGCGAGACCGCCGCCTACGCCCTCGCCCACCCCGCCGACGCCCCCACGGCCGGCGACTGCACCTCCCGTACGGCCCTGCGCCGCAAACTCACCCTGCTCCGCGACCGCCTCACCGCCGCCGTCGGTCCGCTCGACGCACCGCCCGTCGACGCCTGCACGGCCGCCTTCACCGCCTTCGCCGACCACGTCACCCTCGTCGACGAGTCCCATCTGCCCGGCCTGCTGCGCCGCGGGCCGGCCGTCTTCGAAGGCGCCCAGGGCGTCCTGCTGGACGAGTGGCACGGCTTCCACCCGTACACCACCTGGTCCACCACCACCTTCGACGGCGCCGAAACCCTCCTCGCCGAGGCCGGCCGGCCGCACACCGCGCTGCGGCTGGGCGTCGTACGGACCTATACGACGCGGCACGGTCCCGGCCCGCTCGTCACCGAGGACCCCGCCCTGGCCGCCGCCCTCCCCGAGCCGCACAACGGCCACGGCCGCTGGCAAGGAGGCTTCCGCGCGGGCCACTTCGACGCCCCCGCGCACGCCTACGCCGTCGCGGCCTGCGGGGGAGTGGACGGTCTCGCCGTCACCCACCTCGACGCGCCGGCCCGCCACCCCGCGCTGCGCCTCGCCCGCGGCTACCGCACCCCGGACGGCCCCATGGACCGCATCCCGGCCGCGCGACCGGGCGACCTCCGCCGTCAGCAGGCCCTCACCGAGCGACTGCTGACCGCCCGCCCGGACCGCTGGCAGACGCCCGGCAGCGACCCGCGCGACTGGACCGACGCCCTCTCCGACGCCTTGTCCGCCCCGGTGCTCCTGACCTCCTGCGGACCGACCGCGGCGGACAAGACAGGCCCGCCGGACGGGCCGTCGACGACGTGGCCGGTCAGTGCCGGACGAGCGACCGCCGGGCAACCGGGAAGTCGAAGTAGGTGTCCGGAAACGTCTCCGGCGTGAAGGTGTAGTGCCACCACTCGTAGGGGTAATTGACGAATCCGGCGCGCTCCATGCCGTCCTTCAGCAGCAGCCGGTGCGCCCGCTGCGTGCCCTTGATCCGCGGGTCGAGGGTGTGCGCCAGGGTGTCGAAACAGTCGAAGCCGGTTCCCATGTCCAGCCCGTTGTCCGGGAAACGGGCCGCCTTCGGGCCGTAGCACGACGACAGTGGCTCCCCGGGGACGTACGGCCGGGTGGGCAGGGCCGGCAGCCGCACCAGCGTCAGATCGAGGGTGCTGCCCCGGCTGTGCCCGGACTTCTCCGCGATATAGCCGTCCCGGAACAGCGTCGACTTGTCGACCCGCGGATAGAACTCGGCCTTCATCCGCTGGTCGCCCAAGTCCTCGGCCCAGCGCACGAAGTGGTCCACCGCGCGCTGCGGCCGGTAGCAGTCGTAGACCTTGAGGGAGTACCCGCGGCGCAGGAACGAGCGCTGCGCCCGGTGCAACGCCCGTGCCGCGTCCCGGGTGAGCAGGCACATCGGCGCCCGGTAGCCGGTCACCGGCACCCCCATGAAGTCGTGCGGGGTGGCGTAGCGCATCTCCTGGATGATCGTGGGGTCCACGTCCCGCAGCGCGACGAACTCCCTGGGCGCCTTGGGGTCGTGGGACGGATGCGACGACGGTGACGGGCGGTGCGGGGCGGTGCCCGCTGCCGCATCCGAAGGGACGGCGGCGACGGCGATCAGCGCGGCGGCAGCGGCGGCGAGGCCGCGCAGCGCGGCAGCAAGTCTGGGCATGGCACCCCGTTTACCAGCACGGCAGTCGGAGGGGAAGCCCCACCGCGCAACCCGCCCACCGTGCAACGCGCCGTCCGCGCAACCGGTCCACCGGGTCCCCCGCCCCGCTACGGCCCCTCCTGCCCCACCCCGCCACGCCGCTGCCCGCTCCTCCTCCGTTCCTCCCTGCCCCGCCCGCCTACGCCTCCGCCCCGTCGTTGAGCCCCCGCACCCGCACCGGATAGCCCACCGCGCCCCCGTCCCGCCGCTCCACGACCACCCGGTCGCCCTCCCGCCGCGAGGTGAAGCGCTCCACCGTCGGCCGCTGCCAGCCGTCCCCGGCATCAGGCACCACCAGCCCGCCGCCCCCGCGCCCGGCCACCGGCGCCCAGACCTCCAGCTCCGTCCCACCGTCCGCACCCGTCACCGGCATCACCGCACCGGCCCGTGCCAGCACCGGAATCCGCGACAGCGGCGCCTCCACCCACACCTGTCCGGGACCGTCGTACGCCCGCCCGGTCGCGGTGTCGTACCACCGGCCGCGCGGCAGCCGCACCGGCCGCCGGGTCACACCCGCCGCCAGCGCCGGCGCCACCAGCAGCGCGTCCCCCAGCAGAAAGGCGTCCTCACAGTCCCGCAGCGCCCGGTCCCGCGGCGCGCTCCACCACACCGGCCGGACGTACGGCGCGCCGGTCAGCCGCGCCAACTGGCCCAGCGTCCCGAAGTACGGCAGCAGCCGCTCCCGTTCGCGCAGCGCCGTACGGGCGTGCTCGACCACCTCGACCCCGTACTCCCACGGCTCCCGCCGCCCCGCCCCGAGCGCCGAATGCGTACGGAACAGCGGCAGCCAGGCCCCCAGTTGGAACCACCGCAGATACAGCTCCGGGGACGGCACCCCGGAGAACCCGCCGATATCGGGACCGCTGTACGGGACCCCGCACAGCCCCAGACCCAGCACCAGAGACAGCGAGGCGCGCAACCCCGCCCAGCCCGTCGTCACATCGCCCGACCAGCTGCCGCCGTAGCGCTGCATCCCGGCCCAGCCCGAACGGGAGAAGAGGAACGGCCGCTCGGCCGGCCGCAGTTCGCACAGCCCCTCGAAGCCGGCCCGCGCCATGGCAAGCGCGTAGATGTTGTGCGCCTCCCGATGGTCGCCGCCCCGGCCCTCCAGGGCGTGCCGCGCCGAGCGCGGCAGCGTCCGCTCCCCGAACGCGGCGAACGAGACCGGCTCGTTCATGTCGTGCCAGACGCCCGCGAAGCCCTGCGCCAGGCGCTCCGCGTACAGCGCACCCCACCACTTGCGCGCCCGCGCATCGGTGAAATCCGGGTACACCGACTCGCCCGGCCACACCACCCCGCGCACCTCGCGCCCCCGTGCGTCCCGTACGAAGGCATCCGCCGCAGACCCGCCCTCATACACCACGTCCCCCGGTTCCGCCTTCACCGCCGGATCCACGATCGACACCAGCCGCACCCCGTCCGCCCGCAACTCCCGTGCCAGACCGGGCAGATCCGGATAGCGCTGCCGGTCGACGGTGAAGACCCGGTGCCGGTCGAAATGGTCGATGTCCAGATGCACCGCGGACAGCGGAAGGCCGCGCTCCTTGTAACCGGCCACCACCCGGCGCACCTCGGCCTGACCGCCGAAGCCCCAGCGGGCGTGCTGATATCCCAGGGCCCACTGCGGCGGCAGCGCGGGCGCCCCGGTCAGCGCCGTCCAGCCCTGCAGCACCCGGGCCGGGGTGCCGGCCAGCACCCAGTAGCGCAGCGGTCCGCCGTCCATCCGCAGTTCACAGGTCCCCGGCCGGTCGTGCCCGGAGCCCGCCCCCTCCGCGCCCTCGCGCAACGTCACCCGGCCGTCCCAGGAATTGTCGTGGAAGACCAGATGCGTACCGGCGTCCGCCACCACCAGCTGTACCGGCATCGTCAGCGACAGCGGATCGTCCCCCGGCTCGAAGGCACCGCCCGGATCCGTGTTCCACAGCCGGTAGACCCCGTCCCGCAGCCGCGGGCCGTGCGCCCGGCCGCCGAGCCCGAAGAACCGGGCATCGGCCGCGACCTCCGCGCGCTGCACCCACCGCGAGGCGCCCTCGGCCCGCCCGTCGGCACTCTCCTCGGCGACGCGGTCCCACCAGCGCGGCGGCAACTCCCGCCGCAGCACCGCCCCGCCGGGCGTCCGCACCTCCACCGCACCGTGCCGGGACACCACCACCAGCACCCGCTCGGAGACCACCCGCCAGCCGCCCTCGGTATCGGGTTCCAGCACCGCCCGCGCGTCCACCTCGGGGCACGCCCCGGCCAGCGCGTACGACGGCTCCGGCTCGGCGCCCTCCCAGCCGCAGAACACCGCGCCGCCCGACGCCACCCGCACCCGCAGCGACGACCGCGCGAAGTGGATCAACCCGCCGCCCGGCTGGGGTTCCGCTCCACTGGCCGCCCCCGGTACCCGCGCCCGCTCCGCGGCGCGTCTTGGCAGCGCCAGCGCATCCGCCCGCCGCGCCCGCCACGCCGCACGCACGGACCGTAGCCCCTGCGCCGGCCCGACCGCCCTGATCATCCGTACCGACCGCACCAGATCCCGCCCGTCCATGCCGGTCAGCCTGCCATTGACGGCCGGGTGCGCGGGCACCGTTCAACTGCCGTTCACCTGCGCGGGGTCACGCTCGGCCACCCTCGGGCCCGCGGATCGTCACGCGATGGCCGAATCCCGCCGTATGTCCCCCCACGACCCCCGGAGCCGGCCCGGACCACGTGCCGGCACCACACCCGCCACCCCCCGAATGTGGGCAGCCCACCCTGGTGCACAAGTCGATCACATGGCATCGTCCAGGCAAGCCGTGTCACGCGCACACGCCCAGCGACTGGGCCGGGGGAACCCCACCGCCGTGCGCGCCCGACGCCCACGACGCGTACCGCCCGGGAGCCGCATCATGACCACCGCACCGCAGTCCGCCCCGCAGCCGGAACCCCTCTGGCAACCAGGCCCGGACCGGATCACCGGCGCACAGGTCACCCGCTTCCACACCTGGGCCGCCGCGCACCACGGCGCGCCCGCGCCCACCCCCGGCGACCCCGCCACGAGCTACGCCGCCCTGCACCGCTGGTCCGTCGACGACCTCTCCGCCTTCTGGCAGGCCACCGCGGAGTGGTTCGACGTCCGCTTCGCCACCCCGTACGAAACGGTCCTCGCCGACCCCGCGATGCCCGGCGCCCGCTGGTTCCCCGGCGCCACCCTCAACTACGCCGAGCACGCCCTGCGCGCCGCCGAGGACCCGGCCCGCGCCGACGACCCCGCGCTGCTGTACGTCGACGAGACCCATGAGCCCACCCCGGTCACCTGGGCGGAGCTGCGCGCCCAGGTCGGCTCGCTGGCCGCCGAACTCCGCCGCCTCGGCGTCCGCCCCGGCGACCGGGTCAGCGCCTACGTCCCCAACATCCCGCAGGCCGTCGTCGCACTCCTCGCCACCGCCGCGGTCGGCGGAGTATGGACCTCCTGCGCCCCCGACTTCGGCGCCCGCAGCGTGCTGGACCGCTTCCAGCAGATCGAACCCGTCGTCCTGTTCACCGTCGACGGCTACCGCTACGGCGGCAAGGAGCACGACCGCCGCGACACCGTCGCCGAGCTCCGCGCCGAACTCCCCACCCTGCGCGCCGTCGTCCACATCCCGCTGCTCGATACCCCCGCCCCCGAAGGCGCCCTGAACTGGTCGGACCTGACCTCCCACGACACCGAACCGGTCTTCGAACAGGTCCCCTTCGACCACCCGCTGTGGGTCCTGTACTCCTCCGGCACCACCGGCCTGCCCAAGGCCATCGTCCAGTCCCAGGGCGGCATCCTGCTCGAACACCTCAAGCAGACCGGCCTGCACTGCGACCTCGGCCCCGACGACCGGTTCTTCTGGTACACCTCCACCGGCTGGATGATGTGGAACTTCCTCGTCGCCGGCCTCCTGGTGGGCTCCACGATCGTGCTCTACGACGGCAGCCCCGGCCACCCCGACATCTCCGCCCAGTGGCGGGTCGCCGCAACCACCCGCGCCACCGTCTACGGCACTTCCGCCGCCTACGTCATGGCCTGCCGCAAGGCCGGCATCCACCCCGCCCGCGACCTCGACCTCTCCGCCATCGCCTGCGTCGCCACCACCGGCTCCCCGCTCCCGCCGGACGGCTTCCGCTGGCTGCACGACTGCTTCGCGGAGAGCGGCGCCGACCTCTGGGTGGCCTCCGTCAGCGGCGGCACCGACGTCTGCAGCTGCTTCGCCGGCGCCGTCCCCACCCTCCCCGTCCACATCGGCGAACTCCAGGCCGCGTGCCTCGGCACCGACCTCCAGGCCTGGGACCCCCAGGGCGAACCGGTCACCGACGAGGTCGGCGAACTCGTCGTCACCCGCCCCATGCCGTCCATGCCCACCCGCTTCTGGAACGACCCCGACGGCAGCCGCTACCACGACAGCTACTTCGACATGTACCCCGGCGTCTGGCGGCACGGCGACTGGATCACCGTCACCTCCCGCGGCAGCGTCGTCATCCACGGCCGCTCCGACTCCACCCTCAACCGCCAGGGCGTCCGGATGGGCTCCGCCGACATCTACGAGGCCGTCGAACGGCTCCCCGAGATCCGCGAATCCCTCGTCATCGGCCTGGAGCTGCCCGACGGCGGCTACTGGATGCCGCTCTTCGTCCATCTCGCCCCCGGCGCCGCCCTCGACGACGCCCTGCGCGACCGCATCAAGCGCACCATCCGCACCGAGCTCTCCCCGCGGCACGTCCCGGACGACATCATCGAGGCCCCCGGCGTCCCGCACACCCTCACCGGCAAGCGCATCGAGGTCCCCGTCAAACGCCTCCTCCAGGGCACCCCCCTCGACAAGGCCGTCAACCCCGGCTCCGTCGACAACCTCGAACTGCTCCGCTTCTACGAGCGGGTGGGCCGCGACCGCGCCACCGACGGCGCGCAGTAGACCCCGGCCGCGCCGGACCGCCAGGGCACCCACGCCCTCCGGTCCGGCGCCCGGCCGCATTGTCAGACCCCCCGATTACTCTCTGTGACAAGTGATGTTCGGCCGCCACGGCTCACACCGAGCCGGCGCAACGCACTCAGGGGGAGTCATGACATCCACATCCCGGCCCACCGACCCGACCACCGCCCGCCGCGCACTGCGCCGCGAAATCCCGAGCAGCGCCGCCGTCCTGGCCGACGAACAGGACTTCACGGCCATGCGCCGCTACCGCACCTTCCCGTTCGACGACCACCGCAGCTACCTCCGGCAGGTGGAGACCCTGCTGCGCCGCCTCGCCTCCCAGGGCGTCCTCACGACCGTCAGCCTCTTCGACCCGGCCGCCTACGAGAAGTACTGCGCCGACCTCGCCCTGGACCCCGACCGCCCCGACAGCCGCAGCCGCTACACCGCCGAAGTCGCCCGCACCGGCGCCACGCTGACCTACCAGGGCGAACCACTGAGCCAACTGATCCCGTTACTCGTCGAAGAGGCCGACCGCCAGGCCACCTGGGACCACGCCTCCGGCGTCCTGGCCCGCGCCGGCACCTGCGACGCGTGCGGCGCGGACCTCGCCCACCTCGCTTTCGCCCGCGCCACCCAAGCCCTCCAGGAGCTCCTGACCGCTCTCGGCGACGGCACCCACCACCTCGTCTGCTCCGTCGCCGCCGGAGAGCCGTCCCTCCTCGCGGTCCTGCACGCCACCAGCCACGACGGCGCCCGGCCCCGGCTCGCCGAATCCGAGACCCTCGTCTTCTGCACGGTCCTTGCCGCCGGCTTCGCCCTGCGCACCCCCGGCGGCCTCGTCTCCCGCACCACCGCCGCTCCCGCCGACCGCGACGCCACCGGCGACCAACCCCACGACACGGTCCGCGGCTGGTCCCTCGGCGACTCCTGGCTACGCCCCCTCGGCGCCGCCCAGGTCTTCACCGCCTACTGCACCGACGCCGACACCGGCGAACCGATCCCACCCGAGCACGCCGTCGACTACGCCCCCGGCCTCCCTCTCACCGCCCCACCCGACCCCCACCACCACTGACCGCGCGATCCACACCGTCCGCACACACGACGACGGCCGCCCCGCCACAAGGGCGGGACGGCCATCGACACTCCGGCGCCGCACGGCGCCGCGCGGGATCACTCCCCGGAGAGCACCGCCTGCGCGGCGGCCCGCGCATCCTCGGCGCTGTCCGCGGCACGCGCGGCGGCCGCCGCCCGCTCGCACTGCGCCAGCGTGTGCTTGGACAGCGTGGTCCGGACGTACGGAATCGACGCCGCACCCATCGACAGGCTGGTGACCCCGAGCCCCGTCAGCACACACGCCAACAGCGGGTCGGAGGCCGCCTCACCACAGACACCACAGCTCTTGCCCTCGGCCTTCGCCGCGTCGGCCGAAGCCGCCACCAGATCCAGCAGCGCCGGCTGCCAGGGGTCCTGCAGCCGCGAGACGGCACCCACCTGACGGTCGGCGGCAAAGGTGTACTGCGCCAGATCGTTCGTCCCCAGCGAAAGGAACTCGACCTCCTGCAGAATCGACCGCGCCCGAAGAGCCGCGGACGGAATCTCCACCATCGCCCCGAACTTCGCCCGCAGCCCGGCCTCCCGGCAGGCATCCGCGAACGCCTTGGCATCGGCCCGGTCCGCCACCATCGGCGCCATGACCTCGAGATAGACCGGCAGCCCCTCGGCAGCCTTGGCCAGCGCCGTGAGCTGCGTCCGCAGCACATCGGGGTGGTCGAGCAGGGTCCGCAGCCCCCGCACACCCAGCGCGGGGTTCGGCTCGTCGGCCGGCGTCAGGAAGTCCAGCGGCTTGTCGGCACCGGCATCGAGCACCCGCACCACGACCCGCCCCTCCGGGAAGGCCTCCAGCACCTTGCGGTACGCATCGACCTGCTTCTCCTCGGACGGCGCGTTCTTGCTGTCGTCCAGGAAGAGGAACTCCGTACGGAAGAGCCCGACACCCTCCGCCCCGGCCTCGACCGCCGCGGGCACATCACCGGGACCACCGACATTCGCCAGCAGCGGCACCTTGTGCCCGTCGGAGGTGGCACCCGGACCGGACGACGCCGCCAGCGCCGCCCTGCGCTCCGCCGCGGCCTGCTCCAGCGTCGCCCGCCTCTCGGCGTTCGGCTCCACGAAGACCTCACCGGTGCTGCCGTCGACGGCGATGACCGTGCCCTCGACAAGCTCACCCGCACCCGGGAGCGCCACGATCGCCGGCACCCCCAGCGCCCGCGCCAGAATCGCGCTGTGGCTGGTCGGCCCGCCCTCCTCGGTCACGAACCCGAGCACCAGCGTCGGGTCCAGCAGCGCGGTGTCGGCCGGCGCCAGATCCCGCGCGATCAGCACGTACGGCTCGTCGCTGTCCGGCACGCCCGGCATCGGCACGCCCAGCAGCCGCGCGACGATACGGTTGCGCACGTCATCGAGGTCGGCCACCCGGCCCGCGAGGTACTCCCCGGCACCCGCGAGGAGCGCCCGGTAGGCGGCGAACGCGTCGTAGACACCGCGCTCGGCGGTGGAGCCGACGGCGATCCGCCGCTCGACATCCGCCATCAGCTCGGGGTCCTGAGCCATCAGGGCCTGCGCCTCCAGCACGGCCTGCGCCTCACCGCCCGCCAGGTTCCCCCGCGCTATAAGGTCGGCGGCAACAGCCTCCACGGCCTGGCGGGCACGCCCCTGTTCGCGCTCCGCCTCGTCCGCCGGAATCTGCTTGGCCGGCGGCTCGAGGACCGCCGTGCCCATGTGCCGCACTTCGCCGATCGCCACACCGTGGCTGACGCCGACGCCTCGCAGCGTTGTCTCCATTGCACCCGTCTCCGGTTGATGCGGCGGTCCGAGCCGCCGCGATGGATGTCGTACCTGCCGTACGGGACGGCGCCCGGCTACTGCCAGGAGAAGAGCTGGTCGCCCGCCTTGATGTCGCCGTCCTCGCGCACCTCGCCGAGCGAATCGGCAGTGGCCTCCAGCGCGACGACCGGGCACACCGGCGACTTGCCGGCCTCCTCGACCGCGGCCGGGTTCCAGCGCACGATCTCCTGCCCGCGGGCGACGGTGTCACCCTTGTTCACGAGCAGCTCGAAGCCCTCGCCGTTGAGCTGAACGGTGTCGATCCCGAGGTGGGTGAGCA